>NZ_AP023243.1:0-1200000 GCF_016756495.1 Mesorhizobium sp. 113-3-3
CAGGTACAGAAAGACAAGGAACTCGATCATGCAGAGCGGCATCGAAAGGGAGCTTACGGGCGACCTCCCATTTCCTGGAACTTTGATCGGAGCGAACGAGATGGCGGTCTCCAGCGACGCGGAACAGAAGTTCGACCGGGTCAAGACCCAGTTGAAGGCGCGTCTGGGGGCTGAAGTCTATTCGAGCTGGTTCGGCCGCATGAAGGTCGCGGAAGCGTCCAAGGGCATTGTCCGCATCTCGGTGCCCACCGCGTTCCTGCGCTCGTGGATCAATGGCCATTATCTCGATCTCATCTCCGAACTGTGGAAGCAGGAGGATGCCGATCTCCTCAAGATCGAGATCGTGGTGCGCACGGCCACCCGTCAGGGGCGCAGCCATGCCGAGCCGGAGTTGGCGCCGGCGCGCAAGATGACACGACAGACGCAGACGGCGCTGGCCGCCGGCACCGTGAGCCCCGGCAGGGTGGAACGCCCCCCAGTGCCGCGCCCGGGTGCGGCGGTCGAGAGCGAGTTCCGCCACAATGTGCTGGGTTCACCGCTTGACCCGCGCTACACGTTCGGCTCCTTCATCGAGGGGCCGTCGAACCGGGTGGCCTTCGCCGCCGCCAAGGCCGTGGCGGAATCGCAGTCAAGCGCCGTGCGCTTCAATCCGCTTTTCCTGCACGCGACCGTCGGGCTCGGCAAGACCCACCTGCTGCAGGCCATCGCGGCGGAATCGCTGAAGCAGAACCCCAAATCCCGCGTCGTCTATCTCACCGCGGAATATTTCATGTGGCGCTTCGCCACGGCGATCCGCGACAACAACGCGCTGACGCTCAAGGAACAGCTGCGCGATATCGACCTGTTGATCATCGACGACATGCAGTTCCTGCAGGGCAAGTCGATCCAGCATGAATTCTGCCATTTGATCAACATGCTGCTCGACAGCGCCAAGCAGGTCGTCGTCGCCGCCGATCGGCCGCCGTCCGAGCTGGAATCGCTCGAGCCGCGCGTCCGCTCGCGCCTCAATGGCGGCGTCGCGCTTGAAATGTCGGCGCCTGATTTCGCCATGCGTCTCGGCATGCTCAAACTGCGCCTGGCCACGGCCAGGATCGACGATGCATCGCTCGACATCTCCGACGAGATCCTCAATCACGTCGCCCGCACCGTGACCGGCAGCGGACGCGAACTGGAGGGCGCGTTCAACCAGCTGCTGTTCCGGCAGTCGTTCGAGCCGCAGATCACCATCGACCGCATCGACGAGATCCTCGGCCACATCTATCGCACGGGTGAGCCGAAGCGGGTCCGCATCGAGGATATCCAGCGCATCGTGGCGCGCCACTACAACGTGTCGAAGACGGAATTGCTGTCCAATCGGCGCACGCGCACCATCGTCAAGCCACGGCAGGTCGCCATGTATCTGTCGAAGGTGATGACGCCGCGTTCCCTGCCCGAAATCGGACGGCGTTTCGGCGGTCGTGACCACACCACGGTGCTGCACGCCGTGCGCAAGATCGAGGATCTCTCCGGCAACGACAACACGCTGGCACAGGAACTTGAGCTGCTGCGACGGCTGATCAACGACCAGGCCTGACCGGTCAGGTACGGGCAAGCCGGAACCGCACTGGAATTCAATGGCTTGCCTACCCGGCCGTGAGTTCGAAATGGGCTCGCGGCCTGGAATTCCGGGAAAAGCGCGAAACGGTTTTCCGGGGGAAGCGCGTAGCGCTTTCCCTTGGAAATTGCGTCAAAACCAAGCCTCGTGACGGTCCGGATTCCGGATTCGGCACCCTGGCCGGCGGTCTTCGCTGCCTTTATCCCCAGAAAGCCTGCGCAGCCGGCCCGAACCGGTGGCGCGGGCTTGCGTTTGCTGGCTTTTTCCTGTCAGTTTACGCAGATTCTGAGCCTGTTCAGACCTTTCGCGGGGCGCCGCCAGCCGGAGACCCGCTCATCCTTTCAAGCGAGCCTGTTTCGTCATGCGTGTTATCCTGGAACGGTCAAATCTCCTGAAGTCGCTCAACCACGTCCACCGAGTGGTCGAACGGCGCAACACGATACCGATCCTGTCCAATGTGCTGCTGAGCGCCGAGGGCGCCAGCCTTGAAATGAAGGCGACCGACCTCGACCTGGAGGTGACGGAAGCGACGCCCGCCAAGGTGGAGCGTGGCGGGGCAACGACGGTTCCAGCGCATCTGCTCTACGACATCGTGCGCAAGCTCTCGGACGGCGCCGAGGTGATGCTGAAGACCGATGAGGACGGCAACGCCATGACGGTGACGTCGGGCCGCTCGAGCTTCCGGCTGCAGTGTCTGCCGCAATCCGACTTCCCCGAGCTTTCAGCCGGATCCTTCTCGCATATTTTCCGGCTCGACTCGGTTGCCCTCAAGGGCCTGATCGAGAAGACGCAGTTCGCCATTTCCACCGAGGAGACGCGCTATTATCTCAACGGTATCTACCTGCACACGCATGAAGTCGGCGGCAAGCTGAAGCTGCGCTCGGTGGCGACCGACGGCCACCGCCTGGCGCGCGCCGAAATCGACGCGCCGGCGGGCTCCGAGGGCATGCCGGGCATCATCATTCCGCGCAAGACGGTGAGCGAACTGCAGAAGCTGGTCGACGATCCGGATGTCGCCGTGACCACCGAACTGTCCGATACCAAGATCCGCTTCACCATCGGCAGCGTGGTCCTGACCTCGAAGCTGATCGACGGCACCTTCCCCGATTACCAGCGGGTCATTCCCACCGGCAACGACAAGAAGCTGATCCTCGACCGCCAGAGCTTTGCCGCGGCGGTCGATCGCGTCTCGACCATTTCCTCCGAACGCGGCCGCGCTGTGAAGCTTTCGATCAGCGAAGGCCAGGTGACGCTTGCGGTCAACAATCCGGATTCCGGCAGCGCCACCGAGGAACTGGCGGCCGACTATTCGTCTGACCCGATCGAGATCGGCTTCAATGCCAAGTATCTGCTCGACGTCGCCGCGCAACTAACCGGCACGGAAGCCAAATTCATGCTGGCCGATGCCGGTTCGCCGACGCTGATCCACGACATGGCCGACGAGACCGCGCTTTACGTGCTGATGCCGATGCGAGTATAGCCCGCGCGGGTATCGATCAGGCCCGTGACAGGACCGGCCGGCTACGAAGCGATGGTTGCGGCACTTCTACAGGCGGATAGCGGTTGCCGGCACAGACGCATATAAGTAAGCTAACACTTACTAATTTCCGCAACTATGCGGCGCTGGCGATCGATCTTGCGCCGGGCGCCGTGGTGTTTTCCGGCGACAATGGCGCCGGCAAGACCAACCTCCTCGAAGCCATTTCCTTTCTGACGCCCGGGCGTGGCCTGCGCCGTGCCCCTTACGCCGATGTCGCGCGCGAAGGCGGCGATGGCGGCTTTGCCCTGCATGCCCGGCTTGACGGACCCGACGGCCAGGTCGAGATCGGCACCGGCATTTCGGTTGGCGAGGGCGAAGGCGGCCGGCGGGTTCGCATCAACGGCGCGACTGCCCGATCGGCCGAAGATATGCTGGAATGGCTGCGCGTGGTGTGGCTGACGCCGGCCATGGACGCGCTGTTCACCGGGCCGGCCGCGGATCGCCGGCGCTTTCTCGACCGGCTGGTGCTGGCGATCGATCCCGGCCACGGCCAACGTGCCCTCGATTATGAGAAGGCGATGCGTGGCCGTAATCGCCTGCTTACGGATGGGACTCGCGATGATCGCTGGTTCGAGGCGATCGAGACGCAGATGGCCGAAACCGGCGTCGCCATTGCGGCGGCGCGCGCCGAACTTGTGCGTCTGCTCGCCGCCATGATCGACAGGTTGCCCGACACGGGACCGTTCCCCCAGGCCGACATCAGCCTTTCGGGCGATCTGGAAGCCGAGGTTTCCAATGCACCGGCAGTCGATGTCGAAGAGCGGTTCCGCCGCGCTCTTGCCTCTGGCCGTGATCGCGATCGCGCCGCGGGACGAACGCTCGAAGGTCCGCATCGTTCCGATCTCCTGGTGCGGCACCGGCCCAAGGCGATGCCGGCCGAGCTCTGCTCGACCGGCGAGCAGAAGGCCTTGCTGGTCGGCATCGTACTCTCGCACGCGCGGCTGACCGGCGAGATGTCCGGCCTGACGCCGATCCTGCTGCTTGACGAAATCGCAGCACACCTAGACGGCGGCCGGCGGGCGGCACTGTTTTCGATCCTCGAGGAGTTGAACTGCCAGGCCTTCATGACGGGAACCGATGCCGCGCTGTTCTCCAGCCTGAAGGGGCGTGCGCAATTCCTGACCGTCGACCACGGCACGGTTGGGCCAACCGAAGACGCCTGACAAGGTTTTTCGGCCGCTGTATGGTCGCGACATGACCACTGCGCTCACCGCCGACGAGATCGAACGCTATGCCCGCCACATCGTGCTGCCGGAGGTTGGCGGCGCGGGCCAGCAGAAGCTCAAGCAGGCGCGCGTCCTGGTGATCGGCGCCGGCGGGTTGGGTGCGCCGGTGCTCGAATATCTTGCGGCGGCCGGCGTCGGCACGCTCGGCATTGTCGACGACGACACCGTGTCGCTTTCCAATTTGCAGCGCCAGGTTATCCACGCCACCGATACGGTCGGCACGCTGAAAACCGAAAGCGCCAGGGCGGCAATCGCCCGCATCAATCCCAACACCGCGGTCGAGACGCACACCTTCCGGCTGAGCGCGGACAACGCCCCTGCCCTCGTCGCCCGCTATGACATGGTGGTCGACGGTTCCGACAATTTCGAAACCCGTTATACGGTGGCTGACGCCTGCGCGAGCGCGCGTAAACCCCTTGTGCATGCCGCCGTCGGCCGCTTCGACGGCTCGGTGACGGTGCTGAAGCCTTTCGAGGTCGGCAAGGACGGCAAGCCCAATCCGGGCTATCGCGACCTCTTTCCCGAGGCGCCACCGCCGGGCCTGGTGCCGTCCTGCGCCGAGGCCGGGGTGCTTGGCGCCTTGACCGGCGTCGTCGGCACGCTGCAGGCGATGGAGGCGATCAAGCTGATCACCGGCATCGGCGAGCCGCTGGTCGGCCGGCTGCTGCTCTATGACGCGCTCGCCGCGCGCTTCGAGACGATCCGCTACGCCAGGCGCTGATCTTGGAGCGGACCGTGCCCCTCTCGATCGACCGCATTCCTGCCGATTTCGGCCGCTGGGATGAAGTGCTCGCCCTGATCATGCATGCCTTCGCCTTCATGGACGGCGTCATCGACCCGCCGTCCTCGGCTCACCTGCTCACGCCAGACACATTGCACGACAAGGCCCGGCGCGAGACCGGTTTCGTGGCTCTCGACGGCGACAGGATCGTCGGCTGCGTCTTTGCCCAGGAGAGGGCTGACGATCTCTACGTCGGCAAGCTCGCCGTCGCCCCGGACTGCCAAGGGCAAGGCATCGGCCGAAGGCTGATGCAGTCGGTCGAAATTCTCGCGCTCGACCGCGGCAAGGCGGCACTGGAGCTGCAGACACGGATCGAGCTCACCGCCAATCACGTCGCCTTTGCCCGCCTCGGCTTTCACGAGACCGGGCGGACGGCGCATGAAGGCTACGCCAGGCCGACATCGATCACCATGCGCAAGGCTCTTTCGTAAGCCTTGGCTTGCATTTGAAGAATGAACAGGAAGCGCCGCCGCGATGCGGTCAGGTTCTGAGCGGCAGCACGCGGTCCGGCGGGCGGTGACCGTCGACGAAGGCCCTGATGTTGATGATGACCTTCTCGCCCATATCGATGCGGCCCTCGAGCGTCGCCGAGCCCATATGCGGCAAAAGCACGACCTTATGCCTGGCGGCGAGCTTGAGCAGCTTGGCATTGAGCGCCGGCTCGTGCTCGTAGACGTCGAGGCCGGCGCCGGCGATCTTGCCGTCCTGGATCAGCTTGACCAGCGCTTCCTCGTCGATGATGTCGCCACGCGCGGTGTTGACGACATAGGCCGTCGGCTGCAGCAGCGCCAACCGCCGCGCCGACAGAAGATGGAAGGTCGCGGGCGTCGACGGACAATTGACGGAGATGATGTCCATGCGGGCCAGCATCTGGTCGAGGCTCTCCCAATAGGTCGCCTCCAGCCCGTCCTCGACCGCCGGCAGAACGCGATGGCGGTTGTGATAGTGGATGGAAAGGCCGAAGGCCTTGGCTCGCCTGGCGACGGCCGTGCCGATGCGGCCCATGCCGACAATGCCGAGCCGTTTGCCCCAGATGCGGCGGCCAAGCATCCAGGTCGGCGACCAGCCGGCCCATTTCTTGTCGCCGGTGAGCACGTTGGCGCCTTCCGCCAGCCGGCGTGGCACCGCCAGCATCAGCGCCATGGTCATGTCGGCGGTGTCTTCGGTCAGCACATTGGGCGTGTTGGTGACGGTGATGCCCTTCTTGGCCGCCGCCTCCACGTCGATCTTGTCGACGCCGTTGCCGAAATTGGCGATCAGCTTGAGATTTTCGCCGGCCTGGGCGATCAGCGCCGCGTCGATGTGATCGGTCACCGTCGGCACCAGCACGTCGGCTTCCTTGACCGCGGCGACCAGTTCCGGCTGCGTCATCGGCCGGTCCTCGACATTCAGCCTGGCGTCGAACAACTCGCGCATGCGGGTCTCGACCGGGTCGGGCAGCTTTCGCGTGATGACCACGAGAGGCTTCTTTTTGCCTGCCATTGTTTCCCTCGTTGAGACCTCTTTAACCAAGACCGGCGAAACTGAAAGCCGGTCGCGGTAGCCGATTTTACCCATGTAACAAGCGGTGCCGCCGAAGACAAAGAAAAAGGGGCGCCGAGGCCACCGGGCCGGCGCCGAAAGGAACGAAAGTGTCTGGTTTCGCGTCGCTTCGCCTGGCCCTCAGCGCAGCATTTCTCGGCGCTCTCCTCTATTCCCCGCTCGCCGCGGCGCAGGGCGCGGCCGCACCCGCCCAGGGTGTCGTCACGCTCGGCCCAAGCGGCCTGCCGCTGCCGCGATTCGTCAGCCTGAAGCCGGCGCGCGTCAACTCGCGCGTCGGCCCGGGCGCCAACTACTCCGTCAATTGGATGTATGTGAAGGCCGGCCTGCCGATGGAGGTCATCCAGGAATTCGATACCTGGCGCCGCGTCCGCGATGCGGACGGTTCGGAAGGCTGGATCAACCAGTCGATGCTCTCAGGCCGGCGCACCGCCATCATCGCGCCGTGGCAGCGCGGCAAGGGCGCCCAGATCAACCTTATGAAAAGCCCCAACAAGGATGCCAGCGTGGTGGCGATCGTCGAGCCGGGCGTCATGGGCACGATCAAGTCCTGTGACGGCCAATGGTGCGAAATGACGCTTGACGGCCACACCGGCTGGCTCGCCCAGGCCGCGGTCTGGGGCGCCTATCCCGGCGAGCGGGTCAAGGACTGAGGTCGTCCCGCTTGTGCCCGATACGGCCAAGGTGGGTGTCCTGAAAACCGGTTGACAGCTTCAGGCCATAGCCCAGTGCGCGGTCTATGGCGATGTGGGCGATCCAGATCAGTGCGACCGCGATCGCGACCGTATGACCTGACAAATACCCGACGAGCAGCAGCAGCACCGGTACGATGAGGATATGCAAGGCGTTGTAAGCGATGGCGCCGATGCGCGGCCCGCCGAGGTAGCCGAACATCGACAGATCCGGCGCCAGGATGAGCAATCCGAAAAGCCACCAGGAACCGCCTGACCAGGCGTAGAAGACGATCGCGGCGGCCGCTACGACAGCCCATTCGAGCCGGACTATCAGGTCGAGGGGCTTCATCCCTGATGTATTATTCTGGCATTGCCGACCATTCCGGGCTCTCGCCGGTCATTCCTGCCGCTTGGGGCGCAGCCTCACGACGATGTCGACATTGGCGATTTCCATGCCCTCGGGCGGATCCGGCAGGTTGGTGACCGTCACCGGACCGTTGGCGATGTCGAAAATCCGGTTTTCGCCTTCGACGTAGAAATGATGGTGGTCGGAGGTGTTGGTGTCGAAATAGGTCTTGGCGCCTTCGACGGCGAGGATGCGCAGCAGCCCTGCCTGGGTGAACTGGTGGAGCGCGTTGTAGACCGTGGCCAGCGACACCGGCACGCCGGCGGCCAGCGCTTCCTCGTGCAGTTCCTCGGCCGAGAGATGGCGATCGCCCTTGGCAAAAAGCAGGTCGGCCAGCGCAATACGCTGCCGTGTCGGCCTCAGGCCGGCTTCACGCACCCGCTTGTCCACAGCGACATTTTCCTTCCGGCAGCCCCGGTCCATCTGGTCTTCCAAGCCAACAGTCCCGCTTCAAGACACGCCCAGAATGGCAAAAAAATGAATGTCTGCCGAAACCGGATCCCTGTTGACATATATTCTGTCGGCCGAATGCGATCAATAGCGCGCATTGACCCGGGCGGACTTGCGGGTTAAGCGCAAACGCCGGTTTCCGGCCTGAAACAGATTGTGTTAGGACACCAACGACAAGGGCGCGCTACCGCCCGGACGATATGGGGACGAGATTGATGGCGGGTAAATCCAGCTACGACTACGAAGAATTGCTGGCCTGCGCCCGCGGCGAGTTGTTCGGAGAGGGCAATGCCCAACTGCCCTACCCGCCGATGCTGATGTTCGACCGTATCACCGAGATCAGCGAGACCGGCGGCGCCTTCGACAAGGGCTTTATCCGTGCGGAGTTCGACATCAAGCCGGATCTTTGGTTCTTTGCCTGCCATTTCATCGGCAATCCGATCATGCCAGGATGCCTCGGTCTGGACGCCTTGTGGCAGTTGACCGGCTTCTACCTCGGCTGGCTCGGCGAACCTGGCAAGGGAATGGCGCTGTCGACCGGTGAGGTCAAGTTCAAGGGCATGGTCACGCCGTCGGTCAAGAAGGTCGAGTATGGCGTGGATTTCAAGCGCGTCATGCGCGGCCGGTTGGTGCTGGGCATCGCCGACGGCTGGATGAAGGCGGATGGCGAGCCCATATATGCGGCGACGGACCTGAAGGTCGGTCTGTCCAAGCAGTCGGCGGTCGCTTGACCGCACCCGTGGCCGACCCACTGGCCAGCATCCCTGGAAGGAGTTGCGAATGAGACGTGTCGTAGTCACAGGCCTCGGCATCGTGTCGTCGATCGGCAACAATGCCAACGAGGTACAGACCTCGCTGCATGACGCCAGATCCGGCATCAGCTTTTCCGATTCCTTCGCCGAGCACGGCTTCCGCTGCCAGGTCTGGGGCGCGCCGACGCTCGACCCCTCCGCCATGATCGATCGCCGCGCGATGCGCTTCCTGAGCCAGGGCGCGGCCTGGAACCACGTCGCCATGGACCAGGCGATCGCCGATGCGGGCCTTGGCGAAAGCGACATCACCAATGATCGCACCGGCATCGTCATGGGCTCGGGCGGCCCCTCCACCCGCACCATCGTCGAGGCGGCCGAAACCACGCTGAAGAACGGCAGCCCCAAGCGCATCGGCCCCTTCGCCGTGCCAAAGGCGATGTCGTCGACCGCGTCGGCAACGCTGGCCACATGGTTCAAGATCCACGGCGTCAACTATTCGATCTCATCGGCCTGCTCGACCTCGGCGCATTGCATCGGCAACGCCTATGAGCTCATCCAGTGGGGCAAGCAGGATGTCATGTTTGCCGGCGGCCACGAGGATCTCGACTGGACGATGTCGGACCTGTTCGACGCCATGGGCGCCATGTCGTCGAAGTTCAACGACCGGGCTTCCGCCGCATCGCGCGCCTATGACGCCAATCGCGACGGCTTCGTCATTGCCGGTGGCGCGGGCGTGCTCATCCTGGAGGAACTTGAACACGCCAAGGCGCGCGGCGCCAAGATCTACGCCGAGATCGTCGGCTACGGCGCGACTTCTGACGGCTACGACATGGTGGCCCCTTCCGGCGAAGGCGCGGTCCGCTGCATGCGCCAGGCGCTGGCGACGGTTTCAACGCCGGTCGACTACATCAACACCCATGGCACTTCGACGCCGGTTGGGGATTCCAAGGAAATGGGCGCCATCCGCGAGGTGTTCGGCGAGAAGATGCCGTTCATCACCTCGACGAAGTCGCTGACCGGCCATTCGCTGGGCGCGGCCGGCGTTCAGGAGTCCATCTATTCGATCCTGATGATGCAAGGCGGCTTCATCGGCGAGAGCGCCCATATCGAGACCCTCGACCCCGAATTCGAAGGCATGCCGATCGTGCGCAAGCGCATCGACAACGCCAAGATCGACACCGTCCTGTCAAATTCCTTCGGTTTCGGTGGCACCAACGCAACGCTCGTTTTCCAGCGCTATTCCGCTTAAGGCCAGCGGTTTTCTAAGAGGATTGCCTGCCATGGACGGATTGATGAAGGGCAAGCGCGGGCTTGTCATGGGCGTTGCCAACGATCATTCGATAGCTTGGGGCATTGCCCAGAAATTGTCCGAACATGGGGCGGAGCTCGCCTTCACCTACCAGGGCGAGGCCTTCGGCCGCCGGGTCAAGCCGCTGGCCGACAGGCTCGGCGCCTCGCTGGTCGTTCCCTGCGATGTCGAGGACAGCGCCTCGGTCGCCGCCACGTTCGAGACGCTCGGCAAGGAATGGGGCGGGCTGGACTTCGTCGTCCACGCCATCGGCTTTTCCGACAAGAATGAGCTGAAGGGCCTCTACGCCGACACCAGCCGCGACAATTTCGTCCGCACAATGGTGATATCCTGCTACTCCTTCACCGAGGTGGCCCGCAACGCCGCGGCACTGATGACGGATGGCGGCTCGATGATCACGCTGACCTATGCCGGTTCGGTCCGCGTCATGCCGAACTACAATGTCATGGGCGTCGCCAAGGCCGGCCTCGAGGCCAGCGTGCGCTACCTTGCCAACGACTACGGTCCGCGCGGCATCCGGGTGAACGGCATCTCGGCTGGCCCGGTGCGCACGCTCGCCGGCGCCGGCATTTCGGACGCCCGTCACATGTTCTCCTACCAGCAGCGCAACTCGCCGCTGCGCCGCACGGTGACCATCGACGAGGTCGGCGGTTCGGCGCTTTATTTGCTGTCCGACCTCTCCTCGGGCGTCACCGGCGAAATCCACTATGTCGATTCCGGCTATCACATCGTCTCGATGCCGACGCTCGACGAGTTGAAGCAGACGGATGGTTAACCAGTCCGGAAACGGATCAAGGCGACCCGCTTTGGGCAACCGTTTCGGAAAATGGCCATTTTTCCAGTAAAGAGAATAATCTTCTCCAGTAAAATTGGATATATTCGCGGAAACTCATTTTAAGAAGATTTCCGCTATAGAGTCCCGTAATCTGGGGACCTTTGAATGCCTGCCGTCAGCAACCCGAAGCGAACACCGGTGTTCCGACTGCTCACGATAGCAAGTTCGGGCATTGGCAGTTTCGTGCTTGGCATCTGGGGCCTGAAGCACGGTCTAGGCGACGGCTTTGCCGGCATATCAATGGACATGATGGTCGCGATCATGGCAGCGCTTTGCGCGCTGGCGGCGTCGGTGGCGGCCATGTCGTTCTTCGCCGGCGTCGATGAATCGGCCGATTTCGTCTTCAACGAAACCCATTTCGACAAGCTGACCGGCCTGCTGGCGCGCCCGGCGATGGTCGGCAAGGTCGCCGAGGCGGCATGCGCGACAAGCCGGACCGGGGAGCCGGTGTTCCTGATCGACATCGACATCGACCGGTTCAAGCAGATCAACGACGCCATCAGCTATACGCAAGGCGACGAGTTGATCCGCGCCTTCACCAGGCGGCTACAGGCCTGCGTGCCCCCACGCGCCCTGATCGGGCGTATCGGCGCCGGCGAGTTCGCGGTGCTGCTTGCGGATCATCAGATCCAGGGAACGATGGAGAGCATGGTCGAAAGGCTCATCGACGAAATGATGGAGCCCTATGAACTGAGCACCCATCAGCAATCGGTGAGCCTGTCGGTGGGTATCGTGGCCATGCCCAAGGACGGCGTCGATCCGGTGCTTCTCCTGCGCCGCTCCAACCTGGCGCTGCAGAATGCGCGCGCCGGCGGGGTCGGCAACTGGTCGGTCTTCGACAGCGAAATGGGGCGTGTCGCCGATTATCGGCAATGGGTCGAATCCGAACTGCACACCGCTTTCGAGCGGGGAGACTTCGACCTCCACTACCAGCCGCAGCTCGACCTGCCGACCGGCCGTATCATCGGCTATGAAGCGCTGATCCGCTGGAATCATCCCGAACGCGGCGTGATCCCGCCCATGGAGTTCATCCAGATCGCCGAGGAAACCGGCATGATCAACCCGATCGGCGAATGGGTTCTGCGCAAGGCCTGCAGCGACGCCCGGCATTTGCCCGACGACTGTTTCGTCGCCGTCAACATCTCGCCGGTTCAGTTCATGACCAAAGACTTCGTCGGCGTTGTGCGCGACACCATGCGGGCCACCGGCATCAAGCCGTCGCGGCTGGAGCTGGAAGTCACCGAGACGGCGATGATGCAGGACCGCGACCGTGCGGCCGCCATCCTGAAAGAGCTTGCCGAAATGGGCATCTCGGTCGCCGTCGACGATTTCGGCACCGGCTATTCCAATCTGAGCTACCTGATCGATTTCTCGTTCGGCAAGCTGAAGATCGACCGTTCCTTCGTCAGCCGCATCGATACCGATTCCAGCTCCGGCGCCGTCGTCTCAACCATTGTCGGGCTTTCTCGCGCGCTCGGCGTCAGCATCATCGCCGAAGGTGTCGAGACCGAGAGCCAGGCGACGCTCCTGCGGGCCGCCGGCTGCGAAGTGGTGCAGGGCTACCTGTTCGGTCGGCCCGCGCCGCTCAAGTTCAGGCTTGGCGACGAGCACGCGACCGACGAGGTCCGGCGCGTCGCCAACCTGCACTGAAGGCGATACCGCCCCGTTTCAACGACACGCGACAAACACCTTGAACATGCCGTCGCGGGCAAGCTCCGCGTGGCTGGCAAAAGCGGCCGACAGCACGGGCTCGTAGGGAAGCTGGCGATTGGCGACCATGAACAGCCTGCCGCCTGGCTTCAACGCCTTGGCCGCCGCGCGGATCATACCGGCGCCGATCTCCGGCTCGGCCGCACGGCTGCGATGAAAGGGTGGGTTCATGGCGATGACGTCGTAACGGCGCTCGACAGGCTCGGCGAGCAGATCCGTCCAGAAGAAGCCTTGCGCCACTGTGTTGGCGAGGTTGCCCTTGGCCGCCTCCAGCGCATCGAAATCGGCTTCGTAAAGATCAAGCGCCGACAAGCCTGGCGAGCGGGCAGCCATCTCAGCGGCCACATAACCCCAACCGGCGCAGAAATCGGCCGCATTGCCGCGCAGGTCGCCGGGCAGGTTGTCGACCAGCAGTTTCGAACCCGCGTCGATGCGGTCGAAGGAGAACATGCCGGGTGCGGTGCGGAACCGCTCCTCGATCAGCATAGTGGGATTGGCGGCGCGAAGCGTGGCGGCGGCCCGCATGTCCGCAGGGCGGTGCAGCCAGAAGGCGATGCCGTGATATTTCGGCATATGGCCGTCGAGCGGCACGAGTTCGTCGACGCGCTTGCGCAGGCTGGCAATGCCGTCGTCCTTGCCGCCGGCGACGACGACAAGTCCGCCCGGCGCCACGCGCTCGAGCGCCTCGGCGATACGCAGTTCGTTCTGGCCGCGATGACGGCCGGCGAGCACCAGGGCGGCATCAAAGCCGTCGCCCTCGGTTCGCGGCGTGACGGTAAAGCCCGCCGCCTGCAACGCGCGGAAATGCGGCCGAAAACTCTGTACGAGATGCAGCGTGGCCTCGAACCCCGACGGCAAGCGCGGGCCGGGCTCGGCGCCGAGGAAGAGGATACGCTCGCCCTTTCGCGGCAAGGCAAGAGCCTCAGCCTCGAACGGATGGAAAAGCGTCTTCAGCGCTTCAGCGGGCATAGAAATGCTCCCAGAGTCTTACGCAATTCCCGGGGGAAAGCGCTTCATACTTTCCTGGAACTGCTCCAAACGAAAACGGGCGCGACATAAGCCGCGCCCGCTTCGATTTTTCTGTCAGATCGCTCAGGCGGCGTCTTCTTCGCCTTCGGCCTTCTTGTCGCGCACGATCTCCTTGCCGGTGGCCTGGTCGACGACCTTCATCGACAGGCGGACCTTGCCGCGCTCGTCGAAGCCCATCAGCTTGACCCAGACCTTGTCGCCTTCCTTGACGACGTCGGAGGTCTTGGCGACGCGCTCATTGGCGAGCTGCGAGATGTGGACCAGACCGTCGCGGGGACCGAAGAAGTTGACGAAAGCGCCGAAGTCGGCGGTCTTGACGACCGTGCCTTCGTAGATTTCGCCGACTTCCGGCTCGGCGACGATGGTGTGGATCCACTTCTTCGCCGCCTCGATCTCCTTGGCGTTCGAGGAAGCGATCTTCACCGTGCCGTCGTCCTCGATGTTTATCTTGGCGCCGGTCTTCTCGACGATCTCGCGGATGACCTTGCCGCCCGAACCGATGACGTCGCGGATCTTGTCCGTCGGGATGTGCATGACCTCGATGCGCGGCGCGAACTCGCCGAGTTCCGGGCGGGCGCCGGTCAGGGCATGCGCCATTTCGCCGAGGATATGCTGGCGGCCGTCCTTGGCCTGGTCCAGCGCGATCTTCATGATCTCCTCGGTGATGCCCTCGATCTTGATGTCCATCTGCAGCGAGGTGATGCCGTTGGCGGTGCCGGCAACCTTGAAGTCCATGTCGCCGAGGTGATCCTCGTCACCAAGGATGTCGGAGAGCACGGCGAAGCGCTCGCCTTCCTTGATCAGGCCCATGGCGATACCGGCAACGGGCTTGGCCAGCGGCACGCCGGCATCCATCAGCGCCAGCGAGGTGCCGCAGACGGTGGCCATCGAGGACGAGCCGTTGGACTCGGTGATCTCCGAGACGACGCGCAGCGTGTAGGGGAACTGGTCAGCGGAGGGCAGCATCGGACGGATGGCGCGCCAGGCGAGCTTGCCGTGGCCGATTTCGCGGCGGCCCGGCGAACCCATGCGGCCGGTCTCACCGACGGAGTAGGGAGGGAAGTTGTAGTGAAGGAGGAACTTCTCCTTGTACATGCCGGTCAGCGAATCGACGTACTGCTCGTCTTCGCCGGTGCCCAACGTGGCAACGACCAGCGCCTGGGTCTCGCCGCGGGTGAACAGCGCCGAACCATGGGTGCGCGGCAGGACGCCGACTTCCGAGACGATCTTGCGGACCGTCTTGAGGTCGCGGCCGTCGATGCGCGAGCCGGTGTCGAGGATGTTCCAGCGCACGACCTTGGCCTGGAGCTCCTTGAACACCGAACCGATCTGCTCGGAGGTGTACTTGGCGTCTTCGCCTTCGGCCGGAGCAAAGGCTGCCTTGACCTTCGCCTTGACGGCGTCGACGGCAGCATAGCGCTGCTGCTTGTCGGTGATCTTGTAGGCATTGCTGAGCTCGTCGCCGACGATCTTCAGCATCTCTGCTTCAAGCGCTGAGTAGTCCGGCGCGGTGAAGTCGCGAGGCTCCTTGGCGGCAACTTCGGCCAGCTTGATGATGGCGTCGATGACCGGCTGGAAGCCCTTGTGGCCGAACATGACGGCGCCGAGCATCAGCTCTTCGCCAAGTTCCTTGGCTTCCGACTCAACCATCAGCACGGCGTCGGCGGTGCCGGCGACGACGAGGTCGAGCTTGGATTCCTGCATTTCGTCGATGTGCGGGTTGAGGACGTATTCGCCGTTGATGTAGCCGACGCGTGCGCCGCCGACCGGGCCCATGAAGGGAACGCCCGACAGGGTCAGAGCGGCCGAGGTGGCAACGATCGACAGGATGTCCGGATCGTTCTCGAGGTCATGCTGGACGACGGTGACGACGATCTGGGTGTCGTTCTTGTAGCCGTCGGCGAAGAGCGGGCGGATCGGGCGGTCGATGAGGCGCGAAACCAGCGTCTCCTTTTCGCTCGGACGGCCTTCGCGCTTGAAATAGCCGCCCGGGATCTTGCCGGCGGCATAGGTCTTTTCCTGGTAGTTGACGGTCAGCGGAAAGAAATCGAGGCCGGGCTTGGGCTCCTTCATCGAAACGACGGTGGCCAGAACCTTGGTCTCGCCGTAGGTGGCGAGCACGGCGCCGTCAGCCTGACGGGCGATCTTGCCGGTTTCGAGGATGAGCGGGCGGCCGCCCCATTCGATTTCCACTTTGTGTTGATTGAACATGTCTTGTCCTTTGTATGAGGAAGGGCCGCGCCGTTTCAGCGTGCGCGGGTGCTCTTTCCTCTGGCTTCCTTTCTCGGGCAGCCACGGGCAAGACAACGGGAGGCTCGGCTTTGTCGGCACGGTGGCCAAACGAGCGTCCTGCAATCCTGCCCCATGACCGTCCATGGGTGGCTTAGAGTGGCCCTCTGCGCGCTCTAAGCCGGATATGGCCAATCGATCGATCGGCCCGCGCATGACCCCGAAACCCACGGCTTGCGGAACGCGTCATGCGCAATTCAACTTTGCGGAGCGTCCGTCCGGCATCCCGATGGGGTGCGCGGCGCTCCAGTCCTGCATTCGAGATCGGATTGGTCCTCGGCTCGAATGCGCGACCGGCGGACTCCTTGAGAGAGCCCGCCGGTCAATTCGTCAACGGCGCAGACCGAGCTTCTCGATCAGTGTCTGATAGCGCGCGTCGTCCTTGCGCTTGAGGTAATCAAGCAGGCTGCGGCGCTGGGACACGAGAGCGAGCAGACCACGGCGGGAATGGTTATCCTTCTTGTGGTCCTTGAAATGGTCGGTCAGGTTCTTGATGCGCTCGGAAAGGATGGCCACCTGGACTTCCGGAGACCCGGTATCGCCCTTGGCGGTCGCGAATTCACCCATCAATTCCTTTTTGCGCTCGGCAGTAATCGACATCGTGTTTTTCCTTATCAGTTTGAGGAAACGGGTCGCCCTCAGCCGGGATGTCGTCCAGCAGGGGCCGGTGCAAGCAAAGCGTCGTGGCGCAATGCTGCGGCGCATATAGTGCAATTCCCGGCAAAACACCAGCCCAATTCACCAAGCCGGCTTTTCAGCTCCAAATGCCAAGTTTTGTCGCCTTTAGAGCCATTTCTTCCACTTGAAGAAGGCAATCAGGCCGACCGCGACAAGCAGCATGAAGACGAGTGCCGCCGGATAACCATAGTAGGCCCGCAGTTCCGGCATGTTCCATGGCGAGGTATCGGGACTGAAATTCATGCCCCAGACGCCGACCAGGAAGGTGAGCGGCATGAAGATTACCGAGACGATGGTGAGATAGCTGATGACGTCGTTGGTGCGTGCCTGGCTCAGCGACAGATGCATCTCGATCAGCCCGGTCAGCATGTCGCGCTGATTTTCGACCAGTTCGATCAATCGCAGCGAATGATCAAGCGTGTCGTTGAGGAAGACCTTGGTCTCGGCTTTCACAAAGGGCACGTCGTTACGGATCATCGTCGCCAGTGCATCGCGCATGGGCCAAAGCACGCCCTTCAACACGTTGGCGTCACGCCGCAACTCATGCAGCTGCCTCATCTGGTGTTTGTGCGGCGTGTGCAGCATCTCGTCCTCGATGCCGTCGACCATTTCTCCGGCCGCTTCGATCGGCGGGAAATAGCTGTCGACTATGGCGTCGATCAGCGCATAGGCAAGATAGTCAGCACCGCGTGCACGCAAGCGGTTGGGCATCGAGCTTTCGATGCGCTTGCGCACCGGGTCGAACGGATCGCCCTCCCGCTCCTGAAAAGTGACGACAAAGTTCTTGCCGAAGAAGACGGCTATCTGTTCGTAGCGGTGGGCGGTGACATCGTCGATCATCCTGACGACGACGAAGGCATGGTCTTCGAAGAAATCCACCTTCGGCCGCTGGCCGGTGTTGACGACATCCTCCAGGGCCAGCGGATGCAGGTTGAAAATGCGGCCGATCTCTTCGATCAGCTGGATGTTGGCGAGGCCGGTACAGTCGAGCCAGATGACCGGCCATTTGTCGCAATTGGCACTGACGTCGTCGATGCTGGCATTGTCGATGGTCCTGAACTTCTGCGGCGAGATCAAGGTCAGCCGCAATTCGGAGCGTCGCGCCGCCGGGTCGGCAATCAGCGTGCCCGGCGAAGCGCCGACCGGCGGCCGCCTCGTCTTCACCGGCGCCCGCTTTTTCACCGCCTCGGCCATAGCCATATGCCCCTCGAGGGTAGAGTCGACGTGAAGTTAGCCGAGAGCCGTCAACCGGCAAAGACCCGCTTGGGCTTGAACATGCCTTGTTCGATCGCGCCGATGGCAACCAGCTTGCCGCGAGCCGTCGCGCAGGCTTCCTCAGCCTCGACAGGCGCATCGCGGCCGCGAATGATGACGGGGTTGCCGAGGCGGATCTTGGTCGCCGCATCGTCGCTGATGGCGATCTGCGGCAGGCAGTCGAGAGCCGCTGACGTGTCGACCAAAAGCGCGTCGATCGCGCCGAAGTCTATCGGCACGTCAATCGCATCGGCATCGTCGGCGGGCTCAGGCTTGTCTTCGCCCGGTGCGCCGAAGCGGGCCGCCTCGAGCTCGGCGATGGTGACGAAATCTTCAGACGTGAACGGCTCGACCTCGACCCGGCGCAAATCGCTGATATGGCCGAAGCAGCCGAGGTCGCGGCCCATGTCGCGGGCCAGCGAGCGCACATAGGTACCCTTGCCGCATTCAACCTCGAAAACGGTGTGATCGGCGTGGTGCTCGATGATATCCAAACGGCCGATCTCGATCTCGCGCGCGGGAATGTCGACCGTCTCGCCTTCGCGGGCGAGGTCGTAGGCGCGTTCGCCCGCTATCTTGATGGCCGAGAATTGCGGCGGCGTCTGCATGATCAGGCCGGTGTATTTTGGCAGCAGCGCCTTCACCTCGGCTTCCGCCGGACGCAGGTCGGAACTCTTGGTCACCGGCCCTTCAAGGTCGTCGGTCGAGCGCTCCTGCCCCCAGGCGACGGTGAAGCGGTAGATCTTGGCGCCGTCCTGCACATAGGGCACGGTCTTGGTGGCTTCGCCTAGCGCGATCGGCAGCATGCCGGACGCCAGCGGATCGAGCGTGCCGGCATGGCCGGCCTTTTCCGCCTGGAACAGCCATTTGATCTTGGAGACGGCCTCGGTCGAGCCCATGCCGACCGGCTTGTCCAGCACCACCCAGCCGGAAACCGGCCGGCCCTTCTTCTTGCCGCGGCGCCCCATTATTCGCTGTCCTTGTCGTCTTTGGCCCTGTCGTCTTTGGCCCCGTCATCCTTGGTCTTGTCGTCGTCCGCATCGAGATCGCGCGCCACTTCGGGCGACTTCAGGAGATCGTTGATCCTGGCGAAATTGTCGAAGGACGTGTCGAGCTTGAAGCGGAACTCCGGCATGAATTTCATCTGCCGCAAGGCGCCGGAGACACGGCCCCGGACAAATTTCGCATGCTTGTTCAGCGCCTCGACAACCGCATCCGTATCCTTTGCGCCGAGCGGCGAGACGAAAGCGGTGGCAACCCTCAGGTCGGGCGACATGCGCACTTCCGAGACCGAAACCACGGTGTTTTCGATCAGCGGATCGATGATCTCGCCGCGCTGCAAGGTTTCGGAGAGCGCATGGCGCACCTGTTCGGCAACGCGCAGCATACGCTGGGACGGGCTGGATGTGGTTGGACGGGGCATTTTTCTCAATCCTGAAAGCGTGAGGCGCGGGATAGGACCGCGCCGCATGTCTCAAACGGGTCATTCTCAAAGGCTTTAGGCGGCGGTCTTTCGACCACCGCCCGGTACCGACAAGTCACGCGAACTCAGAGCGTCCGGGTCACCATCTCGACGCGGAAGCACTCGATGATGTCGCCGACGCGCATGTCCTCGTAGTTCTGGAAGGCCATGCCGCACTCCTGGCCGCCGGGGACTTCCGAAACCTCGTCCTTGAAGCGCTTCAGCGTCTTCAGCGTGCCTTCGTGGATGACGACGTTGTCGCGGATCAGGCGCACGCCCGCGCCGCGCTCGACCTTGCCTTCGGTGACACGGCAGCCGGCGATCTTGCCGACCTTGGTGATGTCGAAGATTTCGAGGATCTCGGCATTGCCGATGAAGGTCTCGCGACGCTCCGGCGACAGCAGGCCCGACAGAGCCGCCTTCACATCATCAACGAGGTTGTAGATGATCGAGTAGTAGCGGATTTCGATGCCCGCGGCCGCGGCCGCGGCCCGTGCCTGCACGTTGGCACGGACGTTGAAGCCGATGATGGCCGCACCAGAGGTTTCCGCCAGCGAGACGTCGCTTTCGGTGATGGCGCCGGCGCCGGCATGAACGATGCGCGCACGCACCTCGTCGGTGCCGAGCTTGTCCAACGCGGCGTTGATCGCCTCGATCGAACCCTGCACGTCGCCCTTGATGACCAGCGGGAATTCCTTCAGCCCGCTCGTCTGCAACTGCGACATCATCTGTTCGAGCGAACCGCGCTGGCCGGCATGCTTGGCCACTGCCTTTTCGCGCGCCAGACGCTGGCGATACTCGGTGATTTCGCGGGCGCGGGCCTCGTTGTTGACCACGGCGAAGCGGTCACCCGCCTGCGGGGTTCCCTGAAGGCCGAGCACCTCGACCGGCATCGCCGGCGGCGCTTCCTTGATCTGCTCGCCGCGATCGTTGACCAGAGCGCGCACGCGGCCCCATTCGTTGCCGGCAACAAGGATGTCGCCAGGCATCAGCGTGCCGGTCTGCACCAGCACGGTGGCAACCGGGCCACGGCCCTTGTCGAGCTGCGCTTCGATGACGACGCCTTCGGCGGTACGATCCGGATTGGCCTTCAGGTCGAGGATTTCGGCCTGCAGCAGGATCGCCTCGAGCAGCTTGTCGAGATTGGTGCCCTTGGTCGCCGACACTTCGACATCAAGCACTTCACCGCCCATCGATTCGACGAAGACCTCATGGCGCAGCAGTTCGGAGCGCACCTTCTGCGGATCGGCGTCGTGCTTGTCGATCTTGTTGATCGCCACGATGATCGGAACGCCGGCCGCCTTGGCATGGCTGATCGATTCGATCGTCTGCGGCATCACGCTGTCATCGGCCGCCACCACCAGGATGGCGATGTCGGTGGCCTGGGCGCCGCGAGCACGCATCGCCGTGAAGGCGGCGTGGCCGGGCGTGTCGATGAAGGTGATCTTCTGACCATTCTTCTCGACCTGATAGGCCCCGATATGCTGGGTGATGCCGCCGGCCTCGCCGGAGACCACATTGGCATTGCGGATGGCGTCGAGCAGCGAGGTTTTGCCGTGGTCGACGTGACCCATGATGGTCACGACCGGCGGACGCGGCACCAGGTCCTCGGCATTGTCGGCGATGTTGAACAGGCCCTCCTCGATGTCGGATTCGGCAACGCGGCGGACCGTGTGGCCGAATTCGGTGGCGACCAGCTCGGCCGTGTCGGCGTCGATGACGTCGCCCGGCTTCAGGATCTGGCCCTGCTTCATGAAGAACTTGACCACATCGACCGCACGTTCGGACATGCGCTGCGCCAGTTCCTGGATGGTGATGGTCTCGGGCAGGATCACTTCGCGCATGACTTTCTCGCGCGGCTCATTATGCATCGCGCGCTTGAACTTCTCCTGGCGGCGACGCATCGACGACAGCGAACGGGCCCGCGCATCCTCGTCGGAAAGCGCGGAATTCAGCGTCAGCTTGCCACGGCGGCGATCTTCCTCGCCCTTGGTCGGCTTGGCCGGACGCGCCACTTCGGGCGTGACCAGGCGGCGCACCGGCGCGCCGGCGCCAGCCCGCTTCGGCTTGACTTCTTCCTCTTCGTCCGCGGTTGCCAGTTCCGCGGCCAGCGGCGCGCGGCGGCGTGCCTCTTCCTCGGCGCGGCGGCGCGATTCGGCCTCGGTCTGCAACCGCGCCTCTTCCTCGGCCTGGCGGCGCGCGGATTCCTCGCGCTCGCGCTTGCGGCGCTCTTCGTCCTCGGCCCGGCGCTTGGCCTCTTCGGCGGCGCGCTGACGGTCTTCGACCTCGCGGACCTTCGAGCCCTCGAGCGCCCTGCGGCGCGCTTCCATTTCGCTGCGCGACAGTTCGTTCAGCACCATGCCGCTGCGCTCGACGGGAGCGGGCGGCGGAGGCGGAGGCGGCGCCTTCGGCGCTTCCTGCACGACAGGGGCCGCGGCAACCGGCGGCTTCGGCGTGAAGACAGGCACAGGGGCAGCGGCAACCGGCTCCGGCTTGTCGCCGGGCAGGGAGAATTTGCGCTTCTTGGTCTCGACCACGACCGACTTGGTACGGCCATGCGAGAAATTCTGGCGCACGGTGCCCTGTTCCATGCCGGGGCGCTTCAGCGTCAAGGTCTTCTTCGGTGTAACACTCAACGTCTTGTCGTCGCCCGATTTCGTATCGCTCATTCCATATCCTCTGCGGGCTCATCTTCGTCAGCAACGGCCGCAAGCATTGCCAGATCGTCCGGGGTACCGCCCCGATATCGGTCGAGCGCAACCATGCGCTTCTGGACCGCCTTACCCGCGTCTCCCGCGAGGACGGCAGCATGTATCACATTTGTACCCCCCAATGCCAAGCTCAACTCGGCCTCGGAGAAAAGTTTGTAGGCAAGGATGGAAGGACCGCCAATATGGACGGTCGCCCGCCGCGCCTGGCTGATCTTTCGCACGCCATCGTCCGACGCTTCGGTCGCGTGCAGCACGAAAAGCGCCAGCCCGCCGCGCACGGCACTCTCAACCTTGGTGGCACCAAGAGAAATCGCGCCTGCCTTGCGGGCGAGACCCAGCATGCCCAGAGCGGATCTGGAAAGCAGCCCATCAACCATGCCGCCGAGATCGGGCGGCACGATCACCTGTGCCTTGAAGGCGCGGGCAAAAAGGTTCTTGGCCGCCGCCTTGTCGATATGTAGGCGGTCGGCACTCACCCAGCAACCGCGGCCGGGCAGATTTCTCTTGAGATCGGGAACGACGGCCGAATCCGGGCCGACGACGAACCGGATCAGATCATCCGGTTCGGCCTGCTTGCGGGTAACGATGCAGGTGCGATCGTTCATCTCGTCCAAGGGCGGGTTGTGTGCGATGCGGTTTCACCTCACGCACCAACGGCTTCGTCAGCCGATGCTTCTTCGGCCGCAAGCTCGTCTTCGGAAATCCAGCCGGCCTTGAGACGGGCATTGAGCACCATCTGTTCGGCATCGGCGCGCGAAACACCGTGATTGGCCAGCACGCCCGGATAGACCTTGGTCTCGCCGTCCTTGCGTTCCTTCCAGCCGGTCAGGTCGTCGGCGGCATAGCCGGCGAAATCCTCGACCGTCTTCACGCCGTCCTCGCCGAGCGTCACCATCATGGCGGTGGTGATGCCGGGGATTTCGCGCAACTCGTCCTTGACGCCCAGCGCCTTGCGCTTCTCGTCATGCTCGGCCTCGATCTTCTCGAGGTATTCGCGGGCACGGGTCTGGATTTCGGAAGCGGTGTCTTCGTCGAAACCATCGATCGAGGCGATCTCGCCAGCGTCGACATAGGCGACTTCCTCGACGCTGGTGAAGCCTTCGGAGGCCAGCACCTGGCCGACCATCTCGTCGACATCGAGGGCTTCCATGAACAGCGCCGAACGCTCGACGAATTCCTTCTGGCGGCGCTCGGATTCCTCGGCCTCGGTCAGGATGTCGATATCCCAGCCGGTGAGCTGCGAGGCGAGACGCACGTTCTGGCCGCGGCGGCCGATGGCCAGCGACAGCTGATCGTCGGGAACCACCACTTCGATGCGCTCGGCGTCCTCGTCGAGCACGACCTTGGCGACTTCCGCCGGCTGCAGCGCATTGACGATGAAGGAGGCGGCCGAGGGCGACCACGGAATGATGTCGATCTTCTCGCCCTGCAATTCGCCGACGACGGCCTGGACGCGGCTGCCGCGCATACCGACGCAGGCGCCGACCGGATCGATCGAGGAATCGCGCGAGATGACGGCGATCTTGGCGCGCGAGCCCGGATCGCGGGCGACCGACTTGATCTCGATGATGCCGTCATAGATTTCCGGCACTTCCATGGTGAACAGCTTCGCCATGAACTGCGGATGGGTGCGCGACAGGAAGATCTGCGGGCCGCGCTGCTCGCGACGCACGTCGTAGACATAGGCGCGGACGCGGTCGCCATACTTGTAGTTTTCGCGCGGAATCAGCTCATCGCGGCGGATGATCGCCTCGCCACGGCCGAGATCGACGATGACATTGCCATATTCGACACGCTTGACGGTGCCGTTGACGATCTCGCCGATGCGGTCCTTGTATTCGTCATACTGGCGGTCACGCTCGGCCTCGCGCACTTTCTGCACGATGACCTGCTTGGCCGACTGGGCGGCGATGCGGCCGAAATCCATTGGCGGCAGCTGTTCGGCGATGAAGTCGCCGAGCTGGGCATCCGGATTGCGCTCGCGGGCCGAGGAAATGGCGATCTGGGTCGCGTAGTCGTCGACCTTTTCGACCACTTCCATCAGCCGCTGCAGCTTCATCTCGCCGGTGTTCGGGTTGATGTCGGCGCGGATGTTGGTCTCCTGGCCGTATCGCGAACGCGCCGCCTTCTGGATCGCATCGGCCATGGCGGCGATGACGATCGACTTGTCGATCGACTTTTCACGCGCGACCGCGTCGGCAATCTGCAGCAGTTCAAGTCTGTTGGCGCTTACAACCATGTTTTTTCTCCCGAGCCTGTTTGCCGGACCTTTGCGCCCGGCAGCTCAATCAACTTTCCTGTTCGTGTTCTTCCGTGGCGTCCGCTTCCGCACCCTCGGGCACGTCATCGTCCGGTTCGCCGCGACGTTTCTTGGCTTCCTTGCGCGCCCTGTTGTCCTTCGACAACGCATCGCGGATGAGGTCGTCGGTCAGGATCAGCCGGGTTTCGGCAATGGCGTCGTAAGGCACGCGCACTGTCGGCTCCTCGCCATAGGCCGCCTTGTCGCGCTCGATCAGCACGTCGTTCTCGCCGGCCTCGGCGATCTTGCCCTTGAAGCGCTTGCGATCGGCGACGATGACCGATGTTTCCATCTTCACCAGATGACCGGTCCAGGTCACGAAATCCGATTTGCGCACCAACGGCCGGTCGATGCCGGGCGAAGACACTTCGAGATGATAGGCCTTTTCGATCGGATCATCGACGTCGAGCGCCGGCGACACCGCGCGGCTGACCTCTTCGCAGTCCTCGACGGTCATGGTGCCGTCCTCGCGCTCGGCCATGATCTGCAGCGTCAGCCCGTTCTGGCCGGACAGATGCACCCGCACGAGGCGAAAGCCGATGCCGCGCAGCACCGGTTGGACGATCAGCGCAATGCGCGCATCGATGCCGCTTTCGCGGATGATGCGGTCGTCACCTTCGCTTGCCGTTGCAGTCATCAAGTACCTGTCGTTTCGAACCTATCGGCAGGTAATAAAAAAGAGCGGGACCGGGTGGACCCACTCTTCGTCATACCGACCAAGAATTTGAGGCTGATATAAACCAACATGGCCGGTCTTTCAAGCCCGCCGTGCCGGTTCGGCAAAAGCCCTGACAGCGTCAGCATTGCTCCAGGCGCATGGCCACCATGCGCCAATCCCCCTGTGAGAGCCGGCGGGGCGCTCTTATCTGTTAGCCACGACACGAACAGAAGCGGCGGGCGGTGGCGCGCGAAAGGACAAGATCATGAGCAACCGCAGACTATTTTCCGCCTTGGGCGATCTCTTCACCGCATTCGGCAGCGCGGTCGCCGCGTCGCGCGCCGTGGAAGCCGGCCGCAAGCCGCGCGCCGACGATTTGCGCAAGCTCGGCATGGATCCGGCCATCTTCAACAGGATCGGCCGTTTCTGAAAATCTGGCGAGGATCCTCGAGGCCGCCTATTTCCTGACAAAGGTCAGATAGGCAGGCCGCCGGCCCTCGCGAATGGCCTTCGCCTCGTAACGCGTGCCCGGCCAGCCCTCATAGGGGCGGTGCCAGTCGGCAGCTTCCGCTGCCTGCCATGCGAAGGCGCCATGCGCCCGGCAATGCAGCAAGGTCCAGTTTACATAGGTGTCGATATCGGACGCGAAGCGGAATTTTGAGCCCGGCTTCAGGACGCGCGCGAAACGTTCGAGATTGACCGGACTGACGAAACGCCGCTTCCAGTGCTTCTTCTTCGGCCAGGGATCGGGATAGAGAAGATCGATGCCGTCGAGCGAGGCCGGCGGCAGCCAGTCGAGCAGCCGCGTGGCGTCGTCGTCATGAACCCGCAAATTGGCCAGCGGCCTTGCCCGCACCGCCATCATCATCTTGGCCATGCCGTTGACGAAGGGCTCGACGCCGATGAAGCCGGTCGTCGGCGCCTCGATGGCGCGCTGCAGAAGATGTTCGCCGCCGCCAAAACCGATCTCGAGCCGAACGGTCGAAACTTCAGTCTCGAACAGAGTGCGCAGATCCGACGGCGCGTCAGCCGTCAGGTCGAGCCTATAGGCGTCAAGCCCGCTTTCCAGGGCCGCCGCCTGCGCCGGGCGAACGGGCTTGCCACGCCGACGACCGAAAAAGGCTTCGGTCGCACGGCTTGGCCTGTCTTGCTGGCTCATCGGGCGGCGCGGGATCTGTCGTGGCCTCAGGCCGCGACAGCATCCTTGAGCGCCTTGGCGAGATCGGTCTTTTCCCAGGAGAAAGACCCGTCACGGCCGGCCTTGCGGCCGAAATGGCCGTAAGACGACGTCTTGGCGTAGATCGGCTTGTTGAGGTCGAGATGACGGCGGATGCCTGACGGCGACAGATCCATCACGCTGCGCAGCGCGTCCTCGAGCTTTGCCTCGTCGACCTTGCCGGTGCCGTGCAGGTCGACATAGACCGACAGGGGCTGGGCGACGCCGATGGCGTAGGAAAGCTGGATGGTGCAGCGGTCGGCAAGCTTGGCGGCCACGACATTCTTGGCCAGGTAGCGCGCCGCATAGGCCGCCGAACGGTCGACCTTGGTGGTGTCCTTGCCGGAGAAGGCGCCGCCGCCATGCGGTGCCGCGCCGCCATAGGTGTCGACGATGATCTTGCGGCCGGTGAGGCCGGCGTCCCCGTCCGGGCCGCCGATGACGAACTTGCCGGTCGGGTTGATGTACCACATGCAATCGTCGGCGATCTTGAGATCGCCAAGTGCCTCGCGGATATAGGGTTCCACGACCTTGCGGACCTTCTTGGAGTCCCAGGTCGCGTCGAGATGCTGGGTCGACAGCACGATCTGCGTCGCCTCGGCGGCCTTGCCGTCGATGTAGCGGACGGTGACCTGGCTCTTGGCGTCCGGGCCGAGCTTGCCGGCCTCGCCGTTGTTTTCATGACGGGCGGCGGCCAGCAGTTCGAGGATCTTGTGGCTGTAGTAGATCGGCGCCGGCATCAGGTCCGGCGTCTCGCGGCAGGCATAGCCGAACATGATGCCCTGGTCGCCGGCCCCTTCCTCGCCCTGGCGGTCGGCGGCGTTGTCGACGCCCTGGCCGATGTCGGGCGACTGGCCGTGCAGGAGAACCTCGATCTTGGCCGTCTTCCAGTGGAAGCCCGCCTGCTCGTAGCCGATCTCGCGAATCGCCTTGCGGGCGACGGATTTGAACTTCGCCGGGTTCACGACCGGGTGGCCTGCGGCATCCTTGAGGATGTTGCCGGCCTTGTCCTTCTTCAGCAGCGTCTCGGGGACGCGCACTTCGCCGGCGATGACGACGCGGTTGGTGGTCGCGAGCGTCTCGCAGGCGACACGGACTTTCCACGGGTCCATGCCGGTCTTCTTGGCTTCACGGTAGACCAGGTCGACAATCTCGTCGGAGATCCGGTCGCAGACTTTGTCGGGATGGCCCTCGGCAACGGATTCCGAGGTAAAGAAGTAATTCTGCCGCGTCACGGGTGTCCCCTCTTGAAAAACGATCGGCAGGCTGCCGATTTTGGCGCGCCACGTGTTAGCGGGGCAAAGCGCCGCTCGTCAAGCGTTGCCGCCATCCTGGCACGACTGTCGATGTCGATATCTTGTGCCACCGGCGGCGAATGCCGCCGGTTCGAGGCGCATCGAGGGTCAGTCGAGATCGTCGGCGGCGAGCGACTTCACCAGGTCGATGATCCTGCGGCGCACCTTGACGTCGGCGATCTTGACGAAGGCCCGGTTGAGCTGAAGGCCTTCGGGACTGCCGCAGAATTCGACGGCGAAAGCCATCGACGCATCCTCGGAAAAGCCACGGCCGGCCACCGCTTCCTGGCCCGGCGCGTCCTCGAAGAAGAAGGCGACAGGCACGCCGAGTATGGACGCTATCGCCTGCAGCCGGCTGGCGCCGACGCGATTGGTGCCCTTTTCATATTTCTGGATCTGTTGAAATGTGATGCCGAGATTTTCGCCCAGCTTCTCCTGGCTCATTCCGAGCATGTTGCGGCGAAGTCTGACGCGGCTTCCAACGTGGATGTCGATGGGATTGGGTTTCTTCTTGTTTTCTTCTGTCATTTTTTCCTCGCCGAATTTTTTCGGCTTTGTGATTTTTTTCCTGCCCAAAAAAAGCCGGAGGCGACTGCCCCAACAGACGATCCACCGGCTTCGAGAAATTTTCAGGCGATACAGTATGAGTTTCTAATGTGTCGACTGTCAATTCACCCGTAGCCTTTGCCTTACGTTCAACAGCGCCCCCACCAGCGCAAACAGCAACATGATCAGCATTCCGTTAATGCGCCGCTGGGCCGAGGAAACGACCGCCTGTCCGGCAATCGGCACCTTCACATCAATGGCTCCGCGCGCGTCGATCGCCAACGCATCGACGATGCGTCCGTGTGGATCGACGACGGCCGAGATGCCGTTGTTGGCAGCACGCAGCAAGGGCAATCCGTTCTCCACCGCGCGAATCTGGGCCTGCCTGAAATGCTGATACGGTCCCGGTGTGTCCCCGAACCAGGCATCATTGGTAACGTTCACAATAAGCTGTGCTGACGTAGCGTCAACTGCCACGAGATCGGGAAAGATCACCTCGTAACAGATAAAAGGCAGGGCACGGATGCCGCCCGGCAGCGTGATGGGATGGCGCTCGTTGCCGGCGGCGAACGTCACCGGTCCGGCGACAAGCTGCGCGATGCCGAAACGGTTGAGCAGGTCGGCGAAAGGCAGGTATTCGCCGAACGGCACCAGATGGACCTTGTCGACGGCATCGGCGATTTCGCCCTTGTCGTTGATGGCCACCACGGAATTGTAATAGCGGCTGTCGGTGCCGGCCGCCGAGCCGCCTTCCTCGCGAACGACGCCGGCGATCAGCATCTGGCCGTCGGCCAGCATGTCGCCCAGCGCCGTCAAGGCATCCGGGCGTTCGGTGAAGAGGAACGGCACCGAGGTTTCCGGCCAGACAATGAGCTGCGGCTTGCCGTGACCGGGGTCCGGCGCCTTGGCGGACAGGCCAAGCAAGGTGGCGAAGATGCGGTCGCGCACCGAGGCGTCCCATTTTTCACTGAGGTCGACGGAAGGCTGGACGATGCGGACATCCAGGCTGCGCTCCGCCGGCTTTTCAGGAGCGGCGAGCCTGACATAGCCGAAACCGACATGGGCTGAGGCAAGCAGGACGAACAGTGCGGCGCCCAGGCGAAGATGCCGGCGCGCCGCCAGCAGCGCCGGCAACGCGAAAAGAAACACGGCAAGCGCGTTCATGCCGATCATGCCGGTCACCGAGACGCTCTGCATGAGAAGAGGCACCGGCATTGCCGCGTAGCCGACGGCATTCCAGGGAAAACCGGTGAACAGGAAGCCGCGCAGCCACTCGGTCAGTCCGAAACCGAAGGCAAGGGCGGCGATGCGGCCGATATCGCTGCTCCACAGGAGCCGGGCGACCATCGTGGCGAAGCCGTAGAAAAAGGCGAGCGCGAACGGAATGCCGACCACGGCGAAGGGAAGCGCCCAGGCAAACTCGTCGGCCTCGACGAGCAGCGCCGAGCCGATCCACCAGAGACCGGCGAGGAAATAGCCGAAGCCGAACCACCAGCCGACGGCGAAGGCCGGCCGCAATCGCCGAAACAGGCTACCCGAGGCTTCGCCGGTCGCGCCATCGAGCAGCCACACCAGCAACGGAAACGAAATGAAGCAGGCGGCGAAGAAATCGTAGGGCGCCTGGCCAAGCACCGCCAGTGCTCCAGCCAGAAAGGCCACGAGCGCACGCCGCCAACCCCAAAGCAGAATTATCCGGCCGGCCAGGCGCTCCATGCATACTTCCGAGTCGCGCGAATCAGGACGCAAGATTTATCAGGCCGCGGCCCGCGCTCCAAACGCCGACCTGCCAGTCGCAATGACCCGATCACCCTCTATCGATGCCAGCCCTCGATGCTGAGACCACTCAACCGCTCGGCCTCTTCGCGGGAAACGGAACGGATGGGCTGGCTGAAGGTCCAGACATGGCCCTCGGGATCACGGGCCCGGTACTGGCGTTCGCCGTAGAACTGGTCCGTCGGCTCCTGGATTATGTCGGCGCCGGCCGCCCGCGCCCGTTCGCAATGCGCATCCAGGCCGTCCTTGAGCCTGACATAGACAGACTGCGTGTTCTTGCCCGAGACCGAAGCCGGGCTCGCGACGTAATCGCTCCATTCGGAATCGACGATGATGGTGCAGTCGCCGTACCGCATCTCGGCGTGGACAAGCTTTCCGTCGGCATCGCTGACCACCATGCTGCGTTCGAAGCCGAAAGCCGCTTCGAGCCACGCCAGTGCTGCGCGAGGATCCCTGCAGAAGACACCGGACCCCAGGCTTGAGTGCTTGAATGGGTCGTCCACCGTCATCGGCAGCGGAAACTCAGGCCTGTTCGGTGCGCGCGGTGGCGCGCCGGCGGCGTTCGCCCTTCTGGCTCTGCACGATGCGCACGCGCTTGACGCGGCGCGGATCGGCATCGAGCACGTGGAACTCGAAGCCTGGAATGGCCTGCACCACCTCGCCCCGCGCCGGCACGCGGCCGAGCGTGTTGAAGATCATGCCGCCGATCGTATCGACATATTCGCCATGTTCGCCGGCGGCGAAATCCTCGCCGATCATCTTGGCGACCTCGTCGATCTCGGCCTTGCCGTCGACGATGAAGACGCCGTCACCAGCCTGGGTGATCATCGGCTCGTCATCGTCATGCTCGTCCTCGATGTCGCCGACGACCATTTCGACGATGTCCTCGAGCGAGACAAGTCCGTCGGTGCCGCCATATTCATCGATGACCAGCGCCATCTGCGTGCGCGTCGTCTGCATGCGGCCCATCAGGTCGGAAGCAAGCATCGAGGGCGGCACGAACAGAACCTGGCGGATCAGATTGAGCTCGCCGATGGTGCGCGCTAGGTCGACCTGGGCAAGATCAAGCTGCGTCGCGACGGGCGTCTTCCTGGTCGTGCGGCCCTTCTTGACGCGCGCGAGCTTGGTGATGTGAGCGAGCACGTCGCGGATATGGACCATGCCGCGCGGATCATCGAGCGTCTCGGAATAGACCGGCATGCGGGAATGGCCGGACTGTTCGAACGTGCCCAGGAGGTCGCCGAGCGTCGTGGTGATCTCGACCGCCTCGATGTCGGCGCGCGGCACCATGACGTCCTCGACGCGCACCTCGCGCAGCCGCAGGATGTTGTTGAGCATGGCGCGCTCGCCAGGCGAGAAGGATTCGGCATCGCTCGCCGTTTCGGCCAGCGCGCCGGCGATTTCCTCGCGCAGGCTGGTGCCGTTGCGTTGCCGAAACAGGCCCAAAACACGGTCGAACAGGGACGGTCCGGCAGGCGAAGGCTCGCTGGCAGCGCTGCCGGTTACGGTACTCGGACTTGATCCCTCTTCCGACGTGTCGGAAGCCTTGGGCGCACTGCCGGCGTCGGGGCGGGCGGCAGTCTCTGGTTTGTCGTTCATCGTCGTCCGGTCAATTGTCAGATGTAGTTACGCGTAGGGATCGGGAATGGCAAGCCTTGCGAGCGCTGCGCGCTCGATGGCTTCCATCTCCTCGGCCTCGGCGTCGGTCTCGTGATCATGGCCCAGCAAATGCAGCAGGCCGTGGATGACGAGATGGGTGATATGGTTCTGCACGGGCTTGTCTTCCAGAGCCGCTTCGCGTGAAACCGTCTCAGCGGCGAGCACGATATCGCCCAGCATCGGCGGCAGTGGCCCACCTTCCACAAACGGAAAAGCCGGGAAAGACAAGACGTTGGTGGGTTTGTCCTTGCCGCGCCATTCGGCGTTGAGGATCCGGATATGGGCGTCGTCGGAAAAAACGACGCTGAGCTCGGAATGGCCCGTCACGCCGGTCTCGGCGAAAGCAGCGCTAACCGCGCGATCGACCAGCCGCGTCAGGCTGGCCTCATCGGGCCAGTCACCCGCTTCGACCGATATATCGATGTCGACGGGGAGACCCCCGTCGCCGGATAAATTGTCCTCAGGCATGAAGCCGCGTCGTCAAAATCAATTCTCGGCGCCGAGGCCGCGCGCCAGCTTGGCGTCGCGGTCATAAGCCCTGACGATTTCCGCCACCAGCGGATGGCGAACGACGTCGACATCGTTGAAGCGTACGGTGACCGCGCCGGCCACACCGTCAAGGACACGCAGTGCTTCGACCAGGCCCGATTTGGTGCTCGGCGGAAGGTCGATCTGCGTCGGATCGCCGGTGACGATCATGCGCGAGTTCTCGCCGAGACGCGTCAGGAACATCTTCATCTGCATCGGCGTGGTGTTCTGCGCCTCGTCGAGGATGACAGCGGCATGCGCCAGCGTGCGGCCGCGCATGAAGGCGAGCGGCGCGATTTCAATGACTTCCGCGGCAATGGCGCGCTCGACCTTGTCGGCCGGCATCATGTCGTAGAGCGCGTCATAGAGCGGCCGCAGATAGGGATCGACCTTTTCCTTCATGTCGCCCGGCAGGAAGCCCAGCCGCTCACCGGCCTCGACGGCCGGTCGAGACAGGATGATGCGCTCGACCATGCCGCGCTCGAGCAGCATCGCAGCATGCGCCACCGCCAGATAGGTCTTGCCGGTGCCGGCCGGACCGATGCCGAACACCAGTTCAGACCGCTCCAGCGCCCGCATATAGGCGTCCTGGTTCAGCGAACGGGCATAAATGGTCTTCTTGCGGGTGGCGATCTGGGCGGCGGAGACCTTGCCCTTGCGCTCCAGCGTCGGCAGCGTCAGCTGATCGTCGGCTGCGACCGCCATGCGCACGGCGCCATCGACGTCGGACTGGCCGATATCGACGCCCTTCTGCAGAATCCCGTAGAGGTTGTCCAAGGCGCGGCGCGCCTGTTCGGCGGCTGAAGCCGACCCCTTGATGGTCAACTGGTTGCCGCGCGAGCGGATGTCGACGCCGAGCTTCTGCTCGAGCCGGGCGAGGTTCTCGTCGAACTGACCGTAAAGGGCGCTGGCAAGCTTGTTGTTGTCGAAAGTCAGAACGATGTGCGCCATGTCAGAAGCCCCAGATGCCGGTACCGGGGGCAGGTTCTTCAGCTCTGCTGCGCTCAACCGTCTCTCCTCATCTGCCGAGACCATCAGGCCAATTCGGCGAACAGGCTATTGTAGCCCGTCTTCGTGATTCGCACCTGGATAATGTCACCGATTTCGCCGGCCTTTTCATCAACAATAACCGGCTGCAGCCAAGGTGAGCGGCCGACCTTCTGGCCGGCCTGTCGGCCAGGCTTCTCGATCAGCGTGTCGATGGTGCTGCCGACCAGGCTCGAACCGAAATCCTGCTGCTGCTTCAAGAGCAGTGCCTGCAGGCGCTGCAAGCGCTCGTCCTTGACCGTTTCGGGCACATGATCGGCCATTTCGGCGCCCGGCGTGCCGGGGCGCGGCGAGTATTTGAACGAAAAGGCCGAGGCGTAGTTCACCTGGCGCACCAGTTCCATGGTCGCCTCGAAATCGGCCTCCGTCTCGCCGGGGAAGCCGACGATGAAGTCGCCGGACAGCGCGATATCGGGCCGGGCAGTGCGGATCCGGTCGAGCAGCGCCAGATAATCCCTGGCCGTATGCCTGCGGTTCATCGCCTTGAGAATGCGGTCGGACCCCGATTGCACCGGCAGATGCAGATAGGGCATCAGCGACGGCAGGTCGCGGTGGGCTGCGATCAGTTCGTCGTCCATGTCGCGCGGATGGCTGGTGGTGTAGCGCAGGCGCGCCAGGCCGGGAATTTCGGCCAGCCGGAACAGCAGGCGGCCAAGGCCCCATTCCTCGCCATTGTCGCCCTGGCCGTGCCAGGCATTGACGTTCTGGCCAAGCAGCGTCACCTCGCGCACGCCGGCATCGGCCAGACGCTCAGCCTCCGCGACGATCTGCGCCACCGGACGCGACACTTCCGAGCCCCTGGTATAGGGCACGACGCAGAAGGTGCAGAACTTGTCGCAGCCTTCCTGCACGGTGAGGAAGGCGGTGACGCCGCGCTTGATGACCTCGGCGCGCTTTGGCTGCGGCAGATGCTCGAACTTGTCCTCGATGGCGTAGTCGGTCTCGACGATCTTCTCGCCGCCGCGCACCCGCGCCAGCACGTCGGGCAGACGGTGATAGGTCTGCGGGCCGATGACCAGGTCGACGGCCGGCGAGCGCCTGATGATCTCGGCGCCTTCGGCCTGCGCCACGCAGCCGGCGACGCCGATCAGCATTTCGCGGCCGGCACTCGCGCGTTCCGCCTTCATGTCGCGGATGCGGCCGAGCTCGGAATAGACCTTTTCGGCCGCCTTCTCCCTGATATGGCAGGTGTTGAGCAGGACCAGGTCGGCCTCGTCGATGGCATCGGTCGCGGTGTAGCCGTCGGCGGCCAGCGCATCGCCCATGCGCTGTGAATCATAGACGTTCATCTGGCAGCCATAGGTCTTGATGAAGACCTTCTTCGCTGCCGTGGCGCGCGCCGCCGGCTCTCCGGCCGGGGCGCCAATGTTGTCGTTTTCGATCGTGTTCAAGTCCATCCGGCGGCTTCTAGCGCCTTTCCGTGACAAAAAACAGACGATTCTCGGCACACAACCGCAGGCGTTGGGCTTGGGCTAGCGGCTCGGGCGCGGATCGGCGAGTGCCGCCTGCATCATCTCGCGCACCTGGCCTTCCATCAGCCTGGCCGTTTCCTTGCGGTTCGTGCCCTTGGCAAAGGCGATCGGCTCGCCGAAATGCACCTCGACGTCGAGCGCGCCTTCCGCCATCAGCACCTTGAGATGCGGCATCAGATCCTCGTCGCCGATCCAGGCCGATATCGGCCGGTGGCGGCGGCCGAGCGGCACGCCATGCAGGCGCGTATAGGCAATCGCCACCGGCTGGATGAACACCTGCTCGGCCGCGCCCTCCGAAATCGCCATCGAGGCGGCGCCGAACAGCGTACTCTTGAAGGGCAGGACGGCATTGCCGTCACCGGTCGACCCCTCGGCGAACAGCACCATGGCATCGCCCTTGGCCATGCGGCTGGCGATCTCGCTTGCCTGGTCGCCGGACGAACGCTTGCGTTCGCGCTCGATGAAGACGGTGCGCTGCAGCTTCGACAGCATGCCGATCAGCGGCCAGCCTTCCATATCAGCCCTGGCGATGAATTTCACATCGGCAAAGGAGCCCAGCACCATGATGTCGGTCCAGGAGATGTGGTTTGCGGCAACCAGCAGAGGCCTTTTGTCGGACAGCGCCCCATTGACGTGGACGCGCATGCCGAGCGCCCTGAGGATCAGCCTGTGCCAGACCTTGAGAATGACGGTTTCCGGCCACCAGCCAGTCTTCATCGACAGGATCTGCAACGGCACAAGAACCAGCGAACCGGCGACGACAAGGCCCAGGGCCAGGAAAATCCTGATTTTTCCGATCATTTCGTCCTGGTCCTACCCGATCTCTCGCTAGCGAAGATCGCGGCGCATGACAAGCGCGCCGGTCGGCCCACGATCGGGCGACCTGTAGTAATCCGGCCGCTTGCCGACTTCGCGGAAGCCCAGCCGGCGGTAGAGGGCGATCGCGGCGACATTGGTCTCGTCGACCTCGAGGAACAGCGCTTCGGCGCGCTGCACATGCAGTTCGCGCAGCACCGCATCCATCAACTGCCAGCCCAGTCCCTGGCGCCGGTGCGATCGCGCCACCGCGACTGTCAGGATCTCGCCCTCGCCGGCGGCCAGACGGGCCAGAACGAAGCCGACGGGCGGCTTGGCGCCCTGCCCGGTCTCGCGCGCGGCGTAGCCGAAGACGGTGTCCTGCTCGAGCAGGGCTGCGAATTCGCCATCAGTCCACGGACGGACGAAATCCTCGCGATGCAGCACCGAGACCGCGGGGCTGTCGGTGATCCTGAGCGGCTCGAGAGCATAGTCCCGACGACGCGGCTGGAGAAAAGGTATGCGCATTAATTCGGTTGCCTCGAAAGAATAAATCCGGCCTGCGGCTTTGCATCCGCGCCGCGCAGGTAAAGTGGTTTCGGCCTTTCGCCCTCGCCTTTGGCGGCAGCCAGACGGGCGTAGGTGAGAATATCAGCGGTCGGCGCCTGAGGCCCGATATCGGAAAGTCGGCCCACCAACGCGGCGATCTGTGCCGCCGCAGTGCCGGCAAGCACCGCAGAGGCTTCGCTCGCCAAGGCACTGGCTTCCGGCAGTGTCGCCACCGCCGGACCGTAAGTCAAAACTAACGCTTTATCGTAGAGCGCTGCATGGATTTCGTCGCGGCCGGCATCGAGCGCCGCCAGCACGGCACGGCCGGGAAATGCCACCGCGGCCTCGGCGGCCAGCGCTTCGAGCGTCGTCACGCCGATCGCCGGAATTTTCAACGCCAGCGCCAGGCCGCGTGCGGTCGAGACACCGACGCGCAGACCGGTGAAGGAACCGGGGCCGACGGAAACGGCAATGGCGCCAAGACCCGGATAGTCAGTTTCGCCCGCCTTCAGCGCCTCGGCGATGACGGCCATCAGGTGCTCGGCATGGCCCTTGCCGAGATCGAGCACCGCGCGGCCAAGCTCCCGCCCGGCCGCCACGTCGTAGACGCAGGCGGCGCAGAGGCTGGCGGCACAGTCGATGGCAAGCACTTTCATGAAGCAACCGGTTCCGAGAAACACCTCCCTGTGCCCGCCAAGGCGCGCCACCGCAAGCATAATTTGTTAAGCGGCTTCGGTTCCGCCAGCGCGCGCTGTCAGACCTGTTCGATGCGCAGCATGTGGTTGTCCCAGACATAGTCCGGTTCCACCCGTGTCGCGCCGCTGCCCTCGATGATCTCACCGGCGCCGGTGGTGGCCATGAAGCCCGATCCATCCGGCGCCAGGCCGCAGACCTCGACCAGCGCGCTGGTCGAGACGACCCGGCCGCTGGCGGCGTCGATCACGACAAGCGAATTGCCTTCCGGCGACGAGACGGCGACGGTGCCGGCTGTCGCATTGGCGGCGACCGAGCCGATATAGTTGCGGAAGCCGGACAATACGTCCTGCGGCATGTCGAGAAGCTGCAACTCCTTGCCGCGCGCGGCGCGGCCGACCAGCAGCGGACGATCGGTGCCCGGCCCCCGATACTGGCAGCCGAACCAGACTGTGCCGGATGGGTCGGTGTCCATATGGCGGATCGACAGCTGGTGCAGGGAAGCCGGCAATTCATGCTTTTCGATGAGGTCGCCGGTGACGCGGTCTATGAGCACATAGGACGGCTTCATGGTGGCGATGTTGAGCTCGGCGCGGCCATAGTCGGGATGGGTCTCGATGCCGCCATTGGCGACCGCGATCGTCCGGCCGTCGCCCATGAGCAGAAGCTCGTGCGGCCCCATGCCATAGGTCGGGAATTCGCCGATGCGGCTGAATTTCGCCCGCGCATCGTAGACGCCGACGACGCCGGCCGCGTTGTCGAAATCATTCTCCGTGGCATAGAGCAGCGCGCCGTCGGGCGAGAACATGCCGTGACCGAAGAAATGTCGGCCGGTGATGCTGGCGATGGTCTGCGGGGCATCGCGCCCGGTGTGGTCGAACACCACGGCGAAGGTACCGGGCTGGCGGGCGAAGACCACCGAGCGTTTCGATATGGGATCGAAGGTGACGTCATGGCCGCGATCGGGCAGGTCGATCGCATGCAGCACCTTGCCGGCCTCCGACAGGACGGCAGCGCCAAAACCGCCGTCACGCTTGACGAAAGCGGTGGCGAAGACGGCGTCGGCAGCAAGCGTCTTCGCCCAGGCAGACGGCGTCATTGCGGCGACGAAGCCGATGCCCGCGGCTCTCAGGAAATCCCGGCGATCGATCAGCGGCGTACGCATGCTCTCTCTACTCTTCTTGAGCATGATCGTTTCCGAAAACCGGCTTCCACTTTTCGGGATCATGCTCAGTCCCCATCCAGCGACGAAAAGCCGGCGGTCAGCCCGAATTCGGCGGTCAGCCTGGTGCCGATGAGGGTCGACAGGCTGGAGCTGATCAGCGCGAAATGCTCGAGCTTCTCGCGCTGCGACGGGTCGGCGAGCGTCTTGTCGATGGGACCCTGGATCGATTTCGCGGTGGCGACGCCGTTGACCAGCTGGATGTGGATGGATTCCGCCATCCAGCGCGCACCGGGCGGCAGCGCATCGCCAAGCTTCGAGGCCTGGAACAGCGCATCGATGCCGGCGAGATTTCCGGCCAGCGCATTGGCGGTGTTTTGCGACCGCCAGTAGATCGCCTGTTTCGGCTTGTCCGCCTCGGCCTTGCCGCCAAGGAAACCTTTCAGGCGGACATCCCTCACCATCTCCAGCTCGTTGATGAAGACACCGACCAGCTCGGTCACCGCTTCGTTGCCGTCGCGGTAGAGCGGGTTCTGCGGCCCCGGATTGGCCCAGAGCACGGCAAAGCCGTCCGGCTTGTTCCAGGCGGCGCTGACCTCACCAGCCATGGTTTCGATGTTGCCGGCAACCGCCGCGCCATAGGCGCAGCGATAGGGATCGTCCTTGCCCGACAGCGCGTCGGCGCCGTCGCCGAAAAGCACGAATTCCAGCGCGCCGAGCCCCTGCATGGCGACGCTCTTGCCGGCGAGCTGTGCAGGATCGGTGGCGGTCGGGTCCTTGTCCGACAGCGCCGCCTGCACCTGTTTGAGGCCGATGCTCTTGCGATCCGGCCAATAGAGGATGCGCTCCAGCCGATTGTTCTCCTTGATCGGCCCGAAACCGATGATTTCGGCCGACGACCAGGAATAGACCGTGGCCGAAAACTCGGCCCGCGCCGCGTCGAGTTCCCCTGGCGAGGGCGCCTCGCAAAGCGTGTGCATCGCCTTCGTCAGGGTTTCGGCATGCCGGTCCAGGTCGGCATAGGCCGGGCGGACAAAACCGTCGATCGCCCGCTGGATGATGTCGGAAGCTTTCACCGCCGCCGAGGCCGGGAAAACGCCGAGCAGAGCCAGCGGCAGAACGAGAACCAGTGCAGGGCGCTTCAGCATCACAGTGACTCCAGGAATTTGACCAGCGCATCGCGCTCGGCCGCATTGGCGGCGGCAAAGCGGTCGCGCGCCTTTTGCGCCTCGCCACCATGCCACAGGATCGCCTCGGTCAAGCTGCGCGCGCGGCCGTCGTGCAGAAAGAAGGAATTGCCGTTGACGGTCTCGGTGAGGCCGATGCCCCACAGCGGCGGGGTGCGCCACTCGCTGCCCGTCGCATCGCCCACCGCCTGCCCATCGGCCAGATCGGGACCCATGTCGTGCAGCAGGAAGTCGGAATACGGCCAGATCAGCTGGAAGGCCTGCGCCTTGTCAGGCGCATCGCGGCGGGTGACGAATTTCGGCGTGTGGCAGGCAACGCAGCCGATCTCGTAGAAGAGCTGCTTGCCGGCGAGCACCTCAGGCACGGCGAGGTCACGGCGCGCCGGCACGGCCAGGTTCTGCGAATAGAAGGTGACGAGATCCATCACCGGCGGTGGCGCTTCGACCGGACCGAGGCGCGCCTGCACGCCATTCGGCATTGCGAGGCATTCTGCTTCTGCAGCGCTGCAGTCGCCCCAGTGTCTTGGTTCTTCCGGCGTCGAGATGCCGATATCGCCGGCGAAGGCATCCGCCGCCTGCTGACGGATCGTCGCGGTCTGCGCCTTCCAGCCGAAACGGCCAAGCGTCAATTCGCCAGTCAGCCCCTCACGCACGATGTTCGCCTTGCCGGAAATGCCATCACCGTCCAAATCGTCCGGATCGGCATGGGCCAGAATATCAGCCGGCGCGATCTGCTCGATCAGGCCTAGGCCGATCATCGGCGGCGTCAGGCGCGGCGACAGCGTGGTGCGCGGATCGAGCGGCCCATAGGCGAGATCGGCGACGGAGTAGCTGGGCTTGCGCAGGGAAACCATCGTGCCGTCCGCCAGCGTCGCCTGCCGTTCCTGATAGTCGACATGCATCCGGCCCTCGCCTCGCAAGCCGGGCACGGCCAGTTCCTGCAACTGCGTGCCATAGACCGGGTCGGGAAAATTGAGCATCTGGTGGTCGGCAAGAGCCGACTTTTCCTCGGCGCTGCTGGCGTCGCGCGCCAGCCGCAGGAACATCGAAGTGGAGCCGGTGACGCCTTGCGGCGGGCGGCCGCGGCCGTCCTTCAGATGGCAGTTCTGGCAGGCGCGTTCGTTGAACAGCGGACCAAGCCCGTCCGACGCCTGCGTCGAGGATGGCGACGACACCCAGTTCTTGCGGAACAAGGCGTTGCCGAGCTTGAAAGTGCCCTCTTCCTCGAAGGTGATGTTGGCCGAGGATTGCGAGAAGGACTCACGGCTGATGTCCTTCCGTGACGTGCCGGCGCCGCCTTGCATCAGTTCGAACGGCTCGGGCTTGGAGAAATCCGTGGTCGGCCTGGTGACGGCGGTGACGCGCGCCTGATCCTTGGCATCGAGGTCGATGCGCGTGGTGGCGAGGCCAGCTGGCTGAATCTCGCCGGCAATCGCGGACGATGTGAGCGCCAGCACGAGAATGGCGTAGCGCCGACCAGCCGATCCGGCTGGTCTTCTCGGGAGAAGCGGCGAGCCGTCGGCCCGCCGCAAGCGGCGCAGGAGTTCTAGCAGGCGCCGCATTCCCGCATGCCTTTACTCCGCCTCGTTGGCCGCGTCGGCGTTGAGCTGGCCGTACTTCTCCTCGCCGATCGAGGCGAGAAGGTCGAGCTGCGTCTCGAGGAAGTCGATGTGACCTTCCTCGTCAGCCAGCAGGTCCTCAAACAGTTTCATCGTCACGTAATCACCAATCTCGTGGCAGATCTCGCGGGAACGCTTGTAGGCCGTGCGCGCGTCATATTCGCCGGCAAGGTCGGATTCGAGCACCTCCTTGACGTTCTGCCCGATGCGCAGCGGCGCCACGGACTGCAGGTTCGGATGGCCTTCAAGGAAGATGATGCGGGCGATGAGCTTGTCGGCGTGGTGCATCTCCTCGATCGATTCTGCCCGCTCCTTCTTGGCCAGCTTCGTGTACCCCCAATCCTCCAGCAGACGGAAATGCACCCAATACTGATTGACCGCTCCGAGCTCCAGGAAAAGAGCCTCGTTAAGCCGCTCGATGATCTGAATTTCGCCTTTCATGGGTTCTGCTCCCGTATTGGACGCGCAGGCCTCTGACGCGATCCAGATGTGAAACGACATCCACGCCGCTCGCCTCCGAGCGGGCGTGGTAATTTTCGGTGACCCGAATGATCGTTTCGACCACATTTGGGAAGCAGCCGCAACAGCGGCCACGCTTCTGCATCGAGTGGTAGACCTTGGCCGGAACGATAAGTTGCCAGGGGTCCTGGTCCAGCAGCCCGACGATCGTCTGCTCGATCTCCCTCTCGGTGATGATGTTGCAATGGCAGATCAGCATTTACAGTGCCCGGATGGCTGACGGCGCCTCCCGCGCCGTGTGGCTTGTTTAGGTCCCGGAGCCCATTCCGGAGCCGATTATCAGCTTCGAACCAGGCTCCAGGTTTCGGCGCTTACTTGAACACCTTGTCAGGTGCGTCGAGGCTGTCGGAGCCCTCGAAGGCGATGGCATTGAGTTTCAGCGAGCCGACGGCGCGTTCGATCGACTTTGTCTGGTCGATCAGGGCGTCGATCGCCGCCTGCACGGTGGCGTTTCCTGCCGTGTTGCCCTCGGCGATCTGCTGGTCGTAGGCCTCGCCGGCTTCCGCCCGCACCTTGATTGCTTCCATCCTGGCGACGGTGACATCGAGCTTGTCGGACAGTTCCTTGTCGATCGCCGGATCGGCGGCCTTGACCATGTCATGCACCGAAGCTCCGGAAACGACGGTACCGTCGAGGCGCGTGTAATTGGCAATGTAGGCGGCCCGGATGCCGATCGCGTCATAGAGATGCGAATTGTAGGTGTTGTCGGAGAAGCAGTCATGCTCCTCTTCCGGGTCGTGCAGCAACAGGCCGAGCTTCATGCGTTCGCCGGCCAGTTCGCCGTAGGACAGCGAGCCCATGCCGGTGAAGATGACCGAGATCGCCGTGTTCGGCTCGCCCTCGACCAGGTTCTTGCGCGCCGCGCCGTCTTCCTTCCAGTCCTTGACCATCTTCTGCAGATCCGAAACCAGAAGGGTCGTTGCTGATTTCAGGTACTCGGCACGGCGATCGCAATTGCCGCCGGTACAATTCTTGAGATCGTAGTCGGTGTAGGGTCGCTCGCCGGCGCCCGGGCCGGTGCCGTGCAGGTCCTGGCCCCAGAGCAGGAATTCTATAGCGTGATAGCCGGTGGCGACATTGGCCTCGACGCCGCCGGCTTGCTGCAGCGTGCCGGAGAGGAATTCCGGCGAAAGCTTCGAGGCATCGACCTTCTTGCCGTTGATCTCGATTTCCTTGTTGGCGATCACATTGGCCGTATAGAGCGAATTCGTGTCCGATTCCGTACCGTAGCTCTTGGCCACATAGTCGATCAGGCCTTCATCCAGCGGCCAGGAATTCACCTCGCCTTCCCAGTCGTCGACGATCTTGTTGCCGAAGCGGTAGACCTCGGTCTGCTGGTAGGGGACGCGCGCGGCCTTCCAAGCTTCGCGGGCGGCCTTGAGCGCTTCCGCCGAAGGCTTGGCGAGCAGCACGTCGACCGCCTTGTCGAGCGCCTGCGCCGTGGTCAGCGAATCCTGGTATTTGGCAAGCGCGATATCGGAATAGGTCTTGATGACCGCTTTCGCGTCGGTTTCCGCCTTGGCAGGCAGCACAAACACCGCCGCCGTCAGCAGCGCCGTGGCACCAATCGCCGCCAGCCTGCCGCCATATCGTGCTGTCATTATCGGTCTCCAGTTTTTCGGAAATTCCATAAGCGGCGCGCGCGGCGACCGGCGTTGGGCCATGTCGTTGCCAAAAGCGCCAAGACTTGCCGCGTCACTGCGCGGTTCGGGGAAGAAAGACACCAAAATGCCTCCAATCGAACGGGTTCAAGGCCCAGACATCAAAGGGATGCGCCATTGCGCAGGCTTCCATAAAGCTTCGACGTCGGCGGAAGTCAACGAAAATCTACGGGAAAAGCCAATTGAAACAATAGTTTAGAATTATTCTAAACTACAACAGTCAACTTTATGCCCTGGCTGTACCGACTTCGCCGCCGAACTGTACGATTGACAGCCACCGTTCCGGGTGCGACCCGCAAACGCTCTCTTGTGGCGGCGCCAGACAATTGCCGCTTGCCGAGAGATCCTAGGGTCGAATCAGGATTTGGGACGCAATGAAGAACGGCGTGGTCATTGTCGGTGCGGGTCATGCGGGCGTGCAAGCGGCCGCCAGTCTGCGCGAGGACGGTTATGACGGACCGGTGATCCTCGTCGGTGACGAGAACGAACTGCCCTACCACAAGCCGCCGCTGTCGAAGACCTTCATCAAGGATGCCGAGGCCAAACCGCAACCGCTTCGGGGCGAGGCCTTCTATACCGGCAGCGCCATCGACTACCGGCCGGGCGTGCGGATCGAGCGTATCGATGCCGGAGGCCGCAGCCTGGAGATATCAGGCGGCGGCACGCTTGCCTTCGACCATCTGATCCTGGCAACCGGATCGCGCCCGCGCGTCCTGCCGCTGCCTGGCTCGGATCTGTCGGGCGTTTTGTCGCTGCGTTCGCTGGCCGATGCGCGGCTGATCCGCGAATTGAGCGCTCAGAGCGAAGATGTCGTCATCCTCGGCGGCGGCTTCATCGGGCTGGAGATCGCCGCGACGCTGCGGGCGGCCGGCCGCACGGTGACGGTGGTGGAAGCGGTCGACCGGCTGCTCGGCCGCGCCGTAGCGCCGGTGGTGGCAAGCCATGTCCGCCAGCGCCTGGAAGCGACCGGCGTGCGCATCCTCACCGGCACCTCGATTGCAAGGCTCGAAGGCGAAAACGGCCATGTCACTGCCGCGATCACTTCGTCAGGTGAAAGGTTGCGGGCGCGTATGGTCATCGTCGGCATCGGCGCCGTGCCTAATGTCGAACTGGCGCAGGAAGCCGGCCTTGCTGTCGCCAACGGCATCCGTGTCGATCACCAAATGCGCAGTTCCGTGCCAGAAATCCTGGCCATCGGCGACGCCGCCTCCTACCGGCACTGGTTCACCGGCGGCGATTTGCGGCTGGAATCGGTGCAGAACGCTACCGACCAGGCCCGCCTTGCGGCGCGCACCATAACTGGCCATGCGGACGGCTATTCTGCGGTGCCGTGGTTCTGGTCCGACATTGGCGACATGAAATTGCAGATGGTCGGACTGACCGCCGGCGGCGACAGCCACGTCGTGCTGGGCGACCTGCCCGAGAACAAGTTCTCCATCTATCACTATGCCGGCGACCGGCTGCTCGGCATCGAATCCGTCAACCGGCCCGGCGACCACATGCTTGGCCGCAAGATGCTGGGCGCCGGTTTCTCACCGACGCCGGAAACGGTGGCGGCTGGACCGGATGAGCTGAAGGCGGCACTGGCAGCGTTTCAAGACATGGAACCGGCCAAGGCCAGAGCGTAGGATTGCCAATTTTTGCCATAGGCCATAAAATGGCCGAATGAGCACCATGAATATCTCACTGCCCGACAGCTTGAAGCATTTTGTCGATCAGCAAGTGACGGATCGCGGCTACGGCACGAGTAGCGAGTATGTGCGCGAGTTGATCCGCCACGATCAGGACCGTCAACATCTGCGCGGTCTCCTGCTTGAGGGTGCATCATCGGCGCCGGGTGCTCCCGTTGATGATGACTATTTCGCCGCGCTGCGAGAACGAGCGCAGGGCCAATAATTTAAGTGGCCACAAAGGCAATTCTTCCTCGAAGCATTGCTCTGCGGGACGTCGGGGACGCTGTTGACTACTATGCGCGCGAAGTTGGTTCGCATGTGGCATTGGGCTACGTCGAAGCGCTTCAAAACGCCTACAAGCTGATCGCGAGCCATCCAGGATCTGGCTCTCTTCGATTTGCCTACGAAATCGGATTGCCTGGTCTGCGCAGCGTGCAACTCAAGCGCTATCCATATCTGGTCTTCTATCTGGAGCAGCCAGACCATATCGATGTGTGGCGGGTGCTGCATGCCAAGCAGGACATTCCCGCTTGGCTACAGAGCCCCTGACGGTACTTACCCTCCCCCTTGTGGGGAGGTCGCTGCGAAGCAGCGGGGTGGGGGTCGGCGCCAAGCCCCCACCCGGACCTGCGGTCCGACCTCCCCACGAGGGAGAGGTAAAGAGGTTCAGGCAGCGCAGACTTCGCGGATCGAGCTTTCCAGGATGTCGAGCGCCTCGTTCATGACCTCGTCCTGGATGGTGATCGGCGCGAGGAAGCGGATGACGTTGCCGTAGACGCCGCAGGTCAGCAGGATCAGACCCTTGTCGAGCGCCTTCAGCCGGATGGCGTTGGCGATCTCGGCCGAGGGCAGGCCCTTCTTGACGTCGTTGAACTCGACCGCGTTCATGAAGCCAAGGCCCCTGATGTCGACGATCTCGGGCACGTCGTCGCGGATCGACTGCAGGCGCTGCTTCAACCGCGCGCCCAGCGTGTTGGCGCGGTCGCACAGCTTTTCGTCCTCGATCACGTCGAGAACCGCGTGCGCGGCGGCAACGCCGATCGGGCTCCCGCCATAGGTGCCGCCGAGGCCACCGGGGCCGGGCGCATCCATGATCTCGGCGCGGCCGGTGACGGCCGACAACGGGAAGCCGCCAGCCAGGCTCTTGGCCATGGTGGTGATGTCGGCGGCGACTTCATGGTGATCCATGGCGAACATCTTGCCGGTGCGGGCAAAGCCGGTCTGCACCTCGTCGGCGATCAAAAGCATGCCGTGCTGGTCGCACAGCTTACGCAGCGCACTCAGGAATTCGCGCGGCGCCTCGTAGAAGCCGCCCTCGCCCTGCACAGGCTCGACGATGATGGCGGCGACGCGGGCCGGATCGACATCGGCCTTGAACAGCCGGTCGAGCGCGGCCAGCGAATCGGCAACCGATACACCGTGCAGCGGCACCGGGAACGGCGCGTGGTAGACGTCGCCCGGCATGGCGCCGAAGCCGACCTTGTAGGGCACGACCTTGCCGGTCAGCGCCATGCCCATGAAGGTGCGGCCATGGAAGCCGCCGGCGAAGGCGATGACCGCCGGGCGTCCGGTGGCGTTGCGGGCGATCTTGATGGCGTTCTCGACCGCCTCGGCGCCGGTGGTGACGAAGATCGTCTTCTTCTCGAACTTGCCGGGCAGCATGGCGTTCAGCCGCTCTGCCAGCCGCACATAGCTCTCATAGGGCACGACCTGGTGGCAGGTGTGGGTGAAACGGTCGAGCTGTGCCTTGACCGCTTCGATCACCTTGGGATGGCGGTGGCCGGTGTTGACGACGGCGATGCCCGAGGAGAAGTCGATGTAGCGGCGGCCCTCGACGTCCCAGATTTCCGAATTCTCAGCCCGGTCGGCGTAAATCTGCGTGGTCATGCCGACGCCGCGCGAGATCGACTGGTTCTTGCGTTCGGAAATGGCTGAATTCTTCATGATATCCCTCATCGGGCCGGCGCCCGTCCTCGTTGATCAGATGTCTTCTGACCTTATTTCACGTTTTCCTCAAGTCGGCACCACCGGCGGGCGATTGGGCCTGCGGCGGGAAGATCCCGCCCTTAACCAGTCGGGCGATACGCGTACGAGGCCGGTTTCCTTTTTCCGGGGATCGATTATCCTCCTGACATCCGCGAGGCGTCGCGATCAGCGAGCGACCCGCGGCTGGGGGAGCCCATGAGCAGGAACGCGACATCGTCCGTCTCGCCGCCATCCGTCAGAACCTCCCGCCTTTTGTCATTTCCAATCGCCTCGGCAATGTGCCTCTGCGCAGCCGCATCGCTGCTGGCCGGCTGCCAGAAGCAGGAAGCGGCGGACAAGAAACTGCCGATCATGGTGCGCACCGAAACGGTGGCGATGGCCGACTATGCGCCGAGAACCTCGCTGACCGGGGTGATCGCGGCGCGCACGCTGAACAATCTGTCGTTCCGGGTTGGCGGCCGCATTGCCGAGCGGCTTGTCGATGTCGGCCAGCATGTCGACCAAGGCGCGGTGCTTGCCCGTATCGATCCGCAGGAGCAGCAATCCGATCTGCGCTCCGCACAAGCCGATCTTGACGCAGCAAAAGCGCAGCTGACCCAGTCCGCCGCCGCCTTCGAGCGGCAGAAGACGCTGCTTGCCCAGGGCTTCACCACCAGACGCGACTATGACGCCGCAGACCAGGCGCTGAAGGTAGCGCAAGGCAGCGTCGATGCCGCGCAGAGCGCATTCGCCAACGCCCAGCAAAACCTGTCCTTCACCGAGCTCAAGGCGGGCGCGCCCGGCGTCATTACCGCCCGCCAGGTCGAAGCCGGTCAGGTGGTGCAGGCGGCACAGACCGTCTTCACGGTCGCCGAGGACGGTGACCGTGATGCGGTGTTCAACGTGCAGGAGACGCTGGTCGCCAAGACGCCGGCCTCGCCGGCGGTGACGATCACGTTGTTGTCCGACCCGCAGGTGAGGGCAACAGGCAAGGTGCGCGAAATCTCGCCGGCGGTCGACCAGGCCTCCGGCTCAATCCGGGTCAAGGTCGGCATTGCCGACACGCCAGCCGGCATGCCGCTGGGGGCAGCCGTCATCGGCTCGGTCAGCGCCAAGCCGGCGAAGGCGATCCTGCTGCCCTGGCAAGCGCTGACATCCAGCGCCGGCAAGCCGGCGGTCTGGATCGTCGATCCCTCGACCAAGGCGGTGACAACGGCGCCGGTCGAGGTGCTGGCCTTCGATTCGGGCACGGTCGTCATCGCCGGCGGACTGAATGAGGGCCAAAGCGTCGTGACCGCGGGCGGGCAGTTGCTCAGTCCTGGCCAGACGGTCGAAATATCGGGAGCGGGCCAATGAACCGGCTGCCGCACGTCATGCTTGGCCTGTTCGCCCTTGGCGCGCTCGCCGCCTGCTCGAAGTCGGAGCAAAAGCCGCCGGAGGTCATCCGGCCGGTGCTGTCGGTCGTGGTAGAGCCGCGCACCACGCAAACCTTCGGCTTTGCCGGCTCGGTCGAGCCGCAGGTCAGCGCCGACCTTGCCTTCCGCCTGCTTGGCCGTGTCGTCTCGCGCGACGTCAAGGTCGGCGATATCGTCAGCAAGGGCACGACGATCGCCGCGCTCGACCCGACCGCACTGGATCTGGCCGTCCAGGCCGCCCAGGCCGAGCTCTCCAATGCCGAGGCACAGTTCGCCAACGCGGCCGCCAGCGAGGAGCGCCAGCGCCAGCTGCTCGCCTCGGCCAACGCCACGCAGGCCGTATTCGATGCCGCGCAGCAGGCACGCAAGGCCGCGGAAGCCAATGTCGAGCGAGCCAAGGCTGCGCTGGCCAAATCGCAGGAGCAGCTTGGCTATGCCAGGCTGTTCTCGGATTTCGATGGCGTCGTCACCGCGGTCGGCGCCGAGGTCGGGCAGACCGTCTCGGCCGGCCAGACGGTCGTCACCGTGGCGCGCTCGGACCTGCGAGAAGCCGTGGTCGATATTCCCGACCAGCTGACCGGCGATCTGACGGCCGGCACGCCGTTCCAGGTCATCCTGCAATCGCTGCCGACGATCGAGACCCAGGCCAAGCTGCGCGAGATCGCGCCGCAGGCCGAAGGCTCGACGCGCACCCGGCGCGTCAAGCTGACGCTCATCGATCCGCCGCAGGCCTTCCGGCTCGGCTCGACGGTGACGGCGACCCGCATGACCAAGGTGGCGCCGACGATCGAACTGCCGATGTCGGCGCTGCTGGAAAAGAACGGTGCGGACAAGGTGTGGATCGTCGACCCGCAGACATCGAGTGTGAGCACGAAAGAAATCAAGGTGGCTGCCAAGGGTGCCGCGACCTTCATCGTCGCCGAGGGACTGGAGGCCGGCATGCGCGTGGTCACGGCGGGCGTCCACAGCCTGAGCGAAGGCCAGAAGGTCAAAGTGCCGGAGGGTGGCGTCTGATGAAGGGCTTCAATCTCTCCGACTGGGCGCTCAGCCACCGCTCCATGGTCTGGTATTTCATGCTGGTCTTCGTGGTGGCCGGCATCTTCTCCTACCTCAATCTCGGTCGTGAGGAAGACCCCAACTTCACCATCAAGACGATGATCATCCAGGCCAACTGGCCGGGCGCGTCGGTCAAGGAGACGGTGCAGCAAGTAACCGACCGCATCGAGAAGAAGCTCGAGGAACTCGACAGCCTCGACTATACCAAGTCCGTCACCACGGCCGGCCAGACCGTCATCTTCGTCAACCTGAAGGACACCACCAAAGCGCGCGATGTCGTGCCGAACTGGCTTCAGGTGCGCAACATGGTCAACGACATCAGGGCGCAGTTTCCGCAAGGCGTGCAGGGGCCGTTCTTCAATGACCGTTTCGGCGACGTCTACGGCAACATCTACGCCTTCACCTCGGACGGGCTGACGCCGCGCCAATTGCGCGATTATGTCGAGGATGTCCGCACCAAGATCCTGACCGTGCCGAATGCCGGCAAGGTCGATCTCGTCGGCGCACAGGACGAAGCCATCTATCTCGAATTCTCGACGCGCCAGATCGCCGCCCTTGGCCTCAACCAGCAGGCGATCGTGGCAAGCCTGCAGGCGCAGAACGCGATCACGCCGTCCGGTGTCATCCAGTCCGGCCCCGAACGCATCAGCGTGCGCGTCGGCGGCCAGTTCACCTCCGAGGACAGCCTTCGCGCCATCAACCTGCGCGTCAACGACCGCTTCTTTCGGCTGAGCGACGTGGCGACGATCACGCGCGGCTATGCCGATCCGCCGACGGCGCTGTTCCGCTTCAACGGCCAGGACGCGATCGGGCTCGCCATCGGCATGAAGCCGAACGCCAATCTGCTGCAGTTCGGCGAGGCGCTGCATGAGGAGATGAACAAGGTGCTGGCCGACCTGCCGGTCGGCGTCGGCGTGCATCTGGTGGCCGACCAGCCGGTCATCGTCGAGGAGGCCGTCTCGGGCTTTACCCGCGCCCTGTTCGAGGCGGTGGCCATCGTGCTCGCGGTGTCGTTCATCAGCCTCGGCATGCGCGCCGGCTTCGTCGTCGCGCTGTCGATCCCGCTGGTGCTGGCCATCACCTTCACGGTCATGGCCTATCTCGGCATTTCGCTGCAGCGCATTTCGCTCGGCGCGCTGATCATCGCGCTCGGCCTTTTGGTCGATGACGCCATGATCGCCGTCGAGATGATGGTGGCGCGGCTGGAGGTCGGCGACAACCTGCGCAAGGCGGCGACCTATGTCTACACCTCGACCGCCTTTCCGATGCTGACCGGCACGCTGGTGACCGTCGCCGGCTTCATCCCGATTGGCCTCAACTCGAGTGCCGCCGGTGAATACACCTTCACGCTGTTCGTCGTCATCGCCGTGTCGCTTCTGGTGTCATGGATCGTGGCGGTGCTGTTCGCGCCGCTGCTCGGCGTCACCATTCTGCCGGCGACGATGAAGACCAAGCACCACGACCAGCCGGGACGCTTCACTTCGTTGTTCCGGCGCGTGCTTGTCGGCTCGGTGCGTCACCACTGGCTGACGATCATCGCCACGGTGCTGTTGTTTGCCGCCTCGATCGCCGGCTTCGGCCTCGTCCAGCAGCAGTTCTTCCCGCCCTCCGACCGACCCGAGCTGATCGTCGACTGGAACCTGCCGCAGAATTCCTCGATCGCCGAGACGCGCGACCAGATGCAGCGCTTCGAGCAGCGGGCGCTGGTCGGCAATCCCGACATCGACCATTTCTCGTCCTATATCGGCCAGGGCGCGGTGCGCTTCGTGCTGGCCTACGACGTGCAGCCGGCCAACCCCTATTTCGGCCAGACAGTGATCGTCACCAAGAGCCTCGAGGCGCGCAACCGGGTCAAGCCGGCGCTGGAGAAGCTGTTGCGCGAGGAGTTCGTCGGCACCGACGCCTTCGTCAAATTGCTCGAGCTCGGACCGCCCGTCGGCCGTCCGGTGCAGTACCGTGTCAGCGGTCCCGATATCCAGACCGTGCGCGAACTGGCACAGCAATTCGCCGGCGTGATCTCGGCCAATCCGAAGCTGGCGGCACCCACTTTCGATTGGAACGAACCGCAGCGCGTGCTGCGGGTCGACGTGCTGCAGGACAAGGCGCGCCAGCTCGGGATCACCTCTTCCGATATCGCCAGCGCGCTCAACAGCACGGTCGGGGGCGCCACCATCACGCAGGTGCGCGACGCCACCTATCTGATCAATGTCGTGGCGCGCTCACGCGACGCCGAACGCGGCTCGATCGGGACGCTGCAGAACATGCAGCTGCCGACCAGCACCGGCGAGGCCATCCCGCTCGCGGCGGTAGCCAACTTCCGCTACGAGCTCGAGCAGCCCACGGTGTGGCGGCGCGACCGCATCCCGACGATCACCGTGCGCGCCGGGCTGGTCGGCGACACGCTGCCGGCCACCGTGGTCAACGAGTTGAAGCCATCGGTCGATGCCTTCATCGCCAAGCTGCCGCCGGGCTATTCGGTCGCGACCGCCGGCTCGGTCGAGGAAAGCGCCAAGAGCCAGGGTCCGATAGCGGCCGTGGTGCCTCTGATGCTTTTCGTCATGGCCACCATCCTGATGATCCAGTTGCAGAGCTTCCAGCGCCTGTTCCTGGTGGTGGCGGTGGCGCCGCTCGGGCTGATCGGCGTGGTGGCTGCCCTGGTGCCGAGCAGGGCGCCGCTCGGCTTCGTCGCCATCCTCGGCGTGCTGGCGCTGATCGGCATCCTGATCCGCAACTCGGTCATCCTGATCGTGCAGATCGAAGACCTCGTCGCCGAGGGCAAGGACCGCTGGGCGGCCGTCATCGAGGCCACGGAACATCGCATGCGGCCGATCGCGCTGACCGCGGCCGCGGCGAGCCTGGCACTCATCCCGATCGCGCGCGAAGTGTTCTGGGGACCGATGGCCTACGCCATGATGGGCGGTATCATCGCCGGTACGGCGATCACGCTGCTGTTCCTGCCGGCGCTTTATGTGACGTGGTTCCGGATCAAGGAGCCGAAGCAAGGGGACAAATCAACCGCTCCGGAGAACGGCGAACTGGCGCAAAGTTCGACTTAAGACCCTGCCGTATCACTCGTTATCGTTGGAGGGTACAGGGAGCGATTTGGCGCGCTGCCACGGCGACGATTTGGAAGTACGCCAAGCATGCCAACCTTTTGGCAAATCAGCCAATTCCAGGATGCTCTCATCCCTCTGAAGCACATTTTGGAGGCTGACGAGCATTATCTCGCGTTCATCGCGATTTTGCGTGTCGCTGCTGTGAAATTGCCAACTGCCGCCTTCATCATTGCAGACATCGTCGTCGTCAGCTTCATGCACGACGTATGCGATCCAGTCGTCAGATTTGAATATGCTCCTGTCCGATAGCACCGCGACGTTGGGTGGATCTGCAAACTTCCATTCCACCATGGAATTCCCCGAAGACGGTTGGTCTGTGCACAGGAAGAACAAACTCAGGCGGTTCTCACAAACCCCTCGCTCGCCCTGAGCAGATTGCGCGTATAGTCCTCCGTCACGCGGTGCGCGACAAGTTGCGCCGCCGTGAGATTCTCCACCGCCTGGCCGCTTTGCATCACCATCAGCCGCTCGCACATATGGGTGATGATGGCGAGGTCGTGGCTGACCATCAGGAAGGTCAGCTTGCGCCGCCGGCGGACCTCTTCCAGCAGGTTGAGCACTTCGGCCTGCACGGAGGCATCGAGCGCGGAGGTCGGCTCGTCGAGCAGCAGGATGGACGGCTCGAGGATGAGCGCACGTGCGATCGCCACGCGCTGGCGTTGGCCGCCCGACAATTGGTGCGCATAGCGGAAGCGGAAACCGTTGCCGAGGCCGACTTCGTCGAGCGCGCGTTCGATGCGCTTTTCGCCGTCGGCAAAGCCGTGGATGGCAAGCGGCTCCTGCAGCAGGCGGTCGACGGTCTGGCGCGGGTGCAGCGAGCCATACGGATCCTGGAAGACCATCTGCACTTCGCGGTAAAAGGCCTTGTCGCGGCGCGCGCCAAGCGTCTTGCCATTGACGGTGATGCTGCCCGAAGCGACCGGCGCAAGGCCGGCGATCGCCCTGAGCAGCGTCGATTTGCCGGAACCGCTCTCGCCGACCAGGCCGAAGGACTCGCCTGACCTGACCTCGAGGCTGACGCCTTTCAGCGCGCGAAACCGGTCGAAGATCACTTCCAGCCCGTCGATGGTGATCGCAGCCGTCATGCAGCCCACTCCGGCTTGCGGTCGAGCACCGGCAGCGGGTGGCGCTCGAAGCCGATCCTGGGCATGCAGTTGAGCAGGCCGCGCGTGTAGGGATGCTGGGCCTGGCCGAGTTCGGAGGCCTTGAGCTGCTCGACCACCTTGCCGGCATACATGACGATGACGCGGTCGCAGAAGGACGACACCAGGCGCAGATCATGCGAAATGAAGATCAGCCCCATGCCACGATCGCTGACCAATTTATCGAGGATGCCGAGCACGTCGAGCTGCACGGTGACGTCGAGCGCCGAAGTCGGTTCGTCGGCGATCATCATTTCCGGCCCGGCGATCAGCATCATGGCGATCATGGCGCGCTGGCCCATGCCGCCGGACACTTCGTGCGGATGCAGGTCGAAGACGCGTTTGGGATCGCGGATCTGCACCGCCTCCAGCATGGCCAGCGCCCGTTCGCGCGCCTCGGCCTTGGAGACCTTTTCATGCGTGCGCAAAGTCTCGACGATCTGGCGGCCGATGCTCATCACCGGGTCGAGCGAATATTTCGGATCCTGCAGGATCATGGCGATGCGGTTACCCCGCAGCGCCCGACGCTGGCGTGGCGAGATGCCGAGCAGGTCGATGCCGTCGAAAGCCAATTTCTTCGCCGATATCCTGGCCTGCGGGGGCGTCAGGCCCATAATGGCGCGGCCGGTCTGCGACTTGCCCGAGCCGGACTCGCCGACAATGCCGAGGCGTTCGCGGCCGAGCGTAAAGGAAACGCCGCGCACGGCCTGGACCAAGCCGGTGCGGGTCGGAAAATCGACCCGAAGATCGTCGACTTCAAGCAGCGTGCCGCTCATTGGTCACCGCTCCGGGGATCAAGCGCGTCGCGCAGGCCATCGCCAAGCAGATTGAAGCCCAGGCTGACGATGAGGATGGCGAAGCCTGGGGCGCCGGCGACCCACCATTGATCGAGGATGAAGCGGCGGCCGGACGCGATCATCGTGCCCCATTCGGGTAACGGCGGCTGCGCGCCGAGGCCGAGGAAACCGAGGCCTGCGGCGGTGAGGATGATGCCGGCCATGTCGAGCGTCACGCGCACGATCAGCGAGGAGATGCAGAGCGGCATGATGTGGCGCAGCACGATGCGGAAGGGCGAAGCGCCCATCAGCTGCACCGCCTTGATGTAATCGGAATTGCGCACCGTCAGCGTTTCCGCGCGGGCTATTCGCGCATAGGGCGGCCAGGAGGTGATGGCGATGGCAAGCACGGCATTCTCGATCCCCGGGCCGAGCGCCGCGACGAAGGCCAGCGCCAGAACCAGCTTCGGGAAGGCGAGGAAGATATCCGTGATGCGCATCAGTATGGCATCGGTCCAGCCGCCGGCGTAACCGGCAACGGTGCCGACCAGCAAGCCGATGGGCGCGGCGATGATGGCGACCAGGATGACGACATAGAGCGTCCAGCGCGAGCCGTAGAGGATGCGCGACAGGATATCGCGGCCGAGGTCGTCGGTGCCGAACCAATGCTCGGCGCTCGGCGCCAGTAGCCGCGCGTTCTTCAGGTCGCCGAATGTCGGCGAATAGGGCGCCAGCACGCCGGCGAGCGCGGCAATGACCAGCAAGGCGATGATGATCAGCAGGCCGACAAAAGCCAGCCGGTTGGCGGAAAAGCGCCGCCACGCGACATAGGCACGGCCAAGCCTTGCCTGCATGCGCGAGGCCGGCCGCTCGCTGAGCAGCCAGTCTCGACGGCTCTGGATGGTGTCTGTGCTCATCCTGTCTTCGTCCTCGGATCGAGCACGCGGTAGAGAAGATCGGACAGAAGGTTGATGCCGATGAAAACCGAGCCGATGACGATGGTGCCGCCGAGCACGGCGTTCATGTCGGCATTCTGCAGCGAATTGGTGATGTAGAGGCCGATGCCCGGCCAGGAGAAGACGGTCTCGGTCAGCACCGAGCCTTCGAGCAGCCCGGCATAGGAAAGCGCGATCACCGTGACCATCGGCACCGCTGCATTGCGCAGCGCATGGCCCCAGATGATGCGGGTTTCCGACAGGCCCTTGGCGCGCGCGGCGACGATGTATTCCTGTGCCAGTTCGTTGAGCATGAACGAGCGCGTCATGCGGCTGATATAGGCGAGCGAGAAATAGCCGAGCAGCGAGGCAGGCAGGATGATGTGGCGGAAGGCATCCCAGAAGACATCCCACTGCCCCTGCATCGCCGAATCGAGAAGGTAGAATCCAGTGATCGGCGTGAAGGTGTATTCGTAGACGACGTCGAGGCGGGCCGGAAAAGCCACCCATTGCAGCTTGGCATAGAACAGAACGAGACCAAGCAGGCCGAGCCAGAAGATCGGCACGGAATAGCCGATCAGGCCGATGACGCGCACGATCTGGTCGATGATGCTGCCGCGTCTGACCGCGGCCAGCACGCCGAGCGGCACGCCGAACAGCGCGCCAATCAGCGTCCCCAGTGTCGCCAGTTCCGTGGTCGCCGGAAGCGCGCGGCGAATGTCGGTCATGACCGGGTTGGTGGTCAGCACCGAGGTGCCGAAATCACCGCTCAGGGCATTTTTCACATAGATGTAGAACTGCTCGATCAGCGGCAGGTCGAGGCCCATCTCGCGGCGCGTGCGCTCCACCACATTGGCCGGCGCCCGGTCGCCGAGCACCGCCAGCACCGGATCGATCGGGATGACGCGGCCGATGAAGAAGGTGACCGCGAGAAGACCAAGATAGGTCGTCACCGCGATGACCAGGAAACGGCCAATCGCCGACGCAATAGCGACGGCGCGGGCGCCACCGCGCCCGCTCTCGTTTTCAACCGCGCTCATGCGGCGCGTCCGCGGGCGCTATTCTTTCGAGACCGGCCCGACGAAATTGGTGTCGAAGCTCGGGCCGAGCGCGAAGCCCTTGAGGTTCTTGCGAAGGCCGGCGACTTCCAGCTGCTGGTGGATGACGACGAACGGGCTGGTGTCGAGGATCTTCTTCTCGAGGTCCTTGTACATGTCGGCGCGTTTGCCCGAATCCTTCTCCAGCAGGGCCGCTTCCGTCTGCTTGGTCAGGTCCGGAATATCCCAAGCATTGCGCCAGGCCAGCGTCTTGGTCTTGCCCGCATCCGAATTATCGGGATTGGACGCAAAGGTCTGGGCGTTGGAGTTCGGATCGAAATAATCCTGGCCCCACTGGCCGATATAGATGTCGTGGTTGCGGGCGCGGTACTTGGTCAGCGTCTGCTTGCCGTCGCCCGGAATGATCTCCAGCTTGATGCCGGCCTGGCCGAGAGTCTGCTGGATCGATTCCGCCATGCCGGTGGTCGGCTGGCCGGTGCGTACGTCCATGGTTACGCTGAAGCCGTCGGCCAGGCCGGCCTTGGCCAGCAATTCCTTGGCCTTGGCGACGTCGAGCTTGAACGGGTTCTCGTCCAGTTCGCCGAGCACGCCCTTGGGCAGGAAGGTCTGGTGGATCTCGCCGATGCCCTTGAGGATGGTGGTGCTCAAAGCATCATAGTCGACCAGATATTTGAACGCCTGGCGCACTTCCGGCTTGGCGAGGTTCGGGTTCTTCTGGTTGAGGCTGATGTAGTAGACCGTGCCCTTCGGCGCGCTGGTCGAGGTGAGGTCGGCGTTCTTGGCGATGGCGTCGAGATCGTTCGGCTCGAGGTTGCGGGCGACGTCGATATCGCCGGCTTCGAGCGCCAGGCGCTGGGCCGAGCTTTCCTTCATGTTGCGGTAGATGACGCGGGCGAGTTTGGCCTTGTCCCCGTGATAATTGTCGTTGCGCTCGAGAACGACAGCCTCGTTGGCGCGCCATTCGCGCAGCTTGTAGGCGCCGGAGCCGGCATAGCCGGTCTTCAACCAGGCATTGCCGAAGTCGTTGTCCCATTTGTAGTCGGCGCTCGGCGTCACCGCGGCGACGTGCTCCTTGACCAGCTTGGCGTCGACGATCGAGGCAACGGTGGCCGACAGGCAATTCAGCACGAAGCTCGGCGCGTAGGCCTTGTCGACGGTGAACTGGAATGTGGTGTCGTCGATTGCCTTGGCCTTTTCGGTGACATTGTCGCCGCTGATGCCGAACTGGTCGATGATGAAGGCCGGGCTCTTGTCCAGCTTGACGGCGCGCTCGAACGAATAGGCGACGTCAGCCGCTGTGATCGGATTGCCAGAGGCGAATTTGAGGCCTGGCTTGAGCTTGAAAGTGTAGGTCAGGCCATCGTCGGAGACGGTCCAGCTTTCGGCGAGATCGGGCTTGACCTTGGAGGTGTCGCTGAGGTCGAGGCGGACCAGCAGGTCATAGGTGTTGCCGGTGACTTCGGCGGTCGACAGCTCGAACGCTTCGCCCGGATCCATGGAGATGATGTCGTCGATGGCGAAACCCTCGACCAGCGTGTCGGCGGGTGTGACCGCGAAGGCAGGTGCTGCGCCAATGAGCAGCGCGGACATCGCCGCGCCCGCAAGCAAGGCACGCGAGCGAAGAGCAAACTTTTCCATCATCATCGTGATTGTTCCCTGTTTTGTTGGTTTATTGACCTGAGTTCCCGGCTCAGGATTGCAGAATTCTTGTCGGACCAGAGGACGGCCTCTAACCCCTTACCGTCGCGGTTTTTGTCCAATTGGTCAACAGCATATCCAGCGGTCTCGCGGCGGGCAATGAGCATTTATGCGATGGCCGATTGGAGCAGAATGGCGGGTGGCGCGTCGACGCACAGCCTGGCCAATCGAGGCAGCCGAACGAGAAAAATCTGCTAATTTTTCAGCTATTTCAGCGCGGCGACCAGGCTGGCATCGGGAAAGCAGGTCGCGGCCTGGCCATTCTTGGTCTGCCACTTGCCGATCGAGCGGCGGGTCTTGAAGCCGGGCAGGCCGTCGGCGCTGCCGACATCATAGCCCTTGGCTTCCAGCGCGCGTTGCAGGGCGGCGATGTCGGAGCGATGGAGATCGCCGACCGGACCCCAGCTGCCGGAAAAATTCCGGTCGCCTTGCGCAATGCGGTCGGCGCCATGGCCGATGAACAGCGCGTAGAGGTCGCTGGTGTTGTATTCCTTCAGCACATAGAAATTGGGGGTGGCGATGAAAGCCGGTCCGCTGCGGCCGGCCGGCATCAGCAGGAAACCCTCCGCCGTCAACTCGCTCGGCGGAAACGGCTTGCCGCCGACGCGCTTGATGCCCATGCCCGCCCACTCGGATATCTTCTTGCCCTGATCGGGACCTTCCAGGGAGCAGGAGACGCTCTCGGGCACGGTCACCTCGAAACCCCAGCCGCGTCCCCTCACCCAGCCATAATGGACGAGATAATTGGCGATCGAGGCGAGCACGTCGGGCGTCGAGTTCCAGATATCGACGCGTCCGTCGCCGTCGAAATCAACGGCGTGCTTGAGGAACGAGGTCGGCATGAATTGCGGCTGGCCAAGCGCACCGGCCCAGGACGATTTCATCGCGCCGACGGGGGCGAGGCCGCGTTGGACGATTTCCAGCGCGGCCAAAAGCTCGGTGCGGAAGAAATCCTTCTTGGTCGACATGAACGCCTTGGTGCCGAGCACCTCGAAGGCGTCGTAGGGCATTTTCGCCGCGCCAAAGCCGGTCTCGCGGCCCCAGATCGCCAGAAGGATCTCGCCGGGCACGCCATAGCGCTTTTCGATCGCGGCAAGCGTCCTGGCATTGGCGGCTTCGCGCGCGCGGCCGCCCGACGTCACAGCACGAACCGTCTTCTCGGCGAAATAGGCGCCGGGCGAGCCGAACTCAGCCTGATGCTGCTTCTGCGGCGTCTTGGGCTTCTCGCCGGGCATGACAAGGTCGGGCAGCTTCAGATTGGGCTTGATACCATCAAAGGCGGCATCGAAAGTCTGCTTGGAAATGCCTTTGGTTTTGGCCTCGGGCCAGAGATCGTTCTGCAGCCAGGCACGGAACTGGTCGTCGATCTTGGCTGCCGAGGCGGGCGTGAAAAAGACGAGGAAGGCAAGCGCAGTCATCAGGAATATACGACAAAACTGGCGAAGGCCGCGTTCTGTGTCGGTGCCTGGCACCAGCCTGGAAGGATGCGCAACAGTCATGATCCGCATACTTTCCCGCAACTTTGTCAAAACGCCGTCCGCGAGCGCAGCGCGGCGGCGAGCGTACCTTCGTCGAGATAGTCGAGTTCGCCGCCGACCGGCACGCCATGCGCCAGCCTTGTCACCTTGATGTCGAAGCCGGACAGCTGGTCGGTGAGGTAATGCGCGGTGGTCTGGCCCTCGACCGTTGCGTTGACGGCAAGGATGACCTCCTTGACCTCGCCGCCGGCGACGCGGTCGATCAGCGATCGGATGTTCAATTGGTCGGGGCCGACACCGTCGAGCGGCGACAGCGTGCCGCCGAGCACATGGTAGCGCACGTTCATGGCGGCTGCCCGTTCCAGCGCCCAGAGATCGGAGACGTCCTCGACAACGATCAACGTGGCGGCGTCGCGGCGCGGATCGGTGCAGATCATGCAGGGGTCGGATGTGTCGACATTGCCGCAAGTGGAACAGATGCGCACCTTGTCGGCCGCCTCGCCCATGGCGGCGGCGAGCGGCGACAGCAGTTGCTCCTTCTTCTTGATCAGATGAAGGGCGGCGCGCCTGGCCGAGCGGGGCCCAAGCCCCGGCACCTTGGCCAGGAGCTGGATCAGGCGTTCGATCTCGGGACCGGCGATTCGCTTGGACATCGCTCTGATCTAGGATTTTTCAGAGCGCTTTGGAACATCCCGCGTTCGCCATGCTGCCACGCGAAGCCGTGGCGATGCGAATCAGTTGACCTCGAGCGGCCGGCTCTGGCTGGCGATCATCGCACCGATGGCGTCGGTATTCTCAGGCGTCGACTGGAACCCCATCGCCGCCTCTTGCGGCGCACCCTGGACCGAGGAGATGACGCGGGTGTTCAAGGTTCCGCCGAAACGGGCGGCATCCGGTTCTTCCATCGGCTCCTGCATGGCGACCATTGTCGGCTTCACGGCCACGCGCGCCGATTTTGCCGTGGGCGCCGCGGCCGCGGTCACATAAGTCTCTTGAACCGCGGCGGCCTTGGTCTTGGGCTGACGGGCCGGTTCCACCGATGCGGTCATAAAGACCTGTTGCGCCGGAGCGGCGCGAGACGTCTTGGCGGGGCGCACTGGTTCGGCCGAGGCAACCATCGTCACCGGCGCGGCGGGCTTCACCGTTTCAGGCGCCACGGAGGCAACCATTGGTTCATCGGGCAGCGGCTGCCAGTTGCGGCCGCGCTTCTCGTAGAAGGCATTGCCGCCGGCAACCATGGTGTAGTGCATGTTCTTGTACGGGAAGCGCAGGCCAGCGGTGTGGAAATACATCGTGTTCTTCAGCTTGGCCTTGCGCTCGCCCTTGAGCACGGCGTCGGCTGCTTCCTCGACATCAGGCATGGCGCGCGAATTCATCGGCCTGGTCATGACGCCCGGCGCGAACTGTCCCTTCTCGCCGACGACCTCGCAGATGGTGCCGCCGTGGTTGCCGGAGCGCAACCGGTTCATCACCACGGTGCCCACCGCGATCATGCCGTCACGGCTCGAGCGGTTGGATTCGAAAAACATTGCCCGCTCCAGGCACTCCCTGTCTTTCGGCGAGTGGCTGGAGGCGCGCGACGTCAGGAAACTCGGCGTGATGGCATCGGTCAGGCTGGAAACAGACATGCCGTGCGAAGTGGTCTGGCTGCAGGCAGCCAAAAACAGGGGAGACGTGATGACGCCGAGCAACAGCGGCGTCTTCCATCGCGTAACGATCAACAGGCTACCCTCTCACTTCGATGCCCGCCCCCAGGCTGCGGCAAGAATGAGACACTTTCGGGCAAAATGATGGCCAAAACGTTATTAACCACCTACTGTTGCTGAAAAGGCACAATTTTGAGCCTTTCCAGATAGATCGAACCGTCATTTCACAAAAGCGATGACCGCTTTCTCTTGGTTTCGCCGCAATTGCCGAGAGGAAAAACGCGTCCCGCTTCCCGGGGAATCGCTATCGCCCGGCTGCGATCGCAGCCGGCTGACCAGGCTCGAGTTCCTCGAATTTCTCCGAAAACAGGCCGCGCCTGAGGAAAAGTGCCCGTGCGTCCCTGGCCACCGGCGCGATCTTTCCCGGCCAGTCGCTGTCGATGAATTCGGCCTTGGTGAAATCAGGATTTGTTTCGGAAGCCGCCTCGAGGAATTCGGCGATCTCGAGCACGACAGCGCGCTCGTCCTTCGAAAGCGCCGACGTCCCGGCCTCGATCGACGGGCGGTGCACGAAATCCTCGAACAGGTAGAAGTAGCCCTTGATGCCGACAATATCGACGCCGGCATCGCAATCGGCGAGGATCTCCAGAATCTCGTAGATCCTGTTGCGGATACGCTGTTCGATCAGTCTTTCGGACGGCTCTTCGGTCATGGGCGCATCGCCGCTGGGTTCAACTTTCATGCATGCCGCTCACCCAAAACCGCCGCATGGCTTTGGGCAAGATGCATCAGAAGGGCAGTTTCATTCCCGGCGGTATCGGAAGGCCAGCGGTCAGCGCCTTGGTCTTTTCCTGCATGATCTGCTCGACCTTGGCCTTGGCGTCATTGTGGGCGGCCAGAAGCAGGTCCTCGAGGATCTCGACCTCGTCCTCCTTGAACAGAGACGGGTCGATCTTCAGCGACTTCATCTCGAACTTTCCGGTCAAGGTGACGTTGACCAGGCCGCCGCCAGCCTGGCCGGATGCTTCCAGCGTGGCGATCTCGTCCTGCATGGCCTGGAACTTGGCCTGCATTTCCTTCGCCTTGCCCATCAGGCCGAGAAGATCTTTCATGGTCCGATCCTTGTCTTGGTTTATCAGGTCTCGTCATCATCCGCCGGCGGCTCGACCGGCACTTCGGCCTCGGTCGTGTCCACCTCCGGCGCGTCGGGAATGCGCACGTCGATGATCTTGGCGCCGGGAAAGCGCGCCAGAATGGCGGCAACGGTCGGATCGCTCTTGGCATCGAGGAAGGCGTTTTCGCGCTTGGTCGATTCCATCTCGGCCAGCGTCTGGCCGCCCTCTTCCTTCGATAGCGACACCAGCCAGTTGCGGCCGGTCCAGGCGCGCAGTTTGGTCGTCAGATCGTTGAGCAGCAGCTTCGGCGCATCCTCGGTCAGGCTGACGTCGATGCGGCCCGGCTCGAAGCGCACCGGGCGGATGCAGCGCTTGACCAGCACCTTGAAGGCGATGTCGCGCTGCGCATCGGCCAGGGCGACAATGTCGGCCAGCGACCTGACCGGCACATGCTGCGGTTCGGACACCGGCGCGGGCGGCGCGACGAAGGCGGCCGGCGCAGGCGTGGCCTCGACCAGCCGCATGGTCTGCGCGCCACCGGACCCGGATGGCATGCGCGCCTGCGCCACCGCGCTCGCCCCGCCGCCATTGCCGTTGCCGGAACCAGCGGGTGCGCCATTCGGGCGCGATGCGCCATTTTGAATCGTTGCCGCCCCGTCCAGCGATCGCAGTGCTTCGTCCAGCGTCGGCAGGTCGGCGGCATGTGCCAGCCGGATCAGCACCATTTCGGCGGCACTGACCGGCCGGTTGGAGGACTGCACCTCGGGAATGCCCTTGAGCAGCATCTGCCAGGTCCGCGACAGCACGCGGACCGAGAGCGCCCTGGCAAAATCGGCGCCGCGCTGGCGCTCGTCCTGCGACAGCGATGCATCGTCCATGGCGGTCGGCACGAAACGCAGCCGGGTGACGAGGTGGTTGAATTCGGCAAGATCGGTAAGCACCGCGGCCGGATCGGCACCGGTGTCGTATTGGGTGCGGAATTCGGCGAGTGCCGCCGCCACGTCGCCCTTCATCACATGTTCGAACAGATCGACGATGCGGGCGCGGTCGGCCAGGCCCAGCATGGCCCGCACCGCTTCGGCGCTGACGGCGCCGGCGCCGTGCGCGATCGCCTGGTCGAGGATGGAGAGCGAATCGCGGGCCGAGCCTTCGGCCGCGCGGGCGATCATCGCCAGTGCGTCGTCGTCGACCGAAATGCCTTCCTTGCCGGCGATCGAGGAGAGATGCGCGACCAGCGCGCCTGCATCGATGCGCCTGAGATCAAAGCGCTGGCAGCGCGACAGGACGGTGATCGGAACCTTGCGGATTTCGGTGGTGGCGAAAATGAATTTGACGTGCGGCGGCGGCTCTTCCAGCGTTTTCAGCAGGCCGTTGAAGGCCTGCGTCGACAGCATGTGCACTTCGTCGATGATGTAGACCTTGTAGCGGGCCGAGACCGGCGCGTAGCGCACGCGCTCGATAATGTCCCTGATGTCGTCGATGCCGGTGTGCGAGGCGGCGTCCATCTCGATGACGTCGACATGGCGGCCTTCCATGATCGCCTGGCAATGCTCGCCGAGGACGGCGAGATCGACCGAGGGCTGGTCGACGGTCGATGTCTTGTAGTTCAGCGCCCGCGCCAGGATGCGCGCCGTGGTGGTCTTGCCGACACCGCGCACGCCGGTCAGCATCCAGGCCTGGGCAATGCGGCCGGTGGCAAAGGCGTTGGTGAGGGTGCGCACCATCGGCTCCTGGCCGACCAGCTCGGAAAAATTCGACGGACGGTATTTGCGCGCCAGCACGCGGTAGGCGGCGGCCTTTCCATTCTCCGGGCTTTTCGGCCCCGAATTTCCGGCTTCGCTCATTCGCCCGTTAAGCTCCAAAAGGCCGCGCCCAAAGGCGCCGATTCCTGCGCATAGTCTCGCCCGCGCTGCAATGCGTCGTCAATGTCGCGAGGAGGGCCGATGAGGTGGGAGGCTGGAACAATGACCCGTTCCGGGCTCGTTAGGGCTGCTTCCTTCCGGACCTGACCCGGTTGGCGAGTGGATCGTCCACCACCAACCTCCCGCTGTCCATATCGGCAATTGCGCGACGAAATGCAAGTGCGCAGGCAAATCGGCGCGATCACACGAGAGATTCGCTTGCAGCCCCGATGCAGCCGCTCTAGCGTTCATGGTTTGAGGAAACCAAGAAAAGCAAGGGAAACGCCGATGCTGCCGGGCCTGAAGGCCGGATTCACGCTGGATGCCCGGCTGGAGGCGGATAGCGAGCAGTTGATGTGGCTTGGGCTGTGCGAATTGCGGGTGATGAACGATCGCCGCTGGCCATGGCTGCTTCTGGTGCCGCAGCGGCCGGGCGCGGAAGAAATCCACGACATGACGCCGCTCGACCAGGCGATGCTGACCTTCGAAACCAATATGGTGGCGCAGGCGCTGAAGAAAGTGAGCGGCTGCACCAAGATCAACACCGGCGCGCTCGGCAATATCGTGCGCCAATTGCATATCCATATCGTCGCACGGTCCGAAGGCGACCCCGGCTGGCCCGGTCCGGTGTGGGGGTATGGCTTGCGCGAGCCGTATCAACCTTCCGATCTGCGCCGGTTTGCCGAAACGATAAGGGCGGCGCTATAAGCCTTCCCCGGTGTTTATTCCAAAACACGTTCATTCCCAGACATGTCCATCCCAAAGCATCAGAGTCCGTATGAGCTTCCGCCTGTTTGACGCGCCTTTGCGCGAGCCGAGCCAATTCGTCGGCTTTGCCGGCAACACGATCGATCGGCAATCCGAGAACCGCGCCGACGATTCGGTCGAAAGGGCGCTGGCGGATCCGAGGACGCGGCTGCTTTTGATGAATGGCGGCCGGCTCCACCTGAAGCTTGGAACAAGCGGCAGTCTCGATCCCTGGTTCGATGCCGCCGGGAGCGAGCCGTTCAAGCCGTCCTTTGCCGGGGCTGTGCTGCTCGGCTTTTCCGAACAGGGGCCGGTGCTGGCGATGCCGGTCGCAATCGAGGCCGAACAACTGCCCGAGACCGTCAAGGCGATCGACTACCGTTCGGTCTACATGCAAGGGCTGATCGACGAAGCGGCCGCCGGCGCGATGGCGCAAGGGGCCGCCCTGCTCGCCTGGCACGCCAGCCATCGTTTCTGCAGCAAATGCGGCACACAGTCCGAAATGCGGGCCGGCGGCTACAAGCGCCACTGCCCGAATTGCGGCACCGAGCATTTCCCGCGCACCGACCCCGTGGCGATCATGCTGACGGCGACGCGGGAGAAATGCCTGCTCGGGCGCGGCCGGCACTTCGCGCCGGGCATGTATTCCGCACTTGCCGGTTTCATCGAGCCGGGCGAGACGATCGAGGCCGCTGTGCGCCGCGAAACGCTGGAGGAGGCCGGCATCCGGCTTGGCCGCGTCGTCTACCATGCCAGCCAGCCCTGGCCGTTCCCATATTCGCTGATGATCGGCTGCTTCGGCGAACCGCTCAATGAGGACATCCAGGCCGATCTCAACGAGTTGGAAGACTGCCGCTGGTTCGGCCGCGACGAGGTGCGTCTGATGCTGGCCAGGGAGCATGCCGGCAATCTGGTCACGCCGCCGAAAGGGGCGATCGCGCATCACCTCATCCGCGCCTGGGTCGACAGCGAATAGCTACTGAAGTCATTGCAGGAGAGACAAATGATCCGTCACACCGTCGTCTTCACGCTGAAGCACCCGCCGCACTCGCTGGAGGAAAAGCGCTTCCTCGTCGACGCCAAGAAGATCCTCACAGGGATCAGGGGCGTCACGCATTTCGAACAATTGCGGCAGATCAGCCCCAAGAACGACTATCAGTTCGGCTTCTCGATGGAGTTTGCCGACCAGGCCGCCTACACCAGATACAACGACCATCCCGACCATGTCGCCTTCGTGCGCGATCGCTGGGTGCCGGAAGTCGAGAAGTTTCTCGAGATCGACTATGTGCCGCTCGGCGCGGTGATTTAGTCAGCCACTTTCCACTGCTCGCGCGACTCGCTGGCCGGGTAGACGCCCAGGATCCGCACTTCGCGGGAGAAGAAGCGAAGCTCGTCCAGCGCCAGCTTGACCAGCGGATCGTCGGGATGGCCCTCGATGTCGGCGTAGAACAGCGTCGCCGTGAAGGCGCCGAGCTGGTAGCTCTCCAGCTTGGTCATGTTGATGCCGTTGGTGGCGAAGCCACCCATCGCCTTGTAGAGGGCAGCCGGCACGTTGCGGACGCGGAAGATGAAGGTGGTCATCATCTTGGTGTCAGCTGACGGGCGCTCGGTCCATTGCTTGCTTTTGGTCAGGACGACGAAACGGGTGACGTTGGAATCGGTGTCCTCGACATTTTCCTCGATGATGTCGAGCCCGTAGAGCGTCGCCGCCAGCGCCGGCGACAGCGCGGCCATGGTGCGATCCTTGACCTCGGAGATCATCTTGGCCGCACCCGCCGTATCGCCGGCGACGACCGCCTTCCAGCCGTTCTTGCGAATGTATTTGCGGCACTGGCCAAGCGCGTGGATGTGGCTGTGCACGGTCTTTATCTCGTCGCGCTTGACGCCGGGCAGCACCATCAACTGGAAATGGATCGGCAGGAAATATTCGCCGACGATGTGCATCCGCGATTCCGGCAAAAGATGATGGATGTCGGCGACGCGTCCGGCGATGGTGTTCTCGATCGGGATCATGGCGAGGTCGGCCTTGCCGGTCTCGACCGCGTTGAAGGCATCCTCGAAGGTCGGGCACGGCAACGGCTCCATCGAGGGATAGACGTTGCGGCAGGCGGTGTCGGAATTGGCGCCCGGCTCGCCCTGGAAGGATATTCTGTTGGTCTTTTCAGGCATGGGCCAGGTCTCGATTCACGGGTGTCGAAGGGGGATTTTTCAGTTCGAAAGGATTGTCCGGGCGCGCTCGAGGTCTTCCGGCGTGTCGACGCCGAGCGGCAGCGCCCGGACGATCTCGGCATCGATGCGCATGCCGGCTTCCAACGCCCGCAGCTGCTCCAGCCGCTCGCGGCGCTCCAGCGGCGACGGTTTCAGCGCAACGAAGCGTTCGAGGGCGGCACGGCGATAGGCGTAGAGGCCGACATGGTGATAGAGCGGCCCCTCGCCCCAAGGTGCTGTGGCGCGCGTGAAATAGAGCGCCTTCAGCCGCGTCGCCGACAGCGGCGAGCCGACGATCTTGACGACGTTGGAATTGGTCTTTTCCTCTTCGCGCACGATCTCGACGCCGAGCGTGGCGATATCCACGGCGGCGTCCTCGAACGGCCTGAGCGCGGCGGCGATGATGCCGGGGTCGATGGTCGGCAGGTCGCCCTGCACATTGACGACCGTTTCGACCTTGCGCCCGGGATCAAGCGCAACCAGGGCCTCGTGGATGCGATCTGAACCCGACTCGTGGTCGATGCGCGTCATCACGGCCTCGAAACCATGCGTGCGCACCGCTTCGGCGACGCTTTGCGTATCGGTCGCCACCACCACGCGACCGAGGCCGGCTTCGGCCGCGCGGCGGGCGACATGGACGATCATCGGCGCGCCGGCGATGTCGGCCAGCGGCTTGCCCGGCAGGCGGGTGGAGGCCATGCGGGCCGGTATCAGGATCAAGGTGGACATCGCTGTGGCAAGGCGTTCGAAAAGAGGAGGGGAAAAGTGGCAAAAGGTCTCACTGGCAGCGCCCTTATAGGTGTTGCAACGCCGGAGCAAAAGACCTAGTTTCCGCCCGATTTGACCGGCTCTGGAGGGCAGGTCTCGATACCGACGGACGGAGTGGACGGTTCGGTCCGCCGGAAAAGGGAGCAAGGGGCGTATGGATTCCAACGAAGTCAACAAACTGCTCGCCGGATTGCTCGGGACCGTTTTCGTCGTTTTCTCGGTCGGCCTGGTGTCTGACGCGCTGTTTGCCTCGCCGGCTCCTGAAAAGCCCGGTTTCGCCATCGAGGCTGCTGAGCCCGCCGAAGGCGGCGCGGCCGCGCCTGCCGCCGAATCCAAGCCGATCGCCGATCTGCTGCAGACCGCCAATGTCGAGGCGGGTGCTGCCGTCTTCAAGAAATGCCAGGCTTGCCATTCCGGCGAAAAGGGCGGCCCCAACAAGGTCGGCCCCGACCTGTGGGATCTCGTCGATCGTCCTGTCGCCGAACATGAAGGCTTCGCCTATTCGGCCGGCATGAAGGAATTCTCCAAGGGCGGCACCGAGAAGTGGACCTACGACAACATAAACCACTTCATCACCTCGCCGAAGAAGTTCGTGAAGGGCACGGCCATGGGCTTCGCCGGCCTGCCCAAGGACGAGGACCGCGCCAACGTCATCGCCTATCTGCGCACGCTGTCGGACAATCCCAAGCCGCTGCCGGCACCGGGCGCCGCAGCCGACGCCAGCGCGCCCGCCAAGCCGGCTGATGGCGCCGCACCGGCCAAGCCTGCCGCGCCCGCGGCTCCGGCAGCACCAGCCGCGCCGGCCAAATAACCGAATTGTCATCAAAGCGTTCATAGAAAAGCCGGGTTCAGCCCGGCTTTTTTGTTGGGAAATGCCGGATGCGGCGACAAAGCCGCTGCATTGCGGTTTCCACGCGCGCCAAATCATCTAGGATCGCCTTCTGGATGATCTGGCACGCATCGCGAAGAGGATAGTGCATGACGGTTGGCCGAACGCTTCTCAAGTCGCTGCTGGCGGCGGCCCTTCTGGCGGCGGGACTGCAGACGACCCTGGCCGACGAGTGGCGGACCACCTCATCGCTGATCGGCCAATCCAAATATGGCGACAACTTCCAGCATTACGACTACGTCAACCCGAACGCGCCCAAGGGCGGGACGCTGAATTCTGTGCTGCTTGGCACCTTCGACAGCTTCAATCCCTACATCGTGCAGGGATCGCCAGCGGCGGGCCTCGTCGGCTTCGGCGGTGGCCTGCTCTACGATACGCTGATGGAGCAGGCGACGGACGAGGGCAGCACCAGCCACCCGCTGATCGCCGATGCCTACAAATATCCCGCCGACTATTCCTCGGCGACCTACCGTCTCGATCCACGCGCGAAATGGCATGATGGCCAGCCGATCACCGTCGACGACGTGATCTGGTCGTTCCAGGTGTTGAAGGCGAACAGCCCGCAATACAGCCGCTATTTCGAGAATGTCACTGACGCGGTAGCGATCTCCGGCCGCGAGGTCGAATTCCACTTCAACCAGAAGGGCAATCGGGAACTGCCGAAGATCATCGGAGACCTCGCCGTGCTGCCGAAACACTGGTGGGAAGGCACCGATGCCAGCGGCAAGAAGCGCGACGTCACCAAGCCGACGCTGGAAATTCCGCTGGGTTCAGCGGCCTATAAGATCGCCAGCTTTAAGGCGGGCTCGGAAATCGTCTGGCAGCGCGTGCCGGACTATTGGGCGGCCAAGCTGCCGGTGAAGATCGGCCGCGAGAATTTCGACACGCGCCGATACACCTACATCCTCGACGACAATGCCGCCTGGCTGGCCTTCACCAAGGGAGGATTGGAAGACATCAACCGCGAGTACAGCTCCCGCAAATGGGCGACGGCCTATAATTTCCCGGCCGTCCAGGCCGGTGACGTCATCAAGAAGGACTTCCAGACTCAGTCGCCACAGCCGATGCAGGGCTTTGTCCTCAACCAGCGAAGGCCGCTGTTCCAGGACCGGCTGGTTCGCGAGGCATTGACCATACCCTTCGATTTCGAGAGCATGAATCGCACCTTGTTTTTCGGTTTCAACACCCGCACATCGAGCTATTTCCAGGGTACCGAACTGGCGTCGAGCGGTCTGCCGCAAGGCAAAGAATTGGATATCCTCGAGAAATATCGCGACAAGCTGCCACCCGAACTCTTCACGCAGGAGTTCAAGCTGCCGGTCTACGATTCGCCACAAGCCGAGCGAAAGTACTTGAAACAGGCGGTCGATCTCTTCGCCAAGGCGGGCTGGGTGATTAGAGGCGGCAAGATGGTCAACGCCAAGACGGGCGCCCAGTTCAAATTCGAGATCCTCGGCTGGAATGATACCGATCAGGTGATCGCCAGTCCCTATATCGCCAATCTGCGCAAGATCGGCGTCGACGCTTCCCTGCGTATCATCGACCAGACGCAGTACATCAACCGCGTCAACAACTTCGATTTCGATGTTGTCACGGGTCTGTTCGGCCAGTCGGATTCGCCTGGCAACGAGCAGCGCGACTTCTGGAGCTCGAAGGCCGCCGACTCACCCGGCTCGCGCAATCTGATGGGCATCAAGGATCCCATCGTCGATGCGCTGGTCGACCGCATCATCTTCGCCACCGACCGCGACGATCTCGTTGCCGCCACACATGCGCTCGACAGGGTTCTTCTATGGAACTTCTACGTCGTGCCGCAGTATTATCGGTCGGCGGTCTGGTTGGCCTATTGGGACAAGTTCAAATTCCCCGACAAGCAGCCTGCCTATGTTGGTGCCGATATCGATTCTTGGTGGATTGACCTCGACAGGGAGAAGGCACTGGCCGCCAAATACAAGGGCGGCAATTGATGGGGCGGCAATTGATGGGGCGGCAATTGATGGCGATGCTGCCCCGTCGCGATTTTCTCGCCCTCGGCGCCGCTGCCGCTGCCGCGGCCATGCTGCCGGGCCGAGCCTTCGCCGACATTGCGACCGGCGTGAAATTGCATGGGCTCTCCGCCTTCGGCGACCTCAAATACAAACCGGATTTTGCGCATTTCGACTATGTCAATCCGGACGCGCCCAAGGGCGGCCAGATGAATTTCACGCCGCCCAGCGCAACCCTCAACCAGAGTTTCCTGACCTTCAACACCCTGAATTTCCTGGTGTTGAAGGGGGAGGCGCCGCCGCGCGCCGAACTCTGTTTCGATTCCCTGATGACAAGCGCGCTCGATGAACCGGATGCGGTCTACGGCTTGCTGGCCGAGTCCGTCACCTTGTCGGCGGACCGCAATGGTTTCCGCTTCGTGCTTCGGCCGCAGGCGCGCTTCCATGACGGCTCGCCGCTGACCGCCGAAGACGTTGTCTTCGCGTTGAAGCTCTACAAGGACAAGGGCCACCCCAACCTCTCCAAGGCATTGCGGCACATGACCGACGCGGTCGCGGCCGATCCCGTCACCCTTGACCTGACCTTCAATGGCGAACAGTCGGCGCAAAACATCCTGGCGGTCGTGGGCATGCCGGTCGTGTCCAAGGCCTTTTATGCGGCCAATGAGTTCGATGCCTCGACCATGACACCGCCGCTTGGCTCGGGGCCCTACAAGATTGGACGCGTGGTCGCCGGACAGACCGTCGAATATGAGCGCGTCGCCGACTATTGGGGCCGCGATCTCCCGGTGAATCGCGGCCAGTACAATTTCGACCGCATCCGCATCGACTTCTATCTCGACCGGCAGGCGGCATTCGAGGCCTTCAAGAAAGGCGATACGCATTTTCGCGAGGAATTCACCTCGCGCGTATGGGCGACCGGATATGATTTTCCGGCGTTGAACGAGGGCAAGGTCGTCAAACGGGAATTTCCCGGCGAGAAGACGCCCGACATGCAGGGCGTCGCGCTGAACCAGCGCCGTCCGCAATTCCGCGATGAGCGCGTGCGACAGGCGATCGCTAACTGCTTCGATTTCGAATGGATGAAGCGCGCGCTGTTTTACGGCTCTTACGAGCGCTCGCAATCGAACTTCGAACGGTCGGACTACAAGGCCGAGGGCCTGCCCTCGCCAGGGGAATTGGCCCTGCTGGAGCCATTACGCGCCGATGTGCCGCCACAGGTCTTTGGCGAAGCGGTAACGCTGCCTCTCTCGGACGGTTCAGGTCATGACCGCAAGCTGCTGAGCGCGGCTTCGAAACTGCTTGCCGAAGCCGGCTGGAAACGCACGGGCAGTTTCGTCGTCAACGACAAGGGCGAAAGGCTGCGGGTGGAAATGCTGGCGGAGGACGATGGCATCGTTCGCATTTTCACCCCGTGGTCCGAAAACATGAAGGCGATCGGGATCGATGCTTCGATCCGGCAGGTCGATTCGGCGCAATATGAACAGCGGCAGAGTGATTTCGATTTCGACCTCAACCTCCTGCACTGGTCGATCGGCGCAACACCCACGGCCGATAGCCTGGAGATGCTCTACGATTCGCGGATGGCGAACACGCCGGGGCAGCGCAATTATCCGGGCACCCAAAGCAAGGCCATCGACGCGCTGATCGTCGCGGCCGGCAAGGCGCGCAGCCGAACAGACCTCGTCACCGCGCTCAGAGCGCTCGACCGGGTCTTGCGCGCGCGGCTAGACTGGATTCCAACATACTATCTGGCGAATCACCGCGTCGCCTATTGGGACATGTTCGGCTTCGTCGAGCAAAAGCCCGATTTCGGCTTTCCGGTCGAGACGCTGTGGTGGTTCGATAAGGGCAAGGCGGCAAAAATTGGCAAAGGCTGAGATATCGGTCCACAGAAGGCAGGAAGCCTGATGGGCGCCTATATACTGCGCCGCATCCTTTTGATGATCCCGACCCTGTTCGGCATCATGGCGATCTCCTTCGCCGTCATCCAGTTCGCGCCGGGCGGCCCGGTCGAGCAGGTGATCGCCAAGCTGACCAATCAGGGCGGCAGCGACCGCCTCGGCGGTGGCGGCGGCGATGCGGGCGGTTCCAATTTCGACGTCGCCGGCGACGTCAGTTCGAAATACCGCGGCGCGCAGGGCCTCGATCCGGAATTCATCAAGAAGCTGGAGAAGCAGTTCGGTTTCGACAAGCCGCCGCTCGAGCGCTTCGGCATGATGCTGTGGAACTATATCAGGTTCGATTTCGGCAACAGCTACTTCCGCGATATCTCGGTGCTCGACCTGATCCTGGAAAAGATGCCGGTGTCGATTTCGATCGGGCTCTGGATCACGCTGTTGTCCTATCTGATTTCCATCCCGCTCGGCATCCGCAAGGCGGTGAAGGACGGCACGCCTTTCGACGTCTGGACCAGCGGCGTCGTCATCGTCGGCTATGCCATTCCGGGCTTCCTGTTCGGCATCATGCTGATGGTGCTGTTCGCGGGCGGCTCCTTCTGGGACTGGTTTCCGCTACGCGGCATCGTCTCGGACAATTGGGACCAGTTGTCCTGGCCGGCCAAGATCGCCGACTATTTCTGGCACATGACCCTGCCGCTGACGGCGCTGGTGCTGTCGGCCTTCGCCACGACGACACTTTTGACCAAGAACTCGTTCCTGGAGGAAATCCGCAAGCAATATGTGGTGACGGCGCGCGCCAAGGGCCTGTCGGAGCGGCAGGTGCTCTACGGCCATGTCTTCCGCAATGCCATGCTGATCGTCATTGCCGGCTTCCCCGGCGCCTTCATCTCGGCCTTCTTCACCGGCTCGCTGCTGATCGAGAACATCTTTTCGCTCGATGGCCTCGGCCTGCTCGGCTTCCGCTCGGTGGTCGAGCGCGACTATCCGGTGGTGTTCGCCAATCTCTACATCTTCTCGCTTCTCGGCCTGTTCGTCGGATTGCTGTCCGACCTCATCTACACCTGGGTCGATCCGCGCATCGATTTCGAGCGGAGAGACGTCTGATGTCGGAGGCAAGCGTTACTGCCGGCGTGGTTCCGGGGCGGATGCCGCGGCCATTCCTGTCGCCGCTCAACAAGCGCCGCCTGCAGAATTTCAAGGCCAACAGGCGCGGCTACTGGTCGTTGTGGATTTTCCTCGTCCTGTTCGTGCTGTCGCTGTTCGCCGAATTCATCGCCAACGACAAGCCGATCATCGCCTCCTACAAGGGCGAGATCCTGTTTCCGGTGCTGGTCGCCTACCCCGAGGAAAAGTTCGGCGGCTTCTATGCCGTCACCGATTACCGCGACCCGGTGATCCAGGACGAGATCAACGCCAATGGCTGGATGATCTGGCCGCCGATCCGCTATTCCTATCAGACCGTCAACAACGCCATTCCGGAAGCGGCACCCGCCAAGCCGTCCTGGCAGTATGACGCCGCGAAGCGCTGCAACCAGTATCCGCAAGGGGCTGCCGATCCCGCCTGCATCGTCGGCAACTGGAACTGGCTCGGCACCGACGACCAGGCGCGCGATGTGCTGGCGCGCGTCATCTACGGCTTCCGCATCTCGGTGCTGTTCGGGCTGATCCTGACCGCCGGCTCAGCGCTGATCGGCGTCGGCGCCGGCGCCTTGCAGGGCTATTTCGGCGGCTGGACGGACCTGCTGTTCCAGCGCTTCATCGAAATCTGGTCGGCGATCCCGGTGCTCTATCTGCTGCTCATCGTCGCCGCCATCCTGCCGCCGGGCTTCTTCATCCTGCTCGGGCTGATGCTGCTGTTTTCCTGGGTGGCGCTGGTCGGCGTGGTGCGGGCCGAGTTCCTGCGCGCCCGCAATTTCGAATATGTCAACGCCGCCCGCGCGCTCGGCGTGCCCAACCGCACCATCATGTTCCGGCATTTGTTGCCCAACGCCATGGTGGCGACATTGACCTTCATGCCGTTCCTGCTCTCGGGTTCGATCTCGACGCTGACCTCGCTCGATTATCTGGGCTTCGGCCTGCCGCCGGGATCCGCCTCGCTCGGAGAATTGCTGAAGCAGGCGCAGCGCAACCTCAATGCGCCGTGGCTCGGCATTTCCGGCTTCGTCGTCATCTCGCTGATGCTGTCGCTGCTGGTCTTCGTCGGCGAAGCGACGCGCGACGCCTTCGATCCGCGCAAGACGTTCAAATGAGCGAAGCGCCTTTGCTCAGCGTCCAGGACCTCAGTGTCGCCTTCAGCCAGGGCGGCGGCCAGTCCGTCGCCGTCGACCACATCTCCTTCGATATCGCCAAGGGCGAGACAGTGGCGCTGGTCGGCGAGTCCGGCTCCGGCAAGTCGGTCTCCGCGCTGTCAGTTTTGAAACTCCTGCCCTACCCCAGCGCCAGCCATCCCTCCGGGAAAATCCTGTTCGAGGGCGCCGACCTGCTGGCGATGAGCGAGAAGCAGTTGCGACAGGTGCGCGGCAACAAGATCACCATGATCTTCCAGGAGCCGATGACCTCGCTCAATCCGCTGCACACGATCGAGCATCAGATCGTCGAGATCCTGAAGCTGCATCAGGGCATGGCCGACCGCGCGGCCAAGGCGCGCACGCTGGCGCTGCTCAACGAGGTCGGCATCCGCGACCCGCAGAAGCGGCTCGATGCCTATCCGCACCAGCTGTCCGGCGGCCAGCGCCAGCGCGTCATGATCGCCATGGCGCTCGCCAACGAACCGGAACTGTTGATCGCCGACGAGCCGACGACGGCCCTCGACGTCACCGTGCAGGCGCAGATCCTCGAACTGCTGGCGGGCCTCAAGAGCCGCAAGGGCATGTCGATGCTGTTCATCACCCATGATCTGGGCATCGTGCGCAAGATCGCCGACCGGGTCTGCGTGATGACCAAGGGCAAGATCGTCGAGACCGGACCGACCAGGGAGATCTTCGCCAACCCGCAGCACCCCTATACGCGGCATCTGCTGGCGGCCGAACCGAAAGGCAAGCCGCCGGCCGCCAACGCCGACGCCAAGCCGGTCATGACCGGCAAGGACATCAAGGTCTGGTTCCCGATCAAGCAAGGCTTCTTCCGCCGCACGGTCGACCATGTGAAGGCGGTCGACGGCATCGATGTCACCGTGCGCGCCGGCCAGACGCTGGGCGTGGTCGGCGAGTCCGGTTCCGGCAAGACGACGCTCGGCCTGGCGCTGGCGCGCATGATCTCGTCGACGGGAACCATCCAGTTCAACGGCCGCGACATCAACCAGCTCACCTTCAACGCCATGCGGCCGCTCCGGCGCGAATTGCAGATCGTCTTCCAGGATCCGTTCGGTTCGCTCAGCCCGCGCATGTCGATCGCCGAGATCATCGAGGAAGGACTAAAGATCCACGAGCCGAAGCTGTCGCCCGATGAACGCGACGACAAGGTTGCCGACGTGCTGAAGGAGGTCGGCCTCGATCCGGCGACCCGCAACCGCTATCCGCACGAGTTTTCCGGCGGCCAGCGCCAGCGTGTGGCGATCGCACGCGCCATGGTGCTCAACCCGCGCTTCGTCATGCTCGACGAGCCGACATCGGCGCTCGACATGAGCGTGCAGGCGCAGGTCGTCGACCTCTTGCGCAATCTGCAGGCCAAGCACGACCTCGCTTATCTGTTCATCAGCCATGACCTCAAGGTCATCCGGGCGCTTGCCAATGACGTCATCGTCATGCGCAATGGCCAGATCGTCGAAGCCGGCCCCTCCCAGCAGATTTTTGAAAATCCGCAAACCGACTATACTCGGGCACTGATCTCGGCCGCCTTCAAGATAGAGACGGCGCCGGTCGGCATCGTCAGCGAGTAATTTGCGTAAGAGGGATTAGACGAACCGCGATGGAAAAAGGCCGCATCCTGCTTGCCGTCACCGGCTTTCATCCGCAGCGCTGGCGCGAGCTGCTGTCGGCCGAGCGCGAGGTGGTGCTGGAGCCGGACGGCGCCAAGGATCCGTCGATCACCTATGCGGTGGTGTGGAAGCAGAAGCCCAATTTGTTGTCGTCGCTGCCCAATCTGCGCGCCATCTTCTCGATCGGCGCCGGTGTCGACCATATCTTCGCCGATCCCGGCCTGCCCGACGTGCCGATCGTCAAGGTCGTCGCCGACAACCTCACGCAATACATGACCGAATATGTCGTCTGGCGGGTGCTCGATCATCATCGCCAGGGCCTGCTCTACCGGCAGCAGCAGCAGAAAAAGATCTGGCACGAGCCGCAGCAGCGGCCGGCCGGCGACATATCCGTCGGCATTATGGGCCTCGGCAATCTCGGCCGCGCCGCGGCTTCGGTGCTCTTGTCGCTCGGCTTCGCGGTCAATGGCTGGTCGCGCTCCGAGCGGCCGATGCAAGGGGTGGCGACCTATTCCAGCGAAGCCGGGTTGATCCCCTTCCTCAAGGCGACCGACATCCTCGTCGTGCTTCTGCCGCTGACGCCGGACACGCAAGGCATCATCAATTACGGTGTGCTCAAGGAATTGCGCAAGCGCAACGGCCTCGGCGGTTCGGTGCTGATCAATGCCGGACGCGGCCGCCTGCAGAAGGATGCCGACATCGTGCGGGCGCTGGACGACGGCACGCTGAAGGAGGCGAGCCTCGACGTGTTCGAGGTCGAGCCCCTGCCGAAGACCAGCCCGCTGTGGAACCATCCGAAAGTGTTCGTGACGCCGCACGCGGCCGCGACCTCGGATCCCATGCACCTGGTGCCGTCGATGCTGCGCCAGATGGACGCTTTCGAGCGTGGCGAAAAGCTCGAGAATCTGGTGGATCGCAAGGCCGGATACTGACCAGGAATACTATCTGGCCAGATCCCACTGCCGGAAGCGTTGCTTGATTGCTTGCACCGTGGACAGCTGCAGCTTCGGCAGGTCGAGCTCGTCGAACATCGCCTGGTATCTCCGGCGGTTCTTCGGCGTGGTCACGGCAATATGGTGGATCATGTCCCATTTGACGCTGTCGCGCCCGCCCTCCAGGGCTCCGCGTCTGTTCTTCTCGAACCAGCTTCGCCTGAAGTAACGCAGCAAGCTTGCCGGCGTGGAGATGTCCAGCAGGATCACTCCCGTCGCCCGCCGGAAACGTTGCGGCATGCAGATCGAGTAATTTCCGTCCATCACCCAGCGCTCGCCGGCGATCGCGGCATCATGCAAGGCGATGAAATCGGCCTTTGGACGCGGCTGCCAGTCGGTGTTGGGCAGATGATGAAGCAGATCGAGGTGAACGGGCTCCAGGCCACGCTTGCGGGCAATCGCGTCGGCGAGCGTCGACTTGCCGCTGTTGGACGGCCCCAGGATGCAGATGCGGTCGCCAAGGTCCGAGAGTTTCATCCGACAGTGCCCTTATGCGGATGCAGAACGCCGTCCACGACGAATTGCCGACCTATAGCGTGTCCTCAACTGGGCAAAGCGAATTTCTTCTTCTGATTGTCCGGCTTGCCGCAGTCGCGGCGCGCGATCGACCGGTTCATGGCGTCGATCTCGCCCGCCGCCTTGTCGCTGTCGCGCTTGGCCTTGGAGCGCATGTCGGGCGTGAACGGACCGAAACCCATGGCGGGATTGGAGAAGGTCGGCTTCGCGGTCACCGGAAGGCTGTATTGCTGCGCCAGGCCATTGCGCTGCGCCAGCAACTGATCGCACGGCACGGTGTCGTATTGCAGGGAGGATTCTACGTTGGCGTCCTGCCGCTCGGACATCGAATTGCCGACGCAGCCGGCCGTTGCCAGGCAAGATGCCAAGATCATCATGTTCCAGCGCATCCGATATGCTCCTCCTCCTGTCCCGCCCTGATGCGACCAGATCGCAAATATCAGTGGCGCACGCAAATCGGACTTTTTCGCAGCAGGCCGTGGCAGCACTACCGCAAGATGATCCTGCACACGCTTCAAACGGCGTGAGGCTTCCACGCCACAACGCCCAGCCCTTTGACAGGCTCGCGGCGATCCTGCCGGATGGTGGTCGGCTCCAGCGCCAGGATCGTAAGCCCTTTGGCCTCGAGTGTCCGCCTGACATAGAATTCCGAATGGGCGTAACGCCGCGAGGTCTGCAGCGCGAAATCACCTTCGCCCGCCAGGGTCTCGACGGAGAAGGCAAACAGGCCACCCTCGGCGAGCAGGCCAGCCACCGTGCCCACCAGGCCGTCGAGCGCGCCGATGTAGATCAGGACATCGGCCGATGTCACCAGATCGGGCTTTTCGCCTTGGTGGGAAAATCGCTGCAGATCCGCTTTTGTCAGCGTGTCGTAGATGCCTTTCGACCGTGCCTTCTTCAGCATCCTGGCCGAGATATCGACCCCTTCCAGCCGGTCGACAATCGGCCTCAACCTCTCGCCCATCAGCCCGGTGCCGCAGCCCAGATCGAGCGCCAGGCGGAAGCGGCCCGGCTTTGCCTTGCGAATCATGTGCTCGAGGAATTCGGGCAACCGGTAATCGAGCTTGCCGACCAGCATCTCCTCGAACGTCTCGGCATAGTGGTCGAACAGCGCTTCGACAAAGGCGCTGGGTGGGGCTGCGGCAACCGCACCCTTGCCGATCAGCTGCAGTTTGAGGGCCGCGCCCTGGCGATCGGCCGGATCGAGTTTCACCGACATCGCCCAGGCCTGCGCCGCCAGGTCGAGCCTGCCGGAAGCCTCCTGAATTTCGCCGAGGCGGAACCAGCCCATTGCCCATTCCGGCGCCAGCTCCAATGCGCCGAGCAGCAGCTCGGCCGCCGCCGTGTGATCGCCGGAGGCAACGAGCATCTCGGCATAGTCGGCACGGCGATCGGCGTTCAAATCGCCTGATGAGGTCTGGAGCGGCTTCATGATGATGGTTCCGCCGGCGGAGGCCGGACCGCCACCTCTGTAGAGCAAAGGATGCGGAAGCTGAACCGAATTGCGCGTCCTTTGCCCAGGAGAGTCAGCAGTCTGCGACCACAGGCTTCCCGCGGCGGAATTATATCCTATCTTGGAAACCATGCGCGCCAGCGACCTGCTTCATCCCCGGCCCGAGGGCCTTTACTGCCCGCCGGGCGATTTCTTCATCGACCCGGTGCGGCCCGTGAACCGGGCGCTGATCACGCACGGCCATTCCGACCATGCGCGTTCCGGCCACCGCTCGGTGCTGGCGACGCAGCAGACGCTCGACATTATGGGCCTGCGCTATGGCGAGGACTTTGCCGGAACGACCCAGGCCGCACGGCTCGGCGAGACGATCGCGCTCGGCGGCGTCAGCATCAGCTTCCATCCGGCCGGCCATGTGCTGGGTTCGGCGCAGATATCGGTCGAGCATCAGGGCATGCGCATCGTCGCCTCCGGCGACTACAAGAGGCGCAGGGACGCGACCTGCGCGCCGTTCGAGCCGATCCGCTGCGACGTGTTCATCACCGAGGCGACATTCGGCCTTCCGGTGTTTCGCCATCCGCCCGACACGGAAGAGATCGCCCGCCTGCTGAAGTCGGCGGCGCAGTTTCCCGAACGCTCGCATCTGGTCGGCGCCTATGCGCTGGGCAAGGCGCAGCGAGTGATGCGGCTGCTGCGCGATGCCGGCTACGACAGGCCGCTCTACATCCATGGCGCGCTGGCCAGGCTCAGCGCGTACTATCAGAGCCAGGGCATCGACCTGGGTATCCTCGAACCGGCAACGGTCGAGGGCGGCAAGGATGACTTCACAGGCGCAATCGTCGTCGGCCCGCCATCGGCCTTCGCCGACCGCTGGGCGCGGCGCTTTCCCGATCCGATCTCATGTTTCGCGTCGGGCTGGATGCGCATCCGCCAGCGCGCCAAGCAAGGCGGCGTCGAACTGCCCCTGATCATCTCGGACCATGCCGACTGGGACGAACTCATCGCCACCATCAAGGAGACCGGCGCCGAGGAAATCTGGGTGACGCATGGCCGCGAGGAAGCCCTGGTGCGCTGGTGCGAACTGGAAGGCATTGCCGCGCGGCCGCTGCATCTGGTGGGCTATGAGGATGAAGGCGATTGACCCGGCTAGTTTGCTTCTGTCACCTTCACCCGCGTGATGATGGATTTCTCATAGAAGATATCCACCTCGGTATACTGTCCTTTCCTGGCAGGCTTCCGGTATGCCACCTTCCGGTAGGCGACATCGTCGGTGCCAACGTCGCCTTTTTTTACGATCGTCAGATCGAGCATCAGAATTGCCGGATTGATACCTTGTGGAACCGTCATTTTCAGTTTCGGAACCAGATTTCCTGCTCTTGTTTCGACTTCGCCTGTGACATGAATCGCCGGCGATGCTCCCGGCATAACATTGATCCAGGCTTTCCATTTGCGATTTGCAGGTGCTGCCATGTTTTTACCTCCCAGGTTAAAGACACGCGGTATCATATCTTATCGAGACCTCGACCGCGAGATGTTGCGTTAACTGGTGATTTGGTTTTCTCATGAACCGCTTCGCCGAACTTCTCGACCGCCTGGTGCTGACGCCGTCGCGCAACGGCAAGCTGACGCTGCTGGTCGATTACTTCCGAACCGTCGAGGATCCGGACCGCGGGTTGGCGCTGGCCGCCATCACCGGTGACCTTACAATAGCCGCGGTCAAGCCGGCGATGCTGCGCATGCTGGTCACCGAACGCATGGACCCGGTGCTGTTCGGCTATTCCTACGACTATGTCGGCGACCTCGCCGAGACCGTGTCACTGGTCTGGCCGCAGACGCCGGGCAAGATCCCCAACCGCGAGCCGACGCTCGGCGAGGTCGTGGCAAAATTGCAGGCGGCAAGCCGCTCCGACGGGCCGAAGGTGCTGACGAGCCTGCTGGACAGCGCCGGCATCTCGGCGCGCTTCGCCATCATCAAGCTGGTCACCGGCGGCCTGCGCATCGGCGTCTCGGCACGGCTGGCCAAACAGGCGCTGGCGGATTTCGGCAAGGTCGAGGTCGCCGAGATCGAGGAGCTCTGGCACGGGCTGTCGCCGCCCTACACGGCGCTGTTCGCCTGGCTGGAAGGCAAGGCCGAAAAACCCCGGAATACGGCATTGGCGCTGTTCCGCCCGGTGATGCTGTCGAACCCGGTTGGCGACGGCGATCTCGAAAAACTCGATCCGGCGGATTACGCGGCCGAATGGAAATGGGACGGCATCCGCGTCCAGGCGGCGGCGGAAGGCGGCATCCGCCGGCTCTATTCGCGCACCGGCGACGATGTCTCCGGCGCCTTCCCCGACCTCGCCGACGCCATGCATTTTTCCGCGACGCTGGACGGCGAGTTGCTGGTCGGCGACCCGCGGGAGGCGACCGGGACCTTCTCGGACCTGCAGCAGCGGCTGAACCGCAAGACGGTGACGCCGAAGATGCAGCAGCAATATCCGGCCTTCATGCGCTGCTACGACCTGCTTCAGCTCGGCGACGAAGACCTTCGCGCATTGCCGTTCCGGGAACGCCGCAGCTGCCTCGAAGCCTTCGTGAAAACGCTCGACCCCAGCCGTTTCGACCTGTCGCCCTTCGTCGCCTTCGCGGACTGGCGGGCGCTGGAAGAACTGCGTCGCGCGCCGCCGCACCCGATCATCGAGGGCGTGATGCTGAAGCGCTGGGATTCGCCCTATGTCGCCGGACGGCCGAAAGGCCCGTGGTTCAAATGGAAGCGCGATCCGCACACGGTGGACGCGGTGCTGATGTATGCCCAGCGCGGCCATGGCAAGCGCTCGAGTTTTTACTCCGACTACACGTTCGGCGTCTGGTCCGGCGCCGAGGGTGAGGAGGAACTCGTGCCGGTCGGCAAGGCCTATTTCGGCTTCACCGACGAGGAACTGAAGCAGATCGACAAATATGTCCGGGACAACACGGTCGAGCGTTTCGGGCCGGTGCGGTCGGTGCGGGCCGACCGCGACAATGGGCTGGTGCTGGAAGTCGCCTTCGAGGGGCTCAACCGCTCGACGCGGCACAAATCCGGCGTCGCCATGCGCTTTCCCCGCATTTCACGGCTGCGCTGGGACAAACCGGCCAACGAGGCCGACCGCATCGAGACGCTGCAGGCATTGCTCGATCGCTAAAATCCTACTGCTCGATCGAGACGCGGATCTCGTAGATGTCGACCGCCTTGCCCTGCTTGTCGAAATCGGAATTGACGGCGATGGTTCCGGCCGAGCCCGGATGCTTGGCGGGGAACTGCACGTCGAACAGATATTCGTTGCGCTGCTGGCCGACCGCGTAGCGCTTGCGGCCGCAGTCGCCGAGTTCGCCGAAATTGCAGTCGACCGAGATCTGCGTGTCCTTGCCGTCCTCGGCACGCGCGATGATGTCGAACACGGCGTGCTTGCCGGCGAGCTTCTCCAGCACGCCCTGCCCGACATCGAAGGCGATCGCCGAACCGGAGGGGCCGGACTGGATGCGCAGGAACGACCCGGTGTCGTCCTTCATCACCGAGGCCTTGGCGTCCGACGGGGCGGCGACATGTGTCGGGTCTGCCGGCGAGAACACATTGATCCAGTTGCGCGACTGGTCCGCCGCACCAGGCTTGGCCGGCGCGTTGGCGCCGTCGGCCGGGGTGAAATCGTCGTCCTCGACGGTTGGCGGCGCTTCGGGCGGCGCCGTGTCGAGTTGCGCCGCCGTCTTGAACACGCCGGTCTGGAAGGCGAAGAAACCGCCGATGCCGATCGCCGCAAGCAGGGTCACGGTGAAGAAGATGGCGGTCAGCGGCAGGCGGCGCCCGCGAATGCGCCGTTCATCGCGATCGGGCGCCACTTCCGTGGCGACACCCGAAGCAGCGGGAGCGGACATGTCTATGGCCGGCACGCCGGGAAGGGTCGCGTCCGGCATGATATCGGGGACGACCGGCAGCACGCGCGAGCGCGGCGCATCGGAGGCGGGCTGCGCGGGGCCGTCGACGGTGACGGCGGGCGATGGCGCCTTGTCGCCGATCTCGATGGCGGGCGCCGCGATGGCCGCGGGCTCGGCCGCCGGTGCGTCGACCTCCAGGCCCACATCCGGCACCGCCGGCAGGAACTCCGATTCGATTTCGGTGATCGTCGCCTGGATCGCCTTGCGGCGCTTGATGGCGACCTCCACGGTCACGCCGGGATTGGCCTGGAGCGCACGGTCGAGCGCGGCAAAGGCCGACCGATAGACCTTCTCGCGGAACGCGCGGTCCTCGGCATTGCCCTTTTCCAAGGCGTTCCGGATCGCTTTTTCGATCGCGTCCACGCGGATCCCTCTGCAAATTGCCCCAATCTTCCCTGATGGTTAGCGGTAGGCGACCAATCAATCAACGGGCGGGCGGCCGCATTCTGCCTCGACGGGCCATCCAAAGTCCATCTTGGCGGTATTCCGGCAAACAAAATCGGCTCAGGCCGGGGATTCTCGCACGCCGGGCTGCGCGAACCCTTGTTTCGATCGCGGCGGGCGCCTGTGCATGATTTGGCAAGTGGCATCTTGAATTCGCGGCCGGTTGAGTCTATCACCCAGCCCATCTTGGAGGCCTCGGCCTCCCGGGCCGCTTTAGCTCAGTTGGTAGAGCACATCATTCGTAATGATGGGGTCAGGTGTTCGAGTCACCTAAGCGGCACCATTTTTTTCCCCTCCCGTCGTCCTCTCATATGCGCCTGCACCACCTGTGCAGGGGATCCCGCCAAGCCCTCCATATCCACCATTGTCGCGACTCGTCTTTGGTGGGAAACTCGTGGGCCTCAGCATGGGAGGTCCAAAATGCCCAACACTTTCAAGACCGGAGACGTCGTCAAGCTGAAGTCGGGAGGGCCGAAGATGACGGTCAGCGACGGCGCCGCTTCCGGCATGTATCTGTGCCACTGGTTCAACCGCGAGGGCGATGTCTGGATTCCGCAACATGCGGGATTCAAACCGGACCAACTGGTGGCCGCCGACCCATCGGCATAGCTCCCGCCCGTTCGCCAGGGGCGGTGGCCGGCCGGCGTGGACGACGCCGGACGGGGTGTCATGGCCGCCGCTTTTAGCATGCACGGGGGTGGCACCGCAGAATCGAATGATCGGCACGGGCGACCGACGGATTTCTCGCGTCACGGCGTTTAACGGTTGAAGCGTGACCACGGCATGGGCCGTGGCCGACGCGCCAACCGGAGACGCCTAAGCATGATAAGCCGTTCGATCCTTGCCGCTGCCTTGAGCCTGCTGACCGTTGCGGCCCTCGCCCAGACGGCGACGCAGCCTCCGGCCGCCACACCTCCGGGCGCCACGCCGCCGGCCGCCGCCGCGCCAAAGGTCAGGTCCGACATCACGCTGGCCAAGTTCCAGAAGCGGCGGGAGAAGGCGATCATGGCCGCCGACACGGATGGCGACGGCAAGATCAGCCTGCTCGAGTGGGAGGCCTTCCAGGCCAAGCGCAACATCAAGGGCGATGCCGCCAAATCCTTCGCGCGCATCGATTCCAATCATGACGGCTTTATCGACCGCGCCGAGCTCGATGCGTTCTTCGCCAAGCGCTTTGCCAGGCTGGACAAGAATGGCGACGGCGTTCTGACGGCCGACGAGATGCCAGGCCACAAATCCGCTCCCAAGCCGGAGCAATGACCAAGAGGCCATGACGCGTGATGGATATCGGGAGTGCGCCAGCCCATGAGCGCCGATCCGGACGAGGAGCTGGTTCGCCGGGTCGGGGCCGGCGACCCGGCGGCCGTGCAGACGCTCGTTGCGCGCAAACTGCCGCGCATCCTTTCGCTTGCCGTGCGCATGCTGGGCGACGCGGCGGAGGCCGAGGACGTCGCGCAGGAGACTTTCGTGCGCATCTGGCGCCACGCCTCGAGCTGGCGGCGCGGCAATGCACGCTTCGACAGCTGGATCCACCGGGTGACGCTCAACCTCTGCTACGACCGGCTGCGCCGGCGCCGCGAGGTGGTGACCGACGATTTGCCGGACATGGCCGACCCCGCCCCGCTTCCCGATGCTCGCGAAGAGCCGCACCGTGTCGAGCAGGCCTTGCAGGCAATCGCGCCACGCCAGCGCGAGGCGATCATCCTGGTCTACTATCAGGAGATGTCCAACATCGAGGCGGCCGCGACCCTGGAGATCAGCGTCGATGCGCTGGAGAGCCTGCTCTCGCGCGGCCGGCGGGCCTTGCAGATGATATTGGCCAGGGATGGCGTCCATGACTGAGAGGAGCGCGACCATGGATGGCGGACATTCACCGCGCCTCGCGGGCGACCGGGGGGGACCGGTTTTTATCGTTTCCAACCCGCCTGCGCACGCGGCACCAAGGGGCAAGGGGAAGACCGATGGCTGAAGAAATCGAGGACGGGCCGGCAATGGACGCCAGGCGTTTCGCGGCGCTCACCGAGGCCTATGGCGGCGATCCGCGGCGCTGGCCGCAAGCGGAGCGCGAGGCCGCCGCTGCCTTTGCTTCAAGCGAGACGGGCCAGGCCATTTCACGAAACGCCGGCGCGCTTGACGCCCTGCTCGACAGCTACAGCATCCGGCACCCCGGCAAGGCGCTGCACGACACGATCCTGCGGACCGCCGACCGGTACGTCGTCCGGCGCCGGCGTCAGCGCTTCTGGTGGCTGGGGCTGGGGCTTGCCGGCATCGGGCTCGCCGGCGCCATCGCCGGGCTGGTCCTGGTGACCGTCGTCACGCCCGAGATCCAGCCCGACCACTATGTGCTCGATGCCAATGCGACGGCGTTCGGCGATGCCGGACCCGACACGATCGAGGAAGACCTATGAGCACCGGCCGCAACCTCCTCATCGCCTCGGTGGTGCTGAACGTTTTCCTGGCCGGTGCGCTTGCCGGCGGGGCCGTCTGGATAAAAAGCGGGAAGCCGGCGCAGGGCACTTCGCTGGAGGCGGCCGGCGGCCGGCTTCCCGACCAGCAGCGCACGCTGTTCCGCAAGGCGCTGCGCGAAGTCCGCCGCGAGTCGCGCGATATCATCCTCGACGGCCAGCAGGCCAGGCGCGACGCGGCGGATCTGCTGCGGCAGCCCGTCCTCGACACGGCTGCCCTGTCCGCCGCCCTGGAGCGGGCCCGCAATGCCGACGTCACCGTGCGCACGCGGCTTGAGCAGCGCATCATCGAGTTCGCGGCGGCAGGCTCCGCCGAGGATCGCAGCGTGCTGGCGGAAGGCCTCTCGAGGCGCGCCGGGCCGCAGCCGTCGACACCGCCAAAAAAATCGCCGTGACGACCGACGGAAAATGCCGACGGCGCCCGTTTAACGAGATGAAGGGCAAGGCCTGCCGGGCCATCCGGCGCCGACAGGTTTCAACCTCGGATAACTTCGGAGCATGGTCATGAACTATCTGACAAAATACGCAGCCACCGCCGCTCTCGCGATGACCGGAACGGTTGCTACGGTTGCGGCATCCTCGGCGATGCCGCTGGCGCCGCTTGCCGCGCCGGCGGTGGTCGAGCACGTCGCCTGGGGTTGCGGGCCTGGCTGGCATCCCAATCCCTGGGGGCGCTGCGTGCCCAATCGCGTGGTCGTCTACCCCGGCTACTATTATTGGCACCGCCCGGCTTTCTACGGGTGGCATCCGCACCGTCACTGGCACCGCTGGCATCGCTGGTAAGGGTCTTTCGGGGCCGACAACTTGAGTCGGCCCCACGATCTCATTGAACAGGGACGAAACGGCTCGAACGGACTTCCGGCGCCGCGCGCGGGAAGCCCAAGCAATGGAGAGCTGACTTGGCTATCCCGGCCTCCAATTCCCCGCCAGACCCAGTGCCAGACCCAGTGCTTGTCGCTTTCAACCGCTTCGGGCTCGGGGCAAGGCCCGGCGACCGCGACAAGGTGGCCCACGATCCGCGAGGCTATCTGAAGGCGGAATTGCGGCAGCCCGACATCGCCCTGATCGCGCTCGACGATCCGGCCTATGCGAGCCTGCCGGGCAGCACGCCGGCCATCCAGGCCAGCATGGCGGCAAACCTCCAACGCAAGCTCGACCGCGAGCAAAAGGCCGCGGCGGCACAGCCGGCAATGGCGCGCGCCGATCCCATGCCTGGCCAGGCCACGCCGGCCCCAATTGCGCCTGCCCAACCCACGCCGCCGCCCATGGCCCCGGCAAAGCCCGTGCCGCCAATCGAGGCCACGCTGTTTCGCGCTGAAGCCCAGGCGCGCTTCGACAAGGCGTTGCGGGCCGAGGCCGGCTTTGTCGAACGCCTCGTCTATTTCTGGTCGAACCATTTCTGCGTCTCCGTGGCGAAGGACAATATCGTGCGGGCGAGCGCCGGCGCCTTCGAACGGGAAGCCATCCGCCCCTTCGTGCTCGGCCGTTTCGCCGACATGCTGATGGCGGTGGAGCGGCATCCGGCGATGCTGTTCTATCTCGACAACCAGCAGTCGATCGGCCCCGACTCGCGCGCCGGCAGGAACCGCCAGCGCGGGCTCAACGAGAACCTCGCCCGCGAGATCATGGAACTGCATACACTGGGCGTCGGCAGCGGCTATACCCAGGCCGACGTCACCAGTTTCGCGCGCATCCTGACCGGCTGGACGATGGCCGGGCGCGAAGGACGGCTGGGCGAACCCGGCACTTCCGTCTTCAACCCCAACGCCCATGAGCCGGGCGACGCGGTGCTGCTGGGCAAGACCTATCCGGCCGGCGGCATGGGCCAGGCAGAGGCGGCGCTCAACGACATCGCCAGCCACCCGGCGACGGCACAGCACATTGCCACGGAACTTGCCCGCCATTTCATTGCTGATGACCCGCCGCCGGCGGCGGTCGCGCGGCTGGCCAGGGTTTTCGCCAAGAGCGACGGCAATCTCCGGGCACTGGCGGCGGCCCTCATCGACATGCCGGAGGCCTGGTCGACGCCGCTGGCCAAGATGCGCTCGCCCTTCGACTACATCGCCGCCATCCGCCGGGCGGCCGGCCCGGGTCCGGCGAACGATCCCGGCCAGACGCTCAACTGGCTCAACGTGCTGGGCGAGCCGCTCTGGCAGCCGCCGGGGCCGAACGGCTTTTCCGACCAGGCGGACAGCTGGGCCTCGGCCGAAGGCATGAAGATCCGCCTCGACATCGCCTGGCAGACGGCCCGCCAGGTCAAGGATATTGGCAATCCCAACGACATGCTCGACGCCGTCATCGGTCCCTCGGCCTCGCCGGAGACGCGCCAAGCGGTCGCCCGCGCCGAGTCCAGGCAGCAAGGCCTGGCGCTGCTTTTGATGGCGCCCGAATTCCAGCGACGATAGCGCGAGCAAGGGTCGTTCCGTCGCCGATACCTCCGTGGAGATCTCGTCATGAGCCCGCTGTGTGAAACCCCCTCCCGACGCGCCGTGCTGATGACCGGCGGCGCGCTGTTTGCCTGGGCCTATCTGCCGCGCTTTGCCCGCGCCGCCGACAATCGCGATCCGCGCCTGATCGTCATCGTGCTGCGCGGCGCGCTCGATGGCCTGTCGGCGGTCGGTCCGGTCGGCGATCCCGACTATGCCGGCCTGCATGGCGACATCGCCTTGTCGCTCGCCGGCCCGCATCCGGCGCTGCCGCTCGATGGTTTCTTCGCGGTCAATCCGGCGATGCCGGTCTTCGCCAGGCTGTTCAAGGCAAGCCAAGCCGCAGTGGTGCATGCGGCCGCGACAGGCTATCGTGAACGCTCGCACTTCGACGGCCAGGACGTGCTCGAAAGCGGTTTCGCCGGTCCCGGCCATGTCGCCACGGGGTGGCTCAACCGGGCCCTGGAGAGCCTGCCGGCGGGCGACCGCGTGGCGACGCTTGGCGGCTTGGCCGTCGGACCGTCGACGCCGCTGGTGATCCGAGGTGCCGCCCCCGTGCTCGGCTGGGCGCCGCAATCACTGCCGGAGCCGGCCGGCGACCTCGCAACGCGGGTTCTCGACCTTTACCAGCATCGCGACCCTGTGCTGGCGGTGGCCCTGCAAAAGGGCCTCGATGCCGACCGGATGGCGCTCGACGACCATATGGGCGCCAAGGCGATGAAGCCGAAGGGCGGCCTCGACAGCGCCGCCGGCATGCGGCAGGCCGCGCAAGGTGCGGCCAGGCTGATCGCGGCGGATGACGGGCCGCGCGTTGCGGCGCTCGCCTTCGACGGCTGGGACACGCATGTCAACGAAGGCGGCGCGACCGGCCGGCTCGCCACGCTGCTCGGCGGCCTCGACGGCGCCTTCGAGGAGTTCGAGAAGGGTCTCGGCGAGCGCTGGAAGGACACGGCGGTCGTCGCCATCACCGAGTTCGGGCGCACGGCACGGATCAACGGCACGGTCGGCACCGATCACGGCACCGGCACGGTGGTGCTGCTGGCCGGCGGCGCGATCAAGGGCGGCCGCGTCATCGCCGACTGGCCGGGATTGAAGCCGGCCCAGCTCTACGAACAGCGCGACCTTGCCCCGACCAGCGATGTCAGGGCGGTGCTGAAGGGCGTGCTCGCCGACCAGTTCGGCCTGTCTGCCACCGTGCTCGGCGACAAGGTGTTTCCGGAGTCCGCGGCCGTGAAGCCGATGCGCGATCTCGTCGCGTAAAAAGCCTGATGGCGTCACAAGGGACGCCATCTTTGGCGAAAAGGAGCAGGCTCCGCGTCGATCCGCTCAGCGATCACCAGCGGTGGTGCCAGCGGTGGTAGTGGTGGTAGCGCCAATGACCCGGCCTGACCACTATCACACGACGATGGTTGGGCACGCAATTTCCCCACCGGTTCAGGTGCCAGCCGGGGCCGCATCTCCAGCCGACGCTTTCGATTGGCGACGGAGCGGCGCTGGGCTTTGCCATGGGCAGAGCCTGCGAGCCGACACTCGACAGCAGTAGCGTGCCTGCGGCGGTAGCAATCGGCAGAATGTATCTGAGCATGATTGTGTCCTCCATGGTTGATATTCCCGAGGACAACATACCACCCACCCGGCTGAATGCCGGATGGGTGGCCCTATCACATATTCGTTAGCCTAGCGGGCGGAGCGCTCGCCAATCGACGCCGCGACTTTCGGCGAGGCATCGGCTCGCTGCCCATGATCAGGCGGCCTCGACCTTGATGACCGTCGCGTCCCGCACCAGTTTGGTCACGCCGGCGAAGTCGAGCTTGCCGGAACCGAGCACCGGCACTTTCGGGACGACGCGCACTTCGGCGGGCACCATCAGGTCCATGGCGCCATTGGCCTTGGCGAAGGCCAGGAACTCCGCGCGTGTGGCGCCGGGAGCCTCGGTGATGAGAATGAGCTTCTCGCCCTTGCGCGCATCCGGCACCGAAGCGACCGCCGACAATGTGCCTTTCCACATTTCACCCGCCAGAGCCTCGACGGCGGCGAGCGAGATCATCTCGCCGCCGATCTTGGCGAAACGCTTGGCCCGGCCGCGAATGGTGATGAAGCCGCCGTCGTCGACCGAGACGACGTCGCCGGTGTCATGCCAGCCGTCCTCCAACGGCTCCAGCACACCGGGCTTCTCGGCGCGCAGATAGCCCGACATGACATTCGGGCCGCGCACGTAGAGACGTCCGCCTTCATCGACGCCGGGTACCGGATCCAGGCGGTATTCCATGCCGGGCATGATTTTGCCGACGCTGCCGGACTTGTTGTACATCGGCGTGTTGATGGCGATTACAGGTGCCGCTTCGATCACGCCGTAGCCCTCGAGGATACGCACGCCGAACTTTTCCATATAGGTCATGCGTGTCGCTGCCTTGACCGGTTCGGCCCCGGCAAAACAATAACGTATCGAACGGAAGTCGTAGGGGTGCGCAGTGCGCGCATAGCCGTTGAGGAACGTATCGGTGCCGAAGATGATCGTCGCGTTGGACGCGTAGATCAGTTCCGGCACGATGCGGTAGTGCAGCGGCGACGGGTAGAAATACACCGGCACGCCCGAGATCAGCGGCAGCACCGTGCCCGCCGTCATGCCGAAGGAATGGAAGATCGGCAACACGTTGAACACCTTGTCGCCAGAGTGGAAGTCGATGCGCGAGGCCGCCTGCGCGGCATTGGCCAGGATGTTGCGGTGGGTGAGCACGACGCCCTTCGGCGTGCCTTCCGAGCCGGAGGTGAACAGGATCACCGCCGGATCGTCAGCCTTGCGCGGTGCGCGCGGCGTCGACTTGCGCAACAGGCCGAGCAGCTTGTCCCTGAGGCCGATGGTCTTGCGCAGATCGTCGAGCCAGACGATGTCGACCGAGCGGCCGATCTCCTCGACCACCGCACCAAGCTTGGCCTGCTCGACGAAGGCGCGCGAGGTGAGCACGGTGCGCACTTCTGCGGCCTTGCAGGCGGACAGGATGTTGGCGGCACCCGCGGTGAAGTTGATCATAGCCGGCACCTTGCCGGCCGACATGACGCCAAGCAGCGTCGCGCAGGAGCCGTTGGCGTTGGGCAGCATGATGCCGAGCGTCTGCTGGTCGGCATAAAGGTTCTGGAATTTCTCGCCAAGCACGGCGGCCGCCGTCAGCAGCTTGCCATAGCTCAGCGAGCCGGTGACCGGATCCTGCACGGCGAGCCGTTTCATGCCGCGTTCATTCGCCGTCAGGATGATCTTTTCCAGCACCGTCCTGTCGATGTCCTGGGTGCGGAAGACGAGATCCGACATGACCTGGTAGAGGGCGGCACCCGCCGCGGCGCGGCGCTGGCGGCCCTTCAGTTCCGGCGGCACTTGCAGCTTGACCGGTTCCAGTATGGTCACCTTGACCTTCGGGAACAGGCGGCGGCGCACATGCTGCGACGTCAGCCGCGAGAACGGGCTTTTCTCCAGCCCGTCGATGCGGATCGGCACGACCATCGAGCCGGTCTTGTCCGCCACCATGGCGGCGCCGTCATAGACCTTCATCAGCCCGCCGGTGACGGTGATGCGGCCTTCGGGGAAGATGACCAGCGGATCGCCGCCCTGCACGATCTTGATCAGCGTGCGGGTCGACATCGGCTTGGCCGGATTGAGCGGCAAAGCGCGGGCAAGCTTCATGAACGGCTTCATCCACCAGGCCTGGGCGATGGTGTAGTCGATGGCGAAGACCGGCTCCTCATCGGTCAGCGTCAGCGCCAGCGGACCGTCGAGGAAGCTGACATGGTTGAGCGCCAGGATCGGCGCCTTGCCGGCCGCCTTGAGGTTCTCCATGCCCTCGACCTCCAGGCGCAGGAAGGCGCGGAACAGGATGGAGACGAAGTCACGGAACGCGTTGGTCGGCAGGAATTTCAGCATCAGCCAGGCGGCGACGGCGTTGGCCACGGCCAGGCCGAACAGGATGCCGCCGGTGGAGACTTTCGTCTGGATCAAGGCGACAACAATACCGCCTACCGTCATGAAGCCGGCATTGACGATGCTGACCGCGGCGACGACGCGGGCGCGGCGCGCTTCCGGCGACCAGGCCTGCACGGCGGCGAAGGTCGGCACCACGAGGAAGGCGCTGGCGATGGCCATGGCGGCGAGGTCGATCGCTACACGGATCGTGTTTGGCCCGGCGAAGAACAGCGCAAGTGTTTGCGCCTTCGGCGAAGGCTGCATGCTCCAGACGGCCCAGGCCAAATGCAGGCCGAACAGCGCCAGCAGCGCCGTTCCGACCGGCGCGGGCAGAAGCACGATGCGGCCCTGCGACATCCATGCGGCAATCGCCGAACCGATGGCGATCGAGACGGCAAACACCGCGAGATAGACGGTGACGGCGATCTCGTCGCCGCCGAGCGAATCCTTGATCAAGGTCGGCAGAATCGAGAGCACGATGGCGCCGATCAGCCAGAACCACGAGGTCATCAGGCCGGCGCGCCAGATGCGCATATCGGTGCGCAATTCGCTGACCTGGCGCCAGGTCGAGCGGAAGATGTTCTTGTCGATGGCAAGGTTGGGCGCCGCCGAACCGGTGGGCGGAATGTAGCGGCTTACGAACCAGCAGCCGACGGCGAGGGCCATCATGATCGGGCCGAACACCATGACGCCAATGCCGTCGGCCGAGACGACGCCGCCGGCGATCGTGCCGCCGAGGATGGCGGCAAACGTGGCCGACTCGATCCAGGCGTTTGCCTTGGGCAGTTCCTTGCGCTCGAGATGGTCGGGCAGGATGCCGTATTTGATCGGCCCGAACAGCGCCGAGATGATGCCGAACATCAGCAGCGCCGTCATCAGCACCGGGATCGAAGACAGCGCGATGCCGGCGACGGAGACCGCCGCCGCGGCGATCTCGGCGAATTTCAGCCGCCGGGCGATCAGGGCCTTGTCGAAACGGTCGGCGATCTCGCCGCCAAGCGCCGACAAGAGCAGGAAGGGCGCCATGAAGACGGCGCCGGCGAGCGTGACCAGCGAGGCCGCCTGGTCGGCGGCCAGCGTGAAGAGGATCAGGAACACCAGTGTGTTCTTGAGAAAATTGTCGTTGAAAGCGGACAGGAACTGCGTCCAGAACAGAGGCGCAAAGCGCCGGGACAACATCAGATGCGTGTTCATGGCGATTTCCATTTGGCGGAACCCTGCGGCTGTGTGCCGAAAGGCCCTGCAGGTTGCACGCGCTGTTTCGATCTCAGTGATAGTCCTGAGCTGGTTAAACTTCCTTGCTGTGCTTGATGCTCATCGGCGGCTTTTTGCTTGCCTGAAATGAACATCGTTCATAATCGCACCTTATCACGTTTTGAACATTGTTCAAGATAAAAATGAACGACGTTCATTGGACTCGAAAACGGAGCCGGCGGCTTGTGGAGTCTGTCAGGATTAGGATCGCGCCGCCCCGTAATGAGGCGGCGCGAAAGGTCGCCTATGCAGCGGCACCAGCCCTTTGCTTTATCAATGCCTTCTCAAACTCACCAACGGCAAACTCATGGCTCGCCTGATTTTTCGCTAGCTTCTGGGGATCAAACCGCGCCATGTCCAAAACTAGGCGGTAAGCACCAGCAATGTCCTTCAGGTGTCTGTCTATAAATTTGAACGGGTCTGTTGCCCACACAATCCTTCCATCTTTGGCTTCCATAATACCCTTCAATCCATAAACTAGTGGCATAATAAGACCATCCGGATATCGGTAATATACCGGCATTCCAAGGTAATGCGTCGTCGGTTGGGTAAGCAAAAATCCGCTTTTATCTTTAGCAGTTTCGCGCTTTCCCGGATCGTACATTTTAACTATGTTATTAGATCCAAATCTATAATTATTTGAATTATACGCGTCTGGAAATTGCGCGTAAATAATATCATAAAGTTCCGGAAGGTCAGCAAGAATATCGAAGCAGCTCTTCACGACATCATTTGTCAGCTCATGAGTTGGTCCATCAACAGGAGCAGAGACCGCCGGATTTGACATAAGGCGATCAAATTGCTTTGAGCACTCGCCCTTATTTCTGTATATATTCTGCGGAGTTACAGATATGTCTAAAGGAAGAAGATGCTCTTCGTTCGCCTTGTTGAGGGGGATCCAGGCAAGCGCGAGAAGGTCTCGGACTTTGATGGGCTTACCTTCGCCGCTTTCCCACTCATTACTCTTCCACTCGACCTGCGCAGCAACATCCGGATCAAGGCGCTCCCGAATTTCAGTGTAGAAGCCGAGCTTGTTCGATTTCGTCTCCTGCGTGAGCTGTGCGTTATTGTTTCTAGCCGCACAAATATCTAAAACGGACATCTCGAACTGCTGAACTATGTGTTGATCACTCACGTCAGACGGCACGATGATTTCTACTGGTACCAAGAAATCGAACTGATCCTTCACAGCATCGAGTTCGGCTCGATACTCTTCCCAAAGATCCTTCATGTCCTCCCAAAGCGAAATCTTGGCGATTTCCCTCTCTTCGAGAACTGCGGAGAGCATATGAATTCCGATTGCAAGCATATTGTGCCCGCCGTCCAACACCCCCTCGGATGCTGGATCGTTGAAACGAAGTTCGAATCTGTTTCGTTGAAGCGCCTCGTAGTCAGACGTTCCAAGTAAGATTCCCTTCGATTTAAAAGGGAAAAGTTCAGGAGTTTTGGCAAGCGATTCAAGAATCGAGCTGGTAACATTGCCCGTTTTGGCTGCTCGCGGATTAGCTTCAAGGGAGACATGATCGAACAAAGGGTAGAGATCACGCCCACGCATAAAACCAGTATATCGCTTTATGCCTGCAATCGAATTTTCGGATGCGATATGGCTCAGACGATCTTCATCGCGCGCGCTTGGCTGTTCGGCAACAAGTGCGAAGCGAACTATCAGTTTTTGATTTTCCATTTGTTCCAGTCCTTCGTTGCGAAGAGACTGGCCCCGGCGAAGTGCCATGCAGCGTAAGTAAGCCTACCTACGTTTCCACTTTTCAGCAGCACCACAACCGAAACCATCTCAGGTTTCTTTTCAGCCCTCCATCCGGAAGGCGATATGAAGATGCATGCGAACAAACCGTTTGTCAACGGATCGTTACTAAGCTTGTCTTACTGGGTCCTTACAAGACAATTCGGATGAATATTCATTCCGACCCCAACGTCGCCACTGTCTTCAGGGCGCCGTCGAGCATGTCGCCCTTCTCGTCCTTCAAAGCGACCTCACGTAAACGCCGGATCCAGTCGGCGGCATCGTCGCGGCCCTTGAGCATGGGAAGCGCCGACAGCACGCGGTCGAATTTCGATTGCGCCCGGACATGGGTGTCGCTGTAGCCCTTGATCAGCCGGCGGCAGTTGAGGACTTCGACGGCCAGCGTGTAGTCCTGGGGCACATATCCCAGTGCCAGCGCGTACCAGCGCTCGAGATGCGCGGTCTCGACCTTGTGGCGCAGCAGGCCGCGGCGCCAGCGGCGCAGGCCGCCGATGAACCACAAAGCGGCGAAGCCGGCAAAGCTGTCGGTGCGGATGCGGCGGCCATGGTTGATGCGGCGGTCGAGGAAGGCGGCAAGCTTCGGCCGGCTCTCGATATAGCTGCCCAGCCCCGCCGGCAGCGTGCCGCAGAATTCTTCGATGCGGGGATGGAAATATTCGGTGACCTGCAGGATCGAGCCATCCTTGACGCCGACCTCCTTGCGCACGCGCCTGTCACGCGTCGAGCGTGTCTTCAGGTCGGCGACGCGGATCATGTCATCGTAGCATAGCGCGTTGGCCAGATGCTTGGCGGCGGCGATGGACAGCGCATAAGCACGGTCGGCGCCGTCCAGCGCGACAGCCTTGTCCAGCCGGTCGAGATACTCGCGCCCATAGGCGATGTCCTGATAGTCGACGACCTTTTTCAGGCCCCGCAGCGCCATGTCGCGCACCGTCGCGGGCATCAGATCGATACGGGCGGCGAGCGCCTGCCAGCCCTGCAGCAGGTTCTGCGGGCCGGTGACGCGCCCCGCACCCAGGGCGGATTCGACAATCGCCGGCTCCGCCGGCTTTGGCGCCGGCGCGGCCGTGCCGCGCGCGCGGTCATAGGCAGCGCCAAAGGCGGCGAGGCTGGCCTTGACGCCACGGCCGCCGGCACCGATCGCCTGCTCATAGCTTTCGCGCGTGAACGGCAGCGCGTCCGACCCGGCCAGCGCGCCAAGCAGGCTGGCCGAGATCATCGAGCCGTTGTCAGCGGCGATCTTCTCCATGTCGAAGGCGATGAAGCGCTTCGACGCGGCTTCCGCCGTCGCATGCACCTTGGAGGACGAGGCCCGGCCGTCGCCCGGCTCGATCTTTTCCGACACCGCGGCGATGCGGTGCGAGGAGGCAATCAGCGTCGTGCGTTCCGGCGTGACGAAGCCACGGATGATGGCGCGGCCGGCTTCCATCAATTCGGCGGCGATCAGTATGTCGACATCGCCTTGCGAGGGCGACAGCGCGAAGACCGGAAGCCGGCCGGTGTCGCGGGCCATCTCGACATAATAGATTGTCGCGCCGGTGCGTTGCGCCACGCCGGCGACCGAGGTCGATTGCGCGACATAGCCATTGCGCTCGGCAACGTCGGTGATCCAGTCGGCCAAGACGCCACCGCCCTGGCCGCCGACCGCCAGCACGGCGAGCTTGATGACACGCTCGTCATCCTGGGCGCCGGCCTTGGCGCGGAGTGGGGGGACGGCGTCAAGCATCGGCGAAGGTCAGGCGCCGGCTTTCGCGGCGGCGTTGCAACAGGCTAATGGTGGCGCGGCGCGCGGATTCCAGAAACCGGTCCCAGCGGCTCGGATTGTGCACGACATCGGCGCGGTAGAAGGACGGGCAGAGCACCGCAGCATCGGCGACCTCGCCGCAATTGCCGCAGCCGACGCAGCTCTGGTCGATGGATGCCACGGGATCGTCGCGCAGCGGATCGTCGAGCGACTTCACCGACAGCGACGGGCAGCCCGACAGCCGCATGCAGGCATGATCGCCGGTGCAGATGTCCTCGTCGACGCCGAATTTCGGTTTGACGACCCTTGTCCCTCCCTTGATCGCCTTGTCGACCAGCGGCTTTTCGCGGCGCTGGCGGTTGAGCATGCATTCGGACGAGGCGACGATGACCTTCGGCCCCTTCTCCTCCGTCGTTAGCGCCTCGCGCAGCGTGTCCTGCATCTTGCCGACATCGTAGGTGCGGTCGACATGGCGCAGCCATTTGACGCCCATACCCTTCACCGCCTCGGTGATCGGATGCTTGGTCGACTTGGTCTTGTTGCCGGCGCGCGACGACAGGATGTCCTGCCCACCGGTCGCGGCCGAGTAGAAATTGTCGACGATGACGATGACGCCGTCATTCTTGTTGAACACCGCATTGCCGATCGAGGAGGTCAGGCCATTGTGCCAGAAGCCGCCATCGCCGACGAAGGAGATCGAGCGGCGCTTGGCGTCGGGCGAATTGAACGCCGAGGCCGAGGCCGGGCCGAGACCATAGCCCATGGTTGTCGCGCCGAGTTCGAAGGGCGGCATGATCGAGAACAAATGGCAGCCGATGTCAGAGGCAATATGGTGCTTGCCGAGTTCCTGCTCGACCAGCTTTGTCGCTGCAAAGATCGGCCGCTCCGGACAGCCGATGCAGAACCCAGGCGGGCGGCCCGGCACGACGTTGATCAGGTCGGCCGTATCGACGCCGTCGCCGACCTTGTTGGGCGCGCGCACTTCGCCCGGCAAGAGATGCGGCGCTTCGGCGCGCAGGAAGGTGCCGATGCCGTCGAGCATGACCTGGCCGGTATATTCGCCGGCCATCGGAAGATATTCCTTGCCGACCAGCCTGGTGCCACGCCCGGCCTTGTGCAGCATCGCGGCAAAGGCCTGTTCGATGTAGTTGGGCTGGCCTTCCTCGACGACCAGCACCGACTGCTTGCCCTCGCAGAAGGACAGGAACTCGTCGTCGATCAAGGGATAGACGGCGTTGAGCACATAGAGCGGCACCTCGGTCTCGCCATAGGTGTCGGCAAGGCCGAGACGCTGCAAGGCGCGGATGACCGAATTGTACATGCCGCCCTGCATGACGATGCCGACCGAGCCATGATCCGAACCGAAGAATTCGTTGATCTTGTTCTTGGCGATGAAGTCGACCGCCGCCGGCCAGCGTTTTTGCACCTTCTCCTTCTCGTGCAGGAAGGAGGCGGGCGGCAGCACGATGCGGCCGGTGTCGCGGCGCGGCGCGTCCAGCGCATCGGCCACCGTCATGGGCGGGCGCTTGTTGTCCTTGGCGATGAAGTGGCCGTGCACATGGCAGCAGCGGATGCGCACCTGCAGCATCACCGGCGTGTTGGAGACCTCCGACAGTTCGAACCCGTCTTCCACCGCCTTGACGATCGACGGCAAATTGGGGCGCGGGTCGAGCAGCCAGACCTGGCTCTTCATGGCGAAGGCATGGCTGCGCTCCTGCATGATCGAGGAGCCCTCGCCATAATCCTCGCCGACGATGATCAGCGCGCCGCCGGTGACGCCGCCGGAGGCAAGGTTGGCGAGCGCATCGGAGGCGACATTGGTGCCGACAGTCGACTTGAAGGTGGCGGCACCACGAATGGGATAGTGCACCGAGGCGGCCAGCATGGCGGTGGCTGTCGCCTCCGACGCGCTCGCCTCGAAATGCACGCCGAGTTCACCCAGAATGTCCTGCGCGTCGGCCAGCACGTCCATCAGATGGCTGATCGGCGCGCCCTGATAGCCGCCGACATAGCCGACGCCGCATTGCAGCAGCGCCTTGGTGATGGCGAGGATGCCCTCACCGGCGAATTCCTCGCCGGCGCCAAGCCTGAGTTTCTCGACTTCCTTGGCAAAAGACCGTTCGGCCATTTTTCCAACCTTCCGTTGCCGCCGAAATTGGCAGCGCGTACATCTAGATGTCGTGCTTGCGAATGTTCTTGAGCATCTTCAAAAGCGTGGCGATGAGTGCCGCATATTCGGCGTCGTCGATATCGTCGAACATCGCCTCGAAGGCGTCATGCATGGCCGGCCAGGCGCGGGTGAACTCGGCGCGGCCCTCGTCGGTCAGGAAGACATGGCGGATGCGGCTGTCGGTAACGCCCTGCTCGCGACGCACGAAGCCCTGCCCCTCCAGCGTGTCGAGCGTGCGGCTCAAGGTCGACTGCTCGATGACCGTGTAGACCGAGAGATCGTTGACGGTGACGCCGTCGGTGACCGACAGCACGGCCAGCGTGCGCACCTGCGGAATGGTCAGGCCCTGCTTGCGGAAATCATCGCGCAAGGTGGCGTTGTAGCGGCCCATGATGCGGTTCATCAGATAGGGCGCGAATTGCTGCAGGCCGATCTGCCCGAGGGTCGAAATGCGCTGGCGCTTTTCCGTGATCTTCTGTTCCATCACAGCCTCCCCGCCAGCAGAAAGCCGGAGCGGCCGCCGAGACCCGCGCCCGGATGGGTGGAGGCGCCGATATGGTAGAGGTTCTTGATGCCGGTCTGGTGGTTGCGGCTGGTCTTGAACGGCCGCCACAGGAAGGACTGGTCGATGGTCGACGAGCCGCCATAGGGATCGCCGCCGACCAGGTTGATGTTCATCGCCTCGAGATCGGCCGGCGAATAGGCGCGGCGTGCGATCACGCTGTCCTTGAAGCCGTCGATATGGCTGGCGAGGATGGCTTCGGCGCGGTCGGCATAGGCCTCGCGCAGCGCTTCAGTCCATTGTCCGTCAGCCGGCGCCTGCAGCTTGCCGGCGGCATCGCCCTTGATGTGGCGGGGCGCCTCGGGCAGTTGCAGCCAGAGGATCGCCTTGCCTTGCGGACAGCGCGACGGGTCGAGCGCGTGCGGCTGGCCGACGCAGATGGTCGGCACTTCCGGCAGCATGCCGCGCGCCGCCTCGTTGCAGGCTTTCGAGACGCCATCGAGCCCAGGCGTCAGATGCAGCAGCGCCACCTTGTCCAGCCCTTCGCCACGCCATGCCGGCGGCTTGGCCAGCGCGTAGTGGATCTGGAAATTGCCCTTGCCGTAGCGATATTGCCGCGTCGCCTCGACATCGTTCCTGGGCGCATCCGCGCCGAGTAGGCGGCCATAAAGCTGCGTCGGCGTGACCGAGCAGATGACGCTCTTGTTCGCCGCGATGGTTTCACCCGAGGCGAGCCGCACGCCGGTCGCACGGCCACCGGTCTGGATGATTGAGGCGACATCGGCACCGGTGCGGATCTCGCCGCCACGTTCCCGGATCAGGGCCTCGAAGGCCGACAGCAGGTTCTTCGCCCCGCCCTTGACGATCGGAGCGCCTGCGGCCTCCAGCGCGAAGGCGATCACCTTGGCGATCTGGCCGGAGAAGGCATCTTCCGGCCCAAGACCGGCATGCAGCACCCAGGGCGCCCAGAGCGCGCGGATGGTCTCGGACTGGTAGGTGCTTTCCAGCCAGCCGCGTGCCGGCGCCAGCGCCTCGCCGAGAAAGGCGGCAAGGCCGCGCGGGCCGCGCCGCCAGGCATCGCCGGCCAGCAGCTTGGCTGTCGGGTAGGACCACAGGCTGCCGCCGAGCAGGCCGAACAGCAGGCCGGCATTGCGCTCGATGCCACCGACATCGTCGGCATGCCGGTCGCCATCACCCGCCGCGATCGCGTTGAGGGCGGCGACATTGGCGGCGCGGTCGGTGTTGAGCACGGCATGGCTGCCGTCCGGCCGCAACACGCCCGTCGGCGTGCCGGTGTGGCAGAACTCCAGCCCGTGCCGGGCGAGGTCGCCGCCCAATGCGGCAAAGGCCGGCGAGGTGATGAACAGCACGAAGGTCGTCGCCATCACGTCATGGATGAAGCCGGGCGCGGTGACCTCCTCGGTGCGCATGCAGCCGCCGATGCGATCATTGCGCTCCAGCACGAGCACACGCGCCCCTTTGCCGCCGAGCATCGCCGCGCAGACCAGCGCATTGATGCCGCTGCCGACGATGATGTGATCGGGCGCTTTCATTGGCGGTTGCTCTCGACCGTCGGGCCTGTGCGCATGATCTTCTCCCGAAGATCCTCGCTTTATTTTCCCGACACCAGCGCCAGTGCGCGGATCGGGCTGCCGGTGCCGTGCTCGATCTTCAGCGGCGCCGCGATCAGGATGGCTCCTTTCGGCGGCAGCTGGTCGAGGTTGCAGAGGCTGGCAAGGCCGTAGCGATTGGCCTTGTGCATCAGCGTGTGCGCCGGGAATGGCGGCTCCATGCCGCCCGCCTTGCCGGCGTCGGTACCTATCGTCTCCGAGCCCCACCCCTTGATGTCCTTGGCTATCAGATACTGGATGGCTTCGGCAGTCGGGCCGGGCGTGTGCGGGCCGGTTTCGTTGGCGTTGAGGAATTCGGCTTCCGAACCATTGCGCTTGTACCAGTCGGTGCGCATCACCACCCACTCGCCTGGGTTGATGGCGCCATGCTTGGCTTCCCACGCCTTGATGTGGTCGACGGTGAGCAGGAAATCGTGATCGGCGGCGGCCTCCTTGGAGCAGTCGATGACATTGACCGGGCCAACGAAATTCTGCGCCGGAATGGTGTCGGTGGCGCCGTCCGGATAGTCCTTGCCGGTGATCCAGTGCTGCGGCGCATCGAAATGCGTGCCCGAATGCTCGCCGAGCTTCAGCCAGTTCCACGCCCACCACGGACCATTCTTGTCGTATTTCGAGATCTGATGAATCTCGACCTTCGGCGTGTCGACGGCAAGCTCCGGCGGCAGCTTGATCAGCGGCGTGTCCGGCCCGAGCTGCGCGGAGAGGTCAACCACCTTGATGGCGCCTGACAGCAACTGGCCAGCGACTTCGCCGAGGAGTTTTTGGGTGTCCATGGTCTGAAGTTCCCTCTTTCTAGTGATGATCAAGGCTCGTCTCGGCCCTTAATATCCTACTAGACGAAAACATATGCATCTGCAATTATCTTTAAGCATAAAGGAAATGGGAACGGGGCGTGAGCGAGTTCGACGCCATCTTTGTCGGGGCGGGCCACAACAGTCTGGCATGCGCCGCGCATCTGGCGCTCAAAGGCTGGAAAACCGGGATTTTCGAGCGCAGCGCAACAATCGGCGGCGCCGTCCAGACCCGCGAACTCACCCTTCCCGGCTTCCGTCATGATTTCGGCGCGATGAATCTGAGCCTGTTTGCCGGCTCGGCCTTCCACCGGAAATATGCAAATGAATTGAAAGCGCAGGGCCTGGAATTCTCGCCAGTCGCGGACTGTTTCGCCAGCGCCTTCCCGGATGGACGCTGGTTCGGCGTCAGCAACGACTTGGAAAAGACCGCCACGCGCATGGCCAATTTCTCCGCCGCCGATGCCGCGGCATGGCGCAGGCTGGTCGCCGCCTTCCCGGCCGAGGCCGAGCATCTGTTCCGGCTGCTGGGTTCGCCGATGAGTGCGCGGGCGCTTGCCGGCACGGCGTGGAACCTGTGGCGCAGGAAGGGTGTTGCCGGTGCGCTCGACACCGGCCGGCTGCTGCTGTCGTCGCCCCGCGCCTGGCTGGAGGAGACTTTCGAGTCGCCTTATGTGCGGGCAACGCTTGCCACCTGGGGCATGCATCTCGACTTCGCGCCCGACATCGCCGGGGGTGCGGTTTTTCCGTACCTGGAATCGATGGCGAACCAGAGTTTCGGCATGGTGCTGGGCAAGGGCGGCGCCGACACCATCATCCGGGCGCTGGCCGGCATGGTCACATCTGCCGGCGGCCAGATCGTCACCGGCGCCGAAGTTTCGGAGATCACGGTGTCCGCCGGCAAGGCGACCGGTGTCCGGCTCGCTTCAGGTGAGACGCATACGGCGACCAAGGCTGTCATCGCCGGCGTCGCGCCCAAGGCGCTGACCGGCACGCTGCTGCCCGGCGGTTCCGGCAATGCCGGCTTCGACACGGCGATGAAAAAGTTCCGGTATGCGCCGGGCACGATGATGATCCACCTGGCGCTGGACGACCTGCCGGACTGGCGCGCCGGGGCCGAGTTGCGGCAGTTTGCCTATGTGCATCTGTCGCCCTCGCTCGACGCGATGTCGCGCACCTATCAGCAGGCGATGGCCGGCATGCTGCCCGACGAACCGGTGCTGGTCGTCGGCCAGCCTACCGCGATCGATCCTTCACGTGCGCCTCAGGGCAAGCATGTGCTGTGGGTACAGGTGCGCATGCTGCCTGCCGAGATCCTTGGCGATGCGTCGGCCAAGATCGCGCCCGCGCATTGGGATCAGGTTAAGGACGCCTATGCCGAGCGCGTGCTCGACATCATCGAAACCTATGCGCCCGGGCTGCGGAGCAAAATCCTTGGCCGTTCCGTGTTCTCGCCCATCGATCTCGAGCGCGAGAACCCGAACCTTGTCGGCGGCGACCAGGTCTGCGGCAGCCATCATCTGGCGCAGAACTTTCTGTTCCGCCCGGCACGTGGCTACGCCGGCTGGAACACGCCGGTCGGCAATCTGCATTTGACGGGAGCCGCGACATGGCCGGGCGCCGGCACCGGCGCGGCCTCTGGTTTCATGCTCGCGCAACAGCTTGGCGGGAGGTAGGCTCCGACGATTTTATCGAGGCGACGAGAGGCAAGGCGCTGCTGCCGACGAAGCCTGAACCAACGAACGGACAGTGCCGCGCAAAGACAATAACCAACAAGGGGAACGACCATGAAAATCAACAGACGCGAATTGCTGGGATACAGTGCCGCGGCACTCGGTGTGACCGCTATTGGCCTGCCTAAAATAGCCAAGGCCGCTGCCGGCGAACTGACCATCGCCTACAATGTCAACCTGCCGTCCTGGGACCCGACCACCGGACCTTCGGCAGTGAACCCGACCATCCAGGGTCTCTACCAGTCGGTGTTCGACCAGATCATTCCGCAGAAGCCCGACCTGTCCTTCGCGCCGGGCCTGCTCACCGAATGGGGCTGGAACGACGACCGTACCAAGGTGATGATGACGGTACGCGAGGGCGTGAAATGGCATGACGGCTCGCCCTTCACGCCCGAGGATGTCGTCTGGTCGCTGCAGCGCGCGGGCGATGAAAAGACCGGTAACCCGATCCAGTTCGTCTGGAAGAACGTCAACAACTTCAAGATCGACGGCAACAAGATCACCGGCGACGTGGTGCAGTTCGACCCGGTCTATTTCAAGTGGATGTCGTTCCTGACCGGATACATCCTGCCGAAGGCCTATTACGAGAAGGTGGGTGCGGAAGGTTTCGAGAAGGCGCCGATCGGCACCGGCCCCTATATGGTGGAAAAATTCGAGCGCAACGCCTTCCTGCGGCTGAAGGCCAATCCGAACTATTGGGGCGGCAAGCCGGCTTTCGAGAATGTGACGATCAAGTTCGTCACCGATGCGGCGAGCCGTGTGGCCGAAATCGAATCCGGCTCCTCGCAGGTGACGCTCGAAATCCCCTACGAAGAATATGACCGGCTGATCGCCAAGGACGGGCTTGCCGGCTCGATCAAGAACGTCTCCGACATCGGCATGATCTTCTTCAACAACAAGGATGCCATGCTGGACAAGAATGTCCGCCAGGCGGCGGTGATGGCGGTGGACAAGGAGCTTCTGGTCAAGCGGCTGCTGCGCGGCTACGGCCAGCCGATCGACACGCTGGAGACGCCGGAATACGCGGCCTACGATCCGTCGATCAAGGTCGAGCACAATCCGGAGAAGGCCAAGGAATTGCTGGCCGCCTCCGGCTATTCGACCAAGAAGCCGGCAAAGTTCACCATCCAGACCACCAAGGGCTTCAAGCCCAAGGACTACGAGATGGTACAGGCGATCGTCGGCATGTGGCGCAAGGTCGGCATCGAGGCCGAGATCGAGGTCTACGAGATCGCCAAGCACTATGAACTGCGCGCCGCGCACAAGCTGGCGCCGGCGGCGTTCTACAACTGGGGCAATTCCATCGGCGACCCGACCACCTCGACCGGTTTCGCCATGTTCGGACCGTCGCCGCATTCGTCGTGGAAGACCGACGATCTCGATGCCAAGATCGGTCCGCTCTGGGGCGAGAAGGACGAGGCCAAGCGCATCGCCGGCTGGAAAGCGGTCGACAAGTACATCGCCGAAGAGGCCTATGTGCTGCCGCTGATCCAGTACGCCCAGCCGATCGTGCACTCGAAGAAGGTCAATGTCGTACAGCACATTTCCGGCGCGCTGCTGCCGGCTTTGATGACCCCGGCCTGATCTTCAGCCTTGCACCTGCCGGTCTTCGCCCGGCAGGCCCCCCTCATCCGGCCGCTTCGCGGCCACCTTCTCCCCGGTGGGGAGAAGAGAAACGGCCTCGGCCGTCCGCGGCCTCTTCTCCTCTCGGGGAGAAGGTGGCCCGAAGGGCCGGATGAGGGGGAGTTTCCCCAGAGTGGTTACGCCGGCATGCTCCTGCAAAGATTCCTGATCCGCCTTCTGACGATGCTGATCACGCTGTTCGGCGTGGCCGTCGTCGTCTTCGTCGTGATCCGCGTCGCGCCGGGCGATCCGATCGCCATGATGCTGCCGCCTGGTGCGACGGATGACGACATTGCCCGCCTGCGCGCGCTCTACGGGCTCGACAAGACCATCGTGCAGCAATTCTTCATCTGGCTGTCCGGCGTCGTCAGGGGCGATTTCGGCACCTCGATTTCGCTGCGGCAAGACGTGCTCGGCCTCGTCTTCAACCGGCTGCCGGCGACGCTGGAACTCGCCATCGTCGCGCTGATCATGGCGGTGCTGCTTGGCGGCACGACGGCCGTTCTCGGCGCGCGCGAACGCGGCACAGCGGTGGAAGCCGGCATCGACATCGCCAGCGGTGCAGCACTCTCCATTCCCGATTTCCTGTGGGGCCTGGTGCTGATCCTTCTGTTCGGCGTGCTGGTGCCGATCTTCGACATTTCCGGCCGCGTATCGCCGCAGCTCGACCTGCCCTTCGTCACCCAGTTCTATTTCTTCGAAAGCCTGCTTCGGCTGCGCTTCGACCTGACCTGGGACCTGTTGAAACACATGCTGATGCCGGCTGTGGCACTGGCGCTGCCGCTGGCGGCGATCATCTCGCAGCTGTTGAAACAGTCGCTGAAGGAGGTGCTCGACCTCGACTATGTCGTGCTGGCGCGGGTGAAAGGGTTTTCCGAGACGCAGGTCATCCTGCGCGAGGCGTTGAAGAACGCGGCACTGCCGACGCTGACGCTGGTCGGCGTGCAGTTCACTTTCCTCATCGGCGGCACCGTCATCGTCGAGCGGCTGTTCTCCTATGAAGGCCTCGGCAACATGGCGATCGATGCCGTCATCAACCGCGACCTGCCGCTGATCCAGGGCATCGTGCTGGTCTTCGCGCTGCTGTTCGTGCTGATCAACCTCACCGTCGACATGATGTATGCGCTGCTCAATCCGAGGCTGCGCCATGGATAGGGCCTCGAGACGCGGACTGAATCCCAGGCTGTGGCTCGCCGGCGGTTGGCTGCTGCTGGCCCTGCTGGCGGCGATCTTCGCGCCGCTGGTCGCGCCGCAGGACCCGCTGGCGCAGGATCTGATGCTGGAGCGGCTGCCGCCCTTCTGGCTCGATGGCGCCGAGCCCGGCTATTGGCTGGGCACCGACAGTCTTGGCCGCGATCTCTTGTCCCGGCTGATCTTCGGCGGCCGCATCGCCTTCATCGTCGCCTTCGCCGCGGCGATCGCCGCCTGCCTCGTCGGTTCGACGCTCGGGCTGATAGCCGGCTATTTCGGCGGCTGGGCCGATCGCATCATTTCGCGCATCGTCGACATCTGGATGGCGTTTCCGCCAGTACTGTTCGCCATCCTGCTGGTGGCCGTGCTCGGCACCGGCCTCAGCTCCGTCATCCTGGCGATCGCGATCATCGACTGGACGCGCTTCTGCCGGGTGATCCGCGCCGAGGCGATGGGCCAGTCGCGCATGGACTATGTCGAAAACGCCCGCATCGCCGGCTATGGCCGCATCGGCATCATGCTGCGCGAAGTGCTGCCCAACGTCGTGCCGTCGATCGTGGCGCTGCTGTCGCTGGAAATGGGCATAGCCGTCATCGTCGAGGCGATCCTGTCCTTCGTCAATCTGTCGATCTCGACCGACGATCCGACCTGGGGCGGCATCATCGCCGAGGGCCGGCTGTCGATCCACCAGGCCTGGTGGGTGCTGGTGTTTCCGCTGATCACGCTGATCCTCACCGTGCTGTCGTTCAGCCAGTTCGGCGAAGCGCTGAAGGCGCGTTTCGACCCGGTGCTGCGATGAGCGCCTGTCTCGACATCGCCAATCTGAGCGCCGTGCTGCCGAACGGCCAGCGCGTGCTGCGCTCGGTGTCGCTCTCCGTCCAGCCCGGCGAGGTGCGCGCGCTGGTCGGCGAGAGCGGCGCCGGCAAGACGATGATAGGCAAGGCGGTGCTCGGCGTGCTGCCGTCGAGTGTGCGCATCGTCGAAGGCGACATGAAGCTCGAAGGCGAAGACCTCGGCAAGTTGCAGCCCAAGGCCCGGCGTACGCTGATCGGCGCGCGTACGGCGCTGATCCCGCAGGATCCGCTGACCGCGCTCAACCCGTCGCGCCGCATCGGCCCGCAGATGACCGACCGGCTGGTGCGCATTCTGGGCTGGAGCGGCGAGAAGGCGGATCAACGTGTCCGGCAATTGCTTGACGAGGTGCAGATCCGCGATCCCGATCGCGTGCTGAAATGCTATCCGCATGAGCTCTCCGGCGGGATGCGCCAGCGCGTGCTGATCGCCGCCGCCTTCGCCGCCGAGCCCCGGCTGATCGTCGCCGACGAGCCGACCACGGCGCTCGACGTCACCGTGCAGAAGCAGATCCTGCGCCTGATCGCCGCGTTGCAGCGCGAGCACGGCACGGCGATCCTGTTCGTCACCCATGATCTCGGCGTCGTCGCCAAGATCAGCCAGGAGGTCTCGGTGCTCTACGCCGGCAAGGTGGTGGAGGAAGCCGACACGGCGGCGCTCTTCGCCTCGCCACAACACCCCTACACACGGGCGCTGATGGCGGCGACGCCGCGCTACACCGATCCCTTCGCTTCGCTGAAGCCGGTGGACGAGGCGGTGCTGGCCGGGCTTGCCGCCGAGATCGCAGCAGCAGACGAGGCATGGAGGCGGCCGCATGGTTGAGCCGCTGTTTTCCGTGCGCGGGCTGAAGGTCGCGCTGCCCGACATGACCCGCAAGCCGCTGATCGGCCGTGCGCCTCTAGCCGAAATTCTGAAAGGCCTCGACTTCGATCTGCCGAGGGGCTCGGTGACCGGCATTGTCGGCGAATCCGGGTCCGGCAAGTCGACGCTCGGCCGCGCGCTGGTCAGGCTGCTCGAGCCGAGCGCCGGCAGCATCAGCTTCGAGGGCCGCGACATCACCCATCTGCCGGAGGCGGAGCTGCGGCCGCTGCGCCGTGACCTGCAGATGATCTTCCAGGACCCGATGTCGTCGCTCAATCCGCGCCGCACCATCGCCAGCATCATCGCCGCGCCGCTCAAGCAGAACGGGCTTGGCGACAATCTCAGGGACCGTGTTGCAGAGGCGTTGAAGCGGGTCGGTTTGCCGCAGAGTTTCGCCAGCCGTTACCGCCACGAACTGTCGGGCGGACAGCGCCAGCGCGTCGGCATTGCCCGCGCGCTCGCGCTATCGCCGAAATTCGTGCTGGCCGACGAGATCGTCTCCGGCCTCGACGTGTCGACGCAGGCGCAGATCCTCACTTTGCTGGAAAAGCTCGCGGCGGAGATGGGCCTGACCGTCGCTTTCATCAGTCACGATCTGTCGGTTATCCGGCGGCTGTGCCGGCAAGTCATCGTCATGCGCGAAGGCGTGATCGTCGAAGCCAGTGCCACCGACGCCTTGTTCGACAATCCCCGAGAGGCCTACACGCGCGACCTCATCGCAGCCATTCCGCTGCCCGAAATCGACGCCGGCTGGCTGGACATGCCTTCGGCGGCCAAGCCGCCAGCGTGAATGCATACGCACGCCGAAAAGCGGGCTTCGGACGTGCGACCGCAAAGATCCAGGTCCCGCCAATGAGAGGACTGACATGAAGACGATACTTCGAAATGCAACGCTCGCCGCCGCTGTCCTTGGCAGCGCCGGCATGGCCTCGGCGGATTCGATCCCCGGCATGCGCGGCCATGATCATACCGGCATCACCGTTCCCGACATGAAGCAGGCGGTCGACTTCTTCACCGAAGTGGTCGGTTGCAAGAAGGCGATGTCGTTCGGTCCGTTCGCCGACGACAAGGGCACTTTCATGCAGGATGTGCTGGGTGTCGACCCGAAGGCCGTGATCGAGCAGATCACCATGGTCCGCTGCGGCTATGGATCGAACATCGAGCTGTTCAAATACACCGCGCCCGATCAGAAGGATCTGACGCCGAAGAACAGCGACATTGGCGGCTTCCACATCGCCTTCTATGTCGACGACGTCGCCGCCGCCAAAGCCTATCTCGACGGCAAGGGCGTCAAGACGCGGATGGGACCACTGCCGGTCAAGGAAGGCCCCGCCGGCGGCCAGACCATTCTCTATTTCCAGGCGCCCTGGGGATTGCAGCTGGAAGCAATCAGCTATCCCGACGGCATGGCCTATGAGAAGGGTGCCGAGACGGTGCTGTGGAGCCCGAAGAACCCGGAAAAGTAATCCTTGGCGCGCGCTTGCGGAACAACACGCAGGCGCGCCCGCACAATGATTTCGACATAAAACTTTAAGCTTGAAATATCTCGCCGCCGGCGCGATACTCACGAGGCAGCAAGCGAAGAGGAGATCGCACGGATGAAGGTTGCGGTTCTCGGCGGCGGACCAGCCGGCCTCTACTTTGCCATTTCGATGAAGCTCAGGGACGCCGGCCACGACGTGACGGTGTTCGAGCGCAACCGCGCCGACGACACATTCGGCTGGGGCGTCGTGCTGTCGGCCGAAACGCTGGAGAACCTCGCCAAGAATGATCCGGTCAGCGCCGTCTGGATCAAGAAGCATTTTGCCTATTGGGACGACATCGCCGTCATCCATGACGGCGTGCGCACCGTCTCTTCAGGCCATGGTTTCTGCGGCATCGGCCGCAAGCGGCTGCTGATCCTGCTGCAGCGCCGCGCCCGCGAACTCGGCGTCAAGCTGATGTTCGAGACTGATATCGCCGACCCCCGCCCCTATATGGAAACGCATGACCTTGTCGTCGCCGCCGACGGACTTAATTCCAGGGCGCGCAACACCTTCGTCGAAATCTTCAAGCCCGACATCGACACGCGCAAATGCAAGTTCGTCTGGCTCGGCACCAATCAGAAATTCGACGACGCCTTCACCTTCATCTTCGAGAAGACGGAGCATGGCTGGGTGTGGGCGCACGCCTACCAGTTCGACAGCGAGACCGCGACCTTCATCGTCGAATGCAGCGAACAGACCTGGGCTGCCTTCGGCTTCGGCGCGATGACGCAGCAGGAATCGATCGCGGTGTGCGAGCGCATCTTCGCCAAGCATCTTGGCGGCCATGCGCTGATGACCAATGCCAACCACATCAGAGGTTCGGCCTGGATCAATTTCCCGCGCGTGCTGTGCGAGCGCTGGTCCTACAAGAACCTGGCGCTGATGGGCGATGCGGCGGCATCGGCGCATTTTTCGATCGGCTCCGGCACCAAGCTCGCTTTGGAGAGCGCGGTGGCACTGGCCGAGTATGTCGAGACCGAGCCGGATCTCGACGCCGCCTTCCGCAAATATGAGGATGCCCGCCGCACCGAGGTGCTGAAGCTGCAATCGGCGGCGCGCAATTCGCTGGAATGGTTCGAGGAGGTCGAGCGCTATCTCGGCCTCGACCCGGTGCAGTTCAACTATTCGCTGCTGACGCGCTCGCAGCGCATCAGCCACGAGAATTTGCGGCTGCGCGATGCCGAGTGGCTGGGCGGCGCCGAAGAATGGTTCCAGCGCCAGGCGGGCGCCGGCGGCAACAGGCTGCGCCGTGCGCCGATGTTCGCGCCGTTCAAGCTGCGCGACATGAAGCTCAACAACCGCGTCGTCGTCTCGCCGATGGCGCAGTACAAGGCCGTCGACGGCTGTCCGACCGACTGGCATTTCACCCACTATGCCGAGCGCGCCAAGGGCGGCGCCGGCCTTGTCTATATCGAGATGACCTGCGTCAGTCCGGAAGGCCGCATCACGCCCGGCTGTCCGGGTTTCTACGCGCCCAAACACGAGGTGGCGTGGAAGCGGCTGGTCGATTTCGTCCACGCCGAGACCGAGGCCAAGATCTGCGCCCAGATCGGCCATTCCGGCGCCAAGGGTTCGACCCGGCTCGGCTGGGAAGGCACCGACGTGCCGCTGGCCTCGGGCAACTGGCCTGTGATGGCGGCATCGGCCGTCGCATGGTCGCCGCAGAATCAGGTGCCGAAGGCGATGGACCGCGCCGACATGGATCTGGTGCGCGACCAGTTCGTGGCCTCGGCCAAGATGGCTGACCGCTGCGGCTTCGACATGCTCGAGATCCACGCCGCGCACGGTTATCTCCTGTCGTCCTTCATCACGCCGGTCACCAACCGGCGCACGGATGAGTATGGCGGTTCGCTGGAAAACCGCATGCGCTATCCCCTCGAAATCTTCCGCGCCGTGCGTGCCGCCTGGCCGGTGGGGAAGCCGATCTCGATGCGCATTTCGGCCAATGACTGGGTCGGCATCGAAGGCGTCACACCCGCCGACGCGGTCGAGATCGCGCGGCTGCTGCACGAAGCCGGCGTCGACATATGCGACGTCTCGGCCGGGCAGACATCGGCGCTGGCGAAGCCGGTCTATGGCCGCATGTTCCAGACGCCGTTTTCCGACCGCATCCGCAATGAGGTCGGCATGGCGACGATGGCGGTCGGCAACATCTATGAGCCGGACCATGTCAATTCGATCCTGATGGCCGGCCGTGCCGATCTGGTGGCGCTGGCGCGGCCGCACCTTGCCGACCCCTATTGGACGCTGCATGCGGCGGTGACGCTTGGCGACCGCGGCGTGAAATGGCCGGATCCCTATTTGCCCGGGCGCGACCAGATCTACCGGCTGGCCGAGCGCGATGCCGCCGCGGGGCTGAAAGTATGACGGCCCCAACAGCGATTTCAGGCAAGCATGCGCTGGTCACCGGCGGCGGCTCCGGGGTCGGCCGGGCCATCGCGCTGGCGCTGGCCAAGGCTGGCGTCAACGTGACCATATGCGGCCGGCGCGAGGCGGAACTCGCCAAAGTGGCCAGCGAAAACGACCGCATTTTCGGCGTCGCCGCCGATGTCACCAATGAGGCGTCCATGGCCTCGCTCTACGAGACAGCGCAAGCCGCGCGCGGGGCCTTCGACATCGTCATTGCCAATGCTGGCATGGCCGGCAGCACGCCGGCGCACAAGACCACGCTCGCCGACTGGCAAAAGACGCTCGACGTCAATTTGACCGGTGCCTTCCTGACGGTGAAACCGGCGCTTGCCGGCATGGCCGCGCGCAAGGCGGGACGGATCGTGTTCATCGCCTCCACGGCCGGCTTGAAAGGTTATGCCTATGTCGCGCCTTACGTGGCGGCCAAGCATGGCGTCGTCGGGCTGATGCGGGCGCTGGCGGCGGAGACGGCGAAATCAGGCGTCACCGTCAACGCGGTGTGCCCGGGCTTCGTCGAGACCGACATGCTGGAAGAGTCCATCCAGCGCATTGTCGAAAAAACCGGCCGCTCGGCCGGCGAGGCACGCGCCAGCCTTGCCTCGACCAATCCGCAAGGCCGCTTCATCCAGCCGCAGGAAGTCGCCGCCGCCGTGCTGTGGCTGTGCGGCGATGCGGCGGCATCGATCACCGGACAGGCAATTTCCATCTCAGGAGGCGAGACATGGTAGCCGGCCCCCTGCCCGCACCGTCGGGACCCGGCAAGGACAGGCTGCGCCTGTGGATCAGGCTGCTGCGCGCCTCGCGTACGATCGAGGCCGAACTGCGCGAGCGCCTGAAGAAGGAATTCGATACGACGCTGCCGCGCTTCGACGTGATGGCCGCACTCTACCGCGTGCCGGAAGGCATGCTGATGAGCGACCTGTCGCGCTTCCTGCTGGTCTCCAACGGCAATGTCACCGGCATTGTCGACCGGCTGGTTTCGGAAGGGCTGGTTGCCCGCGCGCGCCGCAATGGCGACCGCCGCACGTCCATGGTGCGGCTGACGGAGGAAGGCACCAAATCCTTCGCCACCATCGCTGCCGCGCATGAGGGCTGGATCGGCGAATTGCTGGGCAAGGTCAGCGAGGAGGATGCCCGCCGGCTGACCGGCATGCTGACCTCGTTCCGCAGCAACTGGGAGGGACGCGAATGACCGCGATGGCCAACCTCAAGCCGAAGCATTTCCTGTGGGAGGTCGAGGGCAGGATCGCCAAGATCCGGCTCGATCGGCCGGAGCGCAAGAACCCGCTGACTTTCGACAGCTATGCGGAACTCCGCGACACGTTCCGCGACCTCGTCTACGCCGACGATGTCGATGCCGTGGTGTTCCTCTCCAATGGCGGCAATTTCTGCTCCGGCGGCGATGTCCACGACATTATCGGTCCGCTGGTCAAGATGGACATGAAGCAGCTTTTGGCCTTCACCCGCATGACCGGCGATTTCGTCAAGGCGATGCTCAACTGCGGCAAGCCGATTATCGCCGCTGTCGACGGCGTGGCGGTCGGGGCCGGCGCCATCATCGCCATGAGCTCCGACATTCGCATCGCCACGCCGGAGGCCAAGACCGCCTTCCTGTTCACCCGCGTCGGCCTCGCCGGCTGCGACATGGGCGCCTGCGCGATCCTGCCGCGCATCATCGGCCAGGGCCGCGCCGCCGAACTGCTCTACACCGGCCGCACCATGACGGCCGCCGAGGGCGAGCGCTGGGGCTTTTACAACCGGCTGGTCGATGCCGCCTCGCTCGAGGCCGACGCACTCGACATGGCGGCGCGCATCGTCTCCGGCCCGACCTTCGCTCACGGCATCACCAAGACGCAGCTCAACCAGGAATGGTCGATGGGCCTTGACCAGGCGATCGAGGCGGAAGCGCAGGCTCAAGCGATCTGCATGCAGACGCGCGATTTCGAGCGCGCCTACAAGGCGTTCGTGGCCAAGGAAAAGCCGGTGTTCGAGGGGAATTGATGGCTGACAAGAGTTTCCTCAACTGGCCGTTCTTCGAAGACCGCCACCGCGAACTGGCCGAAAGCCTGGAAGCGTGGTGCGCGAAGAACCTCCCCGTCGATCATCACGACGTCGACGCCGCCTGCCGCGAGCTGGTGCAAAAACTTGGCCGAGACGGCTGGCTGAAACCGACGGCTGTCGACACCGACAATCCCGGACCGCTCGATGTGCGTACCTTGTGCATCACGCGCGAGACTCTCGCCAGGCATGACGGGCTCGCCGATTTCGCTTTCGCCATGCAGGGGCTTGGCACCGGCGCGCTCAGCCTGTTCGGCACGGCGGACCAACAGCAATGGCTGGCGAAGACGCGCGCCGGCAAGGCGATCTCGGCCTTTGCCCTGTCGGAGCCGCGCTCCGGTTCGGATGTCGCCAACACCGAGATGACGGCGACCCACGACGGCGACAGCTATGTTCTCACGGGCGAAAAGACCTGGATCTCCAATGGTGGCATCGCCGACCTCTACATCGTTTTTGCCCGCACCGGCGAGGCGCCGGGCGCCAAGGGGCTTTCCGCCTTTGTCGTACCGGGTGACGCCAAGGGCCTCGGCATCGCCGAACGCCTCGAAGTGATCGCGCCGCATCCGCTGGCGAGGCTGTCCTTCGATCATGTCCGTCTGCCTGCCTCGGCACTGATCGGCAAGCCCGGCGACGGTTTTCGTATCGCCATGTCGGTGCTCGACGTGTTCCGCTCGACTGTCGGCGCCGCGGCACTCGGCTTTGCCCGTCGGGCGCTCGATGAAAGCATCAGCAGAGTGGCCGAGCGCAAGCTGTTCGGCGCACCGATGGCCGAGTTGCAGATGGTGCAGGGCCACATCGCCGACATGGCGCTCGACGTCGATGCGGCGGCGCTTCTGGTCTACCGCGCCGCCTGGACCAAGGACATGGGCGCGGCGCGGGTAACGCGCGAGGCGGCGATGGCCAAGCTGTTCGCCACCGACAAGGCGCAGGAGGTGATCGACAGAGCGGTGCAGTTGCATGGCGGCGATGGCGTGCGCAAAGGCCACATCGTCGAAAGCCTGTATCGCGAGATCCGCGCGCTGCGCATCTATGAGGGTGCTTCCGACGTGCAGAAAGTGGTCATCGCGCGGCAAGTGATGGGCGCGGCCTGACGACGGGAAATTGAAGAGTATTCGATTTTGAGACTTGGTTTTTAGAATACCGGGAGGCTTGAATGCATGAGATTTTGCAGCCGGAAGGCTGGGCCAAACCGGTCGGCTACGCCAATGGCGTCGCGGCGCGCGGGCGGCTCATCTTCGTTGGTGGACAGGTCGGCTGGAACGGGCAATGCCAGTTCGAGACCGACGATTTTGTTGGCCAGGTAAAACAGACGCTGCAAAACATCGTGGCGGTGCTGGCCGAGGCGGGCGCCGAGCCGCAGCACATCACCTCGATGACCTGGTATTTCACCGACAAGGCCGAGTACCTCGCCAACCTCAGAGGAATCGGCGAGGCCTATCGCGAGGTGATCGGCCGGCATTTCCCGGCAATGGCCGCCATGCAGGTGATGGCCCTGGTCGAGGATCGCGCCAAGGTGGAGATCCAGGCCACCGCCGTCATTCCTGACGAACTCGTTCGTCCGGAATAATGAATTCGCTGTTCCTGGAATAATTTATGCGCGCAGACCCGCCTTCCGCAAAATCGGCAGCACGTGGTCGCAGAAATAGGGCAGCTCCTGCGTGTAGTTGACGAAGGAGAGCGCGATGCCCTGATAGCCGTGCCCAGCAATGGCGGCCATGTCGGCAGCGATCGTTTCCGGTGTTCCGATCAGGGGATAAGTGCCGGCGCCGCCGGCGAAGCGTTGGCGGTAGCGGTCATAGGCGTGCGGGTCGTGCGACTGCGAGAATTCCTTCTTGCCGGCCATATGGGCGTCGACCGCCTCATGATCGGCCAGATCGACGGCGTAGCGCGTGTAGTAGGCCTGCGCCTCCTCCATCGTCGGGCGGCAGACGACATGCGCCACGGTGTAGACGCCGACATCGCGGCCGACCTTGTCGGCCCGCTCGCTGATGTCGGCGACATGCCTGCCGGCATCGCTCATCTCGGAAAAGGTCGTGAACAGGTAGTCGCATCGGGCGGCGGCGAAATCGCGGCCCGGGCCGCCAAAAGCGGCGTTCATCGTCACCGGTCGCGGAGCCTGCAGGCTGGCCGGCCGGCTCACAGCCTCCTTCAGGCGATAGTAGGTGCCTTCGTAGTCGAGCGGCTCGGCCGACGCATAAAGCTTCTCTAGAACCTCGATCCACTCGGCTGCCTGGTCGTAGCCCTTCTCGACCAGCGGCGTACCGAACATGCCGAATTCCTTCGGGTTCCAACCGCAGACGATGTTGAGGCCGGCGCGGCCCTGGCTGATGTGGTCGACCGTCGCCAGCGCCTTGGCGGCGTAGAGCGGATGCACCAGCGGCACGTGCACGGTCATGAACAGGCCGATCTGTTCGGTGGCCACGGCGAGCGCCGCTGCCCAGGTGAAGGTCTCGAACGACCATTCGCGCACCTTGTTGCGGCCGCCAAAGCCGCGCCAGCGCGCGATGGGCAGCATGAACTCCAGCCCGGCGCGGTCGGCGATTTGCGCCGCCGTCAGATTGTCCTGCCAGCTTGCCGTCCAGCGTTCCGGCACATCGGTGATGGCAAGCCCGCCATCGGCGTTGGTCGAGAAGACGCCGAGCTTCAGTTTGTTCGGGCCGTGCAGGGGATGCGCTTTGATCATCTCGGGAACTCTTGGGCGGGAGGCCACACGCTAGGCCCGCGGCAAAATATTTCAAGCCTGAAATAGCTTCGCCTCGCCGGCGATTGCGGATATGAATTCGGGGCCAGACAAAAAGGGGAACGGCATGAGCGAATTCCGCCAGAAATGCGTCGGCAGAGCAAACCTCGTCGGTTCGTTTGCCGCCATTCCCCATCCGGTCGCGGTCGAAGTGATGGCGCTGGCTGGTCTCGACTTCCTCTGCATTGACTGGGAGCATGCGCAGATCTCGCGTGACATGATCGAGACCATGGTGCGTGCGGCCGACGTTCACCGCGTGCCGGCGATGGTGCGGGTTCCCGGCCATGCGCCGGAAGCCATCCAGGCGGCGCTGGACAGTGGCGCGCAAGGCGTGCTGGTGCCGCGCGTCTCGACCGCCGCCCAGGCAGCGATGGCCGTCAAAGCCTCGCGCTATCCGCCGCTGGGCGGGCGCGGCGTCGGACCCGGCCGGGCCGCCGGCTATGGCTATCGCATTCCCGAATATCTAGCCGGCGCCAATGACAGGACCGTCGTCGCGGTCCAGGTCGAGACAGCGGAGGGGCTGGCCAATATCGACGCGATCGCGGCGGTCGACGGCGTCGACGTGATCTTCGTCGGCCCCGGCGATCTTTCGGTGTCGATCGACGCGATCGGACCGCAAGGCGCCGACAAGCTCAATGCGGCGATCCGGACGATCATTGCTGCCACGATCGCGCACGGCAAGACATCAGGCATATTTTGCGCCAGCCCACAGGCCGTAGGCCGGTGGGCGGCCATCGGCGCGAGTTTCTTCGTGCTGGCCAGCGACACGATGTTTCTGGGCGCCGGGGCCGCGGCCAACGCTGCCGCGGCACGCGACGAATTGGCTTGAGGCAGGCACGGCCCGACAAAAAAGGCGTATCGCCGGAGCAACACGCAAGCCAAGCTTTTTAAGCTTAAAACTTTCGCCTTGAAAACCGTCCCACTTTGGATAAGCATTCAAGATCGATGACGGCGGCCGTGCCGCAGGGGTGCCGGCCAGTCCATCGTGGTGCTTCGGGGGGTTCAGTCCTTGTCGTTCATGCTGCCCCAGTCATCATCCAGCGCGCGCTCTGCTTTCCATGGCGTGCGCGGCCAAATCCATGATCCGCATACAGAGACCGTCGCCGGCCACGCGCGCAGGTCGCTGCCATGAATTGACGCCCCGCTGGGAGGCGGGACGGCAAGAAACCGTGCGGGGCGAGCCCCGCCCGATCAACAACCAGAGGGAATACCCCAGAGGGAACACCATGAAGCTGTCACGTCGCAATCTCATCCTGCTCGCCGCCGCCATCGGCATCGCCGCCGGCCCGGCAACCGCCTACGCCGCCGATGTGCTCAATGTCGGCGCCTACCCGACCAATCCGCCCTTCGAGTACAAAAACGAGAGCGGCACTTTCGAGGGCTTTGAAGTCGACATCGTCAACGAGGCTGCCAAGCGCATCGGCATGACCACCGACATCGCCGATCTCGGCTTCCAGGCGCTGTTCGCCGCCACGACGTCGAAGCGCATCGATGTCGCCATCTCGTCGATCACCATCACCCCGGAGCGGCTGAAGTCGCAGTCCTTCACGCAGCCCTATTATGATTCCGACATGGGCATTGCGACGAAGACCGACAGCGCCATCAACGCCGAGGCCGACCTCAAGGGCAAGATTGTCGGCGTGCTTTCCGGCTCGACTGGCGAAACCTGGGTCAAGGCACATCAGGAAGCCGACGGCTTCAGCGACGTGAAGGGCTATGACACGCAGCAGAACCTTTTGCTCGACCTCAGCGCCGGCCGCGTCGATGCCGCTGTCAGCGACATTCCGGGCATGGAATACTCCTTCACCAAGATGAAGGATCTGAAGGTCAAGCAGCGCATCAAGACCGGCGAACAGTACGGCCTGATGATGACCAAGGACCATCCGCTGCTCGGCAAGCTGAACGATGCGCTGACGGCGATGAAGAAGGACGGCACGCTGGCCGCGATCCACAAGAAGTGGTTCGGCAGCGACGCGCCGGCCGATTCCTCGACGGTCAAGGAAATGCCGCTGCCGAAGGCCTGAGCGGCGATGCATTGAAAATCGTGCCGGCTTTCCAGGCCGGCACGATTCATTTCACGCTTCGGCGCCGCTGCCGCGCGGACCGTCTCGCCATAGGCGCGGTCGATTGGTTTTAACTTGAGCACCCCTGCTCCGGGGTGCGGGAACGCCCCATGTCGCTGATCGACACTTTCTTCAATCCCGATGTCATCATGTCCAGCCTGCCGGCGCTGCTGCGCGGTTTCCTGAACACGCTGCTGCTCGGCATTCTGAGCATCGGCATCGGCATTCCCATCGGCCTGGTGATCAGCCTGCTGCGGCTCTATGCGCCGAAGCCGGTGCGCTGGCTGGCGGTCGGCTACACCGACATTTTCCGCGCGCTGCCGGTGCTGGTGGTGCTGATCCTGATCTATTACGCGCTGCCCTTCCTCGGCATCCGCCTGTCGTCCTGGGCGTCCGCCGTGACGGCTTTCGCCTTCATCATGTCGGCCTATTCGGCCGAAGTGTTCCGCTCCGGCATCGAAAGCATTCCGAAAGGCCAATTCGAGGCGTCGCAGGCGCTTGGCCTGCCGTTCCTTTTGACCTTGCGCAAGGTGGTGCTGCCGCAGGCGATCCGCGTCGTCATCCCGCCGATGACCAGCAATTGCGTCTCGATGTTCAAGGACACTTCGCTCGCCTCCACCGTGGCGCTGCCGGAACTGTTGAAGGAAGCGACCAATGCGCAGTCGCTCTACGCCAACCCCTCGCCGCTGATCGGCGCGGCCCTTGTCTATCTGATCTTCCTTTGGCCGATGGTTCGCCTCGTCAGCCTGCTTGAAGACCGCTTCAAGACCGAGAAGGCGCGCTGATCTCGCCAATCAATCTCCACCCGCTAAATTCTTCGCAGGAGCTATCCGTGAACAAGCACCAGACCGACAATGCGAGCGCCGTGGCGTTCCCCGTCGACAGCATCCGCGCCATGTTTCCCGCTTTGCAGCGGGCCGGCGATTTCATCTTCATGGACAATGCCGCCGGCGCGCAGATCCCGCAGAGCGTGCTCGACGCGGTGACCAACCATCTGGTTTCACACAATGTCCAGCGCGGCGGCCGCTATGGCCGCAGCGTCACCGTCGACCAGTCGGTCGCCGATGCAAGGGCAAGCGTGGCGCTGCTGATCAACGCCTACAGCCCGGCGGAAATCTGCTTCGGCATGAACGCCACCTCGTTCATCCGCCTGGTCAGCCTGGGCATCGGCCAGATGCTCGCCAAAGAGATAGATGGGGGGCGAGACGAGATCGTCATCACCGACATGGACCACGACGCCAACATCGCCACCTGGCTGGCGCTGGAATCCGCCGGCGCCAAGTTCAAGTGGTGGCGCATGCGCGAGGACGGCAATCTGCATGTCGACGATCTCAAGCCCCTGGTCTCCGACCGCACCCGCCTTGTCGCCTGCACGGTGACGGCGCATTCGATCGGCTCGATCGTCGATGTCGCCTCCGTGGCCAAGATCGCGCATGCGGCCGGCGCGGAAGTGTTTCTCGACTGCGTGCATTACGGTCCGCACGGGCTGATCGACGTGCAGGCCTGGGACTGCGATTATCTCGTCTGCTCCGGCTACAAGAATTTCTCGCCGCATATGGGTTTTCTCTGGGGCCGCTTCGACACACTGAAGCGGCTGCCGACGTTCCGCGAGGATTTCATCCCCGACGAGCCGCCCTACAAGGTCGAGGCCGGCACCTTCATCTACGAGAATGTCTCGGGCATGGATGCGGCCGTGCAGTATCTGGAACTGATCGGTCGCAATCTGGCCCCTTCCAACAACCGCTCGCGGCGCGAGAACATCGTCGCCGGCATGGGCGCCATCCGCGACTATGAGCTGCTTCTGGCGCGCGAGATGCTTGCCGTGCTGAAAGGTTGCGGCGCGACCATCTATGGCGTCGCCGACGAGGCCCGCATCAACGAGCGCGTGCCGACCTTCTGCTTCAACATCGGCAGACTGTCACCACAGCGGATCGTCGAGGAAATGGCCGAGATGCAGATCGGTATCCGCGACGGCCACATGTACGCGCCGCGGCTGATGAAGCGCCTCAATCTGTCGATGGACAGCGGCGCCATCCGCGCGTCGCTGGTGCATTACAACACGGTTGAGGAAGTGCATAAATTCGGCGAGGCGTTGCGCGCGATTATCGCGAAGCTGTCGTAGCTTGGGCGCTTACCCCCACCCGGACCTTCGGTCCGGCCTCCCCACAAGGGGCAGGTGGCGCCCCGGCTTTAAGCCGCCGCCTTCTTCTTCGCCAGCCTCGCCTTGATCGAGGCGACGTCGGCGCGCGGCGTCGCGGCGAACAGCGTTTTGGTGTAGCTGTGCTTGGGGTCTGAGAAGACCTCGTCGCGCGAGCCGTATTCGACCGCCTCGCCGAAATACATCACCATCACATCGTCGGCGATGTAGCGCACCACGGACAGATCGTGGCTGATGAAGACATAGGTCAGCTGGAACTCGTCCTGCAGGTCGGCAAGCAGGTTCAGCACCTGCGCCTGCACCGACAGGTCGAGCGCCGAGACCGGCTCGTCGAGCACCAGCAAGCTCGGATTGAGCATCAGCGCGCGGGCAATCGCGATGCGCTGGCGCTGGCCGCCCGAGAACATATGCGGGTAGCGGTTGTAGTGTTCGGGTCCGAGGCCGACCTTCTTCAGCATCTTCATGGCGAGGTCGCGCCGCTCGTCGGCCGGCTTGCCGGTGTTGATGAGCAGCGGTTCGCCCAGCACATCGCCGATCTTCTGGCGCGGGTTGAGCGAGCCGTATGGATTCTGGAACACGATCTGCACCTTGCGGCGCATCTCCTTGGTCAGGCCGTCCTTGGCGATGTCGACCTTGTTGCCGTCGATGAACAGCTCGCCCGAAGTCGCCGGATCGATCAGCGTGATGATGCGGGCAAGCGTTGACTTGCCGCAGCCGCTTTCGCCGACGATGGCGAGCGTCTTGCCCTTGTCGACGCTGAATGAGACGCCCTTGACCGCATGCACGGTGCGCGAACCGCGGAACAGGCCGCCGCCGACGTGATAGTCGCGCTTGATGTCCTTGCCTTCAACGACCTTGATGCTCATCAGGCGACTCCGGCGGCCGGTTCGAACAGCATGTCTGAAACGGTGGGCAGCCGGTCGCCGACGGCGTTATCCGGCAGCGCCGACAGGAGCGCACGGGTGTAATTGCTCTTTGGCGATTCAAACAGCGACAGCACGTCGGCCTCTTCCATCTTGCGGCCCTTGTACTGGACGATGACGCGGTCGGCGGTCTCGGCCACCACGCCCATATTGTGCGTGATCATGATCAGGCCCATGCCGTATTTGGCCTGCAGCGAGACGAGGAGATCGAGGATCTGCTTCTGGATGGTGACGTCGAGCGCGGTGGTCGGCTCGTCGGCGATCAGAAGCTTCGGATTGCAGGCGATGGCGATCGCGATCATGACGCGCTGGCACTGGCCGCCCGACATTTGGTGCGGGAACGAGTTCAGCCTTTCCGCCGGCTCGGCAATGCCGACCTGCTTCAGGAGTTCGATGGCCCGCTGCCGGCGCTGCGCACCATCCATGCCCATATGGAAACGCAGCACCTCTTCGATCTGGAAGCCGACGGTGAAGCAGGGATTGAGGCTGGCCATCGGCTCCTGGAAGATCATCGACATGTCCTTGCCGACGATCTTGCGCCGCTCGGCCGGGCTCAGCTTCAGGAGATCGCGGCCATTGAAGCTCATGCGATCGGCCGTGACCTTGGCCGTCCACGGCAAAAGGCCCATCACCGCCAACATCGAGACCGACTTGCCGGAACCGGATTCGCCGACGATCGCCAGCACTTCGCGCTCGTCGACATGGAGCGAGACGCCGTCGACGGCGCGGAAGGAACCGGATGCGGTCTGGAACTCGACGACAAGATTTTGAATGTCGAGCAGCGCCATCACGACCTCCTCAGTTTCGGGTCGAGCGCATCGCGCAGGCCGTCACCGATCAGATTGATGGCAAGCACGGTGATGAGGATGGCAAGGCCGGGGAAGGTCACCACCCACCAGGCGCGCAGGATGAATTCGCGCGCCGTGGCAAGCATGGTGCCCCATTCCGGCGTCGGCGGCTGCGCGCCAAGGCCAAGGAAGCCAAGGGCGGCGGCTTCCAGGATGGCGTTGGAGAAGGACAGGGTGCCTTGGACGATCAACGGCCCGAGGCAGTTGGGCAGGATGGTGCGAAGCATCAGCCTGAGATGCCCGGCGCCGGCGACCTTCGCCGCGACGACATATTCCCGGCTCTTCTCGGCCATCACCGCGGCGCGCACAAGGCGCGCGAAATGCGGCTGCAGGACGAGCGCGATGGCCAGCATCGCATTGAACAGGCCGGGGCCGAGGATGGTGACCATCACCAGCGCCAGCAACAGCGACGGGAAGGCCAGGATCAGGTCCATGACGCGCATGATCGCCACGTCGACCCAGCCACGGAAATAGCCGGCCAGCAGGCCGAGCGTGATGCCGCCGGCGAGCGCCAGCGAGACCACGACCGCGCCGATGAGCAGCGAGAAGCGTGCGCCATAGAGCAGGCGCGAGAGGATGTCGCGCCCGACCGGGTCGGTGCCGAGCAGATATTGCGTTGAGCCGCCGTCCTGCCAGGCCGGTGGCCGCAGGAATGCGGTCTTGTCCTGAACGTCAGGCGCGTAGGGCGCCAGCAGCGGCGCGAACAGCGCCGCCAGCACCAAGAGGATGAAGACGAACAGGCCGATGACGGCGCCCCGGTTCACCGAGAAATAGTACCAGAACGTCTTGAGGCCGGTGAGGCGATCCGGGTTGCCGGCGGCCATCGGGGCGATTTCGCTCGACTGGCTCATCACGCCGCCCTTATGCGTGGGTTGATGACGGCATAGAGCACGTCGACGATCAGGTTCACGGCCATGACGATAAGGGCAATCAACAGCAGGCCGGACTGCACGACGACATAGTCGCGCTTGGAAATGGATTCGACCATCCATCTGCCGATGCCGGGCCACGAGAAGATCGTTTCGGTAAGGATGGCGCCGGCGAGCAGCGTACTAACCTGCAGGCCGATGGTGGTGACCACCGGAATGAGCGCGTTGCGCAGAGCATGCACGCCGATGACCCTGGCCGACGAAAGCCCTTTGGCTCGGGCCGTCCGCACATAGTCCTCGCCCAGCACCTCGAGCATGGCGGAGCGCGTCTGGCGCGCTATCACAGCCAGCGGAATGGTGCCGAGCACGATTGTCGGCAGCACCAGATGGCGCAACACCGAGCGAAACGCGTCCCATTTGCCGTAGAGCAAGGTGTCGATGGTCATGAAGCCGGTGATCGGCTTGAAGAAGTACTGCAGGTCGATGCGGCCGTTAACCGGTGTCCAGCCGAGATAACCGGAGAAAAAGATGATCAGCAGCAGACCCCACCAGAAGATCGGCATGGAGTAGCCGACGAGCGCGGTGCCCATCAGCGACTGGTCGAACCACGAGCCGCGCTTGACGGCCGCGAAGATGCCGGCCGGGATGCCGAGCACCATGGCGAAAATCATGGCGAAAAACGACAGTTCCAGCGTCGCCGGGAAGAGCGTCTTGAACTCTTCGAGCACCGGGCGCTTGGATGAAATGGAAACGCCGAAGTCGCCTTTGGCGACTGCACCGACATAGCGCGTGTATTGCTCCCAGATCGGCAGATTGTAGCCGAACTGCTCCTTGAGCTCTTCGTAACGCGCCGGCGCCACGCCGTGTTCGCCGGCCATGGCAAGAATAGGATCGCCGGGCAGCAGCCTGACGAAGGCGAAGGCACAGATTGTGATGCCGACAAGCGTCGGGATCAAAAGTGCAATTCGGTGGAGTATATATTTCAGCATGATGTAGGGGGGCGGCGCCTCATTGCGCCGCCCCGCTCTATAGTCTTATTCGGCCTTGTCAACGCCGTCGAAGCGGTGAATGCCGAGCGGATCCATCTTGAAACCGCTGACATTGTTGCGCACGACCGCATAGACTTGGCTATGGACCAGCAGGAAGGCGGGCGCCTCCTTGGCGAAGATCACCTGCGCCTGCTCATAGAGCTTGGTGCGTTCGGCCTGGTCGCTGGTCTTCTTGGCCTTCTGGATCAGATCCTCGAAGTCCTTGTCGCACCAGCTGGAGTAGTTCGACACGCCGATGGCCGAGCAGGCGAACAGGGTGGCGAAGAAGTTGTCCGGATCGCCATTGTCGCCGGTCCAGCCGATCTGGAACGCGCCGGGACGGTCCTTCTTCTTGCCTTCCGAGCGATACTTGGTCCACTCGTAGTTGACGATCTCCGCCTTGACGCCGACCTTGGCCCAGTCGGCCTGGATCAGTTCGGCGGCGCGCTGGAAGTTCGGATTGTAGGGACGAACGCGATCGGAAGCCCAGAGCTGGATTTCCTTCAGCCCGGCAGCCTCGAGCACCTTCTTGGCCGCATCCGGATTGTAGGCGTCGGTCTTCACATCCTTGTTCCACGACCACATGGTCGGCGGGATCAGGTTTTCGGCAGGCGTGGCGCCGGCATCCTGGAAGAGCGACTTGATCAGCGATTCCCGGTCGATCGCCTGGTTGAGCGCGTGGCGCACTTCAGGCTTGTCGAGCGGCGGGATGGTGGTGTTGTAGCTCATATAGCCGATGTTCAGGCCGGCCTGATCCATCAGGGTCACGTCCTTGTTGGCCTTGATGGAAGCGATGTCGGCCGGGTTCGGATAGGGCGCGATGTCGCATTCGCCGGCAAGCACTTTCTGAGTGCGGGCGGTGGCGTCGGGCGTAATGGCGAAGACGAGATCGTCGATCTTTTCCTTGCCCTTGAAGTAGTCGGGGTTGGCCGCATAGCGGATGACCGAATCCAGCTGGTAGTCGACGAACTGGAATGGGCCGGTGCCGATCGGCTTGGTCGAGAAGTCGGCCATCTTGCCGTCCTTCGCCAACTGGTCGGCATATTCCTTCGACACGATCGAGGCGAAGTCCATGCCAAGATTGGCCAGCATCGGCGCGTTCGGCTCGGTCAGCGTCAGCTTGACGGTCAGGTCGTCGACCTTCTCCCACTTGGCGACATATTTCGGCATGTCCATGCCGGTGTAATAGTCCCAGGTCAGGTTCGGCAAATACTTGTCGCCGTTCCAGGGGTTTTCCTTGTTGAACTGGCGGTCGAAGGAGAAGATGACGTCGTCGGCGTTGAGGTCACGCGTCGGCTTGAAATAGTCGGTGGTCTGGAACTTCACGCCCGGATGCAGGTGGAAGGTGTAGACCAGGCCGTCGTCGGAGATTTCCCACTTGTCCGCAAGGCCGGGCTCGACCTCGGTGCCGCCATGCTTGAACTCGACCAGGCGCGAATAGACGGTACGCGACGAGGCATCGAAGTCGTTGCCGCCGGTCGTGGTACCCGGATCAAAATTGGCAGGCGATGCTTCCGAGCAATAGACGAGCGTCTTTGCATTGGCCATGCCGCCCAGGACGCTTGCGGCCAGCAACGCGGCCGCAAAAGCGAGTTTCTTTTTCATTGAGCACTCCCTGATGTTCTTCCAAGCCCCTCTATCAGGCTCGCGAAGCGCGCATATAAGCACCGTTTTTCCGGCTTTGGAACACCCCGTTTGCTTACCCCGCGGGAAGCAGGAAAAAAATCCGCCATTTTGCTAAACGGCAGAAAAAATTAGCAGTTTTTTCCATTCACGAGATTATTAACGACCGCATTTTTTTATTGATCCGGCATCTGGCGACATGGACGCCGCGCCTGCCTTCACCCGGTCATCGATGCGGAAACATGCCGGTTTCAAGTGTCGCCGGCGGGAAAGATTTTCGACGGCAAATCTTTCGGCGCCTTGCCGCAGGGGCAAGACTTGCACCACCGCCGATAGAGGCAATACATAGATGGATATGCTGGCGGCACGGAGGACGTCTCTGTCAATTCGGAGGCGGGCGCGGCATGGGCGACCAGAACGGGCGAACAGGAATTGCTAGGGAGGAACGGGTGGCAAAAGCATCAAAGGCGCCGGTGAAAGCGTCGGCAAAGGCAGTCTCGAAACCAGCCGCCGCCGACGGGCAAGGCAAAGCTGGCGCCAAGGCCGCGACCGCCGGGACACGCGCAAAGTCTGCCAAGACGGCACCGGCGGCAAAGGCGGCCACCGCCAAGGCGGTTGCGAAGCCGGCAACGAAAGCCGCCCCGGCAAAGACCTCCGTGACGAAGACCTCTGCGACGAAGACTCCGGCGAAGGCTGCTCCGGCAAAGACTTCTCCCGTAAAGACCTCTCCCGCAAAGACCTCTCCCGCAAAGACTGGGGCAACGAAGGCCGCATCGCCGGCGAAGGCAGCGCCGACAACGAAACCGGCGACGGCTGCCAACAAGCGGTTGCCGAAGGCACTCACGGAACTTGCCGCCGGCCTGCCCGAGAAGCCGTGGCTCAAGAGCTATCCAAAAAATGTTGCGGCCGAGATCGGTGCGTTGCCCTACAGTTCGATCGGCGATTTCCTGGTCGCCGCCTGCAAGCAGTTCTCCGCCCAGCCGGCCTTCACCTGCATGGACAAATCGATCAGCTACGCCGATGTCGAGCAGTTGTCGGCGGCCTTTGGTGCCTATCTGCAATCGAAGGGGCTGCAAAAGGGCGCGCGCGTCGCCGTGATGATGCCCAACGTCCTGCAATATCCGGTGGCGATGATGGGCATCCTGCGCGCCGGCTATGTCGTGGTGAACATCAATCCGCTCTACACGCCGCGCGAGCTGGAGCACCAGCTCAAGGATTCCGGCGCGCAAGCCATCGTCATCCTGGAAAATTTCGCCAGCACCTTGCAGGCGGTCATCGCCAGGACCGCGGTCAAGCATGTCGTGGTGGCGGCCATGGGCGACATGCTCGGCCTCAAGGGCACGATCGTCAACTTCGTCGTACGCCGCGTGAAGAAGATGGTGCCGGCATGGTCGCTGCCCGGGCATGTCAAGTTCAATGCGGCGATGAAGGCCGGCGCCGGCCTTGGCTTCAAGCCGGCCAAGGTTGCAGCCGACGATGTCGCCTTCCTGCAATATACGGGCGGCACCACGGGTGTGTCGAAGGGCGCCACGCTGCTGCACAGCAATGTGCTCTCCAATGTCGTGCAGAATGCGCAGTGGATGGAGGACGCCTATACGATCAAGCCGAAACCCGCGCACCCGAACTTCATCTGCGCGTTGCCGCTCTATCATATCTTCGCGCTGACGGTGAACGCGCTGATGGGCATGCAGCAAGGCGCCCGCAACGTGCTCATTCCCAACCCGCGCGATATTCCAGGCTTCGTCAAGGAACTGGCGAAGTATCCGGTCCACATCTTTCCCGGCCTCAACACGCTGTTCAACGCGCTGCTCAACAACGAGGACTTCCGCAAGCTCGACTTCAAGCCGCTGGTGCTGACGCTGGGCGGCGGCATGGCGGTGCAGAAGGGCGTCGCCGAACGCTGGAAGGCGTTGACCGGCTGCCCTGTCACCGAAGGCTACGGCCTCTCGGAAACATCCCCGGTGGCGACGGCCAACAAGTTCAGCTCCGGCGAGTTCACCGGCACGATCGGCCTGCCGCTGCCTTCGACGGAAATCGCCATCCGCGACGACGACGGCAACAATCTGCCGCTGGGCGAGGTCGGCGAAATCTGTATCCGGGGACCGCAGGTGATGGCGGGCTACTGGAACCGGCCCGACGAGACCGCCAAGGTGATGACCAAGGACGGCTACTTCAAGTCAGGCGACATGGGCTTCATGGATGAGCGCGGCTACACCAAGATCGTCGACCGCAAGAAGGATATGATCCTGGTCTCGGGCTTCAACGTCTATCCGAACGAGCTCGAGGAGGTCGTGGCGATGCATCCGGGCGTTCTCGAAGTGGCGGCGATCGGCGTGCCGGACGAGCATTCGGGCGAAGTGCCGAAGCTGTTCATCGTCAAGAAGGATCCAGCCCTGACCGTGGAAGCCATCACCGCTTTCTGCCGCGAGAACCTGACCGGCTACAAGCGGCCCAAATACATCGAGTTCAGGACCGAATTGCCGAAGACGCCGGTCGGCAAGATCCTGCGGCGGGCGCTGCGCGCCTAGTGAAGGATCATCCCTTCGGCGACGAGGCGCCGGGCAGCCCGCGCCTCGACCCGACGGGCTTCATCAAGGCGAACATGCGCCTTGTGCCGGTGCCCGCGCTTGCCGAAATCCGGCTTTACACAGCCCACCCAGGCAGCGGGCTGAGGCGCCTCGTCGACCCTGAAGACGATGCTGACGCGGACGACGACGCGCCCGAACCGCAGCCGCCCTACTGGGCCTATGCCTGGGCCGGCGGCGCCGTGCTGGCACGCCACATCCTCGATCATCCAAAGATGGTGGCGGGCCGCCGCGTGCTCGACCTTGGTGCTGGTTCAGGCATCGTCGGCATCGCCGCCGCGAAGGCCGGCGCAAGCCAGGTGACTGCTGCCGAGATCGACCGCAACGGTGTGGCCGCGATCGGCCTCAACGCGGCGGCGAACGGCGTCGCCATCAACATTGTCGACAAGGACATCACCACGGGTCCGCCGCCGCCGGTCGACCTCGTGTTTGCCGGCGACGTGTTCTACAGCCGCGAGGTTGCCCTGCGGGTTATCCCGTTCCTCGATCGCTGCCTGGCAGCCGGCATCGAGGTGCTGGTCGGCGATCCCCGACGCCACGACCTGCCGCTGTCCCGGCTGCGGCTGCTTGCGGAATATCCGGTGCCGGATTTCGGCGACGCGAAAGGCGCCGCACTGAAGCCGAGCGGCGTGTTTCGTTTCGAGGCTGATACGGAACCCGCGCCGGCGGGAGCGATCAAACCGTCTCCTTGACCCGTGCCGACAGGAAATCCGGCAGGTCGGCAACCGAATCGAGAACGACGTCGGCAATGCCGGCCAGCGATTCACGCGTGCCGGTGCCGGAGAGCACGCCCACCGCCAGGCCGCAGCCGCCGGCGCGCGCCATTTCGAGATCGTGGCGGTTGTCGCCGACCATGGCGATCTCCGCCGGCTTCAGGCCCGTAAGGTCGCAAAAGGCCTGGATGGTGTCGGGCGCGGGTTTGGGGTTGGCCACCGCGTCATAGCCATAGGCGGCGTCGAACAGTTGGGCGACGCCCAGCGTGACCAAGGTCTTTTCCGCGCCGCTGGTGGAATCGTTGGTGGCGACGCCAAGCCGGTAGGATCGCTTGTGCAGTGTTGCCAGCGTGTCGACGATGCCCGGCAGCGCCACCGCCATCGCCGAGCCCTGCACCGAGGTGATCTCGTTGAAGCGGGCGACGGCCAGCATCTGGTCTTCGTCGGACAGGCGCGGGAACCACAGTTCGACGACATCCATGTTGGTGCCCGAGGCAAAGATCGAATCGGGCTTGAAGCGGCGGTTGGCGAAATCGAAGCCGGCGGCCGCCAGCAGCCTGTCGGCCTTCCAGCGATCGCCGTCGGCAGCGTCCATGGCCATGAAGTCGGCAACGCCGAGCCAGGTGGCGTTGAAGTCGACAAGTGTCCCGTCCTTGTCGAACAATATGCCTTTGATGTCTGCCAAATCAGTCACTCCGAACCACGCAATTGGTGGATGCGTTCCACAAGGCCCCTGGTCGAGGCGTCCCGGTTTGCGGCGCTTTCCTTGCCTTCCACGACAGGCAGCAGGCCGGTCGCCAGTTCCTTGCCGAGCTCGACGCCCCACTGGTCGAAGGAATTGATGTTGAACAGCGTGCCCTCGACGAAGACGCGGTGCTCGTAGAGCGCGATCAGCCGGCCGAAAGTGCGCGGGTCGAGCTTGCGATAGAGGATGGTCAGCGAAGGGCGGTTGCCGGAGAAGACACGGTGCGGCGCTATTTTGTCGACATCGGCCGGCTTCATGCCCTTGGCCAGCATCTGCGCGCGCGCCTCGTCCAGCGTGCGGCCCTTCATCAGTGCTTCCGACTGCGCCAGGCAATTGGCGAGCAGCAAATCATGCTGATGCTTGAGCTCCGGCTCATGGCCGACGGCCGCGGCGAGAAATTCGACCGGGATGAGGTCGGTGCCCTGGTGCAGAAGCTGGAAGAAGGCGTGCTGGCCATTGGTGCCCGGCTCGCCCCAGACCAGCGGCCCGGTCGGCGTCGCCACGGGCGTGCCGTCAAGGGTGACGCCCTTGCCGTTCGATTCCATGTCGAGCTGCTGCAGATAGGCCGGCAGCCGGGACAGGCGCTGGTCATAGGGGATGACCGCGCGGGCCGGATAGCCGCAGATCACGCGATGCCACCAGCCGACCAGCCCCAGAAGCACCGGCAGGTTCGCGGTGAGCGGCGCGGTGCGGAAATGCTCGTCCATCTCATGGGCGCCATCGAGGAAGGCGCGGAAATTCCTTGGACCGATGGCGATCATGACCGGCAGGCCGATCGCGCCCCAGACCGAATAGCGGCCGCCGACCCAGTCCCAGAAACCGAAGACGCGGTCCTGCTCGATGCCGAACTTGGCCACAAGGTCGAGCGCCGTCGAGACGGCGGCGAAATGCTTGCCGACCGCCTGCTTGCCGAGCGCCTTCTGCACCCAGTCGCGCGCCGTCTGCGCGTTGGTCATCGTCTCGACCGTGGTGAAGGTCTTGGAGGCGATGATGAACAGCGTGGTTTCCGCCGACAGGCCCTTCAGCGTGTCATGGATATGGGCGCCGTCGATGTTGGAGACATAATGCGCGCGCGGCCCGTCATGATAGGGCGCCAGCGCCAGCGTCGCCATGGCCGGGCCGAGGTCGGAGCCGCCAATGCCGATGTTGACGATATCGGTGATCTTCTTTCCGGTGGCGCCTGGCGCCTTGCCGGAGCGGATGGCATCGGCGAAGGCGCCCATCGCGTCGAGCACGGAAAGGACGTCGGCCTTGACGTCCTGGCCATCGACCGTGACGCCCTTGCCGCTGAGATTGCGCAGCGCCGTGTGCAGCACGGCGCGGTCCTCGGTGATGTTGATCTTCTTGCCGGCGAACATGGCGGCGCGCCGCCCTTCGAGATCAGCGGCGCCGGCGAGCTTTTCCAGCAAATCCATGGTGGTTGCGTCAACGGCGCATTTCGACCAGTCGAGCAAAAGGTCGCCGTCGCTGGCGGAGAATGTCTGGAAACGCCGTGGATCGGCGGCGAAGGCCTGGCGCATGCTGCCAGGTGCCGCGGCGCGATGATCGCGCAAGGCGGCAAGCTGTTTCTGGAAGGCTGACTTATCCACTGGCGGGAGGCTCCTGGCGTTTTTCGACGTACTTTATCAGACCGGATGTTTCCGGCGCGTGTCGTCGCGACAAACCTATTGAGCCGAATTCCGTGCGGTCAATACGCGGCGATGCCGCATCGCATCACGATGCGATGACACAATGTGTCACTCCGGGCGGCGACGGAGCCCGATTTCGGTCGAAGGATCACTGGCATAAATCCCAAAGATCAGAAAAATTGATTGGCGCAACCCCTTGTGCCACCCATACACTCGACTGGTCCAGCCAAATGAAAATTGCTGGCCATCCGAGGAAGATCTCCCATGCCACAGCGCAACGACACGGCCATATGGTCCGGCCTGTTCCGGATTTCGGCCGAATCCGGCCAAACCCTGCAGGCGCAGATCCGCCAGGCCATCGTGGCCGCCATTCTCGACCGACAGATCGCCGCTTCGATGCCGCTTCCCTCCTGCCGCATCCTGGCCGAAAAGCTTGGCGTCGCACGCGGGACGGTGGTTCTGGCCTTCCAGCAGCTCGTCGACCAGGGTTTCCTGGTGGCGCGCGAGCGGCGCGGCCATTTCGTCAATCCCGACGTGCTGGCAACACCGGCCAAGCCGCACCAGAAGGCGCCCGACCAGGCCAATGAGATCGACTGGAAGGCACGCCGGCAGATCGCCGCCAGCGACATGCCGCCGCCGGCCAAGCACGAGAACTGGATCAAGTCGTCCTATCCCTTCGTCTACGGCCAGTTCGATCCTGCGCTGTTCCCGACCGCCGAGTGGCGCGAATGCAACCGCATGGCGCTCGCGGTGCTCGAAATCCGCAACTGGGCGTCCGACATGGTCGATCGCGACGATCCGCTGCTGATCGAGCAGATCCAGGCGCGGCTTTTGCCGCGGCGTGGCATCTTCGCCAATCCGGACGAAATCATCGTCACGCTTGGCGCCCAGAACGCGCTCTATATGCTGGCTTCGCTGCTGATGACCAAGGGCTCGAAGGTGGCAATGGAGGATCCGGGCTACCCCGACGCACGCTCGATCTTCCGGCTTGCCGGCGCCGACATCCAGCCGGTGCCGGTCGACCAGTCCGGCATCGTAACCTCTTCTATCCCCAATGATTCCGGCTTCGTCTTTGTCACGCCCAGCCATCATTGCCCGACCATGGTGCCGTTGTCGGCCGAGCGGCGGCAGGATCTTCTGGCGCGCGCCAACCGGCACAATCAGATCATCATCGAGGACGGCTATGACAGCCAGCTTCTCGACGAGGCGCCGCAGCAGGCGCTGAAGAGCCTCGACCGTTCCGGCCGTGTCGTCTATGTCGGCTCGATGTCGAAGACGCTGGCTCCCGGCCTGCGGCTTGGCTACATCGTGGCCTCCGCTGGACTAATCTCGGAACTCAGGGCGCTGCGCCGCTTCATGCTGCGTCATCCGCCGGCCAACAACCAGCGCGCCGTGGCGCTCTTCCTGTCGCTCGGCCATCACGAGGCCCTGGTGCGGCGCCTGTCGAGCGCCTTCGATGAGCGGCGCAAGCGTCTGGTCCATGCGATTTCCGCTTTCCTGCCGGAGTGGCGCTCGACGGATTCGGCCGGCGGCACATCGCTCTGGCTCGAGGGGCCGCGCGGCACCGATTCCCGCGGTTTGGCCGAGGCCGCCGCCTCGCGTAGCGTGATCATCGAGCCGGGAGACCGCTTCTTCGACCGCACCGAAAAGCCTTCGCGTTTCATGCGCCTGGGCATTTCCTCGATCGCGCTGCAGCATATCGAGCCCGGCATCCGGGAACTCGCCACCGCGGCCGGCCGCAGACCGGCAGCCGCCTGATCCACCTACCCGATCCTTTGAACGGAGCCGCCCAATCGCGGCTCCGTTTCCTTTAGCGCTGGCATATGCAACCAGACCGGCTGGCTCATAGTCTGTGCCAATGCCGGCGGCATAGTCGTGGCACAAAGGGGAAGAAGCAGCCGATGGTGGACCAACCGCCGCCCTGTTTCCGAGAAAAGTGGAGTGCCTCCATGTCAGTGGTTCTTGAAAAGCAGGAAGCAGCAGTGGATCAGCGCTCGCGCCGCTCCGGTGGACGCGAAGCGCGCCGTGCCATGCGGGCAGCGCCGCTCGCCGACGACATCAGGCCGGTGCGCGCCGGCCTCGAGGGCGGCAGCTACGGACCGTTGCGCGGCAACGACCAGGAGCGAATCCACGAGGCGGTGCTGACGCTGCTGGAAACGGTCGGCTTCGCCAATGCCATACCCTCCTGCATCGAGGCGCTGACCAAGGCCGGCGCCACCTATGGCGATGACGGCCGCATCCGCTTCCCGCGCGCGCTGGTGCTCGACACCATCAAGAAGGCCGCACGCAATTTCACCCTGCACGGCCAGGACCCGAAACACGATATGGTGATCCAGGGCAAGCGCGTGCATTACGGCACGGCCGGTGCGGCCGTGCATCTGGTCGATGTCGAGAAGCGTGAATATCGCGAATCGCTGTTGCAGGACATCTATGACGCCGCCCGCATCGTCGAGGGGCTCGACAACATCCATTTCTTCCAGCGGCCGATGGTGCCGCGCGACATTCCCGATCCGCTCGAGATGGACTTCAACACGCTCTACGCCTGCGTGATGGGCACGTCGAAGCATGTCGGCACCTCGTTCACGGTGCGCGAGAACGTGCAGCCGGCGCTGGAAATGCTCTATGCCATTGCCGGCGGCGAGGAGAATTTCCGCGCCCGGCCATTCGTGTCGAACTCCAACTGCTTCGTCGTGCCGCCGATGAAATTCGCCGAGGACGCCTGCGGCGTGCTCGAGGCCTGCGTCGAGGGCGGCATCCCGATCCTGCTTTTGTCGGCCGGACAGGCCGGCGCGACCGCGCCGGCGGCGATTGCCGGCGCCGTGGTGCAGGCCGTGGCCGAAGTGCTGGCCGGCCTGGTCTATGTCAATGCCATCAAGCCGGGACATCCGGCGATCTTCGGCACCTGGCCATTCGTGTCGGATCTGCGGACCGGCGCCATGTCGGGCGGCTCGGCCGAACAGGCGGTGCTGACCGCGGCCTGCGCGCAGATGGCGCAGTTCTACGATCTGCCGGGCGGTTCGGCCGCCGGCATGACGGATTCGAAACTGCCCGACATCCAGTCCGGCTACGAAAAAGGCATCACCGACGTGATGGCCGGCCTGGCCGGGCTCAACCTCGTTTATGAATCGGCCGGCATGCATGCTTCGCTGCTCGGCTTCTGCCTGGAAAGCCTGATCATCGACAATGACATGCTTGGCCATTGCCTGCGCTGCGTGCGCGGCATCGAGGTGACCGACGAGGCGCTGTCGATCGACACCATCGCCGAAGTCTGCCTGAACGGGCCGGGCCACTATCTCGGCAACGAGCAGACTCTGCGGCTGATGCAAACCGAGTATTTCTACCCGGCCGTCGGCGACCGGTTTTCGCCGAAGGAATGGAACGAGAAAGGCCGGCCCGACATCCTGCAGCGCGCGATCATCGAGAAGAAGCGCATCCTTGCCGAACGCTTCCCGCGCCATGTCGCAAAACTTCTCGACGACAAATTGCGCGCCCGCTTCGGCGACATGATCAAGCTGCCGCGCGCCAATATGGGCGGGTAGCGCCTCGCCTTACAAAAGTCAGTCCGCGCTAAGCCCGTAACGCTCGACGACCTCGGCGCTGATAAGCTTGGCGTGCAGAGCCATCAAGACGATCTGCGCGTCGAAACTGTCACCGTCTTCCACCGCGGTCTCGATCCGGCGTTCGACGTCCTGACGCTGCTGTGGGCCTTGCGCGCTTTCGAAGGTTTCCGGACCGGCAATGCAATAGCTGAACAGCCGCGCCACGTCCGGATAAGCCGCCGCGGGCGGCTCGTCGGGCCAGCGATCCTTCATCAGATTGACGATTGTGAGTTTCACGCCCTCCGGCACGAGGGCGGGATGCAGGTCGGCGCCGCGCAAGGCGGCATCAAGTTGCCGCAGATCGCCCGAGCGTCCGAACATGCCGAGGAAGCCGAGGGAAGAGCGTCGTTGCGCCATAATGTTCCAATCCGTTTCCAACCACTTAAGCGGTAGGCAAGCGGAATACAAAGGCAGGCGAAGATCTAGCCACCAACCGCCAGCAGCAAGACACCGGCAAGGGCCGATCCGGCAAGGGTCGGCAGCATGCCGATCTTGAGCTTCAGGATGGCGATCATCGCGGCCAGGGAAAGCAACGCCGCACGCCAGTCGATCGAGGAAAGCACCGGCACATTCATGCCGAGGCTCACTGCGTGCACCTCGCGGAAAACGACGTGCAAGGCAAACCACAAAGCGAGATTCATGATGACGCCGACAACAGCGGCGGTGATCGCGCCGAGCGCGGCCGACAAGGCCCTGTTGCCGCGCAGGGCCTCGATATAGGGCGCGCCGAGGAATATCCAGAAGAAGCACGGCGTGAAGGTCACCCACAGGGTCAGCAGCGATCCGAGCGATCCGGCGAGCAACGGGTTGAGTGACCCGGCGTGACGGAAAGCGGCGATGAAGCCGACAAACTGCAACACCAGGATGAGCGGGCCGGGCGTGGTCTCGGCAAGCCCGAGACCATCGACCATTTCACCGGGAGCCAGCCAGCCGAAGGACTGGACGGCTGCCTGCGCGACATAGGCCAGCACCGCATAGGCGCCGCCGAAGGTGACGACCGCCATCAGGCTGAAGAACCGGCCGATCTCGGTCCACACACTGGCGGAGCCGGTGAACCACCAGATCAGCAGAACCGGTCCGAGCCAGATCGGCAGCCAGATCGCGACGGTGCGCGGCGCATGCCATCTGGTCGGTTTGACATGGGTCAGTTCGCCGCGCTCGAACATCAGGTCGACCGCTCCCTTGACGTCGGCAATCTCGTCCTTGCCATGCGCGGAGCCGGAAAACAGGCCCGGAGCGACGCGGTCCCCCAGCCATCCCGTCAGGCCGGCGAGCAGGATGATCAACGGAAACGGCACATTCAATGCATAGATGGCGATGAAGGCCGCGACCGCGATCAGCACCATTGCCTGGTTTTTCAGGGCGCGCCGCCCGATGCGGATCACCGCCTCGATGACGATGGCAAGCACCGCCGCCTTCACTCCGAGGAAAAGCGCCTCGACGAGCGGCATGTCGCCATAGACGACGTAGAGGCTGCTCAGGATCAGCATGACGAGCGCGCCGGGCAGGACGAACAGGATGCCGGCGACAAGGCCGCCGACGGTCCTGTGCAGCAGCCAGCCGATATAGATGGCGAGTTGCTGGGCCTCCGGGCCAGGCAAAAGCATGCAATAGTTCAACGCATGCAGGAAACGCTGTTCGCCGATCCAGCGCCGTTCCTCGACCAGTTCCCTGTGCATCAGGGCGATCTGCCCGGCCGGCCCGCCGAAGCTGAGCAGTCCGATCTTCGCCCAGACCTTCACGGCTTCGGCAAAGGTCGGCGCCGCCGGCGCCTCGACGTTCCCCGATTTGTGTGCAGGCGAAACGGCGCTCATGACGGTTTCCCCACGCTGGGCCAATTGTGTGTCTCCTCGGTGGCGTCGCGGCACCAGCGGAAGAATGCATCGTAGAGCAGCATGCCTGCTTCCAGCTGTTCCAGGTCGTCGCGAAACATCCGCGACAGGCCAAGCGAGGCCGCCAGGAAGCCGGCGGCCTGGGGCACCAGATCGAGATTTGCGGTGTCGGCCGCGCGCACGATCGCGGCAAGGCGATCGAGCGCTGTGGATTCCAGCCCGAACTCCTCCATCATCGCGTCGAAGGTGCAGCGCTCGCCGCGATGGCTCCAGAACACTTTGTCGATGTCGAACGGCACGGCCTGAAAGCGATCGGCGACAGCGGGCACTTCGGCTGCCTCGACAAACAGGAAGACCGCATGAGGATCGACGAAACGCCGGATCAGCCACGGGCAAGCGATGCGGTCGACCTTCGGGCGCGCCCGCGTCACCCACACCGTGCGGCCCTTTTCATCGCGGGGCGGCAATTTTTCAGTGCGAACCAAGAGCCCACCTGCCTCGCGCCAAGCTTCGAAGCCGCCTTCCAGGGATTCGGCTGATATTCCCTCATGGCGCAGCCATGCGGCGACACCTTGCGAGAGTTTCAGGCCTTTCTGGCAGACGACCGCTACCGGCTTGCCGGCGAAATCGGGCGCCCAGGTCGAAACGGTTTTGAAATCGCGCCGGCATGAGGCCGGCAGCAGGCGAGGGTCGGCGCCGAAATCCTCATCGATGCGAACATCGATGATGGCCGGGGCTCCCGGCAGGCCGACCAGACGGGACAGTTGCGATACGGTGATAGCGGTTGTTGACGGCATGGCGTCCACCTCCTGATAGAGAAGCCTGGACGCGAACGTTGGGCTGACGCCTCACGGGGTCGTCGCGATGCACCCCTTGTGATGATCGTGGATTTGTTGCGCGCGCTTGTCAAGGACGATAGCCGGTCTCGACTGCCGCCAGAACGCTACACGCCAAACGAAAAAAGCGACTGGCGGTCCGATTGCACGGGCCGCCAGCCGCCGATCCAACATCAGTGATTGCCGCCAGGAATAATCGATGACTATCCCTTGGAATAATCAATGATTGTCCCGGGGCACGCCCCTGGTGTGCGCGACATCCTGGTATTTAACCGCCGGCTTCAGCACCATGCCCTGGTCGAACTGGTCAACCATGCCGCGCTGGATTTCCTGCCAGGGCGTCTGGTGCTGCGGATAGTGGTAGCCGCCATTGCCCTGCAGCGCCGCGCGCCGCTTGGCGATCTCGTCGTCGCTGACCAGGATGTTGGCGGTGCCCTTGTTCAGGTCGATGCGGACGCGGTCGCCTGTCTTGAGCAGCGCCAGCCCGCCGCCTATTGCCGCTTCCGGCGAGGCGTTCAGGATCGACGGCGAGCCCGACGTGCCCGACTGGCGGCCGTCACCGATACAGGCCAGCGCATGGATGCCCTTCTTGATGAGATAGGCCGGCGGCTGCATGTTGACGACCTCTGCACCGCCGGGATAACCGACCGGGCCGGCGCCGCGCATGAACAGGATGGTGTGTTCGTCGATGCCTTGCGCCGGATCGTCGATGCGGGCGTGGTAATCCTCGGGCCCGTCGAAGACCATGGCGTTGCCTTCGAAAGCTTCCGGGTCCTTCGGGTTGGAGAGATAGCGCTCGCGGAATTCCGGCGAAATGCCGCTGGTCTTCATGATCGCCGAATCGAACAGATTGCCGCTGAGGTTGATGAAGCCGGCATTGACCTTCAGCGGCTTGTCGACGCTACGGATGACGTCGGCGTTTTCGACGACCGCCGCCTTGCAATTGTCGCCGATCGACTTGCCATTAACGGTCAGGGCATCCGGATGCGGCAGCAGCCCACCCTTCATCAGCTCGGCCACCACGGCCGGCACACCGCCGGCGTGATGGTAATCCTCGCCGAGATACTCGCCCGTGGGCTGCAGGTTGACGATGAGCGGCACTTTGAGGCCGATCTCCTGCCAGTCGTCATTGTCGAGCGGCACGCCGAGATGGCGGGCAATGGCGTTGAGATGGATCGGAGCGTTGGTCGAGCCGCCGATCGCCGAATTGACGACGATGGCGTTCTCGAAGGCCTTGCGCGTCATGATGTCGGAGGGCTTCAAGTCCTCATGCACCATGTCGACGATGCGCTTGCCGGTCTCGTAGGCGATCTGCCCGCGTTCGCGGTAAGGGGCGGGAATGGCGGCGGAGCCCGGAAGCTGCATGCCGAGCGCCTCGGCCAGTGAATTCATCGTGGTGGCGGTGCCCATCGTGTTGCAGTAGCCGGTGGAGGGCGCCGAGGAGGCAACGATGTCCATGAACTCGTCATAGTCGATCTCGCCGGCCGACAGGCGCTGGCGCGATTCCCAGACGATGGTGCCGGAGCCGGTGCGCTTGCCCTTGTGCCAGCCGTTGAGCATCGGGCCGACCGACAGCGCGATGGCCGGAATGTTGACGGTGGCCGCCGCCATCAGCAGCGCCGGCGTCGTCTTGTCGCAACCGATGGTCAGCACGACGCCGTCGAGCGGATAACCATAGAGCACCTCGACGAGGCCGAGATAGGCCAGGTTGCGGTCGAGTGCCGCGGTCGGGCGCTTGCCGGTCTCCTGGATCGGATGGCACGGAAATTCGAAAGGTATGCCGCCCATCGAGACGATGCCTTCGCGCACACGCTTGGCGAGCTCGATATGGTGGCGGTTGCACGGCGACAGATCCGAGCCGGTCTGGGCGATGCCGATCAGCGGCTTGCCCGACATCAGTTCGGCACGCGTCAGCCCGTAATTCAGGTAGCGCTCGAGATAGAGCGCCGTCATGCCGGGATTGTCAGGGTTGTCGAACCACTCCTGCGAGCGGAATTTTTTCTTCTTGGTGGGGGCGCCGGCCATCACGGTCTCCGTATTTGTATGACAAATCGATATGACAACGCGTCAATGCAAGCAAGGGGCACGCGCGTTCCCAACCCGCACTTTGGTGCGATAGACACAACAGCGCCCCTGCGCTAGGGCTTCGTACCATTGTTTCCGGGAGGTTCTTGATGGCTTTGGTGATCGAAGGCGAGGAACGCATTGCCGCACCCCTGCAAAAAGTCTGGGAAGCACTGAACGATCCCGAGGTTTTGAAGGCGACCATTCCCGGATGCCAGAGCCTGGACATGAAGTCGCCGACCGAGATGGCGGCCACCGTGGTGGTGAAAATCGGCCCGATCAAGGCGACCTTCAACGGCGAGGTGACGCTGAAAAACCTCAAGCCGCCGCATTCCTACACCATCCACGGCGAAGGCAAAGGCGGCATTGCCGGCTTTGCCAAGGGTGGCGCCGATGTGACGCTGACCGAGGATGGAGCGGATGCCACGATCCTGAAATACGCGGCCAAGGCCGAAGTTGGCGGCAAGATCGCCCAGCTCGGCAGCCGGCTGATCGAGTCGACCTCGAAGAAACTGGCCGGACAGTTCTTTTCCAGCTTCGGCGAGAAGGTCGGCGGCTGACCGTTGCGCTGCGGGTTCACTCGAAGACGATGCTCGGCACCGCCGCTTCGGCCGCGCCGCGCTCTTCATTGACCCTGTCCCAGACCTTGGCGGCGATGTCGCGATAGGTTTTGGCCTCCGCGCTATCGGGCTTCGAGACAACCACAGGCGCCCCGGCATCCGAGCTTTCGCGGATGCCCATTTCGAGCGGCACTTCGCCGAGGAAGGTCACGCCGAGGCGTTCGGCCTCGCGACGCGCGCCGCCATGGCCGAAAATGTCGTAGCGCTTGCCGGTGTCGGGCGCGATGAAATAGCTCATGTTCTCCACGATGCCGAGCAGCGGCACGTCGACCTTCTTGAACATGTTCAGCCCCTTGCGGGCGTCGATCAGCGCCAGGTCCTGCGGCGTCGAGACGATGACGGCGCCGGCCAGCGGCACCTGCTGGGCCATGGTCAGCTGCGCGTCGCCGGTGCCGGGCGGCATGTCGACGACGAGCACGTCGAGCCGGCCCCATTCGACCTCGCGCAGCATCTGCGTCAGCGCCGACATCACCATCGGCCCGCGCCAGATCATCGGCGTCTCCTCATCGACGAGGAAGCCCATCGACATCACCTTGAGGCCGTAATTCTCCATCGGCTTCAGGATCTTGCCGTCGACCGTCTGCGGCCGGCCGTGAATGTTGAGGAGCTTCGGCATGGACGGGCCGTAGATGTCGGCATCAAGCACGCCGACCCTCAAGCCATTGGCGGCAAGGCCCAGCGCCAGATTGACGGCGGTGGTCGACTTGCCGACGCCGCCCTTGCCCGAGGCAACCGCAATGATCGCCTCGATGCCTGGGACGCCGCGCTTGCCCGAGCTGTGCGAGGCCGGCGCCTGCGGCGCGGGACGCTGCGGAGCCGCCGGCGGTGCCGGCCTGGGCGCGGCGCGCGCCGGGACCGGCGCCTCCATGCCGCCGCCCTTTTTCTCCGCCGTCAGCGCCACGACGGCACCGGCGACGCCGGGAATTGATTTCACCACCCGTTCTGCGGCGGCGCGCAGCGGTTCCATTTCCTGCGCCCTGGCGGCGGGAACAGTGATCGAGAAGAACACTTTCGAATCGGCGATGAAAATTTCCGAAACCATCCCGAGGTCGACGATGTTGCCGGTGAAGTCCGGCCCATTGACCGTCTTCAGGCGCTCGGTGACGATTTCCTTGGTGACGGTCATGATCTTTCCTCGGCGTTTTGCGATCCAGATAGTGCAGTTTCCAACGAGAACCAAGCCGTGACGCAAAGGCTTAGCCAGCGTGCCACGGAAAACGACCGATGCTGTCGGATTTTGCCTGATGACACTTCCTGCCGGCAATTGCCGATGGCCAAACGGGCAGCGCGCCCTATTTCGGTTGCCTGAGCGAGACAAGACAATCCGGGAAGGAGACGGTCATGCTTCAAAACAGCAACGCAACGGCCAATCTCGCCGTCAAGGACCTGGCGAGGGCCAAGGCATTCTATGAGGGCACGCTAGGCCTCAAGCAGGTCGACGACATGGGCGGCGAACTCATTGTCTACAAAAGCGGTGCCACGCTGATCAATGTCTATCACTCGCAATTTGCCGGAACCAACAAGGCGACGGCACTGACCTTTACGGTTGGCGACCAGATCGGCGATGTCGTCAAATCGCTGAAATCGAAGGGCGTGGCCTTCGAACATTATGAGATGCCCGGCCTGACGCTCGAAGGCGACGTCCATGTCGGCGACGGCATGAAGGTCGCCTGGTTCAAGGACCCCGACGGCAATATCCTGAACCTCGTCGACAAATAGGCTTCGGCGCTTCGGGTCAGCCTGCCAGGTTTGTGACGAAATAGGTGAGAGCCGAGATCGCCGCCGTCGCCGGCAAGGTGACGACCCAGGCGATGACGATGTTGCCGGCGATGCCCCAGCGCACCGCCGAGACGCGGCGGGCGGCGCCGACGCCGATGATGGCGCCGGTAATCGTATGCGTGGTCGATACGGGAACGCCAAGCCACGTGGCGGCGAACAACGTTATGGCGCCGCCGGTTTCGGCGCAGAAGCCCTGCATCGGATTGAGCCGGGTGATCTTCGACCCCATTGTGTGCACGATCCGCCAGCCGCCGAACAGCGTGCCGAGCGCCAGCGCCGACTGGCAGGTCAGAACGACCCAGAGCGGCACGTAGAATTTCTCGCCGAGCATGCCTTGCGAATAGAGCAGCACGGCGATGATGCCCATGGTCTTCTGGGCATCGTTGCCGCCATGGCCCAGCGAATAGAGCGAGGCGGAAAAGAACTGCAGGACGCGAAACGTGTTGTCGACGGCGAACGGCGTCTGGCGCACGAACAGCCACGAAACCACGAGGACCAGGACGAGCGCCAGGACAAAACCGGTCGCCGGCGACAGCACGATCGCGGCGACCGTCTTGCCAAGTCCCGACCAGACGATGGCGCCGACGCCTCCCTTTGCAACGCCGGCGCCGACCAGCCCGCCGATCAGCGCGTGCGAACTGCTCGAGGGGATGCCGGCGATCCAGGTGACGATGTTCCAGACGATGGCGCCGACCAGGGCCGAGAAGATCACTGCCGGCGTGACGATGCTGACGTCGACGATGCCCTTTCCAACGGTCTCGGCGACATGCAGGCCGAAGAACATGAAGGCGATGAAGTTGAAGAAGGCCGCCCACAGCACTGCATATTGCGGCCGGAGCACGCGGGTGGAGACGATGGTGGCGATGGAATTGGCCGCATCGTGCAGACCATTGAGAAAATCGAAGAACAGCGCGACGGCGACGAGGCCGGCCAACAGGGGAAAAGCGATCGCGACGTCCATCGACTAGACGTTCTCGATGACGATGCCGCTGATCTCGTTGGCGACGTCCTCGAAACGGTCGACCACCTTCTCCAGCTGGCCATAGATTTCGCTGCCGATGAGATAGGCCATCGCGTCACCGCGGCCATGGCGCCTGAACAGGTCCTTCAGGCCCTGCTCGTGCAAATCGTCGGCACGGCCTTCGGCGCGCATCACCTCCTCGGCGAGGGCGTTGAGGCGTGCGCTGTTGGCGCCGACCTTGGCGAGCAGCGGGATCGCTTCCGCGACCAAGCGGGCGGCGTCGACGATGACGGCACCCATTTCCTGCATCAGCGGATCGAACTCCCTCTTCTCGAACAGCCTCACCGTCTTGACGGTCTTGTGCATCATGTCGATGGCGTCATCCATCGACTGGATCAGATCCTTGATGTCGCCGCGATCGAAAGGCGTGATGAAAGAGCGCCGTACGGCAAGCAGGACTTCCGCCGTGATATGATCGGCCTCGTCCTCGAGATCGACGATCTTCTGGCACCAGCGATCGATGTCCTTGCCCTGAAGCAGCAGCTGCAGCGCTTCCGCGCCGCCGACCACCGTACGGGAATGCCGCTCGAAGAGCTCGAAGAAACGATCCTCGCGTGGCAGCAGCTTGCGGAACCAGCCCAGCATTGTCGACCTCCCAGTTTCATCCACATAGCGCCGCATCGCGCCGCAGGGAACAGTAAGCCGGCTCAAATATGTGGATTGAGCACCGGGGCCGTCGGAGCCCGATCACTCGAAGGCGAGTTCCAGACGCCTTTCGGCCTGGGCGACGACCCGGCATTTCGTCTCGAACCGATCCGCCCTGATGGCCAGCACGAACTGGCCGGGAATGCCGGCGATGTTCGAAACGTCGATGGTGGCACCATCCTCGCCAATGCTGCGAACCGTGCAGTCGATGGTCGACATGCGGGCGTTGAAGACGATCTGCCCGGCCTTCAGCACCCTGCGCCGCGGCCGTACCTGATCGCCCTGGGAGGAATTCCAGGCCGAGGTCCGATTGCGGCCGGCTTGCTTCGAGCGGTACATGGCGGCGTCGGCGCGTTCGATCAGTTCCTGCAGGCCGCTGGTCGCCGGGTCGAGCGAGGCAATTCCGAAGCTCGCGGTGACCTGCATTTCATGTACGCCGTGCGTGATCCGCATGGCCTCGATGGTGCCACGCAGCCGCTCGGCGGATTCAAGCGCACCGTTGCGGCCGGTGTAGAGAAGCACCGCGAATTCCTCACCTCCGACGCGTCCGAATATGTCGACGTCCCGCAGGGTTGCACTGCATTGCCGGGCCACACCACTCAGGACCTTGTCGCCCGCGGCATGGCCGAAATTGTCGTTGACCGATTTGAAATGGTCGACATCAAACGCAATGCAGGAGAAATCGAAGCGCTGACGCTGCGCCAGCGCGAATGCCTTGTTGCCCTGGTCGATGAAGGCCCGCCGCGACAGCACGCCGGTCAGCGCATCACTGGAGGCGTGCTGGCGCAGTTCCAGCTCGTCCATGGCAAGATCGGCGAAATCCTGCAGGATTGCGATATCGCGGTCGCTGAATTCGCGCGGCGTGTAGCCGATCGCGCAGACACTGCCGATGTTGTGGCCGTCGCGGCTTCGCAAGGGCACGCCCGCGTAGAAGCGGATATGAGGATCGTTCCTGACCATGGGATTGTCGGCGAAACGGGGATCCTTGGTCGCGTCGGTGACGATCAGCGGCTCCTCGCTAAGGATCGTGTACTGGCAGAATGTCGCCTTGCGTTCGACTTCATTGACCGCCAGGCCCTCGCAGGCCTTGTACCATTGGCGGTGCCCGTCAATGACCGAGACGATGGCGATCGGGACATCGAAGACCGTCTTGATCAATCGCGTGATCCGGTCGAACGACGCTTCGCGCGGCGTGTCCAGAACATCGAAGCGCTCGACGGCCCTGAGCCGTGCTGCCTCGCGCAGGTCAGCGACGGAAGGCGCCGGCATTTCCGAATGCTCCTGGAGCATGCGAACCACCTGTCTTCGGCGCCCCTGCCGCACCGACCATGATGGCGAACCAAATATTATCAATTGGTTATTGCTTGCTGTCGCCATTCGCCGCCGCATGCGCGATGATCTATCAACGGCTCCGCCGCGCGATTTCGCGCGGCGACGCAAAAAGGCTCCGGCATGATCGACAAACTCGAATTCTTCATCGCATTGGCCAAGGAAGAGCATTTCGGCCGGGCGGCGGAAGCATGCGGCGTCACCCAGCCGACCCTGTCGGCCGGCATCAAGCAACTGGAGGGGCAGCTCGGCGTCATGCTGGTCAACCGCGGGTCGCGGTTCCAGGGGCTGACGCCGGAAGGCAAGCAGGTGCTGGTCTGGGCGCGCCGCATCGTGGGCGATTCAAGGACCATGCGCGAGGAGATGCGCGCGGCGCGCCACGGTCTTTCCGGACGCATCCGCATCGCCGCCATCCCGACGGCACTCGCCATGGTGGCGCGGCTGACGACGCCGTTTCGCGAAAAGCATCCGGGCGTCACCTTCTCGGTGCTGTCGCGCACTTCCATCGAGGTCTTGTCGCTGCTCGGCAATTTCGACATCGACGCCGGCATCACCTATCTCGACAACGAGCCGCTCGGGCGGGTGACCAGCGTGCCGCTGTATGACGAGCGCTATCAGCTCATCACGGCGGTAGGAAACCCCTATTCCGACCGCGACAAAGTGACATGGGCCGAGATCAGCCGGTTGCCGCTGTGCCTGCTGACGCCGGACATGCAGAACCGCCGCATCATCGACCAGCATCTGGCCGAGGCCGGCGTGCAGGTGCGGCCGACGCTGGAATCCAACTCGATGATCGTGCTGTTCTCGCACATACGCACCGGCAAATGGTCGTCGATCATGCCGCTCAACCTCGCGGAAACATTCGGCTTTTCCGAACCGATCCGGGCCATCCCGATCGTCGAGCCCGACGCCAGCCACACGGTTGGCCTTGTGGCCGCGCCGCGCGAGCCGCACACGCCGCTGGTGCAGGCGCTGCTGGACGAGGCAATGGCGCTGGCAGACGATTTCCGCAACCACCGCTAGGGTAGAGAATGGCGGCTGAGCGTGCTTGATAGAAAATTTCTATCAAGCGACGGATCAGCTTTATTGATTTCGCTGGTTTCCTCTGTTTTTGTAACGACTTAGCGCTAGAACGCTACCGACCAGGGAGGGCGCTGCATGACGATGCAGCCTGCAAGTACCGAGATCGCATCGCGCACGGCGGCGATTATCCAGGAGATGAAGGGCCTCGAAGGCCCGTTGCTGCCGATCCTGCACGAGATCCAGGAAGAGTTCGGCCACGTGCCGCAGGCGGCACTGCCGGTCATCGCGGATGGGCTTAACCTCTCCAGGGCCGAGGTGCACGGCGTCGTCACCTTCTACCATGATTTCCGTGCCCGTCCGGCCGGGCGGCATGTGCTCAAGCTCTGCCAGGCGGAAGCCTGCCAGTCGATGGGCTCGGATGCCGTAGCCGCCAAGATCAAGCAGTTGCTGGGCATCGGTTTCCATGAGACCACCCGCGACGGATCGGTTACACTCGAGCCGGTCTATTGCCTCGGGCTTTGCGCCTGTTCGCCGTCGGCGATGCTGGACGGCGAGGTGATCGGGCGGCTCGATGACGAGAAGATCGACGAGATCCTTGCCGAGGTGCGCTCATGATCCCCCGCATCTACATTCCCGGCGATTCCGGCGCGCTGGCGCTCGGCGCCGAAAAGGTGGCCAAGGCTGTTCGCGCGGAACTCGCCGAACGCGGCATCGAAGCCAAGATCGTGCGCAACGGCTCGCGCGGCGCCTATTTCCTCGAGCCCATGGTCGAAGTGGCGACTGCCAACGGCCGCGTCGCCTACGGACCGGTGAAGCCCTCCGACGTGAAGAGCCTGTTCGACAGCGGCTTCCTCACCGGCGGCCACCACAAGCGCTGGCTCGGTGCGCCCGACAAGATCCCGTTCCTGGCCAAGCAGACGCGGCTGACCTTTGCCCGCTGCGGCATCAACGACCCGCTTTCGCTCGACGCCTACAAATCGCTTGGCGGGCTCAAGGGCTTGCAGAACGCCGTGGCCATGGCGCCGGCCGACATCGTCAAGCAGGTTACGGACTCGGGCCTGCGCGGCCGCGGCGGCGCCGGCTTCCCGACCGGCATCAAGTGGAAGACGGTGCTGGATACGACGTCCGAGCGCAAATACATCGTCTGCAACGCCGACGAGGGCGACAGCGCGACCTTCGCCGACCGCATGATCATGGAAGGCGACCCCTTCGTGCTGATCGAAGGCATGGCGATCGCCGGCATCGCCACCGGGGCGACCAAGGGCTTCGTCTATATCCGCTCGGAATATCCGCATGCGGTGGCGACAATGAACAAGGCCGTCGAAATCGCCCGCAGGGCCGGCGTGCTCGGCGTCAATGTGCTGGGTTCGCCCAACGCCTTCGACATGGAAATCCGCGTCGGCGCCGGCGCCTATGTCTGCGGCGAGGAAACCTCGCTGCTGAACAGCCTGGAAGGCAAGCGCGGCGTGGTGCGCGCCAAGCCGCCGCTGCCGGCGATCCAGGGCCTGTTCGGCAAGCCGACGGTGATCAACAACGTCATCAGCCTGGCCTCCGTGCCTATCATCATGGACAAGGGTGCGGCCTTCTACAAGGATTTCGGCATGGGCCGCTCGCGCGGCACGATCCCGATCCAGATCGCCGGCAATGTCAGGAATGGCGGCCTGTTCGAGACCGCCTTCGGCCTGACGCTGGGTGAAATCGTCGATGATATCGGCGGCGGCACGGCCACCGGCCGTCCGGTGAAGGCGGTGCAGGTCGGCGGTCCGCTTGGCGCCTATTTCCCGCGCGGACTGTTCGACACGCCGTTCGACTACGAAGAATTCGCCAAGCGTGACGGGCTGATCGGCCATGCCGGCATCACCGTGTTCGACGACACGGCCGACATGCTGAAGCAGGCGCGCTTTGCCATGGAATTCTGTGCCATCGAAAGCTGCGGCAAGTGCACGCCATGCCGCATCGGCTCGACGCGCGGCATCGAGACCATCGACAGGCTCGCCGCCGGCATCGAGCCGGAAAAGAACCTCGCTCTGGTCACCGACCTCTGCAACACGATGAAGTTCGGTTCGCTGTGCGCGCTGGGCGGCTTCACGCCGTACCCGGTGATGAGCTCGATCACGCATTTCCCCGAAGATTTCAAGCCCGCGCCGGCGCGCGTGGCTGCTGAATAGGAGCTGGCAGATGAACATCAAGGCCGACTTCCCACCGCTCGTCGAAGAGATCGACTACGGAACCCCGGAATCACGGGCGCAAAAGCAGGTCACGCTGAGCGTCGACGGCCGCAGCGTCACGGTGCCGGAAGGCACCTCGATCATGCGCGCGGCGATGGAAGGCGGCGTCGAGATCCCGAAGCTCTGCGCCACCGACATGCTGGACTCGTTCGGCTCGTGCCGCATCTGCCTGGTCGAGATCGAAGGCCGCGGCGGCACGCCGGCCTCCTGCACGACGCCGGTCGGCGAAGGCATGGTGGTGCGCACGCAGTCCGACCGGCTCGACGCGATCCGCCGCGGTGTCATGGAGCTTTACGTCTCCGACCATCCGACCGGCTGGAACGAGAAGGCCGGCACCGGCGCCAGCGAATTCGACACGGTGGCGAAGTCGGTCGGCCTGACCGAGAACCGCTACGGCGTCGAGGGCCGCAACCACGTCAAGCAGGAAGACGGCGTGGCGCCCGGCCATGGCTCGCTGGCGGTCGACTACATCGCCCGCGACGAATCCAATCCCTATTTCACCTATGATCCGGCGCAGTGCATCGTTTGCTCGCGCTGCGTACGGGCGTGCGAGGAGGTGCAGGGCACCTTCGCGCTGACCATCGAGGGCCGCGGTTTCGAATCGCGCATGGTCGCCGGCATGCACGAGGATTTCATCGCCTCCGAATGCGTGTCCTGCGGCGCCTGCGTGCAGGCTTGCCCGACCGACGCGCTGCGCGAGAAGACGGTGCTCGAGAAGGGCATGCCGGAACGCTCGGCCGTCACCACCTGCGCCTATTGCGGCGTCGGCTGCTCGTTCAAGGCCGAAGTGAAGGATGACGAAGTCATCCGCATGATGCCCTACAAGGACGGCAAGGCGAACCACGGCCATTCCTGCGTCAAGGGCCGTTTCGCCTATGGCTACGCCACTCACAAGGACCGCATCCTGTCGCCGATGATCCGCGAGAAGATTTCCGATCCGTGGCGGGAGGTGAGCTGGGAAGAGGCGATCGCCCACACGGCCAAGGAATTCCGCCGGATCCAGTATCAGTACGGCCGCACCTCGATCGGCGGCATCACCTCCTCGCGCTGCACGAATGAGGAGACCTATCTCGTCCAGAAGCTGGTGCGGCAGGGTTTCCGCAACAACAACGTCGACACCTGCGCCCGCGTCTGCCATTCGCCGACCGGCTACGGGCTCGGCCAGACCTACGGCACCTCGGCCGGCACGCAGGATTTCGACTCGGTCGAATTCACCGACGTCGCCGTCGTCATCGGCGCCAATCCGGTTTCGGCCCATCCGGTGTTCGCCTCGCGTCTGAAGAAGCGGCTGCGCCAGGGTGCCAAGCTGATCGTGCTCGATCCGCGCCGCACCGAGATGGTCAAGTCGGCGCATATCGAGGCCGATTATCACCTGCCGCTGAAGCCCGGCACCAACGTGGCGGTGCTGACCTCGCTGGCGCATGTCATCGTCACCGAAGGGCTTTTCGACGAAGCCTTCATCCGCGAACGCTGCGACTGGACGGAATTCCAGGATTGGGCCTCCTTCGTCGCCTTGCCGGAAAACAGCCCCGAGATCGTCGGCAAGCTTTCCGGCGTCGACCCCGAGCTGATCCGGGGTGCCGCGCGGCTCTACGCCAAGGGCGGCAATGGCGCGATCTACTACGGCCTCGGCGTCACCGAACACAGCCAGGGTTCGACCACGGTGATGGCGATCGCCAACCTCGCCATGGCCACCGGCAATATCGGCCGGCCGGGCGTCGGCGTGAACCCGCTGCGTGGCCAGAACAATGTGCAGGGCTCGTGCGACATGGGCTCCTTCCCGCACGAACTGCCCGGCTACCGCCACATCTCCGGCGAAGCCGTGCGCGACATCTATGAGAGCCTGTGGGGCGTGAAGCTGGACGACGAACCCGGCCTGCGCATCCCCAACATGCTCGATGCCGCCGTCGACGGCTCCTTCAAGGGCATCTACATCCAGGGCGAGGACATCTTGCAGTCCGACCCCGACACCAAGCATGTCGCCGGCGGTCTCGCCGCCATGGAATGCGTCGTCGTGCACGATCTCTTCCTCAACGAGACGGCGAACTACGCGCATGTCTTCCTGCCGGGCTCGACCTTCCTGGAGAAGGACGGCACCTTCACCAATGCCGAGCGCCGCATCAACATGGTGCGCAAGGTGCTGGAACCGAAGGCGCGCTATGCCGACTGGGAGGCGACGCAGGAGCTTGCCCGCGCTATCGGGCTCGACTGGAACTACACGCATCCGTCGCAGATCATGGACGAGATCGCCCAGACGACGCCGAGCTTCGCCAATGTCTCCTTCGAGCTGCTCGACCGGGTCGGATCGGTGCAGTGGCCCTGCAACGAAAAGGCCCCGCTCGGCACGCCGATCATGCATATCGACGGCTTCGTGCGCGGCAAGGGCAAGTTCATCCGCACCGAATATGTGGCGACGGACGAGAGGACCGGGCCGCGCTTCCCGCTGCTTTTGACCACAGGCCGCATCCTCAGCCAGTACAATGTCGGCGCGCAGACGCGGCGCACCGACAACGTCATGTGGCACTCGGAAGACCGGCTGGAGATCCACCCGCACGATGCCGAGAACCGCGGCCTGCGCGACGGCGACTGGGTGCGGCTGACCAGCCGCTCCGGCGAGACGACGCTGCGGGCGCTGATCACCGACCGGGTGTCGCCGGGCGTGGTCTACACCACCTTCCACCACCCGGACACGCAGGCCAACGTCATCACCACCGACTTCTCCGACTGGGCGACCAACTGTCCGGAGTACAAGGTGACGGCGGTGCAGGTCGGCGCTTCCAACGGCCCGTCGGACTGGCAGCGCGAGTATGACGAGCAGGCCAGGAACAGCCGCCGCATCGCCGCGCTGCAGGCAGCGGAGTAGCCGTGGCCGCGCGCCGCAAAGCAACGACCGAGATATCGCGGCTGGCGCACCGCGCCAGCGGCACGGCTGTTGCCAACCGCATGGTGCCGGAGGAGACGCCGGTGGCGTTCTCCTTCGCCGGAACCACCCATGCGGTGATGATGGCGAGCCCCGCCGACTTCGAGGATTTCGCGCTCGGTTTCTCACTGACCGAAGGCATCATCGCCGACCCGCAAGAGATCGAGGCGATCGAGGTCGAGGATCATGGCGCCGGCATCGATATTCAGATCCGGCTGAAGGACCTGGCCAATACACGCTTCGAGGCGCGGCGGCGCAGGCTTGCCGGACCGGTCGGCTGCGGGCTCTGCGGCATCGAATCCATCGAGGAAGCGATGCGATCGGTCGATGCCGTTGGTGCGTCAAAACTTACGCTTGGTGCCGACGACATCGTCCGCTCCGTCAAGCTCTTGTCGAAGGTGCAGCCACTGCATCAGGAAACCGGAGCCGTGCATGCCGCCGGCTTCTACATTCCCGGCAAGGGCGTCGTGATGGCGCGCGAGGACGTCGGCCGCCACAATGCGCTGGACAAGCTGGCCGGCGCGTTGGCCAAGGCCGGCATCGGCGGCGCGTCGGGCGCCGTCGTGGTGACGTCGCGCGTGTCGGTCGAAATGGTGCAGAAGACGGCGGCGATCGGCTCGGCCTTCATCATCGCCGTCTCGGCACCGACCGCGCTTGCCATCCGCACCGCCGATGAGGCCGGCATGTCACTGGTGGCGCTGGTGCGCGGCGAAGATTTCGATGTTTTCACCCACCCGGACCGGGTGGTTTTGGGAGTTGCCCAGCATGTCGCATGACGAAGACCACATCACGAGCACCAGCGAAAAGCTGGTGCGCATGGCCAACCAGATCGCGGCCTTCTTCCACTCCAAGTCGCGCGAGGAAGGTGTTGCCGGCGTCGCCGAGCACATCAACAAATTCTGGGAACCCAGGATGCGGCGGCAGTTCTTCGAGCTGCTGGACAGCGGGGAAGGCTTCGACGAGCTCGTCGTGGCTGCATCGGCCAGGATCAAGCGGCCGATCACGCCAGCCGAGGCCGATATCAAGCTCGGGCTCAAGCCCTTCCCGGCCGACGCCGCCGCGTCGCAGAAATAGCCGCAACGGGCCGTCCGCGCTTACATTCACTTTCGCTAAAGTTTGAGCTGCCGCTATCGGCGCGGCTCTGCTATGTTTGACGATCAGAAATCGTCAGGCGGGGCGGAAGAAACCTCGTGAGGCCGATCGAGACCCGATATGCCCTCAGTGGCGAGGTGCGGATCGCCTATCAGGTGGTCGGCCAGGGTTCGCTTGATCTCGTCTTCGTCCCGGGCTTCATTTCCAATCTCGACCTGCATTGGGAAGACGAGGGCTACACAAGGCTCTTGAGGCGGCTGTCGGCATTCTCGCGGCTGATCCTGTTCGACAAGCGCGGCACCGGTCTTTCCGACCGTGTCGATGCGCACAACCTGCCCAGTCTTGAAACGCGCATGGACGATGTGCGTGCGGTGATGGACGCCGCCGGCAGTGGTCGTGCTGCCCTGCTTGGCGCCTCGGAAGGTGCGCCTATGGCAATGCTGTTCGCCGCCACCTATCCCGAGCGGACGCGCGCGCTGGCGCTCTATGGCGGCTATGCGCATTTCCACAAATGGGTGATGCCGCCCGAACGCCTCGATGCCTTCATCGCCACGGCCGAGACGGCCTGGGGCACCGGAGCCACCTTGCCGAATTTCGCGCCGGGGCGGGTCGACGACGCGCATTTTACCCAGTGGTGGGCGCGTTTCGAGCGGCTGTCAGCGAGCCCGACGGCAGCAGTGGCACTGGCGCGAATGAATGCGGAAATCGATGTACGTGGCGTGCTGGCGGCAATCAGCGCGCCGACGCTGCTGATCCATCGCCGCAACGATGCGCGGGTCCATCCCGACGCGAGCCGCTTCCTGGCCAAGAGGATTCCGAATGCGCGGCTGGTCGAGATTCCGGGGCGTGACCATCCGATCTGGACCGGCGATGTCGACCGGGTCGCCGACCTGATCGAGGAGTTCCTGACCGGCGAGCGCGCCGTCGCCGAAGCGGACCGCGTGCTGGCGGCACTCCTGGTGACGCGCATCTACGATACGACACGGATGGGCGACCGTATGTGGAGCGAACGCAGCGAGCGCTTCCAGGAAACCTGGCGGTCGCTGGTCGGCCGCCATGGTGGCCGCGCGCTGGGTACGCAAGGCGAAATGATGATTTCGCGCTTCGATGGGCCGGCGCGCGCCATACGCTGTGCGGCGGCGCTGCGCGAGGCGGCACAAGGCATCGGCGTGGCCAGCGCGCAGGGCGCGCACGTCGGTGAGATCGAACTGCGCGGGCCGCCAGTTGGGCTGACGGCGCGGGTGACGATGCAACTCGCCGCGCAGGCCAGCCGAGGCGATATCCTGGCGTCGCGGCTGGTCGCTGATCTGGCAACCGGCTCGGGCCTGCATTTTGAAGACGCCAGCCGGGTCACGCTGGACGATCTGGACGAGCCGATGGCACTGGTGCGGGCAATGTCGGAACAGCATCTGGAGCCTGACTGCCGCGCCAGGACCAAAACGAGCGAACCGGCCGTGCTGACGGCGCGGGAAAGCGAGGTGGTGAGCCTGATTGCCGACGGCAAGAGCAATGCCGCGATTGCAGCCGAGCTCAGGCTGAGCGAACACACGGTCAAGCGCCACGTCGCCAACATTCTGCTCAAGCTCGAACTGCCATCGCGCGCGGCGGCGGCGGCATTTTCCGCCAGGCACACTGGCCCGGACGGGCCATGAGAGCCATGGCGCTTTCGGGCGAAGCGGGCACACCGATGTAAGCGCTATCAATTCCCCCATGCAGGCCGAGGTGGATATCGCCGGGAAGGCACTGCGAACGGAGGATGAAATGCTCAAGTCAAAACTGAACGTCAGATCATTTGTGATCGCGGCAGGCATTGGCGCGCTGTCCACGATCTCTCCCGCAAAGGCCGAGGATGCTTCGGCGACAGCCGCCTACAAGGACATCCAGGCGACGCTCGGCTCGGTGCCGGACATGTTCAAGACACTGCCTGATGTCGCGGTCGCCGGCGCCTGGGCCGAGATCAAGGGCGTCCAGCTCAACCCGAAAACCGCGCTCGACGGCAAGACCAAGGAGCTGATGGGCCTTGCGGTCGCCTCGCAGATACCTTGCCAGTACTGCATCTATTTCCACACCGAGGCGGCCAAGCTCAACGGTGCGAGCGACGAGGAAATCAAGGAAACGATCGCGATGGCGGCGATCGTGCGCCACTGGTCGACGATGCTCAACGGCAGCCAGGTCGATCTCGCCACGTTCAAGAAGCAGACCGATGACGTCTTCGCGGCCGTCAAGGCCAAGTCACAGTGAAAATCCCTGCCCGACGACGAGCGCCGGGCAGCCCCTACCGAATATCAACCGCCCGATCGTGAAGACGGGCACATGGAGGATAAGATGCTGACCAAGACTCAAGTCGTGGATGGCGCGGCAATCAAGAAGGCGATCGAGAGCCGCGATGGTAAGATGTTGTCTAGCTTTTATGCCGACGACGCGTTGGTGCGTGTGATCGACCGCAACAACCCGCCGAGCAAGCCGCGCGAAGTCCGCGGGCGCGCGGCGATCGCCACCTTCTGGGACGACATCTGCAGCCGGGCGATGACCCACAAGGTCGACACCACGATCGCCGACGGCGACAGCCTCGCCTTCACCCAGGCTTGCGCCTATCCGGACGGCACCAAGGTGTTTGCCGCGGCGATGTTGGAGCTCAAGAACGGGCGCATCACGCGGCAGACGGTCGTGCAGGCCTGGGACGAGTAGATCAATCGCGGAGCCTGTCTATCCCGATTGAAGTGGGATGGGGCTCCGTTTTCGTGCTGGAGCATGATCCTTTTCCGAAAACCGGATTCCGTTTTCGGGATCGTGCTCTGGCCGCAACCCGGAGGAGAAGAAGATGTTCAGCGCCAGATGGCAGATCGATGCCAAATTCGGGCATAAGCAGACCGTGCTTGACCTGTTGAAGAAATGGGAACGCGAGATCGGCTCGCAGGTCGGTCTCGCCGAGCTGAAGTTCCAGATCATGACCGGATCGATCGGCGCGCGGGAAGCGACGGTCGAGTCGCATCACCAGGTCGAAAGCCTGGCCCAGCTGGAGGCGATGTTCGCCAAGATCGGCAAGATCGACGCCCATGCCAAATGGGGCAAGGAGATGGAGCCCTATGTCGTGTCAGGCACCAGCCTGTGGAACATCTATCGCATCGTCGAATAGCGTTCTTCTCCCCGTTTACGCGGAGAACATGCCGGCAGGCAGATGAGCGGCGGAGCCAACCTCAGCAAGGTTTGCGCCGCCCCTCATCCGGCCCTTCGGGCCACCTTCTCCCCGTGATCGGGCAGAAGGGAAATGGCCACCGCCCGGCCTTTCGCCATGGCTCCGGGCGTTCGTCGCTCGAAAAGCCCATTTGGGGCTTTTCGCCCGCTGCGCGGACCGCTTCTCACCCATGCGCAACCATCACATGCCGCACGGCGGTATAGTCTTCCAGCGCGTAGAGCGACATGTCCTTGCCGTAGCCGGACTGTTTCAGCCCGCCATGCGGCATCTCGTTGGTCAGCATGAAGTGGGTGTTGATCCAGGTGCAGCCATATTGCAGGCGCGCCGCCGTCGCCATGGCGCGCGAGACGTCCTTGGTCCACACCGATGACGCCAGGCCGTAGTCGCTGTCATTGGCCCAGTTCACTGCCTCGTCCACTTCCGTGAAACGGGTGACCGAGACGACCGGGCCGAACACTTCGCGGCGCACGATTTCGTCCTCCTGCAGCGCGCCGGCGACGACGGTCGGCTGGTAGTAGAAGCCGGTGCCCTCGCCCGGCTTGCCGCCGGTGGTGATCTCGATGTGCTTCAGCTCGGAGGCGCGTTCGACGAAGCTCGACACGCGGTCGCGCTGGCGGCGCGAGATCAGCGGGCCGATCTCGTTTTCGGTGTCGTGCGGCTGGTTGTACTTGATGGTCGAAACAGCCGAGGACAGATCGGCAACAAGCTTGTCGTAGACCTTCTTGCCGGCATAGATGCGGCAGGCGGCGGTGCAGTCCTGGCCGGCATTGTAGTAACCGAAGGCGCGCAAGCCGTTGACCACCGCGCCAAGGTCGGCGTCGTCGAAGACGATGACCGGGGCCTTGCCGCCCAGTTCGAGATGCGTGCGCTTGACCGACTTGGCGGCGGCCTGCAGCACCTTCTTACCGGTGGCGACGTCGCCGGTGATCGAGATCATGTTGACCTTGGGATGGTTGATCAGCGCGTTGCCGACGCTGTCGCCGCGGCCGAGCACGACATTGACCACACCTTCGGGCAGGATATCGGCCAGGATCCTGGCCAGTTTCAGCGCCGTCAGCGGCGTCTGCTCCGACGGCTTGAAGACGACGGTGTTGCCGCCGCCGATCGCCGGCGCCAGCTTCCAGGCCATCATCATCAGCGGGTAGTTCCAGGGCGCGATCGAGGCGACGATGCCGATCGGGTCGCGCCGCACCATCGAGGTGTGGCCGGGCAGATATTCGCCCGCCACGACGCCCGGCATGGAACGGACCGCGCCGGCGAAGAAGCGGTAGCAGTCGACGATGGCCGGGATCTCGTCGTTGAGCACGGCATTGATCGGCTTGCCGCAGTTCAGCGCCTCGAGCGCGGCGAACTCCTTGGCCTCGGCCTCGATACGGTCGGCGATCTTGAGGAGATAGCCAGAGCGCTGCGCGGGCGTGGTACGCGACCACAGGACGAACGCTTGTTCGGCGGCAGCCACCGCCGCCTCGATCTGCGCCTGGCCGGCCTCGGGCAGGTTGATAATGGTCGCCCCGGTCTTCGGATTGAGGATCGCCTCCTCGGTCTCGGCGCCGTTCTCGAATTTCGAGCCGATCAGCATCTCGGTATCCATTGGGTTTCTCCTTTGTCAGGAGCGAGTAGCGAATAGCTGACAGCAAATAGGGCGGTTGGCGATTTCCCTATTCGCTATTCGCTACTCCCTATTCGCCGTTGTCATTTCCCACTGCCGGCGATCTGGTCGCCGTCGCGGGTGAGGTAATAGGCAAACAGGATGGGCAGCAGTGTCACCAGCACGACGACCATGGCCACGACATTGGTGACCGGGCGCTGGCGCGGACGGATCAGTTCCTCCAGCATCCAGATCGGCACGGTCTGCTGCTGGCCGGCGGTGAAGGTGGTGACGATGACTTCGTCGAAAGACAAGGCGAAGGCCAGCATGCCGCCGGCAAGCAGCGCGGTGGCGATGTTGGGCAGCACGACATGGCGGAAGGTCTGGAAGCCGTCGGCGCCGAGATCCATCGAGGCCTCGATCATCGAGCCCGAGGTGCGGCGGAAGCGGGCCACCGCATTGTTATAGACGACGACCACGCAGAAAGTGGCGTGGCCGAGTACGATCGTCCAGAACGAGAAGGGTATGTCGGCGAGCGAAAAGGCCGAGCGCAGCGCGATGCCGGTGATGATGCCAGGCAGCGCGATGGGCAGGATGACCAGCAGCGAGATGGTCTCGCGGCCGAAGAATTTCGTCCGTGACACCGCGGCGGCGCACAGCGTGCCGAGCACCAGCGCGATCGCCGTCGAAATGGCGGCGACGCGCACCGACAGCGACAGCGCCTCCCAGACGTCGGGCCGGTTCCAGGTGACGGCAAACCACTGCGTGGTCAGACCTGGCGGTGGCCAGACGAAACTCTTCTCCTCGGTGGTGAAGGCGTAGACGAAGATCAGCAGGATCGGCAGATGCAGGAAGAGCAGGCCGCAGGCGGCGGCGATCTTCAGCCCGAGCGGAGCCGACTGGCCACGGTCAGAGCGCATCGAAGGCCCCCATGCGCTTAGCGCCCCAGAGATAGAAGCCCATGATGACGATGGGCACCACGGTGAAGGCTGCGGCGAGCGGGATGTTGCCGGCGGTGCCTTGCTGCGAATAGACGGCCTGGCCGATGAACAGGCGCGAGGTGCCGATGATCTGCGGGATGATGTAATCGCCCAATGTCAGGGAAAAGGTGAAGATCGAGCCGGCGACAATGCCGGGCAATGCCAGCGGGAACAGCACGTTGCGGAAGGTCTGGCCCGGCGAGGCGCCGAGATCGGAAGAAGCCTCGACCAGATTGCCGGGCACGCGCTCCAATGCCGCCTGAACGGGGAGGATCATGAAGGGCAGCCAGACATAGACGAAGACGATGAAGGTGCCGGTGAACGACACCGACAGCGAGTTGCCGCCGACGACCGGCAGCGACAGCCAGGCATCGAGCAGCCACAGCACATGCAGTTTGGCGAGGAGCCAGGTGAGGATGCCTTCCTTGGCGAGAATCAGCTTCCAGGCATAGATCTTGACCAGATAGCTCGACCAAAGCGGCAGCATGACGCCGAGATAGAACAGCGCCTTCCAGCGGCCACGCGCATAGCGCGCGGCGTAGTGGGCGATCGGAAAGGCGACGATGGCCGAGGCCAGCGTGACCAATGCCGCCATGGTGACCGTGCGCAGGATGATGTCGAGATTGGCGGCCTGGAGCAGATCGCCATAGGTCTTCAGCGTGAACTGGCGGTTGATGAGGCCGGAGTACTCGTCGATGGAGAAAAAGCTCTGCGCCAGCAGCGCGAAGAGCGAGCCGATATAGACGATGCCGAGCCACAGCACAGGCGGCAAAAGCATGAGCAGCAGAAGCAGTTGCGGCCGGCGCCAGAACAAGTCCGACAGCGCGCCGCGCATGCCGCCGCTGCCGGGCAGGATGGCGGGGGCGGTGGCGCGTGGCATGGTGGCGTCGACGCTCATGCCGGTTCATCCATCAGGTGCAGGTGCTCGCGGTTGAAGGTGAGCATGACCGCCTCGCCTTCGGCAGGCAGGGCGGTGCCGGCCGGCACCACGGCGTGCAGCTTCAACCCATCGGCGTCGAGCGCGAGCCTGGTGGTGGCGCCGAGATAGTTGGTCGAGATCAGTCGGGCGGCGACGCCTTCGCCGCTTGCGGCACGGCTGACGCGAACGGATTCAGGGCGAAGGCTGCCCCAGCGGTGCTGGCCGGAATAACGCTGGACGAAATCCGGCGGCAGCACGTTGGAGGAGCCGACGAAATCGGCGACGAAACGCGTGCGGGGTCGCTGGTAGATATCCTCCGGCGTGCCGATCTGCATGATCCTGCCGTCGTTGAAGACGGCGACGCGGTCGGCCATGGACAGCGCCTCGCCCTGGTCGTGGGTGACGAAGACAAAGGTGATGCCGAGCGCCTTCTGCAGCGATTTCAGCTCTTCCTGCATGTTCTCGCGCAGCTTCAGGTCGAGCGCCCCGAGCGGTTCGTCGAGCAGCAGCACCTTGGGCTGGTTGACCAGAGCGCGGGCGAGCGCGACGCGCTGGCGCTGGCCGCCGGAAAGCTGGCCGGGGCGGCGGGCGCCGTAGCCTGGCAGCCGCACCAGCGACAACGCCTCCTCGGCCGCCTTGTGCCGTTCGGCCTTGCCGACGCCCTTGACCATCAGCCCGTAGGCGACGTTATCCAGCACATTGAGATGCGGGAACAGCGCATAGTCCTGGAAGACGGTGTTGACGTTGCGGCGATAGGGCGGCACGCCCTCGGCGCGTTCGCCGAAGATCGAGATCGAGCCCGAAGTCGGCTGCTCGAAGCCGGCGATGAGGCGCAGGCAAGTGGTCTTGCCCGACCCCGAGGGACCAAGCATGGCGAAGAACTCGCCCGGCGCAATGTCGAGATCGACCGCGTCGACCGCGCGCACGCTGCCGAAATGGCGCGAGACTTTCTGGAAGGAGACGGCTGATGTCATCGGACTGTCAGTCTGTTGCCGGTTTTGTCAAAATCATCCTCAGCTACGAATCTGGCTAGGATTGCGAAATTCGCGCGCCGCTTCACCTCCCCCTCGATGGGGGAGGTCGCGGCGAAGCCGCGGGTGAGGGTGATGGCGCCGACCTGTCGGACAGCCCCCACCCCGACGCTGCGCGTCGACCCTCCCCACAAGGGGAGGGTAAGCGAAATCACCGTCCGCCGATGACGCCGATATAGTCCGACACCCAGCGGTAATAGGGCACGCACTGGTCGTTCTGGGTGACGCATTTCGAGACCGGCGTCTTCCAGAACTTGATCTTGTCGAAATTCTCGTACCCGTTGGTCTTGCAGCCTTCGTCGGTCAGGAGCTCGTTGCCCTTGCAGGCGGCGGGCACCACGGGGAGCGATCCGAACCAGGCGGAGACATCGCCCTGCACCTTCGGCGACAGCGAATGTTCGAGCCACATATAGGCGCAGTTCGGGTGGGCCGCGTCGGCTTCCATCATGGTGGTGTCGGCCCAGCCGGTGACGCCTTCTTCCGGCACGGTCGAGGCAACCGGCTTCTTGGAGGCGACCAGCGTGTTGACCTGATACGGCCACGAACCAGAGGCGACGACGCCTTCATTCTGGAAATCGTCGACCTGGATGGCTGCGTCATGCCAGTAGCGGCCAACCAGCGTGCGCTGAACGCGCAGCAGGTCGAGCGCCGCCTTGTACTGGTCCTCGTTCAGTTCGTAAGGGTCCTTGATGCCGAGTTCCGGCTTGTGGAACATCAGGTAGTTCGCGGCATCGGCAATGTGGATCGGGCCGTCATAAGCCTGGACGCGGCCCTTGTTGGACTTGCCGTCCGGCAGCTTCATTTCCTCGAACACGACGTTCCAGCTCTTGGGCGCTTCCTTGAACACCTCGGTGTTATACATCAGGATGTTCGGCCCCCACTGATAGGGGACGCCGTAATGCACCTTGTCGACGGTGAACCAGGGGGCGTCCTTCAGCCGGTCGTCGACGTTTTTCCAGCTCGGGATGAGATCGGTGTTGATCGGCTGCACGCGCTTGCCGGCGACGAGGCGCAGCGAGGCATCGCCGCTAGCCGTCACGAGGTCGAAACCGCCCTCGTTCATCAGCGAGACCATCTCGTCCGACGTGTTGGCGGTCTTGACGTTGACCTTGCAGCCGCTCTCCTTCTCGAAGGCGGTGACCCAGTCATAGCCCTTGTCGGTCTCGCCGCGCTCGATATAGCCAGGCCAGGCAACGATGTTGACCTGGCCTTCGCCCTTGCCGAGTTCCTTGACCTGGGCAATGGCCTGGCCGGAGAAGGTCAGCGCGACCGTCAGCGCCGTGCATGACTTCAGGAATGAATTCATCATCGATCTCCCATTTTGGCGCCTGATCCCGAAACCGCTCCGGTTTTCGCCAGATCACGCGCGGACTGAAAAACGTATCCGTTCGTCCGTGGACCTGATGCCGCTCTAATGGCGGCTTTGGTCCTTGAAACTGAAGGTGCTTGGAAAATTCCGGTTTCGCAAATTCATTTATCAGAACGACGATATCGGTTTTTCCGATAGATTGGGTACTCGTCAATCAAAGGCGTTGACGGACCGTCCGTTGTGACTGGGCAAGGCCGATGAAGTCGCGCGCCGCCTGCGGCAGGCCGGAGCCGCGACGCCAGACCATGCCGACCTGCACCACCGGCAAGGAGCCGGAAATATCACGCGATTCGATGCGGTCGCCTTCCAGCGACCACGGCCGGTAGACAAGGTCGGGCAGCAGCGCCACGCCGGCGCCGGTGGCGACCAGGCTGCGCACGGCTTCGACGGAACGGGTGCGGAAGGCGACATGCGGCTTGGCGCCTATCGCCGTCAGCAGTTTTCCCGTGTTCTCCTCGATCTCGTCGACGGTGAGCATGATCAGCGGCTCGCCGGCGATATCGCCAATGCTGATGATGTCGGCGCCGACGAGCGAATGGCCGAGCGGCAGCCACAGGCGGTAGGCCGACACTTCCAGTATTTCCGACTGCAGCGCGGTGCGGTCGCGCAAATTGGAGGTGACCATGACGGCGATGTCGAGCTTGCCGCCGATGAGCAGGTGCTCGAGGTAGTCGCCATTGTCCTCGATGGCCGAGACCTCGACGCCGGGATAGGCGCGGCGGTAGCGGGAGAGCAGATCCGACAGCACATAACCGGCGACCAGCGAGGTGACGCCGAGTTGCAGCCGCCCTCCCGCCACCGCCTGTTCGCCGGAAAAAGAGCGGCGGGCGTCGGAGACGTCGGCGAGGATCTTGGTCGCGTGGCGCAGGAACTGGTGGCCCTTGTGGGTGATGTTGAGGCCGCGCGGATGGCGCTCGAACAATTCGACGCCCAGATCGCTTTCGAGCTCCTTGATCGCTTCGGTGACCGACGATTGCGAGATGGAAAGGTTCTGCGCGGCGCCCGACACCGTGCCTTGTTCGGCGACGGCGATGAAGAACTGCAACTGGCGGATGGTGAAGGCCATGGCCGGACTAAACACCGGCGGCCGGGCGAAGGAAAGCCGACGGCAGAACTTATCCCATGGCCGGAGGACTGTGGCCCCGCGCTCAGCCGAACACCAGCCTGATGCGTCGCCGCCATGCGGGGCCATAGCGCAATGCCAGCATGAAAGCCGTCTCCAGCGCCACGACGATGACGATGATGCGCAAACCCACCGTGAAGGAATCCTGGCCGCTGCCGCGCAAGAGATAGCCGGTCAGGAGAAAGCCCGCATTCCAGATGGTGGCGCCGAGCAACGTCGCCATCGCGAAGGGCAGAGCAGGCAGACAAAGCGCGCCGGCCGCGATCGGCAAATAATTGCGCACCGTCGGGATGAACTGCGCCAGCAGGGACACCCGCACATGATTGCGGCGATAGGCCTGGCCGAGCTTGCGGTAGGTTGCCGGGCGCAGGAAGATATATCTGCCAACCCGTTCGATCAGCCGGTCGGCACGGTCGAATCCGATCCGCCGGCCAACGCCATACCAGACAAGGCAGCCGGCGAAGGAGGCAAGCGTCGTCACCGCCAGCAGGATCGCCAGCGTCGGACTATCCGGCGCCGCCGTCATGCCGAGGAACAGCAGCAGCACATGCGAGGGCGGGATCGGCAGGATCTTCTCGGTGAAGGCGAGGCAGAAGACGCCGAACAGGCCGAAGCCGAGAATGGCCGACAGCGGACCCGTCATGCGAAGCGCCAGTCATAGGTCCCCAGCGTATTGATCCTGGTGACGCGATAGACCGTAGCCGGCGGGAAATTGCGAAAAGTATGGCCGACCCGCGTGACTTCGAGATCGAGCCGGTCGAGCAGCGACTGGTCGAACGGGCAGCGCCGGCCAAGCGTGAACTGATACAGCGCTCCACCCGGGCGCAGATTCGCGAAAACGCCTTCGAGAATGGCAAGGGTCTTGCGCGGCGAAATCAGGCGGAAGGGCAGCCCGCTGACGGCAGCGCCAACCACCGGCCCAGGGAATAGCGACAGATGGCGCAGCCCGACGGCATCCATCTCGAAAATCCGGGCGGCGGGAAAGCGGCGCATGAGAAGTGCGGCAAAATCCGGATCGGATTCGATCAGCGTCAGATCCTCTTCCCTCACCCCGCGTGACAGCAGCGCCCGTGTGAACGGGCCGGTTCCGGGACCGAGTTCCAGCACCGGGCCTGTCTCGGGACCGATGTCACGTGTCATCAAGGCCGACAGGCTGGAGCTGGACGGCGTGACGGAGCCGACCCTGAACGGCGCAACGGTCCACGCCATGAGAAAAGACAGGGCATCATGTGCAGGCATAACCAACCTCAATCCCGGACAACAACACGCCAACCAATTTGGCGCGACCACTTGATTTCGTTTCGGCGTCGGACCCGAACCTGTTGCATCGTCGGGCCCGACGCCTTGACGCCGGCATGGGCGGTTCCTGCCGACCGGCGCTGTTTGGCGTGGCTGGATTGCATAGACATTGCGCAATGGCGCTGGCGCAAAGAAAGAACTTGCCGGCTTCCCGCCATTCGGCTTTGCCATGCTTGCGCAATGTTGGCGCTGTAGCGCCCGATACGGTGTGCTCGTTGCCGGGGAGTGTGGATGCGTATCTTGCTGGTCGAAGACGAGCCCGAAATGGTCTCGGCGCTGCGTGCGGCGCTGAAGCGCCACGACATGGTGGTCGATCACGCCGGCACGCTGCTTGAGGCGGAGGGCTTCGTTGCGGTCGACAGTTACGACGCCATCCTGCTCGACCGCCAGTTGCCGGACGGCGACGGGCTGTCGCTGGTGCCGCGATTGCGTTCGGCGGCGAACACCACGCCCGTGCTGGTGCTGACGGCCAAGGGCGACACGTCTGACAAGGTCGATGGGCTGGACATGGGCGCGGACGACTATCTGGCAAAGCCGTTCGCCTTCGAGGAATTGCTGGCCCGCTTGCGCGCCTTGCTCAGGCGCCCGGCGCCGATGCAGTCGCAATTCATCCGCGCCGGCCATCTGGTGCTCGATGTCGGACACCGCGAGGCTGCGATCCGCGGCGAGCCGCTCAGCCTGCCGCGCCGCGAACTCCTGGTGCTGGAGGCGCTGATGCGGCGCACCGGCCGCATGGTGCAGCGCGAGGCGCTGATGGAAGCGGTGTTCGGCCTCGACGACGAAATCCAGTCCAATGCGCTCGACACCCACGTCTCGCGCCTGCGCCGCAAACTCGCCGACGCCGATGCCGGGGTGACGATCAACGGCATTCGCGGCGTCGGCTATCTCCTGCGCGAGACGACATGAGCATTAAGCGATGAGCCTCAAGCGCCCACGTTCGCTCAAATGGAGCCTGGTGCTGCGCATCGCCTTGCTGCAATGCGCTATGCTGACGCTGATCATTGTCGGCATTCTCGGCGCCCTGCTCGCCACCGGCCTCATTCCGCACGACTATGAGGACGGCACGATGGATGTGCTGGCGGATGCGGTGGTGCGCGACGCGGGCGGCAAGCTTGTGCTGCGCGAGACTTCGGATCTGAAGAAGCTGCGATCCGATGTCCCCGACCTGTGGTTCATCATCCGCGACAAGCAGGGGCAGCGGCTGCAGGAAGGTACGGTTCCGACCATCTTCCAGCCCTTCGCCGGCCTGCTGGACACGATCAGTGACGCGCGTATCGACCATTCCATCGGCGAGAGCGCGCCGCCGGACGCAAAGATCCGCTGGACCGAAACGGCCGCGGGCAACGTCCAGATCTTCTCCGGCACCAAGGGCGGGCTTTCGCTGCTTCGCCTGCTCGGACAGGCGCCGGCATTCTTCCTGCAAGGCATATTGCCGCTCGCCGGCCTCATGGCGCTGGCCACGCTGTTTGCGACACCCTGGGTGGTGCGCGGCGCGCTGTCGGGCCTTGGCCATGCCGCCGCCGAGGCCGAGCGCATCGACATCGACCAGCGCGGCGTGCAACTGCCGCTGAAGGACGTGCCGACGGAAGTGACACCGCTGGTGAAGGCGGTGAACGCCGCCCTTGCGCGCCTCGACAAAGGCTATGAGCGCCACAAGCGCTTCCTGACCGACGCCGCCCATGAACTCCGAACGCCGGTGGCCATCCTCAACACGCGCCTGGCCTCGCTGCCGGCGACACCGGAGCGGGCACGCCTGCTGCAGGACGCAGCACGGCTTTCGACGCTGACCGACCAGTTGCTCGACCTGCAACGCCTCGACCGGCAGACCTCGCCTTTCGAGAAAGTCGATCTCGTGGCAATCGCGCGCGGCGTCATCGTCGACCTCGCGCCAATGGCTTTCTCGGCCGGATACGAGATGTCGTTCGAGCCGGAACGGGAGACGGTCTTCGCCAGCGGCGACCGCACCGCGATCGAGCGCGCGGTGACCAACATCGTCCAGAATGCCATCGAGCATGGCGGCAGGACTGGCAAGATCACCGTCAGTGTCACCGCTCCCGCTGTCATCGAGGTGCGCGACGAAGGCGACGGCGTGCCGCCAGCCGAGCGCGAACGTATCTTCGAGCCCTTCTACCGGCTGCGCCCGCAGGATCACGGCGCCGGGCTCGGCCTCAATCTGGTGCAGGAAATCATGCAACTGCATGGCGGGCGCATCGAGATTCTCGACGGCAAACCGAGCGGCGCCTGCTTCCGGATGAGTTTTCGCCCGTTGCCCGCATAACGCCGCCGTAGACGGAAAGTTACGCTGACGCGTTTGACATCGCCGAAATCGTAACTAACTAAGTTACATGAAACGCAACGGCCGATTGTCCTCCACCTTGCACATTCTCGTCCACATGGCCGAGAAGCCGGAACACGCGCTGACCTCCGAGCAGCTTGCCACCTTCATCCATACCAATCCGGTGGTGGTGCGCCGGACCATCGCCGGCCTGCGCGACGCCGGCATCGTCACCTCGTCGCGCGGCCATGGCGGCGGCTGGCTGCTCGGACGGGCGCCCGAAAACACCTCACTGGCCGAGATCAGCGCCGCCCTTGGCGAGACGCTGCTGCCGTTCAGCACCGAACCGGAAAGCCCGGGCTGTCTTGTCGAGCAAGCGGTGATCGCCGTGCTCGACGATTTCCGCATCGAGGCGGAGAAGCTGTTGGCGCAGAAGCTCAGCCGCATCACGCTGGCCGACCTGACCGCCGATTTCCGACGCCGTTACGACCTCATTGGAGTTTCCAGCCATGCAGTATGATCTTGCCATCGTCGGCGGCAGCTTCGCCGGCCTGTCCGCCGCCATCCAGGCGGCGCGGGCCCGGCGCAACGTGCTGGTGATCGACGCCGGCCAGCCGCGCAACCGTTTCGCCGCGCATTCGCACGGTTTTCTCGGCCAGGACGGACGCTCGCCCGGCGCCATCCTCGACGATGCAAGGCGGCAATTGCTGGCCTATCCGACTGCCAGGTTTGTCCAGGCGCGTGCCGACAAAGCCGTCGCCAACAGCAGCAGCGATTTCGCGATCACCACCGATGGCGGCGAGACATACAGCGCCGCGCGGCTGGTGCTGGCCACCGGCGTGCGCGACATCCTGCCGGAGGTTCCCGGGCTTGCCGAGCAATGGGGCAAGACCGTGCTGCATTGCCCCTATTGCCACGGCTACGAGGTGTCGGGCGGGCCGCTCGGCGTGCTCGCGACCGGCCCGATGTCCCTGCACCAGGCGCAGTTGATCGCCGATTGGGGCAACGTCACGCTGTTCGGCAACGGCCAGATCGAGCCCGACGCCGAGCAGATACTCGCTTTGGAGAGCAAAAATGTCAGGTTCGAACCCGCGATCGTCAGCGAACTCAGGGAAGACGGCGCGGGCGGCCTGGTCGTCCACCTCGACGGTGGCCGGAAGGCCGGCGTCAGGGCGATGTTCACCGCGCCGCGCAACACGATGGCAAGCCCGCTGGCCGAGCAGCTCGGCTGCGGCTTCACGGACGGCCTGCTCGGCCCGGCAATATCAGTCGATGACCGGCAGCAGACGACAATTCCCGGTGTCTATGCCGCCGGCGACGCGGCACGCGCGATGCACAACATCGCCTTCGCCGTATCGGCTGGGACCTTCGCGGGCGTGTGCGCCCACCAATCCTTGGTGTTCGGCTAAAATCCGGCTTCGCCGCCGGCAATGCTGAGCCGCGCGCCGGCCTGTGCCAGCGCCGCGGCGATGTCATGCGGCGGCGAACGGTCGGTGGCGAGTTCGGAAAAGCCGTCGAAGCCGCAGACCTGGACCAGGCCCTGGCGGCCGAATTTGGTATGGTCGGTGATGACAAGCGAACGCTGGCCGCGCGACAGCACCATGCGGGCGAATTCGGCCTCTTCCAGATCATAATCCATGACGCCCGTCACCGCGTCGACGGCGCCGGTGGAGATGATGGCATGGCTGACCGAGAAGCGGCTGACGAACTCGATGGCCGAAGTGCCGAACGCGGCACCTGAGTCGCTGCGCAATTCGCCGCCGGCCATATAGACCTTGTTGCCGTTGATGGTGGCCAGCGTGCGGGCGATGTCGGACGAATTGGTGACGACGGTCAGCCGCCGGTGGCCGAGCATCTCCCGCGCCAGGAACGAGGTCGTGGTGCCGGTGTCGAGCATGACCGATTCGCCGTCGCGGATGGTGGCGGCGACCATGCGGGCAATGATGCGCTTGGCGTCGGCATTCTCGCGCATGCGCCGTTCGAACGGTGCTTCGCCGACCATCGACGGCAGGCCGACGGCGCCGTGCATCTTCAGAACCGAACCGTCGCTGGTGAGCGGCTTGACATCGCGGCGCACGGTTTCCAGCGAAACACCCAGCCGGTCGGCCAGGCTGGCGATGGTGACGGTTCCCTCTTCCTGCAACAGCCGCAGGATCTCGCCGTGGCGTTTGGAATGGACCATTGGGTTTCCCGGCTTAGGTTTTGACCGGTTTTAAGGTAATTCAAGCGCTTTTAAAGGGATCAAATCTTGCTTTCGGGCAAAACACCCAAAAAAAGTCACATCTTTTTATTGACAACCGGGCAACCCTGGCGTGAAATTCAAGGCATCAGCAGGGGTCCGGAGCTGCAACGGGAGGGTGATGGCAGAGCCGCAACTCACTGGCCAGGCGGTCTTGAACGCGCCTGGCGCAAGGAATTTTCAGATCCGCGGGGGCGGATGCCGGGATCAAAATCCTGGCCAAGGGGCTCGTCGGTGCGGTGCGGGATACCGATCCTGGCGTCCCGCACCGACGAGATTATTTGCGTTTCTCCCCGCTCTCGTCGCGCTGTCCATGGCGCCTGGTGCATGTCGCCCAAAAGTGACCTCGGTTTGAGAGAACGACATGCATAAAAACAAGGACCTAAAGCGCGTCGCATGGATCCGTTTCAACGCGACGCGCTTTAGTCGAAGCCCAGCAAACCAGGGATGATTCCGTGATTGCCGAAGATCGCATCCGCGCCCTGCCCTGCTGGACCGGCGCCATCGAGATCGCCCCCCTGCCCGGCGGCCTGAGCAACGCCAACTATGTGGTCAGCGACGGTGCCGGACGGCATGTTGTGCGCTTCGGCCAGGACTACCCCTTCCACCATGTCTTCCGCGAGCGCGAGGTGATGACCGCGCGGGCGGCCCATGCCGCCGGCTTTGCGCCTGCCGTGCACTATTCCGAACCCGGCATACTGGTGACGCAGTTTCTCGGCGCCAGGACCTTCCTCGCCGAAGACGTGCGCGCCAATCTCGGCCGGGTCGCAGCCCTTATGCGCGGCTTCCACCGGGAGATGCCCAACCATATCTCCGGTGCCGGCTTTATGTTCTGGGTGTTCCACGTCATTCGCGACTATGCGCGTACGCTCGAGGAAGGCAACAGCCGCAAGCGCAGCGACCTGCCGCGCCTGCTGACGCTGGCCGACGAACTGGAGCGGGCACAGAAATTGCTGCCGATCGTCTTCGGCCACAACGATCTTTTGCCGGCCAACATTCTCGACGACGGCAGCAGGCTGTGGCTGATCGATTTCGAATATGCCGGCTTCAACACGGCGATGTTCGATCTTGCCGGCGTCGCCTCGAACGCCGGCATGAGCGACGAGGAATCCTTCGCCTTCCTGACCGCCTATTTCATGAAGGAGCCGGACGCGGCAATCCGCCGCTCGCACGCCGCCATGCAATGCGCCTCGCTGCTGCGCGAGGCGATGTGGAGCATGGTGTCGGAACTCTATCTCGACGCGCCCGGCATCGATTACGTCGCCTACACCGAGGAAAATCTCGTGCGGCTCGACGCGGCGCTGGAAAACTACCGGACAAAATACGGGATCCTGAAATCATGACCTTGCCTGGCCATGCCGCGATCGTCGTCATCGGCGGCGGCATCATCGGCTGCTCGACGGCCTATCATCTGGCGCGCGACCACAAGGCCGACGTCGTGCTGCTCGAACAGGGCAAGCTGACCTCGGGCTCGACCTGGCATGCCGCCGGCCTGGTCGGCCAATTGCGCTCGTCCGCCTCGATCACCCGCGTGCTCAAATATTCGGTCGACCTCTACAGGGGGCTGGAGGCCGAAACTGGCCTTGCCACCGGCTGGAAGATGACCGGCTGCCTGCGGCTCGCCACCAATGCCGACCGCTGGACCGAGTACAAAAGGCTGGCGACCACGGCGAAGAGTTTCGGCATGGACATGCACCTTTTATCCCCGGCCGAAGTCAAGGCGATGTGGCCTTTGATGGAAACCGGCGATCTCGTCGGCGCCTCCTGGCTGCCGACCGACGGCCAGGCCAGCCCCTCCGACATCACGCAGTCGCTGGCCAAGGGCGCGCGGATGCACGGCGCCAAGCTCTATGAGAATGTCCGCGTCACCGGCTTCGAGATGAAGGGCGGCCGCATCACGGCGGTGAAGACCGATCAAGGCGATATCGCCTGCGACAAGGTGGTGAACTGCGCCGGACAATGGGCGCGGCAGGTCGGCGCCATGGCCGGCATCAACGTGCCGCTGCAGCCGGTGAAGCACCAGTACATCATCACCGAGAAGATCGATGGCCTGGCGACCGACGCGCCGACGCTGCGCGACCCTGACCGGCGCACCTACTTCAAGGAAGAGGTCGGCGGGCTGGTGATGGGCGGCTATGAGCCGAACCCGCAGGCATGGACGACCGACCTGCCCGGGGGCGACGTGCCCAACGATTGGGAATTCCGGCTGTTCGACGACGACTACGACCATTTCGAGCAGCATATGACACAGGCGATCGCGCGTGTGCCGGCGCTGGAAACCGTCGGCGTCAAGCAGATGATCAACGGGCCGGAAAGCTTCACGCCGGACGGCAATTTTATTCTCGGCACGGCACCCGAATGCGCCAACATGTTCGTCGGCGCCGGCTTCAACGCCTTCGGCATCGCCTCTGGCGGCGGCGCCGGCTGGGTGCTGGCGCAGTGGGTGGTCGATGGCGAAGCGCCGCTCGACCTGTGGGTGGTCGACATCAGGCGCTTTTCCAACCTGCACCGCGACCGGCAGTGGGTGTGCGAGCGCACGCTGGAGGCCTATGGCAAGCACTACACGATCGGCTTCCCGCACGAGGAATATGCCAGCGGCCGGCCGCGCATCGTCTCGCCGCTATACGACAGGCTGAAGCTGCAGCGCGCCGTGTTCGGCTCCAAGCTCGGCTGGGAGCGGCCGAACTGGTTCGCGCCGCAAGGCGTCGAGCCGCAGGACATCTATTCCATGGGCCGGCAGAACTGGTTTTCGGCGGTCGGCGACGAGCACCGGCATGTGCGCGAGCATGTCGGCATCTTCGACCAGTCGTCCTTCGCCAAATACGAATTTAGCGGCCCTGACGCAGCCAAGGCGCTGGACTGGATCTGCGCCAACGACGTCAGCAAGCCGGTCGGCCGGCTGACCTACACGCAGCTCCTCAACACGCGCGGCGGCATCGAGGCCGACCTGACCGTGGCGAGGCTGGCGGAGGAGAAATTCTACATCGTCATCGGCACCGGTTTCCGCACGCATGATGCCTCGTGGATCAGCGACCATATAGGCGGGGGCCTCGATGCCGGGTTGACCGATGTCACCGAGGATTTCGGCACGCTGTCGCTGATGGGCCCCCGGGCCCGCGACGTGCTCAGCGCGGTGACCGATGCCGATGTGTCGAATGCCGGCTTCCCATTCGGACATGTGCGCGAGATCGCCATCGCCGGCCACCCGGTTCGGGCGCTGCGTGTCACCTATGTCGGCGAGCTCGGCTGGGAACTGCATGTGCCGATCGCGGCGACAGGCGAAGTCTTCGACGCGCTGATGGCCGCCGGCAAGACGCACGGCATCCGCCCGGTCGGCTACCGGGCGCTGGAATCGCTGCGGCTGGAAAAGGGCTACCGCGCCTGGGGTTCCGACATCACACCCAACGACACGCCGCAGGAAGCCGGGCTCGGCTGGGCGGTCAAGCTCCGGAAGAACACCGATTTCGTCGGACGGCGCGCGCTGGAGAAGCTTGCCGGCGCGCCGTTGAAGAAGCGCTTTGCCGGCTTCACGGTCGACAGTCCCGAAATCGTGCTGCTCGGCCGCGAGACCATCCTGCGCAATGGCGAGCCGGTCGGCTATCTGACCAGCGGCGGCTACGGCTACACGATCGGCAGGAACATCGGCTACGGCTACGTGCGCAACGCCGAGGGGGTGAGCGACGATTTCCTCGCCTCGGGCGACTACGAGCTGGTCGTCGCAATGGAGCGGACGCCGGCCCAAATCCATCTCGAGCCGATGTACGATCCGGCAGCGGAGAAGGTAAAGGCCTAGCTCACACGCAATGCAAGGCCGCGGCTGGGCACGGTATCAGCCTCGCCCGGCATCGAGACATAGGGGCGCGTTTCTTCGGCACGGGTGACGACGCCTTGCGCTTCGAGCTCGGCGATGCGTGCGGCAAAACCCTGATCCCACAGCGTGTTCTTGACCGTCAGCACGATCACCCCGCCGGGCCGGCAGATGCGGATCAACTCGTCCAGCCCTTCGACGCCGACATGGCCTGAGGTGAAGACCCCGGCCGAGACGATCCCGGCATAGGCATTGTCGGCAAAGGGCAGCGTGCCGCCGAGCGCGAGACAATGCAGCGCGGAATAGACGCCCTTGCGGGCGGCCTGGTCGAGCATGCCCTGCGAGATGTCCAGCGCCTCGACTTGCGGATAGCCTGATATATCGAGCCATTCGCCGATGAGCCCGGTGCCCGCGCCGGCATCGAGCAACGGCGCCGCGCCACGCGGCAAATGGCGGGCGATCAGAGCAAGGCAGATCGTCGGATGACGATAACCGGCGGCCGACATGTCGGCATCATAGGTCTGCGACCAGCGGTCATACAGCGCCGCCACTTCCTCTGGCCGCGTCGCCGCATAGGCCGCGCTGAGCGCACCCAAATGTTTACCGTCCGTCATTGCTGCTCTGTCGCCTGATCGAGTTACGTTCGATCCAATGATAGCCAAACGGTGAAAATTGTGGAACCGTCGCGGTGAGAAATAACAGCGTGGGGGCGCGACATGGCGACGGACGAGGCGCGGGCGAAACTGGCTGCCATTCCGGTGCTGGCCGGCTATACCGGGCCGCTGGAGCGTCTTGGCGGCCTCACCAACCTCGTCTTCAGGGCCGGCGATCTCTGCCTGCGCATTCCAGGCAAAGGCACCGAGGAGTACATCAACCGCGCCAACGAAGCGGTGGCCGCGCGTGAAGCGGCAAAGGCGGGAGTCAGTCCCGAAGTGCTGCATGCCGATGCCGGCGTGATGGTGACACGCTTCATCGCCGGCGCCGTGACGATGTCGCCGGAGAAATTCCGGGAGCGGCCGGGCAGTCCGGCCCGGGCTGGCGAAGCCTTCCGCAAGCTGCACGCGTCGGGTGCGGTGTTCCCCTTCCGCTTCGAACTGTTTTCGATGATCGACGATTATCTCAAGGTGCTTTCGACCAAGGACGTCGCCCTGCCCGCCGGATACCATGAGGTGGTGCGCGAGGCCGGCAGCGTGCGCTCGGCGCTGGCCGCCCATCCGCTCCCCCTCGTCGCCTGCCATTGCGATCCACTCTGCGAGAATTTTCTCGATACGGGCGAGCGGATGTGGATCGTCGACTGGGAATATTCGGGGATGAACGACCCGCTCTGGGACCTTGGCGACCTCAGTGTCGAAGGTAAATTCGACGCCGCGCAGGACGAAGAGCTGATGCGCGCCTATTTCGGCGGCGAGGCGAGGCCGGCGGAGCGCGGCCGCGTCGTCATCTACAAGGCCATGTGCGATCTGCTCTGGACACTGTGGGGGCTGATCCAGCTGGCCAATAACAATCCCGTCGACGATTTCCGCGCCTATGCCGACGGCCGTTTCGCCCGCTGCACGGCGCTGATGGAGACGCCGGAGTTTTCACGGCATCTGGCGGCCGTGCGTATGGGTTAAAGCAATTCCATATGACGGGCTCCGGTCTACCTGAAAACCCGCTCTATCTCACCCAACGTCACTGTATCGTCAGACTTTTTGCAATACCAAATGATCAGCGCGATGGTGCCGATGGGGAACAATGCCGCAAGGAGTTGATGCCAACCGCTTCTGTTGATGTCATGCAGCCGGCGAGCGGTCATGGCGAGTGTCGGAAGAAGGACGGCAAGATTCCAAATCGATGAGACAATTTCATTGTTCAGGACGGCGTCAACTATCACCAGAATGACGGAGACAATGAAAATGAAGAAATAAGAATACCAGAATTCCGAGCGGCTCGCCCTGCCTGAGAAACCCACATAGTTTCGAAAAAAGCTGGAAACAGCTTCGCCAAAATTCATCGAAGGCGGCATTTCTCCGAACCGATTGGCGCCAGCTGGCGCTGCTCTTAGAACAAATACCAGCGGCAAGCCGATCAGGATCAAAACGATCAGCCAATGCCATATAGAGAAACTACCCATTGCCGCCCCCTCTATCGCAGTTTTGTTGAGATATTGACCTTGCCCCTTCCGGGCAAGAATCAATCCCGTATTGCGCCCGGAAGGCAACGTACACAGCAAAATATCGATGTAAATACCGGACTTTCCGACCTGAAACTCCAACAACTCCGGATGATAGCCTTCAGTCGCCAAACACGTCGCTTCGAAACGACGCCGTGTGACGCGCTCTATGCTTCGTCTCGATGCAATTGCGGACGGAAAGCCGGCTCACACTTCCTGGAGTCGCTTTAATTCACGCCTTTCGGCACGTTTTCGGGCGGCACCGTGGTGTCGACCACCTTCTGGCGGTGGAAGATGAACAGGCCGGCCAGAACGACGATGCCGGAGCCGATCAGGATGCGTGTACTGGGAACGTCGCCAAAGAACACCAGCCCGAACACCACGGCCCATAGCAGCAGCGTGTAGTGCAGCGGCGCCAGCGTCGAGGCCGGCGCCAGCTTGAGCGCCCGCGTGATCATCAGATGCGCGCCGCAGGAAACAATACCGAGCAGCAGCATGGCGCCGAAATCGAGCGCCGAGGGCGTCTGCCAGGCGCCGATGGTCAGCACGCCACCGACCAGCAGCGTGCCGATCGTCTGCCATGTCACCAGATTGGTGTCGCTGGTGCCGCGCAGCCGCCGATTGAGGATGATGGCGAAGGCGAAGGCAACGCTGCCGGCGAGCGCGAAGCTCGATGACAGCGAGAACGCCGCCGAGGAAGGCTTCAGCATGATCACCACGCCGCAGAAGCCGAGCAGGATCGCCACCCAGCGGCGCCAGCCGACCTTTTCGCCAAGCAGCAGATGCGACAGCGCCGCGACATAGATCGGCCCCGCCATGTAGAAACTCATGACGTCGGCAAGCGGCAGATAGACGACCGCGGCATAGAAGAGCGCGGTGTCGAGCGTGGTCATGACGACACGCAAGATCTGCAGCTCGAGCCTTTCCATGCGAAACAGCTTGGCGGTGCCTTGATGCGCGATCATCGGCCCGAGCACGAAGAAGGCGCCGATGGAGCGGATCAGCACCACCTGGCCGACGGAGAAGCTGGCGACCAGCCATTTGCCCATCGCATCGTTCAGCGCAAACAGGAAGTCGCCGGCCAGCATCAGCAGAATGCCGGCCAGAAGCACGTTCCTGATGGTGGAATTCTGCGCCACGGGCTGCGTCATGCCGATCCCGATTCCTCCCTCACTTAAGTCGCGTCGTAGACGGAAGCCGCGGCTTTGACGAGAAGAATCCGGAGAATCGCAAGACCAGGACCGGGAATCGGCTGGGCCTACATGGCTTTGTGCCTGCGGTTGACCAATGCCGGCCTGCCCGGGATGGAAAGCCTTGTATCCTGCCTCGTCCGTTCCGCCACCACCTTGCCCCTGGCGATGACGCAGATGCGCTCGGCGCGCAGGCGCAGGGCCTCGATCGGATTGCCGGCGTCGAGGACCACGAGGCTGGCGCGCTTGCCGACCGCCAGGCCGAGATGGTCGAGACCCATGATGGCGGCGTTGACGTTGGTGACCATGTCGAAGCAGCGCGCCATGTCGGCCGGGCTCGACATTTGCGCGACATGCAGGCCCATGAAGGCGACGTCCAGCATGTCGGCGGTGCCCAGCGAATACCAGGGATCGAGCACGCAATCCTGACCCCAGCCGACACGGATGCCGAGCGCCTGCATCTCCTTGACCCGGGTCAGGCCGCGCCGCTTCGGGAAGGTATCGTGACGGCCCTGAAGCATGATGTTGATCAGCGGGTTGGGGATGGCGGAAACGCCGGCCTCGGCAATCAACGGCAGCAGCTTCGAGACATAGTAATTGTCCATCGAATGCATGGAGGTGAGGTGCGAGCCGGCCACCTTGCCCTGCAGGCCGAGGCGCTGCGTTTCATAGGCCAGCTGCTCGATATGGCGCGACAGCGGGTCGTCGGTCTCGTCGCAATGCAGGTCGACCATCAGGCCGCGTTTGGCCGCGATCTCGCAGAGCTCGGTCACCGAGCGCGTGCCATCGGCCATGGTGCGCTCGAAATGCGGAATGCCGCCGACGATGTCGACGCCCATGTCCAGCGCACGAAGGGTGTTTTCACGTGCCTTCGGCGAGCGGTAAAAGCCGTCCTGCGGGAAAGCCACCAGTTGCAGGTCGATATAGGGCGCGATCGCTTTCTTGACGTCGAGCAGGGCCTCGACCGCCAGCAGCCTGTCGTCGCAGACGTCGACATGGGTGCGGATGGCGAGCAGGCCCATCGACACCGCCCAGTCGCAATAGGCGAGCGCCCGGTCGCGCACCGCCTCATGCGTCAAAAGCGGCTTCAACTCACCCCATAGCGCAATGCCTTCCAACAGCGTGCCCGAGGCGTTGATGCGCGGAATGCCATAGGACAGCGTTGCATCCATATGGAAATGCGGGTCGACAAAAGGCGGCGAGACCAGATTGCCGCTGGCATCGACCTCGGCCCGGGCGGAACCCTGCAATTTGAGCTCGATCGCGGCGATCGTCTCGCCGCTGATGCCGATATCGGCAATCCTGCCATCCGGCAGCGTGCCGCCACGAACGATAAGGTCGAAATCCATCTGTCGTCTCGCTTGAAGAATCACTTTGCCATCGTGTCCCAAAAGACAGCATGACGCAGCGGTTTCTTTCCAGAAGCCGCCAACGGTTCCATCCGGCCACAACTCCCTCTATAAGCCGCCTTCGTCATTCCGCTATCAAGGATCAGCCTTTGTTTCGTTTCTTCCGCTCGACGGAAAACCAGCGCCTCGTCGCAAGGCTGGTCAGGGAATCGTTCCGGGAGCATATGTTCGGATATGGCGCGGCCATTCTATCGATGCTGGTGGTGGCCGGCATGACCGCGGCCAGCGCCTGGATCCTGCGCGAAATCACCAATGAATTCGTGATCGACAAGCGGGTCGACCGCGTCAACATGATTGCCGCGGCGGTCGCCGGGATCTTCGTCCTCAAGGGCCTCGCCAATTTCGTCCAGGCCTATTTCATGAGCCGGGTCGGCAATGCCATCATCGCCGACCGACAGCGCAAGATCTACGACCGTATCCTGGCGCAAGGCATCGAATTCTACCATTCGACCTCGTCATCCGACCTGATCACCCGCATGACCAACAATGCCCAGGCGGCACGCAACGTGCTCGACCTGATCGTCACCTCCTATGTGCGCGATCTGGTGACCCTGCTTGCCTTGATTGGTGTCATGGTCTGGCAGCAGCCGGTGCTGTCACTGATCTGCTTCGTCGCCGGGCCCGTGGCCATCTATGGCGTCAACCGCATCCTGAAGCGCGTGCGCAAGTTCGCGGCCATGGAGTTCCGCTCGGTTGGCCAGATCATTCAGGTGATGCAGGAAACCGCTATCGGCGTGCGCGTGGTCAAATCCTTCAACCTCGAAGGCTTGATGCGCAAGCGCATGTACAAGGCGGTGGCGGACGTCGAGGATCGGGCCAACAACATTGCCGCGCTGGAAGCGGTGACCAGCCCGGTGATGGAGACGCTGGCCGGGCTGGCGATCGCCGGCGCCGTCATGGTCAGCGGTCTCCTGGTTCTGCAGGGCGGCCAGATGCCGGGTAACATCATGGCATTCATCGCGGCGCTGCTGCTCGCCTATGAACCGGCAAAGCGCCTCGCGCGCGTGCGCATCTCGCTGGAAAGCGGCATCGTCGGCGTGCGCATGATGTTCCAGCTCGCCGACGCGCCGCTGACACTGGCCGAGAGGCCCGATGCAAAGCCACTTCTGGCGGGACCGGGCGAGATCCGGTTCGATACCGTCAGCTTCGCCTATCAGAACGGCCCGCCGGTGCTCGATGGTTTCGACCTCACCCTTGCGCCCGGCAAGATGACGGCGCTGGTCGGGCCCTCCGGCGGCGGCAAGTCGACGATCCTGAACCTGATCATGCGCATGTACGACCCCAACAGCGGCAGGGTGCTGCTCGACGGTCAGGACATTTCCCACGCGACGCTCGCCTCACTGCGGGAAAAGATCGCCTATGTCAGCCAGGACACGTTCCTGTTCGCCGGCACCATCATGCACAACATCCGGCTTGGGCGGCAGGACGCGACCGACAACGAGGTGATTGCCGCGGCCAAGGCCGCCAACGCGCATGACTTCATCATGGCGCAGGCGAAGGGCTATGAGACCGACGTCGGCGAGAATGGCGGGCTCTTGTCGGGCGGCCAGCGCCAACGCATCTCGATCGCGCGCGCCATGCTGCGCAACGCCGAAATCCTGCTCTTGGACGAGGCGACCAGCGCGCTCGACGCCGAATCCGAAGCGCTGTTCCGCGACGCGCTGCAGCAGCTGACCGAGGGCCGCACGACGATCGTCATCGCGCACCGCCTGTCGACCGTGCACCAGGCCGACACGATCGTGGTGCTGGAAGGCGGCAAGGTGGTGGAGAGCGGGCCACATCGAGAGCTGCTCACGCAGGGCGGGCTCTACCAGAAGCTTTATGAGTACCAGTTGATGCCGTGAGCCCTACCCTCCCCCTTGTGGGGAGGGTCGCTGCGCAGCAGCGGGGCGGGGGGTACGGCGCCGCCCCCACCCGGACCTTCGGTCCGACCTCCCCACAAGGGGGAGGCAGGGGGTCGCGGCCTTAGTTCACTCCGGCACGTGCCGCACCGCGCCCTTGTCGGCGCTGGTGGCGAAGGCGGCGTAGGCGCGCAGCGCGGTCGTCACCTTGCGCTTGCGCTTTTCCTCGGGCTTCCAGGCCAGGGCGCCCTTGGCTTCCATCGCCGCCCGGCGTGCTTCAAGCTCTTCATCGCTGACGGCAAGGCGGATGGTGCGGTTGGGGATGTCGATCTCGATCGTGTCGCCCTCCTGCACCAGCCCGATCGTGCCGCCTTCGGCGGCTTCCGGCGACGCATGACCGATCGACAGACCAGACGTACCGCCGGAGAAGCGGCCGTCGGTGACCAGCGCGCAGGCCTTGCCCAGGCCCTTCGACTTCAGATAGCTGGTCGGATAGAGCATTTCCTGCATGCCGGGGCCGCCGCGCGGGCCCTCATAGCGGATGACGACAACATCGCCGGCCTTGATCTCGTTGGAGAGGATGGCCTTGACCGAGGCGTCCTGGCTTTCGAACACCCGCGCCGGGCCGGTGAACTTCAGGATCGACTCATCGACGCCGGCCGTCTTCACGATACAGCCGTCGAGCGCCAGATTGCCCTTGAGCACGGCAAGGCCGCCGTCTTTCGAGAACGGCGTTTCCGCCGAACGGATGACGCCCTTCTCGCGGTCGAGATCGAGATCGTCCCAGCGGCGGTCCTGGCTGAAGGCGACCTGCGTCGGCACGCCGCCGGGGGCGGCAAGGAAGAAGTCGCGGACGTTCTGGCTGGAGGTGCGGGAAATATCCCAGTGATCGAGCGCCTCGCCGAGGCTCGCGGTGTGCACGGTCGGCAGGTCGCGGTTGAGCAGCCCGGCATTGTCGAGCTGGCCCAGGATGGCCATGATGCCGCCGGCGCGGTGGACGTCTTCCATGTGGACGTCGGACTTGGCCGGCGCCACCTTGCAGAGCACCGGAACCCGCCGCGACAACCGGTCGATGTCTTCCATGGTGAAGTCGACCTCGCCCTCATGGGCGGCGGCCAGGATGTGCAGCACGGTGTTGGTCGAGCCGCCCATGGCGATGTCGAGCGTCATGGCGTTCTCGAAGGCGCCCTTGGAAGCGATGCTACGCGGCAGTGCGCTCTCGTCGTCCTGCTCGTAATAGCGCTGCGCGAGATCGACGATGAGATGGCCGGCCTCGACGAAAAGGCGCTTGCGGTCGGCGTGGGTGGCCAGCGTGGAGCCGTTGCCGGGCAACGACAGGCCGAGCGCCTCGGTCAGGCAGTTCATGGAATTGGCGGTGAACATGCCCGAGCAGGAGCCGCAGGTCGGGCAGGCCGAGCGCTCGATGACCTTGACGTCCTCGTCGGAGATCTTGTCGTCGGCCGCCGCGACCATCGCGTCGACCAGGTCGAGCGCCTGCGTCTTGCCGGCCAGCACCACCTTGCCGGCTTCCATCGGCCCGCCGGAGACGAAGACGGTCGGGATGTTGAGCCGCAGCGAGGCCATCAGCATGCCGGGGGTGATCTTGTCGCAATTGGAGATGCAGACCATGGCGTCGGCGCAGTGGGCGTTGACCATGTATTCGACGGAATCGGCGATCAGCTCGCGCGACGGCAGCGAATAGAGCATGCCGTCATGGCCCATGGCGATGCCGTCGTCGACGGCGATGGTGTTGAACTCCTTGGCGACGCCGCCGGCCTTCTCGATCTCGCGCGCCACCAACTGGCCGAGGTCCTTCAAATGCACATGGCCCGGCACGAACTGCGTGAAGGAATTGACCACCGCGATGATCGGCTTGCCGAAATCCGAGTCCTTCATGCCGGTGGCGCGCCACAGGCCGCGGGCGCCGGCCATGTTGCGGCCATGGGTGGTGGTGCGGGAGCGATAGGCAGGCATGTTTTTTCCTTGGTGGCTGGCCGCGGCCGGGGAATGGCGCGGCGGAGCTGAATTTGGATCGCAGGCGTTATAGACGCCATAGCTTGGTCTGGCCACATTTTTGCGATGCGCCACGAAATCCGGATGGACGTTGACGATCGGATCTCGGTTGTATATAGCCAATTGGGTATATACCTTATTGGCTATGGAAATCCGATGGACCAGCTGGACGCCACTTTTGCCGCACTCGCCGATCCGACACGCCGAGCCATCCTGGCCCGGCTCATCCAGGGCGAAGCATCCGTGATGGAACTCGCAGAGCCCTTCGCGATGAGCCAGCCCTCGATCTCCAAGCACCTCAAGGTGCTGGAAAACGCCGGGCTGATTTCGCGTGGCCGCGACGCGCAGCGCCGGCCCTGCCGGTTGGAGGCAAAACCGCTGGCCGACGCCAATGACTGGCTGGAGCGTTATCGCAAGATCTGGGAAGGCAACTTCCAGCGCCTCGACGCGCTGCTTGGCGCGATGAAGGCCGAGAAAGCCCCCGACAGTACCGACCAATAGCCGAAAAAAGATCGCGGCCTGTGTCGGATCACCGGCCTGCCGCACGTCCTTTGGCAAACATGAGGAGGACCAAGATGAGCACCACAACCTTGCCCGGTTCGACCGTCGCCACGCTGACGGTGACCACGCCCAGCGACCGCGAGGTCCAGATCACCCGCATCTTCGATGCGTCGCGGCCAATGGTCTTCGATTGCTGGACGATACCGGAGCTTTTGAAGGGCTGGCTGCATGGCCCGGACGGTTGGCGGCTGGCGATCTGCGAAATCGACCTCAGGGTTGGCGGCGCCACGCGCTACGTCTGGCAGCATCGCGATGGCCGAAGCATGGGCATGAGCGGCGCCTATCGCGAAATCGTGCGTCCGGCCAGGATCGTCGCCACCGAACTGTTCGACGAGGATTGGACTGGTGGCGAAACCATAGGGACCGTGGTCTTCACCGAACAGGCCGGAAAGACGCTGTTGACCCAGACGGTGCTTTACGCCTCGCAAGCGGCCCGTGACGGCGCGCTCGGCACCGGCATGACCCGCGGCATGGGCGAGAGCTATGCCCAGCTCGACGCTTATCTCGCTTCACTTCAGGACGCTGCCAAAGGCGCCGCCTGACCCTTCCTTCACCCAAGCAGCCAAAGAGAAAACAAGGAGCACGACATGCAAAAGATCACCACCTGCCTGTGGTTCAACGACCAGGCCGAAGAGGCGACGAATTTCTACGTCTCCATCTTCAAGAATTCGAAGGTGCTGAGCATGATGCGTTGGCCGAAGGGCCACGCCGATGAAGGCAAGGTGCTGGTGACGACGTTCGAGCTCGACGGCGTGCGGTTCCAGGCGCTCAACGGGGGACCGCAATTCAAGTTCAACGAGGCGATGTCACAGTCGATCGACTGCAAGACGCAGGAAGAGGTGGATTATTTCTGGGACAGGCTCCTCGAAGGTGGCGGCGAACCATCGCAATGCAGCTGGCTGAAGGACAGGTTCGGTGTTTCCTGGCAGGTCGTGCCGGAGCAGTTGCCGCGCCTGCTTCAGGATCCGGATAGGGCCAAGGCCAGCCGGGTGATGGATGCGATGATGCAGATGAGCAAGATCGACATTGCCAAGCTCGAAGCGGCAGCGAAGGGTTGAGAAGCGGTCCGCGTAGCGGACGAAAAGCCAATTGCTTGGCTTTTCGAGCTTCGAACGCCCGGAGCCTGCGAAGGCCGGGGGCACATGATCCTTGAGGTCGGCGCCGCCCCTCATCCGCCCTTCGGACACCTTCTCCCCGTGAACGGGGAGAAGGTAAAACTGGCACCTAAGCCGCCTTGTCGCGGACCTGGTAATCCTTGATCGTGGCGAAGCGGATCGCTTTCCAGCGTTCCGCTTCGTAGTTCAGCGAGAAGGCGTGCTGGGCCAAGAACACTGGGTCGTTGTCGAGGTCCCTGGCGATGTCGCCTCGATGCGCCTCGATGAAGCGAAGCGTCTCGGACTTGTCGTCGGCCGATATCCAGCGGCAGACGGAAAAGCGCGACATCTCGAATTCGACAGGGAGCGTGTATTCGAAGTTCAGCCGCTCCTTCAACACGTCGAGCTGCAGCGCGCCGACGACGCCGACGATGGCCGGTGAGCCGTCCTCGGGCGAGAACAGCTGCACGACGCCTTCCTCGGCCATCTGGTGCAGCGCTTCCTTGAGTTTTTTCGCCTTCATCGCGTCGCCGAGGCGCACGCGCCGCAGGATTTCCGGCGCGAAGTTCGGCACGCCCCTGAAAAGAATCTCCTCGCCCTCGGTCAGCGTGTCGCCGATGCGCAGCGTGCCGTGGTTGGGAATGCCGACGACATCGCCGGCAAAGGCTTCATCCGCGGTGACGCGGGTGCGGGCGAAGAAGAATTGCGGCGCCGACAGGCTCATCGGCTTGCCGGTGCGCACCAGCTTGGCCTTCATGCCGCGCTCGAGCTTGCCCGAGCAGACGCGCACGAAAGCGATGCGGTCGCGGTGGTTGGGGTCCATGTTGGCCTGGATCTTGAAGACGAAGGAGGTCATCTTGTCCTCGGTCGCCTCGACCTTGCGGGTATCGGCCTCCTGCGCGCGCGGCGGCGGGCCGAAGGCGCCGAGCGCCTCGATCAGGTCGCGCACGCCGTAATTGCGCAGCGCCGAGCCGAAATAGACCGGCGTCAGATGGCCCTCGCGGAACGCGTCGATGTCGAGGGGTCTGCACGCTTCTCGCGCCAATTCCAGTTCCTCGATGAAGGCCTCGCGCTCGTTTTCCGGCAGCAGCCCGGCGACGCGGTTGGAATCGGGGCCGTTGACCGGCGTGCGCTCCTTCTCGTCGTCGCCCCTGCGCACCGCGTTCAGCGCCAGGTGGTAGGTGCCCGAGAATGTCTTGCCGCGGCCGATCGGCCAGGTGATGGGGGCAGTGTCCAGCGCCAGCTTCTGCTCGATCTCGTCGAGGATTTCGAACGGGTCGCGGCTTTCGCGGTCCATCTTGTTGACGAAGGTGATGATCGGGATGTCGCGCAGCCGGCAGACCTCGAAGAGTTTCAGCGTGCGCGGCTCGATGCCCTTGGCGGCGTCGATGACCATGACGGCGCTATCGACCGCCGACAGGGTGCGGTAGGTGTCGTCGGCGAAATCCTCGTGGCCGGGCGTGTCGAGCAGGTTGAAGACATTGTCCTCATACTCGAAGGTCATCACCGAGGTGACGACGGAGATGCCACGCTCGCGCTCGATCTTCATCCAGTCGGAGCGCGTCTGGATCTTGTCCTTCTTGGCCTTGACCTCACCGGCAAGCTGGATGGCGCCGCCGAACAGCAGCAGCTTTTCGGTGAGCGTCGTCTTGCCGGCGTCCGGGTGCGCGATGATCGCGAAGGTGCGGCGGCGCGCCACTTCCTCTGGTATTGTTTCGGGCATTCTCTGGGATTTCCGTGTGACAGGCCGGGCTTCTAGCAGCGTAGTGCCGGGCTGTCGACCGGTCCGGCGGCGCGGACGCCGCCGGATGCCATGGCTTGCCTCAGGCCAGTTCGCCCGTCCGGTTCGCCAAAACGACCTCCGGAAGCCAGCCGGCGATGGCGCTGCCGATCGCGTCGGCATGATCCTCCTGCAGATAGTGCGCACCGGGCCCGAGATTGATGAACCGGCAGTTCTTCAGCCCGGCCGCGAATTCTTGCGCGGCCTGCGGCCCGATCAGCGCACCGGGATCACCCGCGAACAGCAGTTTCGGATAGGTGGACAGAAGCAGCGCGCGATGGTCGTGCGCGCTGATGGCGGCAACGTCGGCGGGCTGGCCCTCGATCGGCATTTCCCGGGGCAGGCGCAGTACCGGCTTGCGCGATTGCGGCGTCGGGAACGGCGCCCGGTACGCGTCCATTTCCTCGTTGCTCATCGTGCGCAGCACCGAGGCCGGCAGCACTTTCTCGACGAAGACATTGTCTTCCAGAACCAGCTTTTCGCCGACACCGGGCGCGCGCAGCGCCTTGAACATTTCGCGGGCTTGCGGGCGCTGGTGGAAATCCTCCCAGCGCGCGAACGGCCGGATGAATTCCATGAAGGCGAGGCCGAGGATGCACCGCGGCAGCCGTGCCGCGAGATGGAAGGCAAGGGCCGTGCCCCAATCCTGCGCGACCAGCACCACATCGCTAATATCGAGCGCGTCGAGGAAGGCATCGAGATAGCGGATCTGGTCGAAGAAGCGATAGTCGATGTCGGGCTTGCCGGACTGGCCATAGCCGATCAGGTCAGGCGCGACGCAGCGGCCAAAAGGCGCGACATGCGGAATGATGTTGCGCCAGATATAGGACGAGGTCGGGTTGCCGTGCAGGAACAGCACGGTCGGACCGGACGCGCCGGCCTCGACATAGGACATGGTCGAATCGAGCACGGGAACCTGCGAACGTCTCGGCGTGGTGGCGACGGGCTGAGACGGGTTGGCTTTCGAACTCATGGGGTCGTCTCCTTTGCGAACACAGTGCTGAAGATGATTTTCTTGAACCGCTCGAGCGGTTCAGGGCTGCGCTCGATCTTCATGCGCAGCATGGCGCCTTGCCACGACGACAGCAGGAAGTCGGCGAGGTCCTCGGCCTCGAAGGTCTTGGCGATGTCGCCGGCCGCCTGGCCTTCGGCGATGCAGGCGGCGAATGGCTGGCGCCAGCGCTCGAAAATGGCGACGAGTTGCAAGCGCAACGGCTCGCTGTGCACGGCGGTCTCGAGGCTGAGATTGCCGATCATGCAGCCGCGCGCCCAGTCATGCGCCTCGAGCTTCGAGGTGATGACGTCGAGATAGCGGCGCAGCCTGCCGATGGGCGGTGTGCCGTCTTTCGCCAGCGCCGCCTCGACCAGCCCACTGACATAGGTGAAGTAACGGTCCAGCACTTCGCCGGCGAACGCCTCCTTGGAGGCGAAATGGTTGGTGAAGGATCCCGGCCGGGCATCGGCGGCGGCAACGATGTCGCGCACGCCGGCGGCGGCATAGCCTGAGTTCCAAAGGGTCTGGAAACCAGCGTCGAGAAGTTTTTCGCGGAGTGATTGTCTAGCCATGCCGAAATAATACGTACGTACGTATTGATGTCAAGCGCATATTTTTGCCGTGTCCGATGTTGGCAAGCGACGAACGCGGTGGCACTGCAAGAGCGTCCTCGGCGGACCACCGGATAAAGGAGCGAACATGGCAGATGCGAAACAAGTGATCGTCATCGGCGCCGGCATCATCGGCGCCTCCATCGCCTGGCATCTGACCAAAGCAGGCGCTGAGGTGACGGTCGTTTCCGAAAGCGGCGCGGGCGGCGTCGCGACGCCCAATTCCTTTGCCTGGATCAACGCCAGCTGGGGCAACCCCAAGGTCTATTTCCGGCTGCGCACCCGCGCCATGGCCGAATGGAAAAGGCTGGCGAACGAGCTGCCCGGGCTGCCGCTCGCCTGGTGCGGCGGGCTGTGCTGGGACCTGCCGGCCGGCCGGCTCGAGGCCTATGCGGCCGAACATTCTTCATGGGGCTACGGCATCGAACGCGTTGACGCCAAGCGGGCGGCGCAAATCGAACCAAACCTCGTCGAGCCTCCTGAATTCGCCGTTTATGTCGCGGAGGAAGGCGTCGCCGAGCCGGTTGCGACGGCCAGGGCCCTGCTGGCGGATGCCGAGCGGCATGGCGCTCGGGTCGTTGCCAGCACGGTCTCGGCATTGACGCAGACCCACGGCAGAGTCACGGGCGTGGACACACCGCATGGGCTGATTGCCGCCGACGAAGTGGTGATCGCGGCTGGCGCCGGCTCGCCCGACATTGCCGCGACGGCTGGCATCAGGCTGCCTATCGAGACGCCACCTGGGCTGATCGTCCATTCGCGGCCGTACAAAAAGCTGCTCAACGGCCTCGCGCACGCCGAGAGGCTGCATATGCGCCAGACGGCCGAGGGCCGCATCATCGCCGGCTCGGATTTCGCCGGCGGCGATCCCGGCCATGACCCCGAAGCCACGGCGCGCGATCTGTTCGCGGTCACAAAGGCATCATTGCGCGGCGGCGAGGGGCTGGAACTCGATTTCCACACGATCGGCTACCGCCCCAATCCGATCGACGGCTTCCCGATCATCGGCCGCGCCGAGGGCATGGGCGGCCTCTATATCGCGGTCATGCATTCCGGCATCACTCTGGCGCCGGCCATCGGCCTGTTCGCCACAAGGGAAATCCTTGACGGCGAGCGTGATCCGCTGCTGGCGCCGTACGGGCTGTCGCGCTTTGCTCAGTAAGCCGGTGGGCGGCGAAAGCCGCCGGTGAGCGGCTCGACGGCCGCCGCGACAGCCAGCAGGTGCGCCTCAGACCAGCGTTTGCCGACCAATTGCAGGCCGATCGGCAAGCCGTCGCGATCCTGTCCGCACGGCATGGAAAGTGCTGGATGGCCGCTGTAGTTGAAGACGGCGCCACAGGCCGGCAGCATCCAGTAGTTTTGCTCCTTGCCGTCGACCTTGATCGGCGTCCCCGGCGCGCAATGCGGGAAGGCCGTGGTCATGGCGACCGGGCAAAGCAGCGCGTCCCATTCGTCGAAGAACCGGTCCCAGGCCAGAATGGATCGGTCGCGACGGGCGAGCGCTTGGAACCAGCACGAGACCGGTGTCGGCCGCTCCGGCGGCTGGGGTTGGGCGGCCTCCATCATCATGCCGATCAGCGCGCCGCCCTAGGCGAGATCGTCGCACAGGTCGAGCCTGGGCAGTTTCGCCGGCTCCACGATGGCCCCAGCCGATTGCAGCTGCCTCGCGAGGTTTTCCACCGCGACGCTGATATCACCGGCCACCGGGACGCCGGGGAAGGACGGCGCGAAGGCAATGCGCAGGGTCTTCAGATCGAGCTTCGGCGTGGTCTCGACCGGCACCGGCGGCAGATCGGTGTCGCGCCCGTCAGGCCCGGCGATGATCCGATAGATCAGGGATAGATCGTCCACGCCGCGCGCCAGCGGCCCGAGGCAGGACATCAGCCGCACGCTGCGCGCGGCATCGCCAGGATTTGGGAAGGCGCCGGCCAGCGAGACGCGGTGTTCGGTCGGCTTCAGGCCGTAGACGCCGCAGAAGGCGGCCGGCAGCCGGATCGAATCCTGCATGTCGGTGCCGACATCGAACGGCGTCATGCCACCCGCGACCGCCGCCGCGGCACCGCCGCTGGACCCACCGGCGGTGCGCTCAAGATTCCGGGGATTGCTGGTGCGGCCGAACAGCGGGTTGTTCGACTGCCAGTCCGACAACATGGTGGCGACATTGGTCTTGGCCATCAGCACACCGCCGGCCGCCTTCAGCCTGGCGACGACCGGGCTGTCCTGCTGTGCGACATAATCGGCGAAGGGCGGGAAACCGACCGTGGTTTTCATGCCGGCGGTTTCGTGCGTGTCCTTCAGCGTGAAGGGAACGCCGTGCAGCGGTCCGGCCGCCTCACCGCGCTCGAGTGCCGCGTCGGCTTTTTTGGCGCGTTCGTAGGCGCCCTCCCTGTCGAGCGAGATGACGGCGTTGATCGCGTCGTTGTGGCTGTCGATCTGCGCCAGATGAGCGTCGAGTGCTTCGACGGCGGAGATTTTGCGGTTGCGAATCGCGGCAGCGAGTTCGGTTGTCGAGGAGAAAGCGATGTCCATGATCAAAGGCTCCCGACTTGGCCGCACTTGCCTGGAAAATGGTGGGCAGCGGCGCGACTTCAAGCGGAGTTGAGCATTTGAAGCTCAGTGGTACTTGATCGAAATTGCGCCGACCGTCTGTTGAAGTCGGCGCTCTACGGCGCCCCCCTCTGTCCTGCCGGACATCTCCCCCACAAGTGGGGAGATCGGCAGCTTCGGCGCCTCGCTCAATCCTGCAGCGTTGGAGGTTGGGCGAAAGCGATCGTGACATCCAATCTCCCCCCTCGTGGGGGAGATGTCCGGCAGGACAGATGGGGGCGCTGGCCCGCGGCATTTCAAGAGAAAGATTACCCGACCAGCGCCAGTTTCGCCGGAGCCGGAGCAAATGACCTGATAGCGATCCCGTCCCCTGTCATGGTGACGAAGCTCGAGGGCGGGATCGCCTGCCAGTCGCCGCCTTCGCGGTCGAACGGCTCGGAAACGATGCAGCGGCCGCCGCCTTTACGCAGGATAGAGGTGTAGAGCGTCGGCGCATGCGCGTCGGTGGCGTAGCGCACCGCGTGCAGCGCCTGCCCGTCCGAGAAGGCGGCGGTGAGCTTCAGTACCGGTTCGAGGCCGGCGCGGCGCGAGGCTTCGAGCACGCGGCTGGTGGCGCGCGAGACGGCGCCTTGCGGGTCACCAGCCAAGCCTTCGTCGATCATCAGCAGAAAAAACAGTTCGGAATCGGTGGTGCCCTCGCGCTGGTCGAAGACGGCGTCGGACAGCGAATTCTCCAGCACGCGGCGGATCTTCTCGAAGCCGCCGATCTGGCCATTGTGCATGAACGACCAGCGGCCGGAGATGAAGGGATGGCAGTTCATTCGGCTGGTGGCGCCGCCGGTCGAGGCCCGCACATGGGCGAGGAACAGGCCGGATTTGATCTGCCGGCACAGGCTCTTCAGATTGGGATCGGACCAGGCCGGCAGGATGTCGCGGTAGAGGCCAGGCTCCTGCCGGTCGCCATACCAGGCGAGGCCGAAACCGTCGCCATTGGTCGGCGACTTGGCTTCCTGGGCGCAATGGCTCTGGGCGATCAGCGAGTGGCAGGGCGCCGTCAGAATGTCTTCGAGAAAGACCGCTTCACCGAGATAGGCCGCCCACCGGCACATCGCTTCTGTCGTCCTCTAGGCGCGATCCAGAAGAGCCGCCGGCTCCTTGGTCGCGTGTGTGCCTCTGTTGTGCGTCCGCTCGTAAAGCTCGCGAACGATTCGGCTGGCGGTAGTCTCGAAGAGAAATGGCAAGAAAGCGTGAACGAGGGCGGCGCCGGCCGCCATCAGCAGGCGCGAGGAGAACCAGGCGGCAAAGGCCATATGGCTGAAATAGGTTTCGCCGACCTTGGCGGGATGAGAAGTGAAGATGCTTGCGACCGACATTGAGGTCCCCCTTCAGCGCTTGCGTTCCGATATGAGTATCCTGGCACGCTTCGCCGGTTCATCGGTCTCAAAATGTCCTTGTGTTTTGCCATTTCATGAGACAAACATCCCAATATGGCACTGGATATTGATGAAATAGACCGAAAACTGCTTGCCGAATTGCAACGCGACGGCACGCTGTCGGTCGACCAGCTGTCGGAACGGGTGGCCCTGTCGCGCAATGCCTGCTGGCGGCGCGTCAAACGACTGGAGGAGGACGGCGTCATCACCGGCCGCGTGGCGCTGGTCGATGCCGACAAGCTCGGGCTTGGCCTTTCTGTGTTCATCCTGATCCGTACGTCCAACCATGATCCCGACTGGCTGCAAAAATTCCGCGCCGCGGTGACCGGCCTTCCCGAGATCACCGGCGTTTACCGCATGTCCGGCGACCTCGACTATGTCCTGCGCGCCCGCGTCGCCGACGTGAAAGCCTACGACCGGCTCTACCAGCGGCTGATCGCCAAAGTGGCGCTGTCCGACGTGTCGGCCTCCTTCGTCATGGAGGAGATCAAGGAGACCACGGTTGTCCCGATGGAAGTGCGCTAAAGCGTGCCCAGGCCATAGTGATGCCTGAAAGAAAGACGTTGATAGGCTTGCGGGCGAATTGACCGAATCGGCAATCGCGCCGATAGGATCGATTTTATGCGCGCAGCCCTCCAAAACTCCTCCGTCATCGGCCCGACTGTCGGCTTCGTCAGATTGCCGCACGCCGAAGGTCTACCCCTCCCCGCCTACGAAAGCGCCGGCGCCGCCGGCATGGATCTTCGCGCGGCGGTGCCCGACGACCGGCCGCTGCTGATCCTGCCGGGCAAACGCGCCTTGGTGCCGACCGGGCTGATCCTGGAAATCCCCGAAGGTATGGAAGGCCAGGTGCGGCCGCGCTCCGGCCTGGCTTTCAAGCATGGCCTTACCGTCCTCAATTCCCCTGGAACGGTCGACAGCGACTATCGCGGCGAGGTGAAGGTGCTGCTGGTCAATCTTGGCGACGAGGATTTTGCGGTGACGCGGGGCATGCGCATCGCCCAGATCGTTTTCGCTGCCGTGACGCAGGTGACCGTCGAAGAGCGTTCGCTGGCCGGCGGCACGGCGCGTGGCTCGGGCGGGTTCGGATCGACCGGCACAGCCTGATGCCCATACCCAACCTTGTGATCTTCGACTGCGACGGGATCCTTGTCGACACCGAAAATCTCGCCAACCGACGCCTTGCCGAATGGCTGAGCGCTGCCGGCTATCCGACGAACTTCGAATATTGCCGCAAGAACTTCTCCGGCCGCAGCATGGCGTCGGTGCAGAAGGAGATCGAGGAGACGACCGAGGTTCGACTCGGCGCCGATTTCGTCGAACGCTGGAACGCCGGCCTGCCGGACCTGTTTTCCCATGGCGTCGAGGCAATCCCCTATGTGCGGGAGTTCATCGAGGCGGTTCGGGCGGCCGGCATCCCCTATTGCGTCGCCACCTCGGCCAGGATTTCGAAGATGCACATCACGCTTGGCCAGACCGGGCTGTTGCCGCTGTTCGAACATGCCATGTTTTCCTCGACCATGGTCGGGCGCGGCAAGCCGTTCCCGGACCTGTTCCTGCATGCGGCCAAGACCATGGGCTTCGCGCCCGCCGACTGCATCGTCATCGAGGACAGCGTCGCCGGCACACAGGCCGGGGTCGCCGCCGGCATGCGGGTGTTTTCCTATCACGGCGACCCCTATTCCGACCGCGACGGCCTGATCCAGGCCGGCGGCATCCTGTTCGACGACATGCGCGAACTGGCCGGGCTGGTTCCGATCCACTGATCCGGTTCCGGCACGGCTGCACGATGCTTGGACCCGTGCTAGCGTGAGTGGCTTGATCCCTGGGGGCGCTCATGCCAACGAACTTTTTACGCATCATCCTTGCCGTGATGCTGCTGCCGTTCCTGTGGAACGCGGCCGGCGCCCAAGCCGTCAGCTTTCCGGATCTGGGCAGCGCCCTGCCCGGCCGCAGCGATGTGACCTATCTTGACCTGGCCAAGATGGTCATCCCGAGCCTCGCCGCGAACGGGGACGGCTTCTACAAGGGCGGATTGCCGATCGAGATGCGCCACATCGAGGGACCGGATAGCGGCGGTTCACCGCCCGAGACGACAAGCCTGCCCAATGCCGCGGTGCTTCCCATCAGGGCCGGCGGCAAGGACCGGCTGGCCATTCTTTTCGACCTTGGCGATTCTCCCGACAGCGCCGAGGGCTATGCGGTGCTGGCGCTCTACGACGTCACGGCCAAGCCGAAACTGCTCGATGCGGCCAATGTCGCGGTCGACCGCAGCACCTATTTCCGCGAACCGAACAAGCTATCGATCGGCGCCGGCGACGACATGCTCATCACCATGAGCACGCATTTCAATTCGAGCCAGGGCTACGTGATCACGCCGCTGATCATGGTCCGTGACGACAAATTCGAGCTGATCGACATGATCTACACGTTCGACGAAAGGCTCTGCGCCTACAGCCGCAAGCAGGACATGGCTTTCCAGACCATCGCCGACGGCCAGCCCTATGCCGCCGTCAAGGTGACGGTGACCGACAGCACGGTGCCGAGCGATGAGAGCTGCGACGACGCGCCACCCGATGCGGCGTCACACGACATTTCCGTCACCTATCACTGGCACAAGAAGACATCGCGCTACGTGAAGGATTCCGATGCGTTCGAGAAATTGGCAGGAGAGAACGAGAAACGCTTCTGAACCAACCGCATTCGTTTGCCCGGCCGCAGACAGCGCGATAGCATCCGCCCCTACACTCGTGATGGGGAGCATTCATGGACAAGGGCAAGATCTTTCGCGACCTGCATGCCTCGACCTTCGTCATGCCCAATCCCTGGGATCCGGGCACGACCAAGCTGCTCGGATCCTTCGGCTTCAAGGCGCTGGCGACGACCAGCGCCGGCTTTGCCTTTTCGCGCGGCCTGCCGGACGGCGCCGTGACCTTCGAGCAGATGATCCACCATTGCCGCGAGGTGACGGCGGCGACCGACCTGCCGGTCTCGGCCGATCTCGAGAAAGGCAAGGGCGACAGCGCCGAGCGGGCGGCCGAAACCATCTTCGCGGCGGAAGCGGCCGGCCTTGCCGGCTGCTCGATCGAGGACCACACCGGTGACCCGGACAGACCGATCTACGATTTCTCCCATGCGGTCGAGCGCGTCGCGGCGGCGGTGGAGGCCGCGCGAGCCCTCAAACGCGATTTCGTCTTCACGGCGCGGGCCGAGAATTTCCTGTGGGGCAAGTCCGATCTGGACGACACCATCAAGCGGCTGCAAGCCTTCGAGAAGGCCGGCGCCGACGTGCTCTACGCGCCCGGTATCGGCGATATCGAGATGGTGCGCACGCTCTGCTCGGCTGTCAGCAAGCCGGTCAACGTCATGGCGAAACCGGGCTTCACCATCGCCGATCTCTCAATGGCTGGCGTCAAGCGCATTTCGCTCGGGCCGTGGCTGACCAACTTCGCCTACGGCATGCTGGAGACGGCGGCCCGCGAAATCCAGCAGGACGGCACGTTCGGCTTCACCCGCGCCGCCATGCCGTTCGGCAAATTGCAAGCGCTGTACGGCAAATCCTCAGCCTAAAGGGCCGACTGCATGACACTTGCGGTCACCGGCGGCTTTCCCGCGCGCTGATCGCCTTGTGCAGATGGACCATCATGGCGGCGGCGAAGAGCGGCGTCAGCAGATTGAGCAGCGGCACGGCCAGGAAGGCCGCGATGACCAGCCCGGCGAGAAACACCGTGCCGGCATACTGCCGGCGCAGGGCTCTGGCTTGGTCCTCCGGGCGAAAGCGCATGGCGGCGAATTCGAAGAATTCACGCCCGAGCAGATAGCCGTTGACGATGAAGAAGGCGGCGATGTTGATGCCCGGCACCAGCAGCAGCAGAAGCGCCACGATGTTGCCTGCTATAACGACGCCGAAGAATTTGATCGCCAGCACCAGCGAGCGCAACGCCGGCATGGGGCGCCCGACCGGGTCGCGGGGATAGTCGGTGCGCTCGACCACTTCGGCGACATCGTCGAGGAACAGGCCGGCGATGACAGCCGTGACCGGCGCGATGAGCAGCGCCATGCCGAAGGCCAGCGCGATTGCCGCGATGATGCCCCCCAGCCAGCCGGCCCATGACGGTATGCCGGGCAACAAGGCCTGGAGCCACGGCAGGGCCAGCCACTCGACAAGGCTGGTCAGGCCGAACCACAAGGCGACCAGCGCCAGCACGGTCAGGCCCAGCGTCTTGAGGAACACGGCACGAAACGGCGGCGAGAGCAGTTCGAGGACCGCAATGCGGGCAGCGTCGAAAATCACCGTGTTTCAACCCCAGGTCAGCGGACGCCGCCGGAAGGCGGACGCTCCCGAGATAGGCAGCGCGGGTCGCAAACACAAGTAAATCGGGGCGGCTAGAGCAATTCCAGGAAATGTGTGAGCGGTTTTCCGTCCGGAATTGCGTCAAAACAAAGAGTTAGAGTGGTTCGCCGTTTCCATGAAACGGTGAACCGCTCTAACGAGCGAACGCCGGCTTGCGGACCGGAATGGTCATGGCCGCGACACCGGCAACGACAAAGGCCATCCCAAGCCATGCCGTCGGCCCCAGGCTTTCGCCGAGGAAGACGGCGCCGATGCCGACGCCGATCGGCACGCGCAGATAGGCCTGCGAGGTCGTACCGACCGATCCCAGCGTGTGGATGAGGCGGAAATAGATGACGAAGGCGAGCGCGGTCGAGAACACCGACAAGCCAAGCAGGGCGAGGATCGACGCCGTCGACGGCGCGAGCGTCCAGGGCTGGTCGACCACCAGGCTGAGCGGCACCAAAATGACGGCGCCACAGAGCATCGAGCCTGCCGCCGGCAGCATCGGATCGAGACCCTTGAAGCCACGGCCGAAAATGGCGGCGCCGGCATAGCAGATCGTCGCCGCGACGATGGCGACCTGCGCCCACAATTCGTGGCCGATGCCACCCAGCGCCTCGGTGCCGACGATGAGGCAGATGCCGGCTATGCCGGCGCCGACACCGATGAGTTTGCGCACCGTGACCGGCTCGTGGCGGGTGATGAGCGCGGTGAGCAGGAAGGTGAAGATCGGTGAGGTCGCGTTGAGGATGGTGGCGAGCCCCGCATCGACCGAGCGTTCGGCCGCGGCGATCAGCGTGAAAGGTATGACGCTGTTGAGGCAGGCCTGGAAGGCAAAGCGGCGCCAGGTGGCGGCATCGCGCGGCATGGCGAGCCCGCGCCAGCGGATGATGGCGAACAGGATACCGCCGGCGATCAAGGTGCGGGCGGCGATGAAGGTGACCGGCGGGATCGTCTCGACGCCGATCTTGATGAAGGTGTAGGAGGCGCCCCACAGCACAGCCAGCACGCCGAGCAAGGCCAGGTCGGTGGTCGTGTCGTTCTTTGTAGACATGGGAACTGGCTCGCCCTTGATAGGTGATCGGCAGAGCCAGCTTGTAAGCGACAGCCAGACGAAATGCTTCGTCCACGGTCGAATTGTCGTAGCGCCTGGCGTGTCGCGCTCCGATGTGTGTTGCAATTCAGGTCCGACCGGCATCACCTCAATATCAACATGCCCTAGGCAAAGCCGCCGCGAATCGCTAAACCCGCGCCCGGCCAGCGTGGCAAGAAGCCGGCTCTCTCTTTGTACGCAATTCCTGTGGGAAAACCGCTACGCACTTTTCCTGGAATTGCTTTTGGTTTTTGATGGAGACATTGATGCCGGATTATGACGTGCTTTGCATCGGCAATGCCATTGTCGACATCATCGCCCAGTGCGAGGAGGAATTCCTCGAAACCAACGGCATCATCAAAGGCGCGATGAACCTCATCGACACGCACCGCGCCGAACTGCTCTACAGCCGCATGGGCCCGGCAATCGAAGCCTCCGGCGGCAGCGCCGGCAACACGGCGGCCGGCGTCGCCTCCTTCGGCGGACGCGCCGCCTTCTTCGGCAAGGTCTCCAACGATGCGCTGGGCGAAATCTACGCGCACGACATCCATGCGCAGGGCGTCGCCTTCGACACCAAGCCGCTCCAGGGCGAGCCACCGACCGCACGCTCGATGATCTTCGTCACGCCCGACGGCGAACGCTCGATGAACACCTATCTCGGCGCCTGCGTCGAGCTCGGGCCGGAAGATGTCGAGGCCGACAAGGCATCGGGCGCCAAGGTCACCTATTTCGAGGGCTATCTTTGGGACCCGCCGCGCGCCAAGGAAGCGATCCGGCAGACGGCCAGGCTGGCGCACGCCGCAGGCCGCGAAGTGTCGATGACGCTGTCGGACTCGTTCTGCGTCGACCGCTACCGCGACGAATTCCTCGACCTGATGCGTTCGGGCACGGTCGACATCGTCTTTGCCAACAGCCACGAGATCAAGTCGCTCTACCAGACTTCATCCTTCGACGAGGCGCTGGCCAAGATCCGCAAGGACTGCAGAATAGCCGCCGTCACGCGCTCGGAAAGAGGCTCGGTCATCGTGCGTGGCGACGAGACCGTGGTCATCCAGGCCACCGCCATCCGGGAGCTGGTCGACACGACGGGCGCCGGCGATCTCTACGCCGCCGGTTTCCTGCACGGCTACACGCAAGGCCGCGACCTCAAGACCTGCGGCGACCTCGGCTCACTGGCCGCCGGCCTGGTGATCCAGCAGCTCGGCCCAAGGCCGAGGCAGAATTTGCGCCGCGAGGCGGAACTGGCCGGATTGCTGTAGCGCTTTTCCGCCGCCGTTGCGGCAACTGCTGCGAGGCTCCCCCTCATCCGGCCGCTTCGCGGCCACCTTCTCCCCGTTGGGGGAGAAGAGGAAAGCGCCGGCGCCGGCAGTCTCCTCTCCCCTTGGGGAGAGGTCGCCCGAAGCGAAGCGGAGGGCGGGTGAGGGTGACTCACCGTCGCGCAGTTGTCACATATCGCTCCTACATGAAATCGAGCGCCTCCCGTGACTGACATTTCGGGATGCCCGCAGCCAGATGGGGTGTTGAAAGATGCAAGACAGCAAGCTGTCGGGCGGCGCGACGCGTTGCCGCCATGATTTCCGTTTTCCGCAGTAGACATTCAGCAATCGGCCGCGGCTGAGGGAGGAGCGCGCAGCCGGAAGACAGATGCATGAGCAGATTTCAGACAACCGGTCTTGGACAGGACGACTTCGCGGAGATGGTCGCGGAGGATGTCGAGCGCGCGCTTGCCCATTATGACGAAGCCATAAACCAGTCCACCGTGGTCTCGGTCGGCAAGATCGCCGGCAGCATAGCATCCGCCGTCACCTTGCTGTCGCCAAAGCACCAACGCGCCATCGACGCCATTCATGCCGACCTTCCCGGTCTTGCCTCGAAATTCGTGCGCGCGCTGGCGGCGGAAGCCGCGCGCCGCAGCGAAGCCGGCGCCACGGATATGCCGACGGGCTTGCAGCCCGATGAAGCGCTTTCCGCGCCGCCACGGTCCGAGGATCTCGAATCAATGCTGATCGAGGACTGGGCCGGTCGGGTCGCCGGCTCGACCTATCTGGAAGAAAACCTGCAGATTGCCCGCTCGACCCTGCACCGCTGGCAAAGGCGCGGCGATGTCATCGCCTTGCGCAAGGGCGGCCGCAAACATGTCTTTCCGCTGGCGCAATTCGTCGACGGCAGGCCGGTCGCCGGCATAAGCGACGTGCAGTCGCTGATCGGCAATCCGAGGCTCGCCTGGCTGTGGCTGACGCGCCCGACGGCGCAACTCGACGGCCGCATTCCGATCGATCTGCTGCGGCAGGACCAGATCAAGGACGTGGTCGAAGCGGCACGGGCGTTCGCACCGGGCTGAAGCCGGCGCGGTCAACCCTCAGGTTTCGGAGTCGGCGCTCTACGCCGTCTTGCGGAGGCGAGGCCTGGACGAAGGCTGTTGCGGCGCCATTTCCGTGGCAGTGACCAGCCGGTTGCGGCCGCTCTTCTTGCCGATGTACATCAGCCGGTCGGCGAGCGCGATCAGCGCTTCGGAGTCGGCGGCCTCCGCCGGGTACATGGCCACGCCGACGGTGCAGCCGACCTGGATGGCGCCGTTGGGCGTGGGAACCTTGATCCGCAACCTTTCCAGGATGCGTTCGGCGACGCGCACGGCCTTCTGCCGCGCCAGTTCGGTGTCGGCCGAGAACAGGAAGGCGAATTCGTCGCCCCCGAGCCGGGCAACGAAATCGGCGCTGCGCAGGATCGAGCGAAGCTGGCTCGACACGCGCTGCAGCAGCGCATCGCCTGCCTCGTGGCCGAGCGTGTCGTTGACTTCCTTGAACCGGTCGAGATCGATGAACAAAAGCCCTGCCGCCTCGCCGGTGGCGCCGCAGCGGGCGACGACCGATTTGAGCTCGTTGTGGAAGGCACGCCGGTTGGGCAGGTCGGTCAAGGCATCGTGGTTGGCCGAATGGTCGCTCTGCTGCTTGGCCTCCTCGATCTCGCGCTTTTGCGCGGACAATTCCTCGTTGGCGGTCTTCAGATCCAGAAGCAGCTGGGCGTTGAGGTCCTCGACGACCTTGCGGTCGCTGATGTCGACGACGAAACCTTCCAGGAATTCGAGCTCGCCGGCCTCGTCCCAGACACCGCCACCGATCTCGCGGACCCAGAGGGGCTCGCCGGCCCTCGGCACGATGCGGTAGTCGACGTTCCAGTTGCAGCGCGCCTCGAGCGCGGCGTCGACGGCGGCATAGACCGATGGCAGGTCATCCGGATGGATGGCCGAGACATAGTCGCGCACCGCGTTGTGAATGAAATCGCTCGGCCGGTAGCCGCTGACGGTGAAGATGCCGTCGCTGATATAGAGCATGGTGTAGGACGCGTCGTTGCGGCAGCGGTAGAGATAGCCGTCCATGCGGCCGGTGATGCTGAGCAAGGCGTCCAGCCGCTCATCGTGGTAGACCGCCGGGCCGACCGCGGACACGGAAACTCCGTCATGCTTCATGGCCGCACCCCCATTTAGCGGTCTGAGCGCGCCGTGGATGCCGTTACGGCATGTCGGCAAGAGCTTCCCTATATCAGCCGAATCTTATCAATGTCTTATGGGGTGGGGCGGCGGCGTTTGAGCGCCGCCGTGTTGGAACAGCCGGATCGTTGGCTTGCGCCTTCCCTCAAGTCCCCGCCGTATAGGCCGCAATCGCCGCCATGTTGACGATGTCGCTATCCTTCGCGTTCAGCGACACGATCTGCACCGGCTTGTTCAGCCCGACCAGCAGCGGGCCGATCACCGTCGAGCCGCCGAGTTCCTGCAGCATCTTGGTCGAGATCGAAGCCGAGTGGAAGGCCGGCATGATCAGCACATTGGCCGGACCGGTGAGGCGGATGAACGGGTACTGCGCCATGGCCCGCGCATTGAGCGCGACGTCGGCGGCCATTTCGCCGTCATACTCGAAATCGACGCGGCGCTTGTCGAGGATACGCACGGCCTCCTGGACGCGCTCGGAGCGCTCGCCTTGCGGGTGGCCGAAGGTGGAATAGGCGAGCATGGCGAGCCTGGGCTCATAGCCCATGCGGCGGGCAAAGCCTGCCGCCTCCTCGGCGATGTCGGCGATCTGCTCGGCGTTCGGCATGTCGTGCACGGCGGTGTCGGCCACGAGCACCGTCTTGCCCCGCGCCAGCACGATCGAGACGCCGATGACGCGATGGCCGGGCTTGGCGTCGATGACGCGGCGGATATCGTCGAGCGCGGTGGAATAGTTGCGCGTCACGCCGGTGACGATGCCATCGGCATCGCCCAGCGCCACCATGCAGGCGGCAAAGTGGTTGCGGTCGTTGTTGATCAGCCGCTGGCAATCGCGGAACAGGAAGCCTTTGCGCTGCATGCGCTCGTAGAGATAGTCAGTGTAGATGCCGTTGCGGCGCGACAGCCTTGCATTGATGATCTCGATGCCTTGCTTGTTGAGGTCGATGCCGGCGTGCTTGGCGTTTTCCTTGATGATGTCGTCGCGGCCGAGCAGGATGGCGGTGCCGAGCTTCTGGTTCACATAGGAGACGGCGGCGCGCATCACCTGCTCTTCCTCGCCCTCGGCGAAGACGATACGCTTGGGCTGGCGGCGCACACGGTCGTAGATGCGCTGCAAGGTGGAGGCGATCGGGTCGCGGCGCGCCGACAGTTCCTGCGCATAGCGGTCGAGGTCGAGGATCGGCTTGCGGGCGACGCCGGACTCCATCGCCGCCTTGGCCACCGCCAGCGGAATGGCCGAGATCAGGCGCGGGTCGAACGGCACCGGGATGATGTAATTGGGGCCGAATTTCGGGCGGTTGCCCTGGTAGGCGGCGGCGACGTCGTCGGGCACGTCCTGGCGCGCCAGTTCGGCAAGCGCTTTGGCCGCGGCGATCTTCATGTCGTCATTGATGGTGGTGGCACGCACATCAAGCGCGCCGCGGAAGATGTAGGGGAAGCCCAGCACATTGTTGACCTGGTTCGGATAGTCCGAACGGCCGGTCGCCATGATGGCGTCGGTGCGTATTTCGGCGACTTCCTCCGGCGTGATTTCCGGATCGGGATTGGCCATGGCGAAGATGATCGGGTTCTTGGCCATCGACTGCACCATGGCGGTGGTCAGCGCACCCTTGGCCGAGAGGCCGAGGAAGACATCGGCGCCGTCGAGCGCCTCGGCAAGGCTGCGCGTGTCGGTCTTGACCGCATGCGCCGACTTCCACTGGTTCATGCCTTCGGTGCGGCCCTGATAGACCACGCCCTTGGTGTCGCACAGGATGATGTTTTCCGGCGCGAAGCCCATCGCTTTCATCAGCTCGATACAGGCGATGCCGGCGGCACCGGCGCCGTTGCAGACCATTTTCGTCGTCTTCATGTCGCGGCCGGTGATTTCCAGCGCATTGATCAGGCCGGCGGCCGAGATGATGGCGGTGCCGTGCTGGTCATCATGGAAGACCGGGATGTCCATCAGTTCGCGCAGGCGCTGCTCGATGATGAAGCATTCCGGCGCCTTGATGTCTTCCAGGTTGATGCCGCCGAAGGACGGCCCGAGGAAGCGCACGCAGTTGATGAATTCGTCGGCGTCCTCGGTGTCGACCTCGAGATCGATGGAATCGACGTCGGCGAAGCGCTTGAACAGCACCGCCTTGCCTTCCATCACGGGCTTGGAGGCCAGCGCGCCGAGATTGCCGAGGCCGAGGATGGCGGTGCCGTTTGAGATGACGGCCACCATGTTGCCGCGCGTCGTATAGTCGAAGGCGCGGCTCGGGTCCTCGGCGATGGCGCGCACCGGCACGGCGACACCTGGCGAATAGGCGAGGCTCAGGTCGCGCTGCGTCGTCATCGGCTTGGTGGCGACGATCTCCAGCTTGCCGGGCCGGCCCATCGCGTGGAATTCGAGCGCTTCCTGCGCGCTGACGGAGGGACCGTTGTTCTCGGTTTTCCTGGCCATGATGCTTTTGATTTCCTCGCCGATGCAGCACCTCCTTGAGGCGGGGTGCTTTGTTTCGGTCCGAATTAAGACCACGCGCCGCCGCGTGTAAACCGCCAGCGCGCGGGAATCGCAGGCCGATGGCAATTGCATGCAAACGATCGCCTCGGTCTTCCCCTGCTTTTCGAAGCCCCGGCATTAAATCCGGCCGCCACATCTGCTAGCGTGCCGCGCCATGAACATGCACATAGCCAACGAGCCCGACGCCCCAGAGGTGATGACGGCGCCGCAGCCCGGCGCTGCTGTGACGCCGATGATGGAGCAGTTCATCGAGATCAAGGCGGCGAACCCGGATTCGCTGCTGTTCTACCGCATGGGTGATTTCTACGAGCTGTTCTTCGACGACGCCGAAAAGGCGAGCCGGGCGCTGGGCATCGTGCTCACCAAGCGTGGCAAGCACCAGGGTCACGACATTCCAATGTGCGGCGTGCCGGTGCACGCGGCCGACGACTATCTGCAGAAGCTGATCGGCCAGGGATTCCGCGTCGCCGTCTGCGAGCAGATCGAGGATCCGGCCGAAGCCAAGAAGCGCGGCTCCAAATCGGTGGTGCGCCGCGACGTGGTGCGGCTGGTGACGCCAGGCACCATCACCGAGGACAAATTGCTGGCGCCGTCGGAATCGAGCTTCCTGATGGCGCTCGGGCGGGTGAAGGGCGGCAGCGACCACAGCTTCGCGATTGCCTGGATCGACATCTCGACCGGCGCCTTCCGCGTCGCCGAGACCACCGCCGACCGGCTGCTCGCCGACATCTTCCGTGTCGATCCGCGCGAGCTGATCGTCGCCGAGCCGGTGTTCCACGATCCCGAACTGAGGCCGGTGTTCGACGTGCTCGGCCGCGTCGCCAACCCGCAGCCGCCGTCGCTGTTCGATTCGGCGTCGGCCACCGGGCGCATCGCCCGGTTCTTCGAGGTGGCGACGCCGGACAGCTTCGGTACGTTTTCGCGCGCCGAACTGTCGGCGATCTCGGGCGCCATCGCCTATGTCGAGAAGACGCAAAAGGCCGAGCGGCCGCCTTTGTCGCGGCCCGAGCGCGAGGAGCAGGGCTCGACCCTGTTCATCGATCCGGCGACGCGCGGCAATCTCGAACTTTTACGCACGCTGTCCGGCAGCCGCGAGGGTTCGCTGTTCAAGGCGATCGACCGCACGGTGACCGGCGGTGGCGCCAGGCTGCTTGCCGACCGGCTGATGGCGCCGCTGACCGACCCGGCGGCGATCGGCGCGCGGCTGGACTCGGTGTCCTTCTTCCGCTCCGAAACCCGGCTGTGCCAGGCGGTGCGGACGAGCCTGAAGAGCGTCGCCGACATGCCGCGTGCGCTGTCGCGGCTGGCGCTCAACCGCGGCGGCCCGCGCGACCTCGGCGCACTGCGCGCCGGCTTCGAGGCGGCCAGCGCCATCGTTGAAATCTTCGCCGCAACCGCCCTGCCCCAGGAATTGGCGGAAGCAATGGCCGCCATCCAGGCGCTGCCACAGGCGCTTGCCCGGCATCTGATGCAGGCGCTCGGCGAGGAACTGCCGCTTTTGAAGCGCGACGGCGGTTTCGTCCGCGGCGGATACCACCCGGAACTCGACGAGATGCGGGCGTTGCGCGACGAATCGCGAAAAGTGATCGCCGGGCTGGAGCGCTCGCTGATCGAGGAGACCGGCATCCGCTCGCTGAAAATCCGGCACAACAATGTGCTGGGTTACTACATCGAGGTGACCGCCAACCACCACGCGGTCATGACCGGCAGCGATGGCGCCAAGGCGCGCTTCATCCACCGCCAGACCATGGCCAACGCCATGCGCTTCACCACGACCGAGCTTGCCGAGCTCGAGACCAAGATCGCCAATGCCGCCGACCGGGCGCTCAGCATCGAACTCGCCGCCTTCGATGCGCTGACGGCGGAAGCGGTCGGCGAGGCGGAAAAGATCCGTGCCGGCGCCGACGCGCTCGCAGCGATCGATGTCTCGGCGGCGCTGGCGCTGCTTTCGGAAAGCGAAGCCTGGTGCCGGCCGGTGGTGGATTCCAGCCTTGCCTTCGAGATATCAGGCGGCCGGCATCCGGTGGTCGAGCAGGCGTTGCGCCGCTCCGGCGAAGGGCCGTTCGTCGCCAATGATTGCGACCTGTCGCCGGAAGGAAGCGCCAAGAACGGCGCGATCTGGCTGCTGACCGGCCCGAACATGGGCGGTAAATCGACGTTTCTTAGGCAAAACGCGCTGATCGCCATCCTGGCACAGACCGGCTCCTTCGTGCCGGCGGCATCGGCCCATATCGGCGTCGTCGACCGGCTGTTCTCGCGCGTCGGCGCCTCGGACGATCTGGCGCGCGGCCGATCGACCTTCATGGTCGAGATGGTCGAGACGGCGGCGATCCTCAACCAGGCCGGCGAACGGGCGCTGGTGATCCTCGACGAGATCGGCCGCGGCACCGCCACCTTCGACGGCCTGTCGATCGCCTGGGCGGCGGTCGAATATCTGCATGAGAAGAACCGCTGCCGGGCGATCTTCGCCACCCATTTCCACGAAATGACCTCGCTCGCCGGCAAGCTGGCACGGCTCCACAATGTCACCATGCGGGTCAAGGAATGGGAAAGCGACGTCGTCTTCCTGCACGAGGTCGGCAAGGGTGCCGCCGACCGCTCCTATGGCGTCCAGGTGGCGCGGCTGGCCGGCCTGCCGGAAGCAGTGGTCGACCGCGCCAAGCAGGTGCTGCACCAGCTGGAGGAAGGCGAGGTTTCCGGCAAGACCAACCGGCTGGTCGACGACCTGCCGCTGTTTTCCGTTGCGGTGAAGCGGGAGGCTGCGAAGCCGGTGAAGAGCGACGCGCTGGGCGCCGCCCTTGGCGACATCAACCCGGACGAGATGACGCCACGGGAAGCGCTGGAAGCGCTCTACCGGCTGAAGGGGCTAATCGGCAGCCAATGAGAAAAAGTCTCAGACCAAAGGGATTTAAGGCGCCGTCAGTCTTGATAGTTTAGTATTTCTTCACAAGAGATCATAATCTCTTTCACGTTCTTTACCGACAAAATGTGAGTCCTGCTTACTTCATCTGCCATATACATGAAAAGGATGCGACCCTCTCCATCCATTTCGTTTACGACACTTATCGATGCATAATTCGTGTTTCCTATGTCGTATAGGTTTTCTGTTTTTAAAAAATTGTACCCGTATTTTTTGAAGACAGACCTGATAATGCGTTTCAGCACAGCAGCGCTCCTGACAGATAGGCAGGCAGATTTAGCCTTCAGCCGAGCAGTGGACAAGAACCCTCGACGAGAGGCGACAAAATCATATCACGCTATTCGACTTGACGCAGAAGCGAGGTCGCCGGCTTCCTTAAGCGCAAATGGGCGCGAGTTCGACTACCGGCTGAAGGGGTTGGTCGGGAAATAATTTTTAACATCCGCGCGCCGGCGCCGAAACCGCCAATCCCCCCCCTCGTGGGGGAGATTGGCAGCTTCATCGCTGTCAGATCATCTCCAGGCCGCGCTTGCGTGTCGGCGGCGGAAAGGCGTGGTCGAGGTCGGCGACGTCCTGCGGCGTAAGCTCGATGTCGAGTGCGGCGACATTCTGACGGACGTGTTCCTGGCTGCTGGCCTTTGGGATGGCGATGATGCCGTCCTGGTGCATCACCCAGGCCAAGGCGATTTGCGCAGGGGTGGCATTGTGGCGGGCGGCGACGGCATTGAGCCTGGCATTGCGCGCCAGCGCGCCCTGCTCGACCGGCGAATAGGCCATCAGCGGGATGCCGCGCTTGCGGCTCCAGGGCGCCAGATCGAATTCGAGGCCGCGCCTGACCAGATTGTAGAGCACCTGATTGGTCTGGACGTTGCCGCCATCTGGCAAGCCGGCCAGGTCTTCCATCTCGTCGGTGTCGAAATTGCTGACGCCCCAATGGCGGATCTTGCCGGCCTTCTTCAAGGCTTCGAAGGCTTCGACCGTCTCCACCAGAGGCACGCTGCCGGGCCAATGCAAGAGATAGAGGTCGATGCGGTCGGTGCGCAGGCGCTTGAGGCTGTTCTCGCAGGCGCGTTGCACACCCGCGCGCGACGCGTTCGATGGCAGCACTTTCGAGACCAAGAAGGTCTCGGCGCGGCGGCCGGCAATGGCTTGCGCCACCACCTCCTCGGCGCCGCCGCTGGCATACATTTCAGCGGTGTCGATCAACGTGATGCCAAGGTCGAGGCCGAGCTTCAGGGCGTTGACCTCATCGGCACGGCGGCGCGAATCCTCGCCCATCTTCCAGGTGCCCTGACCGAGCACCTGAACGGCTTCGCCGGAGGGCAGTCTGGTGGTTCTTATCGTTGATGGCATGAGACAATCCCGGCGCGGTCAAGACGCATCGCAACACAATCGCCGGGAGAAATCCAGATCGAAGCCGCCAGGGGCGATCACTTCACCGGATGCGCGGCGAGCCAGTCCTGCATCTGTTTGATTTCGGCTTCCTGCGCGGCGATGACGCCTTCGGCGAGCTTGCGGATTTCCGGGTCCTTGCCGTTGGCAAGCTCGACCTTGGCCATGTCGATGGCGCCCTGATGGTGCGGGATCATGCCCCTGACAAAATCGACATCGGCATTGCCGGTGTATTGCGACGCCATCATGTCGGCATGCATCTTGTCCATCGCCGCCTTGTAGCCCTCGGTCGAGGGGCTGGTCGCATCCATCGACATGCCAGACATGTCGTGTTTCATCTCTTCGCTCTGCGCCGGAACGCTTTCGAGGAAGACGGCGAGCAGCATTCCGGCCGCCATCAGCAAAAGCACGAGTTTCTTGGCCAAGGTCATTCATGGTCTCCTGTTGGTTGGGTTTCGTATTTGGGGGTTTGGATCAGAGTTTCAACGTCCGCAGCCGCAATGCATTGGCGATGACCGAGACGGAGGACAGGCTCATCGCCGCCGCCGCCAGCATCGGCGACAAGAGCATGCCGGTGATCGGATAGAGCACGCCTGCCGCGACCGGCACGCCAAGCACATTGTAGAGGAAGGCGAAGAACAGGTTCTGGCGGATGTTGCCGATCGTCGCCTGGGCAAGCGTACGGGCTCGGACGATGCCATTGAGGTCACCCTTGACCAAGGTGATGCCGGCACTTTCGACCGCGACATCGGCGCCGGTGCCCATGGCGATGCCGACATCGGCGATGGCCAAAGCCGGCGCATCGTTGACGCCGTCGCCGGCCATGGCGACACCGGCGCCCCTGCCGCGCAGTTCCTCGACCAGCGCTGCCTTCTGTTCCGGCAACAAGCCGGCGCGAACCTCGTCTATGCCGAGGCTTTTGGCGATCGCGTTGGCCGTGCGCTCATTGTCGCCGGTCGCCATGATGATCCTGAGGCCGCTGTCATGCAGCGCCCTGATCGCCTCGGCGGTGGTCGCCTTGACCGGATCGGCGACGGCGACGATGCCGGCCAGTCGGCCGCCGACAGCGACAAACATCGCCGTCTTGCCGTCGCCCTGCAGCGCTTCCGCGCTGGCCGAAACGGCGGAAATGTCGACGCCGAGATCGTCCATCATCGCGGCATTGCCGAGCGCGACGGCCTTGCCCGACACCGTGCCGGAAACGCCCTTCCCGGTAACCGCCTCGAAATCGCCGGCGTCCGTGACGGTTGCGCCGCGCGCCGCGGCGCCCTCGACGATGGCCTCGGCCAGCGGATGCTCCGAGCCCTTCTCCAGGCTCGCGGCGTGACCCAGCAATTCGTCTTCGGAAAAGCCGTTCGCCGCGACGACATCCGTCAGTTTCGGCCGGCCTTCGGTCAGCGTGCCGGTCTTGTCGACGATCAGCGTGTCAACGGAGGCGAAGCGTTCGAGCGCGGCAGCTTCCTTGATCAGCACGCCGGCATGCGCGCCGCGCCCGGTGGCGGTCATGATCGACATCGGCGTGGCGAGGCCGAGCGCACAGGGACAGGCGATGATGAGCACCGAGACCGCCGAGACGATGGCGAAGACCAGGCTGGGCTCGGGGCCGAAGACGGCCCAGGCGATGAAGGCCACGACGGCGACGAGGACGACGGCCGGGACAAAGTAGAAGGAAACGCGGTCGGCCAAGCCCTGGATCGGCGCACGCGAGCGCTGCGCCTTGGCGACGAGTTCGACGATGCGGGCCAGCGTGGTCTCGGCACCGATCCGTTCGGCGCGCATGATCAGCGAACCTTGTCTGTTGAGCGTACCGCCGGTCAGCGCATCGCCCTCGGCCTTTTCGACCGGCAACGGTTCGCCGGTGATCATGGATTCGTCGATGGAGGAGCGGCCTTCGAGCACGGTGCCGTCGACCGGCACGGCGTCGCCGGGCCGGATGCGCAGGCGATCGCCGGCCGTGACGCTGTCCAGCGGCACGTCGGTCTCGGAACCGTCTTCGGCAATACGCCGCGCGGTCTTGGGCGCCAGATCGAGCAAGGCGCGGATTGCCGATCCGGTCTTTTCGCGGGCGCGCAATTCCAGCACCTGGCCGAGGAAGACCAGCGCGACAATGACGGCGGCGGCCTCGAAATAGACCGGCACCGCACCGCCATGGCCGCGGAACTGATGCGGGAAGATGTCGGGGAAGAGCGTGGCGACGACGCTGTAGAGGTAGGCCGCGCCGACGCCCAGCGAAATCAGTGTCCACATGTTGGGGCTGCGGTTGAGGACCGACTCCCAGCCACGATGAAAGAAGGGAAAGGCGGCCCAGAGCACCACCGGGCTCGCCAACACCAACTCCGCCCAAGTTTTTGTCCGGTCGCTGACCAGGTTTTCGAAGCTAAGGCCGAGCATCGGCGCCATGGCGATGACCAGAAGCGGGATCGACAGAACCGCGCTGACCCAGAACCGCCTGGTGAAGTCGACCAGTTCGGGGTTTGGTCCTTCATCTCCCGATGGCACGCCCATCGGCTCAAGCGCCATGCCGCAGATCGGGCAGGAGCCGGGCTTGTCGCGGACGATCTCCGGATGCATCGGGCAGGTGTATTGCGTGCCCTTGGGCGCTTGCGGCGGCGCCGGCTTGTCACCTAGGTAGGCCTGCGGCGCCGCTTCGAATTTAGCCTTGCAGCCGGCGGAGCAGAAGTAGAAGCCCTGGCCTTCATGGCGGATGAAGTGCTTCGCCGTCGAGCGGTCGACGCTCATGCCACAGACGGGGTCGGTGGCCGTCAGATACTGTTCCGGCCCGGCCTGGAATTTCGAACGGCAGCCTTTACTGCAGAAATGATAGAGGCGGCCGCCATGCTCCGATGTCGGCTTGCCGGCGGCTGGATCCACGGTCATGCCGCAGACCGGATCGCGCAGAACGGCCGCAGCATCGGCGCCCTTCGACGCGCAACAGCTGCCGTGCGCGCCATGTGCGTGGTGATCGCCGCGATGGTCATGGTCTGGATGCGTCATGTCAAAAATGCCTTTATGCCTCTGCCTGGTTGCGGAGGTAGTGCTTCCAGTAACTGGAAGGTCAAGGGCTGTTCCGATTTTTTCGTTTTCAGCCCGCAACTGGCAGTTCGCCCGCACAACTGGCGGCCACATCGGGCGTAATGTCACGGCAATCCCGGGAAGTCAGGCCGGTTTTAAAAGCCTGGCTCTCTGTTGGCTCTCCCAGCGCGGCATGATATCCACGCCGGAAAGATCAACAAACCATAGCATCACCTGTGCTAGAGGGCTCCCGCAGTGCTTGGCGGCTCCCGCCGGTTCCGTGGAAGCAAGGTTTCGAACAAATAGCTCGCGAAATGAAGCGTCTGGTCATCAACCTCGATCGATCTCCCGATCGGCTTGCCCACATGTCGAAGGAATTCGCCCGGATGGGCATCGGGTTCGAGCGGGTCGCGGGGATCGATGGCAAGGAACATCCCGAGTTGATGCTGCAGCCGCAGCACGCGATACATGCCAACCGGCCGCTCGCCGGCAGCGAAATCGCCTGCCTGCACAGTCATCGAGCCTGCTGGACGATCATTGCGCAGGACGAGGCCCCATACGGCGCTGTGTTTGAGGACGACATGGTCTTCTCCAGCAAGGCCGGGGCATTGCTGAGCGATACGAGCTGGGTGCCGGCGGACGCCGATGTCGTGAAGCTCGAGACGTTCTTCTCCTCAACCGTGATCCAGAGGAGAAGGACCTCTGCCGGACATGGCTTTTCCATGGTCCGCCTCCGCAAGGGCCATCCGGGGGCCGGCGGTTATCTGCTCTCGCGGCAAACGGCGCGCGACTTTCTGGAGGCAACGGCGCAGGTCAACATTGCCACCGATGATCTCATCTTCAATCCCGTCCTGTCGGCCGGCAAGACCATCTACCAACTTGTTCCGGCGCTTTGCGCACAGGATCAGTTCGTCGGCGGAAAGCTGCCAAGCCTGCTTGACCAAGAACGCGATGCGGCGCGGACCGCGAGCGGGCTTATGGGAAGGCAGAGGAAGCCGATGGCCGTGAGAATCAGCAGAGAGGCCGGGCGAACCGTACGGTGGATCGCCGATTTCTGCAGATTCCGGCAACGGATCGTCGTTCCCCTCGATCCGATCGAGGCAACGGACTAGCCCGCCTGCCGCGCCACCAGCGAGCCCCATACCCAGCGCCGCGAAAACACGCTATAGACGCCGCCCAAATGGCAAGGCCGACTGGTACCTATGGCGAAAATCTCCCTGAAGCTCGATGAACTGATCGACGGCGAAGCCTTGCGCCGCGAGATGACCGCGCTGACGGCGGCCACGGCGGGCGACGGTTCGGGAGCAGCAGCCCGCACCGGCGTGCTGCAGCTTCTCAAGGCCCGGCTCGCCGAAGGCCGGAAGATTGCCGAGGCCATGCTGAAGGAGGATGGCGGCGGCAATGCCTGCGCCGAGCGGCTGTCGCATCTGATGGATGAGCTGATCCGGGCGCTTTACGATTTCGCGGCGACTCATGTCTACCGGGTGAAGAACCGTTCGTCGGCCGAACGCATGGCGGTCGTGGCGGTCGGCGGCTATGGCCGCGGGACGCTGGCGCCGGGATCCGACATCGATCTTCTGTTCCTGCTGCCCTACAAGCAGACGCCATGGGGCGAACAGACCGTCGAATACATGCTCTACATGCTGTGGGATCTGGGCCTGAAGGTCGGCCACGCCACCCGCAACATCGATGAGTGCCTGCGGCTGTCGCGCACCGACATCACCATCCGCACCTCGATCCTGGAAGCGCGCTTCCTGTGGGGCGAACGCAAGCTCTATGACGAGCTGATGCTGCGCTTCGACCACGAGGTGGTGCGCACGACCGGCCCGGAATATGTCCAGGCCAAGCTCGCCGAGCGCGACGAGCGCCACGCCAAGGCCGGCGAGAGCCGCTATCTGGTCGAACCCAACGTCAAGGACGGCAAGGGCGGCCTGCGCGACCTGCAGACGCTGTTCTGGATCGGCAAATATTTCTACCGGGTGCGCACCGGCGAGGAACTGGTCGAAAAAGGCGTCTTCACCGAGGCCGAGTACCGCGAGTTCCAGAAGGCCGAGGACTTCCTGTGGGCGGTGCGCTGCCACATGCATTTCCTCACCGGCAAGGCCGAGGAGCGCCTGCATTTCGACATCCAGCGCGAGATCGCCGAGCGGCTCGGCTACACCACCCATCCCGGCCTGTCGGCGGTCGAGCGCTTCATGAAGCACTACTTCCTCGTCGCCAAGGATGTCGGCGACCTGACCCGCATCTTCTGCGCGGCGCTCGAGGAGGAGCAAGCCAAGCACGTACCCGGCTTCAACCGCATCTTCCTCACCTTCCAGCGCCGCAAGCGCAAGCTTGCCGGCACGTCCGATTTCATCGTCGACAACCACCGCATCAACATCGCCGACGACCAGGTATTCGAGCGCGATCCGGTCAATCTGCTCAGGCTGTTCTGGTTCGCCGACAAGCACGGGCTGGAATTCCACCCCGATGCGCTGAAGCTGCTCACCCGCTCGCTTGGCCTGGTCAACAAATCGCTGCGGCGCGACGAGGAGGCCAACCGGCTGTTCCTCGACATCTTGACCTCGGACCGCAATGCCGAACTCAATCTGCGGCGCATGAACGAGGCCGGGCTGCTCGGGCGGCTGATACCCGACTTCGGCAAGATCGTCGCCATGATGCAGTTCTCGATGTATCACCACTATACGGTCGACGAGCACCTGATCCGCTGCATCGGCGTGCTGGCCGAGATCGAGCGCGGCGATGGCGAGAAGGTGCATCCCCTGTCGCATTCGCTGATGCCCGGCCTGAAGAAGAGCCGCGAGGCGCTCTATGTCGCCGTCTTGCTGCACGACATCGCCAAGGGCAGGCCGGAAGACCATTCCGAGGCCGGCGCCCGCATCGCACGGCGCATCTGCCCGCATATGGGACTGTCGGCGGCCGACACGGAAACCGTCGCCTGGCTGGTCGAGAACCACCTCGTCATGTCGATGACGGCGCAGACCCGCGACCTCAACGACCGCAAGACCATCGAGGATTTCGCCTCGATCGTGCAGTCGGTCGAGCGGCTGAAGCTGCTGTTGATCCTCACCGTCTGCGACATCAGGGGCGTCGGACCGGGTGTGTGGAACGGCTGGAAGGGCCAGTTGCTGCGCACGCTCTATTACGAGACCGAACTGCTCTTGACCGGCGGTTTCTCGGAGGTGTCGCGCGCCCAGCGCACGGCGGCGGCGCGCGAACGTCTGGCCGAGGCGCTCGCCGGCTGGCCCGACAAGGAGCGCAAGCGGTATGTCGGGCTGCATTACGAGAACTATTTGCTGACCGTCGACCTGCCGGATCAGTTGCGCCACGCCGAATTCGTCCGCGAGGCCGACGCGGCCGGCAAGAAGCTCGCCACCATGGTCAAGACCCACCAATTCGAGGCGGTGACCGAAATAACCGTTCTGGCGCAGGACCATCCCCGTCTTCTCTCCGTCATTGCCGGGGCATGCGTCGGTGCCGGCGGCAATATCGTCGACGCGCAGATCTTCACCACCGCCGACGGCCGCGCGCTCGACACCATCCTGATTTCGCGGGAGTTCGACCGTGACGAGGACGAACGCCGGCGCGCCGAGCGCGTCGGCCGGCTGATCGAGGACGTGCTGTCGGGCAAGAGCTGGCTGCCGGAGATGATTGAGAAGCGCACCAAGCCGCGACGCGGCGCCAAGGTGTTCAAGATCCCGCCGCGCGCCGAAATCCGCAACACGCTGTCGAACCGGTTCTCGGTCATCGAGGTCGAAGGGCTCGACCGCCCGGGCCTGCTGTCGGAGATCACCGGCACGCTGTCCGACCTGTCGCTCGACATCGCTTCGGCGCACATCACCACTTTCGGCGAGAAGGTCATCGACACCTTCTATGTCACGGACCTCACCGGCCAGAAGATCGACAACCCGGCCCGCGTCGCCACCATCCGCAACCGGCTGATGGCAACGCTCGAAGGCATCGCGCCCGAACGCGGCGGCAAGGCCAAGGCGGCCGCCGAGTGACTGCCATCCTCACCTTGTCCCAATCCCACAGGCAGTCCTCGAACGCATGAGCCTCGTCAAGAAATTCGCCACCGTCGCTTCCGGCACGCTGATGAGCCGCGCGCTCGGATTCGGCCGCGAGATGCTGATGGCTGCAGCGCTCGGCACCGGACCGGTGGCCGACGCCTTCAACGCCGCTTTCCAGTTCCCCAACACCTTTCGCCGGCTGTTCGCCGAAGGCGCCTTCAACGCCGCCTTCGTGCCGCTGTTCGCCAAGGAGATCGAGACGCACGGCACCGACGGCGCCAAGCGCTTTTCCGAGGAAGTGTTCGGCGTGCTGTTCTCGGCGCTGCTGGCGCTGACCATCGTCATGGAACTGGCGATGCCGCTGATCGTGCGCTACCTGGTGGCGCCGGGCTTTGCCGACACGCCGGGCAAGTTCGAGACGACCGTCCTGCTGGCGACGATCATGTTCCCCTATCTCATCTGCATGTCGCTCGCGGCCATGATGGCGGGCATGCTGAATTCGCTGCGCCGCTATTTCGCGGCGGCGATCGCACCCGCCTTCCTCAACATCATCCTGATCAGCGTGCTTGGCTATGCCTGGTATCACGGGCTGGATGCGCATGCCGTCGGCTTCAGCCTGTCCTGGGGCGTGCTGGCGGCGGGGCTCGTGCAACTCGCCATCGTCTGGGTGGCGGTGCGCAATGCCGGCATTTCGATCGGCTTTCGCAGGCCGAAAATGACGCCGAACGTCAAGCGCCTGCTGATCCTGGCCCTGCCGGCGGCGATCACCGGCGGCATCACCCAGATCAACCAGCTGATCGGCACCGCGATCGCGTCGGCGCAGGACAGCGCGGTGTCCTCGCTCGCCTATGCCGACCGCGTCTATCAGCTGCCGCTCGGCGTCGTCGGCGTGGCGGTGGCGATCGTGCTGTTGCCGGAACTGTCGCGGGCGCTGAAGTCGGGCAACCTCATCGAGGCCGCCAATCTGCAGAACCGCTCCGTCGAGTTCACCTTGTTCATGACCTTGCCGGCGGCGGCGGCACTCTGGGTCATGTCGGAGCCGATCGTGCGGCTGGTCTATGAGCGCGGCGCATTCGCCGCCAACCATTCGACCCCGACGGTGGCGGCGATCCTGGCGATCTTCGGCCTTGGCCTGCCGGCCTTCGTGCTGATCAAGGCTTTCACCCCGGGCTATTTCGCGCGCGAGGACACGCGCACGCCGATGATCTTCGCCGCCATCTCGGTGGCGGTGAACGTCGCCACCGCGCTGACGCTGTTTCCCAGGATGGGCGCGCCCGGCATTGCCGTCGCCTCGGCCGTGGCCGGCTGGGTCAACGCGCTGATGCTGCTGGCCGTGCTGATCCGGCGCGGCCATTGGGGCCGCGACGTGCCGCTCCTGAAGCGCATTCCCCGGCTTGTTCTGTCGGCCGCGGTGATGGCGGTGGCGCTGTATTTCGCCGAGCATTGGCTGGCCGTCCGGCTCGGTCCGGGCTCGCCGCTGGTGGTCAAGGCGACGACGCTGCTGGCGCTGGTGGCCGGCGGAGCGCTGCTCTATTTCGTCACCGCCTTTGCCACCGGCGGCGCCGATTTCGGCATGATCCGGCGCAATGTCAAACGCGGATCGGGCAAGGCAGGACCACCGGCGGCAAAGACCGGCCTGGACGAATAGCCGGGGCAAGCCGACCGCAACAGCGGTCTTGATCGTAAAGCCGTGTTCGTTCATAAGCGCGCCGTCGAAAGACTTTCGCCGCGCGCGAAACGGCCCTCCACAAGCCATGAGGAAACCATGTCCGCCTTCAAGCCACTCGTCTTCTCCGGCGTCCAGCCGACCGGCAATCTGCATCTCGGCAACTATCTCGGCGCCATCAAGAAATTTGTTGCCCTGCAGGACACGTCCGACTGCATCTATTGCGTCGTCGACCTGCATTCGCTGACCGCGCAGCTCGTTTATGACGACCTGGCCGACCAGACGCGTTCGATCACCGCCGCCTTCCTTGCCTCCGGCATCGACCCGAAGAAGCATATCGTCTTCAACCAGTCGCGGGTGATGCAGCATGCAGAGCTCGCCTGGATCTTCAATTGCGTCGCGCGCATCGGCTGGATGAACAAGATGACGCAATTCAAGGACAAGGCCGGCAAGGACCGCGAGAATGCTTCTCTGGGCCTGCTCGCCTATCCCTCCTTGATGGCGGCCGACATCCTGCTCTACCGCGCCACGCATGTGCCCGTGGGTGAGGACCAGAAGCAGCATCTGGAGCTGACCCGCGACATCGCCCAGAAATTCAACAATGATTTTTCCGACCGCATCGCCAGGCTTGGCGTCGGCGTCGAGATGCAGGTCGGCGAGGAGACGGTGAACGGCTTCTTCCCGATCACGGAACCGGTGATCGGCGGCCCGGCGGCGCGCATCATGAGCCTGCGCGACGGTTCGAAGAAGATGTCGAAATCGGACCCGTCGGACCTGTCGCGCATCAACCTGACCGACGATGCCGACACCATCTCGAAGAAGATCCGCAAGGCCAAAACCGATCCGGAGGCCTTGCCGGGCGAAGTCGACGGGCTGGAAGGCCGGCCCGAGGCGGAAAACCTGGTCGGCATCTATGCCGGGCTGGCCGAGATGTCGAAGGCCGACGTGTTGAAGGAATTCGGCGGCCAGCAGTTTTCGGTGTTCAAGCCGGCGCTGGCCGACCTTGCGGTGGAGAAACTGGCGCCGATCGCCGGCGAGATGCGCCGCATCGAGGGCGACCGCGCCTATGTCGACGCGGTGCTCAGGGACGGCGGCGAACGCGCCGGCGTGCTCGCCGAAAAGACGATGAAGACGGTGCGCGATATTATCGGGCTGCTGCAGGGCTGATCCCTGTCGTCAGTGCACCGCAGCACCGTACTGGCTTCAATGCATCTGGCCCGAGGATATCTTGCCCAAGAGATACCGGCCCAGGGACCGGCGGCTTGCCGCCGGTCCGCTGCGGTGGCAGATTGCGGCCGCAATAGCACTCGTGTCTCTGATTTTGAAATTCGCTAGAGTTGGATATCAAGGGTAATGCGAATTTCAAAATCAGGGACACGAGCAAACTATTGATTTCTAGTGTCGCTTTTGATTTCGAAGTTCGCTCGGAGCGAGATATCGAAAGCAGGCGAACTTCGAAATCACGACACTAGGTAGATTGACATGGTCTCCAAACGCCTTAGCCGCGAAGCCGGTCATCGCAGGAAATTCCTGACGATCATCGACGATACGCCGGAGTGCGAACGCGCCGTCGCCTACGCCTCTAAGCGGGCGCAAAGCACCAGCGGCACGCTGGTGCTGCTCTATGTCATCGTACCGGACGATTTCCAGCATTGGCTGGGCGTCGAGAAGATCATGCGCGAGGAGGCGACCGCCACGGCGCGCGCGGCTCTCGATGGCTACGCCAACAAGGTGCGCCAGAAGCTCGGCATCGAGCCGGAGATGGTGGTGCGCGAAGGCAAGCCGACGGAAGAGATCCACAAGCTGATCGAGGAAGACCAGGACATCGCCATCCTGGTGCTGGCGGCCGGCGCCGGCAAGGAAGGTCCTGGGCCGCTGGTCGGCGCCGTGGCCGGCAAGGGCGCCGCCTTCCCCATTCCGGTCACGGTGGTGCCACAGAATCTGTCCGACGAGGAGATCGACAGCCTCGCTTGAGATGTGTTGATATTCAGGTGATGCCGGTCTGCAAATGGCTGACACCTGCGCTTCCAGTGCTCACGTACTTCAAGTACGCTCCGCTCCGGTTCTCGGCATCAGCCATTTTCGACTCGGCCTGACCTGAATCTCAGCACATCTCCACCTGAGTGCAGGGTCTGCAAAAACATTCCGCCAGCCAGCCGTTCGGGCGATGCGTTTCGCTTGAATGTCCAGCCGATAAAGCCTATTTAGAACTATTCCAAACTATCTGCCCAAAACGGGCACGGAGACGGCCATGTTCATCCAGACCGAATCGACGCCCAATCCGGCGACGCTGAAATTCCTGCCCGGCAAGGAAGTGCTGCTGGAAGGCACCGCCGATTTCCGTGATGCCGACAGCGCGGCGACGGCCTCGCCGCTGGCCGGCCGGCTGTTCGAAATCCCCGGCGTCACTGGCGTCTTCTTCGGCTACGATTTCATCACCGTGACCAAGGACGGGCCCGACTGGCAGCACCTGAAGCCGGCGATCCTCGGCGCCATCATGGAGCATTTCATGTCCGGCGCGCCTGTCATGGCGAAAAGCGGCCCGGCCGCGGAGACCAGCCAGACCGGCGAATTCTACGACAAGGCGGACGAGGAACTCGTCATCACCATCAAGGAACTGCTCGACACCAGGGTGCGCCCGGCGGTGGCCCAGGACGGCGGCGACATCACCTTCCGCGGCTTCGAGAACGGCACGGTGTTCCTGCACATGAAGGGCGCCTGCGCCGGCTGTCCGTCATCGACGGCTACGCTGAAGCACGGCATCCAGAACCTGCTTCGGCATTTCGTGCCGGAAGTGCAGCAGGTCGAACAGGTCTCCTGACCACTGCCGCTGCCGGCACGATCTCAATTGCAAACAACAAAAAACCGGGCCGAATTGCCCGGTTTTCTGTTTGGGACGTCCGTTGTTGCCTAGACGGTCCGCGTACGAAACTTGTCTTCTCGTTTGACCATGATCCCGCGAGGGATCCTGGTCCTTACATCACGATGACCTTTGCGCCGACCGAGGCGCGGTCATAAAGATCGATGATGTCCTGGTTCATCAGCCGGATGCAGCCGGACGACATCGCCTTGCCGATCGAATTCCATTCCGGGCTGCCATGCAGGCGGTAGCCCATGTCGCCGCCCTTGTTGAATAGATACATGGCTCGCGCGCCGAGCGGGTTCTTCAGGCCCGGCTCCATGCCATCGGCGAACTTCGCCAGTTCCGGCTGGCGCCTGATCATTTCGCGGGGCGGCGTCCAGGTCGGCCATTCGCGCTTCAGCGCGATGTGGGCGGTACCGTGCCACTCGAAGCCTTCGCGACCAACGCCGATGCCGTAGCGGATCGCGCGGCCGTCGCCCTCGACGAAGTAGAGGAACTTGTTCTGCGTGTCGACGATGATGGTGCCCGGCTTTTCCTTGGTATCGTAGTTCACTTCCTGCCGGTGATACTGCCTCGGCACCTTTTCGATCGGGATGCGCGGCAGTTGGTAGCCAGCATCGGTCACTGCGCCGTAGTCGTTGGAGAAGATCTGCCCGCCGATGGTGCTGCAGCCGGCGATGGCCGTGGACAGCGCCAATGCGGCAATTATTGCAAGCGACTTCATGCGCATGTGGTGATCCGGAGCCCCGCCCAAATGTCAGCGGCACGAGTCGGCCGCTTTGTTACCATCATTCATGCTGGCAATTGCTTTGCTTGCCAAGCGCACGATGCCTATATGCGTGGCCATACATGCTGGTAAGCGTATCACTATGGCATTTCAGCAACAGCCCTCACCGGATTGTGGAGGAAATTCAATGGGGGCGACATCAAACGGTTACCTGGAATCGAGGATCAGTCATGAATGTCGGTGATGCAGCCCAGCGGTCCGGTCTGCCGGCCAAGACCATCCGCTACTACGAGGAGATCGGTCTGATCGCGCCTGCGCGCGCCGCCAACGGCTACCGCGACTATTCCGGTGACGACATCCACCGGCTGACCTTCCTGCGCCGCGCGCGCAACCTCGGCTTTTCAATCGACGATTGCCGCCAGCTGATGGCGCTCTACCAGGATCGCGGCCGCGCCAGCGCCGACGTGCGCGAGATCGCCGCCGCCCATGTCACGGCGATCGAGGAGAAGGTGCGCGAGCTGCAGTCGATGCGCTCGACCCTGCAGAAACTGATCCACGCCTGCCATGGCGATGAGCGGCCCGATTGCCCGATCCTGGATGACATGGCAGGGGCTGCGGCGCCTGGCGACAGGACTGTTTCGCAGTCCGCTTGACTGCGAGGCGCAGGCGCCGATCACGGGAACGTGAACGTGACGACGCCATCGGCTTCTGATCATTAGATGCCTCCCATCGATGGAGGTTCGCCGTGCCTGCTTATGCCATTCTTGCCCTGGCCATCATCGCCGAAGTCATCGCAACGAGCGCGATGAAGGCCTCGGAAGGTTTCACCAGGTTGGGTCCCTCGGCAGTGGTGCTGCTCGGTTACGGGGCGGCGTTCTTCTTCCTCGCGCAGGTGTTGGACCGGATACCGATCGGCATCGCCTACGCTGTATGGGCCGGCGGTGGCATCGTCCTTGTCGCGCTGGTCGCCTGGATTGTCCATGGGCAAAAGCCGGATGCCGCGGGCCTCATTGGCATGGGCCTGATCCTGGCTGGTGTGCTGGTCCTAAACCTGTTGTCCAGGACCAGCGCCCATTGATCTAGACCATCTGTCAAACATAGGTCGCCTCGACCATCCGGGATGCGGGCAATCGGCCTGTCGAACCGCAGGCCCGATGCGGCAAGCTCCGATCGAACCAGGGACTTCAGTCTTATTTGCGCGATTGCTAATATACATATAGGTTGATCAACGCGGGACAATCACACCCAAAAGCCCAAACCCGCAATGGCCGGTGCAGTCCCCCTATAGACCCAAGGCCAAACTGCGCCGGCCATTCCGCAAGGCATATTCCCTAGCGTCATCCTTTATATGCCGACTAACTAAAGTAATGGAACGTCCAATGGACATTTGTGGAACCTAAAAGGTCCCTCAGACCTTCGCACACCGGCACGCAAGACTTTAGTCCTGCCGCTCTCTAGTGAAGAACCGAAGTTGATCGCCTCGACATAGAGCCGTTCCGCAGGGATGGATACCAGACCGCCCTCAGCCCGATATTGCGCGATCGCGGGAGGCTCGCTCGGGCCGGACCGGAGTTTGCCAACCCTGTAATCGGCCGGCATGAAGCGATTGTCTGTTAGACCGACCCGTTGCTCCGTAAGCAATCGCGCCTTGGATGCACCGCTTGCCACGCACCTGTAGAAACGACCCGGCACGCTCGCAGTCGGGGGGACATGGGGTCGTGCCGGGTCGTTGCGGGTCAGGCTTTGGGATCGTCTCCGCACTGCCTAAGCTATATGCATATTAGCTACAGCTCAATTGAGACTGAAGTCCCGTCCACGGACAGGCCGGGTGTTGAGGGTAGAACCTGTCCTGCTGTTTCCAGCGTATGCATATTTGACCGAGCAGATACACCCAAAAGAAGTCGGGATCGGTTCTTGAAGGCTTGATTTGAAGGGCATACCCTCGGCCCAATGGGGTTGGGTGATGCAATGTTGAACGATGGAAAAGACGAGCCGTTTTGGGTTTTGGACCTTGACGCTCTGCGCAGGGCTTTCGAAACGTATGTTCAAGAGCACAAGACAACGGCTGCGGAGTGGGGGGAACACGCCAAGCGGTTCCTCGAAAAACAGCGCGTTCGTCAGCGCGAATCGAACTGATTCAGAGCCGCACCAGTCCACTGGATCGACTCGACTTTCCTCCTGCCGAACTCCTGCGGGTCTGCATCGGTCATAGGTCTGCCCGAATATGCAATCGCCCCGCGCAAGGCGATTATCTGGTTTACAAACCTAGAAGTGAAATAGGTATTTGCCCTTGACGGGCCGGAAACCGGAGGCAGGCCGCCATCATTCTTTAATATATAACTCGAAAAAGGATACAACTATCCCAATAATGACGGCTACATGAAGCGTCAAATAAACGTACAGAAGGGACCTTCTCTCGGTTTTTCGCCAGTGAATTGCTTTTATATCAAAAATACTGAAATATATAAATATAACGACTGGCGTCACCGCGAGAAGAAACGCTGGAAGTGGCACAGGACGCCTCAAAGACCCTACGGAATTCGAAACGTACCGTGCGCAGCTTCCGAAAGCTACCACCCATGGGGAAGACGGGAATACTTCAGATCGCCCTCTGCAAAAAGGGTTCAAACCGTGAACAAAATCTGGCATGGTGCCTGCCATGCCGATCATTTCCCCTATCGCAATCAACCCGCTCATCGACGGTCGCCAGTCCGAACGCGCCATGCTGGTGCGGCGGGGCGTGCAGCGGCTGCTGATGGCAATGGGCGCGCATGTGCTGCCTGAGCTTTCGCTGGCGACCGGCCGCCGCGCCGACCTTGTGGCGCTGACCAGGCAGGGCGACATCTGGATCATCGAGATCAAATCCTCGATCGAGGATTTCCGGGTCGACCGCAAATGGCCTGATTACCGGCTGCATTCCGACCGCTTCTTCTTCGCCACCCATCCCGGCGTGCCGGCGGAAATCTTCCCCGAAGAGTGCGGCTTCATCCTCTCCGACGGCTACGGCGCCGAGATTCTGCGCGATGCGCCGGAGCACCGCATGGCGGCGGCGACGCGCAAGGCGCTGATGCTGCGGATCGCGCGCGCCGGTGCGGCGCGGCTGCTGGCGGCGGAGCTGGCCGGCGTCTCGGTGCCGGCGCTGGAGGGGGAGAGCGAGTAGCTCGCAGAACCCAGGTTCGTTGACCGCCCCTACTCCGTCTCCTCTTCAGTCCCACCTGCCGCCGGTGCCATCAGCAGAATGGCGGCGCCAAGAATGGCGGCGATGAAGGAGCCGGCGAGGATGCCGACCTTGACCGCATCCTGCAGGGCGACATCGCTGGCGAAGGCGAGCAGACCGATGAACAGGCTCATGGTGAAGCCGATGCCGCAGAGCAGCGAGATGCCGATCATGTGCGACCATCCGGCATGCGCGGGTAGGTCGGCGAGGCCAAGCCTGATGGCAAGCGCCGAGGAACCGAACACCCCGACCAGCTTGCCGACCACGAGGCCGGCGGCGACGCCCAGCGTCAGCGGCTCGATCAGCGCGCCGAAACTGAGGCCGGCGAGCGAAACGCCGGCATTGGCGAAGCCGAAGATCGGGATGACGAAAAAGGGTACGATCCTGTGCAAGCCATGCTCGAGCCGGTGCAGCGGCGAATGGTCAAGGTCGTGGCCGATCCCGGCGGAGCGTTCGAGCGGAATGGTCAGCGCCAGCGCAACGCCGGCAAGCGTGGCATGGACGCCCGATTTCAGCACCAGCACCCACAGGATTGCGCCGAGCACGAGATAGGGCACCAGCGTCATCACCCGCATGCGGTTGAGCACGACAAGCGCCGCAATGACGGCGAAGGCGGCACCGAGATAGGCGAGCGACAGGCCGCTCGTATAGAAGATGGCGATGATGATGACGGCGCCGAGGTCGTCGATGATGGCAAGCGCGGTCAGGAAGACCTTCAGCGAGGCCGGCACGCGGCTGCCGAGCAGCGACAAAACGCCGAGCGCGAAGGCGATGTCGGTGGCGGTCGGGATCGCCCAACCGGAGAGTGCCGCCGAATTGTCGCGGTTGACCAGGACATAGACCAGCGCCGGAACCACCATGCCGCCGGCCGCGGCAATGCCGGGCAGGACGCGACGCGGCCAGGTCGACAGCTGGCCGTCCAGCATCTCGCGCTTGATCTCCAGCCCGACGAGCAGGAAGAACACCGCCATCAGCCCGTCATTGACCCAGTGCGACACGCTGAGCGGGCCTAGATAGGCATGCAGAACGGAGAAATAGGTCTCGGCGAACGGCGAGTTGGCGACGATCAGCGCCAGGGCGGCCGCGATCATCAGGATGATGCCGCCGGCCGCCTCGCTGTCGAGGAATTCGCGGAAGACGGAAACCGGCCGCTGCTTCAAACCCTGCATGTCGCCTCCGTTATGCCGCCTGTTCGGCAGGCTTCATTGTCCAAATGCCGGTGCCGCCCCTCACCTGCCTGCCGGCATCCTCTCCCCGTATAGTGACGGGGAGAGGGGCGCTGTCATCGCCGGTTTCGCCAATCGCCAACGTTGCAAGAAGGGCGCCGACATCCGGGCCAGCCACTTCTCCCCGTCTCTATACGGGGAGAAGTGCCCGGCAGGGCGATGAGGGGCAGCGCTGACTTCGATAATGTATGGCCTCCACCGCGAATTCGAATCGGCCCAAGGCAATTGCCCTTGCGTGTCCTGGATTCTAGCGCGGCGCGCGCTTGGCCAGTATGCGCTGCAGCGTGCGGCGGTGCATGTTGAGCCGGCGCGCTGTCTCGGAAACGTTGCGCTCGCACATCTCGTAGACGCGCTGGATATGCTCCCAACGCACACGGTCGGCCGACATCGGGTTTTCCGGCGGCGCGGCGCGCTCGCCCGAGGTGCGGGTGAGCGCGGCGAAGATGTCGTCGGCGTCGGCGGGCTTCGACAGATAATCGACAGCGCCAAGCTTCACCGCGGTCACCGCGGTGGCGATGTTGCCGTAGCCGGTCAGGATGATGGTGCGGGAATCCTCGCGCTTCTCGCGGATGGCCGCGACGACGTCGAGGCCGTTGCCGTCGCCGAGCCGCATGTCGACCACGGCGTAGGCCGGCGGGTTGGCGCGAGCCTTGCCCACCGCCTCCTCGACGCTCTCGGCGGTCTCGACCACAAAACCCCTGGTTTCCATGGCGCGGGCGAGACGCGTGAGGAACGGCTTGTCGTCATCGACGATCAGAAGCGAGGTGTCCTCGCCTTCAACCATTGCGCCAATATTTTCATCGCCTGTCATCGTCGTGAGAATTCCTGCTGCCTTAATTTTACGCAGATATAGTTTTGCGCCGCTATTGTCCAATTTACGCAGTGTCAAACATGGTGGCCGGGGCCGTTTCCGGGTTCAGGAAGACTGTTCTCGGCCACGAAATCTGTACCACGGCGCCCTCGCCCAGGCCGCTCGAATTGCGGAAGTCGAGTGTGGCGCCCGAGCGTTCGAGCAGGGTCTTGGCGATGAACAGGCCGAGCCCCAGGCCGCCGCCGGCCTCGGTGCCCTGGCGCGTCGACATATAGGGCTCGCCGATACGGTCGATGATTTCGGGCGGGAAACCAGGCCCGTCGTCGATGATCGAGAAGGTGACGGCGGCCTCGTCCCAGCTCCAGCGCACGGTGACGCTCTTGCGGGCGAAATCGACGGCGTTCTCGACCAGATTGCCGAGGCCGTAGATGACGCCCGGATTACGGCGCCCGACCGGCTCCGGCCCGGTGCGTTCACCCGGGCGAAGCTTGATCGAGATACCGAAGTCGCGATGCGGCGCGGTGACCTCCTCGACCAGCGAGGTCAGCGGCAAGCGGGACAGATGCGCCTCGCCCTCCGACGACAGGCTGGTCAGGCGCTTGAGAATCTCGCGGCAGCGTTCGCTCTGCGAGCGCAGCAGCTTGACGTCTTCGCCGTACTTTGGATCGCTGCCGAGCGCCTTTTCCATCTCCTTGGCGACGAGCGTGATGGTGGCGAGCGGCGTGCCGAGCTCATGCGCGGCCGCCGCCGCCAGGCCGTCGAGCGCCGAAAGGTGCTGTTCGCGCTGCAGCACCAGTTCGGTGGCGGCGAGCGCATTGGCCAGAAGCCGCGCTTCGGCGGCCACCCGGAAGGCATAGATGGCGGTGAAGGCGATCGAGGACAGCACCGCCATCCACATGCCGGCGACATAGATGAAGGGCATGGCCAGCGGCGCGCCTTCATACCAGGGCAACGGCAGATGGATGAACACCAGCAAGGTTGCGGCCAGCATCACCAGCCCGCCGAGGATGGCGGTGAGGCGCAGGGGCAGCGACGTCGCCGAAATGACGACAGGCACGGTCATCAGCAGCGAGAACGGATTAGTCAGGCCGCCGGTCATATAGAGCAGGCCGGCAAGCTGCAGGCTGTCGAAGATCAGGATGCCGAAGGCGGCAAACGGGGTGAGCCGGTGCGCCGCCGGAAACCGGAAGGCCAGGAACAGGTTCATCCAGGCCGAACAGGCGATCAGGGCAAAACACAGGCTGACCGGGAGCGGGAATTTCAACCCATAGGCGACGACGAGCACCGCGACGCTCTGGCCGACAATGGCCAGCCAGCGCAGCCGGATCAGCGTGTTGAGGCGCAGCCGCTGGCTCTGCTGGAAATCGGGCGCGTTCAGGATGTTGATCATGGCCAAGGATTATAGCCGGGAAAGGAGGAGCGCTAGGTCCCGCGTGGCTTGGCACGGGCGGTAGCGGCGGCGAGCAGCGGATTTTCCGGCCAGACATGCTTGGGATAGCGGCCGCGCATGTCGGCGCGCACGTCGGCCCAGGAGCCGCGCCAGAAACCGGGCAGGTCGCGTGTCGTCTGGATCGGCCTATGTGCTGGCGACAGCAGCTCAAGTGTCAGCGGCACCGTGCCGTTGGCAATCGAGGGGTGGCGGTCGAGGCCGAACAGTTCCTGCACGCGTACCGCCAGCACCGGCCATTCGCCGTCATAGCGGATCGGCACATGGCTGCCGGACGGGGCGTCGAAATGCGTTGGCGCCAGCGCATCGACCTTGCGCTGCAGCTCATGCGGCACAAGCGAGGTCAGGCCGGCCGAGACGACGCCGGGATCGATGGCGGCAAAGGAGGCCGCCCCCGACAGGAAGGGCAGCAGCCAGTCGTCGAGGCGCTCGATCAGCGCTTCATCCGACATGTCGGGCCAGGGTGCGCCAAGGCCACGATGCAGCCAGGACAAGCGCTGGCGCAGCGTCTCGGCTTCCTTGCTCCAGCTCAACAGCGACAGGCCGTGTTCGCGCAAGGCGTCAAGGATCGCGCGGTCGGCATCGGCGCCTGAAGGCGCCGGCAGCATGCGCTCGGCGAGCGTGATGGCGCCGAGACGCACGGTTTCTCGCACGCGCACGGCGCGGCGCTCGCGGTCGAAGCTCGCTTGCCGGCGCGTTTCGATCCGGTCGCCAAGCGCGGCGCGGATGTCGTCCTCGCCGACCGCCGCCGCCGCCGTGATGCGCGCATTCTGCGCCTTGCCCTGCAGGTCGGCGACGACCAGAAACGGCTCGCCCGCCAGCGGGTCGGCCGCATCCAGCATGGCGCCGGAGCCATTGGCCAGCACGAAGCGCCCGCGCTCGCCACGCGCCTTGGCGACGCGATCCGGCCAGGCGTTGATGAGGAGGGAACCGACCTTACCCTCCCCCTCGAGGGGAGGGTCGATCCGCGCAGCGGATCGGGGTGGGGTCGCCGGTGGCGTGCTCGACGATGGCGTGCCCGAACCGACCCCACCCCGTCTCCCTCGCGTCGCTTCGCTCTGCTCACTCGCCGACCCTTCCCTCATGGGGGAGGGTAAGGCCTGCCTGGCCAGCCTTTCAGCCAGTTGCCGTGCGGCGGTGGCGCGGGGCGATCTTTCCCCACGAAAGCGCATCAGCCGCCGTTCGAGATCGGCGCCATCGCCGCCAAGGCCGCGTTCGGTGAGCAGCACCGCCAGAATGGCCGCCTCACCGGCATGGCCACTGCTGGCTGCCTCGGCGACCATATGCGCCAGCCGCACGGGCAGAGCGAGCTTGCGCATCGAAGCGCCCGCTTCCGTCAGGCGCCCCGCCTCGTCGATGGCATGGAGGGCGCGCAGCAGCACCCTTGCCTCGTTGAGCGCCGGCGCCGGCGGCGGATCGAGGAAGGCGAGGCCGGTCGGATCGGCGACGCCGAAGGCGGCGCAGTCGAGCAACAGGCCCGAAAGGTCGGCTTCCAGGATTTCCGGCGGCGTGAAGGCGGGAAGTGCCGCCGTCTGTTCGGCGCGCCACAGCCGGATGGCGACGCCGGCTTGTGTGCGTCCGGCTCGGCCGGCGCGCTGGTCGGCGGATGCCTTGCTGACGCGAACCGTCTCCAGCCGCGTCAGGCCGCTGGCCGGCTCATAGCGCGGCAGCCGCGACAGGCCGGAATCGATGACGACGCGCACACCGTCAATGGTGATGGAGGTCTCGGCAATCGACGTCGCCAGCACCACCTTGCGGCGGCCGGCCGGCGCCGGCTTGATCGCGGCGTCCTGCGCCTTGCCGTCGAGTTGGCCATAGAGCGGGACAATGTCGGTGTCGGCGCCGACCTTGCCGGCCAGCCGTTCGGCGGTGCGCTCGATCTCGCGCTGGCCGGGCAGGAAGGCAAGCACGCTGCCGCTCTCGCCGGCAAGGGCGGCGCGGATCGCCCTGGCCATGGCGTCCTCGATCGGGACGCCGGCCGGCCGTTCGTCGTAGCTTATGTCGACGGGGAAGGCGCGGCCTTCGCTTTCGATCACCGGCGCGCCCGACAGGAGTTTCGCGACACGGGCGCCATCCAGCGTCGCCGACATCACCAGCAGACGCAGGTCCGGCCGCAGTGCGCCCTGCACGTCGAGCGCCAGCGCCAGACCGAAATCGCCGTCGAGCGAGCGCTCGTGGAATTCGTCGAAGATGACTGCCGAGACGCCGGGCAGTTCGGGATCGTCGAGGATCATGCGCGCCAGCACGCCCTCGGTGACGACCAATATGCGGGTCCTGGCCGAGGTGCGGTTTTCCATGCGCATCGCGTAGCCGACCGTGCCGCCCGGCTCCTCATCAAGCAATTGCGCCATGCGGCGGGCCGCGGCGCGGGCGGCGAGCCGGCGCGGCTCGAGCAGCACGATCTTGCCCGCACCCAGCCACGGCGCATCGAGCAGCGCCAACGGCACCAGCGTCGTCTTGCCGGCGCCGGGCGGCGCCACCAGCACGGCGCTGTTGCCAGCGCCAAGCGCTTCGCTGAGCGCCGGGAGCACGGCGGATACCGGAAGCTCCGGCAGGGATCTTTTCGTCATCGCGTCCGCATATCAGCGGTCACGGTCGCCGTGCAACCGGCGCCGGCTCAAAGCCGGGTGCGCGCAAACGGGTTCCAGCGCACGGTGCCCAGCCGCACCTCCTCGCGCACCATGGTCAGCAGGCCGGAACCGCCGACCACCGCAAGGCCGACCAGCGTCAGCCAGTCGGGGTATTCCTGGAAAAACAGCGCGCCGAGGATGACCGCCCAGACGATCTGCGAATAATGCGTCGGCGCGATCCGGTTGGCGGGAGCGTATTTGGCCGCGAGCAGTTGCATGAATTGCCCGCCGGCGGTGAAGGCGCCCGCCATCGCCAGCCAGACGAACTGCATGGCGTTCGGAAGAGTGAACGACGCAGCGGCGCCGGCCCCGTTGAACAGCAGGCCATAGCCGACAAGCACGCCAAGCATCGAGGTGCGCTTCTCCTGCTGGGCGAGCGAGCGCAGCAGGATGACGCTGGTCGCGGCGAGGAAGGCGTTCACGAAGGCGGCCAGATGGCCGAGGTTCAATTCGCGAAAACCCGGCCGCACCACCAGCATCACCCCGGCAAAGCCGGCGACGACGGCCAGCCACCGCCACGGACCGACCTTTTCCTTCAGGATGACGGTGGACAGGATGGTGACCAGCAAGGGCGCCAGGAAGATCAGCGCGTAGACCTCGGCCAGCGGAATGTGGGTGAAGGCATAGACGCTGAGCACGCCGGACGCGATGCCGGCCCAGGCGCGCGCCTGCACCGCCCATGGCCGCTTCATGCGCCAGAAATCGCGCCAGCGTTCACCCGCCGGGCGGGTGAAGAACAGGAAAAAGCCGGCAAACAAGGTAACGAAGAAGCCGATCTCGAAGACGGTGAACTGTCCGCCCAGGCTCTTGATAACGGCATCGCTGCCCGAATAGCTTGCATAGGCGATCAGGGCGAGCAGGATTCCGTTCGGCACGTTTTTCATTTCCGGGAGAGAGTGGTTTGAAAATATTGGCGCTCGGTGCGCATCCGGACGACATCGAGATCTTCATGTTCGGTACGATGGCCGCCTATGCGGCGCAAGGCGCAGAGCTGACTTTTGCCGTGGCCACGGATGGGGCCAAGGGCGGCAAGAGCGATGCCACGGTCCTCGCCGGCGTCCGTCGCGAGGAAGCGACAGCCGCGGCCGCCCTGCTTGGTGCCGCGCCGCGCTTCCTCGACTTTCCCGATGGCGCGCTGGTGGCCGATGCCGCGCTGATCGGCGCGCTGAAAACGCTGATCCGCGAGACCGGGCCGGAGCTGGTGATCACGCACGCCCCCAACGACTATCACGCCGACCACCGCGCCCTGTCGGACGGCGTGCGCATCGCGGCGTCGTTCGCGGTTCCGGTGCTGCATGCCGACACGATGGGCGGCACCGGATTCTCGCCGACGCACTATGTCGACATATCCGCCTACCGGGACATCAAGACACAGGCGATCCGCATGCACCGGTCACAGCGGCCGGAGCAATATGTCGAGAGGGCGCGCATCCAGAATGAATTTCGCGCCGGCCAATGCAACGCCGTCCCCGGTTCTCTGGCCGAGGCTTTTCGCTTCGAGCCGACATTTCCCTTCGCCGACATACGCGCTTTGCTGCCGCCGTCACCGCCCGTGCGGCCGGTGACGCCACAGACGAACGTCGTCGGCGAGGCCGGCTGAGAGGCAGCCGGAGAAACATCCGGCGGTCATTTCCCAACGATTTCAATCATCCGTTTCGTCATGCTGCGACGCAGCAACGAATTCGCTTGCGTTGTTTAGTAAAAATTGCATCACTAAACAAATTACTAAACATCTGCCGCGCTCCGGCGCCGCCATGTTTGGGCCTCTGAGGAGAGAGGTTGAGGGCTCTTGAAACCGTCATCCGGGCGTGTTTCGCAAATGGGAGGAAGGCATGAAATCGAGCTTGAAACTGGCGTTGGGACTGACCTCGGCGATTGCAGCGTCGACAGCCGTCTCGAACGCCGCGCACGCTGAAGACCTGACGCTTTGCTGGGCCGCCTGGGACCCGGCCAACGCGCTTGTCGAACTGTCCAAGGATTTTACCAAGGAAACCGGCATCGGCATGAAATTCGAATTCGTGCCATGGACCAACTATGCCGACCGCTTCCTCAACGAGCTGAACTCGCACGGCAAACTGTGCGACCTGATCATCGGCGACAGCCAGTGGATCGGCGGCGCGGCCGAGAACGGCCACTACGTCAAGCTGAACGACTTCTTCGACAAGGAGAAGATCAGCATGGACGACTTCGTGCCGGCGACCGTCGTCGGTTATTCCGAATGGCCGAAGAACACGCCGAACTACTGGGCGCTGCCGGCCATGGGCGACGTCGTCGGCTGGACCTACCGCAAGGACTGGTTCTCCAAGCCCGAACTGCAGAAGGAATTCAAGGAGAAGTATGGCTGGGATCTCGGCCCGCCGGCCACTTTCGACCAGCTGAAGCAGATCGCCGAGTTCTTCCAGAAGCGGCAGATCGACGGCAAGACCGTCTATGGCGCCTCGATCTACACCGAGCGTGGCTCTGAAGGCATCACCATGGGCGCCATGGATGTGCTCTACAGCTACGGCTTCCAGTATGAGAATCCGAAGAAGCCCTATGAGATGGAAGGCTTCGTCAATTCCGAGAAATCGGTGAAGGGGCTGGAATTCTACAAGGCGCTCTACGATTGCTGCACGCCGCCCGGCGCCTCCAACAGCTATATGGGCGAAGGCGTCGACGCCTTCAAATCCGGCCAGGTGGCCATGCACATGAACTTCGCCTTCACCTGGCCCGGCTTGCAGAAGGACGAGAATGTCGGCGGCGACAAGATCGGCTACTTCGTCAACCCGAAGGGTCCCGACGGCGACCAGTTCGCCCAGCTCGGCGGCCAGGGCATCTCGGTGGTGTCCTATTCCGACAAGCAGGAATCGGCGCTGAAATACATCAAGTGGTTCGCCAACAAGGACGTGCAGGCCAAGTGGTGGTCGCTCGGCGGCTATTCCTGCCTGAACGCCGTGGTGAAGGACCCGAAATTCCCGGCCAGCCAGCCCTACGCGCAGACCTTCCTCGACTCGATGGCGATCGTGAAGGACTTCTGGGCCGAGCCGAGCTACGCGCCGCTGCTGCAGGCCTCGCAGAAGCGCTTCCATGACTATGTCGTCGCCGGCCAGGGTTCGGCCAAGGATGCGCTCGACGGCCTGGTCAAGGACTGGACCCAGGTGTTCCAGGACGACGGCAAGATGTAACCGGCTCCTCCCGAGCTAGGACCGAAGCGTCCCGTGCCACCCTTGGCACGGGACGCAGTTCAGATAAATTCCATCACAGAGACGACCCAAGTGACCGAAGCAGGACTGACCATGCTCAATCGGACCGCGGAGAACGTTGCCCGGGCGACCCCGGAACCGTTGGCCCGCAAGGTCCGGGGCATTAGCGACAAGGGCCTCGCCTGGCTGTTCATCTCGCCGACGATCCTGTTGCTGCTGGCCATCAACATCTTCCCGCTGTTCTGGGCGATCTATCTGTCCTTCACCAACTACCGCGCCAACCGACCGAACGAGGTGGTGAAGAATCTCGGGCTCGCCAACTACCAGCGCATCCTTGGCGACCAGGACATCTGGATCGCGATGCAGACGACGGCGCATTTCGTGTTCTGGACCATCATGTTGCAGACGCTGATCGGCTTCACGCTGGCCTGGCTGATCGACCGGAAGTTCCGCGGCCACGCCTTCTGGACGACGCTGATCCTGGTGCCGATGATGCTGTCGCCGGCGGTGGTCGGCAATTTCTGGCGCTTCCTCTACGAGCCGCAGATCGGCCTGTTCTCCTATGTCATCTCCTTTGTCAGCGGCATTCCGCCGACAAGCATCCAGATGCTCTCCAACGTGTCGCTGGCGCCGTGGTCGATCATCATCGTCGACACCTGGATGTGGACGCCCTACGTGATGCTGATCTGCCTCGCCGGGCTGCGCTCCATCCCCGAATACATCTATGAGGCGGCCGAGGTCGACCGCGCCTCCAACTGGCGGCAATTCTGGTCGATCACCCTGCCGATGGCGCTGCCCTTCATCATGCTGGCGGTGCTGTTTCGCGGCATCGAGAACTTCAAGATGTTCGACATGGTCAATCTGCTCACCGGCGGCGGGCCTGGCTCGACCACCGAGGTCGCCTCGATCACGCTGAAGCGGCAGGCTTTCGAGAGCTGGCGCACCGGCTATTCCTCGGCCTTCGCCATCATCCTCTTCGTGGCGGTATTCGGTCTCGCCAACATCTACGTCAAGGCGCTCAACAAGGTGAAGCAGAGATGAGCCTGACCACTGCCCATTCGGTCGTCGCCCCTTCGGCCAACTCGAAGCGCATCGCCGGTGCGATCATCATCGCCTACGCGCTGATCTCGATCGTGCCGCTCTTGTGGATCTTCGCCACCAGCTTCAAGACGCCGCCGGACTCGATCGCCTATCCGCCCAAGATCGTGTTCCAGCCGAGCATCGAGGGCTATTGCAATCTGTTCACGACACGGACGCGGCAGACGCCGGAATATATCAACTCGCTGGGGCCGGCGACCGGCTTCTGCGACGAGACCGTGCGCAAGCGCAACATGGTGATCGCCGGCCCTTCCAACTTCCTGCCGCGCTTCGTCAATTCGCTGATCATCGCCTTCGGCTCGACCTTCTGCGCGGTCTTTCTCGGCACGCTGTCGGCCTACGGGTTCTCGCGCTTCAAGGTGCCGCTCGCCGACGATCTTCTGTTCTTCATCCTGTCGACGCGCTTCATGCCGCCGATCGCGGTCGCTATCCCGATCTACCTGATGTACCGCGAGCTCGGCCTGTCGGACACCGCACTTGGCATGATCCTGCTCTACACGGCGGTCAACGTGTCGCTGGCGGTGTGGCTCTTGAAAGGCTTCATCGACGAGATCCCGCGCGAATATGAAGAAGCGGCGATGATCGACGGCTACACCAGGCTGCAGGCCTTCTGGCGCACCGTGTTGCCACAGGCGACCACCGGCATCGCCGCGACCGCCATCTTCTGCCTGATCTTCGCTTGGAACGAATATGCCTTCGCCGCGCTGCTGACGTCAGGCTCGGCGCAGACCGCGCCGCCCTTCATCCCGACCATCATCGGCGAAGGCGGCCAGGACTGGCCGGCGGTGGCGGCCGGCACGACGATTTTCCTGGTGCCGATCCTGGTCTTCACCATCCTGCTTCGCAAGCAATTGCTGCGCGGCATCACCTTCGGTGCGGTGCGCAAATGAGCATGACCAATCCCGTTAAACGCAAATCGCGCTGGCCGGTCTGGGCCCGGCGCGGCCTGATGGAAAACATCGCGACGGCACTGATCGCCATCGGCTTCCTGATGCTGTTCCAGCCCTTCGCGCTGTCGCTCTACACCTATTCCTTCATCACCATGCTCGCCGGCACCGTGATGTTCATCGTCGTCTCGAAATTCCCGGAATAATCATGGCCGAGATCCGTGTTCAGCACCTGAGAAAGGCCTTCGGCGATTTCGTCGCCGTGCAGGATTCCAACTTCGTCGTCGAGGATGGTGAGTTCTTCGTCATGCTCGGACCATCCGGCTGCGGCAAGACGACGACACTGCGCATGATCGCCGGGCTCGAGCTGCCGACGGGCGGCGAGATCCTGCTCGGCGGCGAGGACGTCACCATGTTGCGGGCACGCGAGCGCGACATCGCCTTCGTCTTCCAGCTGTTCGCGCTCTATCCGCACATGAATGTGCGCAAGAACATCGGCTTTCCCTTGCTGGCGCAAGGCATGCCGTCGGCCGAGATCCGCACCCGCGTCGAGGAGACGGCGAAACTGCTGCGCATCGACCATCTGCTCAACAAATCCGTCTCCGGCTTTGCCGGCGGCGACCGCCAGCGCGTGGCGCTCGGCCGCGCCATCGTACGGCGGCCGAAGTGCTTCCTGATGGACGAGCCGCTCGGCACGCTCGATACCGAATTCCGCGACCTCATGGTCCACGAGCTGCGCGAGCTGCACAACCGCATCCACGCGACCACCGTCTACGTCACGCACGACCAGATGGAAGCGATGTCGATGGCCGACAAGATCGCCGTCATGAACCACGGCGTCATCGAACAGTTCGGAAGCCCACGCGAAATCTACGACCGTCCGGCGACCATGTTCGTTGCCGACTTCATCGGCTCGCCGCCGATGAATTTTCTGGGCTTTGGCGGCGGGCTCGCCAAGGGCGCGAAGGAGGTCGTCGTCCAGGGCGCGAAGGTCGCGGTGCCGGAGGTGCGCGAGGATGTAGCACCGAGCGACATGGCGCTTGGGATCCGGCCCGAACACATCCGCTTCGACGATGCCTCGAAGCTGCGCGGCGCCATCTATGGAACGGAATATCTCGGCACCACGCAGATCGTCGCCGTGGAGACGGCGGACGGCATCATCAAGGCGCGGGTGCCGGCCGAAATCCGGCTCAATGCCGGCGATCATGTCGGTCTCGCGCTGAACAGCGCGCGGCTGTCGCTGTTCGACAAGGGATCGGGCCGCGCGGTGAGAACCGCGGTCCACGACACCGCCTCTCAAGGGAGAGCGCAGCATGGCTGACGTGCACATCAAGAACGTGACCAAGAGCTTTGGCGAGAACGTCGCTGTCGACGGTCTCGACCTGCATATCGCCGACGGCGAATTCGTCGTGCTGCTCGGGCCGACAGGCGCCGGCAAGACGACGACGCTGCGGCTGATTGCCGGGCTGGAACGGCCGGACAGCGGCACGATCGAAATAGGCGGCCACAACGCCACAATGCTGTCGCCGGCCGAGCGCGACACGGCCTTCGTGTTCCAGCAATACTCGCTCTATCCGCATCTGTCGGTCTACGACAACCTCGCCTTCCCGCTGCGCTCGCCGGCGCGGAAAATCCCGGAGGACCAGATCCGCCGGCGGGTCGAAGAGGTGGCGAAGATGGTGCGCATCCATCACAAGCTCGCCAACCGCTCCACCAAGCTGTCCGGCGGCGAAATGCAGCGCGTCGCCATCGGCCGGGCTCTGGTGCGCAAGCCCGCCATCTATCTGATGGACGAGCCGCTGTCGTCGCTCGACGCCAAGCTGCGGGCGGATTTGCGGCTGGAGTTGAAGCGCATCCAGTCCGAACTCGGAGCCACCATGCTCTATGTCACGCACGACCAGATCGAGGCGATGACCATGGCCGACCGCATCGGCATCCTCGCCGAGGGCGTGCTGGTGCAGATCGGTTCACCGAGAACCATTTACTCGGAGCCGGCAAACCTGCATGTCGCGGCAAGGCTCGGCCAGCCGGCAATCAATCTTCTGCCGACCGGCCTTCTGCCCGATGGGGGCGCGCCGGCCGGGACGAAGACGATCGGCGCGCGCACCGAACATCTGTCGATCGAGAAGGCCGCCAATGCCCACGCCGACGGTGTCGTCGATTGGGTCGAGCATCTCGGCGACCAGAACCACCTGCATGTGACGGTGGGGCCGAAGAAGCTGGTGACGCTGACCGACCCCGACACCGATCTCGCACAGGGCGACAAAGTGGTGATCCGCTACCGCTCGCCGCTCTATTTCGGCGCCGAGGGACAAAGATTGATGTGAACGGGTTTCGGCGTTTCCCGCCAAGGGTACGCCGCTTGTGATTGACGATCGCGAATACGGGACGAATTCGATGAAGCACTTTTTCAACCGCAGGGAAACGATCGTCACCGAGGCGCTGGACGGCCTGTTGCGCACCATCGGCTCGGGTGACCTCGCGCGCCTCGACGGCTATCCCGAGATCAAGGTCGTGCTGCGCGCCGACTGGGACAAGACGAAGGTCAGCGTCGTCTCCGGCGGCGGCGCCGGGCATGAGCCTTCGCATGCCGGCTTTGTCGGCAAGGGCATGCTGACGGCGGCGGTCTCCGGCGAGATCTTCGCCTCGCCGAGCGTCGAAGCGGTGCTTGCGGCGATCCGCGCGGTCACCGGTCCGGCCGGCTGCCTGCTGATCGTCAAGAATTATACGGGCGACCGCCTCAATTTCGGCCTGGCGGCCGAGAAGGCCCGCGCCGAGGGCTTTCGCGTCGAGATGGTAATCGTCGCCGACGACATAGCTTTGCCTGATATCAACCAGCCACGCGGTGTCGCCGGCACCTTGTTCGTGCACAAGATTTCAGGCCATCTGTCCGAGGCCGGCCACGACCTGGCCGATATCGCGGCGGCGGCGCGGGCGGCGGCGAAGGACATCGTTTCGCTCGGCATGTCACTGTCGTCGTGTTCGATCCCCGGCCAGCCGCATGAAGACCGGTTCGGCGAAAATGATGGCGAGCTTGGCCTTGGCATCCATGGCGAGCCCGGCGTCGAGCGCATCGCGGTGCAAAGCGCCGACCGCCTGGTGGCGATCATGGCTGAGCGCCTGGCGCGGCTCGATCCCCAGGCCAGCCATGCCTTGCTGATCAACAATCTCGGCGCGGTGCCGCCGCTCGAAATGTCGCTGATTGCCAATGCGGTGCTGGCCTCGCCGCTGGCCAGGACCGTCAAGCTGACGATCGGTCCAGGCCCGCTGATGACGGCGCTCAACATGAACGGCTTCTCGCTGTCGCTGATCCGGCTCGACGCGGCGCGCGAGGCCGCCTTGCTGGCGCCGGTCGGCCCGCATGCCTGGATGCCGGCCAAGCCGGTCGCGGCGCCTGTCATCGTGCCGATGGCGAAAGCCGTCGGACCAAGTGCGGCGCACAGGGCCAGCCAGGATGCCGGCACCAGGCGCCTGATCGTCACGGTCTGCGAAAGACTGATCTCGCTCGAAGCGACATTGAACGGGCTCGACGCCAAGGCCGGCGACGGCGACACCGGCTCGACGGTGGCGACCGGCGCGCGCAGCGTCCTCGAACGGCTCGACACGCTGCCGCTGGCCAACCCGGCGGCAACCCTGGGCGCGATCGGCGACATACTCAGCGCATCGATGGGCGGCTCCAGCGGCGTTCTGCTGTCGATCTTCTTCACCGCCGCGGCGCAGGCCCTCGGCAGCGGCGCCAGCTTGTCCAAGGCACTGCTTGCCGGGCTTGAGCGGATGACTTTCTACGGCGGCGCAAAGCCTGGCGATCGCACCATGGTCGATGCGCTGGAGCCAGCCCTGAAGGCGCTCGACGCCGACGGTCTGGAAGAGGCAGCGGCGGCCGCCCGGCGCGGCGCCGAGGCCACGGCCGCCATGGAGAAGGCCAAGGCCGGACGATCCGCCTATGTCGGCACCAAATTGCAGGGCGTGGTCGACCCCGGCGCCCATGCGGTGGCCGAGGTGTTCGCGGCCGCCGCCACGCTGCTTGTTTCGGCCTGACGCATGCACCAGTTGTCGAATGACCGTTCTTTCGCTACTGCCGGCAGACTGGAAACTAGGATTTTGGGCGACATGGCGGCGTTGAACCTTGCCAGGCTGATCGCGGTGGCCGCCGATACGATTGCCGCGCACGCCGGGGAATTGACGGCGCTCGACCAGGCGATCGGCGACGGCGACCATGGGCTGAACATGAAGCGCGGCTTCGAGGCCGTGCGGGCCGAGGCTGATGCGTTCGCGGCAAAGCCGCTGCCCGACGCCCTGAAGGCGATCGGCACCAAACTGGTGATGACGGTGGGCGGCGCGTCCGGCCCGCTCTTCGGCACGCTGTTCATGGCGCTAGGCAAGGAGATCACGACGGATCCCGATCGCGCCGGCCTGACGGCTGCCTTCGGCAAGGCGATCGACGCGGTGGCCGCGCGCGGCAAGTCGCAGGTTGGCCAAAAAACCATGCTCGATGTGCTGCAGCCGGTGCGTGACGCCTTGGCCGGCGGCAAGACGGCGGCGGAGATCGCCGACATCGCCGATGCCGCCGCCGAGGCGACCGTGCCGATGAAGGCGCTGCGCGGCCGCGCCTCCTTCCTCGGCGAGCGCTCGATCGGCCATATGGATGCCGGCGCCCGCTCGACCGCGCTGCTGGTGCGCTCGGTGGGGCAAGCGATCGGGGAAAGCGCATGAGCAATGTCGGGATCGTGATCGTGTCGCATTCACCGCTGGTCGCGGAGGGCACGGCCGACATGGTACGCCAGATGGTGGGCGACGAAGTGCCGCTTGCATGGTGCGGCGGAAACGGTCATGGCGGGCTCGGCACCAGTGTCGAGGCGATCATGGGCGCAATCGACAAGGCCTGGTCGGAAGCCGGCGTCGCCATCCTCGTCGATCTCGGCGGCGCCGAGACCAACTCGGAAATGGCGGTGGAGATGATCGGCGAGCCGCGTGCGCAGAAGATCATCGTCTGCAACGCGCCGATCGTCGAGGGCGCGGTGATGGCCGCGACCGAGTCCTCCGGCGGCGCCACGCTGAAGGAAGTGGTGGCGACGGCGCATGAATTGTCGCCGTCGTGAGTGAACGGGATTTCTGAAAAAATGTCCGCAGCCGCCGAAGCGACCGTCCTGATCACCCACGATGTGGGCCTGCATGCGCGTCCGTCGGTGAAGTTCACCAAGCTGGCCAAGACGTTTGCCGCCGATGTGGAAATTGCGCTTGCCGCCAACGGGCCGTGGTTCGACGCCAAGAGCATCGTCAAGGTGATGGCGGCCAAGGCGCCGAAGGGCACGGTGCTGCATATCAGGGCCAGCGGCGCTGGCGCCGAGGATGCGGTCCGCGCGCTGATCGACCTGGTGCAGCGCGATTTCGACGAGGACGCCGGTCATGTCCGCTCGGCGTGAGGCTGGCGCGCGGCTTCGTCGGCCCACAGGGAATGCGAGCCATGCGGATTGAGGGTGTTCCGGCCTCGGCCGGCTATGCCGAGGGGCCGCTGTTCGACCTCGACCGGCCGCCGGCCGTCTACGCAGGCAAAGCCACATCCGCGGAGGAGAAGACATCGCTGCAAGCCGCCATCGGCAAGGCGGTAAAGCGGCTTTCAGCAATGGTCGACACTGTCGACAGCGACGCCGCCGGCATACTCGAATTCCACATCGCCATGCTGGAAGACGACGCGCTGAGCGGGCCGGCCTTCGCATCGATCGCTTCGGGGCGGACCGCCGACATGGCCTGGCGAGAGGCGCTCGATGCCGAGATTGCCGGCTACGAGGCCTCCGACCAGGATTATTTCCGCGCCCGTGCCACGGACCTGCGCGATATCAGGGACCAGGTGCTGCGTGCTCTGACCGAGGACGGCGACAACACAGCGCCGTCCGGTGCCATCCTGTGTGGTGAGGATATCGCGCCGACGCGCTTTCTCGAAACCGATTGGAGCCATGGCGGCGGCATCGCATTGAAGGCGGGCAGCACGGCCAGCCACGTCGCCATGCTGGCACGCTCGCGTGGCGTGCCGATGGTGGTGGGGCTGCGCCAACCGCTTGCCGATCTCGCCGGCGTGGCGCTGCTTGACGCCGAGCACGGCAGCATCGTGCTGGCGCCCTCGCCGGCCGAGATAGGTTCGTTCCGGCAGTCGTCGTCTTCCTTCGCGACCCGCCAGGGCAAGGCGCAAAGGTTTCTGGCGCGGCCGGCGGTGACCAAGGCCGGCACGGCGGTGCGCGTGCAGGTCAACATCGCCGACCCGTCCGATGTCGACGGCATCGACATCGCGACCTGCGACGGGGTCGGCCTGATGCGCACCGAATTCCTGTTCGGCAAGACATTGCCCGATGAAGAGACGCAGTATCGCGCCTATCGCAAGGTGCTGGAATGGGCCGGGGAAAAACCGGTGACGATCCGCACCGTGGATGCCGGCGGCGACAAGCCGGTGCCTGGCTTCACCATCGAGGAAGGCAATCCGTTCCTCGGGCTGCGCGGCATCAGGCTGTCGCTGGCCCGGCTCGACATTTTTCGCGTACAGATCAGGGCATTGCTGCGCGCCGCGCCACACGGCAATCTCAGGGTGATGTTTCCAATGATCGCCGTGGCCGAGGAGTATGAACGCGCAGCCGCCCTGTTCGGCGAGGAACAGGCGGCCCTTGCCGCACGCGGCGTCGCGCACAAAATGCCGCCGCTCGGCATCATGGTCGAGGTGCCTTCAGTCGCCATCGCGCCGGAGGCGTTCGCCGGCGTCGCCTTCTTCTCGATCGGTTCCAACGATTTGACGCAATATGTGATGGCGGCCGCGCGGGACAACGCTGCCGTGGCCCACCTCAATTCGGTCCGCCATCCGGCGGTGCTGCGGCTGATCGGCTCGGTCACCGCCTTTGGACGGGAAAACAACATTCCCGTCAGCCTGTGCGGCGATGCCGGCGGTGATCCGGCCGCGATCCCTTCGCTGCTCGAGGCCAGCCTGCGCGACCTGTCCGTCGCGCCGGCGCAACTCGCCATGGCCAAGGCGGCCATATCTGATGTTTCGGTCTAGGCGCGGCCGGCATGGTTGACATCAAACCCGAACCCGGCTCCGAAGAGGCGATCCGCGCCTACAAGACGATCCTGTCGCAGGTCATCGATCAGCGCCCGTCCGGCATGCGCCAGCGCCTGGCCGACGCGCTCGGCAAGCACCGCAGCTTCGTGACGCAGATTTCAAGCCCGGCCTATACGGTTCCGATACCGTCAAAGCATTTGCCGGCCATTTTTTCCGTCTGCCATTTCAGCCCGGCCGAACGGGATCAGTTCCTCGCCGCCTACCATCAGGCGCATCCGGGGAAAATGTCGATCGCCGCGGGCATGCGCAAGACGCGGCATGTGTCGCTGGTCGTGCCGGATTTCGGCGACGACAAGCAGAATGCGGCGCTCGACCGGGCGATCAACGAATTCATCCAGAAGATCACCAGCATCGCCGGCAAGGGTGGCAGCTGACCATCTTGCCGGGCTGTTTGGGAGGACGCCATGAAGAAATTTATGAACGCGGTGGACACGGTGCTGACCGAGAGCCTCGACGGTTTCGTGGCAGCCCACGCCGATATCCTCGCGCTTGGCGACGAGCACAAATTCGTCCGCCGCAGGACACTGCGGCCGGGCAAGGTGGCGCTGATCTCCGGCGGCGGCTCGGGCCACGAGCCGCTGCATGCCGGCTTTGTCGGCCACGGCATGCTGGATGCCGCCTGCCCCGGCCAGGTGTTCACCTCGCCGACACCGGACCAGATGCTGGCGGCGGCGCAGGCCGTCGACAGCGGTGCCGGCTGCCTGTTCATCGTCAAGAACTACGAGGGCGATGTGATGAACTTCGACATGGCGGCCGAGATGTCGGAAGGCGTGCTGCAGGTGGTGACCAATGACGATGTCGCCGTCGAGAATTCGTCCTACACGACCGGCCGGCGCGGCGTCGCCGGCACGCTGGTGGTGGAAAAGATCGTCGGCGCGGCGGCCGAGCATGGCCTGGCGCTGCCCGTCCTGAAGACGCTGGGCGAGCGCGTCAACGCCGCCACCCGCTCCATGGGCGTGGCGCTGACCAGCGGCACCGTGCCGGCCGCCGGCAAACCGACCTTCGACATAAGCGACGGCGAGATGGAATTCGGCGTCGGCATCCATGGCGAGCCCGGCCGCCGGCGCGACACGTTGAAAAGCGCCGACGCGATCGCCGAGGAGATCTGCACCGCCATTCTGGGCGATCTCGGCGACAAGGCGAAAGGCCCGGCGCTGCTGTTCGTCAACGGCTTCGGCGGCACGCCGCTGATGGAGCTCTACCTGATGTACAACAGCGCGCGCAAAATCTTCGAGAAGCGCGGCGTGACGATAAGCCGGTCGCTGGTCGGCAGCTATGTCACCTCGCTCGACATGGCCGGCTGCTCGATCACGCTCACCATGCTCGACGACGAGACGACCGGCTGGTGGGACGCGCCTGTCCACACGGCGGCGCTGCGCTGGGGCATGTAGCCGTTCGAGTGCAAGGCGATTTCCCTGGAAAGAGCCATAGGGCTTTCGTTGAGATTGTGCACGGCGATCGATGCACCATCACCCGCTCCCAACCGAGATCACCCCAGAAATAGTCGTCACCATAAGGCCTCCGGCAAGCGCGTCGACCCGCCGGGCCGTTGCTTTTCTTCCCCTAAGTAAGGTAAGGACTCCCGGGGTTTTGGGGAGATAGCGTATGCGTTACAACTGGGAGCGGGCTCCGACGACTTTCGAACGTCATCGGAAAGCCCTGGCGGCGGCCATTTTGATCTTCGGTGGCGTAGGCCTCATGCTTGTGGCCCTGCCGATCTAGTGCGGTCGACATTTCGTCCAATGAATACCGTTTGTTAGACGGCTATCGGCCAGTCTCTCAGCGAGGCTGACCGGTCACGGCGATGAAGCGTCGGTCGCGTCCTTCAAAGCCCTGGCTGAAGCGCTGCACCAGCACGACGATCACCGCCGGCTTGCCGGACGGCGTGTATTCATAGGCTTCCGACAGGCTGTAGGAGGTCGGGGCAGTTTCTCGAGCCCGGCACGGCCTTGTCCTCGTGCAGTGTCTTGAACGGCTTGCCGTCCTGTCCCTGCAGCGTCAAGCGGAAGCCGAGCGCCTTGCCCGTCCTGTCCCCTTGAAGGGCCTTGTCACCTTGCTGGCTGTCTTCGAAACTCGGCGAACAATCGGTCGTACTATTGGCCAGGATTTCGTCGAGCTGAATGGTCGAAATCCCGGTCTCATCATAGAGCGGCGAAAGCCACTTTTGCGACACCTGTTCGAGGCGGGAAATGTCGGCATAGGCGACCATCTCGCCCGGGAAAGTGAACTTGTCGGAGGCCGTCTGCTTGCCGCGCGGGGCGATGGCATATTTGGCGAGGATGGGTTTTGCCCTGGCGGTCGCTTGCGCCCTCGCCTGGTCGAGGGTCAGCGTCGCCTCCTCGGATTCGTCGACGACCAGGATCGGCTTGCCGCCGACGAACTCATCGGTGCGCGTGTCGATGATGTCGATCTCGGAATAACCGGACGCCGAGGCGCCCGCATCGAGCTCACCATATTGCTCGAAGGCGAAATAGGCGCCATCGGGCGAGAAGCCGATTATGCGCCTGGCCGCGGCGTCTCCGGCCAGGGCGGAAGCGGTGGAGATCGCGAGCAGCGCACCGATCGCCAGCGCAAACACCGGTTTTGCCGTGATCGACGCTGGATGGCGCACTGCTCAGACCCTCCCCCGAGAAGACCTCACTTCACGATACGGTGCGCCAAGGGTCAAGCCGTGACGGGTTCATACGAAAATCAGGGAAGACAGCGCCGGAAAAAACAGCATAGGCTGTTGGCAAAGACGGCAAATGGTTTCCTGGGGAGGTTACGGATGGCTTCACGCTATCACGAGGTCTATGACGGCTGGAAACGCGACCCGGAACAATTCTGGGCGGACGCGGCCGGCGCCATCGACTGGTATTCGCCCTGGGACAAGGTGTTCGATGCCAGCGCCGGCGTCTATGGCCGCTGGTTTACGGGTGCCACCTGCAACACCTGCTACAACGCCATCGACCGGCATGTCGCCGGCGGGCGCGCCGACCAGATCGCGCTGATTTATGACAGCGCCATCACCGGGACGGTCAAAAAATTCACCTATGCCGAGCTCAAGCGCGAGGTGGTGGCGCTGACCTCGGTGCTGAAGAACCAGGGCATCGCTAAGGGCGACCGTGTCATCATCTACATGCCGATGGTGGCGGAGGCGGCCATCGCCATGCTCGCCTGTTCCCGCATCGGCGCCGTGCATTCGGTCGTCTTCGGCGGCTTTGCCTCGCATGAACTGGCCACCCGCATCGATGATGCCAAACCGAAGCTGATCATTTCGGCCTCCTGCGGCCTGGAACCGGGCCGGGTCGTTGCCTACAAGCCGCTGCTCGACAAGGCGATCGAGATGTCGGGCCACAAGCCGGACGCCTGCCTGATCCTGCAGCGCGACCAGCTGCGCTGCGAACTGAAGGAGCATTTCGACATCGACTATGCCGACGCCGTCGCGCGCGAGCGGGCTGCCGGCGCCAATGTCGACTGCGTGCCGGTGCTGGCCACCGATCCGCTCTACATCATCTACACGTCGGGCACGACCGGCCAGCCCAAGGGCATCGTGCGCGACAATGGTGGCCACATGGTCGCGCTGAAATGGACGATGGAAAACGAGTTCGGCGTCAAGCCGGGCGAAGTGTTCTGGGCGGCATCCGATGTCGGCTGGGTGGTCGGCCATTCCTACATCGTCTACGGACCGCTGCTGCATGGCTGCACCAGCATCCTGTTCGAGGGCAAGCCGATCGGCACGCCCGACGCCGGCACCTACTGGCGGGTGATCTCGGACCATGGCGTGGTCGCGCTGTTCACCGCGCCGACGGCGTTCCGGGCGATCAAGGGGCAGGATCCCAAGGGCGAATTCGTAGCCAAATACGATCTGTCGAAATTCCGCACGCTGTTCCTGGCGGGCGAGCGCGCAGACCCCGAAACCATCAAATGGGCGGAGCAGAAGCTCAGCGTGCCGGTGGTCGACCATTGGTGGCAGACCGAGACCGGTTCTCCGATGACCATCAATCCGGCGGGGCTCGGCCTGCTGCCGGTGAAATACGGTTCGCCTGGCGTGCCGATGCCCGGCTACGACATCCGCGTGCTCGACGATGCCGGCCACGAAGTGCCGCGAGGGACGCTCGGCAATGTCGTGGTCAAACTGCCGCTGCCGGCGGGCTGCCTGCCGACGCTGTGGAACGCCGACCAGCGCTTCCGCCAGGCCTATCTCGACGAGTTCCCCGGCTTCTACAAGACGGCCGACGCCGGCATGATCGACGAGGACGGCTATCTCTATGTGATGGCCCGCACCGACGACATCATCAATGTCGCCGGCCACCGGCTGTCGACCGGCGCCATGGAAGAGGTGCTGGCCGCCCATCCCGATGTCGCCGAATGCGCCGTCGTCGGCATCGCCGATGCGATGAAGGGGCAAATTCCGCTCGGCTTCGTGGTGCTGAACGCCGGTGCCGCGCGCGAGGGCGACGCCATCGAAAAGGAGGTCGTGGCGCTGGTGCGCGAGCGCATCGGCCCGGTCGCCGCCTTCAAGACCGTGGTGACGATCAAGCGCCTGCCCAAGACGCGGTCGGGCAAGATCCTGCGCGGCACCATGCAGAAGATCGCCGACAAGGAGGAATGGACGATGCCGGCGACCATCGACGACCCGGCCATCCTCGACGAGATCACCGCTGCCATGAAGGCGCGCGGGATCGGAGTCTGACAGGCATGCGGGGCGCCCGCGGCGCGCCGCCATTCGCGTATGTTGCGGCGCGGCGACGTTTGTGATCGCCGCATTGCTTGATCGTTTGTTGTGCGGCGCAGCATGACACCCTACACTTGACGCGGGGGGCCATCCGATCGGGATCGCATGGCTCAGCAAAAGATTTCATTCGGCGGTGTGGACATATTGCGATTCCTCGCTGCCGTGCTCGTCATGGTCTACCATTACGGATTCTGGGTCTGGGCCTATCCGGACGGCATCTCGGCACAGGCCACGGGCGGCGTGCCGGCGCAGCCCGTTATAGGCGCCTGGGTCGGGTCCGGCTGGGTCGGCGTCGAGATCTTCTTCGTCATCAGCGGCTTTGTCATCGCCTTCAGCGCCGAGAAATCGACGCCGCTGCGGTTTTTCGAGGCCAGGTTCAAACGGCTGGCACCGGCTGTCTGGATCTGCGCGCCGGTGACCGCCGTGCTGCTTCTTGCCATCGGCCTGAGCTGGCCGACCGACGCGGTGGTCCGGCTGGTCCGTACCGGCCTGTTCGCACCCTATGGTCCCTGGGTGGACAGCGTCTACTGGACACTCGGCATCGAGATCGCCTTCTACGCCGTCGTCTGGGCCTTGCTGCGGCTCGGCCGTTTCCATCTGATGGAGGCGGTCGCCATCGTCATCGGCCTGATCAGCACGCTGTTCTGGTGCCTCTATTATCCGCTCGGCTGGGCGGACTTCGCCGAGACGCGGCTGCTGCAGCTCACTTTGGTGCATCACGGCTGCTTCTTCGCCGTCGGCGTGCTGCTCTGGCTGATGCGGTTCAAGGCACTGACGGCGCCTCGCCTTGGCTTCTGCCTGCTGTTCCTTGGCGGCGGCGTACTTCAGATCGCCAGTTCGGTCGACGTCCACAGCATCAAGGTCAATACCGTGATGCCCTATGCGCCGCCGATCCTGATCTTCCTCTTCGCCATCGCGCTGATGGCATGGTCGCTCCGGCTTGACCTCAGCTGGAGCGGCTGGCGCCGGATCGGCCTGATGACCTACCCGCTCTACCTGATCCACGACGTCGTCGGCGCGGCAATGCTCGGAGCGATGGTGCGTGCCGGAGTGCCTTATCTCCTGTCGATGGCAGTGGTCGCCGCGACCATGATCGCGGCAAGCTGGCTGGTGGCCGCCGAAGCCGAACCGCGCATCCGGCTGCTGCTCGACCACACCGTCTTCCGCTACCGGCTCAAAGCGGCGTAGGCGTCTGGACATCGCCTGCGGCGCGATCAATGGCGTCGGTCAGCCGTTTCCGCTCCTTGTTGATCCACTGGCCTTCCAAGTAGTTTTGGAGAAACGCCTCGGCGAACCCGACAGGGTCCTGCCCGACGATCGCGCGGACCGGGGTTCCGTTCGCCGCGCTCTGGTCGCAAATATCCGCGAGATTCTCCAGCCGTGGCAGCCTCACCGCCACCCTTCTCATGATGTGTGCGGATGTGATTGGCGTCCGGCAGGCCAGCTTGGAAACTTAAAGCGCAATAACGGCTACCGAGTTGACCACCAATTTACCGTTTTCCGGCGGGAGTCCGAAAGATGCCAGAGCGAGCAACTCGCTCGACAGCCTCTCGGCGAATGGAAAGCGTTGCGGCATCCAAAAGTCGCACGACATTTCCAGCCTTGCCTGAGGCAACGCCGGTCCTTTGGCCGTTGCCGTTCCAGACGAATTCCAATTGATCGGAACGACCCGAGACATCCTTGCGCTTCGACATGTCACGCCCCTTTGCCAATTGGTGTCTTTTCCTTATCGGTGAGATCGGCAATCACTTTAGACTCATATTCGGCTGGCGAATCAAGCGCCATTCGAAAGACAGGCACAGCCTTCATATGATCCACTGACACCACGTGTCCGCCCTTCTTTCTCTCCCCAGCTTGCTGGAAAAGCCTGAGATAATTTCTAGGCGCCACCCCATCGAACTGACTAAAAATCACTTTTCCCTTTTGGTCGGGGTCTTCAGTGATGGCGTCCGAGTGGAGTACGGTTGCTAAGCTCTTTCGATATGGCTGGATATACACAACCGATTGGATTCCGGCGGCCACTATGTGACGAGCGCAATTGTGGCACGGATAGGTGTTCGTATAAAGGGTTGATCCAACCAGTGAGTGCTTCCCCTCTCTCGCAACCCCAAGTATTGCATCCATCTCAGCGTGGATTGACCTAGAGAATTCTATTAAATCATCAATTCCGGTACCGTCGAGTATCTCTTCTGCCTTCTTCCTTTTCACGCCATCCTTGACTATCACCGATTTTAGGATGCGGTCGACAATTGTGTCCTTGATAGCATTGCGCCGGATCTCGTTGTGGCAAATCTTTTGCTGCCACTTAAAGCATCGGTGATCACTGTCCTCTATCCGATGCTTATCTTGACTCCAAACTGACTGATCGTCCTCGCGATACAAGCCGCCCCCGAACTTTGGAACGTCATTCCAGCCGACCGATATTAATTCACCGTTTTTCGCAACGATTGCCGCTCCAACCTGCCGAGACATGCACGCTGAGTTCGACGCAGCTGAAGTAGCCTCATACATGGCGGACTCAGCACGAGTGGGCGTTCTAATCCTAGTACCGAATATAATATCGAGAAGTCGTTCTACGCTTGAATGCAGTTCCTCAGGCTTTTTATCATTACAGATAAAGAAATCTGCTTCAACGAATACCTTTCGCGTTTTCTGCCCAAACGTAGGATATTCATTCTGATCTCTATCAAGTATGGCATCAACTTCCTGGTGGCCCGCACCATCGTCTAGCAACCGTTGCCTCCGCAAATTGTCCGGAGCAAACACGCCAAATAGGCAAAGGGTCTCGCCATATATCTGCTTCAGCAGAATAGACTCTTCGGGATTCTTGATAGAATCTATAATGTATGCCCGTCGGCCAGGAAGCGGCAGGCCTTCAGCCGTATACCCCTTCCTCTGCTTACGGAAGAGCACAATCTGCTCGACGGCTTTTTCGGCCAGATAATCACTTCCAAACTCTGAGCGAAGTTTATTTCCAATATCTTGCATTGCGGTAATGTACGCACCCAGTGGTTGCTTATCAGTAGGCGCTCTTCCTACTCTATACGCTTCGGCTTTAATAATTGTACTTGGCTTGATCGTCTGACAGACATCGTACCCGTATTTCTGAGAAAGGAGGTCCGATAGAAATTTTGCTGTAGTCGAGACGCCCGAAGCCACCGGGCCGACCAATGCTATGACAAGCTCTTGCGAAAGCCTATCGCCGATGGTTGTGGCAATTTTCTCGGGCTCGCTGTTGTCTTGCTTTAATACTGTGGCCGATTGGCTCACGATAATATCCCCCACCATGTCCCCTGAGGTTACATAGCATAAGGCTTCTAAGCTGTTAACCGGCTCTGCATTTTCATGGTTTGAAAATCTTCAATTGGATTTTCAGACATCAGGTATGGCAAATCTCGCAGAACACTCGGAACCGCAAGGCCATTGGCGACGGTGTAAAGAGGTGAAGACGAGTCAAAATGGATGGTGGACAAAGCACGAGGGACCCGCTGAGGTCACCTTGTTGACGGCATTAGAATTTTCGCGGTCAAGCGGCGCCTCAATTTCCTGACCGGCGACCTGACACTGATCAGAACCGCCGACAGGCATGGAGATTGAAGCTGCTTGGGCAGCGGCCTACCGCCTAGACCGTCGCCTTGCTGCGCACTTCGGACTTGTCGAGATAGTAGCTCGAATATTTGTCGAAGAATTTCTCCGACGCGCCGAACGATCCGTATTTGGCGAGCTTCTTCAGGTCGACCTTGTTCAGCACCGCGCCGACGATCTTGTTGGCGACATAGGGTTCGGATTCCAGCATCGACCGCACCATGGCGCGCGGCGTGCGGCCCCATTCGGTGACGAGCACGAAACCGTCGACCAACGGCGCGAAGGCCTTGGCGTCGACCACCGGACCGAGCGGCGGCAGGTCGACGACGATATACTCGAACGTCTCCTTGGCGTTCTCGATGAAGCGCCGCATTCCCGCCGAGGACAACAGTTCGCTGGTGTGCGAGAAGTTGCCGCGCAGCACGGCGGGGATGATGGCGAGCTTGGTCTGCCGGTCGATCTTGCCGACGGATTGCCAGGTCTGGCCGTTGACCACGGCCTCCATCAGGCCTTGCTCGGCCTCCATGCCGAGGCTGCGGCTGAGGCCCGGATTGCGCAAGTCACCGTCGATGAGCAGCGTCCTGGCGCCGTTGGCGGCCAGCAGCCCGGCGAGATTGGCCGCGACCGTCGACTTGCCTTCGCCGGGAAGCACCGAGATGACGCCGACGACGCGGCTGCCCTGTCCTTCCATGACGACATCAAAGGCGATCTTGGCGCTGCGCAGCGTCTCGGAGAACATCGACGCCGGCGCGTCGATGCTGACCCGCATGCGCGCCCGTCTTTCGATGGCCGCCGGCGACCTGGCTTTCTTGGCATCCGGCAGAGCCTCTGCCTGCTTGTCCTCCTTGGCGGGCCTGCTGCCGACGGTCGGCAAATAGCCGAGGAATTTGAGGCCGACGCGGTCGCGGACCTCCTCGCCGGTCCGGAAGAACCGCTCGTTGAACTCGTTGAGGCCGCCGAAGCCGGCGCCCATCAGCACGCCGAGCACGAGCGACAGGCCGAGCACGATGACGGTGCGCGGGCTCGAGGCGGAGAGCGGCGTCGAGGCGTCCGAGATGATACGGATCTTGCCGACCGGGAAGGATTGCTGCTGCGCGGCTTCCTCATAGCGGCCGAGGAAGGTCTGATAGAGCGTGGTGAGCGCGGTCGCCTTCTGGTCGAGGTCGCGCAACTGGACCTGCGACTGGTTGTCGATGGAACTCTTGCCCTGAGCGGCGGCAACATTGGCCCTGAGCGCCGTCTCGCGCGCCAGCGCCACCTCATATTCGTTGCGATAGCTTTCGGTGAGCTGCTTCAGCTCGCCGAAAATCTGCTTCGATATATCGGCCTTCTCCTTGGCAAGCGCCACGGCCTGAGGATGGTTGGGTCCGAAATTCGCCTCGACATCCTGCTGCCGCTTGGCGACGGTGAGGTAGCGGGTCTTAAGCGCCGAAATGACCGAACTGCTCGGCTGATCGCTCGAAATGGCGGCATCGTTGAAGGCGTTGTCGGAGCCGCTTTCGACGATCGACTTGTACTGCTGGTAGCGGGCGCTGGCGCGCGCGGTGTCGGCCTGTGCCACGATCAGCTGGGCGTTGAGGTCGGCAAGCTGCTTGTCGCTCATCAGCTGACCATCGCTGTTGGCGGACAGGCCGTGTTCGGCCCTGAATTTCTCGACCGCCAGCGATGCCTGCTGCGAGCTTTCGCGCAGTTCCGTCAGCCGGCCCTGCAGCCAAACCGCCGCGCGCTCGGTGGCGTCGAAGCTGGCATCGAGCTGATCGGCCAGGTAGGCGTCGGCATAGGCCTTGGTGATCGCTTTCGCCAGACCGGGATCCGTCGCCTGGTAGCCAAGCGCGATGACGTAGCTTCGGCCGACACGATCCGCCCGGATCTCGTTCTGCAGCTTGAGGATCGCATAGTCGCGGCGCGACGTGGCGATCAGCGCATCGCGCGTAGCCGGATCAAGCTTGCTGATGTCACCCATGCCCGGCATGGGTGAGCTTGGGTGAACGTACTGGATCAGGCCGCGGATCAGCCCGACGCCCTGGGCGAGCGCGGATTGCGGCGGGTTCATGAACGCGTCGTTCTGGTCGAGCTTGAGCTTGTCGACGACCACCGCGGCGAGCCGCGTCGAGGTCAGGATCTCGATCTGGCTCAGAATTGCGGAATCCGTCTGCATGGTCGTCGACGCCGCCGAGATGTCGTCGACGATCTTGTTCAGGCCCTCGTCGATCAGAACGCTCGAGACCGACACATATTTGGGCGGCGTTGTCTGCAGATAGAGCATGCCCAGGAAAAGACCGATGGCGGCGCACACGGCAACCACCTTGGCCTGCCGCGCAGCCATGCCAAGCAGCCGCTCGATATCGATGAAGTCTTCGCCGTTTCCTGCGTCCGAATTCGGCAATGGCATCCTCTTGTCGAGAGGAAAGTTGGCATAATTCATCGTCGGTCCAATCCCAGAGCCCGTTGCGTTCCCGATCATCGGGTTGAGGCTCTATCTCTTTGTTCGGGCATGATCTTTTCCGTAAACTTTCGGGATCATGACCTGTCTCAGTTTTAAGCATGATCTTTCCGGAAACCGGGATCCACTTTCCGGGATCATGCTTTGGCTTGCAGGCGCCTCAACGATCGGGAGCATTGCCGGGAAGCAACGCAAGCTTCATGCCAGACGACGGGGGCCTGTCGGCCCCTCGCCGCCAGCCATTCGGCAATACTCCCGAAAGATGGGCATTATGCGGCTTCTTCCTGGCGTTCATGCGACCGGACGAACTCCTGAAGCATCTCGAAAACCGGGCCCTTCATGTCGTTGCGCGCCAGCGCGAAGGCGATGTTGGCCTGGATGAAGCCTTCCTTGGATCCGCAGTCGAACATGCGGCCCAGGAAAGGCTGGGCGAAGAACGGCTGGTCCTTCGACAGGCGGACCATGGCATCCGTCAGCTGGATCTCGTTGCCGGCGCCACGCTGCTGATTGCCCAGCAGCGCGAAGATCTCGGGCTGCAGGATGTAGCGGCCATTGATGTAGAAGTTCGACGGCGCGTTGGCCGGGGCCGGCTTTTCGACCATGGCCGTAACCTCGAAACCGCCGCCGATTTCGGCGCCGCGGCCGACAATGCCGTATTTGTTGGTCTCGCTCGGATCGCAGCGTTCGACGGCGATGACGTTGCCGCCGGTGCGCTCATAGAGATCGACGGTTTCGGCCAGGCAGCCGCGCCCGCCGAAGGAGACCATGTCGGGCAAAAGCAGGGCGAAGGGCTCGTTGCCGATGACCTCGCGGGCGCACCAGACGGCGTGGCCCAGGCCCTGCGGCGACTGCTGGCGGATGAAGGAGGTGGCGCCGGCCACCGGCAGCATGCTTTCGAGCGCCTCCAGTTGGGTCTTCTTGCCGGTCTGCTCCAGGGTTCCGATCAATTCCGGATGCAGGTCGAAATAGTCCTCGATGACCGCCTTGTTGCGGCCGGTCACGAACACGATGTGCTCGATACCGGCTTCGAAGGCCTCGTCCACCGCATATTGCACGACTGGCCTGTCGACGACGGGAAGCATCTCCTTCGGCATCGACTTGGTCGCCGGCAGGAACCGTGTTCCAAGCCCCGCCACCGGTATCACGGCTTTCCTGATTTTCTTCATCGCAAATTCCTTCTGAGGAGATCGACTTCAGTCCATTCACAGGCCACGAAAAATCCCTCCATGTGCCTGCATCTTCACCTCCCCGCCCCCACGGCAAACTGTGCCGCTACTCGTCGCAACCGCACGGCGATCGGCATGCCCATATGCCTGACCGCAGCCGGGTCGCTTAGTGCCGTCCGGATCGCCTTGAGCGGGGACCGCGCCTTGATGTGCTGGACCATCGCCAGGAAGGAGGCCGCCTTGCGCAGGCTGCGGCCGCGCCGGGCAAAGGCCGCCTGGGCCGCCTCGTCCATCCGATGGGTTCGAGCGAATACGGCATCCGCGTCGCGCATCGCTTCGACATGGTGAAGCTCGAGCACACGCGAGATGGAGCCACTGCGAATATGGTAGGCGTAGCCGATCTCCGGCTCGACCACGCATTTGCCGCCCTTGGCGAGCGCCTCGGCAAACAGGATGTAGTCCTCGCCGATCCTCAGCTTCTCGTCATAGCGAAGCCGGTTCTCATCGAGGAGCCGGCGCTGGAAGATCGGCTTGAGGTAGCCGAGGTTGAACTTCGATTCGAAGACGATGTTGCCGGCGATGTAGGTGGCCAGCGAAATCTCGCGCAGGCCTTCCAGATACAGCCGCGGGAACATCGCATCCTCGACCACACCGTCCTCGCGGATGACCTGGAGGTTGTCGACGGCAATCTGGGCATCCGCCTTTTCGGCGCGGCTGATCATGGCGGCGAGACGGCCGGGAAAGACGGCATCGTCGGAATCGAGCACCGCGACCCACCTGCCGCGCGCGACGTCGAGCCCGGCATTCCGGGCGCCGCCGGGACCGCGATTCCTGGCAAGCGCCACAACGCGCACGATGTCTCCGGGATAGGCTCGCGCCACGTCGAGCGTGGCGTCGCGCGACTGGTCGTCGACGACGATTATCTCGACGCTGACACCCTTCTGCGCGATGGCGCTGGCAATCGCGCGGTCGAGCGTCGCCTCGGCATTGTAGGCGGCGATGACAAAGGAAACATCGGGGGCTGAAGCATCGGGGGTTGGGGAGACGTCAGGCTGCACGCTTGCCTCCTTCCCCAGGTGAGGATTGACCGTAGAGACGGAGTTCGCGGACGCCGACAAGGCCGCTGACGACACCGACATGCATGATGCCGCGCAGCACGCTGCGGTTCCTGCGCACCGGGCTGGCGACGACGGGCAGTGCCGCTACGAAACAAAAGGCTGCCTTGGCGGAGGCCAAGCCGACATGCTTGATCAGCCCGATGCCACGCGCGGTGCTGCCCAAGAGGTGACCGTGCGTCTGGCCGACACGGAAGCGACGGCGGCCAAGCCAGTCGAACGCGGCCCTTGAGCGCGGCACGACCTCATCCACCCAAGCTTCTCGAGCGAAGGCGATGCGGCCACCGGCCCTGACCATCTGGTCGAAGAATTCGGTGTCTTCACCGCCGGTCTGGCCGCGCGCCAGGCTGAAGCGGCGGCCGCGCAGGCTGTCCGATCCCATGCGCAGCAGGACGTTGCAGGTGTAGCCGGTGCGGATCTCGCCGCGCACCCAGACCGGCAAGGTCGAATGGAAATCGCCGCGCCGCATCCAGTCGGGCGCATCCGGGCGGTAGAGCGCCCGCACCGGGCCGAGCACGGCTGTCGCACCACTGTCTTCGGCCGTCGCCACCAGCTCGGCCAGCCAACGGGCCGAGGCCGTCTCATCGTCGTCTACGAAGGCGAGGAAATCCGCCTCGCTGGCATCGAGGCAAGCGTTGCGGGCGACCGAAATGTTGCGCGCCGGGGCATGCCGGTAGCGGACCGGCAGCGCCAATTCCTGCGACAGCGCCGTCACCAGCGCCTCTGCGCTCGGCGTGTCGTCATTGTCGGCGACGATGACGCTGACATCGAACCCTTCAGGCATGTCCATGGCGGCGAGCGAGCGCAGCGTGTCGGCCAGTTCCGGCCGGCGGAACGTGCACACACCGATGTCGATACTGCGGTTCCTGGACTGAACCACCATCACGCCACCCCGCGTCGCGCGCCGAGGCCGAAAAGCTGCAGCCAGAAGCCGACGGACCAGCCGAAATGCATGACCATGGCCGAGACGCCGGCCAGCGCGATGTCGGCATTGCGCTGGCGAATGGCCGTCACCAGGCCATAGCCCAGGCAGACCGAGGCCCAGATCAGCAGCGGCACGGCCGCGATCCAGTGCACGAAGGAGAAGGCCGCCAGAAGCACCACCGGGAAGACCGCCAGCGGCACCATCTGCCGGACCTTCGGGATGACGCGGTGTTTCAGCACATTCTTGGCGCGGCCGCGGCCATAACCGAGATACTGGAAATAGAGGCCTTTGAGCGAGGCGCGAGGATAGTAGACCATCTGCGTCTTGCCGCTCATCCAGATCTTGTAACCGGCCTGCCGCAGCCGGTAATCGAGCTCGGCATCCTCATTGTGGCTGAAGGTCTCGTCATAGCCGCCGACAGCGCCGAAGGCCGATATCCGCATCAGCGCGTGATGACCGTGGTCGACCCATTCTCCGGCGGAGAGGTGACGATGCTTGGAACCACCGGTGCCGAGTTTCGAATTCTGCGCCGCGGCGACCGATTTCTGCACAGTGCCGCTGCCGCTGGTCAGCATCGAAACCACGACCGAATCGGCTGATGTGGCCAGCGCTTCCTCGAGCAGCCGGTCGCAATAATCGTCGGGATAGCCGCCATGCGCGTCGATGCGGATGAGATACTCCGCGCCTTCACCGAAAGTGCCAACGGCGAGATTGATCGCCGCGCTCTGGATGCGGCGCTTGTTGTGGAGCAGGATGACGCGCGGGTCCTTCGCGGCGATCTCTCCGACAATGGCCAGCGTGCCGTCGGTGCTGCCGCCATCGGCGACGACGATCCGGGCGCCAAGCCTTGCCGCCGCCGGGCAGAGCTGGCCAAGCAGCGCACCGATATGGGCTGCCTCGTTCAGGCAAGGAATCACGATCAGGCTGGAGGGAAGCGCTTGCGTCATTGGGCGATGGTTCATCCTATGCCAGGGCCTCGGCCGCGAGGGGTTCGCGCACGGTGGTCAGGCGGCGCAGTTTTTCGACCAGCGCGCTGCAGTCGCTGCGATCGTAGCTCCACGTCCTCGGATTGCGGGCCAGCACGCGCGCCTTCAGCCTGCCGAAGCGATGCTCGTCCATCGTGCCGAGTGCGGTTTCAAGCGCGTCGGGCGTCGCCTTGGGCAACAGGACGCCGATGTGCTGCCGGCTGAGGAACCGTCCGGTTTCGGTATGGCCCATCGAGATCGGCACCGCCCCGAAGCGGCAGCCTTCATAGAGGCGGTTGGGCAGCAGCCATTCCGAATTCTGCCCCTCCTCGAAGAAATCTATCGCCCAGGAGAAATGCACGTCCTGATAGATCCCCGCCATGTCCTCCGGATTGCGATAGGGTCCGCGAAACGACAGATAAGGTTCGGCATCGACGAAGGCGTGGAAATCCGGGAATTCGGAGAGCGCCGGACGCCCGCGCAGCACGACTTCGAAACGTCCATCCATGCGATGGGTGAAATCGGCCAGAAGCTTGAGCGAACGCCGGCAGCGCAGCGCTCCGAACCAGCCAATTCGCCATGGCGGGGCGGCAGGCGCTTCCACCGGCTCACGCTCGCCGGGCAGGATCGCCGCGGCCTCGAAATATTTGTTCTCGACCAGCTCGACGGGGGCGGCGACCTGGCGGAAGGGCTTGAAATAATTGGCGATGAAGGCGGGCGAACTGGTCACCAGCAGCTTCACGTCGCGCGCCAGATGGCGTTCCGTGGCGCGCAGCGCCTTGCCCAGCATGTCGTCGCGGAGCACAAGGCGGTGGATGTCGAGACATTCATAGACGATCGGCACAGCGGAGCCGAAAGCCGACCTGGCGCGGCGCGCCAGCGCCAGCATTTCCAGATTGCGCGCGATGATGAGATCGGGCCGCGGCATGCCTTTCAACTTCGCGCCGATCGAAACCGTCGCTTTCGCCACCGCCGCCAGACGCTGGGCGAATCGGCCGTCGCGCGTCGCGCCGAGGTCGATCGGCTGCAATCCTTCTATATCGGAAATCGGGGTTGCGGTGCGGCGAAAGCCCGCCAGGGTGACCCGGGCGCCGCCTGTCCTGAGCATTGTGACCCGTCGGCGAACCGCCGGATCGGAAACATCGTGCACCAGGTACAAGACATGCAGCATGAAAACTCGACCGCTGTTTGACCCCACCCACAGGGATGCTAGTACAGCTCTTGCTGCATCGCAACATTTTTGGCGCCGCCATGGACATTTTCTGTTGCACTGCAAAATTATTGCCGTAGTTTGGGGCTGGCGGCGGGCGTGGATTTTCAAGGTACGGAAATCCGCGCAAAAATCAGGAATCCTGAATTTGGAAGCCAACCCATTCGATCCGCCGGAAGGCTCGCTGCGCAAATCCGTCGGGCGCGGCGCGGTGGTGACCGCCATGTCGCAATCGGTGCGGGTCGCGACACAGATCATATCCGTCATCGTGCTGTCGCGGCTGCTGTCGCCGCAGGATTTCGGCGTCGTGGCGATGTGCGCGCCGGTGCTGGCCTTCATCGCGCTGTTCCAGGATTTCGGCCTGACCCAGGCAACGATCCAGAAATCGGGCATCCGCCACGAGGAGGTGAACTACCTCTTCTGGATCAATGTCGCGGTCAGCGCGATCCTTGCCTGCGTGCTCGCGGGCGCGGCACCGCTGGTCGCCGCCTTCTATGGCGAGCCGCGCGTGGCCGGGCTGGTCGCCGCGTTCGGGCTGCAGATCATGGCCTATGGGCTCGGCGCCCAGCACCTGGCGCTTTTGACGCGGCGCATGCAGTTCGGCCGCCTGGCGGTCATCGACGTCGCCAGTGCCGTCGCCGGGTTGGTCGTATCGATCGCCTGGACCTTCATCGACCGCTCCTACTGGGCGCTTTTTGCCGGCACGCTGACCGGCGCGGTGCTGCCGACGCTGTGCTACTGGGCAAGCTCGCGCTGGCGGCCCGGCCTGCCGCGCAAGGTCGCCGGGATCGGCGAGCTGATCAATTTCGGCGCCGGCATTACCGGCTTCAACTTCGCCAATTTCTTCGCCCGCAACCTCGACAATGTGCTGATCGGCAAATACTGGGGCGAGCAGCAACTCGGCCTCTACGACCGCGCCTACAAGCTGCTTCTGTTCCCGCTCAGCCAGATCACCAATCCGCTGTCGAAGGTCATGGTGCCGGCGCTGTCCAGGCTGAAGGACGAACCGGACCGCTACCGCAGCGCCTATCTGCGCGTCATGCCGCTGATCCTTCTGGTGGCGCTGCCCGGCGTCGCCTTTGCCACCGCGATGTCGGATGTGCTGATCCCCTTCGTTCTCGGCGAACAGTGGCGCGCAAGTGCTGCGATCTTCCTGGCGCTCGGCTTTGCCGGGCTGCTGCAGCCGCTCAACAACCCGGCTGGCTGGCTTTTCGTCAGCCAGGGCCGCTCCGGCGACTTCATGCGCTGGGGCATCATCACGGCCGTGACCTCGGTGCTCGCCTTCGCGATCGGCCTGCCCTATGGCGCGCTCGGCGTGGCGATCGCCTATGCGGTCAGCGAATATCTGCGCACGCCGTTCCTGTGGCTCTATGTCGGCAGGAGCGGACCGCTGCAAGCCAGCCATGTGCTGCGCGCCGCAACGCCGTTCGTGCTCGGCGCGCATCTGGCGCTGGCGGCGGTCTGGCTGATCAAGCCGATGCTGCCGCAGCAGCATGTCGTCGCCTTGGCCAGCGGCGCCGTCCTTGCCTACCTCATCACCATTGTCGTCGCGCTGGCCTTCGCATCCGGCCGCGAGGCCTTGCGTGAGGCCGTGAAAATGCTGCCGGCAAGACAGCCGGCGGCAACGCCGCGCGAGGCGCAATAATTTCGGCGCCTTTGCCGGCTAACCCATCCACACGAACATCAGGTCTGATCCATGCACTACCGATCGATCTCCGACATGAACGACACCATCGTCGGCAACCTTCACCGGCTGCCGCGCGACATCGACCTGGTGGTCGGCGTGCCCAGAAGCGGCGTGCTGGCCGCGACGCTGGTCAGCCTTGCGGCGAACATTCCTATGACCGACCTGGATAGCTTCCTGGAAGGCCGGGTCTACACATCAGGCGTCACCAAGCGGCGCGCAGCGCTCGACCGTAAGGTCTCGGACATGCGCAAGGTGCTGGTGATCGACGACAGCGTCGCCGGCGGCAACGCCATGCGCGACGCCCGTGCCCGCATCCAGGCCGCCGGCATCGAGGCCGACTTCACCTATGCCGCCGTGTTCGGCCTGCAGCCGCAGCATCAGGAAATCGACGTCGTCTTCGAGGTCGTGCCGCATCCGCGCATGTTCCAGTGGAATTTCATGCATCACAAATTCCTGGGAGAGTGCTGCGTCGACATAGACGGCGTGCTGTGCCTCGATCCGACCGAGGCGGAAAACGACGATGGTCCGGCCTATGAGAAGTTCCTCAGCGAAGCGCGGCCGCTTCACGCGCCGACCCACAGGATCGGCTGGCTGGTCACCAGCCGGCTGGAGAAATACCGCGCGCTGACCGAGGCGTGGCTGGCCAAGAACGGCATCCTGTACGACCAGCTGATCATGCTCGACCTGCCGAGCAAGGCGGAGCGCCAGCGGCTCGGCGCGCATGGCAGTTTCAAGGCCGATTTCTACCGCAAATCCAATGCCATCCTGTTCATCGAAAGCGAGCATGCGCAGGCGCTGAAGATCACGGAACTGTCGGGCAAGCCGGTGCTGTGCGTCGAAACGCATATGGTGAGCTTCCCCGACGCGCTGTCGCTGCCGGCGCTCGGCCAGGCAGCGCGCAACCTGCCGGCCAGGCTGCGGCAGATCAACTCGCAGCAAGGCCGCAAGGGCGCCGCCAAGGCGCTCGCCCGCGCCCTGCTTGGCGCCCGCGGCTACGAAACGCTGAAAAGCCGGGTCAAGCGCCCGGCTTGATCGGGCGGCCTTCCCGAACGCTGGCTACGCCGCCTGCAGCGCGCGCTGCCGCACCGCCCTGTCCAGGATCGAGAAGAAGGTGACGAACTGGCGATCGGGATCGAGTTCCGGACGCGCCGCGAAGCCGCGCGCCAGACCCGAGACCCGCTCATATTCCTTGTTGTCGTTCCACAGCAGCCTGACGGCCGCGACCCAGTCGATGAGCGGCGCGTCATAGTCGAGCACCGTGCCGCCGGGGCCGATGGCCTCGGGCAGGCCGCCGCGCCGTGAGCCGACGACCGGGATGCCGCTGCAATGGGCCTCGGACGCGACGCGGCCCCAGGCCTCCTCCCATTTCGAGGGCGCAAGCAGGATCCTGGTGCGGCCATAGATCGTCTTCATGTCGTTGGTGCGGCTCTCCAGCGTGACATTGCCGAGCGGCGCGATCGTCTCTTCGATGCGCGCGCGATGATCGTCCTCGAGCTTCCAGCTTTCAACGAACAGGAACGGGATTTCCGGGCAGGCGCCGGCAATGCGCACCGCCAGTTCGAAGCCCTTTTCCTCATAGGGATTGATCAGGGTGACGAACTGGCCCGTGGTCGGCGTGCTGTACTGCGTCGGGTTGATGGTCGGCGGGATGACCGTCGCCTCGATGCCGAATTCCCGTTTGTAGCTGCGCGCGGTGAATTCCGAATTCGCGATGTAGAGTGCGGAACCCAACTCGCGCAAATCACCGCCCAGCTCGTGGAACTCGACATTTCTGAGATAGACGACCAGCGGCACGCCCTCGGCCTGCAGCGCTTTGCCGAGCGGAACCGATTTGTGGCACTGGACCACCGTCACGTCCGGCTTCAGTTTCTTGACGGCAAACCCTGCCGCCTCCCAGGGAAACCATGTCCTGATCACCGGGTAACCGGGAAAGCTGTCGACGACCGCCGGTTGCCGCATGAGCTTCATCTTGGCGCGCGCCTTGAGGCCGAACATGCCGTCGCCGAACAGGGCGGCGAGCACCGATGCCTCATGGCCATGTTCGATCAGCTGCTGCACCAGATGATGCGTGCTGGATTGGACGCCGCCACCGAACTCGGGCGGATAGCCGTTGCCGCTGGCAAAGAGGACTTTCATGATCCTGGCTCCTGGTCTTCTCGCGTTTCAGTCATGCGGCCGATGAAGAGCCGCGTCGAAGGCGCCTCAAGCGCTCTGTGGCGGATGAAGCGTCGCGAACGGATTGGTGCATGAGTTCCATCCGGTGAACCGGATGGGGTCGTCGGGCGAACTGCGCCAGGCATAGTCCGTCAGCATATGGAACTCGGCGACGGCCCAGCGATCGAAATGCCTGAGATCATGCTGCTTCTGCCGCGGCAGCAATCCGCGCGCCTGGCCGAGCTTGGTCTTTTCAAGCAAGGTGACGGCATCGCCCAGCTTTTGGCTCGGAAATATCCAGGGATTGCGGTTGCGGAACTCCAGCACGAACTGCTGCAGATGCTCGATGCGCATGTTCAGCCTGCCGAGATATTTTTCCAGCGTGACGCGAACCAGATCCTCGTCCGAAAACGAGGAGACGGCCGCGTAGGCGACGCCTGTCGAGGCAACGCCGCCCGCCAGGATGGCCAGTGCCGAACGCCGTGTGACTTCGATCATCGGCCCGCTCCTCTCACGCGATCCGGCTCGCCGCCCGCAGCGACAAAGCCGCCGCGGTCAGGCTTGGGTTGGCGCAGGAGCAGCTCGGATAGGTGCTGGTGCCGACGACAACCAGGTTTCTCAACCGGTGATGGATCATGTTGCTGTCGATCACCGAATCGGCCGGGCCGGTGCCCATCCTCAGCGTGCCCTGGACATGCGATTCCGTCGGCCTTATGCCGCGATCAAAAAGCCGTTTGACCGGCAGCGGGGCAAGCAGTCCCGGCAATTTGTCCAGCGCCCGGGCCATGCCCTTGACCGCATAGTCCGACGGCGCCTTGAAGGAGACAAAGGCATTGTCGTCCTCGTCGAGGGTGACGAAATTCTCGTCATCGAGCAGGTTTTCGGTGACCACGACCAGCGGCAGCGTCTGGCGCAGCCGCCCCTTCTCGGCGCGCATCCCGTGCTGCCAGCGGTTTTCGAAATAGACCAGTGCGGCCGCGTGCTCGGACCGGTGCGGACCGTCATAGAGGCCGAAATTCAGGCCTGTCGTGATGGTGCTGCCGTCGAAATTGTCGACGCCGTCGAGATAGACCTCGAAATTCCAGCCATAGGATTCATGCAGGCCGCGCCCGACGAATTCGTCTCCCAGGCCGGAGCGCAGCATGATCGCAGCGCTCTGGATGGCGTTGGCGCCGAGAATGAAGAGGTCGCCGCTGACCTGATACTCCTTGCCGTCATGAACGAAGGTGACCGAACGGACCGTGCCGCCGACCTGATCGAGCCTGCGCACTTCCGCGCCGAGGCAGACCGAAACGTCGGGATGCTCGAAGACATGCATCAGGCCGTTGTTGACAGTGAATTTCGCGTCGACCGGGCACAGCCAGCAGCGCAGGTTGGCACAGCATGAGGTGCGCTGTGCGGTCGGCACCCGGGCGCGGGCGGTCGGCATGACGAAGTGCTGGTCGGGCTGGGCCGCCTTCATCATCCTGTCGGGCGTCGACATGCGATGCGGCGGTTGCGGAAACGGCTTCGAGCGCGGCAGCATCGCCGCCATGTCCGGATCGCCGGAGATCGACATGATCTCTTCGGCATCGCAGTAGAACGGCTCGACATCGTCATAGCTGATCGGCCAGTCATTGCCGATGCCATAGGCGCTTTTCAGCCTGAAGTCGTTGGGATGGAACCTCGGCGTCTGCGCGAACCAGCAGTTGGTCCCGCCACCCAGTCCGATCGTGTAGTTCCACGGCTTGTCGGAGTTGGTCTTGTAGGTCGTCTCGTCGTCGATGTCGGTGTTGGCGTTCTCGCCGAGCTGCCATTCATGCGTGTTGTGCCGACCCCATTCCAGCACCAGGATGCGCGCCTTACGCCGCTTGGCGAACTCGTGCAGGAAGAAGGCCGAACCGAAGCCGGAACCGATCGCGATGAGATCGAAATGATCCTTGGTGATTTGCTCCGGCTTTACGTCCAGCACCATCAGCCACAACTCCTTTCCGCGCCGCGCGCGTGTGCCAAATCCTGCTTGCCTTCCACACTCGCTGTCATGCCGCCATTCTGCCGATCGAGTGGTATTCGATGCCGTAGCGCGCCACGACCTTGGGGTCGTAGAGGTTGCGGCCGTCGAAGATGACCGGTGTGGTCAGCGCGTCCTTCAACGCATCGAAGGACGGGGCGCGGAAACTCTTCCATTCGGTGGCGATGAGCAGCGCATCGGCGCCGCGCAGGGCGGCTTCCTTGGTGCCGCACAGCATCAGGTCGTCGCGCAGGCCATAGATGGCCTGGCATTCCTGCATCGCCTCGGGATCGTAAGCCTGCACGGTCGCGCCGGCGTTCCACAGCGCTTCCATCAGGACACGCGCCGGCGCCTCGCGCATGTCGTCGGTGTTGGGCTTGAAAGCCAGGCCCCAGAGCGCAAAGGTCTTGCCCTTGAGATTGCCCTTGAAATAGCGGTTCACCTTGTCGAACAGCACGGATTTCTGGTCGTTGTTGCGCTCCTCGACGGCACGCAGCAGCTTGGCGTCGAACTTGACGCCCTCGGCGGTCTTGATCAGGGCACGGACGTCCTTGGGAAAGCACGAGCCGCCATAGCCGAGACCCGGATAGATGAAGTGGTAGCCGATGCGCGGATCGCTGCCGATGCCCTTGCGCACCTCCTCGATGTCGGCGCCGAGCTGCTCGGCCAGATTGGCCATCTCGTTCATGAAGCTGATCTTGGTGGCCAGCATGCAGTTGGCGGCGTATTTCGTGAATTCGGCGCTGCGCACGTCCATCACGATCATCTTTTCGTGGTTGCGGTTGAAGGGCGCGTAGAGCTCGCGCATCACCGCCTCGGTCTCCTCGCTCGAAGTACCGACGATGATGCGGTCGGGCTTCATGCAGTCGGCGACGGCCGAGCCTTCCTTGAGAAATTCGGGATTGGAGGCGACGTCGAAGCTCAGGTCCTCGCGCCCTCTCTCCTTCAGCGTCTTGGCGATCCTGGCCTTCACCTTTTCGCAGGTGCCGACCGGCACGGTCGACTTGCCTACGACGATCTTGGCGGTGTCCATCTCGCGGCCGATGGTCTCGGCGACCGCCAGCACATATTTGAGGTCGGCCGAGCCGTCCTCGCCGGGCGGCGTGCCGACCGCGATCATCTGGATTTCACCGTGCCGGACGGCGGCGGCGGCATCGGTGGTGAATTTGATGCGGCCGGCGGCGTGATTCTCCCTGACGATGCTTTCGAGGCCTGGCTCGAAGATCGGGACGAAACCCTGGTTGAGGCGCTCCACCTTGTTTTCATCGATGTCGACGCAAACAACCTGGTGGCCAACCTCGGCAAGCACCGCCGCCTGCACGAGGCCGACATAGCCAATTCCAAACACCGTCAAGTTCATTCGGTTTCATTCCCATCCATGGCCGCGACCCGTTTTCGGTCCGGCCGGTTCAATTCGTCTTTCCCAACTCTTTTACGCTGCATACGAGCGATTCCGGAAACTGGCAGGGGTCGCCGAGCGCGGTGAAGGCGACGCGTTCGACCTGCAGCGAAAGCTTGCGGCCCGGATCCGCGAACGCGCCCATCCAGCCCTTCATGGTGTCGCTGCCCCAAAGGCTGAAGAAGATCTTCTGCGCATGGCTGGGCAGCTTCGCCGGGTCGGTGATGGTGTTCACCAGCTGGCCGTTGACGTACCAGCGCAAACTGTCCTTCTCCCAGACGAAGGCGTAGTCGTTGAAGGCCTTGTCGGTGCCGCCCGGCACCTCGACCAGCTTCTCGTTCTTGCCCTTGCCGTCGATATAGGCGTTGACCTGCACCTTGGAGGTGTCCTTGGTCAGGATCTCGAAGTCGATCTCGTCCCAGGGCTGCTTGTCCGACGGGCCGATATAGGTGAAGAACGCCGCGTTGAGGCCGGAGCCGGCATCGGTCTTCAACCGCGCCTCATAGGTGCCATAACCAAAGCGCTGCTTGGTCTGGACCTCGCCGCAGGCGAACTCGCGATCCTTCAGCTTCTGCTTTTCGAAGCCAAGCGACAGCACACCGTCCGAAAGCTCGACCAGCCCCTTCGACCAGGTGCAATTCTGATGACTGCCGTTGCTCCAGCCATCGGACACATACCAGCGCGACCGATCGAAGCTCTTGAAATCATCGACGAAAGAGGGAGCCGACTGGATATCCTGTGCGTGCGCGGGAGCCGCAAAGAGGCTGCCGAGCGCAGCCAGAAGCAGCCCGCCGATCAAGCCCAGCCGCCGCAGGTCGGCTTGCCGGGTCTCATGCGCGACGCAGGTTGCGCCAATTGCTGTCATGGACGTGGTTTTCGAATCCGAATTCATACCAAACTCACCTTTGCGCTGTGCGTCCCCAACCCAAAGTCGACGTTTGAACCGCTTCCAAACGGGCCAACCTTGGCCTCCTCTTTGCCCCTCCCGAAATCCCTCTGTCTTGCATCATCCCTTTGAGGCTTGCATCGTGCCTTTGAAGTAGTCCCATGCCTTTATCGTCACGCCCGGCCGGTTCCCGCGGGCCTGGTGACATCGACCTCGGCGACCGAATCGGACGCCCTATCCTCGTCGAAGACCCTATCCAGCGAATGACGGAGCTCCTTCATCAGGCCGTCCTGGCGCGACAATGCGGCGATGCGGCGCTCGCAATTCAGGATCGATTGCGTCAGCGCGCTGACTTCGGATGAGCGCCTGTCGGAAGCGGAGCCGTTTTCCATGGCTTCGACGAGAAAGGCCGCGTTGGTGGCCGTCTTGCGGTAGCGGCTCTCCAGGCCGGTCTTCTCGGCCTCGATCTCGGCGGCGATCTGCTCGAACAATTTCGCCAGCCGGTCGAGGCGCGCTATGTCGGCCTGCCGGTCGCGGGCGGGATCCCTTGATCTGAAGCCAAATATCGAGGCCATGGGCTTAAATTCCTGTCATCGCCGGCTTACCTTGCCGACCACTGGCCAATCCCCAAAAGCGGGGCCGAAAAGCTCGTACCGCACCGTCCAACTCCTTTTGACGGGAGAGACGCCGGACCAATCCGATCGGGGGCCAGTTCGGTTGGTCGTTCAATTTGCTGCACCGCAACATAGACTGCCATCGTCGGAGCCGTGAGGCAACCACCCAATTCGTAAACTCATAAATCCGGTGGAAATGGTTTGCGCGAAGTGCCTGCTTCCTAGCGGGTGAAGCAGGCATTCCCCCGCCCTTACCGCTCCTTGCCAGCACTTGTCCCGGCCATCAGGAAACGCAGCGGCGGCACGCGTTTTTGCCCGGACACGAGGCCAACGCGCCGAAACAGCGCCTCCAGCTTGTCGGAGGCCACGCCCTGGACGATGGGGACCAGGTTGGACTGACTTGATAAGGCGTAGGCCGCAGCCGAAGCCAGCCCGCGCTCGGCCTTCACGTCGAGAAAATTGCGCAGCCGGTATTTGTCGCGCACATGCCGCTCGTGCCGCCGCAGCACCGCCTTGGAGCCTTCCGGCAGGCTGTCAATCGCGAGCAGCGCCAGATCGGCGTCTGCCAGTCGCTTCAAATCCTGCGTCTTGTGGCGGCCGCTCAGCGAATCAGCGCGCACGACGGCGCCATAACCGCAGGAACGGATGACCTTGAACCGCGCGCCGTGGGCGACCGCGCGGGCGTAGAGTTCGTAGTCCTCGCCCAGCCGCAGGCTTTCATCGTAGCGCAATCGGTGCCGGTCGAGGAAGGCGCGGCTGATCACCGGCTTCAGGAAGCCAAGCTCGCCTCTTTGCACGCGGCGCCTGGAGATATTGCCTTCGACGAAGCGCTCGAAGTCGAGGAATTCCGGATCGGCGGCAAAATCCGGGGCGACGATCTTGGTCGCATCGCTCGTCGCATCGTCCCTGATGAGCATGATGTTGTCGGCCGCGAAATCCCAGTCGGCGACGGCAAACAGGTTGCGGAACCGGCCCTCGAGAAAGAAGTCGTCGGCATCCAGGATGCTGATGAACGGCGCTGTCGAGCCGGCGATCGCGGCATTGCGGGCGAAGGAGGGACCGCGATTGACGTCGAGGCGCATGACCTCGAGCCGGCCGCTGCCATCGTCGGCGGAGCGGGCTACCTCGGCGGTATTGTCGGTGGAGCCGTCGTCGACGACGACGACCTCCGCGACCTCGGGTTCGCGCAACGCGGACGCGATGGCGACCGCGATCGTGCGCGCCGCATTCTTGGCCGCGATGATCACGCAGACCTCTGATTTCGTCATCGACATGGGTTAGCCTCTTGCACAGGTTCCGATTTGCCCTCGCCCTGTACGTGTTGCAACGCCACCGCCATCACGGGCTGGCCGGCCGCTCGAAGATGCGGCGGCTGATATCCGCCGACGCCGCCCAGCCGGCCTCGGCCAGGTAGCGGACGGGAGCCCTGCCGCACAGTTCCCACAACACCGTTCGCCGCTGCGGCCACCGCAAGGACGACAGCCATGGCGCGATGACCATGTTGAGCAGGTCCTCATTGCCGATGCGCGACAGGATCGGCTTGGCCCGCTCGGACAAAAGCGTGCCTGTGGCGCCCAGCAGCACATCTGCGGCGCGCAGGCCGAGCAGCAGCGTGTCGTCCAACCCCTGGTCCACCGCCGCGTCCAGCACGTGCTGCTGATCGGCTTCGTCGAGACGGTTGGCGCTGGCCCTGATATCGCAGACATAGCCGGCGCAGGGTTCGCGGTTGAACAGGGCCTTGGCGACGCTGATGCAGGACAGCATCAGCGTGTCGGCGGCCGAGGTGAACGGCACTTCGGTGCCGGTGATCTCGACCAGCCGCTTGCGCCGCAGAAACCCGTCGGCATCGCGCGGACTGGGCGAACCGGGCTGCTGGAGCCGATAATGAAGATCGACCGTGGAAGGCCCGTTGCCGCGGATCATGTGTTGTTCGCCAAGGAAGCGGACCCACCAGACGGAGCGTGACTTGCCCGAGACCTCATAGCCGATCGAGCGCAGCGCATCGCGCGCTCTCGAGAACCCTGCCGGAGAAACCAGGATGTCGACATCGCCCGAAGGCTTCATGAAATGGTCGTCATAGAGCAGATGCTGCTGGAAGGGACCTTTGAGAAAGACGAAATCGATCTGCCTGTCGCGCAGCGCCTGATGGATCGCCATCGAATCCATGAGGCAGGCGGCGTTCATCGAAACCGTCCGCCGGCGATAGGTGTCGAGCCATTGGAACAGTTCAGCCGGCCTTTCGCCCGCCGGGGCGCGCGACAGCGCCTTTAGAACGAAGGTGGCGACCTTGTTCAGCCTGGCGATGTCGGCGACGGCCGCGGCGGAAAGGCCAGGCGCCGAGACATCGCCGGTCGAGGCAGCGCCAGAGAAATACAAGCGCAGGCAGGCCTGCACATAGGCAATCTCGCCGGCGCAGTCGGCGGCGCGAAGTCGTTCATAGGAACTTTCCGGCAAGGCCATCGAACCCATGGTCTCCAAAATGCGGTTTGCAGGACGTTTATGCTGCAAGTGCGAAACAAAGCATCCTCAAAAACCTCGACGCCGTAAAGTCTTTCCTTTCGCAGTGCGAAATTTTGCAACCAGAGCGTTTGCCGCCCTCTCTCAAAGCGGCGCAACATAGGGCTGAAATTCCGCCCCAATCGAGGCGCTTCTCTGATCATCCGCAGCAGTTGGCTAACAAGAATCCATCTTTTTAGCCATGCCTAAAAAAGCGCCATCGCTATAGACTTTTTTATGCAAGCAAATTCAATTGCTTAAGGAATCGCCCGTGCTGAAGGCAAATTGCATCTTGCTTCAGCTCGACAGAGGCGGAATCTTGAGCATTTCGGACACGCATGGTGACGGCCGCAACCCGTAATTGATTAACCAGAGGTAAATCACGCTTGACTCATAAATGTTGCCATGCAGCTATTGCATCGCAGCATGAAAGTGCTGACGGCACTCGACAGGCCGTTTCCAGTCCTCATTGGAGAGTAAAATGGAACAGAATGTTGAAAAGCACGAGTACGAAACGCCAAGCCTGACGGTACATGGTTCGATTGAAACCATCACCCAGGGCGGCGGTGGCAGCACGGCAATCGACGCGTCGTTTCCCGCGCACACCCCGATTGGCGACCTGACGTTCTCCTGAGACCAGCCTGATCCTGGAGGAGTGACGTTGGGCCTCCGGGATTTAATACCGTGAATGGAGCCGGGGATGAAAATCCCCGACTTTCCCTTTTTGAACCGACGACGCGTACACCGTGTGTTGCAAACGAGGTTTTGGCATGAACTGGAACCCATCGGAGCACGATTACATAATCGCAACAGGGGATGCCGTGGCTTGCGAATTCGGTGACGGCATCGCGCTTCTCAACCTGAAATCCAATATCTATTACAGCCTCAACGGCGTCGGCGCTTTCATCTGGGAGCTGATCCGGGAGCCGAAGTCGATCGCCGATATCCGCGGCGCCGTGCTTGAGCGCTACAATGTCGACGCCGAGCGCTGCAAGGCCGACGTCGACGCCTTGCTGAAGGGCCTGGCCGAAAACGGACTTGCGAGGCTGCACGATGAGGCACTTGTCTAGGCAGGTTCCGCATAAGGCCATGACCTCGCGGCAGAGACCTGCAACGGACCAGAGACCGAGGCCTGCGAGCCGCCGGCCCGGGCGGGGATTGGCCAGGGTTTTGTCCCTGAGCGGCTCGGAAGCGCTTTTTCTCTGCCACTGCCTGCTGGTGGTCGCGACCGTCCGGCTGGGGCTGACCTTGTTCTCCTACAACCGTGTTCGCGGCATGGTGACCCGGCTCAATGCGCGCCAGTGCGCCAGCATGGGCGAACTGCGGCTCGTCGCCTGGGGAGTTGCCGCAGCCGCACGATTCGTGCCACGCGCCTCTTGCCTTACCCAGGCGCTTTCGGGCCAATATATTCTTGCGCGCCAGGGCAATGCCTCCAACATCCGCATCGGCATCGAACGCGGCACGGGCGAGCAGTTGAAGGCGCATGCCTGGCTGATCAGCGACAACCATGTCGTGCTTGGCGGCTCCGTCGATGGTTTCGCGCATCTGGTCGACCACGGCAGCCGATGAGCGGCGTCGCCGGAATCCTGCTGCGACAGGGACCGCCGGCGGCGGACGGGGCGAGCGACATCCAGCAAATGCTGGCCCGCATGCGCCATCGCGGTCCCGACGGCAATTCGTGGTGGCTGGACAGCGGCACTGCGCTTGGCCACGCCTGGCTCAACACCACGGATGAAGCCGGCCCCGGCCCGCTGACCATGGCCGGCGGCAAGCTCGCCATCACCGCCGATTGCCGGCTGGATAATCGCGACGAGCTGATGGCAAGGCTGGGCATACGCGACAGGACGGTCGCCGACGCGACATTGGTGATGCGCGCCTATCTGCGCTGGGGCGAATCCTGCCCCGTGCATCTGCAAGGCGATTTCGCCTTTGCCATCTGGGACGCCGAGCGGCAGCTGCTGTTCTGCGCGCGCGACCATTTCGGGGTCAAGCCATTCTACTACCACGCCGCGGACCGGCGTTTTGCCTTTGCCTCCGAGATCGGGCCGATGCTTGGGCTTGACGGGGTCGGCGCACGCATCAGCGAGCACCGGATTTCCGGCTTCCTTGCCGGGCTTCCCGACGATCCGCAATCCACCCCCTACAGCGACATTTTCAGCCTCCCGGCACGCCACAGCCTGACCGTCAGCGCGCAACAGGTGGTGCTGCGCCGATACTGGCAGATCGAGCCGTCGGCGCGGCCGCGTCGGTCGGATGCGGCCGAGGAATTCGCCCATCTCTTCGCGCAATCGGTGCGCAACCGCATGCGCGGAAGCCAGGCGGTCGGCGCGATGCTGAGCGGCGGCCTCGATTCCTCGTCGATCGCTTGCGTCGCCGGCCTGCAGAACGCCGCCGAGCGGAAACCAAAGCTGCCGACCTTCTCGCTGGTTTTCGAGAAGGGCTCGCCGATGGACGAGCGGGTCTTCATCGATGCCGTGCTCGATCAGCAGAAGACTGACCCGACATTGATCCCTGTCGGCAACTACGCACCCTTCGCCGAATTCGAACGGGTGCTGGAGGAACAGGAGGGCACCTTCCTGGCGCCGGGCCTGACGCTGACCCGCGGCATCTACCGGACTGCCGGCGCAAAGGGCATCAAGGTGCTGCTTGACGGCCATGGCGGCGACGAGGTCGTCTCACAGGGCCACGGCCATCTGCACGAGCTTGCCAATGGCGGAAGGTGGCTGGACCTTTGGCGCGAGGTCCGCAGCGCCTCCAACACCTATGGCGACAGCACGCTCGGCCTCTATTTCCAGTTCCTGACTCTCTACGGACCGGCCTGGCGCATCGCCAGGGCGAGACAGATGGCCGATCGGGTTCTCAACAGGATACGCAGGCCCACACAGCGCGGCCGCGGCTGGCGCGACCTGATCAATCCGGATCTGGCCAGGCGGACCGAGATCATCGACCGCTTCCACCGGGCCGGATACATGCCGCCCGGCGTCCAGGCCAGCGACGCGCTCAGCCATCGCTGGATCCTGTCCAACGGCTATGTGCCGCACTCTTTCGAGGTGCTCGACAAGGCGGCGGCCAATTTCGGCGTCGAACCGCGCTACCCCTTCTGGGACAAGCCGCTGGTTGAATTCTGCCTGTCGCTGCCGGGCGAGGAAAAGCTCAGCCACGGCTTTGGCCGCTATGTGTTGCGCCGGGCCATGGAGGGCATCCTGCCGGCGGCGGTGCAATGGCGGCGCACCAAGATCGATTTCACCGCCAATCTGGTCAACGGCATGGTGCGCAACCACCGCGACCTCCTGGAACAGCTGCTGGTTTCGGATGCCGGCCGTATCGCGCCCTATGTCAACCTGCCGCAGGTGAGCGCCGCCTATGCGCGGCTGCTCAGCCAACCCGATCAGGCGGCGCCGCTGGATGTCCAGTATGTCTGGCGGTCGGCCTCGCTGTCGCTGTGGCTGCGGCAAGTCCAGCACGCCGGGAGCCCCGCATGATGCCGCGCAACCAGCCGCTCGCCACATACCTCGACGATCCTCCTCCCCATGGCGGGATCATGCGGGAGCGGCGCTACTACCGGGCCTATGGCCTGACCGTGGCGTCCGACGTCGCGCTGCCCGAGCTGGAGCCGGCGGAGCCGGCGGCAGCGGATATCCTGATCACCATCGGTACGATCGACATGCCGAAGCCTTCGTCCGAGGCGGCGACGATCTTCCGCTTCGAGCCTGATCGGCAATATCTGGCATGGGATGCCGTCGGCGCCTTCCTGATCAGCGATGCCGGCCGCATCGACGTCGAGCCGGCGCCGGGCGTCGACGACGCGCTGCTAGCCTTCCCGCTGCTTGGGCCGGTGATGGCGCTGTTGCTGCACCAGCGTGGCCTGCTCGTCCTGCATGCCAGCGCCATTGCAGTGGCCGGCCGGGGCGCCATCTTCACGGGTGACAAGGGCGCCGGCAAATCGACGACGGCAAGCGCGCTGATCCGGGCCGGTCATGAATTGCTTACCGACGATGTCGTGGCGCTCGATCTCGCCAGACCCGACGCGCCGATGATCGTTCCGGGCTTTCCCCAGATTAAGCTTGCGGCTGACGCCGCGGCGGCGATTTCGCTTGGCCAGGCGGAGGTGCGGCCGCAAGTTCATCCGCAGATCGAGAAGATGCAGCATCGCCTGCACGGCGCCTTCTCCGGCGGCACGGTGCCGGCGACCAGGGTCTATGTGCTCGAGCGCGGCGCGACGGCCATGATAACGCCCTTGCCCGGCATTGCCGCCCTGCCGGCGATCATCAAATTCTCCTATGTGACGCGGTTCGGCCGCGCGGCGCTCACCGGCGATTTCGCGGCGCTGCATTTTCGCCAATGTTCAGCAATCGCTAACCATGTCGGCGTGTTCCGGCTGGAAGTTCCAACCGGCCTCGACAGGATTGGCGAGGCGGTGGCGCTGATCGAAAGCGACCTGGCGGCCACGGATTTGACGGCCGGCCGTCGGCAGCGGTGAGCGCAAACATGTCCAAGTCCTCAATCCTCCGCCTGTCGCTGTTTCGCGATGTCGCCGCGTTCGGCGCCGTCATCGCCCAGATCGGCGGGCGGCGGACCTGGACGGCGCTGCTGTTCCTGATCCTCGGCAGCCTGACGGAAGGCATCTCGATCCTGCTGCTTGTGCCGCTGCTGCATCTGGTTGGACGCGCCGACCAGGATTTCGCGGTGCGGTTGCCGAACAATGATTTCGTGCGCTGGCTGGTGCCGGACGGGACGCTGCAGCTGACGACGGTGCTGTGCGCGCTGGTCGGTCTGGTTGCCGTGCAGGCCGCGTTCAACCGCTTCAAGTCGGTCTACATGGCCAGGCTTCTCTTCGATTTCATCAACCGTTTGCGCATGAACCTGTTCGAGAGCATCGGCAAGGCGCGCTGGGGCGTATTCTCGCGCATGCGCAGCTCCGATCTCGACCATGCCCTGACCGGCGACATCGATCGCGTCCAGGGCGCCGCCTTCTCGCTGCTGATGCTGGTGCAGATCGCGGTGCTTCTGGTGGGCTATCTCGTGATCTCGATGTTCATCTCACCGGTCATGACGGCGTTTGCGATCGTCATCGGCATCGTGATGTTCGTGGTGCTGCAGCCGTTTCGCGCACGCGCCACCGCCTTTGGCCGGGTCCTGACCAGCAATCGCCAGGATCAGTACCGGACGGTCTCGGAATTCCTCGGCGGCATCAAGGTGGCCAAGAGCCTGAATGTCGAGGCCAGCTATTTCGCGCAGCTGCAGGCGACGCTGGAAAAGATGAAGGCCGACAACATCGACTATGTCAGCAACAGTTCGATCGGCACCGCGGTGTTCCAGGTGGCGAGCGTCGTGGGCCTCAGCCTGTTCATCTATGTGGCGCTGGTTCGCTTCAACCTGTCGCTGGCTGAAATTGTCGTGCTGCTCCTGGTCTTCATGCGCATCGCGCCGCGCTTCATGGACATGCAGACGCAGGCCCAGCAGGTGCTGATCAACCTGCCCGCCTATACCGCCATGCGCAGCCTGCAGGCGCGTTTCGACGCCGAGCGCGAACCGGGCCATGCCGAATCTGAAAATGCCGGCAAGCTGTCGCTCGACACCGGGCTGAACATTCGCGGCGTCTCCTTCGGCTACGATGACGGCACCGGCAAGACGGTGGTGAGCGACATCACCTTCGGCCTGCCGGCCGGCAAGGTCACGGCCCTGATCGGCCCCTCGGGTTCGGGAAAGAGCACGATCGCCGACATGCTGCTCGGCCTGCTGGAGCCGACCGCCGGCAAGATCCTCGTCGACGGCGTCGAAATCGATGCTGGCAATCGCCGGCGCTGGCGCGACCAGGTGGCCTATGTGCCGCAGGACGTCTTCCTGCTGCATGACACGATCGCTGCGAACCTGCGCCTGGCCGCGCCGCAGGCCAGCGACGACGATCTGTGGACCGCGCTGCGTGCCGCGCATGCCGGCGAATTCGTCGAACGGCTCGACCAGGGGCTCGGCACGGTGGTCGGCGATCGCGGCGTGCGGCTGTCCGGCGGCGAGCGCCAACGCATTGCGCTGGCGCGTGCGCTGCTGCGCAAGCCGTCGCTGCTCATCCTCGATGAGGCGACCAGCGCGCTCGACTGGCAGAACCAGTCGCTGATTGCCCGGTCGATCGACGGATTGCGCGGCGCGATGACCATCCTCACCATCGCGCACCGGCCATCCATGATCGCCTTCGCCGACTGGGTGGTGGCGATGGAAGACGGCCGCGTCGTCGAGGTCGGCCAGTATCAGCGGCTGAAAGCTAAGCCGGCGAGCCGGCTGTCGAGGATGCTGTCGGGGGAACAGTCGGAACCCGAACCCGCGAATGTCGCCTGAGGCCGCGGATATCCTTTGCAGGAACTAATGCAGGCTGCGCCGGGCATTGCCCAGCTTCTTGCCTTCGGCCACGTCGGGCGCGCTCAGCTTTCTCTCGGCTTCGCGCAGCCTGTCAGCCGGGGTCGGCGCACTCCTGGCGATCATGGCATAGACCAGGACGAAATAGCCGGCCTGGATGATCACCGCGCAGATGATGACGCGCAGCAGCGTCGTGCCCAGCGAAGCGCCGCCAAGCCAGGACCAGGCGACGACGATTGCAAGAGCGAAAATCATCCCAACGATGAATTTTGGAAGCGACATACCCAACAGCCCATAAACCGGCTCGGGTTATATCAAACGATAGCCCCACCCGAGCGCCGTCCCTTGTTCTGCGAGCTTGTAAAGGTGCCCGCTATCGGCCGGTTGCTTCCGGCCTTTCAACCTGTCGCCACTCTGACAGGTATAATTTGCAATTCTATTAAGGCGAGCAGGAGGCGGCAAGGGCAACCGCACATATTTTTGATTGAGCTTTCGCGATCGACTCTGCCATGCTGCAACGCACACCACCGCAATTCACTCAACCTGAGGCCACCGACCCGCTTCAGTACAATTTACAATATTGTGTAGTATTTTATGTTAATAGTTGGGAACTTTGCACCTTCCTAAAGCTCTAATATGTACCATTCCAGGCCAGTTAGAACGGCCTGCCCAGGATTCGCCCCAAAAAGGTCCGCATTTTTTTCCGCCTGCCCATTTATTGTCACAAATGTGCTAAGCATCCCGAAAAATGTGCATCGCTAGCTTATTATTTAGTCAATTCATGACGTGACTATTTCAATGGGCCGGGAAATTGTGTGTTGCGCTGCAACATTTTTTTGGTATCGTGTGGTGAACCATTCGTTCAACGCATGGAGTTTCCGCATGAGGGATATTGCCAAGTCGGCCACGGCGGGCTTTTCGCAGGCTGACACCGATTTTCCGCCGCCGATCGGCGGCCTCATCAAGCGCAGCTTCGATATTTTCGGTTCACTGGTTGGTCTGATCGCTCTCAGCCCGCTGTTCATCATGATAGCGCTGCTGGTCAAATTTTCCGACGGTGGATCGATTTTCTACGGCCATCGGCGAATCGGGCGCGGGGGACGGATTTTTCCGTGCCTGAAATTCCGCACCATGGTTCCGGACGGCGACAAGGTGCTGGCCGCCTATCTGGCCACCAATCCGGAGGCCAATGCGGAATGGATAGCGACCCGCAAGTTGAAGAACGATCCGCGCGTCACCCGTGTCGGCGCGGTGCTGCGCAAGCTCAGCCTCGATGAACTGCCGCAGATCATCAACATCCTGCAGGGCGATATGAGCCTTGTCGGCCCTCGCCCGGTGGTGCGCGACGAGCTGGAGATCTACGGCAGCGCCGCCGTCTACTATCTGAAGTCGCGGCCCGGCCTGACCGGCCTGTGGCAGGTCAGCGGCCGCAACGACGTTTCCTATGACAGCCGCGTCGCCTTCGACCGCCACTATGTCGAGAACTGGTCGCTGTTCGGCGACGTGCGAATCATCATCAAGACCGTGCCGGCCGTCTGGATGTCACGCGGCTCTTACTGACCGGCCAGCGGCATCCGGCGGCAAGCTCATCGGGCGATGGGGCTAAAACGGATCGGAACGTTCAGTTGAAAACAGACATGTTCGAAGCCTTTGGCAGCGGCCGTTTTTCCGGCCGCTCTCGGTTTATGGCCACCTGCCTAACGGTGTCGCTCGCTTTTCTTCCACAGATTGCCGCGGCCGAAGACTACCATCTCGGTTCGCAGGACAAGCTCAACATCCGAATCGCCGAATGGCAGACCGTCGAAGGCACGTTCCGCGACTGGTCGGCGGTGAACGGCGAATACACGGTCGGCCCGGGCGGCACGCTGTCGGTGCCTTTCGTGGGCGAGTTGCCGGCGGCCGGCAAGACCACGGCGGAAGTGGCGGCGGCAATCAGCGAGGCGCTGCAGCACAAGCTCGCTCTGTCGGACAAGCCCGAGGCCTCGGTCGAGATGGCGCAATTCCGGCCTTTCTATATTTCGGGCGAAGTGCAGAACCCCGGCCAGTTTCCCTACGTGCCCGAACTGACGGTGCTGAAAGCGATCAGCGTCGCCGGCGGCATGAGGCGCAGCACCGATTACGGCCCCCAGCTCGGCAAGGACCTGGTCACCGCCAAGGGCAATTTCGATATCTCCGACGACCAGCGCGTGCGGCTGCTCGTCAGGCGCGCTCGCATCGACGCCGATCTGGCCGGCAAGACGAGTTTCGAAGCGCCTAAGGAGGTTCAGGACGATCCGCGGCTGCCGACCATTGTCGCCGATGAGATGACGATCCTCACGGCAGACCAGAAGGCGCTGAAGCTGAAGCTCGAGGCGCTCGACGATCTCAAGGGCGTCCTCCAGGCCGAAATCGAATCGCTGCAGAAGAAGATCGTCAACCAGCAGAAGCAGGTCGACCTGGCACAGCAGCAGCTCGCAAGCATCGGTCCGCTGGCGCAGAAGGGCCTGGTCGCCAATGCCAGGCTCCTGGATTCGCAACAGTCCGTCACCGACCTGCAGGGCAAGATCCTCGATTATGAGACAGCCATCCTCACCGCCAAGCAGGCGATCAGCAAGGCGACGCAGGACGCCATCGACGCCCAGAACACGTTGAGCTCGAGCCTCGCCGCAGACCGGCAGCAGACCGAAGCCGACCTGAACGAGGCCGCGCTGAAGGTGAATATGCAGAAAGGCCTGATCGCCCAGGCCAGCGATCCCGCGACGACGGCCGCCATCACCAACGACCAGCAGCCTACCCTGCTCTATTCGCTGGTGCGCAATGTCGACGGCAAGACCAGCGAAATCGCCGCCAAGGAAGACACGCTGGTGCTGCCCGGCGATGTGATCAAGGTCAAGCTGGCGCCGCTGGCCAGCCAGTAGGCCCCGCACTTCGGTGCGATCCAGCGCTTCGATCCATAGCACCAAGAATTCCAACCTCCGCCCGGTCCGCTTGGCGGAGGTTTTGCCATGTGCGATTTCAGGCCGCGAAACGATAAAGCGTGCCGTTCAAGAAGGCATTGGGCAAAGGCCTCAACTGCGGAGAGCGTTAAGCTTCGCCCGCGAGCGACCGCTCAGGCCTGATCTGCGGTCGCCGGACGGCCGGCATGCCGGGGCCATGCCGGCTCGCCCCTTGGCGCATCCGCCGGCTCGAAGGCCGGCGACCAGCGCGTGCGGGTGACCGGCAGCCGCGCCAGCTTGAAGTAGCTGAAATACATCAGGAAGGAGCCCATGATGTAGGGGTTGAGGACCTCGACCTCGACGAAGGAGCGGATGAGCAGCAACACCATAACGCCGAACAGCACCACCGATTCGGCCTGCCATGCCTTGAAGATCACCGTCGAGACATGACCGAAAAGCGTGCGCAGCATGATCAGCGAGATCATCACCGCTCCGGTGAAGCCGAGCTCGACAAGCGCCTCGACATAGGTGTTGTGGAAGTGGAAGCCGGTGCGGGTGGTGATGTAGAATTCATTCCACAGCCGCTCGGCCTCGGCAAAACCCTGCACCCAATAGGCGGCATAGCCGACGCCGAGGATCGGCGAGCGCTGCGCGGCGTTCCAGCCCTGCTCCCACAGATAGGTCCGCCCGGTCAGCGTCGAATCCTTGCCAAAGATGCCAAGCACGAAGTCCATGAGCCCGAGATTGAGGGCGACAAAGGCCACCACGACGATCAGGCCGGCGCCGACCACGAAGATCACCCTGCGATAGCGGCGCGACAAAAGCTTGGTCATGGCAAGAAGCGCGATGAGCGCCAGGACCGCCGGTATCGAGGCCATCGACGTGGCGGAATGCGAAATGACCAGCAGATAGGCCGACAACAGCACGACAGGCACGGTCAGCATGAAACTCAGCCGGCCACGCCGCAGGAAAGCGAGGAACACCACGGAGAAATAGATTCCGAGCGAACCGACGAAGCCGATCTGGTTCTTGGAGGCAAAAGCGCCGACGAAATTGTAGGTGCCGTCAAGGACGTCCTCGGAATAGGCGCCGACCTTGAGCGAATAGAGCATGACGAAGAAGATCCCGACCAGCGCGCCGAGCGTCAGGGTGCGCACGCTGACGGTGCGCGCCGCGACATAGGCACAGGCGATGTGGGACAGGTACTGGACCGCCGTTCTGGCGGTGACGCCGGGCGCCTGCGACCAGAAGATGGAGAAGCAGATATAGGCCGCGAACAGCAGCGGCAGCCAGGCGCTGGAGAGCTGCCGCAGGAAGCGCCGGTAGTCGACCAGGATGAGCGGAAGCCAGACGGCGTAGTAGGCCAGGATCAGCACCTGGCCGAAAATGACGGAATAGGAGAACGCCCAGATCGAAACGGCCACGGCAAAGGCGCCATAGACCGAGTTCTTCTCGGGATCGACCAGCAGGGACTTTGGAATTTTCATCTCAGAGTCCCGGCGACGCGACCCAAGACCAGCAGGCCGCAAGCCGGCCGACATATCCGCAAACAGGGGCGTGCAATAAACGGCATCTCCATTGTGCAGTGCAATATAACCTATCGCACCGCATCCTCAATGGCAAATCCGGTCACCTTGTCTTACAGGCGCGAACGGGGAGAGATCAGCTGGTGACGCCTCGGCCACGCCCACCCGCCAAGCGCTACCACAACGCTCCGCCGGTGATCTGGATGTTTTCCATGGTGATGCCCTTGGCCAGGTCCGAGCACAGGAACACGGCCAGTGCGGCGATCTCCTGCGGCTGCAGCATGCGCTGCTGCGGGTTGCCCTTGGCGATCTCGGCCATCGCTTCCTCGGCCGTGCGCCCCTTGCCCTCGCGCTCGACCACCTGCGCCACGTTGCGGCGCATCAGTTCGGTCTCGACCCAGGTTGGGCTGAGCATGACGCAGGTGATGCCGTGCGCGGCCCCCTCCAGCGCCACGCAGCGGGTAAGGCCGAGCAGACCGGCCTTGGAGGCGCAGTAGGCGGGATTGTCCTTCCAGCCGACGGAGGCCGCGGTCGAGCCGATGTTGACGATGCGGCCCCAGCCGCGCCCGATCATGCCGGGCAGCACCGCACGGGTTGCGCGGAAGGCGCCGGTCAGGTTGGTGTCGAGGATCTTGTCCCAAAGCGCGTCGGAATGGCCGCAGACCGGCTGCTCGGCGGTGGTGCCGGCCGCGTTGACCAGGATGTCGGCAGGGCCGATGGCGGTTTCGGCCTCGGCTACGAACCGGTCGGTGATCTCGCTGTCACGGACGTCGAGGTGAGCAGCATGCACCCTGGTGCCGTGGGCCGACAGGGCCGAGCGTACGCGCTCGATTTCGTCGGCGCCCGGATAATAGGCGGCATCGGATCTGTCGGCGCCGGCAGGCGCGATGTAGGACCCAACGGCGACATTGGCGCCGGCTTCGGCCAAGGCCGTGGCAATGGCGAAGCCCATGCCGGAAAACCCGCCGGTGACGATTGCACCGCGCCCAGCAAGGTTTGTCATCGCGTGCTTCTCCATTGGTTGGGGCAGGCAATCAGGTTCCGGAGTCTTTGTCGACGCGGTTCACCTTCCCCTAAAGCGGTTTGCCCAGCCATTCGCGGTAGAAGCCTTCGAGGTCGGGCTGGAAATCGTGCACGATGGGATAGCCGGGCGCGGCTGCTTCCACCTCGTGCATGGTTCCGCATTCCGGGCAGATGAATTCTCGGATCTCCATCCACTGCGGATCGGGGATATCGCTGTTGGGGTAGATCTCGCGCAGCGTCTCCTCGGTGTTGCGCACGATGATCGCGGCCTTCAGCTTCCAGTTCTTGCGATAGTCGCCGAAGGAATGGCCGCACTCGCAGCGTGTCACCCGCTCGTCGCCGCTCTGGCAGATGAACAGATGATCCGAGACCGGCAGCAGGATCGGGTCCTTCCAGCCGACACGGTCCTGCAGCACCGCGACATATTTGAAGAAACGGTCGTCGTCCTTGTAGGCGCTCATGACGCGGCGCGTCTGCGGCCAGGGCAGCGTGCCCGCGACCAGATCGGCGATGACTTCCTTGCTATACGAGGTCATGGCTTTACTCCCGGCATGAAGATCGATTTGGCGTCGACGTTCCAGAAATCACTGAACTCCCTGGTGAAGCGCGACGACAGTTTTATCGCGCTGGCATACATTTTCGTCACCTCGGGGGCGAAATCGGCCTTCTCGACACGGCTGCGTTCGCTGGCGATCCACTCGGCTACCGGCCTTGCCTGGGCCAACCGCCTGGCTCGCATTTCGGCGCGGTGACGCTTCGTGGCCTCGATGTTGGCGACGGGGTAACCTTCCTCGTCCTCATCCAGCATGATGCCGAAGATGCCTTCTGCCGCTTCCTTGGTCAGATAGCCGTTCTCGACATCCATGGCCGTCTTGAGCGGGTCGCGCTCCAGCACGTCGCCATAGCCGCCGCCGCCATTGTAGGAGTGGGTGAAGACGTCGCCGGTCTTGTGCGGCGCGGTGATGTAGGGGCCTTCCATGGTCACATGCTCGCCCTGCAGCCGCAGTTCGAGTTCCGAGCGATGCGGGTTGGTGCCGGTGTGATGCGCGAGCGGCGCCCGCTTTTCGGCGAGTTCGAAGATGTTGGAGTTGCGCACGGCGCGGTGCTTCTGGCAGGTCGGCGCCGGATAGCCGCCGCACATGCCGCCATTGTCGAACACGCGCGAGGAATGCTCTGATGTAACCAGCCTGAGATGGTCGGTCTTCGAAACCAGCCAGGTCGAGATGAAGGAGCAGCCGCCGCGATATTTGCCGGCGCCGCCGGAATTGGGAACGATCGAGCGGCCGATATAGACCATCGGCATGTTCTGCTCCCAGATCTCGATGTTGCCCATGTCGGATTCCGGGTTCCAGCCGACATAGGCGGTGTCGAGCCCATCCTTGATCGCCAGCGCGCCGGAGCCGGCTGCCGCGCATTCGAAATGCGCCATGCCGAACAGCTTGCCATACTGGCTGGTGCCTCCCATCTCGATCATCGGGCTGTTGACCTGGCCGACGAAGGCTTCCTCGACAAAGCCGCGGCCGATGAAGGCGCGTGACAACAGCCGCTGGAACACGCCGTAGGCCGGCAAAAGCAAGGCCCATGAGGTGGCGGTCGCCACCATCTCATTGTCCGGGTTGGTCCAGGTGCCGTGCGGCAATTTCAGCTCGGTCGCCATCCAGGCGCCGTCATTGACCAGGCCCTCGAAATTCATGTGCTGGGTCAAGGTGACGAACATGCCGCCATCCATGCCGGCGGGCGTGCAGTTCATCGAATGGTAGCCCCAGGGCTGCGTGCCCTCGAAGTCCATGATGATCTTGCCGTCGGTGGTGATCTCCATCTCGATCGGCATGTTGTAGAGCCAGTCGGGATCACCGAGCGGCTGATAGCCCGGTTTGCCCGCGGTGACATGGCCGTAGAAGGTATGGCCGCGATAGATGCCGGGCACGGTGAGCTGGCGGGTGCGGGCGAGCTGGGCGCGGCGGCCTTCCTCGATGAATTCCTTCGACACCCGCATCCAGTAGTCGAGGCCGATCTCGTCGATCAGCGCCTTGACGCTTTCGCGCATGTCGATGCAGGAGGCGACCTTGGCCTTCTCGTCGAGCACCCAGTAGATCGGCATGCGCAGATTGCGCTCGCAGCGGATGACATAGTCGCGGCGGATCTCGTCATTCTCGCCGACCTTTTCGGCACAGACGAACAGGCCTTCGGTGAAGCGCTCCTGCGCCAGCGCCACGTCGCCGCCGGGCGTGATGCCGCCGGCCTCGAGTTCGTGACAGACCGCGCCCGCCCAGCCGACCAGCTTGCCGGAGTGGAAGATGGGCACCACATCCATCACGTCGGGCACCTGCACGGTGCCGATGAAGGCATCGTTGTTGGCGAAGATGTCGCCGTCGCGGATGCAAGGGTTTTCCTCGTAGCCGTTGCGGATCATCCATTTGATGAAGCGGCTCATCGTGTGCACATGCACCATGATGCCGTTGGAGAGCGCGATCGCATCGCCTTCCGGCGTGTAGATGGCGACGACCATTTCGCCGACCTCGCGCACACCGGGCGAAGCCGAGATGCGCCGGGCCATTTCGCGTGCCGAGACGCAATAGGCGCGCAGCTTGGTGTGCAGCGTCTCGAATTTCAGCGGATCCTGGTTGCGCAGCTGCAATTCGGTGATGCCATCATAGCAGCCGGTCTCCTCCATGAGCCGTTCGGATTCGATCAGCCGTTCGCGGATGCGCAGCGCGGAGGCGGGTTTGTCCAGCATGGTAACAGCCCTTCTCAAGCGTGGGTGTAGTGGAGCAGCGTCCATTCATCGACATGGACACGGTCCTGCGGATGAACGACGAGCGTGGTGGCGGGATGTTCGATGATGGCCGGGCCGATGACCTCGTGACCGGGCTGCAACAGATCCATCTCGTAGAGATTGGCCTTGTGCCAGCGGCCGCCAATATAGGCCTCGCGCACGCCTTTGTGGGCGGACGCCGGATCCGACTTGCCGAGCGGGCGCTTCAAGAGCACCGGCTTGACCTTGTCGGCGGTGGCGATGAGGCCGAGCTCGGTGATCGAGAAGCCGGCTTCGCCGTAGCGCGAAACGCGGTGGTTGACCTTGGCGTAGACCGTCTCGAACTCGTCGATGACCCTGCGCATGTCGTCGGGTGATTGAATAGCCGATAGCGGCGCCATCACCTCGACGTCCTCGAGCTGGCCGGTGTAGCGCATCATCAGGAACGGCACGGTCTTGATCTTGTCGCGTGCGTGGCCGTCCACGATCATCTCGTCGACCGCTGCCTTGGTGAGATCGTCCCAGACAGCGGTGACCTTCTTGCCGAAAGCGAGCAGCTCCTCATCGCTCGCCCGCGCACCGATGTCGTGCTGCGTCGACACCGAATGCCGGCGCATGAAATCGGCTGTTGTGCAGCCGAAGGCCGAGAAGGCGGCGGCGAACTGGAAGGTGATAATGTCCTTGAAGCCGATGCCCCTGGAGCAGCCGGCGAGATGCAGCGGACCAGAGCCGCCGTAAGAGAGCAGCGTGAACTCGGAAGGGTGGATGCCCTGGCCGGAGATGACGCGGCGCAACGCGTTGTTGGCGTCGGCCTCCTGCATGTCGATCATGCCTTCGGCGGCTTCCTCGACACCGACGCCGAGCAGGCGCGAGCATTTTTCCTCGAAGGCGGCTCTCGCCTTCTCGACCTGCAGCACGACCTTGCCGCCGAGGAAATAGTGCGGGTTGAGGCGGCCGAGGATGGCGTCGCAATCGGCGATGGTCGGCTCGGTGCCGCCCTTGGCGAAGCAGATCGGGCCGGGATCGGAACCGGCGCTTTCCGGTCCGAGCGAGACTTTCTTGGTCAGCGGGTCGACCTTGAGAATCATGCCGGCGCCGGCGCCGATCGTGTCGAGATGCAGCGTCGGCACGTTGAGCTTGAAGCGGTCCATCAACGGCTCGTTCTCGATCCGGGTCTGGCCACGGGTGATGACGCCCATATCGAAGGAGGTGCCGCCCATATCCGAGCAGATCAGCGAGTCGTTGCCGATCAGCTTGCCGACATAGGCCGCGCCCAGAATGCCGCCGATCGGACCGGAGATCATGGTTTCGTGCAGGCGCGGATGGTTGATCGAGGTCAGGCCGCCGAAGGAGAGCAGCGTCTGCACGCCATATTTGAAGCCGTATCTCCTGGAGACGTCCTCGATGCCCTTGAGCTGCTTGCGGCCGCGCGAGGTGGCATAGGCCTCGATCAGCACCGAGTTCAGCCGCGACTGCTCGCGAATGACCGGACGCACCTCATGGCTGGTGTAGACGAGGATGTCGGTGCCGGCCTTGGCGATCTCCTCGCGGCAGATCTCGGCGATGCGCTTCTCGTGCACGGGATTGACGTGCGAGAAGATGGTCATGATGCAGATGCCCTCGACCTTGTCGGCAATCAGCTTCCTGGCGGCGGCCGCGACCTCATGCTCGTAGAGCGGCAGGATGATGTCGCCGAACTGGTCGATGCGCTCGGTGACGCCATGGGTGCGGCGCCGCGGCACCAGCGGATCGGGATGCTGATGCGTCACCGCGTGCAGCCGGTCGGCATAGGAATAGTCCGCCCAGGCCTGCAGGCCGCGGCCCATCAGGATCATGTCTTCGAGGCCCTTGGTGGTGATCAGGCCGAGCCGGCGGCCGGTGCGCGACAACAGCGTGTTGAGCATGCCGGTGCCGGAATAGAGCACGACGTTGACGCCGGAGAACAGCTGCTCCAGCGAAATGCCCCCGGCATCGGCCGCGTCCTCCGCCGAGGCGAGGAAACCTTCGGCCTCGTTCTTCGGCGTGGTCGCCGACTTGCCGATCTTGAAGTGGCCGTCCTGGTCGACAAGGATCGTGTCGGTCATGGTGCCGCCGGCGTCGATGCCGATGACGATGGGGTTGGTAGTGATCTGGTCCACGGGTCGCCTTCCCTCTTCGAGAATGACCGCAGGCTAGATTCTCGGGGCCGGATCGCGCCATATGCCTAAAGACACAATGACGGGCAGGCGCGGTTCGCCGAGAAGAGGACATGCGCATGGGTAATATCTGGGCGCCGCTCGCCAAGGCGATCGCAGCCACCGGCACCGATCGGCACGTCGACTGCCTGATCGACCTGATCGGCGCCGACATCGAGCATGACCTCGTCACGGTGACGCGTTATTCGACGACCCAGACACCGGAATTCGTCAAGCACCGGCGTTTCTCGGACGAGATGGTCAAGCGTTATCTCGACAATTACTACGTCTTCGACCCGTTCTACGCCTCGTGGCGTCGCGAGCGCCGACTGGGCATCATGCCGCTGAAGCGGCTTGCCGATGACGAGGCCAAGCGAGGCCAGTACATAGCCGGCTTCCTGACGCAATCAGAAATCTGCGACGAGGTCGGCATCATGCTGGCCGATGGCGGCGACTGGTGCCTGGGCATCTTCCTCGACCGTTCGACCGCTTCGTTCAAGGACAGCGAGATCGCCCTTCTGGACGAGCGGCTGCCGGTGTTCGAAGCGCTGCACGCGCTCGACATCAAGGCGCGCGGCAGTGACTTTGCGCGCACCTCGGCCCCGACCTCTCCCGGCGCTTCGCCGCAGCAGAAGCCGACCATCCCGATGAGCCTTTGGCCGGAACTGTCGCTGCGCGAGCGCGAGCTGGTGCAGCTGATCCTCGCCGGCCATCCGACCGCCAACATCGCCGAGCGGCTCGGCATCACCGTCGGCACCGTCAAGAACCATCGCCGGCGCATCTATGAAAAGCTCGACATCACCACCGAGCGGGAGCTGTTTTTGCAGTTTTTTCAGCATCGGGGAGATCGGTAGCTGGCCGTGCCAGGAAATCCCCAGTCGTCGCCGCCTCATTGGCCCAGACGATCTATCTGCATGTCGGCTTGAACTCGATCGACCGTGCCCCCACAGTCTCCACGAATGGCGCCATCAGCCGACATGCAGGGAGAATGAGATGCCGATGAACTTCGCGGGACGCTTCGCTGGCCGATCGGCCGTCATCACCGGCGGAGCCTCGGGCATCGGGCTGGCGGTTGCGCAAAGGATCGTCGAGGAGGGCGGGAGTGTCAGCGTCTGGGACCGTGATCAGGCCCAGATCGAACAGGCCAAAACCATCATCCCTGGCCTGCACGGCGTTGCCGTTGACGTTGCCGATGCCGCCGGCGTTCAAGGCGCCGCCGCACGGACGATCGAGGCGCTTGGCAGCGTCGACATCCTGGTCACCAGCGCGGCGATCACCGGGCCCAACATGACGACTTGGGCCTATTCGGTCGAGGACTGGCAGAAGGTCATCGACATCAACATCAACGGCGTCTTCTACTGCAACAAGGCGCTGGTGCCGCACATGCTGGAACGCAATTATGGCCGCATCGTCAACATCGCCTCGATCGCCGGCAAGGAAGGCAATCCCAATGCTTCCGCCTACAGCACGTCCAAGGCGGCGGTGATCGGCCTGACCAAGTCGCTCGGCAAGGAACTGGCCAAGACCAAGGTGACGGTGAATTGCGTGACGCCTGCGGCCGTGCGCACCGCGATCTTCAAGCAGATGAAACAGGAGCACATCGACTTCATGCTATCCAAGATTCCGATGGCGCGCTTTGGCGAGGTCGAGGAAGTAGCGGCGCTGATCTGCTGGATCGCCTCGGAAGAATGCTCGTTCACGACCGCCGCCGTCTTCGATGTTTCCGGCGGCCGCGCCACTTATTGATCCGGGCCGGAACATCCTCACATTGGCCGGTGCAACTACAATTCCGCGTGACGAGGCAACCATCGGAACTGGACAGGCGTATAGTCGCCGATGTCTGTATGGGCGGCGACAGAATAGGGTTTGCGGGAAAGCCATGACACGACGAGACAGTTTGGCGATGACCTATGGCCGCCGTCCCGGCGCCACGCGATCGCCGGAGGTCGCGGCCACCAGACTGGAGTTTGCATCGCTTGCCTGAGGCAGATCCTGCAGCACTGTCCGATGACGAGCTTCTGGACCGCTATCAGCGCGCCGCCTTCGGCTATTTCCTGGAGACTGTGAACCCCGACAACGGTCTGGTCGCCGACACGTCGCGGCCGAATTCGCCGGCCAGCATCGCCGTCGTCGGTTTCGCCCTCTCCTGCTATCCGATCGGCGTCGAGCGCGGCTGGATGACACGCGCGGCGGCGGCAGAGCTGACGCTGGCGGCGCTGCGTTTCTTCTCGGCCAGCCCGCAAGGCGGTGGCGACGACGTCACCGGCCACAAGGGCTTCTACTACCATTTCCTCGATATGCGCACGGGCTTGCGCGTCTGGCGCTGCGAACTGTCGATGGTCGATACCGCCTTGCTGTTGGCCGGCATGCTGGTGGCCAGCGCCTATTTCGCAGGCGCGGACGAGAAGGAAGCCGAAATCCGGCGACTGGCCGAAGCGCTCTACCGGCGCGTCGACTGGCGCTGGGCGCAAGGCAGCAGCCCGACCTTGCGGCAAGGCTGGAAGCCGAAGAGCGGTTTTCTCCACTATGGCTGGGAAGGCTATAACGAGGCGACCATCCTCTACGTGCTGTCGATGGCCTCGCCCGAAACCCCGACTTCGGACGACAGCTATGAAGCCTGGACCGCAACCTACCAGTGGGAAAACATCTACGGCCATGACGTGCTCTATGGCGGACCGCTGTTCATGCACCAGTTCTCACATGCCTGGATCGATTTCGCCGGTATCCGCGACGCTTTCATGCGCGAGAAGAATTCGGACTATTTCGAAAACAGCCGCCGCTCGACCTATCTCCACCGCGATTATGCCCGTCACAACCCCTATGGCTTCGACGGCTATGGCGAGAACCTTTGGGGTCTTTCGGCGGGAGACGGACCCGGCGGCTTCCGCGCCAGCGTGGAGCGGCGGAGGCACCGGTTTTCGGGCTATGCCGCGCGCGGCGCGCCGTTCGGGCCGGATGACGGGACGATCGCGCCATGGTCCTATCCAGCGTCGCTGCCCTTCGCACCCGACATCTGCCTGGCCGCCTTGCGCCATCTCGGTGATCGCTACCCCGAGGTGATCGACAATTTCCGCCTGCCGAGCGGCTTCAATCCGACCTTGGCCAACCGGCGAAAATTCGGCCGCAACGGCTGGGTGTCGGAAGGCCATTACGGGCTGGACCAGGGCATCGTGGTGATGATGATCGAGAACCACCGCTCGCGCCTGATCTGGGAGCTGATGCGCTCCAATCCCCACATCCGCCGCGGCCTGGGCAAGGCGGGCTTCACCGGCGGCTGGCTCGCACAGCCAGCAGGCTCCGCGTCAGGAGCCCACGATGGCGCGTGAACAGACAAAGGCGGCCACATTCCCTGTCGACCGCAACGATGTCGAACTGATCCGAGGCGCGCATCCGCCGCACTGGAAAAACCCTACCCCCGACGGCCTCTACAATCTCGTCGTCATCGGCGCCGGACCGGCCGGGCTGACCGCGGCGCGTGACGCCGCGAGCCTTGGCGCAAAGGTCGCGCTGATTGAGCGCGGGCTGATCGGCGGCGCCTGCATCAATGTCGGCGGCATCCCGTCGAAGTCGATCATCCGCACGGCCAGGCTCTATGCCGACATGCGCGATGCCGAGAATTTCGGCGGCGACACGCCGGCGCGTCTTCCCGTCGACTTCGAGCGGGCCATGATGCGGATGCGGCAGATCCGGCAGCGGCTCAGCCGCGCCGATTCGGCCGCGGCCATCGCTTCGGAAGGCATCGACCTCTATTTCGGTGAAGCCCGCTTTGGCGGACCGGACACGGTTGAAGTCGCCGGCAAGACGCTGCGCTTCAAGAAGGCCCTGGTCGCGACCGGCGCGCATCCGAGCGGGCCGGCGATTCCCGGACTTGCCGAGGCCGGCTATCTCGACAATGAGAGCATGTTCAACCTCACGCAATGTCCTGAGCGGCTGCTGGTCATCGGCGGCGGTCCGCTTGGCTGCGAGACGGCGCAGGCCTTCTGCCTGCTCGGGTCGAAGGTCATCCTGGCACAGAACGATCCGATGTTCCTGCCCGGCGAGGAACGCGACGCCGCGCAGATCCTTTCGGACGCGCTGGCACGCGAAGGGATCGAGGTGCGCCTGAACACCGAGGTGGTGGCGGTGCGCAAGGAAGGCGGCAGGAAGTTCGCCGACCTTTTGCGGGACGGCGACACGACGACGATCTCCGTCGACGAGATCATTACCGGCGTCGGCCGTTCGCCCAATGTCGAGGGTCTCGGCCTGGAAGAGGCCGGTGTGGTGTATGACGCCAACGGCATCAAGGTGGACGATCACCTGAGGACGACCAATCCGCACATCTACGCGGCGGGCGATGTGTGCCTGGAATACAAGTTCACCCATACCGCCGAGGCAACGGCGCGCATCGTCGTGCGCAATGCCCTGTTTCGCGGCCGCGAAAGGCTCAGCGACCTTGTCGTTCCCTGGTGCACCTATACCGATCCGGAGATTGCCCATGTCGGGCTCTATCCGATCGAGGCGCGGCGGGACGGCATCCCGGTCAAGACCTATACGGTGCTGATGCATGACGTCGCGCGCGCCGTGATGGACGGCGAGGAAGAAGGGTTCGTCAAGATCCATGTTCGTGAAGGATCCGACCGCATCCTGGGGGCGACGGTCGTCGCCGCCCATGCCGGCGAGATGATCAATGCGGTGACGCTTGCGATCCGGTCGGGCATGGGATTGCACGCCCTGGCCGACGTCATCCATCCCTTCCCGACACAGGCACAAGGCATCAAGATGGCGGGCGACGCCTACAGGCGAACCCGGCTCACCTCCTTGCGCAGGCGTCTGGCTACGCGCTGGCTTGCCTGGTCGAGGCGGTGAGCCTGGCTGCGCGTCGAGGACTCGAAGCGACAGTATTCAAAAGATACAGTGCTTGACGAAAGCCTTGTTCAGCTAAACAAGGTGGCGCTGATGCTTGTGATCACGGAATCGTATTGAATGCCATCTGAATTGGGCCCCCTGCCTGGCGCAAAGCATCAGGCATCCGCATTGAACAGCGCAGGCGCGCAACCGGCTGCCGGCGAGCCTGAGCGGGCGGCCCAGAGGCGTACGCTGGTCGTGTCGCACGACCCGGGCTTTCCGCCGGCTTCAGGTTCGGACCTGAGAAACTACCGCAACGCCGAAGCGGCCGCCAGATTCGGACCGGTCTGCCTGGTTTCGGTCAAGCCGAACAAAGTAAGGAATGTGCCCGATCCATTGATCCGGGTCGAAGCCCTGTCGATCGAAGGGGAGCCGCGCACGGCCTCCATCGGCTGGTGGCGCTCAAGGGCGGAGAGTCGCATACCGCGTTCCGCCCTGACACGGCTTGAGATGCTCGCCCGTGAGTTCCGCCCGGACACCATCATTGTCGAGGGCGTCGGCCTGTTCAAGCTGCTGCGGCCCCTGCGGCCGCTGGCGCAGCAGCTCATTCTCGACATGCACAATGTCGAGTCCGACCTGGCCGGACAGATCAGACGCCTCAGCGCCAGGCGAAGCGCGGCGGCATTCGCCGTCCGGTTCCTCGAGAGAAAGGCACTGTCCCTCGTCGACAGGGTATGGGTCTGTTCGAAGCTGGATCGCCAGAAGCTGATGACGCTTTTCCGGCCCGAGATCCCGATCGACATTGTTCCCAACGGAATCCCGCAAACCGGGGATGGTCTGGGACGCCTGCCGGCCGAGCCGTCGACGGACAACGGCTTTCCGGTGATCGTGTTCATCGGCCATCTCGCCTATCCGCCAAACGTCGATGCCGCCCAGCGGCTGGCCAGTTTCATACTGCCCCGTATCCGAAACGCCCTGCCGGGTGCCAGACTCGTCCTGGCTGGACGCACGCCGACTCCGGAGGTGCAGGCATTGGCCGGATTGCCAGGTGTGGAGCTCATCGAAGATCCCGCGGACGTCGCGCCGCTCTTGTCCAGCGCGCATCTCACCATTGTCCCGCTGACGGCGGGCGGCGGCACACGAATCAAGATCCTTGAAGCCATGGCCGCGGGCGTGCCGGTGGTGGCCACGCCGATCGCGGCCGAAGGTCTGGACCTGGTCGAAAACGACGAGGTGCTGCTGTCTCAATCCGACGAAACGCTTGCCGAGATGGCCATCGGACTTTGTCTCGATCCCGAACGCAGGGCGCGGCAACGCCTTCGCGCGCATCAGGCGGTATGGGCAAGGTTCAGCCCGCAAGCGATCCGCGATGCCGTGCGTGACGGGCTTGGACCAAACGGCGCTGCCGGATGATTCCGGCGATCCTGCACCAGACCTGGAAGGGCGACACCATTCCCGCGCGCTTCCAGGCATATGCCGACAGCTGGAAGCGGCACAATCCGCACTGGACGGTGATGTTCTGGAGCGACCGGATGCTGCTCGAATTCGTGGCCGAGCACTACCCTGATTTCCTGCCGATGTTCTGCGGCTACACCAAGGGCGTGCAGCGCTCGGATGCGGCCCGTTACATGCTGCTGCATCATTTTGGCGGCGTCTACGCCGACATCGATTGCGAATGCGTCGCCGCCTTCGATCCGATCATGGACGAAAACCGGATCGTGCTGTGCAAGGAGCCGGCGTCGCATGCGGCCGTCCAGGCGGATTTCCGGGGCCTGCCCTATCTTCTGTTCAACGGAACAATCGCCAGCCCGCCCGGGCATCCCTTCTGGATGCATCTGTTGTCGATGATGCCCGGGCTCGCCGGCGCCAAGGACGTGCTCGACGCGACCGGTCCCTGCCTTTTGACCTCCGCCCATCGGAGCTACGGCGATCAGGAAGCCTTTGCCATTCATCCTTCCGGCCTGTTTACGCCGGTGACCGCGGCCGGGAGCACGGAGCATGAGGGCGGCGACGAGGCGGCAGCACTTTCGATCCATCACTGGGCCGGTACATGGTGGATCCCGGAGCCGCCACCGAAATGGACGACCAGGCTGCGCAACCGGGCCTATCGGCTTCGCTATCACCTGACGCGCGGGGCGCATATGGATGAGGCCGCGGCGAAAGCCGGCGTCGACAGGGCGGTTCTGGCGGCGGCGCCGCCTTCGGGCCAGAACATCGCCGTCCTGGTGCCGCTTCGCGACGCCGCCGACCTCATCCAACCCTTTCTCGATGCGCTGGACGGGCTCGACTACCCCAAGGACAGGATCAAGCTGGTCTTCTGCGAAGGCGACAGCCTGGATGGCAGCTGGGAACGGCTGAAGGCCGCGACCGCGGGACTAGCCGGCAAATATCGCGACATTGTGCTTCTGCAAAGACAGGTCGGCACCAGGCTCGACAGGGCAAAACGGGCCAAGCCGAAGACGCAACGCGTGAGGCGCGGCGCGATTGCCAAGGTGCGAAATCACCTGATCGATCATGGGCTGAAGGAAGACGACGACTGGGCGCTGTGGATCGATATCGACGTCTGGCGCTTTCCCGGCGATGTGCTGACCCGGCTGATCGCCACGCGGCATCGCATCGCGGTGCCCAACTGCGTCAAGACCGCCGGCGGCGACAGCTTCGACCTCAACAGCTTCGTCATCCGGCGGCAGACCAGGGATTATCGCTATTACCGCGAGATACGCGGCGGCCTGCACCAGCCTCCCAGGCAGACACCTTACCGATATCACTTGAGCGATGTCAGGCATCTCGACATCATCGGCCTCGATGCGGTCGGCGGAACCATGCTTCTGGTCGATGCCGCTCTGCATCGCGGCGGCCTTCGCTTCCCCGAACTTCCCTACCGCGACCTGATCGAGACCGAAGCCTTCGGGGTGCTCGCCAACGATCTCGGCATCCGGCCGGTCGGCCTGCCGAAGCTGGAGATCCTACACGTCCCCTGGTGAAGCGGCAGCTTGCCGAAGTTCCAGCCTGAGGGGCTCCAGATAGGCCTGTGGCCGCAGACGCCGCCACAGATAGTCCCGCTCCGTCAGATACGCGACCTTGGCGATCCAGCGCCGCGGCGCTTCCGGATCCCTGACCTCGCGCCAATCCTCGACAATGATGACCGGCAGGCCTTCGTAGAGAGGGTCGAGCGGCGAGGTCTTGGTCACCACGATGCAGCCGAGATAGAGCAGCTCCCATGTGCGGTGGCAGTCGAGGCCGTTTCCGGTGGTCGAAAGCACGAGCGGATATTGCGCATACAGCCGCCAGATGCCGCGCTGCGACACACGCCTTTTCAGGAAGTCCACATGCGGGCATCCGTCCAGCGCATCAAGCAGCTCCCGACGCTGGCTGGAGCCACTGCTGACGCTGAAATCACAGAATATCCTGGGCGGACGGCGATCCGCACTGCCTTGCCGGTCGCGCAGGGTCTGCAACTGCCGCACCAGGCCGGCGGGTGTCGCGAAGGAGCGTGGAGTATGGAGGTCCAGCCCGATCGGAAACGGCTTGATCCTGGGATGACCGCCATCGCAGTTCTGGCTGTACCAGGACACCAGATAGGGGTTGGCGAGCAGCCGCTCAACGGTGTCCTTCGCCAGCTCCGACGGAACCGAGGCATCGCCATCGGTCGTCAGCAGGATGAATGGGGCGTTGATGGTCGGCAAGGCGACCCTGGCGAACGTGTCGAGGTCGCAGTTTCGCCCCTCCCTGGCCAATGTGCTCAGCCGCACCCAGACGATGCCGTGCGCGCCACTATAGTGGTCACGGAAAAAGGCCTCGCTCTGCGTCGATTCGGTCGGCGCGTTGCGATACCAATCGGGTCCGGCGACGTCGCAGAAGTGGGCGATGCCTTGCGACCATAGCACCGAAGGGACGCCGAGAAATCTCAGCGCCGTGGAACGGACCGCCTTTTTGAGTTTTGCCCGCCAACGCGACATGCCCATCGGCAACACCTAGCCCAGACGCCGTCGCGGCCGCAATGTCCTGCGGGTCGCGCAGGCCACGCAAGCCCGGCCCCGGCCGGAGCGTCAGTCGTGGAGTTCCCGTGAAATCGGCGGGCCGACCGAAAATCCGGTGAATGTGACCTCGAAACCTTCGCGCTGCGGCGAACAGCACATCATGCCGACATCGACCGTCTTCGAGATCGGGAAATAGGCGAGCCGCACCGGCTTCCAGTGACCGTCCGAAGCGTCGAGATACTGGACGCGGATCGCCTCGCCATGGCGGGTCAGGCGGATGGTGACGCCGTTCGGACCGGCGGGAATGGCCACCAGCGACCAGTCCGATGTGTCGTTGGTGACGACAACGGAGAAATAGGCAAGGCCGTCGGTGTATTCGATGCCGGCCTTGATCCAGTGCGTTTCGCTGAGCCGGACCATCAGCCCGGCCTGGTCATAGAGCACCTTGTAGTCGCCTCTGACGGTGACTTCGGCGGTGAAATCGCCCTCGACCGGCCGATGCAGGAAGTGGCCGTTGTCACGCCAGAAGCCGTAGAAGGTCTCGCGCCAGAAATCGGTCTCCTTGCCGGTGCGCACGCGCACCGACTCGCCTGATATGGCGTGATGCGGCGGCGGGTTCAGCCAGGTCAGGTCCTGCGATGTCATTGCCTCAGCTCCGTGGTGAAAGTTCGCCGGCCCGGGGGCCGGCGCCGATCAGCCTGCGAATGTATAGGCGGTCTTCACCGTGGTGTAGAACTCCATGGCATAGCGGCCCTGTTCGCGCGGGCCGTAGCTCGAGCCCTTTCGGCCGCCGAAGGGGACATGGAAATCGACGCCCGCCGTCGGCAGGTTAACCATCACCATGCCGGCCTCCGAATTGCGCTTGAAGTGGGTGGCGTGCTTGAGGCTCGAGGTGCAGATGCCCGAGGTCAGCCCAAAGGGCGTGTCGTTGGCGACGGCAAGCGCCTCATCGTAATCCTTGACGCGGATGACGCTGGCGACAGGTCCGAAAATCTCCTCGCGCGAGCTGCGCATGGCGTTGGTGGCTTCGGTCAGCAGGGCCGGGCTGAGATAGAAGCCCGGCGTCTTGCGGTCGAGTCGTTCGCCGCCGAAGGCGAGCGTGGCGCCTTCCCTGACGCCGATGGCGATGTAATCCTCGTCCTGCTTCAGCTGGGTCGCGTCGACGACCGGGCCGATCTGGGTCTGCGCGTCGAGCGCGTCGCCGATTACCAGCTTGCCCATCCGCTCCTTGAGCGTATCGACGAAACGGTCGTGGATTCCTTCGGTCACGATCAGCCTGGACGAGGCCGTGCAGCGCTGGCCGGTCGAAAAGAAGGCGCCGTTGAGCGCGCAGTCGACGGCGACCGCGAGATCGGCGTCGTCAAGCACGACCAGCGGGTTTTTGCCGCCCATTTCGAGCTGGAACTTGCGCATGTGCTCGACGCTTGCGGCGGCGACGCGTTTTCCCGTGCCGACCGAACCGGTGAAGGTGATGGCGTTGACATCGGGGCTGTCGAGCATCGCCTGGCCGACCACCGAGCCCTTGCCCATGACGAGGTTGAGCACGCCCTTGGGCAGGCCGGCGCGGTGAAGGATGTCGACGATGGACCAGGCGCTTTCGGGAACAAGTTCGGCGGGCTTGAAGACGATGGTGTTGCCATGGGCGAGCGCCGGCGCGATCTTCCAGGCCGGGATGGCGATGGGGAAATTCCACGGCGTGATGATGCCGACCACGCCGACAGCCTCGCGGGTGATCTCGACGCCGACGCCCGGCCGCACGCTCGGCACCATTTCTCCGGTCAGGCGCAATGTTTCGCCGGCAAAGAAATCGAATATCTGGGCGGCGCGGATGGTCTCGCCAATGCCCTCGGCCAGCGTCTTGCCTTCCTCACGCGCCAGATTGCGGCCGATCTCATCCTTGCGCGCCATGATCTCGTCGGATGCCTTCTTCAGCACCGCATGGCGCGCCAGAGGACCGGAGCGGGACCATGAAGGAAACGCCGCCTTGGCCGCCGCGATTGCCTGCTTGGCCTGTTCGACGCCAGCCGAGGCATATTCGCCGACGACATCGCCGGTGTCCGAGGGGTTGATGTTGCGGGAGCCGGCATCGCCGACCCATTCGCCATCGATGAGGTTCTTTCGAAACTGTGCCATATCTGGTCTTTCCTGCTGGTTGGCCGCGCGGCGGCATCCGTGTGAACTGGTATTTGCCAGACAAATGCCTTGCGGGAAAGCACGCACTGGCCGAACAGCCGCGACAAAAATCCCCGGACCAACCGTTACAGCCAGCCCGACTGGTATCCGCGGAGCGTTCTTTACGCCCAGGTGAATTGCTCTGTACACCTATGTCCATAGCCTTGATTTGCCTGATGCGGCGTGTCATGCGTCGTACCGATGGCAGCTCTCGAAACGACGACCCAGCGCGCCGGCGTCACCGGCAACATCAAGGCCACGCGTGAAGACTGGCTGAAGCTGGCGCTTGAGACACTGATCTCGGATGGTGTCGAACGCGTCCGCGTGCTGACGCTGGGCCAGCAGCTCGACGTCTCGCGCTCCAGCTTCTACTGGTATTTCAAGAGCCGCCAGGATCTGCTCGACCAGTTGCTGGACTATTGGCGGCAGACCAATACGAGGTTCATCGTCGAGCGCGCCTTGCGACCTTCCGCGACCGTCATCCGCGGCGTGATGAGCATTTTCGAATGCTGGGTGGATGAAAGGCTGTTCGATCCCCGGCTGGATTTCGCGATCAGGGCCTGGGCCCGGCGCTCACCCGCCATCAGGCGCGCGCTCGACGAGGCCGACGAAGAGCGCGTCAACGCCATACGCGACATGTTCAAACGGCATGGCTATGAGGACGAGGACGCATTCGTGCGCGCCCGCGTCCTCTATTTCATGCAGATCGGCTATTACTCGCTCGAGCTCAACGAGCCGATGAGCACCCGTCTCACGCATGTCGCCTCCTATCTGCGCAGCTTCACCGGCCAGGAGCCTCCGGCAGAAGATGTCGAGGATTTTGCGCGCTACGTCGAGAAGACGCTTTCGGGCAAACGATAGACGCCAGGCCTTGGCCAGCCTGGCTTCACCGTTGTTCTGTCGACATCCGTAGAGCCAGCTCGCCGACCTGCGCCGAGCTAGACCCTGCAACTTACTAGACACATGTGTACAATGCCGGTAAAATGCCGGTAAAGTGCCAGTCATGACCGGATGGAGTGCGGCAAGATGAAATCCCAATACAGGGCGATCGTTATCGGCGGCGGCGTGGTCGGGGCCTCGGTGCTCTATCATCTGGCGAAGTTCGGCTGGAGCGATGTCGCGCTGATCGAACGCGAGGTGCTGACCGCCGGCTCCAGCTGGCACGCGGCCGGCGGCTTCCACGCGCTGAACGCCGACCCCAACATCGCCGCGCTGCAGGCCTATACGATCGACCTTTTGTCGGAGGTCGAGGCGGAATCGGGCCAGAACATCGGCATGCACATGACCGGCGGCATCTCGGTCGCGTCGGCGCCGGAACGCTGGGAATGGCTGAAGGCCTCCTACCGCATCTTCCAGACCATGGGCATCGACGATGTCCATCTGGTCGGCGTCGACGAGATCAAGCGGCGCTGCCCGATCCTCAACACCGACGGCATGCTGGGCGGCCTCTATGCGGCGCGCGAGGGCCATATCGACCCCTCTGGCGTAGTCCATGCCTATGCCAAGGCGGCCAGGAAGCGCGGTGCCGAGATCATCGAGCACAACCGCGTGCTGGAGCTCAACCGCCGCGCCGACGGCAGCTGGGACGTGGTCACCGAGAAAGGCACGGTCATTGCCGAGCACGTCGTCAATGCCGGCGGATTGTGGGCCAAGCAGGTCGGCCGGATGGCCGGCATCGACCTGCCGGTATCCCCGATGGAACATCATTACCTGGTCACCGAGGCGCTGCCCGAGATCCAGGCGCTGGACAAGGAATTGCCGCTGATCGTCGATCTCGAAGGCTTCACCTACATGCGCCAGGAGCAGAAGGGCCTGCTGCTTGGCATCTACGAGATCAACCACAAGCACTGGAACATGGACGGCGCGCCGTGGGACTACGGCATCGAGTTGATCCAGGAGGACACCGACCGCATCGCCAACGAGCTGGCGCTCGGCTTCAGCCGCTACCCCTGCCTGGAGAGGGCCGGCATCAAGCGCTGGGTGAACGGCGCCTTCACCTTCTCGCCGGACGGCAATCCGCTGGTCGGTCCGGTGCGCGGCGTCCCCAACTACTGGGTGGCCTGCGGCGTCATGGCCGGCTTCCTGCAAGGCGGCGGCGTTGGCAAATCGCTGGCCGAATGGATGATCCACGGCGAACCGGCAGCCGACGTCTACGGCATGGACATCGCCCGCTATGGCGATTTCGCCTCCAACCGCGAATACATCAAACAGACGACTGGGCAGTTTTATTCGCGCCGCTTCGTCATGAGCTATCCCAACGAGCAATTGCCGGCGGGGCGGCCCTTGATGACATCAGGCGCGCATGACGCCATGGACGCCGCCGGCGCCCGCTGGGGCAATTCCTGGGGCATGGAAGTGCCGCTCTATTTCGCACCGCAGGGCTTCGTCGAGACACCGACGCTGAAGCGCTCCAACGCCTTCGACATCGTCGGCCAGGAATGCCGCAAGGTGCGCGAAGGCGTCGGCCTGCTCGATATCACCGCCTTCTCGCGTTATGAGGTCTCTGGACCGCAGGCGGAAGCCTGGCTCGACCGGCTGCTCGCGTGCGCGCTGCCCAAGCCCGGCCGCGCGAAGCTTGCGCCGATGCTGGGCGAAAACGGCAAGCTCAAGGGCGACCTCACCGTCTTCAACTGGGGTGACGGCTGCTGGTGGATCATGGGGTCCTACTATCTGCGGCAATGGCACATGCGCTGGTTCGAACAGCATCTCGGCGACGGCGTCACCGTGCGCGACATTTCGGACGCGGTCGTCGGCTTTTCGCTGGCCGGCCCCAATGCGCGCCGGCTGCTCGAACGGCTGACGCACCAGGATGTTTCGCACGAAGCCTTCGGCTTCCTCACCTGCAAGACGCTCGATGTCGGCCTGGTGCGGGCCAAGGTCGGGAGGCTCTCGGTCATCGGCGAACTCGGCTACGAGATCCATTGCGGCGCCAATGAGCATGCCGGGCTGCGTCGCGCGCTGCTTTCGGCAGGCGGCGACCTCGGCGTCACCGAATACGGCTTTGGCGCGGTCAATTCGCTACGGCTCGAAAAGAGTTTCGGCATCTGGTCGCGCGAGTTCACGCAGGATTATACGCCTGATGAAACCGGCATGGACCGCTGGATCGCTTTCGACAAGGGCGACTTCATCGGACGGGAGGCCGCGCTGAAAGAGCGGAAGGCCGGCGCCAGGCGAACCCTGGTGACGCTCGAGATCGACGCCGGGGATGCCGACGCCAGCGGCTACGAGCCGGTCTGGAGCGGCGGAAAACTTGCCGGATTCGTCACCTCGGGCGGCTATGGCCATACAGTCGGCAAAAGCCTTGCCATGGCGCTTGTCGATCGCGATGCGGCCGGCATCGATACCGAGTTGACAACCCACATCGTCGGCGTCGAAAGAAGTGCGCGCGTCATCGCTTCGTCGCCCTACGATCCGCTGGGCAAGGCGATGCGGGCATGACCGAACGAACCGCTGCCATCCCGCGGAAGACCTTGCCATGATCCAAGCTCCCTGCCCGAAATCAGGCCAGTCCGGTACGCCATGACCAGACGCTATTCCGCCCTGTCGCTGTTCAAGGAGGGTCTGGCCGGCCAGACCGGCTGGAAGCAGGCCTGGCGCTCGCCGGAGCCTAAGCCGACCTATGACGCGATCGTCATCGGCGGCGGCGGTCATGGGTTGGCGACGGCCTATTACCTGGCCAACAACCACGGCATCACCCGCGTCGCGGTGCTGGAAAAGGGCTGGATCGGCGGCGGCAATACGGGCCGCAACACCACCGTGGTGCGCTCCAACTATTATTATCCGGAAAGCGTCGAGCTCTACGGGCTGGCGCACCGGCTCTATGAGGGCCTGTCGAAGGATCTGAACTACAACGTCATGCTATCGCAGCGCGGCATGGTCAATCTCTGCCATTCGACGGCCGAGATGGAGATCGGCGCGCGCACCGTCAACGCCATGCAGATCAACGGCATCGATGCAGAGCTGTTTTCTCCGGACGATGTGCGCCGCGTGGCGCCGATCTACAATTTCTCCCCGGATGCGCGTTTCCCCGTCTTCGGCGGCATCTGGCAAGGCCGGGCCGGCACGGCGCGCCATGACGCGGTCGCCTGGGGTTACGCGCGGGCGGCGAGCCGGCTCGGCGTCGACATCATCCAGAATTGCGAGATCACCGATTTCATTGTCGAAGGCGGCCGCTGCCGCGGCGTGCAGACGACGCGCGGCGCGATCCGCGCCGAGCGCATCGGCATGGCGGTGGCCGGGCATTCCTCGGTACTGGCCGCCAAGGCCGGCTTCCGGCTGCCGATCAATTCCTATGCGCTGCAGGCCTGCGTCTCCGAACCGGTCAAGCCGATCCTCGACACGGTGGTGCTGTCGCCCGGCTGCGGCGTCTATGTCAGCCAGTCGGACAAGGGCGAGATCGTCATCGGCGGCGGGCTCGACCGTATTCCTTCATACGCGCAGCGCGGCAATCTGCCGACGCTGGAAAGCGTGATCGCCGGCGTTCTGGAGATGTTTCCGATCTTTGGTCAGCTGAAGCTGATGCGGCAATGGGCCGGCATTGTCGATGTCGTGCCGGATTCTTCCCCGATCATCGGTCCCTCGCCGCTGCCCAATCTGTTCCTCAATTGCGGCTGGGGCACGGGCGGCTTCAAGGCCATTCCCGCCGGTGGCGCGCTGCTGGCGAACCTGCTGGCGACCGGCAAGCACAACGACATCAGCCGCCCCTTCGATCTCGACCGCTTCGCCGCCGGGCGGCTGATCGACGAAGCGGCCGGCTCCGGCATCGCGCATTAGAGGTTTCTTGATGCAGCTCTTCCCTTGCCCGTTCTGTGGTCCGCGCGACGAGACCGAATTCCACTATGGCGGCGATGCCGGCAATGCCAGGCCGGATGGCGCCGAGGTGCCGACCGATCGCTGGGCCGGATATCTCTATCTGCGTGGCAACCCGAAGGGCACGGCGCGCGAGATCTGGGTGCATATGAACTGCGGCGAGTTCTTCGTCATGGAACGCGACACGGTCACGCACAAGGTGCTGTCCTCGACCGCGCTCGGCGGGGAGCACACGGCGTGACCGCCTCGCGCCTCGCCACCGGCGGCAGCGCCATCGACCGCTCGCGGCCGCTCCGCTTCAGCTTCGATGGCACAGCCGTGGACAGCTTTGCCGGCGACACCATTGCCTCGGCACTGCTGGCCAATGATGTCGCGGTCGTCGGCCGCAGCTTCAAATACCACCGGCCGCGCGGTATCTGGGGCGCCGGCGTCGAGGAGCCGAACGCGCTGGTCGATCTCGGCGGCCCACAGGCAACGCCGAACACGCGGGCCACGACCGAGCCGGCACGCGACGGGCTGGTGGCGAAAAGCGTCAATGCGACGCCCAATGCGCAAGCCGACCGCAACGCCTTCCTCGACCGCTTCTCGCGCTTCATTCCGGCGGCGTTCTACTACAAGACCTTCATGTGGCCGGACTGGCACATGTTCGAGCCGCGCATCCGCGCCATGGCCGGGCTGGGCAAGGTCGATACGGACTGGATCTCGCCGGGTACGGCGGACCAGATCAACCATCATTGCGATGTGCTTGTGGTCGGCGCTGGGCCGGCCGGACTGGCGGCGGCCAGGCTGGCGGCCGGTGCCGGCCTCTCCGTCACGCTGGTCGATGACCAGCGCAAACCGGGCGGATCGCTCGGCCATCGCGCCGGCGAGATCGACGGCAGGCCGGCGGCGATCTGGATCGACGAGACGATTGCGGAACTTTCCGCCGGCGGCCACCTGATCCTGCCTGCGACCACCGCCTTCGGCATTTACGACCACAATCTGGTCGGGCTGAACCAGCGTCATTTCGATGGCCGGCGCGACACGCTGTGGCGGGTCAGGCCACGCCAAATCGTGCTGGCGACCGGCGCCATCGAGCGGCCCCTGCCGTTCGCCAACAACGACCTGCCGGGCATCCTGTCGGCCGATGCGGCGCTCGCCTATCTCAGACGCCATGCGGTGCTGGTCGGCCGGCATGTCGTCGTCGCCACAAACAATGACAGCGCCTACGAGGTCGCGGGAGCACTAGCCGAAGCCGGAGCCGACGTTACGCTGGTCGACATCAGGCGAGACGGCATGCCCGGCGCGCCGACCAAGGTGCGGCTGGTCAAAGGGCGGGCGCTTGCCGCCGCCAAGGGCAGGCTGCGAGTGGAGGGCGTGACGCTGGATGACGGCACGACGCTCGACGCCGATTGCGTGCTGGTCTCGGGCGGCTGGACGCCGACCATTCATCTGTTCGGCCAGGCCAAGGGCAAGCTCGCCTGGAGCGAGGCACGCGCCGCCTTCCTGCCGGGCGATCCGGTCGACGGCATTTCCGTCGCCGGTGCGGCAGCCGGTTCGGTCTCCTTGTCGGAGGTGTTCGCCAGTTCGGAGAAGGCTGTTGCCTCGCTCGGCGAAACGAAAGCCGCAGTGCCGCGCAGCACGGGACCGGAGGTGACTGGCGGCATAACGGCCGCATGGCCGGTACCCGGCTCGAAGGGACGCATCTGGATCGACTATCAGAACGACGTGACGGTGAAGGATGTCGAGCTGGCGGCACGCGAAAACTTCGTCTCGGTCGAGCATCTCAAGCGCTACACCACGCTCGGCATGGCGACCGACCAGGGCAAGACCTCCAACCTGCCCGGCCTGGCGCTGATGGCCGGGATTACCGGCCGCACGGTGCCGGAGGTCGGAACCACCACCTATCGTCCGCCGTTCACGCCGGTGCCGCTGGCAAGCTTTGCCGGCGCACGCGTTGGCGAGTTGATGGCGCCGGTGCGCCGGCTGCCGCTGGAGAGCGTGCATCGCGACAGCGGTGCGGTCTTCCAGGAATATGGCGGCTGGCTGCGCCCGGCCCACTATGGCGGCCGCGGCGCCGACGCGGATCGCGCCATCCAGGACGAGGCGTTGCGCGCGCGCCGGTCTGTGGCGCTGTTCGACGGTTCCACACTCGGCAAGATCGAGGTGATCGGCCCGCAGGCGGCCTCGTTCGTCGATTTCCTCTACTACAACACCATGTCGACGCTGAAGCCGGGCCGCTGCCGCTATGGCTTCATGCTGTCGGAGAACGGCGTGGTCTTCGATGACGGCGTGCTGGTGCGGCTGGACGAGCATCGCTTCGTCGTGTCGTGCTCGTCCTCGCATGTCGCCGCCGTGCACGCCCGGCTGGAGGAATGGCGCCAGGATCGTTTCGGCCGTGACGCCGTCTATATCCACAACGCCACATCGGACATGGCGACGCTGACCGTTTCGGGGCCAAATGCCCGCAAACTGCTCGAAACGGTCGGTCTCGGCCTCTCGCTCGACGATGGCGCTCTTCCGCATATGGCGATCGGTCACGGCAGCTATGGCGGCGACGCGGTCCGTATCGCGCGCGTCAGCTTCACCGGGGACAGGAGCTATGAGGTCTCCATCCGCGCCGATCGCGCCGAGCCTTTGTGGGCGCATCTGCGCCAGGCCGGGCAGGCATTCGATGCCGTCACCATCGGTCTCGAGGCGCTGATGATCCTGCGCGCCGAGAAAGGCTTCATCGTCATCGGCAAGGACACGGACGGCACCACGCTGCCGCACGACCTCGGCTCCGAAGGGCCCCGTGCAAAACGCCAGAGCGAATATGTCGGCCGCCGCTCGCTGTTCACCGAGGAGGCCTCGCGAAACAACCGCCTGCAGCTTGTCGGGCTGACGGTGCCATCCGGCCAAGCGCCGCTGCCAACCGGCGCGCATGGCATCAAGCGCCAGGGCGGGGGGCTGCACAGCCAGGGTTTTGTCACCTCGAGCTACCACAGCCCGACGCTTGGCCGGCCCATTGCGCTCGGGCTGATCGAGCGCGGCGCGGCACGCCATGGCGAGACGATCGAAATCCAGCATCTCGGCAAGGTCCGTACGGCGACGATCGCCGCCCCTTGCGCCTTCGACCCGGCAGGAGACCGGCTCCATGCGTGACCTCGCGGAAAAATGGTCCGTCGCGCCGGATTGGCGGAACGCCACGATCGCAGTGCCGGGGCTCAAGATCGGCGCCGTTACCGGGCTGCACCAACGCCTGGTCAGTGGCGATCTGGCCGCGTGGGCCGAGGCTTCCGGCTTCGACGGACCGGCCGTCGGGGCATTCGGCCTGGCGGAAGGCAACCGCTATTCGGTGCGCCTGGCGCGCGACCGCCTGCTTGCCGTGTCCACCACGCCCATCGGCATGGCCACCGGGTGGTTCCCCGAAGGGTTCGCCGTGACGGAGATCAGCGCCGGATTGCAGGTGTTCGAGGTCGAAGGTCCGGCGCTTGACGCCTTCATCGCACGCGGGACGACGCTCGATCCCAGACAGCCGAGCGCCAGCGCGGCATTGTCCTTCGCCGGTATCAGCGCCATCGTTTATCGCCATCAGGATGGCCTGCGCGTCCACGTCGATCGCGGCCTCGCCGCCTATCTCTGGACATGGATGGAAACGGCCGCCGCCAACGTCGCAGCCGGATCTGAAAACTAGCCGGCCACGACAACACTGGACATCCCCTGGCTGATCCCCGCCCCAGTTCGGAGTGGGCGCTTTTTCCTCAAATCCAGTTGCAAGGGCTGGACGCAGTCGCGCAAGGATTCGACTGTGTAATCTCCACTCATGAATCGACGTCGCAGTTTTGCCGGAGCATTGCCGCATGGTCCAAAAGCACACGAGCCGGTCATCGGCCCATGCCTGGATCGACACGGTCTGGCAAACTGTGTGTCTGAGCGACGGGATCTATAAAGCCACACCGGACGGCTCGTGGGATCTGATCCGCAGCGTCACGCCGGGCAAAGGATCCGTGGTGTTTTTGAGCGGCCAGGCGACCGAGCCCGTCGATGTGCCCTATGTCGAGGGTGAGCACTCGGTGGTCATCTCATTTGCCGCCCATGTCTATCTTGCGCGTGACAAGGAGGTGCGAACCGGTGCGGCGGTGCGTTTCCTGGATGTGGAGGAAGACGAATTTTCATTGGATGGCGTGAAGCTGCCGTTGCCGACATTTCTGCACGCCGAATCTCTTGTCGACGAAATGATCGCGGCAGGGCTGCTTGCGTCTGACGACGTCGTGGCCAGGGCCTTTACCGAGAAGCCCAAGGCCGCCTCCAAACGCTCGGTGCAACAGCATTTCAAGAACACGACCGGTATTACGCAGAAGGATTTCCAGTTGATCCGCCGCGCGCAGGAAGCGGTCCGGCGGCTGAAAGCAGGTGACAGCGCCGCGGCCGTGGCGTTCGATCTTGGCTATACGGATCAACCGCACATGATCAAATCCATCAAGAAGATCATGGGTTCCCTGCCCTCAAACCTCGATGCGGTTCACAAGATCTGATGCCGGGCGAGGGTTTTCGGCCGGCATCAGAGATTCACGGCTATTTCGTAACAAGCGCCGCAAATTGCTTGATGTCCTCGACATAGAATGCGGGATCTTCCCACGCGGCGAAATGGCCCGCCTTTTCCATATCGTGAAACTGCACGACATTTCCCGAGGTCTGGCGGTCCGCCCATTCACGCGGCAAGCGAACGCCGCCTGGAATGGGCACTTCAGTCGCCACTGCCACCGGCACGCCCGTATTCTTTCCCTTGATGGTCGGCGCCTGCATCGCGTTCTGATTGTAGATGCGGAAGGACGAGGCCGCCGTCTCCGTCAGCCAGTAGATCATGATGTTGGTCAAAAGCGCGTCGCGGCCAAATCTGGCGTCGGCCTCGTCGCCGACCCCCATCCCGGCCATGAAGCTCATGATCCATGCGCCTAGGCCGACCGGCGAGTCGTTCATGGCGAAGGCGAGGCTTTGCGGCTTTGTCGCCTGGACCAGATTGAAGGCGCCGTGCATGAAGAACCATTGCTGGATCGCCCCGGCGTAACCTTGTTCCGGCGCGCTCAGAGCGGCAAAATCCGTGGTCTGGTCGGGGTAGCCCACATCGGTCAGGTGGGAGCCGATCAGCTTGTCCGGATGGCGCTGCGCCAGCGACATGGCGATCACCGACCCCAGATCGCCGCCAGCCACGATGAAGCTGGAGTAGCCCAGAACGTCATCCATGAGGTGAGCAAAAATGTCAGCCACCTTGTCGGCGGGGAGCGCCGTTCTGCCGGAGAAGCCGGTCCCCGGAATGGACGGCACGACGACGTGAAATTCCTCCGCCAGCGCATCCACGATTTTGTGATAGCGGTAAAAACTGTCCGGCCAGCCATGCAGCAGAAGGATCGCCGTGGCGTCCTTCTTTTTCGACGGCTGATGGACGAAATGCAGGTCGATCCCTTCGATATCGACCTTGTAGTTCGGCAATGCGTTCAGGCCTGCTTCGGCCTTTCGCCAATCATAGTCATGGAGCCAATAGTCGGTCAGCTTCTTCATGTAGTCCAGATTTGTACCGGTCATCCATCCGGTTCCGGCGGGTTCATCCGGCCAGCGTGTGTGGCGCAGGCGCGCCTTGAGATCGGCGAGCTGGTCATCGGAAATGGCAATCTTGAACGGCGTCGGCTTGGCCATGGTCGTATTCTCCTGTGAGACGGCGCTGCGATCGGTGAGACCGCCGAGAAGAGCTGCCGCGATGAGGCTTTTGGCAAATTCGCGGCGGTGCATTCTCGCAGCTCCTTGTTCTTTTTCGATGGAGCCAGACTATGGGAACGGCGGCAGTGCGGATTGTAAATTTGCGCAAATCATCCGGCCGAACGAGCACGCGACAGATCTCACTCTCGCGCCCCGTTTGAGGCACGATGGATGCACGACGACAAGCAGTGCACCGCCGCTACCCCAGCCACAGAAGGTGCAGGCGGACGGATATTCCGCTGTCTTAGAGGGTGAACGACCAGAACAGGCAGGCCAGCGTCGCGGCGGCGAAGATCACGAAGAACAGGCTGCGCAACAGCACGTTGCGGCGCAGTTCGTTCATGACGAAGTGGCAGCCGACGACTGCCACGGCAAACAGGAACCGCCAGTTCAGCAAGGCGAGCATCGCGCTGCCCTGGCCGAAGGCCCATCGGGCGAGGAGGCCGCCGACGATGGTGGCAAGCAGCACGATCACCGTCCAGAAGATCGCGTCGGCGCAATGGGTCAGCACGATGCTGGCCGCACGGATCGGCAGGATCATCATCAACAGCGCGCTGAAGAAAAAGACGGCCGCCAGCGGAATGAAGGTTCCGGCATCGGCGATGCCATCGAGGCGCCTGACGCCGATCGCGCCATAGGGATAGCCGTGGCGCGCCACTGCAAGGCTCAGCGCCATGAGCAAAGCGGTCAAGACGGCGACGAGTGCGAAGGTCGTGAGGGCTTTGCTCATGGTGTTCCTGTCCCGGGCGAATCAGACAGGAACTTTGTAGCGGGCGGTCGTAAATTGCACGTAAGCGAGGGTGCCGCCCGCGCCGATTCCGATCGGCTGCTATTCGGCCGCGACCCGGCCTGCCGAACGGTTGGCCAGCACGAAACCGACCTCGTCCACCGCCTGTGCCGCACGCTTGAGGATCGCCTCGGAGCGCAGCACACCATCAGTAAAATCCTTGTCGGTGGCGTAGACGGCGGTGGGCAAGGCAAAGGCCTCGAAGAAGCCGAACAGCGGCCGCAGCTGATGCTCGACGATCAAGGCATGGCGCTCGCCGCCGCCGGTCGCGGTCAACAGGACGGGCTTGCCCCGCAACGCCGAGGGATCGATCAGGTCGAAGAAATGCTTGAACAGGCCGGTATAGCTGCCCTTGTAGGTCGGCGAACCGACCACCAGCACATCAGCGGCGAGGATCTGCGCCAGGATCGGCTGGGCCTGGCTGTCGAGGTCGCGCGCCCACCGTGCTGTACCCAGAGATGCGCCGACATCCTCGATGTCGTAGGTGACAGCCGACAGGCCATGGCGCGCGGCGATGTCCCTGGTGACGAGTTCGACGAAGGCGCGTGTCTTTGACGGCCGGGTGATGTTGCCGGAAAAGCCGACGACTGTGGGGTTTGACATGGCAGTGGGCCTCTTGGATGTCGAAGTTTGAAGTGGCGGGCCACCCGGCCCGCCGATGGGAAATCAGCTCCAGGCGTGCAGCGGCGGGTTCTCGCCATTGAGGAAATATTTGCCGAGGATCGAGTACTTCCACCGTACCGGATCGTGCAGCGTATGGGTGCGGGCATTGCGCCAATGCCTGTCGAGATTGTGCTCGGCCAGCGTCGAGCGCGTGCCGGCCAGTTCGAACAGTTTGTTCGTCGCGGCAATGGCGATCTCGGTCGACAGGATTTTCGCTTCCGCCGTGACGATCTGCGCATACGCCACCGTCTCGGCGGTCGGCTGGGCCACCGCCTTGTCGATCGCCAGGCCGGCCTTTTCCAGCAGCGCCTGCGCGGCGTGCAGGCGCAGCGTCAGGTCGCCAATGGCCTGGATGGTGTAGGGATCGTCCCAGGCATTGTCGACGCCGCTGTCGATCCAGGCGCGGCTCCTGGTCCGGACGAAGTGAACCGTCTCGTCGATCGCCGCCTGGGCGATGCCGGTGTCGACCGCCACCTGGATGATCTGGAAGATGGCGCCGTCGGCGGTCGGCCTGTCATAGCCCTTGTAGCCGGGCACCAGATGCGTCTTCGGCACCTTGACGTTGTCGATGATGACGGTGCCGGACAGTGTCGTGCGCTGGCCGAAGCTCGACCAGTCGTCGATGACGGTCAGGCCCGGCGCGCCACGGTCGGCGATCGCATACCAGGCGCGGCCCTCGTCATCGAGCGCCACGATCGGCACCAGATGGGCAAGCAGCGCGCCGGAGGAATAGAATTTGCGGCCGTTGACGACAACATGGTCGCCGGCATTGGTGAAGCGGGTCTCGAAATCGGCGGCGCGCTTGGAGCCGAACTCGGAAAAGGCGTTGCCGAACCGCGTGCCTTTCAGCGCTTCGGCAAACAGCAGCTTCTGCTGTTCAGCATCGGACACGGTGCGGATCGCGGCGATGACGCCGAGATGGTTCTGGGCGATCTGGCCGATCGAGGAATCCGCCGCCGAGATGATCTCGATCACCTTGGCCAGCGTCACATAGGACACTTCCGGGCCGCCGAATGCCTTGGGCACGTTGATCGACCACAAGCCGCTCTGCGAAAAGGCGTCGAGTTCGGCGACCGGCCAGATCCGCTCACGATCGCGCTTCGAGGACTCTTTGACGAATTCGGCGGCGAGCGCATGGGCGACGGCAATCGCCTCGGCGCCGTCCTTGATGATGTGGGCCGGCGCCGATGGCCTTGCGACGGGCGGCACGGCGGCGGAGGCATGGTCTGTCTTGACGGTCGAGACGGTCATTTCACTGCTCCTTCGAATTCGTTTCAGGCGACTGCATGGAGATGGGTTGGCTTCGCAGCCGGCGATGGTTGTTGACCGAGATAGAAGGCGCGCACATCCTCGCGCTGGCGAAGATCAGCAGCGGCGCCGGAGAGAACGGAGACGCCGTTTTCGAGCACCGTGGCGTGGTCGGCATAGCGCAGCGCGACAGCGGAATTCTGCTCGGCGACCAGGATCGACAGGCCGGTCTCGCGGTTCAGCTTTCTCAGCGTCTGAAAAATGTCCTGGACGATGAGCGGGGCCAGGCCCATCGACGGTTCGTCGAGGACCAGCAGGCGCGGCCGCGACATCAGCGCCCGGCCGATGGCGGTCATCTGCTGTTCTCCGCCGGATGTCAGGCCGGACAATGTCCGGCGCTTTTCCCTGAGCCGGGGGAAATAGGCATAGATCCGCTCGAGATCCCCGCTGATCTCGGCGCGGCGGCCGCTGCGGCCGATGCCGCCGGCGATCAGGTTCTCCTCGACGGTGAGGCTCTTGAAGCAGTGGCGGCCTTCCAGCACCGGCACCAGGCCGGCGCGCACGAGGTCGCCGGGCTTGCGGCGCGAGACATCGGCGCCGTCATAGCGGATGGCGCCGGCGTTGACCTGGCCGCGCTCTGCCGGCAGCAGGTTGGAGACGGCCTTCAGCGTCGTGGTCTTGCCGGCGCCGTTGGCGCCGAGCAGCGCCAGGATCTCGCCGCGCCGGATCTCGAAGCTGACGCCATGCAGCGCCGTGATGGCGTGGTTGTAGGTGGCATGGACCGTGTCCACCGCGAGGACGACGTGATTGTCCGGCATGGGCTCTTCTTCCGCGATTCGAGATCCGTAAGGGCCGGGTGCCATGAAAGCTCTCCGTGGCGCCCGGCACCAGTGATCAGTTGGTGGTCACGGCGTTGGCATCATCGGCGGTGCGCAGCTTGATGCCCTTCTCCTTGGCATAGGCTTCTGCCGACTTCTCGATGATCGGACGCAGCAGCGCCCAGTCCGGCGCGATCCAGTCGGAGACGACATTCCATTTCTTGCCGTCCCATTGCTGGAAGGTCACGTAGCCCTCGCCTTCGTGGTTGTCCCAGCTGACATTGATCGAGTGGAACAGGTCCTTGGCGCCGAGCGCCTCGACCTTGGCCGGATCGAGCTTGAGGTGTTCGAAGCCCCAGCGGACCTCATCGCCGGTCAGCGTGCGATGGCCGAACTTCTCCTGCGCTACACGGATCGCCTCGACATTGAGGATGCCGTTGACGATGCCGAGATTGTGGTAGACCGAGCCGATGCGCGACTTGTCTTCCAGATTGCCCTTGCCGGCGTCGTAGACGGTCTTCACGATTTCCTGCAGCACCGGGTAGGTGTTGCCGGAAGCCTGGGTGGTGATGGCGGTGTAACCCTTGGCGGCGTCGCCGGCGGGGATGACGTCCTCTTCCGAATTCGACCAGACATTGCCGACGATGTGGTCGACCGGGTAGCCGACCTTGACCGCCGTCTTCAGCGCCACCGGGTTCATCACACCCCAGCCGCGCAGGACGACAAAGTCCGGCTTGGCGCGGCGGATGGTCAGCCACTGCGACTGCTGCTCGTTGCCGGGATGCGGCACTTCGATCTGCTGCACGGTGAAGCCGTATTTCTGCGCCAGCAGTTCATAGATCGGGATGGTCTCCTTGCCGTAGGGCGAGCCGTGATAGAGCACGACGATCTTCTTGCCCTTGAGCTTGTCGATGCCGCCTTCCTTGGAGGCGATGTAGTTCACGATGCCTGAGGTCTCGCTGTAGGGGTTGAGCAGCAGCGGGAAGACGTAGGGGAAAACGCGGCCGTCGGTGGAATCGGTGCGGCCGTGGTTGACCGTGATCAGCGGCACCTTGTCGGCGGTGATGCGGTCGATCATGGCATAGGCGATGCCGACCGAGAGCGGGTTCCAGGCGGCGGCACCGGCATGGCTCTTCTGCCGCTCATAGCATTCAACGCCGCGCTCGACCTCATACTGGGTCTCGCATTCGTCCCAGGTCAGCTTGACGCCATTGACGCCGCCGTCGCGGATGTTGATGAGGTTGAGATAGTCGATGAAACCGCCGAAGAAGCCGGTGCCGCCGGCCGCATAGGGTCCGACGCGATAGCTCTGCAGCGGGAAATACTGTTCGTCGGCTTGGGCTGATGGCAAGGCCACCGACACGATCATCGCCGCGGACAGCGCCGCCGCCTTGATTGTGCTGAGGAAGGTCATTGTCAGGGTACTCCCGGTATGGGCCGTCTTGGTTCGGCCTCTGGTTCATTTTCAAATGCGAGTGCGGGGCTCAGGTCGACTGCCAGGCGAACAGGAGCCGTCTTCGGATCCTGTCCCACAGGGCCACCAGCCCGTCGGGTTCCAGGATCAGAAACAGGATGATGAGGGCGCCGAGCACGATGCGCTGGCTCATGTCGAGCACGCCCGAGTCGAAGACATCGCCGAGCAGGAAGCCGCCCAGGCGCGACAGGGCGAGCGGAAAGACCACGATCAGAGCGGCGCCGAAGAAGGCGCCACGGATCGAGGCAAGGCCGCCAATGATGATGATGAACAGGATCTGGAACGAACGGTCGAGATCGAAGCCATCCGGCTCGACGGTTCTGAGATAGGCGAAGGCCCAGATGACGCCGGCGACGCCGATGATGAAAGAGGAGATGGCGAAGGCCAGAAGCTTGGTCTTCAGCACCGGAATGCCGATGATGCGGGCGGCGGTCTCATTGTCGCGGATGGCGATGAAGTTGCGCCCGGTCTGCGACGATACCAGCCGATAGGCGAGGAAGGTGAGGATGCTGACGATGGTCAGCGCGAAGAGATAACGGCCGACGGCGCCGTCGAAGGCGAAGCCTGAAATCGACAGCTTCGGCGCATCGATGACGCCGGATGCCGAATCGTTGGAGAACCAGCTGAATTTGGTCAGCGCCCATTGCACGAAGAACTGCGCGGCGAGCGTGGAAACGGCGAGATAGAAGCCTTTCAGCCGCAGGCTCGGCAGGCCGAAGACGATGCCGATCGCGGCGGCGACGATGCCGGCCAGAACAATGCTGCCGATCAGCGGCAGGCCTTCGACGCGCAAGTTGAAGTTATAGGCGGCGAAGGCGCCTGCCGCCATGAAGGCGGCGCTGCCCAGCGAGACCTGGCCGGCATAGCCGGTGAGGATGTTCAAGCCCACGCCGGCAAGGCCGAGTGCCAGGAACGGCAGCAGGATGGCCTCGAACAGATAGCTCGAGCCGATCAGCGGCACGACGCCATAGGCAAAGGCAAGCAGCAGCACGGGCGCGATCCATTTCGGCAGCACCGGCGCGGCGGAGAAATCGCTTGCGATCGAGGCCATGGCTCAGACCCTTTCCACGAGCTTCTGGCCGAACAGGCCGGAGGGACGGATCAAGAGGAAGACGAGGGCTACGACATAGGCGAACCAGCTCTCGATGCCGCCGCCGAAATAGTCGCCGATATAGACCTCGGCGAGTTTTTCGCTGGCGCCGATCAAGAGGCCGCCGACGATGGCGCCGAGGATGGAATCGAAGCCGCCAAGCACCAGCACCGGCAGCGCCTTGAGCACCACCAGCGACAGCGAGAACTGCACGCCGAGACGGGCGCCCCAGAGCAGTCCCGCCACCAAGGCGACGAGACCGGCGGCAGCCCAGACGGTGGCCCAGATCAGCGGCAGCCTGAGGCCAACCGCAAGGGCCGCGAACTGGTCGTCGGCGACGGCGCGGAAGGAGAGGCCGATGCGGGTGTAGCGGAAGAACAGCGACAGCAAGAGAACCATGCCGGCGGCGACCACCGCGGCGAAAATATCGAACTGACTGATCAACACGCCGCCGACTTCCAGCGGTACGTCCTCGATGCCGAGATCGAGGCCATGGACCTGCGTGCCCCAGATCAGCTGGGCGGCGCCCTCGATGATGTAGGACAGGCCGAGCGTTGCCATGAAGAGGGTGATCGGCGGCTTGTTGGTGAGCGGCCTGAGCACCGTGCGCTCGATGGCGATGCCGATCGCCACCATGATGGCGAAGGTGGCGACCAGCGCCAGCGCGAAGGGAACTCCGCGCTCGACCAGGCTGACGAAGGTGAGCGCCGCAAAGAGGAGCAGCGCGCCTTGCGCGAAATTGAGCACGCCCGAGGTTTTGTAGATCAGCACGAAGCCGATCGCGACCAGCGAATACATGACGCCGGAGAGCAGGCCGCCGACGAGCACTTCGATGAAGAACTGGTAGTCGAAATCGGCGATCATATGCCTGCCCCGTCCTCATTGTCCGAGGTGACGCCGAGATAGGCATCGATGACGCGCTGGTCGTTCCTGACTTCGTCGGGCGTGGCGTCGGCGATCTTGCGGCCATAGTCTAGAACGGCGATGCGATCGGACAGGCCCATGACGACGCCGACATCGTGCTCGATCAGCACGACCGTGGTGGCGAAACGGTCGCGGGCGGCGCGCACGAAACTTGCCATTTCGCTTTTCTCGCTTGCGGTCATGCCCGCCATCGGTTCGTCGAGCAGAAGCAGGCGCGGCTCGGCGACCAGTGCGCGGGCCAATTCGACCCGCTTCTGCAGCCCGTAGGGCAGCGTGCCGGCGAGGCGATCACGGACCGCGGTGAGGTCGAGGAATTCGAGGATCTGCTCGGCGCGGCTGCGTGAATCACGCTGCTCGCCACGCGAGCGGCCGATGCCGAGCACCTGGCCGGCGAAATTGGAGCGGACCTTGTAGGCGAGGCCGGAGGCGACATTGTCGAGAACGCTGAGGCCCTTGAACAGAGCAAGGTTCTGAAAGGTCCTGGCGACGCCGAGATGCGCCAGGCGCTGCGTCGGCACCTGGGAATAGCTGACGCCATCGAGCAGGACATGGCCACGGTCCGGACGGTAGACGCCGCTGATGACATTGATCAGCGAACTCTTGCCGGCGCCGTTCGGGCCAATGATGGCGCGGATCTCGCCTGGGTTAACCGACAGGTCGATATCGGCAAGCGCCACGACGCCACCGAACGACAGCCCGATGCCTTGTAGCGAGAGCAGCGGAGCGGCGGCATCCGCAATCGTCCCCGCCGGCACGACGCCAACGGCCGACGACCGGGGCGTCGACGTCAGGCCGCGCGCGAAGACTTCCGGTGCGTAGACCGAGGCCTCCATCATTCCAAGGGCATAGCTGGCCAACGGCATTCCAATCGTCCTCGATTGCTAGCAGGCGCACAAATCCCGTTGCCGCCCGAATGCTCGAGCGCGCCTGGGAACCTTCATTCGTTTGCTGGCCGGAAATGCCCGGCCAGCCTGGAGGGATGCCTATTCCGCTGCCAGCGACGCCGCCTGTTCGGCGTCCTCCAGCTCGCGAACGAGCGGGATGACATGCTTGCCGAAATACTCGACCTCTTCCTGGAAATGCAGGAAGCCGAGCAGGATGAGATCGGCGCCGGCGCGCTTCAGGTCGACGATGCGCTCGGCGACCTGCCTCGGCGTGCCGATCAGGTTCGAGCGGAAGCCGTCATTGTACTGGACCAGATCGTCGAAGGAGGATTTCGCCCAATTGCCCTCGCCTTCCGGCGAAGCCTTGCCGGCGTTCTTGACTTCGTGACCGAAGGCGTTGACCGCTTCGGGATTGGCCTTGGCGATGATTTCGGCGAGCACCGCCTTGGCCTCTTCCTCGGTCTCGCGGACGATGGCAAAGGCGTTGACGCCCACCTTGACCGAATGGTTGTTGGCCTTCGCCTTGGCCCTGATGTCGTCAACCTGCTTGGCGATTTCGGCCGGCGTGTTGCCGTTGGTGAAGTACCAGTCCGAGACACGCGAAGCCATGTCGCGGGCGGCGCGCGAAGACCCGCCCTGGAAGATTTCGGGAAGCTGTGGCGGTTTCGGCTTCAAAGAGTACTCGTTGAAGCGGTAGAAATCGCCGCGGAAGGTGAAGCTGTCCTCAGTCCAGATTCCACGCAGCGCGCGGATGAATTCCTCGGAGCGACGGTAGCGCTCGTCATGGTCGAGCCAATGCTCGCCGATGGCGTGGAACTCGCCGCGGAACCAGCCTGAGACGAGATTGATGGCGACGCGGCCGTTGGTCAGATAGCTGATGGTGGCGAGCTGCTTGGCGGCCAGCGCCGGGTTCCACGGGCCGGGCAGGATCGCGGCGATGACCTTGAGCGTCGTGGTGGCGGCCAGGAGGTCATGGCTGAAGGCCACCGATTCATGCTGTTCGTCGGCGCCGTAGCCGGCGGTGAAACGGATCTGGCTCAGCGCATAGTCGAAGCCGGCCTTCTCGGCGATCTGCGCCAGCTTGCGGTTGTACTCGGCCGAATGGTTGGTGCGCTGCTCGATGTTGGAAATCACCAGGCCGCCCGAAACATTCGGCACCCAGTAGGCGAACTTGACCGCGTCGGTTCCTGCTTGTGCCATGACTGTCTCCCATTCACGCCGTATCGTTGATCGGTCCGGCGAGGCCGGATTTCGCCAACATTTATTATGTCTACTGATTATATATACAAAGTAGGATTTTCCGTTTTTGGCGCCTGCTTGGAACGGAAATACCAATTTTTCGCGGCCAGGCCGGGTTCCGCTGTCAGCGCGCGACCGCAACGTCGCCGGCATTGGCGCCAACCGCCTCGGCGGACGGAAACCTGTCGACCAGCCCAGCAATCTCGCCGGCGACCACCTGGGCATGGCGGGCGACCTCCGGCAGGCCCATGAGTTCGCCAAAGGTGCCCCGCGCCAGCGGACCGGCGACGAAAAGCCCGGGGACAGCCCTGCCATCCTGGCCGATGGCGCGGCTATCCAGACTGGTCGCGATGCCGAGCCCATAGGCGTCGACTTTGATCAGTCCGGCCTCGGCCAGGGAGCGCAACGCCGGATTGAGCCGAAGCGCCTGTCCATGAGCCGGCCCCGTCGTGTTGACGACGGCATCGAAGCGGGCCGTCTCGATCCGTGTCTGGCCGCGCCGCTGAAAGCTGACCGCAAGGCTCTCGCCCTCATCGTTGGACGCGACGAGCCTGGCGGCGATGGTGTCGAACGTGCCGGCGGCCTGGCGGCGATCGAGCACGGAAGCGACTTGCGGGGCGATCCTGAAGCGATGCACGTCCCAGAACACGCGCAACTGACGGACGAGCCTTGCCCGTTCGGATGGAGGAAGGGCGGCCCACAGCGCCGGCCCCTGCAGGCGCAACTGATCGAAGACGGATTGCCAGTTGACGTTGGCCTCGCGCGCCGCGGCAAGCGTGGCGCGAATGTTGCGAAGCAGGCCAAGCGCCGACGTGGCCGGCGTCGATGCGAAATCGCCGAAGGGTTCGCCCCTGACATCGGGATGGCCGCGCGAGCGCAGTCCGCGGCGCGACAGCGCCAGGATGCGGCCGCGATGGCCACGGCGATCGAGTTCCGCGACCATGTCGGCCGAGGTCAGCCCGGAGCCGACGATCAGCACCGAGGCGTCCGACCCGATCCCGACAAGTGCCGATGCGGCATAGGGATCGGCGACAAAAGCCTGCGCTTCGGCCAGGGAAGCCAGCGCTGCCGGGATTGCGGGTGCAGGATGCGTCGCGGCGAGGACGACAATGTCGGCGGCGACGGGGCCGGCGGAGGTCTGCACGGTCCAGCCGGCGCCACTTGTTTGCCGTGTCACGCCGGTGGCGAGACCGCCGACATGACGGACCGCGCCTGAAACCAGATAGGGGGCGAGGTGCTCGGCGACATAGCGGCCGAACACGCGACGGCGCGGATAGGCGTCGCCATTCTTCCAGATCGCGTCGGCGTCACGCTCGAGTTCGCCGGAGCCGGCCAACCAGCGCGCGAAATGCTGCGGATCGTCGGGAGCCATGCTCATTCTGACAGCCGGGACATTGACCCGGTGCGACGGCTCTTCGCAGGAATAGGCGAGACCGCCGCCAAGTGCTGGGCGCGGCTCGATCACGGAGACCAACAGGTGCTCCGGCCGATGCGCCCGCGCCAAATGCCATGCCAGCGCCGCGCCGGAAAAACCGCCGCCAATGATGGCGACGCGCAGTCGGCGGGCTGGAGGCAGCGCGTTCACGAGGCGCTGGCGAGCGATTTCGGCCGGTGGTCGCCGGCGATGGTCTCGCCGAACGGTCCGGTGTTGACGGATGAGCCGGCTGATTTGACCGGATGATCGGTCGGCAATTTCGGCAGCACCAGTTCGCCAAAACGATAGGCTTCTTCGAGATGCGGGTAGCCGGACAGGATGAAGGTGTCGATGCCGAGGCGGCGATATTCTTCGATCCGCTCGGCAATGGTGTCGGGATCGCCGACCAAGGCCGTCCCCGCGCCGCCTCGTACCAAGCCCACCCCAGCCCAAAGATTGGGCGCGATCTCGAGCTTGGCGCGGTCGCCGCCATGCAGCGCGCTCATGCGCGCCTGGCCGACCGAATCCATGCGGGCAAAGACTTTCTGGGCCGAAGCGATCGTTGCGTCGTCGAGGCGGCTGATCAGCCGGTCGGCGGCGGCCCACGCCTCCTCGGTGGTTTCCCGCGCTATGACATGCAGGCGGATGCCGAAGGAGAGTTTGCGGCCGGCCTTCTCGGCCAGCTCACGCACGGCATCCAGCTTGCGCTCGACATCGGCGGGCGGTTCGCCCCAGGTCAGATATTTGTCGATCTCCTGCGCCGCCACCGTCGACCCGGCATCGGACGAGCCGCCGAAATAGAGCGGCGGATAGGGCGTTTGCACCGGCGGGAACAGCAGCCTGCCGTCCTCGATGTGGAAATGCTTGCCCTGATGCTCGACCGTCTCGCCGCTCAGCACGCGCTTGTAGATCCGCAGGAATTCCTGGGTCACCTCGTAGCGCTCGGCATGCGAGAGGAAAATGCCGTCGCCCTTGTTCTCCAGCGGATCGCCGCCGGTGACGACATTGATCAGCAGGCGCCCGTTGGAAATGCGGTCGAGCGTGGCCGTCATGCGCGCGGCGAGCGTCGGCGACTGCAGGCCGGGCCGCACGGCGACCAGGAAACGCAGCCGCTCGGTCAGCGGCACCAGCGCCGAGGCGATCACCCAGGAATCCTCGCACGACCGGCCGGTCGGCAGCAGCACGCCATAGTAGCCCAGCGTGTCGGCGGCCTTCGCCACTTGCGTCAGATAGGGCAGATCAACCGATCGGCCGCCCTCGGCGGTGCCGAGATAACGGCTGTCGCCATGCGTCGGCAGGAACCAGAGGACCTTGATGCGGTCCGGAACGTCGCGGGTCATGGCTTGCCTCCCGCGAGCCGGTGGCGGCGGACTGTGCCTGACGGGGTTGAAAGCGGGCGCAAGGGGGTGGGCATGGCGTGGTTCCTGTCCGAGAAAACCAGATCGCCCGCACTTTGCTTATTCTACAAACTCTGTAGAGTTAGTTTATTCCAAATCCATCGTTGAGATTGGAAATTCTCTTCGATCGGTCGAAGCCGGCCGAATCCTCTGCATGCTCGCAGGCGTCAGTCCCTGGCGGATTGGAGAAGACTGTTTGGTGGAGCCAATCGGACTAGACACCACCGCTCCCATATTCGTTGCAAACCTTGGTTTCCCGTGCTAATCGGCCCTAAGTAGGGGTCAGAATGCGGGGTCAGAGTTGCCATGAGAAGACGACAACGGGCAGAGGGACGGCGGAACAACGGACCGATGCGGCACCTTCAGTTGAAGGGGAACCGCTACCGATACCGTAGGGCCATCCCGGCGGAGCTTCAACGGCACTTCGGAGGCAACAAGTTCTATGTTCGGTCCCTTGGGACGAGTGACGTTGTGGAAGCCAAGCGACGGAGGGACGAGGCCGAGAGGGAGAGCGACAAGCTATTTGGTGAGCTTCGGCGCGGCGGGATGACCGTCCCCGCCAGAGATGCAATTCGCGAACTTGGCGAGGTGTGGGCCAGGGAGCTTGCGGAGAGCCGAGCGGACCCCGTTAGGTGGACCGAAAAACTGACCGGGAGAAGACCAGCCGACGAAGACGTCCACGACGCACACGGGCATGTCATGGAACAGGCCGATAAGATCGAGCGGGAGCACGGGGAGGACGCCAAGACGCGGTTTCTTGATGAGGCGTTCGGCCGGGTTGGCGTGGATCGCTTCCGGGACACCTACCTTGGCGAGGTGAAGCTTGCCCCCAAGACCATTCGGGACCGCACGGGGCACCTTAACAGGTTCGCTAGGTGGTCCGAGACCGAGGGGCTGAGACTGGCCGATATCGATCGCAGGACGGCAGGAAGGTATTTCACCTCACAGCTTGCCGGGGGAGACCGCTGGACCGCCCTCAAGCACCTATCGAGCTTGCGGGGCTACTGGGATTTCCTCAAGAGGCGCGGACACGTCAACGGCAACGACAATCCTTGGGAAGGCCAGCAGTTGCCTGACAGGAGCCGCAGAGTGGAGCGCGGGGCGCGGGACAATGACGAGCGACCTTTCACCACGAAGGAAATGCAGACGCTTCTCTACGCGCCGGAGGAGGAACGGGCCAAGGCACTGGGGCGGACCCCTGCCCGGCTCATAGACGACGCCATGCGCATCGCGGCGTTGACGGGGATGCGCCTTGCCGAGGTCGTGACGCTCTGGTGCGTGGAGGTGGACGGCGGCTTCTTCTCCATCGGTCATGGCAAGACAAGCGCGGCGGTGCGTCGTGTCCCCATTCATTCCGACCTTGCGGAGATCGTGGAGCGGCGGACAAAGGCTAAGAAGCCGAAGGACTGGCTATTTCACGAGTTGCAACACGAGAGGGACCCCGGCGACACCTTCGGCAAGCGTTTTGCCCGCTATCGGGAGCGACTGGGGGTTGACGACAAGCGGGAAGGAAAGCGCCGGAGCTTGGTCAACTTCCACAGCTTCCGCCGATGGTTCATCACCGAGGCGGAGCGTGGGGACATTCCAGAGAGTACCATAGCGGCCGTCGTGGGCCACGAGGAGGGCCGCAAGGGGATCACGTTCGGGACTTACTCGCGGGGGCCATCGGAGGAGCAAATGCGGGCCTGTGTCGAGGCCGTGAAGCTACCCTTTGTGAAGTAAGTCGCCCCAACTCGCCGGCCGTTGTGTCCGCGATGGACAACCAAGACTGCCGATCTTAAATAATTAGTCGGAGAATATTGGGAAATCGGCGGGGGCAACAAAATGTCGTTTGGCATTCCGTTAGATGAAATACACACGATGTTGGACACGCTCGACCGTGAACTCAAACGACTGGCGCTCACAAGGAGCGGAGAGTTCAAAGAGTTCGTCCCGATGGGTTATGTCTACGACGCTGTTTCCGTTCTGCACGAACTTCGCGACTACGACGCGATCTCCTATCTCGGGATAGCCCCGTCCCTAGCAAAGACACTCCTGGACTTCAACGCCTCGGTGCGCACAGCGACAGTTGTCGCCGCGCTGGAAAGGGCTAGGACATTTCTGAAGTCAGAGGAGAGCGACTATCGCGGCGCCTCTGGCGAAGCAGGCGTCGATCGGGATCAGGCAGAGCAAATTGAGGAAGTACCGTTACCAGCGCCGCCTCCAGTCGCTGTCTGGACGGAACAGTGGGTCTATGTCCAGCCCCGCTCAAAGGCGAAGCAAGTGATCGCAGAGCTATCAGACCTTCTGGAGGAGGTTTTGCTCTTAGCTGGCCAGTCCAACCTTCCTGAAGAGCATGCAGCATTGAGCAAGCTGGATCGACAACAGTTGATTGCGTTGCTCGAAACCGCCCTGGCAGTCCTCAAGGCACCTATGGTGGAACCCGGTCTGCTCAAGAAGCTCCGAAAACTGGCTGTCGAAGTCGGACAGAGCGCCGCCAAGAAGCAGGCAGAGCTAACGCTGGGCGAATTGGCGACCGCTGCGGCCGGCCTCATCGCTAAGTTGCTCGGATATTTGTGAGGCGAGATGGCTTGTTTGCAAGGAACTTTAGTAGGAAGATACTCCTAGTGGGGCGATTTCTCTAAGGAGGTCGCAGTGGTGAAACGCAACAAGCCGAAACAGCTATCCGGTCCCGATTTGGAGCGGTTCCTACAGGCAGCGGATGGGCTCCATAAAAAAGCATCGTCGGTCCGCTGATATCGCCAACGTGGGACCACTTCCGGTCAATGCAGACGCTTCATGAGGCGCTGTTGAAGACGGTGCGAGAAGTCACCGGGAAAGAAGTGTCGTTCATCCGGTGGAACGGCACGGGGCCGGTTAAGTGAGCGCTTGCGTGGCCGACAGGTATCCTTACATTCGCTCCTTCCGCCGAAGCGCCTATACCTTGGCGAACAGCATGAGGAGAACGTCATGGGTTGGCATGAGGATTTGATTGCTCACCACGAAAAGCAGATTGCCACCTTCAAACAGGCCATTGCCTGGATGGAGGACGGAACGCTTGGCACAGGAGATATCGAGAATGGCCGCCGGAATGATACGACGGCAGCTTCAATAGCTTGGTATCGGCGTATAGTTGCCGACCTGGAAACGCTTGTGGCGAAGATCAAGGACGGAACCCTCTAAGCCGTCCAGTGCCACGGCTCCTTTTCAAATTGGCGGAAAAATCCGAGGGTCGAACTCGACAGTTGATGAAACGCGATACCCCCCGGTGGGGTCGCGCCGCAGCCCGCGCCGCCACCAGTCCACCCTCGGCCACCAATAGGCCGTCATTCATGCAGCGGTAGCGGTTGGAGCGGCTTCGTGAGGTCGGCTGGTTTAGGAAACCGGGCAGGAAACCCATGCAAGGTCCATAAGCTCCCATTTGTCAGCCACAACGAACGCTGACATCAGGCAAGGTGGCCTAACCCTTGCGGTCGTCAACCTTGTCCGCGCCTAACACCGAGTACGATGCGCCATTTTTGGTCAGGCGAACTCGGGGCAAGTTCCTCGTAAAGGAACCTACCCCAAGCAAAACTCGACTGATGTCGCCGCGCCACCCCTCGCCGGGCGGCCCAACCCTTTTACCTCGGGCCGGCCAGCCGAACCGTGTCAGCGATATGCTTCTCCAGCGCTGCGTCGAAGAGCGTAGCGTCCCCTGCGTTGATGTTCCCGACTAGTGTTCCGATAGACGCCTTGCCCGAGACGATGAAGACTTGCCCGTCGGGTGTGACGGAAATTGTCTGTGGCAGAGCATAAAAACTCTGGCCAGAGCGCAATTTCGCCGGTTCAATCGTAAACGCCACAACCGGGACGTCCTTGCCAAGCCCTGAACTGTCGATCTTGACCCGAAGACGGTCAGCGGTTTCGGCTCGTGCCTGTTCGAGCGTCGCCACCACATTCCGCGCGAGCCAATCACTGGCTTTCTGCGTGAACTCCGCCGCTTCTTTGGCTTTGCGCTCGCGCTCTGCCACCGCCGCATGGGTTGCGCTCTCAACCTCTTCGTCAGTTTTCTGGATGATATTGCTAAATCTGCCACTCATGATTTTTCCTCTCGAAAATGGCTAGGTTACGTTAACCATATGGAAATGGGGGGTCGTCCGAGCGTGCGCAATAGCGCCGCGTGAAGCAAAACTGTTTCCGTTAGGGTATAGCCCAGCGTACGGCCCAAGCATCGTCCGAAAGGATGTCCGTTAGGGTTGACATCGGTCAACGGACAGACTATTCAGCGTACATCATGCTAACGGACACCGAGGAAGCCCATGTCCAAGACCATTCTCTACGCCCGCGTCTCAACCGTTGACCAGACCCTCGGCCACCAACGTACACAAGCGGAGGCCGCTGGCTTCACCATCGACGAGGTGGTGGCAGACCACGGGGTCTCTGGGGTCAGCACCGCGCTTGCCGAGCGCCCCGAGGGGAGAAGGCTCCGGGACATGCTGCGGAGGGGCGATACGCTGGTGGTGCGCTGGGTGGACCGCCTCGGCCGCAACTATCAAGACGTTTGCGACACCATACGCGAGTTCATGCGGAAGGGTGTGGTCGTTCGGACGGTCATCAATGACATGACCTTCGACGGGGCAACGAAAGACCCCATGCAGCAGGCCGTGAGGGACGCGCTGATCGCCTTCATGGCCGCGACCGCCCAAGCACAGGCCGAGGCCACGAAAGAGGCCCAGCGGGCAGGGATAGAGGCCGCTCGTGCCCAGGAGGACCGCTACCGGGGCCGTAAGCCGAGCTACAGCCGAGCCACTCTACGGACCGTGAGCGAGATGCTTGCGCAGGGGGAGGGAGCGTCGGCTATCGCCAAGGTGTCGGGCCTAACTCGCCAGACGATCTTGCGCATCAAGGACGACCCGATCTCTGCGGAGCGGGCGCTTGCGGTTTGGGGTCTTTGAGGGGGAGACACAGCAATGGTTGAGACAACGGCAATGGCTTTTCTGATAGGCTATGCGGCGCTCGGCATCGGCGCTCTGCTTTGGAACTGGTTTCTGCGGTGGCTGTGACCGGCGAAACGCTGCGGGGCAGACTGTCAGCTAGGAAGACAGGCAAAATTGCCCCGAATGCGGGCGTTGTAGAACTTCCCAAGTGACGGGGCCTTGAGAAGACCCTCAAACGTCCGTTGGTCGACGTTGCAATATTGATACCATTTCGAGTTCAGCCGAAGCAGCAGCAGCTGGGTCGAGAAGCGGGTGTCCTGGAAGCAAACCCGCTTGATCAAACTGCTCTCTCCGGAAGTTGGGAGACAGGTAAACTTCGAGAGATCAACAGCCCCGACGTGCGTGACCTGGACAACTTCGCCGGAGGCCGCGTCTCGCTCAATGTGTGAGCTGTCTACCAACAGCGGGTCTTCCCCTACCGTGACTACGGCAAGGACCAACCCCCGTTCGTCAGTGAACAGAAACTTGCACTGTCCAAGACCCGTGCCCGCACAGTCGTCCGTTTCCGGATACGCAGCACATACGTCCGGGCGGCCGACGCACTGCCCCTTCGGGAGGGTGGCGGGCTTCCATCCCCGGCTTAGGAGCGTTTGGCGGGCTTCCGGGTACGTCATCCCACTCACCAGATTTCCGGCCAAATCCTTAGCAATGGCAGGCTCCCCGGCACCGAAGCTTGTAAGCGCGAGAACGATAAGGGCGGAGGTGATCTTCAACATGATATCCTTTCTGAACTGCGCCCCTGAAGGGTGTCATGGCAAGGCCGTACCTATATTGAGTAGGCGGCAACTGTGCCCCGCCCTCCTATTTCGGGCACAGCAGCGATGCAAACTCCTTACAATACAAGGCTCCGCACTGGATTAGGTTTCCTGTGCAAAATAATGTAATAAATTCAGTTAGATAGCCGTTGACATTGTATCCGGATGGCCCCATATTGGCGCCACGCATACCCGAGCGGTGGGCTAGTCCTGACCGCTGAACCACCCTGAAGTCCAACCCGCTCAAGCGGCCCCGGCCCAAGAGCCCCAATCCAAAACCAGTTTGGCTGTACTGCGAACAGCCCGGTCGATTGCAGCCATGCCTGACGTGCCTTTAGGGGCCGACAGCGGGACCGTACGGGGCAAGACGATGATCCCCGGCCGAACCATACAATGGAAGCGGGCTCGCATCCGAGACCGGCAACTTTGCCGGACATGCGAGTGCCGCGTTTGCCGCCAATCCGGATTAGCCTCCGGAGCGGGAGCGGAACCAAGGGCTTACAGCCCAAGGTGGAACCGTGAACCGGGCAGGTCAGGACGACACCCGGCGGCGACTGAAAACCATCAAATCATGGTCGGGGAAACTCGGCCTTTTTTTCAACCTTCCGTCCCTCTGTGCTTAGGGGCGGATACAAATATCAGGAGAAATGAATGCGAACATGCCGCGCTGCACATTGCGGCGCACCAACGTCTTCCCGCTTCAGTCCGCACTGTCGGCGCCACAAGAGCCGACTGCGGCGCCAGGGCGATGTCGAGCAGACCGCGATCAGGCGGAGCGAGCTTGCGCCCTACGTTGCCCGCGTCCGGGAGCGCATCGCCAAGAACGCCCACAGTCCCCTCTGGGGCCACTTGGATGCCCGCTGGGCCGCTCTGGCAATTTCGGCAAAGGACACGGCAAGCAATCGGGTTCAAAGCCGATACCAGCGCCAAGCGGCGCACGAGGTGGTGAACCTCGATGCCGAATGCTCCGCAAGGGACATAGCCATCACCGCACTGGCGATGTTCATGTTCTGGAGCGAGAGGCCGGAGCGTTTTCTGTCCGATGCCGCCTTTCGCCTCCAGCTCGTGAAGCGGGTGCGGGCGCTCTCCAGTAGGCACTCGGGGCTTCGCTACGACCACCGAGCGAGCAAGCAAGAGCGCGTCTATCGGGAGCTTAGTCCAAAGGCGGGCATGATTGTCGCCCGTGACCTGACCGCCGCTTTCGGAGGCGCCGGACTGCAACTCGCCGAACTCGAAAAACGTGACCAAGAAAGGAAACAAGCAATGACCGATGAAATCAACCAAGCCCTTCGGGAGTTGGTGTGACTGCCATTGAAATGAGAGGGGACAGTTAGGCGGTGGAGTACTTTGAAGAGGTACTCGACCGAAAGACCGGAGAGCTTGTCCGGATCAGCAAAGGTGAGTGGATCACCATAACCGAGATGGCGACGAGTTTCGGAGTAGGCCCGAGGACGGCGCGAGCCATTCTCCGAGAGATGGGCGTTCTACAGATTGAAGACCGTGGTGGTCATTGCAGACAGCGCCTTGCACGTTGGGTCGTCCAACGTGGATGGGGGAAGCGACACGAGCCCAAAGGCCGATACCCGTTCGATGTGATCGGTCCTGAAGCGCAACAGTGGATTGCTGAAGGCTGGGGCGAAACCGTGGAGAAACTTCGCGCCAAGACCCTAGAGGGGGAGAGCGGTTCGGCCGCTTCCGCCCTTCAGCAGTTCAAAGCCAAACGGTTACACCCCATGCCAACCCAGCACGAAATCTGCTGGTTGATTGATCACTTTCCGTCGCTGTCACAGTCGGAAATCGCTTCCATTGTTGAAGTCAGTCAGCAGCTTGTCAGCAAGTTTGCCGGCATACGGCAAGCCCAGCGAGACAGGTGGCACGAATGGCAGCGGATTGCTGCCTAGATCGGTACCACCGAGTGGGTAGGCGTGACGTACATAGACATATTACCCAAGCCCACAACACCCTCAAATCATACGAAACCCTACAAGGAAAAATGAATGAGTAGTTTGACCACCGAAGGCCCTTCGGGCCTACGGCTTGTCGTCCATTGCGACGGCGCCTGCATTGGCAACCCCGGCCCCGGCGGCTGGGCTGCAACCATCAAACTCATGGATGGCGATCAGGAGATCAGTCGGACAGAAGTCGTCGGGTCGGAACCGGCGAAGACAACCAACGTCCGCATGGAAATGAGCGGAGCCATCGGAGCCCTCCGCGCTATTCCGGAGAACGATGGCACCCCGGTCGCGGTCTTCTGCGACAACGAGCTGGTGAGCAGGGGGATGAACGAATGGCTCTCGGGTTGGATTGCCCGAGGGTGGCGAACGGCGGCCAAGAAGCCGGTCGCGAACCCAGACCTATGGCGGGAGCTTGCCGCGCTTGCCAGCGACCGCGCGATCACTTGGCATTGGGTGAAAGGCCATGCGGATGATCCTCACAATGAGGAGGTAGATGCGCTCGCCTACGCAGCCGCCAACAGAGCCTTGCACTCAAAGAAACCGGCGTAACGGCTGCGACAGCGCCCGTGGCTGCAATTCAAGCCTAAGTGCCCAATCGGCGATGATGGGTGGCGTGCCCCCGGTGCTCTAGCGGCCGGGGGCCATGGTCACAACTTTGTTTTTTAAAAAAGTGGTGGAAGCAGTGCAATCCAGTGCCCAATGTCGTGTGCCAACCTGATTGCCGCCTCAAGGAACTGGTGCTGTTGCGGAAATAGCTTATTGACCGCCCATGAATAGGCGTCATGTCCGGCAGCTGCAGCGATCCCGCCTACGCCGCCGGTGATGGCGACATTTACGTTCCTTACAAGCCAATCTCGCACTTTTTTGGCTACCGATGCGATCTGACCCCGCAACCCTTGAAGGCCACTAGGCGAAGGCGTCGAGGCCGAGATTTCCTCCTTCAACGCCTCGATTGCCGCCTTCGTCTGCGCTACGTCCTCGGGCGTGAGCGCTGGATCTGAGATCGCTTCCGGCGGTTTGTTGTGGCCGATACCTGGGGATGATCCGAGTGCGTCTACCGCAGCTTCAAAGATTTGTAGAGACGCGGCCACGTTGGCAGCGGCCTCTTCTGGCGAGTTTGGTCCCTCCTCGCCAATTGTCAGCACCTCACCGTCCAGTGTCAGCACCTCACCGTTTAGTGTGAGCGCGTTCCTGTCCAACGCAACCTCGTTCTCATCCTCCTCCGGCACATTGACGATGCGTATGTTTGACGGGACCCAATCAACACCTCTGCGCTCAATCTGGTTGACCGCTTCATCGATAATCGCCTCATCGATGGAGCCACCGAACCGGCCTTCGAGTTGCTCGCGGGCGTCGTGTGGACCGCCCCAAATGTATTGGTAGCCACCCTCGGCGCCATCGTAAGGCGTGCTTTGGCCCGGATCCTCGAAGTTGTGAAAGAACCAATCCAAGAGGCTTTGCACTTGCTCCCTTTGATCAAGGTCCCTTAGAGCCTCGTCCGACGGAAACTGGAATGGATCACTCAAGCCCTCGACATCTAATGCCATGCTGTAAGCCCCCATTATTGCCCACGGACAGCGAAGCCGGCTGCCACGCGGCTTCACATAGTCGCGAAATCAAGCATCGACTACCCCGCAGCAGCCAAATCCCTCCGAAAAACGATTAACGCTCTTTAGCACCATCTAACGGAACGCTTATGACGGTGCGATATTGAGTAAAATGCGAGTTGCGTGGAGTGCCTATGCGTAAGCCTGCCGTGCGCGTCCGGCTGTCATTCATCCGCCCTATGGAGCCCGAGCTGGTCGAACAGCCGCCCAAGGGTGGCGAATGGGGCCATGAGGTCAAGTTCGACGGCTACCGGACCCAAGTCATCAGGGACGCTGACGGCATCCGCTTCTACACCAAGAACGGGTTCGACTGGACGGCCAAGTACCGGCCACTCGCCGACGAGGCGAAGGCGATAGACGCGGAAAGCTTCATCATCGAGGGCGAGATGATCGTCACCAACGAGGCTGGGCTGTCGGACTTCCATGCGCTGCGCTCGGCTATCACCAAACGCCCTCAAGACCTCTACCTCGTGGCCTTCGACCTTCTGCACCTCAACGGCCACGATCTACGCGACATGCCGCTGAAGGACAGGCGCGAAATCTTGCAAGCGTTGGTCCCGGCCGGAGGTCGTATCCAGTTCAGCGAGGCTTTGCCTGGCACTGGCGAGGCCGTCTACCATCTCGCCTGTGAGGCCGGTCTTGAGGGCATCGTGTCGAAGCGCCTCGACAGCCTCTACCGCAGCGGCTCGACCATGAACTGGCGCAAGATCAAGTGCTACGTCGAGAAGGAGATGGAAATCATCGGCGTGAAGCGGGAGACCGGAAAGCCGGCCATGGTGCTCATGGCTGACAAGGGCCACTACATGGGCGGTGCCTTCGTGGCCTTCAAAGCCGACAAGCGGCAAGCCCTATGGGACCGCGTACAAGGGAAGGCTGGCGCACCGCCGCCGAAAGGGCTCGCCAAAGAGAAGGCCGAGTGGCTCAAGCCAGGTCTGGTGGGGCGGGTCAGGTTCCTCAAGGGTGAGGAGAAGCTAAGGCATGCTTCGCTTAAGGACTTTCGCGAGGATAATTGACGTCTCTATGCCGCTATAATCATCCTTTTGCGGAGCGGCCGAGACAAAATTGACGCGGAGGAAGGGACGTTGGTTCACTTCAAAGCGCTGGCGGGTAGTCGGCGGTGCTATAGTCACCGGTCTTGATCTTCATTCGCCGCTGTTCTTCCGCCTTCAGTCCGTCATAGATGACATAGAGCAAACCCTCCGCGTCGGGATGCGAGGGGAGAATGGCATCATAGGCCATCTCGCCGACATTGTAGTGCGTCGAGACTGCATTGAGTACACCGGCAAGTGCTGCCAATGCGGCATCGACTTTGAGCCTTGTTGCTTCCTTCAGAGTTTTCGACGGGTCAAGCCGATGCTCAAGGCTGTTGTGGCTGATCCGATTGTTGCGCCAATCTCGGCAGAAGTCCTCCGCATGGATCGCCACATTGACTTTGTCCGAAACCCGGTTGGCGCCGGCCGGATCGGGCATGAGCGCAGCTAGGCGTTTGACGGTCAGCGTCTCCTTTCCCCAGATCGAGGGCTTGTCCGTCATCCTCGAAATCGAGAGCAGTACCTGATCGAAAAGACAGTCCTGAACAATGCGAAAAAAGCTTCCTGATGCTGCGTTCAACAGATCGACGCGCGACCCCTTCGTTCCGAAAAGAACCTTGTACTGGTTCCAGACTAACTGGGTACGGCAAAGCTCCTGAACGAGTTCGGCATAGATCGCGCCTAACTCGGAACCCATGGCGGTTTCGTATTGAGCCCGAGCTTCGGCCGCCGTCTGTTCTTTGCTCATCCACCCGCGCCTTTTGATTGACAGCCGATATTTGCGCCAACAGCGATGTGCAAGCAAGCCGGCGTTGAAGGAAGGGCGCCGGGCCGCAGGCAGCATACTTCGGCCCGGTGCTTGAAACAGAACCAAGGGTAGTGCTTGCTTAGGCTTGGCAACTTCCGGCCGTTCTCGGCCGATCTTCGGTCACATCGTGAACTTGCCGGAGAGTGCGCAGAGGTAGGACCACGAGAGGCCCCGGTCAAATCACGCTTCGGGCCTCTGTTGGCGTCCCATGCAGCCGTAACATATGCTTTGTCCGCCCCTAACGGTGAGAGAGAAGAGAATGTGGTACGCCTGCTCAATCGCGAGAAACCATTTGCTAGAGCCTTCGCCGATCACAGGGCCATTTGAATTGGCGAGCGGCGTCTACATCGAGCCCATCCCCGATTGGGTGAAGTCGGAAGACGCCTTGCAGTTCCTGTCGTGGCGACAAAAGGAAGATGTATCAGACGCACAATTCGCGTTTTCCGTTCGATATGAGGCTGAGGCCATCGGAAGTCCCTCTCCAGAATGGAAAGGCAGCAGACCAATGTCAGTCCAGGCGTATGCCGACGAGAAGTTCTCTCTTGCTGCGTTCGCGCTCTGGCTTGTGAAACCCTCAACTTTGTCATCGGGCGTGGTGCTGCATTTCGGCGAAGATGGCGACCCCAACTCCGTGCGCCAGACTTCGGAGCAATTCGCGATCTGCGTAAGTGAAGAGGAAGCCGACAATGTTATCACGCTTGAAGACCTATCGGCGGCAGGCCCTTTCCTATCGTCTCTGTTGTCAATGTCCCGAGACAACGCACTTTGGACGACGGTCTATATGACCTTGCTCGCTCTTCGGGAGCGGCGGTGGGAACTTCGGTATCTGCTCCAATGGGTGGCGCTAGAAGCGCTTCTCGGGTCAGACAGCCCCAATGAAGTGACCTTCCGTCTCTCGCAAAGGATCGGGCTCTTCCTCGGTGAGAGCCGAGAGGACCGGCGAGCCTTATTTAGGGAAGCAAAGGATGGCTATAAGTGGAGGTCCAAAATCGCCCACGGTGGCCGGTTGGGAAATTTGACCGGCGAACAATCGCTTCGCCTATCGAACGCTACGGAGAACATCATCCGGAGATCGTTCCACAAGATACTACCATCTTCCGAATTGATCGACGTGTTCAGCGGCAAGAAGCGAGAAGACATGCTCGAAGAGCTGGCCTTTTAGGGAGGGTGCGATTTTCGCCGACCGCGAACGGGCTAAGAACCCCGGGGGTCAGAAAAAGGGATCATGGGGTCATTTCAGACCCTTCTAAGTGATTGATTTTATTCACATAGAGACTGATGGTGGAGCCAATCGGAATCGAACCGACGACCTCTTGAATGCCATTCAAGCGCTCTCCCAACTGAGCTATGGCCCCACTCCCGGCAGTCAGCCGGCGCCGTTTCCGGCGAAGAGATCAGCGCGGGTTGGAACACCGCGCCGTTAGTGCAGGCGGCTTCTAACCCCGCCTTTCTCAGATATCAAGCCTTGATGAGCGGCTTTTTGTTCACAGGCCGAGAAAGCCTGCAAACGCTTACGTCTCAGGCCTGTCAGACCTCGTCGTCGTCGTCGCCGACGCCGATCATGTCGGCAACGTCGTCGTCTTCTTCCTCTTCGTCGGCAAGGAAAGTGTCATCCTCGTCGTCGCCGAGGTCGACGTCCTCGTCATCGCCGAGATCGGGCAGATCGTCGCCCTTGACGTCGTCGTCGGCCTCTTCGAGCGAGACGACTTCAACGCCCTCTTCGTCCTCGGCGTCCACTTCCTTCTCGGCCACTTCCTCTTCCTCCTCGAGGGCGGCGATCTTGCCTTCCTCGAAATAGGAACGCGGATAGGTCTTGCCGGTGTAGGGCGAGACGATCGGGTCCTTGTTCAGGTCGTAGAATTTTCGACCCGTCTCAGGGTCGACACGCTTTGTGCCAAGTTCGGTTTTTGCCACGGCAAGCCTCGTCAATAAAAGAGTGGTCCCCTTAACCACTGTTTGCGGCGCTGTCAAAGCTAAAAGCCGGCGTCACAAAACCAAGTCCTGAAAGGCCTCGCGGCAAGTGACGGCCATGGGGATGACCATTTCACCTCGCCGTGATACGAGACCGCCGCAACAAATGAAAAGCGCCGGTACGCCGGCATTCCGTCCAGGGAAATTCCATGTCTCACGCCGCCGCTGCCAAGCCGGCCACCGCCCGCAAATCTCAAGCCCTTTCCGGCACCGCGCGCGTGCCGGGCGACAAGTCGATCTCGCATCGCTCCTTCATGTTCGGCGGCCTCGCCTCCGGCGAAACCCGCATCACCGGCCTGCTCGAGGGCGAGGATGTGATGCGCACGGGCGCGGCCATGAAGGCGATGGGCGCGCATATCGAAAAGCACGGCGCCGAGTGGGTGATCCGCGGCACCGGCAATGGCGCGCTCTTACAGCCGGAAGGCCCGCTCGACTTCGGCAATGCCGGCACCGGCTCGCGGCTGACCATGGGTCTCGTCGGCACCTATGACATGGAAACCACCTTCATCGGCGACGCCTCGCTGTCGGGCCGGCCGATGGGCCGGGTGCTGGAGCCGCTGCGCCAGATGGGCGTGCAGGTGCTGAAGGCGACGCCCGGCGACCGCATGCCGATCACGCTGCATGGCCCCAAGCACGCCGCCCCGATCACCTACCGCGTGCCGATGGCCTCGGCGCAGGTGAAGTCGGCGGTGCTGCTCGCCGGCCTCAATACGCCGGGCATCACCACCGTCATCGAACCTGTCATGACGCGCGACCACACCGAAAAGATGCTCAAGGGCTTTGGCGCGAATCTGTCGGTTGAGACCGACGAACGCGGCGCGCGCCACATCTTCATCGAGGGCCAGGGCAAACTGACCGGCCAGACGATCGCGGTACCGGGCGACCCGTCCTCGGCCGGATTCCCGCTGGTGGCGGCACTCATCGTGCCGGGTTCGGACATCGTGATCGAAAACGTGCTGATGAACCCGACCCGCACCGGCCTGCTGCTGACGCTGCAGGAAATGGGCGGTCAGATCGACATCCTGAACCCGCGCAATGCCGGCGGCGAGGATGTCGCCGACCTGCGCGTGCGTTATTCCGAGCTCAAGGGCGTCACCGTGCCGCCGGAGCGCGCGCCGTCGATGATCGACGAGTACCCGGTGCTGGCTGTTGCGGCCAGCTTCGCCGAAGGCGAGACGCTGATGCAGGGGCTGGAGGAACTGCGGGTGAAGGAATCCGACCGGCTGTCGGCCGTCGCCAACGGGCTGAAGCTCAACGGCGTCGACTGCACCGAAGGCGAGGCGTCGCTGGCCGTGCGCGGCAAGCCGGGCGGCAAGGGGTTGGGTGGCCATCCCAACGGTCTGGATACCACCGTGCAGACGCATCTCGACCATCGCATCGCCATGAGTTTTCTGGTGATGGGACTGGCGACGGAAAAGCCGGTGACCATCGACGACCAGGCGATGATCGCGACGAGCTTTCCGGAGTTCATGGGGCTGATGACGGGGTTGGGCGCGGAGATTGAATGACGGTCGTGGCAATCAATAGCCTTGGCACTTTGGCGGGCCAATGACTCACGTCTTCACCATCGCCATCGACGGCCCGGCGGGTGCTGGCAAAGGCACCCTCGCCCGGCGGCTCGCCGACCATTACCGCCTCAACCTGCTCGACACCGGCCTCACCTATCGCGCCGTGGCCTATGCGCTGATCCAGCACGCGCTGCCGCTCGACAATGTCTCGGCGGCGGAAACCGCAGCGCGCCAGGTCGACCTGGCAAAGCTCGACCGCGCCGTGCTGTCGGCGCATGCCGTCGGTGAGGCGGCCTCCAAGGTCGCGGTGTTTCCGACGGTGCGGCGCATCCTGGTCGAGAAGCAGCGTGCCTTCGCCAAGACGCCGCCGGGCGCCGTTCTGGACGGGCGTGACATCGGCACGGTCGTGTGCCCCGACGCCGACATCAAACTCTATGTAACGGCGAGCGCGGAGGTGCGGGCGAAGCGGCGGCTGGCCGAGATCGAAAGCATCGGCGGCACCGCCAATTTCGCCGAAATCCTCGCCGACATCGTGCGCCGCGACGAGCGCGACATGGGCCGTGCCGACTCGCCCTTGAAGCCGGCCGCCGACGCACACTTGCTAGATACCAGCGAAATGGCTATAGAAGCCGCGTTTCTCGCGGCCATGGCGATCGTTGACGACGCGCTGGCCAGGAGGAACAAGGCCTGATCCGGGTTTTCTCCCGCGTTTCCGTTGCCGGAAGGGCAGAAAATACCCATATCGGGCACGAACCAGCCTGCCAGCATTCTTCATGCGCCGGAATTGCCGCTTAGAAAGCGGCCCAGGGCTTTTTAGCCCGGAACGCCGGCAGGCCAACGCAACGCTAACCCACGGCGCCCGTCCCGCTCAGAGATGCGGGGCACTCCAGGAGAAAATATGTCAGCTGCAAATCCCACTCGCGATGATTTCGCGAGCCTGCTCGAAGAATCTTTCACCACCGGCCACTCCGGCGAAGGTCAGGTCGTCAAGGGCACGATCACCGCGATCGAAAAGGACATGGCCATTATCGACGTCGGCCTCAAGGTCGAAGGCCGCGTGCCGCTGAAGGAATTCGGCGTCAAGGGCAAGGACACCACCCTCAAGGTCGGTGACACCGTCGAAGTCTATGTCGAGCGCATCGAGAACGCGCTTGGCGAAGCGATGCTTTCGCGCGAGAAGGCCCGCCGCGAAGAGAGCTGGGTCCGTCTCGAAGAGAAGTTCACCAAGGGTGAGCGCGTCGAAGGCGTCATCTTCAACCAGGTCAAGGGCGGCTTCACCGTCGACCTCGACGGCGCCGTGGCCTTCCTGCCGCGCAGCCAGGTCGATATCCGCCCGATCCGCGACGTCTCCCCGCTGATGCACAACCCGCAGCCCTTCGAGATCCTCAAGATGGATCGCCGCCGCGGCAACATCGTGGTGTCGCGCCGCACCGTGCTCGAGGAAAGCCGCGCCGAACAGCGTTCGGAAATCGTGCAGAACCTCGAAGAGGGCCAGGTTGTCGAAGGCGTCGTCAAGAACATCACCGACTACGGTGCGTTCGTCGACCTCGGCGGCATCGACGGCCTGCTGCATGTCACCGACATGGCCTGGCGCCGCGTCAACCATCCGACCGAAATCCTCAACATCGGTCAGACGGTCAAGGTGCAGATCATCCGCATCAACCAGGAAACCCACCGCATCTCGCTCGGCATGAAGCAGCTCGAGAGCGATCCGTGGTCCGAGATCGGCACCAAGTTCCCGATCGGCAAGAAGATCAAGGGCACCGTCACCAACATCACCGACTACGGCGCGTTCGTCGAGCTGGAGCCGGGCATCGAAGGCCTCATCCACGTTTCGGAAATGTCGTGGACCAAGAAGAACGTGCACCCCGGCAAGATCCTGTCGACGACCCAGGAAGTCGACGTGGTGGTGCTCGAGGTCGATCCGGCCAAGCGCCGCATCTCGCTTGGCCTCAAGCAGACGCTCGAGAATCCGTGGGAAGCCTTCGCGCGCAACCATCCGGTCGGCAGCCAGGTCGAGGGCGAGGTCAAGAACAAGACCGAGTTCGGCCTGTTCATCGGCCTGGAAGGCGATGTGGACGGCATGGTGCACCTCTCCGACCTCGACTGGACTCGTCCGGGCGAGCAGGTCATCGAAGAGTACAATCGCGGCGACATGGTCAAGGCGCAGGTGCTCGACGTCGACATCGAGAAGGAGCGCATCTCGCTCGGCATCAAGCAGTTGGCCCGCGACACGGTCGGCGAAGCAGCGACTTCGGGCGAACTGCGCAAGAACGCGGTCGTCACCTGTGAAGTCATCGGCGTCAAGGATGGCGGTCTGGAAGTGCGGCTGGTCGACAGCGGCATCGAGACCTTCATCAAGCGCTCCGATCTGAGCCGCGACCGCGACGAGCAGCGCCCCGAGCGCTTCACCGTCGGCCAGAAGGTCGATGCCCGCGTCATCGCCTTCGACAAGAAGACCCGCAAGCTGCAGGTCTCGATCAAGGCGCTGGAAATCGCCGAAGAGAAGGAAGCGGTCGCCCAGTACGGCTCGACCGACTCCGGCGCTTCGCTGGGCGACATTCTGGGTGCCGCGCTGAAGAAGCAGGGCAACTAAGACGTCAGTCATCGGCGGCGCGCCTTGCGTGCCGCCTTATAAAAAAGACCCGCCGGAGCGATCCGGCGGGTCTTTTTCTTTACGGGAACATAAACTTCCTCGCGTATCTGCTGGTGGTCCAACGGAATACTTTCCATGAGCAATAGCGCCGATAATGCCGCTGCGCGGCCTTCCTGGTTGCTGCGCCTTTACACCAGCTCGCCTGTCCTGTTCTGCTTTTGCGCAATGGCGATCCTGATGACCGTTCTGTGGTCCCTGGGCTTCCGGCTCAACAATGACGCGGACGATCTCCTCAAGCTGCACGAAATCCGTACCTTGCTTGAAACGGGCAACATCTTCGACCGGACGCTGCCCGGCATTGTCCAGCCCGAGCCCTATGTTTCGCACTGGCCGTGGATCGTGGACCTCCCCTATGCCGCCTTCGCGCGCCTGTTCGCCCCGTTTGCCGGCTTCGAGCCGGCTTTGATGCTGGCAAGCTTCGCCGTCCCGCTGCTGCTGCTTGTGCCCGCGCTTTATTTCTACAACCGGCTGGTGATCGCCATCGGCTTTGCCCATCCGGCCGTCGCATTCCCGTTGGCCCTGATCTTCGCAGCGCGCGCCTTTTTCGAATTCGCCCCCGGACGGATCGACTACCACAATCTGCAAATCCTGCTTCTGCTGGCGACCCTGGCGTTGATGATGTCGGCGAGCCGCCTCTCGGCCTTCGTCAACGGGCTGCTGACGGCCCTGGCAATCGCTGTCAGCAGCGAGTTCGCGCCGTTCTATGTCCTGGTGATGGCGGTCTATGCCTTCGACTGGATCTTCGACCGCGAAGGCGGTGAAAACAGGATCGCCGGTTTCGGGCTGGCCATGGCCCTCGGCGCGATCGGCCTGTTCGCGGCGATCGTGCCGCCCTCTGCCTATACAGCGGTCAGATGCGACACCTATTCGTCGCCGCATGTGACGGCGCTGGCCGCGGCCGGGCTTTCATTTGCCGTCGTGCCTTTGCTTGCCGGCCGGCGCGGCGGATGGCTGATGCGTACGGCCATCCTTTTGGTGTTCGCGGCGGCCAGCGCGGCGGCACTGGTGATGCTGTTCCCGCAATGCCTGGCCAGTCCCTATGCCTCGCTCGACGTCTATGTTCGCGACAACATGATCAACAGGATCCTTCAGGAACTGAGCCTGTTTCGGCGCCCCGATGTCGTCCTGACGACAGGCTTTCCCAGCATGGCGCTGCTGTTTATCGGCGCGCTTGCGCCAGCCGTCATCTGCGCCAGGCCGCAAGGCCGAACCCGGCCTCTCGTGATATTGACCCTGTTCTCGCTGCTCTCGCTGGCGCTCGCGGTCGGCTATGTCCGTTACTACCGCTACCTTCCGATCTTTTCCGGCATCGGCCTCGTCTTCGCCCTGGCGAGCCTCGTGCCGAATGCGAGGTTGGGTCGGTATTTGAAATCCCCGGTGCCAGCGGCATCGCACAGATACGCCCTGATCCTGCCCGGTCTCGTCTTGTCCATAGCAATGGTGCTGTACCATCTGTCGGTAAGACCGTCCGAGGCGGCGGTTCCCGCCGCCGAAGTCGCCGACAGCTGCTATTCCAGCCCTTTTGACCCGGAACAGGGTTGGCCGTCCGGCGCCATCGTTCTGTCTCCACCGCTGATCGGCTCGCGCTTCGTCGCACTTGCCGAAGGCCCCAAGGTGGTGACGATCGCCAATCATCCGTCGGCCAAGGGAATCGAGCGAAGCTATCGCTTCCTCGATCCGGCAACCGCCGACCCGCGCGCAATACTCGATGCGTCCAAGGCAACGCATGTCGCGATCTGCGCCTGGCGCGGCCCACCATTGCCGGGACTGGAAGCCGCCTATCCATTCGCGGCGGGGCTGATCGAAGGCCATCCGCCGGCATGGTTGCGGGAGTGCCCGACGAAAGCTTCATCACCGCTGCGGATCTACAGCTATCGCAACGCCGACGGGTCGGACGCCATGTGCCCGGCTTCGACGCTCGCCGTTCAGGCCCGGCCGTAGAGCGGCACCAACGTTCCGCTCATCGCCTGATTGGCCGGCGAGGCGAGATAGGCGATGGCTTCGGCCGCCGCTTCGAGGCTGACCCATTTGGTGAAATCGGCATCCGGCATGTCGGCGCGGTTTGCCGGCGTGTCGAGGGTCGACGGCGCCACGGCATTGACCAGGATGCCCTTGGCCTTGAGCTCTTCGGCCATCGCCACCGTCATGGCCGCCACCGCCGCCTTGCTGGCCGTGTAGGCGACCATGCCGGCGCCGCGCCTGGGGTCGAGCCCGGCGCGCGCGGTGACGTTGACGATGCGGCCTGACGTGCCCGACGCCAGCATCGAGCGGATCGCCGCGCGGCTGCACAGGAAGGTGGTGCGGGCGTTTGTGTCCATCATCTCGGCAAAGGATGCCGATTCGATCTTCTCCACCGGCGCCATGGCGAAGCCGCCGGCCAGATGGATCGACCCCCACAAGGCAGGAACCTGGGCATAGAAGGCTTCGACCTTGGCGGAGTCCGACAGGTCGACATTATGCGCCAGCTTGACGTTGTCGTGCGCGGTGAAAGGAAATTGCTGGGGTGCCGCGGCATGTGCGTTCGGCACGTGGCAGATGGCGCCCTGTTCCAGCAGGCGGCCAACCACCGCGCCGCCGAGCGCGCCGGTCCCACCGGTCACAACGATATGCCTGCCTTGAAGTGTTTCCGTCATCCTGACCGCTCCTTGTCGTGTTTTTATGATTATGTCGCTTGTTGCGCCGCGCCGACGCGAAGCGTCGCCTCTTTCGGGCGAGCACTCAATTGATATCTCGACATGGCAGCCGTCGCGTCTTTGCATGCGTCACTACGCATATTATGGCAACGCCTCCAGCCATGCGGCCGTTGCGTACGACAGGCGAGCCGACGAATGGTCCGGTGCCGACGAGAAAATCAACGCTGGCTCAAGCCTTCAATCGACGATGATTTCGATGAGGCAAGGCAATCCGGTTGCCCGGGCACGCTTCAGGGCCTGTGGAAAGTCACTGATGGCGGTGAGCCGTTCGGCTGATATGCCATAGGCTTCGGCCAGCTTGCAGAAATCGGGCGGCGCCGGCGAGACCCCGACCGGTTCGACGCCGACATCGAGCATCGAGGTTTCGATCTCGCGATACCCCCTGTTGTTCCAGACCACGAAGATGACCGGCGCATCGGAATCGAGCGCGACACCCAGTTCCGACAATGTGAACTGGAAGCCACCGTCGCCGGTCAGGCAGACAACTGGCACATCGGGCATGGCAAGTGCTGCGCCGATCGCCGCCGGCGGGCCGTAGCCAAGCGCACCGAAGCCGGTGGCGGCGTTGAACCAGCCGCCCGGCCGGTCGTGATCGTAATAGAGGTTGGCGGCGTAAATCGGCTGCGTCGAATCGCCGACGATGATGGCGCCCGGCAAGGCATCGCGGATCATTTCCACGGCATGCACCTGCGCCAGATAGGCCGGGCTCAGCTCGGCGGATGCCGCCTTCCGTGTGGCGGCGGCGCGTGCCTCGCCGCCGGATGCGGCAGAATGGGCCGGGCCGATAGCCGCCAGCAAGGCTTCGATCGCCTCGGCGCAGTCGGCCTGGATGCCGACCGTCACCGGGCGGCGGGCGAGCTGGTCGGCGCCGATGTCGATGCGGATCAGGTTGGAAGGCAGAACGAAGCCGCCGTCGCCATAGCCGTCATAGTCGGTCGGGCCGAATTCGGTGCCGGCGGCAATCACCAGATCGGCCTCGGCCATCAGCGCGCGGACCGCCTTAAGACTTGGGCTTGCCGGCACGCCGAGCGGGTGACCGTGCAGCAGGCCGCGCGCATTGGTGGTCTCGACGACCGGCGCGCCGAGTGTCTCGGCCAGGCGCCGCAGCGCCGTCTCGGCCCGCTTGGCGCCGCCGCCGGCCAGGATCAGCGGACGGCGGGCAGTGGCGATGAGTTCGGCAGCCCTTGCAATGGCTGCGCCATCCGGCGCGGGTGGCGCCGCGTTGCTCAGCAATGCCGCGATATCGTCAGCCGGCTTGACCATGACATCGGTCGGGATCTCGATATGCACAGGGCCCGGCCGTGACGATGAAAACAGCGCGAAGGCCTGCGCCAGCGCGCCCGGCAATTCGCTGGCCTCGGTGACGCGCAGCGACAACAGCGCCACCTTCTCCATCATGCCGCGCTGGTCCGGCAGCTCATGCAGGAAGCCCAGCCCCTTGCCCAGCGTCGGCATGGCGTTGACGCCCGATATGACCAGCATCGGCACCGAATCGGCGCGCGCCTGGCCCATGGCGGTGATGGTGTTGGTCAGCCCCGGCCCGGTGATGACGAAGGCGACGCCCGGCCTGCCGCTGGCGCGGGCATAGCCGTCGGCCATGAAGCCGGCGCCTTGTTCGTGGCGCGGCGTGACATGGCGGATCTTCGAGCGCGCCAGGCCGCGGTAGAGCTCGACCGTGTGGACGCCTGGAATGCCGAAGACGGTATCCACGCCATGCGCCTCGAGCAGCGTGATCAGGGCTTCGCCGAGTGTTGTCATTGATCGTCTTCCCTTTCCGGCGCAAGGCCCAGTTCGGCCTCGACAGTCTTGATGCCAATCGCCGCCAATTCGCCAGGCGAGAACATCTCGCCGGCCAGGCAGCCTTCGATCCAGAGCCCGTCGATGATCGCATTGATCGCGATGGCGTGGTGGCGCAACTGGCTTGCGTCCGGCTCGCGCCGTTCGGCGGCGAGCACCTCGGCCACAACCGCTTCCACCTCGTTGCGAAAGCCAAGGTAGCCTTCGCGGTGGGCGCGAGCCAGGCTTGGATCCGCACCGGCGCGGCCGATGAAGGTTGCCCAGAGTGAAAACACCCGCGCGTCGATGATCGGCACGGTGAGGTTGGCGGTGACGAAAGCCGCAAGGCGCTGGCGCGGCGAGGCATCTTCCATCACCAACGCCGCTTTCGCCTGCTCGGTCATGCGGCCCATGAGTGCGGCATAGGCTTCCTGCAGCAATTCTTCCTTGCCGGGGAAATAGTGCCGGATCAGGCCGGCGGTGACGCCGGCGCGCAAGGCAATGGTGCGCAAGGTGGCGCCCTGCAAGCCATGTTCGGCCACACTGTCCAGGGTTGCCTCGATCAGATCCTGCCGCCGCCGCTCCTCGCCCTCGCGGCGGAACCTGCGGCGGGATGGCGCATTCATTGGCGCAGGATCGGCCGCGTCAGGCATGTCGGCCCGCCCTCGCAGGCGATGCAGAGCGCATCCGCCTCGAAGATTTCGACCGTGCAGCCGGCGGCTTCCATCGCGGCCTTGGTCTTGGGAAAGCCTGCGACGGCAATGACCTTGAGCGGGCTGGTCGGCAATACGTTGAGGCTGAGGCCGTTGGAAGCCGCGAACTCTTCGGCGTCGCCTTCGACCAGCCGGATGCCGCGTGCCTTCAGCATCTGATAGAAGGGCGCCGGCAAAAGCGGCGAATAGACCAAAGCGAGGTCGTCGGCCAGCGGGCTGATCACCGACATCAGATGCAGGCAGGCCTCTTCGCCCTGCCACAACGGAAGATCAAAGCCGTAGACGGAAACGCCCAGCGGCGTCAGCAGGTTGGAAACCTGCTGGATGCCTTCCTGGTTGGAACGGACACCGCGCCCGATCACCAGCGTGCGCGCATCCAGCCACACACAGTCACCGCCTTCGACCTGGCCCGGGGCCTCGACGCGGCCGAGGATCGGAATGCCCAGTCTTGTGTATGTTTCCTCATGCAGCGAGGGCTCCCCCGCGCGCAAGGGCTTGCCCATGGACAGAATCAGCGCGCCGCGGTCGGTCATCAGCGATGGGTCGTGCGTGAACACCGAATCCGAAAGTCCGTCGGCCTTGTCCTCGATCCATTCGATTTCGGAGCCGGAAGCCGCCACCAGTTCAGCAAGGACGGCGTGCTGCGATGCGGCTTTTGCCGGATCGAATCCCGGGCCATAGTGCCAGGCGGCCCTGTCGGCGTCGCGCATCGCGTTGGCCGCCGACCGCATCAGCACGCGTCGCAGCGGCGCTGCCATGGATTGTGATCCGAAAGCGCTCATCGAGGCCCTTTTTTTGGCTGAAAAAAACCGAGAAAATTTCATGGGAGGCTATTTATACACTTGCACAACAAGCTCGCAAGTGCCGTAATGAGCGGGATTGACGGGCTCGCGCCGTTGGGTCCATGCTGAAGTCTGGAGCGGGGCAGTACAGCGTATATGTTGATTAGCCGAATGGACGTTCGACGAACTGCCGCCGACCATACAGAGGTCACCCGGTGAGCGCGGTGGAGGCTGCCGCAGCACAATCCGGCAAGGCGCAGAACGGCGCCGCCGAAGCCATCCATGTCGAAAACCTGCACAAGAAATTCGGCCAGCTGCATGTGCTGAAGGGCGTGTCGCTGTCGGCGCGCGACGGCGAGGTGATCGCCATCATCGGTGGCTCGGGCTCGGGCAAATCGACGCTGCTGCGCTGCATCAACTGCCTGGAAAATCCGACGAGCGGCATCATCCGCGTCAATGGCGAGGAGATCAAGCTGAAGGCGGACAGCCATGGCCACACCGTTCCGGCCGACCGCAGACAGATCGAGCGTATCCGCTCCAAGCTCGGCATGGTGTTCCAGAACTTCAACCTGTGGAGCCACATGACGCTGATCGAAAACGTCATCGAGGTTCCGGTGCACGTGCTCGGCGTCAAGCGCGACGAGGCGATCGCCCAGGCCGAAAAGCTGCTGACGCGCGTCGGGCTTGCGGAAAAGCGCGACGTCTATCCTGCCTATCTGTCAGGCGGCCAGCAACAGCGCGCCGCGATCGCCCGCGCGCTCGCCATCAATCCACGCGTCATGCTGTTCGACGAGCCGACCTCGGCGCTCGACCCCGAACTGGTCGGCGAAGTGCTGAAGGTCATCGGCGACCTGGCGCGCGAAGGCCGCACCATGGTGCTTGTCACCCATGAGATGAAGTTCGCCCGCGAGGTCGCGACCCATGTCGTCTATCTCTACAACGGGCTGGTCGAGGAAGAAGGGCCGCCGGAGCAGATCTTCGGCGCACCGAAATCCGAAAGGCTGAAACAGTTCATCCGCAACATCGGCTAGGGACAGGCCGAGACGGAAGAAAACCGGGAACCAACAACAAACTGGGAGTTTGAAATGAAGACTGTTCTGAAGACATTCGCCGCGGCACTGCTGCTCGGCGTCGCCGCCATGGGCGTGGCCAAGGCCGATCCGGTCAAGATCGGCGTCGCCGCCGAGCCCTATCCGCCCTTCACCTCGCCGGACGCCTCGGGCAAATGGGTCGGCTGGGAGATCGACTTCATCGACGCCGTCTGCGCCGAGGAGAAACTCGACTGCGTCATCACGCCTGTCGCCTGGGACGGCATCATCCCGGCGCTGACCACCAAGAAGATCGACCTCATCGTCTCGTCGATGTCGATCACCGCCGAGCGCGAGAAGACCATCGACTTCTCCGACAAGTACTACAACACCCCGACCGCCATCATCGGACCGAAGGACCAGAAGTTCGGCGCCGCGCCCGACGACCTCAAGGGCAAGGTGCTCGGCGTCCAGGTGTCGACCGTGCACGCCGTCTACGCCAAGAAGCACTTCGGCCCGACCGCCTCCGAAATCAAGGAATACCAGACCCAGGACGAAGCCAACCAGGATCTCGCCGCCGGCCGCCTCGATGCGGTGCAGGCCGACTCAATCGCGCTTGGCGAATTCCTCAAATCCGATCAGGGCAAGGCCTGCTGCGACCTGAAGGGCATGGTGGCTCCGGACGACGAAGTGCTCGGACCGGGCGTCGGCGCCGGCGTGCGCAAGGAAGACACCGAGTTGAAGGGCAAGATCAACGCCGGCATCAAGGCGATCCGCTCCAACGGCAAGTATGACGAGATCTCGAAGAAGTACTTCGATTTCGACATTTACGGCGGCTCGACGCAGTCGAACTGACCCCCCCTCGCATGTCCCGGAGAGCGTGACGCCAAAGTCGTGCTCTCCGGCCTCCCTTTCCCACGCATGCCTGCCGCCGGCCGCTGGCGTCGGCGGATAGAGCCAGCAATCCGGGGGCAAAGCTGATCGACGCGCTTCTTCCGGCCTCGGCGGCCGGTATCATCGAACTTCTCTCGCCCGCGCCCGTCGGCTGGGGCGGTACACTCATGCTCGGGCTGCTGCATTCGCTCGAGATTGCCGTAGGCGCCACGATCGTCGGCCTGCTCATCGGGACCTGCGGCGCCTATGGCAAGCTTTATGGCGGGCCCGTCGTGCGCGACCTGCTGGCTGTCTACACCACCGTGGTGCGCGCCGTGCCGGAACTGGTACTGATCCTGCTGCTCTACTATGCCGGCACCGACCTGATAAACCAGGTGCTGACCGCGATCGGTTACCAGCGTGTCGATATTAGCGGGCTGGTGGCCGGCATAGCCGTGCTTGGCTTCTGCCAGGGCGCCTATTCGACAGAGGTCATGCGCGGCGCGATCCTGGCTATCCCGCAGGGCCAGATCGAAGCGGCCCGCGCCTTCGGCATGTCTCCCGGCCTTCTCTTGCGGCGCATCACGCTGCCGGCGATGCTGCCTTTCGCCATTCCGGGTCTGGCCAATCTGTGGCTGATCGCGACCAAGGACACCGCGCTGCTGGCCGTCGTCGGCTTCTTCGAACTGACGCTCGCGACACGGCAGGCGGCAGGCGTCACCAAGGCCTATCTGATCTTCTACCTCGCCGCCGGCGTTCTCTATCTCGCGGTGACGCTGTTTTCGAACTTCCTGCTTGGCCGCGCCGAGAAATGGGCGCGGCGCGGCATGCCTTCGATCAAGGAGGCACGCTGATGGCAGGCGAAGCGGCCATCATCGACACGGCGGCGCGCGCCTCGCTCTGGCTGCAGCCGCATCGCATCATTCTCATCCTGATCGGGCTGGGGTTGGTGCTGTCGGCCGCGTTTTTCATGCGCTGGGACTGGCTGCCGCAATATTGGGAGATGGGCCTGATGGGCATCTGGCGCGCCCTGTGGATCCTGGCGGTCACCTGCGCGCTCGGCTTCCTGATCGCCATGCCGGTCGGGCTGGCGCAGGCCGCCGGTTCGATCTGGGTCGCGGCGCCGGCGAAAGTCTTCTGCACCATCATCCGCGGCACGCCGCTGCTGTTGCAGTTGTGGCTGCTCTATTACGGGTTGGGCTCGCTGTTCCCGCAATATCCGTGGATCCGCGACTCCTGGATGTGGCCGTATCTGCGGCAGGCCTGGCCGTACGGCGTTCTGGCTCTCACCCTGTCCTTCGCCGGCTATGAGGGCGAAGTGATGCGCGGCGCCTTTGCCGGCGTGCCCAAGGGACAGCTGGAAGCCGCCCGCGCCTTCGGCATGAGCCGCTGGAAGATCTTCCGGCGCATCTGGCTGCCGCAAGCTTTCTACCGGGCGCTGCCGACGCTGACCGGCGAGACCGTGCTGCAGTTGAAGTCGACGCCGCTGGTGGCGACGATCAGCGTGATCGACATCTTCGCCGTCGCGGGCAAGGTGCGGCAGGACACCTACCTCACCTACGAGCCCTTGCTGCTGCTGGCGTTGATCTATATGGCGATCACCGGCATTCTGGTCCTGGCCCTCAGCCGGATCGAGGCGCGGATTCCGGTCAAGGTCGGCTAGGAAGACGTGGTGAATAGCGAGTAGTGAGTAGCGAATAGGGCCACCTCGCTATCCCCGTACTCGCTACTCCCTATTCGCTACTCACTTAGGAACAATTGCGATGCAACTCAGTCTCGACCAGGCAAGAGGACTGTGCCGGATGGCGGCACTCGGCGCCGGCGCCAACGAGGAGGCGGCGCAGTCGCTCACCGCGTCGATCATCGCCGCCGAGGCGGAAGGGCTTTCGACCGTCGGCCTGTCGCATTTCATCGACTATCTCGAAGCGCTGGAGGCCGGGCGCATCGACGGCAATGCCGATCCGGTGATCACCAGGCCGGCGCTGGCCGTCTATCTTTCCGACGCACGCGGCGGACTGGCGCATACCGGCTTCGACCGGACGATCGACGACCTCGCCAAGGCGGCAAAATTGTTCGGCGTCGCCATCTTCTCGCAGAAGAACGCCTATACGTGCGGCGCGCTCGGCTATTTCACCGGGCGCCTTGCCCAGCAGGGGCTGGTCTCCTTCGCCGCCACCAACGGTCCGGCGGTGCTGGCTGGTTCGGGCTCGGTCAAGCCGGTCTATTGCACCAACCCGATGTCGTTTGCCGCGCCCGCCGCCGACGGCGCGCCGCTGGTCATCGACCAGTCATCGAGCGCCACCGCTTTCGTCAATATCCGCAAGGCGGCCGAAGACGGCAAGAAGATCCCCGAGGGCTGGGCGCTGGACGCCAGCGGCAACCCGACCACCGACCCGGCCGCCGCCATGAAGGGCGCCATGCTGGCCTTTGGCGGCCAGCGCGGCGCCAACATCGCGCTGATGGTCGAAGTGCTGGCTGCCGGCCTGTCGGGAGCCAACTGGTCGCTCGACGCGCCGTGGTTCACCGGCGGCCCGGACAGCCCCGGAACCGGCCTGTTCGTGCTGGCCGTCGAGCCCAAGCTGCTCGATCCGGATTTCGAACAGCGCATGAAGGACCAGCTCGACCGCCTGCGCCGCCGTTTCGGCGTGCATGTGCCGGGCCGCGCCCGTGCCGAGGCCGCCGAGAAAGCGCAGGCGCGCGGCATCACCGCGCCCAAGGCGGTGGTGCAGCGCATTTCCGAATTCGCCGAGCGCTATTCGGCCTGAATCCCAGCGAACGAACGCCTGGCCGGTGCCGGACCTTCGACAGTGCCTTTCAGCGGGGATATTCGAGCTGCATGGCGACGAAGTCGGCCGTGCGTGCGCCGTGGCGAGCCGCGATGTCTTGGAGCGCCTGGTCAAGCGCCCTCGCCGGCCGCGGATCGGCCATGGCCGGGACCAGCCGCTCCGCCGGCCAGTCGGTGGTGACCTGGTCAGGCAAGATACGCAGGCCGTCGCGGCTGACGACCGCGCCCTCCTTGCCGGCGAATGTGACCGCGCCCGAGCGAAAGGTTCGCGACCAGGCATCGGCGACCAGCGCCAGCGACACCTCATCCAGACCTGATATCAGCGGGATACCGAGCTGCTCATGGTCCAGGACGGCAAGCGTGTTGCCGATCGCCGTCAGCGCGAACGGGCGGTTGAACTTGAAGGCGCCACTGTCGTGCCGCGCATCCCAGTGCGCCAGGCCCAGATCACGGCTGACGGCTTCGGCCTTTTCCCGGCCGGCGATGGCCTCGATCAGGGTCAGCATCATCGGCATCGATGCGGTGATCCCCGTCGTCGTCGCGACGCCCTGATCGACGACGAAGCGCCGGTCGGCGACATAGTGGATCGTGGGATGCTTTTCGCGGAGTTCGCCGACGGAATACCAATGGGTCGTCGCCCGCTTGCCGTCGAGCAACCCGCTGGCGCCGACCACCTTGGCGCCGGCGCAGATGCCGATCACCACGGCGCCCTTGGCCGCCTGGCTCCTGATCCATTTCAGCACGTCGGGGTCGTCGTCGCGCATCATGGCCGGTACGATGACATAGTCGGCGCCGTCCGGGTGCTCGGCGTCGAATGCCGCCGTCGTCGCGTCGGGCTCGATCTGCAAGGCCGGGTGCAATCTCATCGGCCCGGGCTGCGTTGCCAGCGCCACGACATCCGCGACATCAGCGCGCCGCAGGATGCCGTAAGGCATGAGATAATCGGTGGTTTCGGTGCCGTCGTTAATGCCGACGATGGCGATCAGGGGACGCTGGCGCTTCGGCGGCTTCAATGCCGCGAGCGTCGAGGCGGTCTCCTTGGCATCGATCGCCGGCTGAACGGCAGCCTGGGACGCCGCCGGCAGCGAGAGCAACCATGCGGCCCCCAATGCGAGGAGGGCCACCGCCACGCCGAGGCCACTCCACAGCATGATACGCAATTTCATGGTCCCAGTCCTTCCGATCGAAACGCTTGACCATCAGCCTAGCTACGGTAGGACTTGTCCGAAATGACATATATCGCGCAAAAACTGCCATGATCCGGAAGGTTGGCATCATCATCCACCCCGGCTTCCAGTTGCTGGACGCGGCCGGCCCGGCGGCGGCCTTTGAGCTGGCGGAGGGGTTTTGTGTCGGGAGCTACAGGCTCGACATACTGGCGCCCGGCGGCGGCGAGATCGAGAGCTCGTCCGGCATGCGGCTTGCGGCCCGGCCCTTGTCTTTGGAAGAGCCGCTCGACACCGCGATCATCTCCGGTGGCGAAATCATTCGCTCCATGGCCGCCGCCCAGGAGATCGTCACCTGGCTCCAGCGCAGGGGCACAAGGCGAACGGCGAGCGTGTGCACGGGCGCCTATCTGCTGGCGGAAGCAGGCCTTCTCAATGGCAGGCGCGCCACCACCCACTGGTGGAGCACGCACGACTTCGCACGCCGCTACCCCGCGGTGAAACTCGATGCGGAGCGGATCTTCGTCAGGGATGGCAGCGTGTGGACCTCGGCCGGCATTTCAGCCGGCATCGACCTGGCATTGGCGCTCATCGAGGATGACCTTGGCCCGGCGATAGCGCGCCGCGTTGCGCAGCAGCTTGTCGTTCACCAACGCCGTCCCGGAGGCCAGTCGCAATTCTCCGCGCTTGTCGAACTCGGCGGACGAACGGGCCGCTTTGTCGAACTGATCGGATGGATGCGCACCGCGTTGGCCCAGCCGCTGACCGTGGAGTGCCTCGCCGATCGCGCCGCCATGAGCCCGCGCAATTTTGCGCGCGCCTTCAAGACGGAAACCGGCACCACTCCGGCCAAGGCCGTGGAGCGAATTCGCCTGGAAACCGCGCGGATTGCAGTGGAAACAGGCCACATATCGCTCGATCGCATCGCGCAGGAGTGCGGCTTCGGCGATGCCGGGCGAATGCGCCGCGCTTTCCTGAGAAGCTTTGGCCAGCCGCCGCAGGCGCTCAGGCGGGCAGCGGCGGTTTCGCGCAATGACGGTTGATGACGTCCTTCGATGTCGCCCCGGCGGTGCGATTTTTATCCGCCTTCGTGAACCTTCCTGCAGGTCGCGGCGACCAATGGCTGTCCGGGTCGGGTTTGCCCGGTCGGTGTCTTCTGCCGGATGCGTCCAGGGCTGGGGCGGGCGTCTTACGCCATGCTGATACCGTCTCAGGTCAGGCCGCCTCGTTGGACCCTGGTTTCGGCATGAGCTTCACCCGGAAAACCCCGCTTCAGCGGGGTTTTCTGCGTTTGGTTGCCTGCATAAACATGATTATGAAAGTTAACTTTTGTTAACTTGACTTGAAGGGAGCCATCGGGCGTTTTCGAGGGGATGTTCACACAGACAGGAGCTACGATGTCCGTAACCACCGACGCTTCCCGCGGCAGGCTGATCATTCCGGCGCTCGGCCGCCTGTATGCATCGCTGCATGACGCCGGCGAAACCGTGCTGCGCGTCGTCGCCGGCGCGTTTCTCGCCATCCACGGCTCGCAGAAGATCACCAATCCCTTCGGCGCCGCCGAAATGGTCGAAGGCCTTGGCTTCTATCCCGGCGCTTTCTGGTCGCTGCTTCTGGCCTGCACCGAGTTTTTCGGCGGCATCCTCATCGCCATCGGGTTCTTGACGCGTCCGGCCGCTTTCGCCGGCCTGTTCGTGCTGCTGGTCACCGTGTGGTTCCACTGGGTGACCATGGGCCAGGGGTTTTCGGGCGCCGAAAAGTCGCTTTTGTGGGCGGCGATCCTGCTCTTATTCGTCATTCGCGGCGGCAACCGACACTCGGTCGACGCCCGCATCGGCAAGGCGTTCTAACAAGCTTTCATGAGGGGCGACGCGACGACGCGTCACCCTTTGCCTTTGGCGCAAAACCGACTATGAAACGGCTTCAGCCAAGCCATCTGGAACGTGCGCCGGAGCCAGCCATGACCGAAATCCTGCAGACCCCAAAGCTTGTTGTCGTCTTTGGCGGGTCTGGCTTTGTCGGCCGCCATGTCGTGCGCGCGCTGGCCAAGCGCGGCTACCGCATCCGGGTCGCCTGCCGGCGGCCCGACCTTGCCGGCCATCTGCAGCCGCTCGGCAATGTCGGCCAGATCCAGCCGGTGCAGGCCAATGTGCGCGTGCGCTGGTCGGTCGACCGCGCCGTGCAAGGCGCCGACCATGTCGTCAATCTCGTCGCCATCCTGCATGAGACCGGCCGGCAGAAATTCTCCGCCGTGCATGAATTCGGCTCCCGCGCCGTCGCCGAGGCTGCGCGCTCGGTCGGTGCCGGGCTGACCCATATTTCGGCGCTTGGCGCCGATCTGGACTCCGAATCGGACTATGCGCGCACCAAGGCGCTTGGCGAAAAGGCCGTCATGGAGACGATCCCCGACGCCGTGATTTTCCGGCCTTCGATCAATTTCGGACCGGAAGACAGCTTCTTTAACCGCTTCGCCAACATGGCGCGCTATTCGCCGGTGCTGCCGCTGATCGGCGGCGGCCAGACCAAATTCCAGCCGGTCTATGTCGGCGACGTCGCCGAAGCGGTGGCGCGCTCGGTCGACGGCAAGACCAATCGCGGCCAGATCTACGAGCTTGGCGGCCCCAATGTGCTCACCTTCAAGGAGTGCATGGAAGAGTTGCTGACCGTAATCGAGCGCAAGCGCCTGCTGGTGCCGGTGCCGTGGTGGGTCGCCAACATCCAGGCCTCGATCCTCGGCCTGTTGCCCAACCCGCTGCTGACCAAGGACCAGGTGATGCAGCTGCGCGAGCACAACATCGTTTCGGAAGCCGCCGCCAAGGCCGACCGGACGCTCGCCGGGCTCGGCATCCAGCCGCAATCGATCGCGACGATCCTGCCGAGCTACCTCTGGCGCTTCCGCGCCGCCGGCCAGTTCCAGCAGCGCAAGCCTGTAGCATAGATCACCGCTACCGCCTGAAAGGCGCGCCTAGCGAGGCGTGACCTGCATTGGCAACCCGCCTTGCGGCTGGGTCGTCAGCTTCTGCACCGGCCATGGCTTGGTGTCAGCGGTCGTGTCGAAGCGGAAGCGCGACAACAGGATGGCGAGCGCGATGATCGCTTCCTGCATGGCGAAGCTGGCGCCGATGCAGACGCGCGGCCCCGCGCCGAATGGCAGATACTGGAAGCGGTCGATCTTTTCGCGATTTCCCGGGTGGAAGCGCTCGGGCAGGAAGGCATCGGGCCTGTCCCAAAGCTTCCTGTGGCGGTGGACGACCCAGGGCATGACCAGCACCGCCGCGTGCTTGGGGATATAGAGATCCTTCCACATTTCCGGCTCGATCGGCTCGCGGTTGATCGACGGCGCCGGCGGATAGAGCCGTAGCGCCTCGTCGAAGGCGGCGCGGGTCAACGGCATGGCGTCGAGCCACTTCGTCGGATCGGGTTCGCGCGCCAGCACCGCATCGATCTCCTGCTCGACCCGATTGCGCTCCCATGGCGATTCGGCGAGGCAGTAAAGCGTCCAGCCCAACGCCCGCGCGGTGGTTTCATGGCCGGCGCCGATGAAGGTGATGATGTTGTCCTCGACTTCCGGCCGCGTCAGCCCGTCGGGGCCCTCGGCCTTGAGCAGCAGCGTCAGGAAATCCTGCGGCACGGCATCGGGATCGCGCCTGAATTTGTCTTCGCGCATCTTGACCGTGTCGGTGACGATCTTGCGGAAATAGGCCATGGTCTTGCGGCCGCGGATGCGGGTGAGCCGCGGCAGCCAGTCGGGCGCGCGCAGCAGGTCGAGCGGATCGACGCGGCCCATGGTCTCGAACAGGCGGTCGATCTCGTTGGCGAAACTGCCCGGCTCGCCCGCGATCTCGCCGGAAAACAGCGTTTCGGCGAGAATGTCGTAGGTGAGCAATGTCATGTCATGGGCGATGTCGGATATGCCGCCCTCTTCGTAGCGGGTGACGAACTCGAGCGTGCGTTTCAGCATCGGCTGGGCGAAACCGAAGATGTGGCGCGGCGTGAACACCGGCGCCATCGCCTTGCGGGACCGCTTCCACACGTCGCCCTCGGCGGTCAGCAGACCATCGCGCAGGATCGGCCGCAGGATCTTCTGGCGCACCGTCGCCATCTTGTAGTTCCTGGCGTTGTCGACCAGCACATGGCGGATCAGGCCGGGATCGTTGGCGATGACCAGACGCCCGCCAACACCGTTCGCCGATATCCAGGGCTCGTTGTAGGTCGGCTCGCCCCAGAGTTCGAGCGGATTGCGGTAGACGATGCGGATCATCTCCAGCGTCGAAGGCGGCGACGTGCGCGGCTTCGGCGCGGGAGGAACAAAGGGGGCGGGCTGAGTGTCCATGAAGTGCTCCGCTATCGCTTCAATGTAGTGGCTGGCGACCCAGGCGTCCATGTGACCGAACGGCAGGTCATTCGCGGTACGAAGCGGCGTTCATCCGATCGTGACCGCTGCCCCCGATATCCAACCTTGTCCGCCGGGACGCGCTGCCTTAGTGACAGTCACCAACAGATACCGCCTGACAAAGGAGCCCGCCCTTGAAGCACCAGTTAAACATCATCATCGGCAGCACGCGGCCCGGCCGCGCCGGCCCGGTTTTCGCCGAGTGGCTGGAGAGATTCGCGCGCGAGCACGGGAAATTCGAACCGGTGCTGACCGATATCGCCGCCTTCCACCTGCCGGTGCTCGACGAACCGCACCATCCCAGGCTTGGCAACTACCAGAACGACCACACCAAGGCGTGGTCGAAGGCGATCGACGCCGCCGACGCCTTCGTCTTCGTGGCGCCGGAGTATAATTATTTCGCGGCGCCGGCGATCGTCAACGCGATCGACTACCTGCTGCGTGAATGGAAGTACAAGCCGGCCGCCATTTTCAGCTATGGCGGCGTCTCCGGCGGCCTGCGCGCGGCGCAGGCGCTGAAGCCGCTTTTGACGTCGGTGGGGATCATGCCGATCCCGGAAGGCGTCGCGCTGCCGATGTATCAGAAGCTGCTCGACGAAAACGGCGCCTTCAGCGCCAGCGAGCAGGTAACCGGCGGCACCAAGGCCATGCTGGACGAGCTTTTGCGCTGGAGCGAAGCGTTGAAGCCGCTTCGCACTGCCTGAGCAAGCCGGTCCCCGAACGCCCCGGCTTGCTCGCGCCATAAAGAGATGGAATGGTCCGCAAAGGACTGAGCCGGGGGCGGTTCGACTTGCGCTTGCTGTTTGCCTTGCTGCTGATGTTTGCGACCACCGCCACCGCGGTGGCGGAACGGCGCGTGGCGCTGGTCATGGCCGACAACGACTACCGGCTGGTCAGGCCACTGGCCAATCCCATCCATGACGGCGAGGCGATGGAAGCCGCGCTGAAGAAACTCGGCTTCGAGGTCATCCTCGAAACCAACCGCGACCTGCGGCGCATGCGGCGCGCGCTCGACGATTTTCGCGAGGATGCCAAGGGCGCCGATGTGGCACTGGTCTATTTCTCCGGCCATGGCGTCGAAATCTCAGGCGACAACCGGCTGCTGCCGGTCGATGCCGACGCCTCCTCGCTCGATCAGCTGAACAGGACCAGCCTGCCGCTGGAAGAGGTGCGCGCTGCCGTCGCCGTCACCGCCAAGGTCGGGCTGATCGTGCTCGACGCCTGCCGCAGCGATCCGTTCTCTGGCAGCAGTGGCGACGGTCGCGGCGCGACCGCGCTGGCCAAGGATGTCGCCGACAAGGTCAAACCGGGTCTCGGCCGCGTCGGCCGGGCGGAAAACATCCTGTTCGCCTTTTCGGCCGCGCCTGGCGAGACGGCCGCCGACGGAACCGGAGAGAATTCTCCCTTCACCACGGCGCTGACCAAATATCTCGGCACCGACGGGCTCGAAATCCGCTCGGTGCTGACCTTGGTGCAGCAGGAGGTCTATGATTTGTCGCGCGGCAAGCAACTGCCCTATGTCGAGAGCGGCCTGCCGAAACTGTTCTTTGCCGCTGCGGCCAAGGAGCAATTGCCGGAGCGCGAACGGCTGCTGCTGGCCATGGCCGACGTGACGCCGGAAATGCGCGGCGAGGTCGAACAAATCGCCAGCGATGCCGACATGCCGCTGGCGCCGCTCTATGGCGCGCTGATCAGTTCCGACACCAGCCATCTCTCCGCCGACAGCCTGAATGCCCGGCTGCGCGAGGCCGCCGACGCCTTCGTCAAGGTGCGCGGCGAAATGAAGACGCTCGCCTCCGACGATCCGCAGGTGGCGGAATTGCGCCGGCAGGCCGAGGAACAGCTTTCGCTGGGCGCCTTCGACGGCGCACGCGCCCTGCTTGCCAAGGCCGCCGACATCGACAATGTCTCGCGCCAGGCGCTGAAGGGCAATTTCGTCAGCCGCACCTTGTCCGAGGCCGCGACGCGTTTCCTGTCCGGGGGCGCGGCGCGCGCCGACCTCGACTACGCCACGGCCATTGGCGACTATGAATCGGTGCTGGCGCTGTATGGCGAGGCCGGGCAGACCTCGCTCAACCTGGAACAGGCCGACCGCCAGAGCCGCACGCTGGAGGAACTCGGTATTCTCTATACAACCGTGGGGAATGTCGAGGCAGCCGGCAGCGCCTTTACCGCGCTGTTGGCCAACCTCGAGCAGCGGTCGCGCCAGGAAACCGACCCCAGCGTCAGGCGCGATCTCGCCATCAGCCACATCAAGCTCGCCAACATAAAGATGGTGCAAGGCGACCTGCCAACCTCCCTGGAGCACTATCAGGCGGCCCGGGACATGCTGCAGGACCTGACCGCAAGCGTGCCGGACGAGAAAGGCTGGCTCGGTGATCTTGCCATGGCCAATGACAAGATCGGCAACGTGCTGGCGACGCAAGGCGATGTGGGTGCGGCGGCCAAGGCCTACCAGCAAAGCCTGTCGATCAAGCAGAAATTGGCCAATGCCGAGCCCAACAGCGCCTATCTGCTGCGCGACCTGACCATAACCTATGATGAAATCGGCGACCTTGCCCGGACCGCCGGACAGTTGGACGACGCCCAGACAGCCTTCGAAGAAAGCCTGAGAATTCGGCTTGCGCTGGCCGGGAACAAACCCGACGACCCCGAGCGCCAGCGCGCTGTTTCCGTCAGCCACGACAGGATCGGCGACCTGCTGCGCCAGCGCGGGGACCCAGCCGGTGCGCTCGTGGCCTACGGCAAGAGCCAGGCGATCGCCGAGGAACTGGCGCGCCGTGACCCCAACGATACCGACCTGAAGCGCGACCTGTCGATCAATTACGCCAAGGTCGGCAACGCGCTCAGCGACCAGGAGAACTGGCCGGCGGCACTGGCTTCCTATCAGCAAGCGCTGGCCGTGGCGCGCGGACTTGCCGCCGCAGACCCCGGCAACACCGAATGGCAGCGCGACCTGTCGGTCTGTCTGGAGAAGGTTGCCGGCGTGCTTGATGCCCAGGGCGATGTCAGCGGTGCGCTGCAAAACTATCAGGACAGTTTTGCCATTGCCGACCGGCTGGCCAAGCTCGACCCCGCCAATTCCGACTGGCAGCGCGACCTGTCGATCACGCTCTCGGAAATCGGCATGCTGGAGGTCAAACAGCGCCACTTCGAAGGTTCCCAGAAGGCGTTCGAGGCCAGCCTCGGCATCCGCCAGAAACTCGCCCAGTCCGATCCGAACAACGCGATCTGGCAATTTGATCTGGTGCAGGCCTACATCAACTACGCCTATGTGGCGAAGAATCCGAAGGCCGTTCTGACCAAGGCGCTGAACCTGACGCTGGAGCTCGACCGCACGGGCCGGCTGGCGCCAAGAGACAAACCCATGATCAAATATTTGCGCGGCCTTCTCGCCAAATTCAGCGGCCGGAAAAAATAGCCGGCTGCCGGCTCGGGATTTGGGCCGGAATGCCCGCAAACCTTGGAAAAACCGCCTTTAGCGCCTATATCTAGGCTATATCAGACGCGCGATTCGGGGCCGATTTTTCGCGCTGTACAAGCGGCATCTAGACAATAGGTTTTCATGAGCGACCAGACCGAGAACACCAACGGCGCCGAAGCCGAATACGGCGCCGATTCCATCAAGGTTTTGAAGGGGTTGGACGCTGTCCGCAAACGCCCCGGCATGTATATCGGCGACACGGACGACGGTTCAGGCCTGCATCACATGGTCTACGAGGTGGTCGACAACGCCATCGACGAGGCCCTGGCCGGCCACGCCGACCTCGTCACCGTCACGCTCAACCCCGATGGTTCGGTGACGGTGATCGACAATGGCCGCGGCATTCCGACCGATATCCACACCGGCGAAGGCATTTCCGCAGCCGAAGTGATCATGACGCAGCTGCATGCCGGCGGCAAGTTCGACCAGAACTCCTACAAGGTGTCGGGCGGCCTGCATGGCGTCGGCGTCTCGGTGGTCAACGCTCTTTCGGCCTGGCTGAAGCTCAAGATCCGCCGTAATGGCCAGATCTTCGAGATGAGCTTCACGCACGGCAATGCCGATGCGCCGTTGAAGGCGACCGGCAGCTACGAGCAGGACAAGCAGCCAGGCACCTATGAGGGCCGCAGCGGCAGCTCGATCACCTTCTTCCCGTCGGCCGAGACCTTCACCATGGTCGAGTTCGACTTCGGCACGCTGGAGCACCGGCTGCGCGAGCTCGCCTTCCTCAATTCCGGCGTGCGCATCATCCTGACCGACGCCCGCCACGCCGATATCGTGCGGCATGAACTGCACTATGATGGCGGCCTCGAGGAGTTCGTCAAATATCTCGACCGGGTCAAGAAACCGCTGATCGAGAAGCCGATCGCCATCAAGGCCGAGCGCGACGGCATCACCGTCGAAGTGGCGATGTGGTGGAACGACAGCTACCACGAGAACGTGCTGGCCTTCACCAACAACATCCCGCAGCGCGATGGCGGCACCCATCTGGCCGGTTTCCGGGGCGCGCTGACGCGCCAGATCACGGGCTATGGCGAGTCCTCGGGCCTGACCAAGAAGGAAAAGGTCTCGCTGATCGGCGACGATTGCCGCGAAGGGCTGACGGCGGTGCTGTCGGTCAAGGTTCCCGATCCGAAATTCTCCTCGCAGACCAAGGACAAACTGGTTTCCTCCGAGGTGCGGCCGGTGGTGGAGGGTCTGGTCAACGAGGCGCTCGGCACCTGGCTGGAAGAACACCCGACCGAAGGCAAGGTGGTCATCGACAAGGTGATCCAGGCCGCGGCGGCGCGCGAAGCCGCGCGCAAGGCGCGCGACATCACCCGCAAGAGCTCGCTCGGCGTCACGTCCTTGCCGGGCAAGCTGGCCGACTGCCAGGAACGCGATCCGGCGAAATCCGAAATCTTCATCGTCGAGGGTGACTCGGCCGGCGGCTCGGCCAAGGGCGGCCGTTCGCGCCAGAACCAGGCCATCCTTCCCCTGCGCGGCAAGATCCTCAATGTCGAGCGGGCGCGTTTCGACCGCATGCTCGGCTCCGACATGATCGGCACGCTGATCACCGCGCTCGGCACCTCGATCGGCAAGGACGAGTTCAACGCCGACAAGCTGCGCTATCACAAGATCATCCTGATGACCGACGCCGACGTCGACGGCGCGCATATCAGGACCTTGCTGCTCACCTTCTTCTTCCGGCAGATGCCGGAGCTGATCGAGCGCGGCCATCTCTACATCGCCCAGCCGCCGCTCTACAAAGTGACGCGCGGCAAGAGCTCGCAATACATCAAGAATGAAAGCGCCTTCGAGGAATTCCTGATCGAGTCCGGGCTGGAGGAAGCGTCGCTGACGCTGGGTTCGGGCGAAGTGCGGACCGGACAGGATCTGCGCGGTGCCGTCGACGACGCGCTGGCGGTGCGCCAGCTCATCAACGGCCTGCACACGCGCTACAACAGAGGTGTGGTCGAGCAAGCGTCGATCGCCGGCGGGCTCAACCCCGACGTCTTCAGCGATCTTGGCCGCGCCAACGCCATGGCGGAGCGGATCGCGCAACGCCTCGACATCATCGCCGAGGACACCGAGCGCGGCTGGACCGGCCGTATGTCGACCTCGAATGACGGCAGCGGCGGCTATGTCTTCGAGCGCACCGTGCGCAGCGTCAAGGAGTACGCCCATCTCGACATGGGGCTCATCAATTCGGCCGATGCCCGACAGCTCGACCGCTACGCACAGCGCCTCAACGAGGTCTACGGGACGCCGCCGGTGCTGCGCCGCAAGGATGTGTCCGAAACCGTCTCGGGGCCGCTGGCGCTGCTCAACGCGGTCTTTGCGACGGGCCGCAAGGGCCTGACCATGCAGCGCTACAAGGGGCTCGGCGAGATGAATGCCGAGCAATTGTGGGAAACCACGCTCGACCCGAATGTGCGCTCGCTGCTGCAGGTCAAGGTCAACGACGCGACCGATGCCGACAGTCTGTTCTCACGGTTGATGGGCGACGAGGTCGAGCCACGGCGCGAATTCATCCAGGACAACGCGCTTTCGGTCGCCAATCTGGATATTTGATGGATACCGCCCAAAACCGCGCAGCGGTTTTGGCAGAACGAACAAGAGCTTGAAGCGCGTCGGCTCAAACCTTTCAGTGCGACGCGCTTTGAGACTGCAGCGATGCGGTGAAGAAGCTTGCAAGGGCGGCGTTGAGGCGCTGATGAAACGCTGCCCGGTCGAAGCCGGGTGCGTCAACGCAAGCCATGGGTGCAATGGCGCGCAGGCGAGTGCTGCAAGGCGGCAGGAACGCATAGTGGCCTGCCAGAGGCTCTACATGATACTCCGGCGGTCGGGGCAATGCCGAACGGATGTGTTCTTCATACCAAGGGTCGGGTTGATGCCGGTCGTTGGCCGCGCGCCACAGGAGCACCGGGATCTGAACCGAAGCAAGGCCGGCACGGTCAAAGGTGAAGCCGAACGCCGGCGCGGCGGCTGCGATGGCGCGGATTCGCCGATCGGGCTTCCACGCATCCGGCGGTGGCTGGGGCGCTTGTGCGACGGAATGAACACCGGCTTTCGCCAGCGTGGTGCAAAGATCATGTTGCGGATTTGCGGCGCAATATGGGTCGATCCGGCCGAGATCGGGTATACCGCCCGCTTCGACCAGTACGGCGAAGCCGCCATTCGAGAACCCGAAGGCGCCGATGCGCTGCGGATCGATGTCGGCGTGGCCCTGCCAGTCCGTCAGCATGAAATCGATCAGCCGGCTTAGCTGGGCAGGCCGGCGCCACAGCATCATCACCTTGCTCTGGTCGTCGAAAGTATCGCCGGCATGGCTGACCGCGGCGACGATGAAGCCGGCTCTCGCCAACGCGATCGCCGTGTCATAGTGGCCGGCATAGGATCCGCCGCCGCCGTGAGAGATCACGACAAGCGGCAGCGCATGGCCTTTCACCGGACCGGAAGGCGCAACATGTTGCTTGAAGTTTTCCAGCGGCACATCCTGCGCCTCGGCTGACGTCGGGTACCAGATACCGGCGGCCAACGGTGGCTCGTCGCCATTAGGAACGCGAACGGCTTGGAAGCCCACGGGAGAAAGATGCGCGGTGTCGTCGGCAGCCGAACCGGCCGATGCCGCGCCGACCGGCGCACCGGCTGCGGCGGCCGGGGTCGCGCCCCACGTGAACAGACCAGAGAGCAAGACCAGGCCGACGAAAATTGCCTGGCGCAGCCCGCTGCCAGGAGCCCAAATCCGCTGGTTTTTTGCTTCTTGCCTCTTCTGGAATTTCCTTGGAGTCATTTGTCCTCCTACCTGGCAAGGCACTTCGAAGAAAATTCGTCCGGATTTCCGCTTTTGCCCGACCCGACCTAGGGGTCAAATCACAACAACATGATCGCTTGAGACATCGGTGCGAAGCGGCGCTCCGAATTGTTCCATCGCCGGCAAACGAAATCATTTTATGGCCCGCCGGAACGGAAGCCCTCCCGGGACATTGTGACGACATCGAACACAATTTCTCACAGGAGGCCTTTATGGGACGTGGCATTTTGCTCTGGTTGCTCGGTATTCCGATCCCGATCATCATCCTCATCATGCTGTTCGTACGGTAGGGGGCGTTGATGCAGCCCACCGTATCGGCCATCGACCTGTCCGCTTCAGAAGAATCCTCCGCTACAGCCGTCAGCTGGGGCCCCATCATTGCCGGTGCCTTCGCGGCTTCGACCCTGACCTTCATCCTCATGCTGCTCGGCTCCGGGCTTGGGCTCAGCATGGTTTCGCCATGGTCGGGCTCCGGCGCGTCGATCACCACCTTCGCGGTGTCCACCGCTATATGGCTGGTCATCGTGCAATGGCTGTCCTCCGGCGTCGGCGGCTACCTTGCCGGGCGCCTGCGCACCAAATGGGTCGGTGTCCACACCGACGAGGTCTATTTCCGTGACACCGCCCATGGCTTCCTCGCCTGGGCGCTGGCAACGCTGCTCGTTGTCGGCGTGCTCGGCTCGGCTCTCTCCGCGGCAGTTGGTACAGGCGTGCAGGCTGTCTCCACCGTAGCGTCGGGCGCCGCCATGGGCGCATCGGCTGGCGCCTCCGCCAATGCAGGCAGCGCAACGGCCGACAATGCGACCTCCTATCTGGTGGATTCGCTGTTCCGCCCGGCCGATCCGAGCAAGCTCGCGGCGGCCAATCCGGAGAGCGATGCGGCCGCGGTCGGACAGGCTTCGCGCATCCTCGTCGCCAGTGCCGCCGCTGGCGAGATTTCGGCTGACGACAAGACCTATCTGTCGCAGCTGGTTGCCGCCCGCACCGGCCTTTCCGAGGCCGACGCCAAGGCGCGCGTCGATGCGATGGTCGCCAAGGTCGAGGAGGCCAAGGTCAAGGCCAAGCAGGCCGCCGACACCGCCAGGAAGGCCAGCGCCACCTTTGCCCTGCTCGGCGCCTTGTCGCTGGTCATCGGCGCCTTCATCGCCAGTGCCGCGGCAGCGATCGGCGGCAGGCAGCGCGACGAAGAGGAAGCGGTTTTCCTGACCAACCGCTGAACGCGGTCCTGCGCCAGAAATGAAAGAGCCCGGCTCCAAAAGCCGGGCTCCTTGCCTTTCCGCTTGTCGGCCGGATCAATGATCCATGGCCTTGACGATTTCCTCGGTCATCTTCTTGGCGTCGCCGAGCAGCATCATGGTGCCGTCCTTGTAGAACAGCGTGTTGTCGATGCCGGCATAGCCGGAGCCGAGCGAGCGCTTGACGAACAGGCAGGTGCGCGCCTTGTCGACGTCGAGGATCGGCATGCCGTAGATGGGGCTCGACTTGTCATCCCGCGCGGACGGGTTGGTGACGTCGTTGGCGCCGATGACATAGGCGACATCGGCCTGCGCGAATTCGGAGTTGATGTCTTCCAGCTCGAACACCTCGTCATAGGGCACGTTGGCTTCGGCCAAGAGCACGTTCATGTGGCCGGGCATGCGCCCGGCAACCGGGTGGATGGCGTACTTCACGTCGACGCCATTGGCCTTGAGCTTATCGGCCATTTCGCGCAGCGCGTGCTGCGCCTGGGCGACCGCCATGCCGTAGCCCGGCACGATGATGACCTTCTGCGCGTTCATCATCAGATAGGCGGCGTCGTCGGCCGAGCCCTGCTTGACCGTGCGCTCGATGCCGTCGTCGGCCGCTGCAGCGGTCTCGCCGCCGAAGCCGCCGAGGATGACCGAGATGAAGCTTCGGTTCATGCCCTTGCACATGATGTAGGACAGGATCGCGCCGGACGAGCCGACCAGCGCGCCGGTGATGATCAGCGCCAGGTTGCCGAGCGTGAAGCCGAGTGCCGCCGCCGCCCAGCCCGAATAGGAATTCAGCATCGAGACGACGACCGGCATGTCGGCGCCGCCGATCGGGATGATCAGCAAGATGCCGAGCACCAGCGAGGCGGCGACGATCAGCCAGAACACCAGTTTTGACTCGGTGGCGACGAGCAGCACGATCAGCACGATGAGCGCGACGCCGAGGGCCGCGTTGATGAAATGGCGGCCGCCGATCATGATCGGCTTGCCGGACATGCGGCCGTCGAGCTTCAGGAAGGCGATGACCGAGCCAGTGAAGGTGATGGCGCCGATGGCGACGCCAAGGCTCATCTCGATCAGCGCCTGGGCATGGATGTCGCCATCCGTGCCAATACCAAAACTTTCCGGCGCGTAGATGGCGGCTGCCGCCACCATGACGGCGGCGAGGCCGACGAGGCTGTGGAAGGCGGCAACCAGCTGCGGCATCGAGGTCATGGCGATGCGCCGCGCGGTGACGGCGCCGACGCCGCCGCCGATGGCAAGACCGAGCACGATGAGGCCAAAGCGCCCGGCCGACGGGGTTGCCAGCGCCAGCGTCGTGGCGATGGCGATGGCCATGCCGATCATGCCGTAGAGATTGCCCTGCCGACTGGTGGTCGGATGCGACAGGCCGCGCAACGCCATGATGAACAGGACGCCGGAGACCAGATAGAGGAAGGACGCGAAGTTGGCGTTCATGGCGCTCTACTTGTCCTTCTTCTTGTACATGGCCAGCATGCGCTGGGTGACGAGGAAGCCGCCGAAGATGTTGACCGAGACCAGCATCAGCGCGACGAAGCCGAAGCCCGCGGCAACGCCGGAAGCGGCGATGCCGACAGCAAGCAGCGCACCGACGACGATCACCGAAGAGATGGCATTGGTGACGGCCATCAGCGGCGTGTGCAAAGCCGGGGTTACCGACCAGACGACATAGTAGCCGACGAAGATCGCCAGCACGAAGATGGCGAAGCGGAAGACGAAGGGATCGATGGCGCCGCCGGAGATTGCATGCGCGGCATCACCCGCCGCCTCGGCGCCGCCCGGCGCATTGGCCAGGTTCTGCACCGCAAGCTTGACGGCGGCGGAGGCCTGGTCGAGCTGGTCGAGGGCTTTCTGCAGGGTCTGATCCATCACGCGGTCCCTTTCGACTTGGACGAGGACGACTTGGATGCGGCGGTTTTCCTGGGTGCGGCCTTCTTGGGCGCGGCCGAGGCATCGGCGACCATGGTCGTGGCCGGGATCGCGGCCGGTTCGACATGAGGCTGCTGGTTGGCCTTGGCGAAGGCCGGATGCACCACCTTGCCGCCATCGGTCAGCATCGTCGCCTTGACCAGATCGTCGTCGCGGTTGATGGCGAGCGTCTTGGTGGTCTTGTCGACCAGCGTTTCCAGGAACGCGAACAGGTTCTTGGCATAGAGCAGCGAGGCGGAAGCGGCGACGCGGCCCGGCACGTTGAGGTGGCCGACGATCTTTACGCCATTGGCCGTGGTTACCACCTGACCCGGCTGAGCCCCTTCGACATTGCCGCCGCGCTCGACGGCGAGGTCGACGAGCACCGAGCCCGGCTTCATCGAGGCGACCATCGCCGCCGACACCAGCTTCGGCGCCGGCCGGCCGGGGATCAGCGCCGTGGTGATGACGATGTCCTGCTTGGCAATGTGCTCTGATGTGAGCGCCGCCTGCTTGGCCTGGTATTCCTTGGACATTTCCTTGGCGTAGCCGCCGGCGGTCTCGGCCGCCTTGAACTCCTCGTCCTCGACGGCCAGGAATTTGGCGCCGAGCGAGGCGACCTGTTCCTTGGCGGCGGGGCGCACGTCGGTGGCGGTGACGACGGCACCAAGGCGGCGGGCCGTGGCGATCGCCTGCAGGCCGGCGACGCCGACGCCCATGATGAAGATTTTCGCCGCCGGCACCGTGCCGGCCGCCGTCATCATCATCGGCAAGGCGCGGTCATATTCCGAAGCGCCGTCGATCACCGCCTGATAGCCGGCAAGGTTGGCCTGCGAGGACAAGACGTCCATCGACTGGGCGCGGGTGATGCGCGGCATGAACTCCATCGAGAAAGCGGTGACGCCGGCCTTGGCAAGGGCTGCCACGGCGGCATCGTTGCCGTAGGGGTCCATGATGGCGATCACAGCCGCGCCGGATTTGTAGCTCTTCAGCTCGGCATCCGTCGGCCGGCGCACCTTCAGCACCACGTCGGCCTTGGCGACATCGGAAGCCTTGCCGATGGCGGCACCTGCCTTGGCAAACTCTTCGTCGGGGATGCGCGACCGCGTGCCGGCGCCTTTTTCGACAATCACGTCGAGGCCAAGCCCCGCCAGCCGCTTCACCGTATCGGGCGAGGCCGCGACACGCGGCTCGTTCGCGTCGAGCTCACGAGGGATGAAAACCGTCTGTCCCACCGCATGATCCTTTCGGCTGGAACCTGTTTGCGCAAAGTGTCGGCCGGATTATCCGGCGACGTCAATGGCAACGGGGTTTTGGAAGGTCTATCGCAGAATGAAGGCGCCGACGGCCATGATCAGGATGAACAGTATGGTCGCCGAGAAGAAACCGGCCGCGAAGAAGCCGAAAGCCATCGCGATGAGCAACGCGCCGCAGAACAGCGATCCGTATTTGGCCAGAGCGAGGAAGCCCGCATAGGTGCGGTCATGCTCGGCATAGTCCATCTTCGCGCCCAGTTCGACAGGACCGGTCGGCGAGTGATCAGCCATAGGAATACCCCTTCGAAGACATCTTTCTGGCACATAGCGAAAAGCCGGCCCGAGAGCAATGGCGCTATTGCCGCATTGGAGCCGACAACTGCCTCAAGGGAAATTTGAAACCGCCGGCCGGTTCGGCGAAGGGCGGCGTTTGCGGCAGGCTCGCTCGGCAGCCCTCAACCGGCGAGGTGCGGGAAAAGCCCGAGCAGCCCAACGACGATCAGATAGAGCGCGACGATGTAGTTCAGCAGCCGCGGCATGATCAGGATCAGCACGCCGGCGATCAGCGAGATAAGCGGTGTGAGCGCGAGCTGGGAAATATGCATGTCGGGGTCCTTCTGGCATGTCCGCCTGGATGACAAGGACGGAGCGACGGCGCTCCGCCGTCATCACAACGCGAATCTGGCCGGAAGGCTCCAGACGCGTCGCAAAAACGAGGACCTCAGGCGGCGGCGCGATAGTATTTCGCGGTCGGCACGACGGACAAGGGTGTCAGCCGGTTGATGGCCGGATTGGCGAACATCAGCCGTTGCTCCATGGGCGTCGACCTGAAGAAGGGGAACCGCTCGAGCGTCAGGCGCATATTTTCGCCGGCAGGGATTTCGAACAGGGCGATCCGGGTGAGCACGCCCGGAAATTCCTTGGCCTCGGTCCTCTGCACGGCATTGAAATAACGGGAATAGAAATTGGAATGCTCGACCTTGACCGGCGTCAGCACCGAGTCCTGGCCGAAATAGAGCGAGGCCACCATGGCAAGCCTGAGCGTCAGGAACGGCAGCACTCCGGGGGCTGGCGCAGCGTCGGGATCGGTTGCAAACCGGGTTCCGTCGATAAAGGTTTCTCCGCGGGCAAGCCGCTCGAGCAGTATTTCCGGATAGGCATCGACGGAAGGCGAATTCGGGTGCTCGCGAGAAATGTAATGGAAGCGGATCGTGCTGACCAGTTCGCCATAGCAATAGACACCGAACCGGTAGGAATTGGGCAGATTGTCCCAGCGATCCTCGAACATCCCGCTGGCGATCGGGCCGCACATGCCTGAACGCAGATAGGATTTATAGCGAAGCCGGTAAATCGCCTCCAGATCCTCGCCTCCGGTAATGAGGCGATAATCGACATGCTCCAGCAGTTGCATCATCGATCGATTCAGCACCGAATCGCCGGCTGCCCTGACCACGCCAGACGTATTCCTTGCAGCCGCAGCAGCATCCATCATCTGTCCTCGAAATTTCCGCCTGGAAATACGCTAGTCGAGTCAAAATGAGACACAAGCAGAAACTTGGACACTGTTGATTTACCTTATGTTAACCTTAACGTCCGCGCCCGTTGAGAATCCTGGCGAGCAGCGCGCCTGGAACCGACGCGTTCATCACCTCCAAGACATCGCGCCTCGACAAACAGGCGCGTGAGCCAGGTTCCGGGAAGGGCCTTTTCGGGCAACATCGCGCAAAAGCAAGATCGCGGCGAGACGACGACCCAAGCAAATTTGCCTGAGGTCGATATCAAGGGCGTTGCTTGAATCGAAAGAATTATCCGCGCGGCGAAATGACGGAGCTAAACGGCTGTCCGTTTGCCGGCGCGACGCAGGTCGGCCGCGAACGGCCAAGTGACATTCGACATCGTCTCGATACCCGATGCACTGAGCGCGGCACCGAAGAGGAAGCCTTGCACGAGATCCGGTTTGACCTGCAAGGCCAGGATCTTGAGCTGTTCGAAGGTCTCGACGCCTTCGACTGTCACGGAAAGGCCCAGTGGCCGTGACAGATTGACGATACCCTTGAGCAATTCCAGCGAACGCGCGTTCTGGGTGACGTCCATCAGGAACGAACGGTCGATCTTGATCTTGTCGAGCGGCAGCTTGTGGAGGTAGCTCAGGCTCGAATAGCCGGTGCCGAAATCGTCAAGCGCAATGCGAACACCGATCTGCTTCAGTTCCTCGATATACTGGCGCGTCAGCGACTTGTCGTCGAGCAGTGCCGTTTCGGTGACTTCGATCTCCAGCCGGCCGGCGGCGAGGCCGGAGCTCGCCAGCGCATCGCGAACCTTTTGGATGACGTCGCGGCTGCGGAAATCCTTGGCCGACAGGTTGACCGAGACGCTGGTCTGATCAGGCCATTTGGCGCATTCGGTGCAGGCCGCCTGCAGCACGAAAGTGCTGATTTCGGAAATGATGCCCATTTCCTCGGCCAGCGGAATGAAGATGCCCGGCGAAATCGGTCCGAGATCGGGATGATCCCAGCGGCACAGCGCCTCGCAGCTGGCGATGCGCATGGTGTTCATCGCCACGATCGGCTGATAGACGACCCGCAGGCTCTTGCTTTCCACCGCGCTGCGCAGATCCGCCTTCATCAGCTGTCGGTTGCGGAACGCGGCGTCCATTGCCGCCTCGAACAGCCGCCAGCCGTTCTTGCCAAGCTCCTTGGCCTTGTAAAGCGCCAGATCCGCCTTGACGATCATGGCGTCGACATCGCTGTCCCTGACCCGTGCCAACACCGCGCCGCCGCTGGTCTGGATGCGCAACCCGTGGCCGGCGACGTCCACCTCGCCCTGCAACGCCGCGAAGATCTCGTCGATCTGCGTGGTCAGATGGCTCTCATCCTCGATGCGGTCGAAGAAGATCATGAATTCGTCGCCGCCGAAACGGCTGACGGTGATGCCTTGCCCGGCAACGGCGGCAAGACGCTCGGCGACCGCGTAGATCAGCCCGTCGCCGATCGGATGGCCGAGCGTGTCGTTGACGCTCTTGAAATCGTCGAGGTCGAGCACGGCCAGGCCGCAGAAACGGTCGCGATCGCCCGACGCCATCGCCTCGCCGACCAGTTCGTGGAAATAGGCGCGATTGGGCAGGCCGGTGAGATTGTCGTAACGCGCCATGAAGCGGATCTTGTCTTCCGCCTCGACGCGCGCCGTCACGTCCTCGAAGGTGATGACGCCGAGTTCCTGGCTGCCTTCGCGGGCCGAGAATTCATAATGCTGGCCATTGGCCAGCGACACCAGGACCTTGCGGTCCCGGCCTTCGCGCAGGGCGCGCGTCAGCTGGGCCTCGATGTAGCGGCAGTCCTTCGGCGCCAGCATGCCGCCGGCGACGCCGCGCATCAAAAGACCATGGATCGACCGCCCAAGCAGCGCATTCGCGGACTTGAGCGACATCAGATGGGCGGCTTCGGCATTGGCCACCGCCACCCGGCCATTGGGTCCGAGCATGACGAGGCCGTGCGACATTGTGTTGAGGGCGCGGTCGAACCTGTGCGCCAGCTTCCTCGCTTCCTTATGGCCGATGACAGCCGAGAAAAGCACGTTGCGGACGTGGTCGGCGCTGTTGATCGTGATGAACGTCAGCGGGATGATCATCAACCCGAGAACGACCGAGGGAACATCCATGCGCAGCAGCAGCGCAAGTGCCGCCGGACCAATGAAGGTCACGGAAAAAATCCGCACCATGAGCGGAGAGCCGTAGTTGCGGCCAACAACCGTCACCAAGGTTGCGATGGCCAGCGACGTCGCGGCCAGTTCGGCAAACGGATCGGGATAGACATAGATCGATATGAAACACAGCGCGCCCAGGCCGAGGCCTTGCAGGCTGCCCTTCAGGATATAGGTGCGCTCCCACCGCCGCGCCTCTTCGACATTGGCTATTACGCCGCCCGCCTTCCGAAAGCCGCGAATGCCGGAGTAACGGAAAAGGCTGATGGACAGCAGACCAAACGAAAAACCCAGGAACAAAGGGTTTTGCGTACGCAAATAGATCATGAATCCGAGGATCCAGTAGCATACGCCGCCGATTACCAGCATGTGGGCGTTGTCGAACAACGACCGCACAAACTGGATATAAACATCCGCGGGGATGTTCTCGGTTTTTGTCCTGCCCATATTGTCGGCCCAACGCTAAGCCTTGTCATGTCACACCCGCCTTAAGAAAGGCTTAGAACAGGGACTACGACTGAGGTGCCAGGGGTCCGCAAATGCAGGACAGACCAGGAAAATCAAGCTTCAGGTAAACAAGGCGTATCCATCACTCGGCGGCCTGAAGTTCCGCCTGCGTCGGCGCGCTCGACAGGCGCTCGAGCAGCCTTTGACGCTCGCCCGCGGCTTTTTGGGCGCTCGCCTGCCGGACATGGCCATAACCACGGATGAGCGCGGGGACCGAGACCAGAGCAACCGCCGCCTCGGCCTTGCCAGGCGCCAGCGACCTGATGACGAGTTCGAGATCGCCCTCATATTGCGCCAAAAGCTGCCGTTCCATGCGCCGTTCGGCGGTGTAGCCGAACAGGTCGAAAGCAGTGCCGCGCAAGCCCTTCAGCGCCGCCAGCAGGCGGAAACCCTTCATCATCCACGGGCCGAAGCTCGACTTCCGAGGGCTTCCGTCATTGCCGCGACGGCCCATGATCGGCGGGGCAAGATGGAATTCGAGTTTTTCATAGCTCTGGAACTGTTTGCCAAGCTCGGCGGCGAAAGAGCCGTCGGTGTAGAGCCGCGCCACCTCGTACTCGTCCTTGATCGCCATCAGCTTGAACAGGTTCCTAGCGGCCGCTTCGGTCACCACGGTCGAACCGGGCACGGCCTTGGCCTCCGCGGCGCGCAGCAGCGAAAGCCTGTCGGCATAGCGCTTGCCGTAGCCGGCGTTCTGATAGGCGCTCAGGAAGGCGACACGGCGGGCGATGATCTCGTCCAGCGTCTGCGCGATCGGGGCGGTCTGTCCCGCCTTGCCCGGCTGGGCGACGAGGCCGCGCACGAAATCCGGCTGGTGCGCCGCGCGGCGGCCCCAGCGGAAGGCGGCGATGTTCATGGCCACCGCTTCGCCGTTGAGCTCGATGGCCCGCTCGACAGCCTCGGCCGACAGCGGCAGGCCGCCATGCTGGAAGGCAAAGCCGAGCATGAACATGTTGGCGCCGAGCGAATTGCCGAACAGCGCCGTGGCGGTGCGGGTGGCATCGAAGAAATGCGCCTTGTCGTCGCCGGCGGCGGCGCGGATCGCCTTCTTCAGGCGTTCGATCGGCAAGGAGAAATCGGCCGAACGGGCAAACTCGCCGGGCATGATCTCGGCGGTGTTGGCGAGGAAGATCGTATGGCCCTCGCGCACCGCCGTCAGCACCTTCTTGGCGCCCGACACGACGAGATCGCAGCCAAGCACGAGGTCGGCCTTGCCCGCCGAGACGCGGATGGCATGGATGTCGTCCGGCGTGCGGGCGATGCGGACATGGGTGAACACCGAGCCGCCCTTCTGGGCGAGGCCGGCCATGTCGATCATGCCGCAGCCTTTGTCCTCCAGATGAGCCGCCATGCCGAGCACGGCGCCGACAGTGACGACGCCGGTGCCGCCGACGCCGTCGATGATCGCCGCCCAGCCTTGCTCGCCAAGCGGGAACTCGGCCGGTGTGGGCACGCCGTCAAGCGGATCGGTCTTGCCGGCAAGGCCTTCCGCCTTGCGGATCTTGGCGCCGTGCACGGTGACAAAGGACGGGCAGAAGCCGTTGACGCAGGAGAAATCCTTGTTGCAGCTCGACTGATCGATCTTGCGCTTGCGGCCGAATTCGGTCTCCACCGGCTGGATCGAGACGCAGTTCGACTGCACGCCGCAGTCACCGCAGCCTTCGCAGACCAACTCGTTGATGAAGACGCGCTTGTCGGGATCGGGAAAGGTGCCGCGTTTGCGGCGCCGGCGTTTTTCGGCAGCGCAGGTCTGGTCATAGAGCAGGATCGACACGCCCTTGACGTCGCGCAGCTCGCGCTGGACCAGATCGAGGTCGTCGCGGTGATGGATGGTGGCGCCGGCCGGGAATTCGGCCTTGCCGGCGTATTTGTCCGGTTCGTCGGTGACGATGGCGATGCGGTCGACGCCCTCGGCCCGCACCTGCCTGGCGATCATGTCTACCGTCAGCCCGCCCTCATGCGGCTGGCCGCCGGTCATGGCCACCGCGTCATTGTAGAGGATCTTGTAGGTGATGTTGGCTTCGCTCGACAAAGCGAAGCGGATCGCCAGCGTGCCGGAATGATTGTAGGTGCCGTCGCCGAGATTCTGGAAGATGTGGCCGCGCTTCGAGAACGGCGCCTGGCCGACCCATTGCGCGCCCTCGCCGCCCATGGCCGTGAAGCCCAGCGTGTTGCGGTCCATCCACAGCGCCATGAAATGGCAGCCTATGCCGGCGGCGGCGATCGAACCGTCGGGCACCTTGGTCGAGGAATTATGGGGACAGCCCGAACAGAAGAAAGGCGTGCGCGAACCGATGTCGGTGGCGTCCGCCAGCATGGCCTGGAACTGGCGCAGCTTGCCCACCCGCGCCGAGATCTCCTCCGACGGGCCGATGGTCTTGACGATCCTCTCGCCAAGGGCAATGGCGATCTCGTTGGGATCAAGCGCGCCCTTGGCCGGAAACAGCCAGTCGCCACGCTCGTCCTTCTTGCCGACGATGACCGGCTGCGAGGCGGTGCCGTAGAGGCTTTCGCGCAGTTGCACCTCGATCAGCGAACGCTTCTCCTCGACGACCACGATGGTCTCGAGGCCGCGGGCAAAGTCGGCGATGTGATGCAGGTCGAGCGGCCACGGGCAGCCGACCTTGAACAGCCGCACGCCGATGCGGTTGGCGGCGGCCTCGTCGATGCCGATATCCTCCAGCGCCTGGCGGACATCGAGATAGCTCTTGCCCAGCGTGATAATGCCGAGCTTGGGGTTGCGGCCGCCGGAATAGACGATGCGGTTCAGCCCGTTGGCATGGATGAAGGCGGAGGCCGCGGCACGCTTGTATTCGTGCAGCCGCTCCTCCTGGCCCAGCATGTCGATCTCGTGGCGGATGTTGAGGCCGCCCGGCGGCATGTCGAACTCCGGCACGACAATGTTCAAGCGTTCGAGAGAGGCATCGACCGAGGCCGTCGATTCGATGTTGTCCTTGACGCATTTGATCGCCGCCCAGGTGCCGGCGAAACGTGACATGGCAAAGCCGTACAGGCCGTAATCGATGATTTCCTGGACGCCGGCCGGATTGAGGATCGGCACCATGGTGTCGACGAAGAGGAATTCGGTGGCGTGCGCGTTGGTCGAGGATTCGGCCATGTGGTCGTCGCCCATGAGCGCAAGCACGCCGCCATGCTTGGACGAGCCGGCGAGATTGGCATGGCGGAACACATCTCCCGAACGATCGACGCCCGGGCCCTTGCCGTACCAGACGGAAAAGACACCGTCATGGGTGCCCTCGCCCAGCAGTTCCGTCTGCTGCGATCCCCAGCAGGCGGTGGCGGCAAGCTCCTCGTTGAGGCCGGGCTGGAAGACGATGTCAGCGCCGGCGAGCTGCTTCTTCGCCTTCCACAGCTGCATGTCGAGGCCGCCGAGCGGCGAGCCGCGATAGCCGGAGACGAAGCCGGCCGTGTTGAGGCCTGCGCGGCGGTCGCGCTCGCGCTGCATCAGGAGCATGCGGATGACCGCCTGCGCGCCGGACAGGAAGATGCGCTCCTTCCCGAGGTCGAACTTGTCGTCGAGCGCGACATCATGCAGCGTCATCAGGCATTTCCTCTGCGAAGGCCGCGCGGGGGCAAGCAGCCAACGTCGGGGTCGGATGACGCATCCTTTCTCCCCTTGCAAGTGAGGTCAAACAAAATCGCAGGGACCAGGCAAAGTGCAACAAACGGTCCAGCGGGTGCCGGGCCACGCATGAAACCACACACCGACAGCATGACGGCGAACGAAAACTCCGGCCGGAATCGATGCCGCCGGAAGGCGTCAGCCGGCTTTCGAGCAATCCGGCTTTGGCTCGCCCGGCAGCTTGCCGTCGGGATGGCCGGCGAGGTCGGGATTGGCCGTATAGAGCTGGTCCATGACCAGCGGCCGGTCGGGCAGGATCGACTGGTCTTCCGTCGACATCAGCGTCGTGTCGATCTTCTGCAGCACCGCGCCGTCGGGACCCTTGATGCTGATGGCGATGGCATAGGGCTTGTTCTTGACGATGCAGGTCAGCGCCGGGCTCTCCAGGCTGACTTTGTCGAGCTTCGGCCAGACCTTCTGCTCAACCACCAACGGCTCGCCGCCGGCGGGGTTCTGGAAGCTGGCAACCGCCACCTGGCCCTCGCCCATGGGCTGCAAGGGGCGCAATGTCACGACATAGGTCGCCCTGGCGAGACGGTAATTGAAGATGAATATCTTGCCGGAGACCTCGAACAGCTTGCCGTCGCCGCCGGTATCGCGGCAGGCGCCGAGCGTCGCTGCGGCAATCAGAATGGCGCCGGCAACGAGCGCGCGTGAAAATCCTCTAGGCATCCTTGACCTCATGGGCCGCCATGCGGCGGCGGCGATAATGGCGACTTGCCTTCTGCCGGTTGCCGCACACCGCCATGTCGCACCAAAGGCGGCTGGAATTGCGGCTTCTGTCGACGAACAGCCAGGTGCAGTTGGGGCAGATCCTGAGCCTTGCGGTGGTGTCGTCGCGCAGCAGCGAAAGGGCCGAGACCGCGAGCGCCGCCTCGAAAGCGATCGGCACCGCCGGATCGCCGAACGGCCTTCCCGGCACGCCGACCTCGGTCCGGCTGCCGGCCAGGCCCTCGGCGCAGGCGCGCAGGAAATCGGGCAGGTCGGCCGTGGCGACCGCGCCCTTCGAAACCGCGCCGCGAAACAGCCGGTCGGTCGTCTCGCGGATCGACAGCACGACGGGCGCGATTGCCGTCGGCGAAGACACCGTCAGCCGCCTGTCGCCGAGTTCGGCGGCGCGAAAGCTGCTAGCCGCGTCGGCGAAGCGGGCGATTTCGACCGGATCGGCGAAACGGTCGAACGTGCGCTCCGGATCGCCGCGCAGCACGACGGTGTTCGCCGTATCGAGCGCAAGCAGGCCGCCGGTGAAACGATGCGGGGTCCAGGCAACTGTCATGCTGCAAAATCTAACCGATAAATCGCATTTGACAAGTTATATTCGGCAATGCAAACCTCCGCCGCACACGGTATCGTTGCCTTTGTCTCGAGCATTCCGTCGTTCCAAACCGCTGTCGGCGAGATGCTTCTGGTGTTGTTAAGCATGCTCTATTTCTTCCAGCAGGTGCTGAACGGGCTGCATTCCGGCGCGCTCTACGCGCTGCTCGCCTTCGGTTACGTGCTGATCAACGGCATCCTGCACCGGACCAACCTCGCCTATGGGGCGCTGTTCGCCTTTAGCGGCCAAGCCATGATCCTGAGCGTCGCCTTCGCCTACCAAATGCTGTGGCTGACGCTGCTGGCGTCGGTGCTGTTCGGCGTGGTCGCGGCATTCCTGTATGCCGCGCTGATCAGCCACGTCCTGTCGCGCAGCGTCTTCGAGCCGTTGGCCGACCGCTCGCCCAACGCCATCGTGGTGACGACGCTCGGCATCCTGATCGTGCTGTCGGAGGGAAGCCGCATCGCGGCCGACACGCATGATCTGTGGCTGCCGCCGATGCTGGCGCAGCCCATCGTTTTCGCCGAAGGCGCCGGCTTCAAGGCGACGCTGACGCTGATCCAGGTGCTCGACTGCGCGGTGGTGCTGGCCGCGGTCATACTCGCCACCTCAGCGTTTGCCCGCTCCAGCTTCGGCCGACGCTGGCGCGCCGTCTCCGACGACCCGCGCGCCGCTGCCTTGTGCGGCGTCGATGTGCGCGGCGTGTTCCGCCATGTCGTGCTGCTCGGTGGCTTCTGCGCCGCGCTGGCCGGCGTCATGGCCAGCCTCTACTACGGTAATGTCAGCTTCGGGTCCGGCCTCGTCTATGGCCTGAAGATCCTGTTCGTGACGGCGGTCGGCGGCTATCTCTCGCCATCGCGGGCAGCGCTTGGCGCGGCCGCCTTCGGCATGGCCGAATCACTATGGGCCGGCTATTTCCCGATCGAATGGCGCGATGCGTGGATGTATCTGTTCCTGGTGGCCATGCTGATCCTGATCGGCGCCGGCCGCGACACCAGCAAAATCGTCTGAACCATCAGACTTTGGTTGCATGACGCCGGGGCACACCGCCGGTCTCCGCCCCTCGCTTTCATTTGATGCTGTTTTGTTGCTCCCATCCTTGTTGACCCGTCAGTCCACGCGCGGCATACCGTTGGACCAAGCGGCGTGACGGAAGAAGGGGAGCCGACACGCCTCCGACAAAAGGGAGGAATGCATGGCAGGGCTTCTCGCTCTATCCAGGGCGATTGATCGCGCCAACGAATTCATCGGCAAATCGGTATCCTGGCTGATCCTGCTGGCGATCCTGGTGAGCGCGGCCAACGCCGTCATCCGCAAGGTCTTCGACACTTCGTCGAATGCGTGGCTCGAGCTGCAATGGTACCTGTTCGGCGCCGCCTTCATGCTGGCCGCCGCCTATACGCTGAAGCAGAACGAGCATATCCGCATCGACATCGTCTACGGCCTGTTTTCACGCCGCGTGCAGCACTGGATCGACCTCCTCGGCCATATCCTGTTCCTGATGCCGTTCGTGACGCTGATGGTCATCTATTTCGTTCCCTATGTGTCGCTGTCGATCCGCAGCGGCGAGATGTCCAACAATTCCGGCGGGCTGATCGTCTGGCCGGCCAAGGCCATCCTGCTGGTCGGCTTTTTCCTTCTGGCGCTGCAAGGCATCTCCGAAATCATGAAGAAGATCGCCATCATGCGCGGCGTCCTGGATGATCCCAACCCCTTCATTTCCGCGCACGAACAGGCTGAGCTCGAAGCCAAGGCGCTCGCCGACGAGGTGCGCTCGTGATGGAATTCATCGCCCAGAACATGGCGCCGATCATGTTCGCCTCGCTGATCCTGTTCATGCTGATCGGCTATCCCGTCGCCTTTTCGCTGGCTGCGAATGGCTTGATGTTCTTCTTCATAGGCGTGCTTTTGACGCCCTATTCGGGCGGCGCGATCAACCTCGCCTGGCCGCTGCTCTATGCGCTGCCGGACAATTTCTACGGCAGCCGGGTGATGTCGAACGACACGCTGCTGGCCATTCCGTTCTTCACCTTCATGGGTATCGTGCTCGAACGATCTGGGATGGCCGAGGACCTGCTCGACACGATCGGCCAGCTGTTCGGGCCGATCCGCGGCGGTCTCGCCTATGCGGTGATCTTCGTCGGCGCGTTGCTGGCGGCGACCACCGGCGTGGTGGCGGCATCCGTCATCGCCATGGGGCTGATCTCACTGCCGATCATGCTGCGCTATGGCTATGACCGCCGGCTGGCGTCCGGCGTCATCGCCGCCTCCGGAACGCTCGCCCAGATCATCCCGCCCTCGCTGGTGCTGATCGTGCTGGCCGACCAGCTCGGCCGCTCGGTCGGCGACATGTATGCCGGCGCGCTGATCCCGGGCCTGGTGCTCACCGGCCTCTATGCGCTTTACATCCTCATCGTGTCGATCTTCCGGCCGAAAATGGTGCCGGCGCTGCCGCTCGAAGCACGCACGCTTGGCCATGGCGTGATGTCGTTGCTGGTGGCGCTGGCGGTAGCGGTGGCCGTTTCCTATGCGGCGTACAGCTATCTGGCGCCGGCCCATGGCGACAATGCCGATATTCTTGGCGCCTGCGTCGGTGTGATCCTGATCTATGTCGTGGCGATCGCCGACAGGAGGCTGAACATCAACATGATGTCGCGGCTGGCGCAGCAGGTCGTCATCGTGCTGATCCCGCCGCTGGCGCTGATCTTCCTGGTGCTGGGCACCATCTTCCTCGGCATTGCCACGCCGACAGAAGGCGGTGCCATGGGCGCGGTCGGCGCACTGGCCATGGCGGCGGCAAAGGGCCGGCTGTCGCTTGACGTGATCAAGCAGGCGCTGGCCTCGACGACGCGGCTGTCGTCCTTCGTGCTGTTCATCCTGATCGGCGCGCGGGTGTTCTCGCTGACCTTCTACGGCGTCAACGGCCAGATCTGGGTCGAGCACCTTTTGACCTCGCTGCCGGGCGGCGAAGTCGGCTTCCTGATCGGCGTCAACATCCTTGTCTTCTTCCTGGCCTTCTTCCTCGACTTCTTCGAACTGGCCTTCATCATCGTGCCGTTGCTGGCGCCGGCGGCTGACAAGCTCGGCATCGACCTGATCTGGTTCGGCGTGCTGCTCGGCGTCAACATGCAAACCAGCTTCATGCATCCGCCCTTCGGCTTCGCACTGTTCTACCTGCGCTCGGTCGCGGCGCGTGTGCCCTATCTCGACCGCATCACCGGCAAGCAGATCGCGCCGGTGACGACAGGCCAGATCTATTGGGGCGCGGTGCCCTTCGTGCTGATCCAGGTGGTGATGATCGGGCTGACCATCGCCTTCCCGCAAATGGTGATGCGCTACAAGGGCACGGTGATCGATCCGGGCACGATCGACTACAAGGTGCCGGAAGTGCCCGGCCTGTCGCCGCTCGGTACACCGCCGGCTGGTGGCACGGCCCCAGCCAATGGCGGCAGCGCACCGGCCGCGCCCGGCACGCCGGACCTGTCGCAACCGCCGAGTTTCGGCGATGCGCCGCCGGCGAAGCCGGCAACGCCGGCGCCGGACCTTTCGCAGCCGCCGAGCTTCAACTGATGGAGACGAGGCCATGAAAGCGGTGCGGCTGGAGGCGGTTGGCAGCATCGCATTGCGCGAGGTCGCCAAGCCCGCGCCCGGCCCGGACGAGCTTCTGGTGCGGATCGAGGCCTGCGGTGTCTGCGGCACCGACCGGCATCTTTTCCATGGCGAGTTTCCCTGCCGGCCGCCGGTGACGCCGGGACATGAATTCTCCGGCATCATCGAGGCGACCGGCAGCGCCGTATCCGGCTTTGCCGTCGGCGACCGTGTCACCGGCGATCCCAACATCGCCTGCGGGCGATGCCTGCATTGCCATGCCGGCCGGGTCAATCTCTGCCGCAATCTCAACGCCATCGGGATCCACCGCGACGGCGGCTTTGCCGAGTATGTGGTGCTGCCTCAGAAACAGGCTTTCATCCTGCCCGCCGAATTGGCGCCGACGCATGGCGCCTTCTGCGAACCGCTCGGCTGCTGCCTGCATGGCGTGGATCTGGCCGAGATCAAGCCGGGCAGTTCGGTGGTCGTGCTGGGCGGCGGCGTGATCGGCCTGCTTACGGTGCAATTGGCAAAACTGGCCGGCGCCACGACCATCATCCTGTCGACCAGGCAGGCTTCGCGGCGGGCGCTTGCCGAGGAACTCGGTGCGACGGCGACAGTCGATCCCTCAGCCGACGATGTCATCGACGCCATTGCCGGGCCAGCGGGGCTGATGCCCGGTGGCGCCGACGTGGTGTTCGAATGCGCTGGCGTGCGCGACACCGTCGAGCAGTCGATGCGGCTGGCAAGAGCCGGCGGCACGGTCGTCATCGTCGGCGTGACACCGCAAGGCATGAAGGCGGAATTCGAGCCCTTCGACCTGCTGTTTCGCGAATTGAAGGTGGTCGGCTCGTTCCTCAATCCCTACACACACCGCCGCGCCGCCGAGCTCATCGCCTCGGGTGCGATCGAGATCGACCGGCTGATCTCGAGGCAAGTGCCGCTCGAAGAGGCGGCCGACGTGATCGCCAATCCGCCGGCGCCGGGCGAGGTCAAGGTGCTGGTGGTGCCAGGCCGCCGCTGAATGTGGCAGTTGCACTTGCCGAGGGCAGGCCCGTACGCTATTCAGCGCGTGCCGAAAAAGACATGACCGGTTCGGTAGTCCGGTCTCTTCCGTTTTTGAACGGAGGCCTGTTCCGCGCATGAATATGCGGGGGAACCCGCGGCCGGCAAGCGAGGCGAAAGCCCGTGGGCCGGTTGGGTCATGTCCGGATTTCCTGATGCCACGGTCCCGCCGGTTCTCGGTCTGCAGCCAAGCCTGTCCGCGTTTCAAACCGTGACAGGACAAAGACCATGAAACTGAACCACCTCAACCTCATCACATCGGAAGTCGCGGCTCTCGCCGGCTTCTTCACCAGCCATTTCGGCTTCGAACTCGTCGCCATGCGCGGCAAGGATGCCTTCGCCATCCTGCGCGGAGCCGATGGCTTTGCTCTCAACCTGATGACGCCGGGCAAGGGAGGGCCTGCTACCTATCCCGACAATTTTCATGTCGGCTTTTTCGTCGCCAGCCCGGACCTTGTACACGCCAAGCAGGCCGAATTGACCGAAGCAGGCTTCGCGCCGGGCGAGGTCGAGGACCTGACGCGCGGCGGCTTCAACTCGACGACCTTCTACTGCATGGCGCCGGGCGGAATACTGGTCGAGGTCGGTTCCTCGCGCACCTGAAAAGAGAGACCCCGGGCGTTTCGCCCGGGGTCTCTTGATGCGATGGGACTGTTCTACAGCTTGCCGTTGCGCTGCTGGACCATCATGAAGGTGTCGTAATTGTATTCGGCGACCTGCGCCCAGAGATAGTGCTCCTTGCGGAAGCCCTTGATCGATTCCCAGATCTTCTTGAACGGCGCGTTCGAGGCCTCCATTTCGGCATAGACCTCGTTGGCTTTTTCGAAGCAGGCGGCCATGATGTCCTGGCTGAACGGACGCAGTTTGGCGCCGCCGGCCACCAGCCGTTTCACCGCTGGAGGGTTCACATAGTCGTATTTCTGCAGCATGTCGGCGTCGGTGGCCTGTGCGGCGGTGCGCAGCAGCGATTTGTAGGCCGGCGACAGTTCTTCGTACTTCGCCTTGTTGAACATCAAATGCACGGTCGGGCCGCCTTCCCACCAGCCGGGATAGTAGTAATAGGGCGCGACCTTGTAGAAGCCGAGCTTCTCGTCGTCATAGGGGCCGACCCATTCGGCGGCGTCGATGGTGCCTTTTTCCAGCGCCGGATAGATGTCGCCGCCGGCGATCTGCTGCGGCACGACGCCGAGCTTCTGCACCACCTTGCCGGCGAAGCCGCCGATGCGCATCTTGAGGCCCGAGAGGTCGGCCACCGTGTTGATTTCCTTGCGGAACCAGCCGCCCATCTGGACGCCGGTGTTGCCGCCTGGCAGGCCGAAGAGACCTTGCGTGGCGAGGAACTCATTGAACAGGTCGATGCCGCCGCCATGGTAGTGCCAGGCATTCATGCCGCGCGCGTTGAGCGAAAAGGGTACCGCGGCACCCAGCGCCCATGTCGGGTCCTTGCCCCAGTAATAATATGCCACCGTGTGGCAGGCCTCGACCGTGCCGGCCGTGGTGGCGTCGGCGGCCTGCAGGCCGGGCACGAGTTCACCGGCGGCAAAGACCTGGATCTGGAAATTGCCGTCAGTGGCTTCCGACAGCATCTTGGAGAACACCTCGGCGCCGCCATAGATGGTGTCGAGCGACTTCGGGAAGGACGACGCCAGCCGCCATGTCACCTTGGGATTTGACTGGGCTATTGCCGGGGCCGCAAGCGTTGCCGCCGCCGCCGCGGCGCCGACGCCGGTCACGCCGGCCTTGCGGATGAATGAACGACGATCCATGCAGTTCCTCCCTTTTGGATCAACAGACCGACATCCGGGAAATCCTCGAGCTCCCGCATCGGTTGGCCGAAACAATACACAGCCGAGAAGTCTAGTCCAGCACGGCAGCCTGATTTGGTAACCAAGCCATGCGGCCCTGCAACTATAGTCTAACAGGGGATTTCGTGGCCCATGCGACACGCTGAAACTTGGCATGGAAAAATGCCCGGGGATCGCCTATTTTGGAGGCAGAACATCCCCTGCCAGATGGAAAACAGACCCAAAATGCACCAGCCGCTCGTCGCCATATCGACCGACGTCCGTCAGTTCGACAACTACACCTGGCATGCCGCCCCGCAGCAATATCTGGAAGCGGCGGTTGCCGGAGCCGGCGTGTTCCCGCTGCTGGTGCCGTCCTTCGGCGACAGGCTCGACTTCGACGAACTCTTGTCCTCGGTCGACGGCGTCATGGTCACCGGCTCGAAATCCAACGTGCACCCCTCGCTCTACGGCGGCGATGCAAGCGAAGCCAACGGTCCCTATGATCCGGCGCGTGACGCCACCACGCTGCCGCTGATCCGCAGGGCGATCGAGCGCGGTGTGCCGCTGCTTGCCATTTGCCGCGGCATCCAGGAACTCAATGTCGCGCTCGGCGGCACGCTGGGCACCGAGATCCAGGAACGCGAGGGTTCGCTCGACCACCGCGCGCCGGTGAGCGACAAGCAGGATGAGCGCTTCGCCATCCACCAGACCATTTCGATCAAGCCGGGCAGCTGCCTGGCCGGCGTGTTCGGCGCCGGTGAGATCAAGGTCAATTCCTTGCACCGCCAGGCGATCGACCGGCTCGGGTCGAAGCTCGAGATCGAGGCTGTCGCCACCGACGGCACGGTCGAAGCGGTTTCGGTCAAGGGCGCCCGCGCCTTCGCCGTCGGTGTCCAGTGGCATCCGGAGTACTGGGTCAACTCGGACAGCAACTCGGCCAAGATCTTCCGCGCCTTCGGCGACGCGGTGCGTTTGCACGCCGCCGCCAAGGCTGGCTCGCGGGCAGCGGCGGAGTAATCAGTCTCCGGTCCTGCGCTCGCCCGCCAGCGACAGCAAGGGCGCGGCCGGGGCATAGGATTCGTAACCGTCGCCATCGGCCACGGCGAAGGTGACGATCGGATCGATGCCGTTGGCGCTGAAGGCGACCGTGCCGTCATTCTGTTCGCGCCAGAACTTTGCCCGTTCTATGCCAGGCATCAGACGACGGCATGTCGGAGCAACAGTGAGCAGGGACAGGCGATCCGAAATTTCGGCCCCGCGGCTCACCGCGCAGGTCCCCTCATTGCCATTGGCGACCAGCCTGTAGGTGTTGGACGGCGTGACCTCTTTGGCGACGCTCTGCCCATTGCCGTCATGAAACAGTTGAACGCCGCCAAACAAGGCGACGGCGGCAATCAATGCGGAAAGCGTTTTCATCATTCTTCATCCACGCGAACGGGCAGGATGAAGAATGATTTCAAAGGGTTAAGCCGGCGTTAATAAATGTGGCAAATCGCCGGTCAGCCACGTGCCTTCACATGCGCCGTCTCGGGCACCGGCGTCTGCGGCCGGCGCTCGGTGAACCAGGATACCAGATTGTCGACGCACAGATCGGCCATGGCGCGGCGCGTGTGCTCCGAGGCCGAGCCGACATGCGGCAACAGGGAGGCGTTGGGGGCGTCGAGCAAGGCCTTGGGCACGTTGGGTTCGTCGGCGAAGACATCGAGCCCGGCGGCGGCGATGGTGCCGTCGGCAAGGGCTGCCGCGAGTGCTGCCTCGTCGACCGTGCTGCCGCGGCCGATATTGACGAAGACGCCGTTGGCGCCAAGCGCCGACAGGATCTCGGCATTGACCGCCTTCTGCGTCGAAGCCCCGCCAGGCGCCACCGAAATCAGCGTATCGACCGCTTCCGCCAGACCCTTCAGCGTCGGATGATACTCGTAGGCAAGACCCTCGACCCGACGCCGGTTGTGATAGGCGACGGGCAGGCCGAACGCTTCAAGTCGCCGGGCAATGGCCTGTCCGATGCGGCCCATGCCGAAAATCCCGACGCGACGCGCGCGCAAGGTCAGCCGGCTCAGCGGATAGTTGCCCTTGCGAACCCAGCTGCCGTCACGCAGCCAGTTTTCCGCGCGTGGCAGGTCCCGGATCGTGTTGATCAACAGGCCGATCGCGGTGTCGGCGACCTCCTCGGTCAGCACGTCGGGCGTGTTGGTGACCATGATGTTCTTCGCCGCGGCATGGCCGACATCGACCGAATCATAGCCGACGCCGAAGGAGGCGATGAGTTCGAGATGGGGCAGCGCATCCATCATTGCCGCGCTGATGCCGGCAAAGGAGGCAATGCCGCGCACCGTGCGGCGCATCTCGTCGGTTACCAGCGCCGGATCGGCGCGCTCGATCCTGACCTGTTTGAAGGTACGGTCGATGCGCCGGACGGCATGGTCGCTGAAGTCCGCCGGCACCAGAATGGCGACGGCTTGCAGTTCTTCGGCCTTGGTCATGCCCGCTCCACCGGCTTGCCGGTCGACTGGCGCACATGCAGTTCCGGCTTGATCAATTCCTGCGAGGGCCGCACCGTCTGCCCGTTGAGCTTGTCGAGCAGCGCGCTGGCGGCGCGGCGGCCGACCTCGCGCTGGCCGTTCCAAACGGTGGTCAGCGCCGGCGTGGCGATCGCCGCCTCCTCGAGATCGTCATAGCCGGTGACGGAAATGTCGACGCCCGGCACCAGGCCAGCGCGCGCAATGCCGTTCATCAGGCCAATGGCGACAAGGTCGTTCCAGCAGCATGCGGCGGTCGGCCTGTCCTTCAGCGCCAAGAACTGCCCGGCGGCCTCGAAGCCGGCCTGTTTGGTGCGCGGGCCGGCGATGCGCCAGGACGGCCTGACTTCAAGCCCGGCAGCCTCCATGGCGTTGACATAGCCCTGGTAGCGGTCGCGGCCGGTGGAAGTCTGGTCGGTGCCGCCGATCATGGCGATGCGCTTGTGGCCGAGCGAGATCAGATGGTTGGTGGCAAGCCCGGTGCCGTAGGAATCGTCGCCGCGAAACACCGGCACGTCGGCACCCTCGACGGTGCGCGCGATCAGCACCGCCGGCAGGCCGTTCTCCTCGGCCATCAGGATGTCCGCGGCCGGGGTGCCGATGGCCGGCGACATGATGACGCCGTCGGCGCCGAGCTGCAGCAGCGTGTCGATGAAGGTGCGCTGCTTTTCGAGCTGGTCGTAGTGATTAGACAGGATGAAAGTCTGCCGGCTGCGGTCGAGTTCGCTTTCGATCGAGCGCAGGATTTCGGCGAAGAACGGGTTCATGATGTCGTGCACGACGACGCCGACAATGCCCGAGCGCGAGGTGCGCAGGCTGGCGGCGCGGCGATTGTAGATATAGCCGATGGCGCGCGCATGTTCCTTGATGCGGTCGCGCGTCGAGCCGGCAACCAGCGGACTGTCGCGCAGCGCCAGCGACACGGTGGCCGTGGACACGCCGAGTGCATCGGCGATCGTCGAAAGCTTGATTTTTTGTGCCAGCGCCTTGCGCCCCCCGAACGAACTGTATTGGGACCTAAACAGTTTAAAGGCGGCGTTATGCCACCGATCGGAGGCAAATCAAAGTTTTTTTGCCAGCGCCTCGGCCTCGACATCGGAGGCCGCACGGCTCCGCAGCCGCAGCCGGTGCTCGCGGTGGACGATGTAGAGGCCGCTGGCGACGATGATCGCGGCGCCGACCAGCGTCCAGCGGTCCGGGAACTGCTTGAAGACGATCCAGCCGGAAATGATCATCCACACCATCTGCGAATAGGGATAGGGGGCGAGCGCCGTGGTGGTTGCCAGCCGGTAGGCCTGCACCAGCAGCCAGTGCCCGACACCGCCGAACACGCCAAGCATGAGCAGGACGAACCAGTGCCAGCCATCATGCGGCAGGGAGAAGGAAAACGGCAGCATGGGCAGAAGCAGCACCGTCGGCGCCAGTGCGGAAAACAGGATCAAGCTTTCCGACGTCTCGGTCGACGACATGCGCCGCGTCATGATCACGTAGAAGCAGTTCGACAGCATCGAGCCGAGTGCGAAGAGATGCCCGATGCCGAAGACGCCGACACCTGGCCTTGTGATGATCAGGACCCCGGCGAAGGCGGCCAGGATGGCCAGCCAGCGCCGCCAGCCGGCCCATTCGCCGAGCAGCGGGCCGGCAAGCGCGGTGATCACCATCGGCCCGAAGAAATAGATCGACGTCGTCTCGGCCAGCTGCAGGGAGCGCAGGGCCAGGATGTTGCACATGGTCGAGCCGAACAGGAACACGCCGCGCAGCACATGCGCCGGCAGGTTGACCGGGCGAAACCGCATCGGATCGCGCCAGCCGCGCAGGAGGGTGCCGACCAGAACGACATGCACGGCAAAGCGCACCCAGGCGACGATCAGCGCGGAGACGCCGGCCAGGACGAGATATTTGCTCGAGGTGTCGAGGAAGGTGAAGAAGATATAGGTGGTGAGCATGCACAGGATCGCCACCGGCGGCGTCGCGCTCTCGACATATCTTTGGGAAGCATTCACGTGCAGGCCGGGGAAAAGCGGGGCTGGAGCCCACCTTTGCGGGAATTGTAGCGTGCCGGCAAGCCAATTGTCGGCCGCGGCCGCGCGCCTGAGCTCGCTGGCACAACAATAGAAGCCGCCAGGCTTAGTCCAGGCTTCCCACGCTATGCCTGCATGCGGGCGCCCTTGGTGATCTTGTCGACCACCTTCTTCTCGGCGCGCAGCGCGATGCCGACCACCTTGGCATCTTCAGGCGCGAACTCCGCAAAGACGGCGCGGTTGGCGGCATCGAAGCCGGTGGAAAACATCTCCTCGACATAGAGCGACGTCGTCACGCCGCGCTCCAGCGCGCGCCGATGGATCGTTGCGAGCGTCGTCTGGTCGGCCGACAGCACGATGACCGGCTGGATCGACAGGGGATTGTAGAGATTGCCTGAGCGGTCGCGATAGGGCTCCCCGATGATGTCGGGAAACTGCGCGACGACGCCGCTGGTCAAAAAGGCGGTGACATTGAGTTTCTGCCAGACGGGCAAGTCTTCCCGCAGCACGATTGCAAATTTCGTATCGAACATGAGAAAATGGACCATTCGAGGTTGTGCCCCGATTGCGGGGCTGAAAGAGACGATGTCGTTCGAACTAGACCGGCAGGCCTTCGAGGGTCTTGGACGTTTGTGCGCCGAGGCGGCGGAGAACTGCATCATCTCCGCACCCGACCCCGCCGGCATGGAGCGGATCGAGGCGCGCTTTCACGGCAGCGCCTTCGACCTGCATCGTCATGACACTTACGCGATCGGGGTGACGCTGCAGGGCGTGCAGACCTTTCGCTATCGCGGCGCGACGCGGTCAAGCCTGCCTGGGCAGATCATCGTGCTGCATCCCGACGAACTGCATGATGGCGGCGCCGGCACCGAGGACGGATTGCGCTACAGGATGCTCTATCTCGAACCGTCGCTGATGCTTGACTGCCTTGGCGGCGCATCCCTGCCCTTTGTCAGGGATGCGGTGGTGAGGGACGACGCCTTCTGCACGACGCTGCTTTCAGCGCTGGGGCCGCTGCAGCAGGAACTCGACGAGCTGTTCGTCGACGATTTCCTCACGCAACTGATGCACGGCCTGGCACGCCATGCCGGCCAGCCGGCAAAGCCGATGGCGAGGACGGCGTGGCGGGCGGCGGCGCTGGCGCGGGACTATCTGACGGAGAACGCAACGCGGGCCGTGCGCTCCGGCGAACTGGAGGCCGTCACCGGGCTCGACCGCTATGCCTTGTCGAGGCATTTCCGCGCCGCCTTCTCGACCAGCCCGCATCGTTTCCTGGTGATGCGCCGGCTTCAGCGCGCGCGGCGGATGATGGCCGCCGGCGAGCCCCTGGCGCAGATCGCGGTGGAGGCCGGCTTCACCGACCAGAGCCACTTCAACAGGCATTTCAAGAAAGCGTTCGGCATGACGCCGGGACGCTGGTCCTCACTGATCCGGGACTCGGCCCCGGCGGCGGCCTGATCAGTCGTCCGACTCGGCGTCGTCGTCGATCAGCTCCAGCTCCTCGTTGGAGAGGTTGGCCTCGATGCGGGCGAGCAGCTTGAACAGCGCCTTCTGGTCCTTCTTGTCGAGGCCCTTCAGCGCCTGCTTTTCGGTCTTCTTGACCGACTTCTCGATGGCGCGGATGGTTTCGCGGCCGCTGTCGGTGAGGAAGATATGGGCCTGGCGGGCATCGGCCTCGGAGGCGCGCTTTTCCAGAAAGCCCTGCGCCTGCAGCCGGTTGATGGTCTTGGTGATGGTGGGCGGGCGAACGCCCAGGCGACCAGCCAGATTGCCGGGCGTCTGGCCGTCCTCGCGGTCGAGCGCCAGCATGATCTGATCCTGGCCGGCATAGAAGCCGTGCGCCAGGAGCCGGGCCGCCAGCGCGGTTCTTGCCAGCCTGGCCGCAGAATGCAGCCGGCTCATTGTTGCAGTCTTGTCCGCCTTGGCCATGGTCATCCCTCTTCGGCCATACCGGTGGCGACAGCATAGACGCAGCCGGCCGGTTGGCAATCGACGATAAAAAGAATCCGGCGCATGAAACAGCTTTGCCGGCAAGCATTGCGGTGCCCGCCGTGGCTAATGCCAGATGTTTATTTCAGTTAGATGACAAACGACTTTTCGCCGCACAGGAATCGCCGCAAGGGCGGGGCGCGCGGGGCATGAGACGCGTTTTGCTCACCAGCAAGGCGCGCTCCCATGGCCGTCCGGCATGCCAATATCCCAGTGGCCGGCCCGACAGCTTTGGCCCATCGGTTTGCCCCGTGCAAAAGCCCCGCACACATCCTATATGGAACCGACAACCCCTTTTTCGTGGCCTGGATTTCAAGGCCCAGTCATCTCGAGGCAAGCCATGAGCGACGCACAGACGCAGATTCCCGTAACCGTTCTCACCGGCTATCTCGGCGCCGGCAAGACGACGCTGCTCAACCGCATCCTGTCGGAGAACCATGGCAAGCGTTACGCGGTCATCGTCAACGAATTCGGCGAAATCGGCATCGACAACGACCTGATCGTGGAATCCGACGAGGAAATCTACGAGATGAACAATGGCTGCGTCTGCTGCACGGTGCGCGGCGACCTGATCCGCGTCGTCGAGGGCCTGATGCGCAGGCCCGGCCGCTTCGACGCCATCGTCGTCGAGACCACCGGTCTCGCCGATCCGGTGCCGGTGGCGCAGACCTTCTTCATGGACGACGATGTGCGCTCCAAGACCAAGCTCGATGCGGTGGTGGCGCTGGTCGACGCCAAGCATCTGCCGCTCAGGCTCAAGGATTCCAAGGAAGCCGAGGACCAGATCGCCTTCGCCGATGTCGTCGTGCTCAACAAGACCGACCTCGTCACCCCCGAAGAGCTCGCCAAGGTGGAGGCGACCATCCGCGCCATCAATCCGGCGGCCAGGATCCATCGCACGACGCGCGCCGGCGTCGCCCTGTCGGAAGTGCTCGACCGCGGCGCCTTCGATCTTGCCCGCGCACTGGAAAACGACCCGCATTTCCTCGAGGCGCATGATGACCACCATCATCATGACCACGACCACGATCATCACGACCATGACCATCATGATCATGACGGGCATGACCATCATCACCACGACCACGCGCATCCGTCCGACATCCACGACGTGACGGTGCAGTCGGTGTCGCTGCGCGGTGGCGAGATGGACCCGAAGAAGTTCTTCCCATGGATCGAGAAGATCACCCAGATGGAAGGCCCCAACATCCTGCGGCTGAAGGGCATCATTGCCTTGAAGGGCGATGACGAGCGCTACGTCATCCAAGGCGTGCACATGATCATCGAGGGCGACCACCAGCGCGCCTGGAAGGACGGCGAGAAGCATGAGAGCCGGCTGGTGTTCATCGGCCGCGAACTCGACGCCGAGCGGCTGAAGAAGAGTTTTGACGCCTGCCAGGCGGCTTGATTTCCTGACTTTATGGCGCTAGCGCTGCCCTTTCTTCCTTCTCCCCTTGTGGGAGAAGGTGGCCTCGCGAAGCGAGGTCGGATGAGGGGTGTTCCAGCTTGGCACTGACGGCGTTCCGTCACCCACCCCTCATCCGGCTCGGCGCTACGCGCCGATCCACCTTCTCCCACAAGGGGAGAAGGTTGGCGCCACACCTGGCCGCGCTGGCGCCTTCTTGGGGTTGGCGACAAATTTCATTGGAATGGTTCTGATGCCCACAGTTGCCCCTCTCGACCTCGATGGCCATTGCGTTGCCGCTGTCTTCCTTGGCGAGGTGCCGCATTTTGCGCTGGCCGATGGCGCCATCCATCGGCTCGACAATGGTCACAAGACCACCCAGGCCAATGACGGGCTGCTGGCGGCTTTCCATGATGCGGCCAACGACCGGCTGATTACCGGCGGCGAGGATGGCAAGGTGTTTGCCATCAAGGCAGGCGGCGAAGCCCAGGACGTGGCGAGCGCCGGCAAGAAATGGATCACCAGCGTTGCCGCCGGGCCGCAGGGCGCCATCGCCTATGCCACGGGCAAGACCGCTTTCGTGCGTTTCGCCGATGGCAAGACCAGGGAATTTGCCCATCCGCGCTCGGTCGAGGGGCTGGCGTTTTCGCCCAAGGGCATGCGCTTCGGTGTCGCCCGCTATAATGGCGCGACGCTGCACTTCCCGGCCGCCGAGGGCAAGCCGGTGGAGCTCGAATGGGCCGGCGCCCATACCGGCATTACCTTCTCGCCGGACGGCGCCTTCCTCGTCACCACCATGCAGGAAAATGCCCTGCATGGCTGGAAGCTCGCCGACGGCAAGCACATGCGCATGTCCGGCTATCCCGGCAAGGTCAAAAGCCTGTCATGGAGCGTCAAAGGCAAATGGCTGGCGAGCTCCGGGGCACCGGCGGCGATCGTCTGGCCGTTTTCGGGCAAGGACGGGCCGATGGGCAAGGCGCCGCTGGAACTCGGCACGCGCGGCAACACGATGGTGACCTCGGTTGCCTGCCATCCAAGCCAGGATGTCGTCGCCATCGGCTACGAGGACGGCATGGTGATCGCCGCACGCTTCGCCGACTCCAAGGAAGTGCTGTTGCGCCGGCAAGGCAAGGGCGCCATCACCTCGATGATGTGGGACAAGGAAGAACGTCGCATCGCCTTCGGCAGTGCGGCCGGTGATTGCGGCGTCATCGACATCACGGCCTGATCTCACCGCGCCTGCGCGGCCAGCCGAACAGGTTTCCGCCGCAGCGACAGCCCATCGCGCATGTTGAGCGACAGCAGTGCGATATTCGTGGCGCCGGCTAGCAGTTCGATCGCCTGGACGATCGTGAAAAGATTGTCGAAGCGGCCGGCCGTGGCAAAGCTGCTGAGCAGGTAGGCCGAGGGCACGAGCACCAGCAATCCATTGGCGGCGATGATGCGCATGCGCCACTTCTTGCGTGCCACGGCCGGGCTCTTCCAGCCCTTGCCGAGCGAGAAGCCCGACGCGCCGGCGATGATCATCGCCGGGATGAGCACCGCCATGCCGGCCAGCACAGAGTTTTTGACCGTTGCGATCGCGGCCGTGTCGCCGAGCAGTTCAACCGTTGCCGTCGACAGCCAGAAAGCAGACACCGTGATGAGCGCGACTGCGCCCGCCGCCGCATGAATTCTGGTTTTCATTTTCATCTCCATAGCAAGCTATATCTCATTGCATAGCATGCTATTCAACTATTATCTGGCGGGCATGACATTTCAGAAGGAACGATCCGCCGGATTCCTGGCCAACCACATGGCGCGGTTGTTTGCCAACGGGCTGCAGCAGCGCATCCGGCCGCTCGGCCTGGCGCCCGCCCAGTTCATGACGCTGCTGGCGCTGTGGGATGAAGATGGCCTGACGCAACGCGAACTCGTGCAGCGCCTCAACGTGGAACAGGCGACGATGGCCAACACGCTGATCCGCATGGAACGTGACGGGTTGATCGAACGACGCCTGCACCCCGAAGACGGCCGCTCGCAGTCGATCCACCTCACCGCGAAAGCCGTGGGCCTGCGCGAACCGGCGACGCAGGCCGCGCGCTCACAGAACGAGCTGGCACTGACCGGCTTCAGCGAGGAGGAGCGGCTGGTGTTTCTCGACCTGATGCGACGCGCCATCGCCTCGATGCAGGCAGGCTGACACGATCGACCGGCGAGCCTACTCGGCCCCGCACGATACCTTGCCTGTTAACTCCACCGGCTTGCCCTCCTTCTCCGTGTCGGCGGCATTGTCGTAGACGGCAAGCGTGTACTGGCCGTCATAGACGCCTTCGTCGCTGGCCTTGGTCAGGATCGTCAGTTCGACCGAATTGAAGGCGTTTGCCACCTCGTGCTCGTGGTAGATGTTCAGCCGCAGTTCCTTGTCGTCGAGCCAGTACTGAGTCAGGTTGGAATCCTCGAACACCGTCTTGCGCAATCCATCGCCAGCCGGTCTCGCCTTGATTTCGAGATCGCCGCGGAAGTTGAAGGTCGGGCCGCCCATGCCCCTGGTGACGCCGGCGCCGACGTCGAATGTCACCGCCGTATCGTCGACGTTGCACCAGATGCCGCCCGAGGCGAAGGCCGCGCCGGTCGAGACCAGAAGCATTGCCGCGCAGATGATCGTGCGCATTTTTGTGTTCCCCCACACCAATTCCCACTCACATTGGCGCTGACTTCGGCAGCACGGTCAAGCGCCATAGGAAAGGCTGAGCCAATGCAGGGCAAGCGCGCGGCCAATTGCGGTTGCGGACATGGATTGGCTAAGAGGGACGGACGAGAGGGGTTTTCATGCACAGCAGCGACAGTTCAAAGACGTCCATCGGTGGCATCAGCCGCGAGCGCATCGCGCACTTGCGCGAGACCGAAGGCGCAGCCTTCCGCAAGGCGCGGCCGAAATCGCAAGCCAAGGTCGGCAACGGCCTGCCGGGCTTCTTCGGCGGCGTGCCGATGCACTGGATGAACGACTGGCCGACGCCATTTCCGATCCTGGTCGACAGCGCCAAAGGCGCTGCGATCACCGACATAGACGGCAACAGGCTCGACGATTTCTGCCTTGGCGACACCGGCTCGATGTTCGGCCATTCGCCGCCGCCGGTGGCGCGCGCGATCCGTCGCCAGGCCGGACGCGGCCTGACCTATATGCTGCCTTCGGAAGACGCGCTTGCCATCGGGCCTTTGCTGCAGCAGCGTTTCGGCCTGCCGTTCTGGCAGATCGCGACGACGGCGACCGACGCCAACCGCTTCGCGCTGCGCGTTGCCCGTGCCGTCACGGGGCGCGAAAAGATCCTGGTCTTCAACGGCTGCTATCACGGCTCGGTCGACGAGACGATGGTGCGGCTGATCGACGGCAAGCCGGTCAACCGGCCAGGTCTGGCGGGCGAGTTCCGCGACCTGACCCGCACGGCCAAGGTCATCGAGTTCAACGACATTGCGGCGCTTGAAGCAGCGCTCAAGGACAGGGATGTCGCCTGCGTCATCGCCGAGCCGGTGCTGACCAATTCGTGCATGGTGCTGGCCGATCCCGGCTTCCATGACGCGCTGCGCAGGCTGACGCGCGCGACCGGTACGCTGCTCCTGATCGACGAGACACACACGATCTCGACCGGCCCAGGCGGCTACACCAGAAAATACGGTCTGGACCCGGACTTCTTCGTGCTGGGCAAGCCGATCGCCGGCGGTGTGCCGGCAAGTGTGTGGGGCATGAGCGACGAGGTCGCCTCGCGCTACGTCGACTACAACAGGACCAAGGAGCCCGGCTATTCCGGCATGGGCACGACACTGTCGGCCAACCCGCTGCAGTTCGCGGCGATGCGCGCCACGCTGGAAGAGGTGATGACGGCGGAGAATTATGACCGCATGGATCATCTGGCGCGGCGTCTGGATGCCGGGCTGACCGGGGTGATCGACCGTTACAATCTGCCCTGGCATGTGGCCCGCGTCGGTGCGCGCGTCGAGTTCATCTGCGCACCCGGCCCGTTGCGCAATGGCGCGCAAGCCGAGACCGCGCATGCGCCGGAACTGGAGGCCGCCATCCATGTCGCGCTGGTCAATCGCGGCGTGCTGATCGCGCCCTTCCACAACATGATGCTGATCTCGCCGGCGACCAAAGGCGCCCAGGTCAACCGGCTGATCGCCGCCTTCGGCGCGGTTGCGGCGAAGCTTGCGGCATGAGACAAGCGGCCATGGACAATGCCATCGTGACCTCACCGTCGGGGTCTTCGCCCACCGAGGCGCAAGCTTTTCTCGACGCCCATCCCGAGATCGAAGCCTTCGATATCGTGCTGACCGACGCCAATGGTGTCGGCCGCGGCAAGATCGTGCGCCGGCATGAGCTGAAAAGCATTTTCGAGGGCGGCCGGCATATGCCGATCTCCATTCTCGGCCTCGACATCACCGGCGAGGACGTGCACGAGACCGGGCTGATCTGGACCACCGGCGACGGCGACCTCAGGGCATGGCCGATCCCCGGCACGTTGGTGCCGCTCTACGGCACCAACCCGCCGCGCGGCCAGGTGCTGATGGCGATGTACCATCTCGATGGCCAGCCCATGTCGTCGGACCCACGCTTGGCTCTGGCCCGGCAGGTCGACATATTGGCGGCCAAGGGGCTTTACCCGGCCGGCGCCTTCGAACTGGAATTCTTCCTGCTGGCCAACGAGCGCGATGCCGAGGGCAAGGTGCAGCCGGCGCGCGCCGTGCTCGATGGCCGTGTCTCGGGCAAGACGGAAGTCTATTCGGTCGACCATCTGCATGGCATGGAGCCGCTGTTCTCCGACATCTATGCCGCCGCCAAGGCGCAAGGCATTCCGGCCGAGACGGTGATATCGGAATATGCGCCGGGCCAGTACGAGCTGACGCTGAACTACCGCAAGGATGTGATGCGGGCGGCCGACGACCTTGTCATGCTGAAGCGTCTGGTGCGGGCGCAGGCGCGCCGCCATGGCGTGACCGCATGTTTCATGGCCAAGCCGATCGAGAAATATGCCGGTTCGGGCATGCACTTCCATGTTTCGCTGCAGGACAAGGCCGGCCGCAACGTCTTTGCCGAAGCCGGCGGCGAGAGCTGGTCGCTGCCCCTGTTGCAAGGGCTTGGCGGCCTGATCCAGACGATGGCGGAATCGATGCTGGTGTTTGCGCCGCACGCCAATTCCTGGCGGCGTTTCGTTTCGCAATCCTATGCGCCGGTGGCGCCGACCTGGGGCGTCAACAACCGTTCGGTGGCGCTGCGCGTGCCGGCGGGCGACGCCAGGAACCGGCGCATTGAGCACCGGCCGTCCGGCGTCGACGCCAATCCCTATCTGATCGCCGCAACGGTGCTCGCCGGCATCATCAAAGGCCTCGACGAAGGGCTCGATCCCGGTCCTGAGACGACCGGCAATGGTTATGAAGCGGCCGTCACGCGCACGACGATGCCCGCCGATTGGCGCGCAGCAATCGAAGCGGCCAAGGCCTCCAGCTTCCTGAAAGGCGCGCTCGGCGAGGATCTACACCGCACTTTCGTGGCGATCAAACAATCCGAATATCTGCGCGTGGCGCGCACCGTCAGCGAACTGGATTATCATCTCTACCTGCACGAGGTGTGACGACAGGATGGGCGGCGATCACTTTTTTCGCCGCCTATGTCAAATGAGGTAGCGCGGCAGGGTTTCAGAACATATCATGAACGAATGAGCGCTCTCATCGTCCGTGAAAAGTTGGCAATCCTGTCCGATGCCGCCAAATATGATGCTTCCTGCGCCTCATCCGGCTCGGCGAAGAAGGATTCACTTAAATCCGGCGGCATCGGTTCCACCGAAGGCATGGGCATCTGCCATTCCTACGCACCGGACGGCCGCTGCATTTCGCTGCTGAAAATCCTGCTCACCAATTTCTGCATCTATGATTGCAGTTATTGCATCAACCGCTCGTCCTCGAATGTGAAGCGCGCCCGCTTCAGCATCGATGAGGTGGTGAAGCTGACCATGGATTTCTACCGGCGCAACTATATCGAGGGACTGTTCCTGTCCTCGGGCGTCATCCGCTCGCCGGATGAAACCATGGGCGAGATGGTCGAGGTGGCGCGGCGGCTGCGGCTGGAGGAAAAGTTCTCCGGCTATATCCATCTGAAGACCATTCCGGAAAGCTCTGCCGAACTGGTCGAGAAAGCCGGCCTTTATGCCGACAGGCTGTCGATCAATGTCGAACTGCCGACCGATGAAGGCGTCAAGAAACTGGCACCGGAAAAGAAGCCCGAAACCATCCGCCTTTCGATGGCCAGGCTGCGCCAGAAGATGGAGGAAAAGGCCGAGCCGACGCTGAGGACCAAGAAGCGCGAGCGCTTCGCGCCCGGCGGCCAGTCGACGCAGATGATCGTCGGCGCCGACAAGACATCCGATGACGGCATATTGCACACCAGCGCGCGGCTCTATGGCAGCTATCATCTGCGCCGCGTTTACTACTCGGCCTTCAGTCCGATACCGGACTCCTCGTCGTCCCTGCCGCTGCAGAAACCGCCGCTGATGCGCGAACACCGGCTTTATCAGGCCGACTGGCTGATGCGGTTCTATGGGTTCTCGCAGCCGGAAATCCTGGCCGGGAGCAGCGACGGCATGCTCGACCTTGCCATCGACCCCAAACTCGCCTGGGCGCTACGCAATCGCGGGCAGTTCCCGGTCGACGTGAACCGGGCAGACCGCGAGGCCCTGCTGCGCGTGCCCGGCCTCGGCACCAAGGTGGTGGCGAAAATCCTGGAGACCCGCCGGCACCGAAGGCTGCGGCTTGAAGATGTCGGGCGGATTTGCCAGTCGATCGCCAAGCTCAGGCCGTTCATCATCGCCGAAGGCTGGTCGCCGGGAACGCTCACCGACAAGCCGGGCTTGCGCGACAAGATCGTGCGCTCCTGCGAACAACTTTCGCTGTTTTGACCATGCGGCCGGCCGAGCTCAATCTTGTCCGATACAGTGTCAGGCTTGAAAGCGAAACCGACTTTTCGGGCTGGCGCGACGCGGCACGGCGGCTGGCGTTGAACGAGATCAAGCCCGAAGACATCAGCTGGCATGTCGCGGCCGATTCAGACCGGCGTCCGAGTGATTTGCCGACTGTGCCTGCCGGCGCACAACTGGCGGTACCGCGCGATTTCATCGCGCGTGCCGAGACCGCCTTCTGCCATTCTGACCCCTCCCGGTTCGCCTTTCTCTACCGGCTGCTGTGGCGGCTGCGTAGTGAGCCCAAGCTGCTGGCGATCGCATCCGATCCCGACACCAGGCGGCTCGAGGCGATGGAAAAGGCGGTGCGGCGCGACAGCCACAAGATGCACGCCTTCGTCCGCTTCCGGAAGATCGGCGAAGGTAACGACGAGCGTTATGTTGCCTGGTTCGAGCCCGATCATTTCATCGTCGAGCGCAATGCGGATTTCTTCGTCAGGCGCTTCACCGGCATGCGCTGGACGATCCTGACGCCTTACGCTTCCGCCGACTGGGACGGCGAAAGGCTGGCGATCGGGCCGGGCGCGGCCAAGGGCGATGCGCCTGATCAGGACGATACCGAGGCGCTGTGGCGCACCTATTTCGAGAACATCTTCAATCCGGCGCGGCTGAAGGTGAAGGCCATGCAGAAGGAGATGCCGAAGAAATATTGGCGGAACCTTCCCGAGGCCTCGCTCATTCCAGATCTGATCGCAGGAGCGGACAAGGCCGCCAAGGAAATGATCGCCAGAATGCCGACAACGCCCGCACCGCATCACGCCAAGGTGCAGGCAAAGCATTGGCCCAGGCGTGAACCGACACAATCGCCGAATGATGACGACGCCGGCAGCATTTCAGAGTTGCGCGAGGCCGCGAAAGGCTGCCGCCGCTGTCCGCTTTGGCGCGATGCGACGCAGACCGTGTTCGGCGAAGGGCCTGACAATGCGAAGGTCATCTTCGTCGGCGAACAGCCCGGCGACCAGGAGGATCTCGCCGGCAAACCTTTCGTCGGCCCCGCCGGCAAGGTGTTCGACGCCATCCTCGATGACGCTGGCGTGGACCGGCAAAAGGTCTACGTCACCAACGCGGTCAAGCACTTCAAATTCGAGCCGCGCGGCAAGCGCCGCATCCATTCCAAACCGAATGCCGGCGAAGTACAGGCCTGTCGCTGGTGGATCGACCGGGAATTCGCGCTGATCAAGCCGGAGCTAGCCGTGGCGCTCGGCGCAACGGCTGCCTTGTCATTGCTGGGTAAAGCTATTCCGGTGACGAAAATGCGCGGCCAGGTGATCGAGCGCGAGGATGGGCTGAGGGTTTTCATCACCATCCACCCGTCATTTATCCTGCGCATTCAGGAGCCGGCGGAGAAGGAAGCCGAGCGAGAGCGGTTTTTGCAGGATATGAGAGAGGTGAAGCGGCTGATGGCCGCGTGATCTGGTTGTCGGTCGGCGCCGGCCTCATTGCCCTGCCGGGCATTTCTCCCCGTATAGTGACGGGGAGAAAGACGCTGTCTTCGCGCTTTCGCCAATCGTCGGCGTCTCAAGAAGGTTGCAAAGGCGCACCTAGCTCCCTTCTCCCCGTCACTATACGGGGAGAAGGTGCCGGCAGGCGGATGAGGGGCAGCGCCAACGTTTGTGTTAAGAGCAGGCACGCGCTCTACCGAATGAGGATCGCCCTCAAATCATTGACATTCGTGCCGGTCGGCCCCGGCACGAAGAGATCGCCGACCGCGTTGAACGCCGTCCAGGCATTGTTGCCGGCCAGCATCGCCTTGGCATCAACACCGGCCGCGCGCATGCGCGACACGGTCGAGCCGTCGGCGAAAGCCCCGGCATTGTCTTCCGAGCCGTCGATGCCGTCGGTATCGGCGGCCATCGCGTGAATGCCTTGCACGCCGTTGATGCCGACGGCGAAGGCGAGCAGGAATTCCGAATTGCGGCCGCCCTTGCCTTTTGCGCGCAAGGTCACTGTCGTTTCGCCGCCCGAGAGAATGAGCACCGGCTTCGCAAAAGGCCGGTTGCGCGTCGCGACTTCGCGCGCGATGGCCGCGTGGACGCCGCCGACCTCACGCGCTTCGCCCTCGATGGCATCGGAGAGGATGACGGCTTCTATGCCTTGCCGTTTGGCTTCGGCAGCCGCTGCTTCCAGCGACACGCCGGCCGAGGCGATCAGATGCACCTCGTTGCTCGAAAAGCGCCGATCGCCGGGATCCGGCGCATCGGCCGCCGGCGAACTGATATGCGCCATCACCGAGGCGGGCAGCTTCATGCCATAGGCCGCTATCGAGGCCAGCGCGTCTTCCCGGCTGCCGGTGTCAGGGACCGTCGGCCCAGAGGCGACGAGGGCCGGGTTGTCGCCGGGAATGTCGGAGACCACCAGCGACACCACCCTGGCCGGCCAGGCGGCGCCGGCCAGGCGGCCGCCTTTGATGGTGGAGACATGCTTGCGGATGGTGTTCATCGCCGCGATCGGCGCGCCGGAGGCAAGCAGCGCCTCGTTGACGGCGATCTCGTCGGCCAGGGTCAGCCCGGCGGCAGGCGACGGCAACAGCGCCGAACCGCCACCGGAAATCAGCGCCACGACCAGATCGTCCTCAGTGAGACCCTGGACCTTGGCGAGCAGACGGCGCGAGGCCTCAAGGCCGGCGGCGTCCGGCACCGGATGCGCCGCTTCGATGATCTCGATGCGCTCGCATTTGGCGCCATAGCCGTAGCGGGTGACGACCAGCCCTTCGATCGGCCCGTCCCAGACCTTCTCGAAGGCAGCCGCCATCTGCGCCGAGCCTTTGCCGGCACCGATGACGATGGTGCGGCCCTTTGGCCTGGCCGGCAGATGATCCCTGATCGTCCGTTCCGGATCGGCTGCGGCAACGGCGGCGTTGAAGATCGAGGTGAGGAAAGCCTTGGGGTCGAGCACGGTCATTCGGGTTCCGCAGCCAGCGCCAGTCCACGCTTGTCGACCCCCAGGTGATCGCACAGCGCATCGACGACAACACCATGATCCTCGCGCTCCGGCAGCCCGGAAACCGCTATCACGCCGATGACGCCGGCGCCCTTGACCGTCACCGGAAAACCGCCGCCGGCGAGCACATAGTCCGAGATGTCGAGGCCCTCGCCGATCTTGAAGGCGCGGTCGGGGCGCTGCTGCTCCAGCACCATGCGATAAGTGCTTCTGAGAAATCGCCTGACGACATTGATCTTGCGGCGCGCCCAGTCGGGATTCGAAGCATTCGACCCCGGCATGGCGGCATAGAACAGCGGCCGGTCCCACAGCCTGATGTCGACGATGATGGGCAGGTTTTCGGCGAGCGCGCGCTCGCGAATGGCGGAGCCGATCTTGAAAGCGACGGCCTCATCGAAGGCGGGAAAGACCAGCGTCTCTTCCTGTTTCCGGATCAGAGCGATGTCGTCCGCAGCGGCCATGTCGTTCCCCTGTCAACTTCGCCGCACGCTTTGACCGATGGCTGCCGCCGGGTCAAGCAATGAACGCATCTGGCGCTCGATTCGCCATGTCGCTCTTGGCCGCCCGCCCCGCGACATAGACCTCGCGCACCGCGCGATCGTCGCCCAGCGTCTGCAGCAGGAACAATTCCTGCGCCAGCGTCTGCGCCGTTTCCATCCTGAGCCGCATCGCCGGCGTCGCCCTGGCATCGAGCACGACGATGTCGGCGTCGGTGCCTTCATCCAGCGTACCGATCTTCTGCACCACCGACAGCGCCTCGGCATTTCCGCGCGTGATCTGCCAGAAGGACTGGAAGGGATTGAGCTTCTCGCCGTTCAGCGCGATCACCTTGTAGCCCTCGTCCATGGTGCGCAGCATGGAGTAATTGGTGCCACCGCCGACATCGGTGGCGGAGGCTATGCGCAGCGGCTTTTCCCGGCGGCGAAAGCGCTGGTAGTCGAACAGGCCGGAGCCGAGGAAAAGATTCGAGGTCGGGCAGAACACCGCCACAGAACCGCTCTGCGAAAGCGCGTCGGCCTCACGCTCCGACAGGTGGATGCAGTGGCCGAACAGGCTGTTTTTGCCCAGCAACCCGTAATGTTCGTAGACGTCGGTGTAGTCGCGCGACCAGGGATAAAGCTGTTGCGTGAAGGCGATCTCGGCGTGGTTTTCCGACAGATGCGTCTGCATATGCAGGTCGGGGTGCTCGCGGCAGAGCGCGCCGGCCATCTCCATCTGCTCCGGCGAGGAGGTTATGGCGAAGCGCGGCGTGATGGCGTAGTGCTGGCGCCCCTTGCCATGCCACTCCTTGATCAGCGCCTTGGTGTCGTCGTAGCCGGATTGCGGCGTGTCGAGCACACCTTCGGGGGCATTGCGGTCCATCATCACCTTGCCGGCGATGTTGAGCATGTTGCGGTCATGCGATTCGGCGAAAAAGGCTTCGGCGGAAGCCTTGTGCACCGAGCAGTAGGCGGTGACCGTCGTGGTTCCGTGCCGCACCATCTCGTCAAGAAATAGCCGCGCGATGCGGCGGCCATGCTGCGCGTTGGCGAACTTCGTCTCTTCCGGGAAAGTATAGGTGTTCAGCCAGTCGAGCAGTTCGGCGCCATAGGAGGCGATGACCTGCATCTGCGGGAAATGCACATGGGTATCGATGAAGCCGGGCAGCAAAAGATGCGGCCGGTGATCGATCTTTTTTACCCCCTCGCCGGCCTGTTTCTCGACATCCGCATAGGCGCCTGATGCAACGATCCTGCCGTCGCCGATCAGCAGGCCGCCATCTTCCTCGTAGCGCCAGGCCGAATGGTCGTCGATGGTTTCGGGCCAGCGCACGAAGGACAGCGTGCGGCCGCGCAGAAGTGTCGAACTCATGCTTATTTCCCCGCACCTTCGAACCAGGCCACCAGCAGCGCCCGTTCCTTGTCGGTGATCTGGCTGACATTGGCGGGCGGCATGGCGTGGCTGCGGCCGGCCTGCAGATAGATCTCGCGGGCATGGTTGGCGATATCAGCGTCGGTGTCGAGCACCACGCCCTTCGGCGCGTGATAGATGCCTTCATAGACCGGTTCCTGCGCATGGCACATCGAGCAGCGGCCAAGCACGGTGTCGCGCACCGCCGGGAAATGCGCCGACGCAATATAAATGTCCGCCGAGGCGGATGCCTTGGGCTCGCCGGTCAGCACCTTCGGCACGGTCGACAGCCAGATGATGATGATGAACAGGACGAGGGCGCCGAGCCAGGTCCAGTGCGGGTTGCCGGCACGCTTGTGCACGGTGTTGAAATAATGCCGGATCAAGACGCCGATGATGAACACCAGCGAGGCGATGACCCAGTTGAACTGCGTGCCGAACGCCAGCGGATAGTGGTTCGACAGCATCAGGAACAGAACGGGCAGCGTCAGATAGTTGTTGTGAAGCGAGCGCTGCTTGGCGATCTTGCCGTATTTCGGGTCGGGCTTGCGGCCGGCGATGAGGTCGGCGACGACGATCTTCTGGTTGGGGATGATGACCATGAAGACGTTGGCCGACATGATCGTGGCGGTGATGGCGCCCAGATGCAGGAAAGCGGCGCGGCCGGTGAACAGGTGCGTCAGCCCCCAGGCGATGAACACCAGCACGCCGTAGAGCACCAGCATCAGGCCGGTGTCGCTTTTGCCGAGCGGCGAGCGGCAGAGCAGATCATAGACCACCCAGCCGACGCCGATCGTGGCCATGGACAAAAGGATGCCGACCGGCACCGACATTGGCAGCACATTCGGATCGATCAGGAACAGGTCGGCGCCGGCATAGTAGACCACGCACAGCATGGCGAAGCCGGACAGCCAGGTGGCGTAGGATTCCCATTTGAACCAGGTCAGATGCTCCGGCATCTCGGCCGGCGCCACCAGATATTTCTGGATGTGGTAGAAGCCGCCGCCATGCACCTGCCATTCCTCGCCGAAGGCGCCGACGGGCATGCCCGGACGCTGGCGCAGGCCGAGATCGAGCGCGACGAAATAGAAGGACGAGCCGATCCAGGCGATGCCGGTGATGACATGCAGCCACCGAACGGCAAAGCTCACCCAGTCCCAGAAAATCGCGAAATCCATCATTGAAGTCGTCCCTGCCGATTGGCTGACTTTACGGTGTGGCGCGCAAACGGAAAGAGGCGAGGTGTACGATGACTTTCAAAAAAAAATGGAAAATACTACAGCGCCGCGCGTCCTCATGGACGCGCAAAGGACGCTGTAGCTCTTTGATCTGGCGCATGATCCTTTCCGAAAATCGATTCCTGATTTTCGGGGTCATGCGCTAGGTTGATCGCTGCAAACCGGCGAAGGTGCTCCGCATGGCCTATCTCGACAACATCGCCGTCTTCGTCCGCGTCGTCGAACTCGGCAATCTGTCGGCGGCGGGCCGCGACATGCGCATTTCGCCGGCCGTCGCCTCCAACCGCATCAAGGAACTGGAGAAGCATCTGGGCGTGCGGCTGTTCAACCGCACGACGCGGCAATTGATGCCGACCGAGCATGGCACGGTGTTTTACGCAGGCGCCAAGCAGGTGCTGGAGGCCATCACCGAAGCGGAAGCCGCCGTCTCGGCGCTGTCCGGCCAGCCGCGCGGCACCATTCGCGTGACCGCACCGCTGGGCCTTGGCCGGCGGCTGGTGGCCTCGGGCATTCCCGACTTCCACGACAAATATCCTGACATCGAGGTGCGGCTCAGGCTCTCGGACCACAATGTCGACATCATGAAGGAAGGCATCGACGTCGCCTTCCGGCTCGGCATCATCGAGGATTCCAGCCTCAGGATGCGCGGCATCATGGAATGCGAGCGTGTGCTGGTGGCGGCGCCGAAATATCTGGAAGCGCGTGGTGAGCCCGCCGAGCCGCAGGAACTGATCGGCAAGAAACACGACTGCCTGATGCTGCGCTATTCCGGCGCGCGCGAATATGTCTGGACGCTGCAAACGCCGACCGGGCCGCAGAAATTCGAAGTGCACGGACCCTACGACACCGACGATGGCGACGTGCTGACCGGCTGGGCGCTGTCTGGGCGCGGCATCATCAACAAGCCGCGCTTCGAGGTCGAACCGTTCATCCGCGACCGGCGGCTGCAGGTGATCCTGGCCAACACGCCGCCGACGCCGGTGCAGTTCGCCGCCGTCTATCCGCACAAGAAGCTGCAGGACCCCAAGGTTCGGCTTTTGCTCGACTTCATGGCCGAGCGCTGCCAACGGCTGATCAAGGATATTCTGGCGGGTAAGTGAGGGCCGAGCGGCAACCGGGGGCTGGCCGGCAAGTGCCGGCCTTCTGGTCCATTCGCCGGGCTTGCCTTGCGCAGCGGCGAACTTAGGTTGGTGCGATGCATCTCGCCATTTCGCTCAACATCGCTGCCGGCAAAGGACACGCCGTCCTGGACTTCGGTCAGGTCAGCAGCTTCGTTCGCGGCGCGGAAGCGGCGGGCGTGGACATGGTCATCATTTCCGACTCCGCCGACAAACCATCGAGCAGCCCGTTTGAAGCTACGACGCTGCTGGCCGCTCTGGCGACGGTGACCGACAGGATCGGTCTCGTTGCCAGCGCCTCCACGCTCGCGCATCAGCCCTACAACCTGGCGCGCCGGTTTGCTTCGCTTGATATCATCAGCCATGGCCGCATCGGCTGGAACGCGACGCTGCGGCAGAACCCGCGCGAAGCCGGAAACTTCAGCCGGCCCGAGGGTTTTTGCGACGATGATTTCCGCCGCCGCGCCAAGGAGTTCATCAACATCGTACGGGCGTTGTGGATTGGCTGGGGGCGCGATGCGCTGCTGTTCGACAAGGCAGGGGGCCGCTTCCACGATCCGGACAAGATGCAGCCGCTGAACCACATCGGCGAATTCTTCTCGGTACGCGGGCCGCTCAACGTCGCACGGTCGCCGCAGGACAGGCCGGTGCTAATCATGTCCGACCCGGCCGAGGCTGATATTGATCTCGCAAGCGGCGGCGCCGACGTCGTCCTCATCGAAGGACAGCCGTCTGAGGCCTTGAAAGTTGCCGTTGGCGACCTGAAGCGCCGAGCCGCCGCTATCGGCCGCCAACCGGAGACCGTGAAGGTACTGGCAACGATGGCCCTGTCATCCGAACCGGACGTCGGCAGCCTCCAAGCCTTGCTGGAATCGAGCGGCTGTGACGGCTTCAATTTTGTTTTGCCAGCCGATATTCCAGGACTTCAGAGTTTTGCCGACCGCGTTTTGCCAGAGCTCCGGCGCCATGGCATCGCCGGCCAGGGTCAACAAGGCGCAACGCTGCGCGCACATCTTGGGCTTGGCACGGGAGGCGCAAAATGAGCGCGCGCCAGATGAAGCTCGGCCTGTTTCTATGGGCGGCCGGTCATCACATCGCCGCCTGGCGCCACCCCAAGGCGCATGTGACGGCCGGTATCGACATCGACCACTACATCCAGCTGGCGCGTACGGCGGAAGCGGCCAGGTTCGACATGATTTTCTGCGAGGACGCCGCGGGCCTGCGCGAAGCCAATGTCGGCATCGCCAGCCAGACGTCGCGCTCGATCGGCTTTGAGCCGATCAGCCTGCTTTCTGCCCTCGCCGTGCAGACCAGCCGCATCGGCCTCGTTTCCACCGCATCGACGAGCTACAACGAGCCCTATGGGCTGGCGCGGACTTTCCTGTCGCTCGACCATTTGAGCGGCGGCCGGGCCGGCTGGAACCTGGTGACCTCGGCCAGCCCGATCGAAGCCGCCAATTTCGGCTCTACCGGCCTCAAGCCGCATGCCGACCGCTATGAGCGGGCGCGCGAATTCGCCGAAGTGGTCACCGGCCTTTGGCTCGGCAAGGCTTCCGGCCATGACGGCCAGAGCTTTTCGGTGCGCGACCCGCTCGATGTGCCGCGTTCGCCGCAGGGCGCGCCGGTCATGGTCCAGGCGGGCGCCTCGGATGTCGGCCGTGACCTCGCCGCCCGCACCGCCGACGTGGTGTTCACGGCGGCGCAGACCTTTGAAGAGGCCAAGGCCTTCTACGACGACCTCAAGGGGCGCATGGCGGCCTATGGACGGGAGCCTGACGACATCAAGATCATGCCCGGCGTCTCGCCCGTGGTGGCGGAAACCGAGGCTGAAGCCCGCGAGAAGCATGAGGAATTGCAGGCGCTGATCCCCGACGACGTCGGCGTGGCGCTGCTCTCCAGCTATCTCAGCATCTCCGATCTCGGACGCTACCCGATCGACGGGCCACTGCCCGAACTGCCGGAGAGCGAGGGCATGAAAAGCCGGCAGGCGCTGGTCATCGAGCAATCGCGCCGCGACGGCCTTTCCATCCGCCAGCTTGCCCGCCATTTCGCCGGCGCGCGCGGCCATTGGCGCATTGTCGGCACGGCGGCTCAGGTGGCCGACGAATTGCAGGCACGGTTCGAAGGCGGGGCAGCCGACGGCTTCAACGTCATGCCGTCCTATTTCCCGGGCGAACTCGATGCCTTTGCCACGCTGGTGGTGCCGGAACTGCAGCGGCGCGGCCTGTTTCGCCGGGAATACGAGGGCCGCACGCTGCGCGATCATCTGGGCCTGAAGCGGCCGGCTTGAGCCGGCGGTTCCTATGCTTCGTCCATCATCCGGGCCGTGCCCGAAACCCTGATCGAGCTGCCCATCTCGGGCGCAATATCGGCGCGCAGGCGCGAGCGCATGCCCATGTCCTCGCCCTGCACGACATTGATCGCGCCGCCATGCGGCCATCCGATGTCTCTGAGATAGCCGCCAAAGGCGGCCGTCGAGGCGCCCGTCGCCGGATCCTCATAGACACCGCCCGAGGCAAAGGGGTTGCGTGTGTGGAACAGCCGTGGCGTTTCGGCATAAGCGAGCAGGATCGTCACCAGCCCTTCGCGCCGCATCAGGGCCTGCCCGGCTTTCAGATCGTAACGCATGGCCGCCAGGGCTTCGCGCGACTTCAGGGCCAAGACCAGATGGTCCGCGCCACCGTGGATCAGCGCCGGCGGAATGGCAGGATCGAGATCGGCCGCGGCATAGCCGAACAGCGCCAGCGCCTCGGAAATCAGCGCCGGCGGCGCCGGCTTGCTGCGTGTCGGCGGCGACTGCAACGCGGCGGCAACGTTGGCTCCATCACGGAACCCTTCGACGGTGATGCTCGCCTGGTTGAGTTTCAGCGGAAAAATCCCATCGCCGAACTGTCGGACCAAGGCCGCTCCCAAGGCGATGGTGGCGTGACCGCAGAAGGGAACCTCGGTTTCCGGCGAGAAATAGCGGACCCGCCAGCTCTCTCCATCCGGCGCGGCAAAGGCCGTCTCCGAGAACCCCACCTCCGCCGCCAGACGCTGCATCTCGGCCGCGTCGGGCAAGACATCGCTGATCAGAACGCCAGCGGGATTGCCACCGGTGTTGCCGTCCGAGAAAGCCGCGATTTTCAGAACGTCCATGTAGCCTCACCTCATGCCGCTAGGCCGGGTGGATATCGCAAATGCATCTTTCCTGCGATCAAAAAACAGACCGGCCGACGGTGGCTAACCGACCATGACCTTGCCCTGCTGGACCTGATGGTCGGACGCCGCGTTGCGAACCACCAGCGCCGTCATGATCTCGGCGGCGGCAAGGGCTGCGATGACAGGCGGGCGCTTGTCCTTGACGGCATCGCCGCCGATCGGCGAGACGAGGCGGGCAAATTCCGCGTCCATGCCTTCGGCCGATTTCAGGAACCAGTTCCTGAACGTCGCTTTCTTGGTCTTCGAGCCGATCATGCCGACATAGGCCGCGTCGTCGCGTTTCAGAGCCTCGGCGACGATCAGGAAATCCAGCGCGTGGTCGTGGGTGAGGATGGCGAAGGCGGTGCCGGGCGGAGCGGTGCGCACTTCGGCCTCGGGCATCGGCGTCAGCCACGTCTCGACACTTTCCGGCATGCCTTCCAGCGCCTCGGCCCGCGTCTCGATGACGACGCCGTGCACCGGCAGAAGCGCGATCGCCGACGCTAGCGCCTGGCCGACATGGCCGCCGCCGAAGATATAGACGTGCGGCAGCTGGGCTTCTTCGGCTTCGGCGGCCGAAACCAGCTCAGCAGCGAGCGCGCCGTCGACAAGCCGGATCAGGACCTCGACGCGCCCGCCGCAGCATTGGCCGATCTCCGGCCCGAGCGGCACGTCAAGCGTGGCACAGACTTCATCGACCTCGATGCGGGTTCCCCTCCCCCTTGAGGGGAGGGTGGCGGCGAAGCCGTCGGGTGGGGTCGTCGACGGAGTGCTTGACGCCACTGCGGTGCCTTCTGAGAGGACCCCCTCTGACCGCTTCGCGGCCATCTCCCCCTCAAGGGGGGAGAAAAGCATCTGCCGCGCCTTGTCGATCGCCATATATTCGAGCTGGCCGCCGCCGATCGTGCCAACAATCGCCTCCCGCGAGACCAGCATGAAGGCGCCCTTCTCGCGCGGGGTCGAACCCTTGGTGCCGGCCACTTCGACCAAAGCGAGGCGACCCGGGCCAGCCAGGAAGTCTTTCAGGCTTTGCACTTTCGAAGTCATCATTCGCATTCCCGTGCGGGAAACATAGGGTTTTTCGGCCTAAATTGCACGTTTTGCCGGATTCAGGCCTTCGCCTCGCCTTTCAGCCGCTCGATCGTCATCAGCACACGCTCCGGCGTCGCCGGCGCGTCAAGGCGGGGACAAATCCTGTGATCGGCGACGCTGGCCACCGCATCCGACAGCGCATGCAGCACGGACATGCCGAGCGGGAAAGGCGGCTCGCCGACTGCCTTGGAGCGGTGGATCGTCGGCTCGCCGGCTTCCGGCCAGTCGGCCAAAGTGACGTTGAAGATCTTCGGCCGGTCGGAGGCGAGCGGGATCTTGTAGGTCGACGGCGCGTGGGTGCGCAGCCGGCCCTTGTCGTCCCACCACAATTCCTCGGTCGTCAGCCAGCCCATGCCCTGGATGAAGCCGCCCTCAATCTGGCCGAGGTCGATGGCGCGGTTCAGCGAACGGCCGGTCTCGTGCAGGATATCGGTGCGCTCGACCACATATTCGCCGGTCAGCGTGTCGACAGAGACTTCCGAGCAGGAGGCGCCGTAGGCGAAATAGTAGAAGGGGCGGCCCTGTCCCTTGTCGCGGTTCCAGTGGATTTTCGGCGTCTTGTAGAAGCCCGCGGCCGAGAGCTGGATGCGCGCCATATAGGCCTGCTTGACGAGATCGGCGAAGGCGATCTCCTGGTTGCCGATGCGCACCCGGTTGGGCAGGAACAGCACCTGATCGCGCGGCACCTGGTATTTTTCGGCGGCGAAATCGGTCAGCCGGTCCTTGATCTGGCGAGCGCCATTCTGTGCCGCCATGCCATTGAGGTCGGAACCGGACGACGCCGCGGTGGCCGAGGTGTTGGGCACCTTGCCGGTGGTGGTCGCGGTGATCTTCACCTGGTCGAGGTCGATCTGGAATTCTTCCGCCACCACCTGCGCGACCTTGAGGTAGAGCCCCTGCCCCATCTCGGTGCCGCCATGGTTCAGATGCACCGAACCATCGGTGTAGACATGCACCAGCGCGCCGGCCTGGTTGTAGTGCGTGGCGGTGAAGGAAATGCCGAACTTGACCGGCGTCAGCGCCAGGCCGCGCTTGATGAAACGGCTGTTGGCGTTGAAGGCCGATATTTCACGCCGCCGCCGCGCATAGCCGGCGCTCTCCTCGAGCTCGGCGACGATGCGCTGGATGATGTTGTCCTCGACCGTCTGATGGTAGGGCGTGATGTTGCGGTCGCTGGTGCCGTAGAAATTCTTCTTGCGGATCTCGAGCGGATCCCTGCCGAGCGCGAACGCAACCTCGTCGATGACCCGTTCGGCGCCGACCATGCCTTGCGGGCCGCCGAAGCCCCGGAAAGCGGTGTTCGACACGGTGTTGGTGTAGAGCGGCGCCGACTGCGCGTGCACCGCCGGCCAGAAATAGGTGTTGTCGCAATGAAACAGCGCTCGATCGGTGACCGGGCCTGACAGGTCCGACGAAAAGCCGCAACGCGCGGCGAACATGAAATCGACACCGAGAATATTGCCTTCCTCGTCAAAGCCGACTTCGTAGTCGACGAGGAAATCGTGACGCTTGCCGGTGGCGATCATGTCGTCATCGCGGTCGGGCCGGATCTTGACGGCGCGATGATGCTTCTTCGCAGCGATGGCCGCGAGCGCGGCAAACTGGTTGCCTTGCGTTTCCTTGCCGCCGAAACCACCGCCCATGCGGCGGATCTCAACCGTGATGGCATTGCTGGGTACGCCGAGCGCATGGCTCACCATGTGCTGGACTTCGCTCGGATGCTGGGTCGAGGAGTATATGGTGACGTCCTCGTCCTCGCCGGGAACGGCCATGGCGATATGGCCTTCAAGATAGAAATGCTCCTGGCCGCCGACGCGCATCTTGCCCTTCAGCCGGCGCGGCGCCGCCTTGATCGCAGCGGCGGCATCGCCGCGCTTCAAGGTAAGCGGCGGCGTAACGAGCTTATCCTTCCTCGGATCGAGTTCGCCAATGTCGGTGACGAAAGGCAATTGCTTGTACTCGACCTTGGCCAGCCTGGTGGCGCGGCGAGCCTGCTCACGGGTTTCGGCGATAACGCAGAAGATCGGCTGACCGAAGAACTCGACCTTGCCGTCGGCGAGCACCGGCTCATCGTGCCGACCGGTCGGCGAAATGTCATTCTCGCCCGGCACATCCTTTGCCGTGAGCACATCGACGACTCCAGGGGCACCGCGCACCGCCGAAAGGTCCATGCGGGTGATGGTGGCATGCGCGGCGGCCGAGAGCCCGAGGCAGCCATGCAGCGTGCCTGCCGGTTCCGGCATGTCGTCGATGTAGACGGCGGTGCCGCTGACATGCTTGTGGGCGGAATCATGCCGCTGGTCGGTGGCGACGCCGCCGACGATCTTCTCGGCCTTGAGATTTGATGTGGCGTGCTTGTTCATCATGCCGCCTCGTTGCGGGACACCTGGAAGGGCGCCCTGGTGCCGGTGGTTTCGACAAAGAAGCGCAGCAACAGGTTCCTGGCCGCCAACGCCCGATATTCGGCCGACGCCCGCATGTCCGTGAGCGGGGTGAAATCCCGAGTGTATTCCACCATCGCCGTCTCGACCGTCTCTTCGGTCCAGGGCCTGCCGAGCAATGCCTGTTCGACAAAAGAGGCTCGCTTTGGCGTCGCCGCCATGCCGCCATAAGCGATACGGACATCGGCGACCGTGCCGTCCCTGGCCAGCGTCAGGAAGAAGGCGCCGAGGGCCGCCGTGATGTCCTCGTCGCGGCGTTTTGTGATTTTGTAGACGGCAAATTTTTCTCCCTTCGCCGGGACGGGCACGTGCACGGCCTCGACGAATTCGCCCGGCTGCCGGTCCTGCTTGCCATAGGCGATGAAAAAGGTCTCCAGAGGGATCGTGCGCCGCTTCTTGCCCTTGCGCAGGGTCAGGCGCGCGCCGAGCGCGATCAGGGGCGGCGGTGTGTCGCCGATCGGCGAACCGTTGGCGATGTTGCCGCCGATCGTGCCCATGTTGCGCACCTGTTCGCCGCCGATGCGGTCGAACAGCGGCCCGAGCGCCGGGATGCGTTTCGACAGCGTCGAAAAGGCTTCGGTGTAGGTGACGCCGGCGCCGATCGAAATGACGCCCTTGTCTTCGACGATGGTGCACAGCCCCTCGAGATTGCCGATGAAGACCACCGGCGAGATGTCGCGCATATGCTTGGTCACCCACAGGCCGACATCGGTCGAGCCGGCGACGATCGTGGCGCCGGGTTCCTTGTCGAGCACGGCGGCGAAATCATCGACATTGGCCGGCACGATGAGCCGCGCCTTGCCCGAACCGATCTCGACCCGCGCGCCATCATGCAATGCTTCGAGCCTCGCGGTGATCGCCTTGCGCTCCACCGCCAGCGGATCCTTTGCCGCCTTGCCGTAGCTGGAGATGGCGTGCGCCGCGCGCATGATCGCTTCGTAGCCGGTGCAGCGGCAGAGATTGCCTTGCAAGGCCTTTTCGATGGCCGCGTTCGATGGGTCGGGCGACTTCATCCACAAGCCATAGAGCGACATGACGAAGCCCGGCGTGCAGAAGCCGCATTGCGAGCCGTGGAAATCGACCATCGCCTGCTGCACCGGATGCAATTGGCCGGGCGCACCGCGCAGATGCTCCACCGTCACAACATGGGTGCCGTCGAGCGAGCCGAGAAAACGGATGCAGGCATTGACGCTTTCATAGACAAGGCCGCCGGCAGACAGTCTGCCGACCAGCACGGTGCAGGCGCCGCAATCGCCCTCGGCGCAGCCTTCCTTGGTGCCGCGCAACGAACGGTCGAGCCGCAGCCAGTCGAGCAGGGTCGCGTCGGGCGCCACGGAGGAGAGCACGACATCCCTGCCATTGAGGATGAAGCGGATTTCGTTGCGGATAGTGACCTTGGCCATGCCTCAGCTCCCCCTGTAGGTCGAATAGCCATATGGCGAGATCAGCAATGGCACATGATAGTGCACCGCTTCCGCCATGCCGAAGCGGATCGGCACGCTGTCAAGGAACGCCGGCTCGGGCAGTCTTGTGCCCCGGCCACGCAGATAGTCGCCGGCCGCGAACACCAATTCGTATTCGCCGGCGCGAAATTCCCCGCCGGCCAGCAACGGCGCGTCGCAGCGGCCATCGGCATTGGTTGCAACCGTCTTCAGAAGCGTCCTGGCCGAACCGTCGAGACGGTAGAGCGCGATCGACAGCCCAGCCGCCGGCTTGCCGGTCGCTGTGTCGAGGACATGCGTCGTCAGACGTCCGCCATCGGCTTTCGACGTTTCTGCCACTGGCGCCTCCCATTTCCAATATGAACGAACTGGCCCGATACATCAGAACAAAGCAATGAATTGTGCGCCAATTAAAGGCGATGCATAAGTCCCGGTCGAGCGGAGCGGCACAAAAACACTTTCAAAAATTTCAAGGGAATGCGGCGGCAACCCTTTCGACTATCCTGATCACAACTTCCGGCAGCGTCCGGCAGGAGGGGCAATGCGTTACATCAGAGACATGCGCGGCTACGGAGCCAATCCACCGGATCCGAAATGGCCCGGCGGGGCGCATGTCGCCGTGCAGTTCGTCGTCAATTACGAAGAGGGCGGCGAGAATTGCGTGCTGCATGGCGACAAGGCGTCGGAAGCCTTCCTGTCGGAAATCGTCGGCGCCGCACCGTGGGTGGGACAGCGCCATTGGAACATGGAATCGATCTACGAATATGGCGCGCGGGCCGGCTTCTGGCGGCTGCTGCGCCTGTTCAGCGAATCGCAGGTCCCGGTGACCTGTTACGGCGTCGCCACGGCACTCGCCCGCTCGCCCGACCAGGTCACGGCCATGCAGGACGCCGGCTGGGAGATCGCCTCGCACGGGCTGCGGTGGATCGATTACCGCGACCATAGCGCCGAGGATGAGCGCCGCGACCTCGAAGCCGCGATCAAGCTGCACTACGAGGTGACCGGCCAGCGCCCGACAGGCTGGTATACGGGCCGCACATCGGTCAATACGGTGCGGCTGGTGGCCGAAGAGGGCGGCTTCGACTACGTCTCCGACACCTATGACGATGAACTGCCCTACTGGTACGAGCATGCCGGCGGCACGCAGCTCATCATCCCCTATACGCTCGACGCCAACGACATGCGCTTCGCCACGCCGCAGGGCTTCAACTCGGGCGACCAGTTCTTTTCCTATCTCAAGGACAGTTTCGACACGCTCTACGCCGAGGGCCAGGCCGGGCGGCCGCGCATGATGAATATCGGCCTGCATTGCCGCCTCGTCGGCCGGCCGGGCCGGGTGGCGGCGCTGAAGCGCTTCGTCGACTATGTCAGATCGCACGACAAGGTCTGGCTGGCGCGGCGCATCGACATCGCGAGGCACTGGCAGGAGAACCATCCCTACAAGCCGGCGGCGCTGCGCCCCTCGAAGATGGAATTCGAAACCTTCGTTCACACATTCGGCGGCGTGTTCGAGCATTCGCCCTGGATCGCCGAGCGTGCCTACGAGCTGGAGCTCGGCCCGGCTCACGATACGGCTGGCGGCCTGCACAATGCGCTCTGCCGCATCTTCCGTTCCGCCAGCGAAACCGAGCGGCTGGGCGTGCTCAACGCCCATCCCGATCTTGCCGGGAAGCTGGCCAAGGCCAGGCGGCTGACGGCGGAATCGACCCGGGAACAGGCCTCCGCCGGCCTCGACGCGCTGACCGACAAGGAGCGCGAGCTGTTCTCCAAGCTCAATGCCGCCTACGTCACCACCTTCGGCTTCCCCTTCATCATCGCTGTGAAGGGCAAGACCAAGGAGCAAATCCTGGCGGAATTCGAGGCGCGCATCGGCAACAGCCGCGGCGTCGAATTCGAGACCGCCTGCAAACAGGTCGAGCGTATCGCGCTGCTCCGCCTCAGAGACATGCTACCGCAATAGGTTTGAACCCATGGATACGATCAGGATGCCAGAGCGCACCTACTACGCACCGCATGGCGGCCATCCCGGCCAGAGCGAGCTTCTGACCGGCCGCGCCGTCTTTACCGAGGCCTACGCCGTCATCCCCAAAGGCGTGATGCGCGACATCGTCACCAGCGCCTTGCCGTTCTGGGACAAGACCCGCGTCTGGATCCTGTCGCGGCCGCTGTCCGGTTTTGCCGAGACGTTTTCGCAATACATTGTCGAGGTCGAGCCCGGCGGCGGCAGCGACCGCCCGGAACCCGATGCCGGCGCCGAAGGCGCCCTGTTCGTGGTCGAGGGCGAACTGACCGTTCTGCTCGGCGGCAAGAAGCATAGCTTAAGGCCCGGCGGCTTTGCCTTCCTGCCGCCGGCGAGCGGCTGGACCGTTCGCAACGAGGCCAAGGCTGCTGTTCGTTTCCACTGGATTCGCAAGGCTTACGAAGTGGTCGACGGTCTCGACGTGCCGGAAGCCTTCTTCACCAACGAGCAGGATATCGCGCCGACGCCGATGCCGGGCACCGAGGGCCGCTGGGCGACGACACGCTTTGTCGACCCGGCCGATCTGCGCCACGACATGCACATGACCATCGTCACGCTCGAGCCGGGCGCCGTCATTCCGTTCGCCGAGACGCATGTCATGGAGCACGGGCTCTATGTGCTGGAAGGCAAGGCGGTCTATCGCCTGAACCAGGACTGGGTCGAGGTCGAGGCCGGCGACTATATGTGGCTGCGCGCCTTCTGCCCGCAGGCCTGCTATGCCGGCGGCCCGGGCAAATTCCGCTATCTGCTCTACAAGGACGTCAACCGGCACGCCAAGCTCGGCGGGGCGGGCATTGGCGGTCGCGCGCGGTGACCCGGATCACAGCACAGCCGCTGACCCGCGAGGCTTTCGCCCCCTTCGGCGATGTCATCGACATGGGGGGCGACAACCACTACCCGATCAATGGCGGCAAGGCCGAGCGTTACCATGATCTGGCGACCGCCGAGGCGACGGGACCGAACGCGCGCGTGCTGATCTCGATGGTGAGCGGCACGCCTTACGAACTGCCGCTGAAACTGACCATGGTCGAGCGGCATCCGTTCGGCAGCCAGGCCTTCATCCCGCTGTCGCCGCGTCCGTTCCTGGTCGTCGTCTGCCATGACGGTAAGGAGGGGCCGGGCGAGCCGCACGCCTTCATCACCGCGCCCGGACAAGGCATCAATTATTCGCGCAATCTCTGGCATGGCGTGCTGACGCCGCTTGGCGAGCCCCAGGACTTCCTGATCGTCGACCGTGGCGGCGACGGCTCCAACCTCGAAGAGTTCCATTTCTCGCACGCCTACGAGATCCATCTCCCCTGAAAGCTTTGATTCTCATGACCGACGTTTCCCTGATCGACCGCCTGCTCGACGTCATCGAGCACGACATCGTGCCGAAGACGGCCGAGGGCGTTACCCATGGCAACAAGCTGTTCGGCGCCGCGATCCTGCGCAAGGACGACCGCTCACTGGTGCTGGCCGAGACCAACAACGAGATCGAAAACCCGCTCTGGCATGGCGAGGTGCATTGCCTGAAGCGGTTCTACGAGATGCCGAAAGCCGAGCGCGTCGACACCAAGGATGCCCTGTTCGTCGCCACGCATGAGCCCTGCTCGCTCTGCCTGTCGGCGATCACCTGGACCGGCTTCGACAATTTCTACTACCTCTTCAGCCACGAGGATTCGCGCGACAGTTTTGCCATCCCGCACGACCTGAAGATCCTGAAAGAGGTCTTCACCCTCGACCCCGGCGGCTACAATGCCGAGAACGCCTATTGGAAGAGTTTTTCCATCCGCAGGCTGGTGCGGACACTGCCCGAGGCGGAGCGCCAGCGGCTTGAGGCGCGCATCGGCAAGATCTCGGCGTGTTACGACGAGCTATCCAGCACCTATCAGGCGAGCAAGAGCGAAAACGACATTCCGCTGAATTGAGCGTGTGAACAGGTAGCGGCACAGGTCGCATAATTCGCTGCTCCAGTCGCGAATGGCGGTTGAAAGTTGGCTCGCCGCGGGGCGTTATGCGCACCCATGAAAACCATCACCGAATTTCCCCGCAAGGTCGTCGAATTCCCCGATATGGGCATCGTCATGCCGGATGGCTGCCGGCTGTCGGCGCGGGTGTGGATGCCGGCGGATGCCGGCGATGATCCGGTGCCAGTCATCCTCGAGCACCTGCCCTACCGCAAGCGCGACGGCACCATTTTTCGCGACCAGCTGACGCATCCCTATTTCGCCGGCCACGGCTACGCATCGATCCGCGTCGACATGCGCGGCAATGGCGATTCCGAAGGGCTGATGGACGACGAATATTCCGAGCAGGAATTGCAGGATGCCTGCGACGTCATTGCCTGGGCGGCGGCTCAGCCCTGGTGCAACGGCAATGTCGGCATGATGGGCATTTCCTGGGGCGGCTTCAACTGTCTGCAGGTGGCGGCCAAGCAGCCGCCGGCGCTGAAGGCAGTGATCAGCCTGTGTTCGACCGTCGACCGCTATGCCGACGACATCCACTACAAGGGCGGCTGCCTGCTGATCGAGAATTTCGGCTGGGCGTCGACGATGCTCTCCTATTCGTCGCGGCCGCCGGACCCGCTGATCGCCGGCGACAACAGATGGCGCGATCTGTGGCTGACGCGGCTGGAGAACCAGCCTTTCCTTTTGCCGCTGTGGCTCAGCCACCAGCACCGCGACGCCTATTGGAAGCGCGGTTCGATCTGCGAGGATTTTTCGGCCGTCAAGGCGGCTGTTCTGTCGATCGGCGGCTGGCATGACGGGTACCGCAACACGATCTCCAACCTCGTCAGCAACATCGAGGCGCCGGTCAAAGGCATTGTCGGGCCCTGGATCCACAAATACCCGCATTATGCCGGGCCTCAGCCGGCCATCGGCTTCCTGCAGGAGGCGCTGCGCTGGTGGGACCGCTGGCTGAAGGACGCCGAGACCGGCGTCGAGGACGATCCCGCCTACCGCGCCTATGTGATGGACAGCGTGCGCCCGGCGCGTTGGCATCCAGAGCGGCCCGGCCGCTGGGTGGCGGAGAAAGAATGGCCGTCGCCCGCGATCAAGGCCCAGACGATCGAACTGCTGGCCAAGGGGAGCAAGCCGGCCATCGTCGCCTCGCCACAGACCTGCGGCCTCGCCGGCGGCGAGTATTTTCCGTTCACCTTCGGCCCGGAATTGCCTGGTGATCAGCGCCCCGACGATGCGCTGTCGGTGTGTTTCGACCAGCCGGAACTGACCGAGGCCATCGACATTGTCGGCGCGCCGGAAGTCGAGGTCACGCTCGCCTCCGACCGCCCGCAGGCCAACATCGCGGTCAGGCTCTGCGACGTGCATCCCGACGGCGCCTCGGAGCTGATCTCCTATGGCGTGCTCAATTTGACGCACCGCGATTCGCATGAATTCCCTCAGGCCCTGGTGCCGGGCGAGACGGTCTCGGCGCGCGTCGTGCTCGATCAATGCGCCTATCGCGTGCCGGCCGGCCACCGCCTACGCATTGCCGTGTCGAACGCCTACTGGCCTGCCATCTGGCCCTCGCCGGAGCCGGTGCAGCTGACCTTGTCGGCGGCGAGACTGGCTCTGCCGTTGCGGCCGCTTGCGACAGGCAACGAAGCGACGTTCGCCGAGCCGGAAGGCGCTGCGCCCTGGGCGACCGAAACGATCCGTGCCGCCAATTCCGAGCGCCATGTCGATCGCGACGAAAAGACCGGAATCGTCACGCTTTCCATAGCGGACGATTTCGGCGCGGTGCGCGATCTCGACCATGGCCTCGTCAATGGCAGCATCGCCCGCGAGACCTGGACGATCCATCCTGACAATCCATCGTCAGCCTCGGGGAAAACGCACTGGACGCAGACACTGTCGCGAAATGGATGGTCTGTGCGAACCGAGACATGGGCCGAGATGCGGTCGGACGCACAAAACTTCATCGTCAGCGCCAGAATCGAGGCCTATGAGGGTGAGAAAATCGTCTTCGAGCGCGATTTCGAGGAGAAAATTCCACGCGCGCTTGTTTGAGCGCCGACCCCTTTGGTCCAAATGCGACGTACGATTTACGCCACGGCATGTCGCATTCGGTCTTGCTTACGGCATTGGCTTACCCTCATTATTCAGGGAGAATTAACAAAGAAAATCGACCGCAGAGTCGAACCACCAGAGTGAGGAACTGAAAATGTCGAATGAACTCGAATTCCTTAGCCGGCATGTTGCAGCGGGCAAGCTGAGCCGTCGCGATTTTCTCGGCCGGGCGGCAGCGCTCGGCATCGCGGCACCCTTCGCCAACTCCCTGCTTTCAAGCGCAGCGCGTGCGGCAGGCCCGGTCAAGGGTGGCACGCTGAAAGCCGGCCTGGTCGGCGGCGAATCCACCAACAGTCTCGATCCCGCCCTGTTCATGACGCAGGTGCCGTTCGCCTTCGGCAAGTGCTGGGGTGAAATGATCGTCGAGCTTTCGCCCGAGGGCAAGCTCGAGAACCGCATCGCCGAAGACATCGGCTCATCCAAGGACGCCAAGGTCTGGACGCTGAAGATCCGCGACGGCGTCGAGTTCCACAACGGCAAGACCGTGACCGCCGAGGACGTTGCCGCCACGCTCGAACGCCATTCCGACGAGAAGTCGAAATCAGGCGCTCTCGGCTACATGAAGGGCATCGAGACCATCAAGGCCAGCGGTAAGGAAGTGGTGCTGACGCTGAAGGAGGCCAATGCCGACCTTCCCTATTTGCTCAGCGACTATCACCTGATCGTTCAGCCCAATGGCGGCAAGGACAAGGCCGATGCCGGCATTTCGGCCGGCCCTTATGTGGTCAAGACCAACGAGCCCGGCGTGCGTCATGGCGGCGAGCGCTTCGCCAACTACTGGCAAGGCGACAAGATGGGCCATGCCGACCAGATCGAGATCGTCGTCATCAACGATGCGACGGCACGCACCGCCGCCCTGCAGGGCGGCCAGGTCAACATGATCAACCGCGTCGAGCCGAAGATCGTCGACCTGATCAAGCGCGTGCCGGGTGTGACCATCCGCAACCATGCGGGACCGGGCCACTATGTTTTCATCATGCATTGCAATACGGCGCCGTTCGACAACAACGACCTGCGCATGGCGCTGAAGCTCGCGATCGACCGCGAGGAGATGCTGACCAAGGTGCTGCGCGGCTACGGCTCGCTCGGCAACGACTTCCCGATCAACGCGTCCTATCCGCTGTTCACCGAGATCGAGCAGCGCAAGTACGATCCCGACAAGGCCAAGTTCCACTACAAGAAGTCAGGCCATGACGGCACCGTGCTGCTGCGGACCTCGGACGTCGCCTTCCCGGGCGCAGTCGATGCCTCGCAGCTCTTCCAGCAGAGCGCCGCCAAGGCCGGCATCAAGATCGAGCTCAAGCGCGAGCCCGGCGACGGTTACTGGAACGAGGTCTGGAACAAGCAGCCCTTCTGCGCTTCCTACTGGGGCGGACGCTCGACGCAGGACCAGATGTACTCGACGGCCTATCTGTCGACCGCGGACTGGAACGACACGCGCTTCAAGCGCCCGGACTTCGACAAGATGGTGCTGGCGGCGCGCGCCGAGCTCGACGATGCCAAGCGCAAGCAGATGTACCACGACATGGCGGTGCTGGTGCGCGACGAAGGCGGCCTGATCCTGCCGATGTTCAACCAGTTCATCGACGCCACCGGCGCCAAGGTCGATGGCTGGGTGGACGATCCGCACCAGGAACTGATGAACGGTTACGCCCTGGCGAAGTGCTGGCTGCAGGCCTGAGTCCGGCTTTGCGGAGATGTCCTCACCCATCCTGAAGCTAATTGCCCAGCGCATCGCGCTGGGCATCCTCCTTTTGCTGGCCATTTCGGTCCTGATCTTCGCCGGCACGCAAATCCTGCCCGGCGACGTCGCGCAAGCCATTCTGGGACAATCGGCGACGCCGGAGTCGCTCGCCAATCTGCGCGAGCAACTCGGGCTGAACGACCCGGCTTATGTCAGATATTTCCACTGGCTGGGCGGCGTGCTGACCGGCGACCTCGGCACGGCCATGTCGAGCGGCCAGGACATCGCCACCTCGATCAAGGGCCGGCTGTGGAACACGCTGTTCCTCGCCTTCTGGGCGGCGGTCGTGGCCGTGCCGCTGGCGATCATCCTCGGCCTGATTGCGGTGCGCTATCGCAACGGCTGGGTCGACAAGCTGATCTCCGGGCTGGCGCTTGCCTCGACCTCCTTTCCGGAATTCTTCATCGGCTACCTCCTGGTCTATTTCTTCGCGGTGAAATGGCAGATATTCCCCGCCATCTCGACCGTCTATGATGGCATGCCTTTGGGCGAGCGGATGCAGGCCATCGCGCTGCCGGCAACGGCGCTGACGCTGGTGGTGCTCGCCCACATGATGCGCATGACCCGCGCGGCAATCCTCAACGTCATGCAGTCGGCCTATGTCGAGACGGCGGAGCTCAAAGGGCTTTCGGCCTTCGCGGTCATCCGCAAGCACGCCTTCCCGAACGCCATCGCGCCGATCATCAACGTCGTCATGCTCAACCTCGCCTATCTCATCGTCGGCGTCGTCGTGGTCGAGGTGATCTTCGTCTATCCCGGCATGGGACAGTATCTGGTCGATCACGTCACCAAGCGCGACGTGCCGGTGGTGCAGGCGGTCGGCCTGATCTTCGCCGCCGTCTACATCAGCCTGAACATCATCGCGGACATTGCGGCGATCGTCGCCAATCCGCGTCTCAGACATCCAAAGTGAGGGGGCGGGCATGCTCGATATAAAACGCATCCCCATCCCCGCGCTGATCGGACTGGTGCTGACGGCGCTGTTCGTGCTGGCGGCGATCTTGGCACCGTGGATCTCGCCGCACGACAATGCCGAGATCGTCGGCGACGTCTGGGAACCGATGTCGGCGGCGCATTGGCTGGGCACCGACAATCTCGGCCGCGATCTCTTGTCTCGCATGATCTACGGCGCGCGCATTACCTTGTTCATCGCCGTGCTGGCCACGGCGCTGTCCTTCTCGCTCGGCGCCATACTTGGTTTCTCGGCGGCGGTGTTCGGCGGCTGGTTCGACACCATCCTGTCGCGCCTTGTCGATCTCCTGATGTCGATCCCGACACTGATCATGGGCCTGGTCGTGCTTTCCGTGCTGCCGACAAACCTGGTGACGCTGATCCTGGTCATGGGCATTCTCGACTCGACCCGTGTCTATCGCCTGTCACGTGCGGTCGCCGTCGACATCAACGTCATGGATTACGTCGAGGCCGCCAAGCTGCGCGGCGAAGGCAGCGCCTGGATCATCTTCCGCGAGATCCTGCCCAATGCGCTGTCGCCGCTGGTTTCGGAACTCGGCCTGCGCTTCATCTATGCGGTGCTGTTCCTGTCGACGCTGTCCTTCCTCGGCCTTGGCGTGCAGCCACCGGACGCCGACTGGGGCGGCATGGTCAAGGAGAACAAGGACGGCATCGTCTTCGGCATCGCCGCGGCACTCATTCCTGCGGCAGCGATCGCGGCGCTCGCCATCTCGGTCAACCTTGTCGCCGACTGGATCCTCAACCGCACGACAAGCCTGAAGGGAGGACGCGGGTGATGGCCGACAGCAAAGCGAAGCCCGGCGTGCTGCTCGATATCCGAAATCTGCGCATCGAGGCCACGGTCTACCCGCCCGGCGAGGCGCCGAAGAACATCGTGTTGGTGCACGATGTCTCGCTGACGCTGGAAAAAGGCAAGGTGCTTGGGCTGATCGGCGAATCCGGTGCCGGCAAGTCGACCATCGGCCTGTCCTCGATGGGCTATGGCCGCGGCGGCGTGCGCATCACCGGCGGTGAGGTGATCCTCAACGGCCGCGACATCCTGAAGGGCGGCAAGGAAGGTTTCCGCAAGCTGCGCGGCCGCGAGGTCTGCTACGTCGCGCAATCGGCGGCGGCTGCCTTCAACCCGGCGCACCGGCTGATGGACCAGGTGGTGGAAGCCACGCTGCTGCATGGCACAGCGACACGCGCCGAAGCCGAAAAGCGCGCCGTCGCGCTGTTCAAGAAACTCAGCCTGCCGAACCCGGAAACCATCGGCGAACGCTTTCCGCACCAGGTTTCTGGCGGCCAGTTGCAGCGCGTGATGACGGCGATGGCGCTGTGCTCGGAGCCGGACCTGATCGTCTTCGACGAGCCGACGACGGCGCTCGACGTGACGACGCAGATCGACGTTCTGGCGGCGATCAAGGACGCCATCCGAGACACCCATGTAGCGGCGCTCTACATCACCCACGACCTTGCCGTCGTCGCCCAGGTCTCGGACGAGATCATGGTGCTCCGCCACGGCCGTCTGGTCGAATGGGGCGGCACGAGGCAGATCATCAAGGAGCCGCGCCAGGAATACACCAACGCGCTGGTATCGGTGCATGAGATCGAGCACTCCGAGCAGAAGCCCGGCGTCACGCCGTTCCTGTCGGTGAAGAATGTCACCGCCGCCTATGGCGGCGGCCAGGTCAAGGTGCTGAAGAACGTCTCGGTCGACATCTACCCCGGCCAGACGCTGGCCGTGGTGGGCGAATCCGGCTCCGGCAAGTCGACGCTGGCGCGCGCCATCACCGGCCTTTTGCCGCCCGAGCAAGGCACCGTCACCTTCGATGGGCGCCCGCTTGCCAACCGGCTTGCCGACCGGCCAAAGGAGGATCTGCGCCAGTTGCAGATGATCTACCAGATGGCCGACGTGGCGATGAACCCGCGCCAGACCGTCGGCACCATCATCGGCCGGCCGCTGGAATTCTATTTCGGCATGCGCGGCAGGGAGCGTGACAAGCGCGTCGCCGAACTGCTCGACGAGATCGAAATGGGCAAAGGCTTTGTCGACCGCTATCCGGCCGAGCTTTCAGGCGGCCAGAAGCAGCGCGTCTGCATTGCCCGCTCGCTCGCCGCCAAGCCGAAGCTGATCATCTGCGATGAGGTGACCTCGGCGCTCGACCCGCTGGTGGCCAACGGCATCCTCAAGCTGCTGCTGCATCTGCAGGAGCATGAAAAGGTCGCCTATCTCTTCATCACCCACGACCTGGCGACGGTGAAGTCGATCGCCGATTCGATCGCGGTGATGTATCGCGGCGAAGTGGTCCGCTACGGCTCGAAGAGCAAGGTTCTGACACCGCCCTTCGACGCCTATACCGACCTTCTCCTGTCGTCGGTTCCGGAGATGGAAATCGGCTGGCTGGAAAAGGCGATCAAGGGGCGGCGCATGGCCAGCGCGGGGAACTAGCGATCCGCTGGTCGGGGCTGTCGTCATCCAGATGCAACACGAAAGCGCCACACGTCCTTGCGGACGGGCGCTGCCCGTGACGTTGTTTTCAACAAGGGGTAGGACATGAAGACGGAACTCGACCATCTCGCTGAGCTCGCCGGCCAAGGCCGGATATCGCGCCGCGACTTCCTTGGCCGCACGGCGGCGCTGGGTGTGTCGGCAGCGCTGGCAACGACGCTGGCCGGGAAAGCCTTCGCACAGACGCCGGTCAAGGGCGGCATCCTCAAGGCCGGCCTGCAGGGCGGCGAGTCGACCAACAGCCTCGACCCCGCGCTGAACCTCAGCCAGGTCACCTTCAGCTTCGGCAAGCAGTGGGGCGAATATCTCGTTCGGCTGATGCCCGACAACAGCCTGACCAATATGATCGCGCAGGAGATCGGCGCCTCCAAGGATGCCAAGACCTGGACGATCAAGGTGCGCGACGGGATCGAATTCCACAATGGCAAGACCGTTGCCGCCGAAGACATCGCCGCCACCATCGAGCGCCATGCCGACGAAAAGTCCAAATCCGGCGCGCTCGGCATCCTCAAGAACATCAAGGGCGTCAAGGCAAGCGGCAAGGAAGTCATCGTCACGCTCGGCGATGCCGACGCCGACTTCCCCTATCTGATGGCCGACTATCACCTCGTCATCCAGCCCAATGGCGGCAAGGACAACCCCAATGCCGGCATCAGCGCCGGTCCCTACAAGGTCACCGTCAACCAGCCGGGCGTGCGCCATGGCGGCGAGCGCTTCGCCAATTACTGGCAGGGCGACAAAATGGGCCATGCCGACCAGATCGAGATCGTCGTCATCAATGACGCCACCGCGCGGCTGGCCGCGCTGCAGGGCGGCCAGGTGCACATGATCAACCGCGTCGAGCCCAAGGTCGTCGACCTGGTCAAGCGCATCCCGGGCGTCAGCATCGAGAACGTGTCGGGCAAGGGCTATTACCCGTTCAACATGTTCTGCGACACCGCGCCCTTCGACAACAACGACCTGCGCATGGCGCTGAAACTCGCCATGGACCGCGAGGAGATGCTGACGAAGATCCTGCGCGGCTATGGCTCGGTCGGCAACGACTTCCCTATCAACGAAGCCTACCCGCTGTTTTCGGCCGACATCGAACAGCGCAAGTTCGACCCGGAGAAGGCGGCCGCTCTCTACAAGAAGTCGGGCCACAGCGGCCCGATCCTGCTGCGCACTTCCGACGTCGCCTTCCCCGGCGCCGTCGACGCCGCCCAGCTCTATCAGCAGTCCTGCGCCAAGGCCGGCATCAAGATCGAGATCAAGCGCGAGCCCGGCGACGGCTACTGGTCGGAAGTCTGGAACAAGCAGCCCTTCTCGCTCTCCTACTGGGGCGGTCGCGCGACGCAGGACCAGATGTATTCCACCGGCTACGTCTCGACCGCCGACTGGAACGACACGCGCTTCAAGCGGCCGGAGTTCGACAAGATGCTGCTTGCTGCGCGCGGCGAGCTCGACCAGGCCAAGCGCAAGGCGATCTACCACGACATGGCGGTGCTGATGCGCGACGAAGGCGGCCTGATCGTGCCGTTCTTCAACCAGTTCATCGATGCCGCCGCCACCAACAAGATCAGCGGCTTTGCCAAGAGCCCTATCGGCGAGATGATGGATGGCTACGCGCTGGCCGAGTGCTGGCTCAACGCTTAGCCGGATCCTGCCTGCCTGATACGCGTGCCCCGTCTGATTTACATGTAAGAACGCCGTGTGCCCGAAACGGCACCCGGCGTTCCCGTTTCAACTGCCAGACCTTATGGAGCAGCCCATGGCGCTCAAATCCAAGCTTCTGCTGATCATCCTCGACGGCGTTCCCTATCGCAACTGGCGCCGGCTGATGGGCAATCTCGAAGGCTGGGTGCAGTCGGGGGAGGCGCGGGTCTGGAAAATGCGCTCGGTGCTGCCGTCGACCTCGGCCTGCTGCTATGCCTCGATCCACACCGGCGTGTCACCGCAGGTGCATGGCATCCTTTCCAACGAGAATCGGTTCCGCGTCACGCAGCCCGACATCTTCTCCGAAGTCAGCAAGGCCGGCGGCAAGACCGGCGCCGTGACCCACTCCTACTGGTCGGAATTCTTCCGCTCTTACCCGTTCGATCTGGTCGAGGACATGGAGTATGACGAGCCCGGCGGGCCGATCACGCATGGCCGCTTCCACACCATGACGGGCTACAACGCGCGCAACCAGATGACGCCGAGCGACGTCGACCTGTTCGCGACGCTGACCATGCTGACGAAGCGCCACCGCATCGACTACGGCATTCTGCACACCTGCACGCTGGATTCGATGGGCCACCGCTTCGGCCACGACTGCCACGAGATGGACCATGCCGTCTACGCGATGGACGGCATGCTGGCAGCCTTCCTGCCGGGCTGGATCGAAGCCGGCTACGAGGTCATGGTCACCGCCGACCACGGCCAGACCGATCGCGGCCACCATGGCGGCCACGACGACGAGATGCAGGATTTCGCGCTGTATTATTTCGGCCCCGCGAAAGGGCCCGAAGCCGACACGCTGCTCGACCAACTGCAGCTGGCGCCGACGGTGCTGAGCCGGCTCGGCGTGCCGGTGCCGGCGACGATGAAGGCGAAGTCTTTCTTGGGGTGAGATGCGGTTCGCGCAGCGAACGAAAAGCCAATTGCTTGGCTTTTTGAGCTTCGAACGGTGAAGACCCGGTCCGCCTTCGGGCGGATCAAAAGGTCCAGTGGACCTTTTTAAGGGGCTGAACGCCCGAAGGGCTGGGAGCCTGCGAAGGGCCGGGTGAACGCGACGCCGGCGCCGCCCCTCATCCGCCTGCCGGCGTTCGTCGGACGAAAAGCCAAGCAGTTGGCTTTTCGTCCGCCGCGCGGACCACTCCTCAACTCCCCGTATAGTGACGGGGAGAAGGGAGATACTCTGGCAACGCTTCCTTTCTTCGGTTAGCCTCCGCAAATTCCTTGGCGGAGGATGAACCTTTTTGGACCGATCAGCGACAGAACGGACAGGAGCCAGGCGGCTCGACCGGCCATGACGGCAGCGACGGAGACCGATCGCGCGCTTGTCGACCGGGTCGCGAAGGGCGACCGTGCCGCCGTGCGGCTCCTGTTCATGCGTCACCACGCGCGGGTCTACCGCTTCGTGGCGCGCCAGACGGGATCGGAAATGATGGCTGACGATATCGCGAACGAGGTGTTCCTCGAACTGTGGCGCCAGGCGCCGGGCTTCGAGGGGCGCTCCGAAGTCTCGACATGGCTGCTCGGCATCGCCCGGTTCAAGGCACTGTCGCTGCTGCGCAAGAAGAAGGAAGACTGGATCGACGACGAGGCGGCGGCCGCGGTACCCGATGGCGCCGACACGCCAGAGGTCGTCACCATGAAAGAGGACAAGGCCGCCGCCTTGCGCCGCTTCATCGACGCCTTGCCGGAAGAACACCGCACGGTGATCGACCTTGCCTATTATCACGGACAGTCTGTGACAGAGATCGGCGAGGTGCTTGGCATTCCGGTCGCGACCGTCAAGACCCGGATGTTCTACGCCCGCAAGAAACTCGGCGAGGCCCTCAAGGCCGCCGGTTACGACAGGGGGTGGCCATGAGCGCCGCTGAAAAGATGTCGCGCCGCGACGAAATGGAAACGCTGCTGCCGTTCTACCTGAACGGCTCGCTGGAAGGCTCCGACCTCGAAGCGGTCGAGGAATGGCTGGCGACAGATCCGGCGGCGCTCGCCGCCCTTGGCGAGGCCGAGGCCGAATTCTCCGGCACATCGGCCGCCAATGAAGCCATCCGCCCGCCCGCCGATGCGCTCAGCCGCTTCGCCAGGGCGCTCGATGCCGAGGCCGGCCCCGCACGCAAGCCTGCCGGCTCGTCCTGGCTGGCGCAGGCCTGGGGCCGCTTCATGGCGGTGCCGGTCGGCGTCGCCTGGGCGGCGGCCGCTGTCCTGCTGGCGCTGATTGCGGTGCAGTCGCTGGTGCAGCCTGGCGGCAAGGGCAAGGATTTCGAAATTGCCGGCGCTGAAGACGATCTGGCGAAAATGCCGTTCGCCCTGGTCAAGTTCAAGCCGGATGCGAAGATGTCGGACATTTCGGCATTCCTCGGCAACAACGGGATGAAGGTCATTGGCGGACCGACGGCCGACGGCGTGTTCCGGCTCGGCATTCCCGCCGCCAATACCGCCGACTACGCCAAGCAGCTCAGCCTTATTGCCGCCCAGCCGTTCGCCGACACTGTGATCGAGGGAAGGAAACCGGTTGATGGCGGCTGAGGCGGCCCTTCGATTTGCGGCGCTCCTGGCGGCGGCGATGACAATCGCCGCCATGCCCGCGTCGGCACAGACCACCGCCGCCGACAGCGACCAGACGAAGATCGACTGCACCAACGGGGCCAATGCTACGGCAGCCGACTGCGCCAAGGACGGCAGCGGCGCCAACGCCGGCGGTGCGGGTCCTGCCCAGGCCGGCGCCGTCTTCCTCCCCGCCCTGATCGTCGACCTGTTTCCCAATCCGGCCGAGCCTCCGGCAGCGGTGCCCACGCCGCGACCAGAACCGGCGACACCGCCCGCCAACAACCAGCCCGGCCCGCCGGCCAACGGGCCGATCGTCTCGCCGACCGATCTCATCGCCGTCCAACCGCCGCGCGCCGTGGCCGGCGAGTTCGTGCCCGACGAGGTGCTGGTGACGGTCGACGGCGATGCCGGTGCCGTTCAGCAGATCGCTGCTTCCTTCGGCCTCGAAGTGCGCTCGCAGCGCCAGTCGCGCCTGCTTGGCACGACTTTGGTGCGCTTCGGCATTCCCGACGGCCGCCCGGTCGGCGTCGTGCTGGCGCAGCTCGCCGCCGACGGCCGCACGCAGCGGCGCGAGCCCAACCACATCTATTCGCTGCAGCAGGCCGCCGGCATCGTCAACTACGCCTTCGACCGCATCGCGCTCGATGCCAAGCAGGCCAGCGGCGAGAATGTCAGGGTTGCGGTCATCGATACCGGCATAGACGACGCCAATCCGGCGCTGGCCGGCGTCATCGCCGCGCAGTTCGACGCCATGCCCGACGTGCCGGTCGAGAAGCGCGATCATGGCACGTCGATCGACGGGCTGATCGCCGGCGTCGGCGCGTTGGAAGGCATGGCGCCGGGCGCCAGGATCTATCACGCCCGCGCCTTCGAAGGCGGCAAGTCGACCATGGACGTCATCCTGTCGGCGCTCGACTGGGCGGCGGAACAGAATGTCAGCATCATCAATATGAGCTTCGTCGGGCCGAAGAACGACCTGCTCGGCGCCGCCTGCCGCAATGCCCGCGCGCTCGGCATGGTGCTGGTCGCCGCCGCCGGCAACAACGGGCCGAAGGCGCCCTATGGCTACCCGGCCGCCTTCGACGGCGTCATCGCGGTGACCGCGACCGACGCCAAGGACGCCCTGATGCCGCAAGCCAATCGCGGCGCCTATGTCTTCATTTCCGCGCCGGGGGTCGAGATGGTGGCGCCAAGCGGCGCCGGCTCCGATGTCGTCACCGGCACCTCGTTCGCCGCGGCGATCGTCAGCGGCGCCATCGCCAATCTCATCCATGCGTCGCCCGAGCGTACCGCCGACGACATCGAGAAAGCGCTGGCGGCCACGGCCAAGGATCTCGGCCCCAAGGGGCGGGACAACGACTTCGGCTACGGGCTGCTGGACATCAAGGCCGCCGAGGTGGCGAAGGAGTAGGTCCAAGGCCCTTTGCCGGATTTGACCGTGGCGTGAGCCGACGGAGATGTTATCTTCTCTCCTGCGGGAGGGGCCTATGCGGATGGCGTTGCTACGTTCAGGCGGCATTGACCGCTGTCTCTGTGGTGGGCCGCTCGCGAAGACGCCACGGTCAGCGCGCAAGGCGCCCGCCTCGAAACGCCACAATGACGCTGACGTCGAGGCCAGTGGCAAATGACGAGCGGCGCCAATGTCCTTGATGCGGTGGTGGTGGGGGCCGGCTGGGCCGGTCTGGGCGTGAGCTATTCGTTGGCACGACGGGGCCTGCGCCATAGTGTGCTGGAACGGGGTCGCATCGGAGAGACCTGGCTCACACAACGGTGGGATTCTTTCCGGATGAACACTCCGAACGTGCAGACCGTCATGCCGGGCGACCGTTATGAAGGTTCAGATCCATCCGGCGCCTTGACACGCAACCAGTTCGTTGCCCTCCTTGAGGACTTCGCCAAGCGCAATGGGCTACCGGTCGAACCAGAGACGGTGGTGACCGAACTGGCCAGCGGGCACGAGAAGGGCGAATATCGGCTCACCACCTCGCGCGGCACATTTTTGGCACGGAACGTGGTGATCGCAAGCGGTCACTTGAATTGTCCGGTACGCCCGGTTTGGGCGGCTTCGTTGACGCCCCGCCTATGCCAGATCGACGCTTCTGATTACCGCAACGCCGCCGGTCTCGCCGATGGAGCGGTGCTGGTTGTCGGAAGCGGCCAGTCGGGTTGTCAGATCGCGGAGGACTTGGCAGAAGCAGGACGAACTGTCTTCCTTTCCACCGGCCGGGTCGGGCGGCTGGTACGACGCTATCGCGGTCGCGACATCATGATCTGGCTCGTCGAAAGCGGGTTTCTCGATGTGCGTCGAGAGGAGATCATCCAACTTGCGAAACGCATTCCGCCTCGGGGTGTGCTCGGGGCACAACAAACGATAAGCCTGCAAGCGCTCAGCGCCAAGGGTATTGTGCTACTGGGGCGCCTCACAGGTGTCGAAGATGGCGGTCGTCTCTCGTTCGCCGACGATCTCGAAGCACATGTTCGCTTTGCGGATGAAGCCTCCGCCAACGTCAAACGCCATATCGATGAGTATATCAGCCGTTCCGGAATCGATGCCCCTGCTGCGGAACCCGATCCGGCCGAGACTGTCCAGGCTTCTCTGCCTGACCCAACCATCGGTTCACTCGACATTGCGGGGGCCGGCATCACGACCGTGGTGTGGTGTACCGGTTTTCGCGGCGACTTCAGTTGGATGCGTCTTCCCGGAGTGCTCGACCCGGCAGGACAGCCCCTCCACGAGGATGGCGTGGCGTCCCGGCCAGGCATCTACTTCGCCGGGTTGGATTTCGCTTCCACACGCAAGTCAGGCACAATATTGGCGGTCGCCGAAGAGGCACATCGCCTTGTCGAGCATATGGTCGAGCGTTCGTGACAATCTGGAAACAGCCGCACGGATTGGGTTTGTTACGGCTGTTGTCGAAAAGCCAGCGCGCCGCCCCCGATCTCGGCATGGTCGAGCGATCAGCTCGCCGGCAGTTGCCGGGTTCGGCCGATTTGCAGAACCAACGCGGATGCAAGACAGAGCCCGACGACAGCCAGCCCGATCACAACAAGCCATCGCATCAACACTGCCTGCTCATCATGGCCGATGACGCGGTAGAGACCATTGATCTCGACCATTTCCGCGTCGGACAGCCGCTTCTTGGGCAGTGTTCGGTCGGTGTAGAAATATTTGGTCACCGCGTTGAATTCGAGTTCGCTTCCGTTGAACATCTCGGTGGGGTTCAGGTCTGATGTGACATGGCCCTCATAGGTCAGTTCCTGCGTGGTGCGAATGTCGACATTGTTGAAGTCAGGCTCTGTGGCGCCCGGATGAAACCAGCCTGGCGAAAACACCGTGAATGACCCGGAGCGGTGAAGATGGGTAACCGGCTGGTTGACGATTTCGACCACTTTCTGTTCTGCCCGCGCGGCTTCCGCCTTTGCCATTCCTATCCCAGGCAGAGTCCAGAAGATTGCACCGGCACCCGTCAGCAAAAGGCCCGTCAGGCCGAGCAGCAACACGATATGGCCAACAGGGCGCGCCGGTTTCGCGGCATGGTGAACCGGCGTGGCCGGGGCGCGGCTCTCGCGCCCGCGCCGTCCGAAAACCGCGCTGGGCTGATCGATGTTCATCGGCCCATGTTGGGGCGGGCGGGCTAAAGCGTCGTTAATAGGCCTTCTTCATCGCTTCAAAACCGAGGTCACTTTTAAGTGACATGCATTGGGAGTCCGCTTCGGGCGAACCCGGTCGTTCATCTTGATTGGACCATGGCCTACGCCGGCGCGCCGGCGACCGAGCCTCGCACCACCAGGTCGACCGGCCAAACCTCGCCTCGCGCCCCTTCTTCCAGTCCCGAAATCCGCGCCGCCAGCCGCTCGGCGACGCGGGCGCCGGCAAGGCGGATGGATGAGCGCGTCGTCGACAGCGGCACGGAAAAATTTTCCGGCTTCAGCCAGGGGAAGACGTCGTCATGGGCAATCAGCGAGACATCGCTGGGAATGGTGAGGCCGAGGTCGCGCACCGCGCGCACGACGCCCAGCGCCATGATCAGGCTGGAGCAGGCGATCGCCGTCGGCGCGTCGCCCCCCTCGAGCAGACGCCTGGTGGCGCGGTAGCCGTTCTCTTCGGTCATGACCACGGAGCAGACATGGCGTTCGCCCAAGGTCAGCCCACTCGCCGCGAGCGCCCGGCGCACGCCACGCTCGCGATGGATGGCGAAGGTCTCGCGGTCATCGCCATTGATCAGCGCCAGCCGCCGGTGGCCGAGCTGGACCAGCAGCCGCGCCGCTTCGTGGAAGGCGCCCTCATTGTCGATGTCGAGATAGGGATAGTCGAAGTCGAAGCCTTCGCTGCGGCCATGGACGAGGAAGGGAATGCCGAGCGTGCTTACCAGCGCCACCCGGCTGTCCTGCGGCCGCGGCGAGGAGATATAGACGGCATCGACCTGCCGGTTGGCGACGATGCGCCGATAGGTCGTCTCCTGGTCGTCGGCATCGGCCGGCGACAGCACGAGATCAAGCTCGTGCGAGCGGGCATAGTCGCCCAGACCCGACAGGAACTCGACAAAATGCGGATCGATGTCGACGGCCGCGCCTGTCGGCAGGACATAGCCGATCATGCCGGACTTGCCGGTCGCCAGCCGCCGCGCGCTCGGATTGGGGCGATAGCCATGGCGCTTGGCGGCGTCCATGACTCGCCTGCGCGTCTCCTCGTTGACCTCCGGGTAGCCGTTCAATGCCCGGCTTACCGTGGTCTGCGAAAGCGCCAGCATATGCGCGAGCTGCTTGAGGTTCACAACGGTCTCCATTCCCTCAAAGCGCTTTTAAATTGAATCGACCCAAGCGCCACAAGGGCACGACATCATCGCGATGACCATAGTCGGGGTTAATGCCGGTTTGAAACAAGAAATTGCTGTTGCGCTGCCAAAAAAGCATGCTGCGCTGCACTTTTCGGCGCCAAAATTCGCAAAATTAAATCGATTAGCTACCGGACCCCCTTGACTTTCGGATGATTCAATGGCGTGATCCGAAAAGCCAAAGCGCTTTGGAAGACTCTTCGAAAGGTTGCGGTTCCCTTGCGACTGAGTCACAGTCCTGCGGCGTCGGCGGGCGGAATGGAGGTTCCGTCCGGTGTGTGTGACCCACTGGGAGGAATACCGATGAAGAAAATGCTTATGCTGGGTGTTGCGTTTGGTGCGCTCGCCCTGAATACGCCCGCGCATGCCGAACTGAAGTTCAAGCCGGGTGAGGATTCGCGCTTTCACTGGGCGAATTTTGACGACCTCAAGAAAGTCGACCTCAAGGGCGAGACGCTGACCATCTTCGGGCCGTGGCGCGGCGAGGATGAGACGCTTGTCCGTTCGGTGCTCGACTATTTCTCCGAGGCGACCGGGGCGGAGGTGAAATACTCCTCGTCCGAAAACTACGAGCAGCAGATCGTCATCGACACCCAGGCCGGCAGCCCGCCAAACATCGCCGTCCTGCCGCAGCCGGGCCTGATCCAGGACCTCGCTTCCAAAGGCGTGCTGACCCCGCTGGGCGACGACGTCGCCGCCTGGATCAAGGAGAACTACGCCGCCGGCGACTCCTGGGCCAAGCTCGGCACCTATACGGGCAAGGACGGCAAGTCGGCTTTCTATGCCTTTCCCTACAAGATCGACGTGAAGGGACTGGTCTGGTACTCGCCCGACAATTTCCAGGAAGCCGGCTACAAGGTGCCGAAGACCCAGGAAGAACTGGCCGAGCTCGAAAAGAAGATCATCGCCGATGGCGCCAAGCCCTGGTGCATCGGGCTTGGTTCCGGCGGCGCGACCGGATGGCCGGCGACCGACTGGGTCGAGGACATCATGCTCCGGACGCAGCCGCCTGAAGTCTACGACAAGTGGGTCAAGAACGAGATCCCGTTCACCGATCCGGCAGTGGTCAACGCCATCGACATCTTCGGCAAGATCGCCACGGACGACAAGATGGTGGATGGCGGCGCCAAGGCAGTGGCGGCGACCGATTTCCGCGACAGCCCGAAAGGCCTCTTCACCGTGCCGCCGAAGTGCTACATGCACCATCAGGCATCGTTCATACCGTCGTTCTTCCCGGAGGGCGTAAAGCTCGGCCAGGACGCGGACTTCTTCCCCTACCCGCCCTACGCCTCCAAGCCGGAACTCGGCACGCCGCTGGAAGTCGCCGGAACGCTGGTGATGATCACCAAGGATTCCAAGGCCTCGCGCGAGTTCATCAAGTTCCTCGAGATGCCGCTCGCGCATGAATTGTGGATGGCGCAGAAGAGCTTCGTCACCCCCTTCAAGGGCGCCAACAAGGATGCCTATGGCAGCGATGCGCTGAAGAAACAGGGCGAGATCCTGGTTGGAGCGACGACGGTGCGTTTCGACGGTTCCGACCTGATGCCCGGCAAGGTGGGCGCCGGCTCATTCTGGACCGGCATGATCGATCTGGTCGGCGGCAAGTCCGCCCAGGACGTGGCCGCCGACATCCAGAAGAGCTGGGACGCCATCAAGTAGGTCGCAACGGACAAGCTAGAACCTTACTGATCCTCCTGCAGGATCCGGGCTACGGCCCGGGTCCGACCGGCGGCATACGCCGCAAGCCTTCGCGTTTCGATTGTTCCGAATGACTCACAAAGTCGGTGCATCCGACCACCGGCATTTGCCCGGCTGGTCATGCGCAGGGAGAGGGACCCATGGCGGCTCAGATTTTCTCGGCCATTTTCGTCATCATCATCGGCGTCGGCGGCTGTGTCGCCTACTTCTGGGGCGCCAACAAACTGTTGGACCTGACCTTCCCTTCGCGCGGGGTCACCGGCACGGCTGCAGTCAACAATCTGCGCCGGCAGGGCCTGGTGCGGCCATGGCTGTTCGTCGGCCCGGCGATGATCATTCTCACCATCTACCTGATCTACCCGGTGGTCGCGACCCTGTGGCTCTCCTTCCTCGACCGCGGCGGCACCAGTTTCGTCGGGCTCGCCAATTACGAGTGGGCCTTGCGCGACCCGGATCTCCGACGCTCGATCCTGAACAATCTGCTGTGGCTGGCGGTGGTGCCGGCGGCCTGCACGTTCCTCGGCCTGATCATCGCCGTGCTCACCGACAAGATCTGGTGGGGCACTATCGCCAAGAGCCTGATCTTCCTGCCGCTGGCCATCTCCTTTGTCGGCGCCAGCGTGATCTGGAAGTTCATTTATGAGTATCGCGGCGAGGGCCAGGTGCAGATCGGCCTGCTCAACGCCATCATCCAGCATTTCGGCGGCCAGCCGCAGGTGTGGATCTCGCTGCCGTTCTGGAACAATTTCTTCCTGATGATCATCCTGATCTGGATCCAGACCGGCTTTGCCATGGTCATCCTGTCTTCCGCGCTGCGCGGCATTCCGGAAGAAACGCTGGAAGCCGCCGTCATCGACGGCGCCAACCCGTTCCAGATCTTCTGGAAGATCATGGTGCCGCAGATCTGGGGCACCATCGCCGTCGTCTGGACCACGATCACCATCCTGGTGCTCAAGGTGTTCGATATCGTGCTGACCATGACCAACGGCCAGTGGAACAGCCAGGTTCTGGCCAATCTGATGTTCGACTGGATGTTCCGCGGTGGCGGCGATTTCGGCCGTGGCGCGACGATCGCCATCATCATCATGATCGCGGTCATCCCGATCATGGTCTGGAACATCCGCCAGGCGAACAAAGAGACGGGAGGACACTGAGATGGCCGTCGCGACCGGAAAATCCTTCGTCAGCCGTTTCGGCGTCCACATAGCGGTGCTGGTCTTTGTTGCCATCTGGACCATTCCGACACTCGGCATCCTGGTCTCGTCGCTGCGCGACAAGGACCAGATCGTCGCCTCGGGCTGGTGGAATTCGTTCGCCAGCTCCAGCCAGACCGAGGCCGGGCGGCTGCCGCCCGCCACGGCGCAGACCCAGAAGGACGGCAAGTACGTCCTCGAGGGCAATATTTTCGGCGACGGTGCCCACCGCAACATCAGCGCCTTCGGCGTCAAGGCGGCGGCACCGACGCAATATCCCGCCGGCACATCGGCCGACCTCGGTGACGGCGTCACCCTGCAGGTCAATGCCGACGGCAGCTTCGTCATGACCTCGCCCAAGGCGTTCGAGGGCGACCGCGGGCAGCGCCTCTACTATGCCTCGTCGGCGCCACCGAAATTCACCACCGACAACTACCAGACCGTGCTGTTCTCGGAAGGCATCGGCCGCTCGTTCATGAATTCGCTGACCGTCACCATCCCGGCGACCGTCATCCCGATCCTGATCGCCGCCTTTGCCGCCTATGCGCTGGCCTGGATGCGGTTTCCCGGCCGGGCGCTGCTGATCGCGGTCATCATCGGCCTGCTGGTGGTGCCGCTGCAGATGTCGCTGATCCCGCTTTTGAAACTCTACAATGGCGTCGGCACTTTCTTCGGCGTGCCGTCGAAGACCTATCTCGGCATCTGGCTGGCGCATACCGGCTTCGGCCTGCCTTTCGCCATCTATCTGCTGAGGAGCTACATCGCCGGCCTGCCGCGCGAGATCATGGAATCGGCACGCATCGACGGCGCCAGCGACTTCGAGATCTTCGTCAAGATCGTGCTGCCGCTGTCCTTCCCGGTGCTGGCCTCCTTCGCCATCTTCCAATTCCTGTGGGTATGGAACGATCTGTTGGTGGCGATGGTTTTCCTTGGTACGGCGCCCGACCAGATCGTGTTGACGGCCAAGCTCAACGCGCTGCTCGGCTCTCGCGGCGGCAACTGGGAGATCCTGACGACATCGGCCTTCATCACCATCATCGTGCCGCTGATCGTCTTCTTCTCGCTGCAGCGCTATTTCGTCCGCGGGCTGCTCGCCGGCTCGGTGAAAGGAGGCTGAGACCATGCAATCCGCTTTGAAAGCCAGTTCGAACCCCGACCTCGCCATCGATCGCGACTGGTGGCGCGGTGCTGTGATCTATCAGATCTACCCGCGCAGCTATCAGGATTCGAACGGCGACGGCATCGGCGACCTCAAGGGCATCATCGGACGGCTGCCCTACATCGCCGCACTCGGCGCGGACGCCATCTGGATTTCGCCCTTCTTCAAGTCGCCGATGAAGGATTTCGGCTACGACGTCTCGGACTATTGCGACGTCGACCCGATGTTCGGCACGCTCGCCGATTTCGACGCGCTGACGGCGGAGGCGCACCGGCTGGGTCTCAAGGTGATGATCGACGAAGTGCTGTCGCACACGGCCGACATCCATCCCTGGTTCAAGGAAAGCCGGTCGAGCCGTAGCAATGCCAAGGCCGACTGGTATGTCTGGGCGGACGCCAGGCCCGACGGCACGCCGCCCAACAACTGGCTGTCAATCTTCGGCGGATCGGCCTGGCAGTGGGACACCAGCCGCCAGCAATATTACCTGCACAATTTCCTGGCCGAGCAGCCCGATCTCAACTTCCACAATCGCGAGGTGCAGGACGCGCTGCTCGACGTCACCCGCTTCTGGCTGGAACGCGGCGTCGACGGCTTCCGGCTCGACACGATCAATTTCTACTTCCACAGCCAGGGCCTGGAAAACAATCCGCCGCTGCCGCCGGAAGAGCGCAACGACCAGACCGCGCCGGCGGTCAATCCATACAACTACCAGGATCATCTCTACGACAAGAGCCGCCCGGAAAACCTCGGCTTCCTGGAGCGCTTCCGCGCCCTGCTCGACGAATATCCGGCGACCGCCGCTGTCGGCGAGGTCGGCGATTCGCAGCGCGGGCTGGAAGTCGTGGCCGCCTACACAGCCGGCGGCAAGCGCGTGCATATGTGCTATTCCTTCGACTTCCTGGCGCCGGAAAAGATCAGCGCCGCCAAGGTCCGCTCGGTGCTGGAAGCCTTTGGCAGGGTCGCCAGCGACGGCTGGTCGTGCTGGGCGTTCTCCAACCATGACGTGATGCGCCCGGCCTCGCGCTGGGCCGCCGGCGAAGCCGACCCTGTCGCCTATCTCAAGGTCATCTCGGCCTTGCTGATGTCGCTGCGCGGCTCGGTCTGCATCTACCAGGGCGAAGAACTCGGGCTCGGCGAGGCCGAGTTGCGCTTCGAGGACCTGCAGGATCCCTATGGCATCCGCTTCTGGCCGGAGTTCAAGGGCCGCGACGGCTGCCGCACGCCCATGGTGTGGGACGGCGGCGCCAAGAATGGCGGCTTCTCACAGGCCAAGCCCTGGCTGCCGGTGCCGGCCAAGCATCTGGCGCAGGCGGTCAATGTCCAGCAGGGCGACCAGGGTTCGCTGCTCGAGCACTACCGGCGCTTCCTGACCTTCCGCCGCGCCCATCCGGCGCTGGCCAAGGGCGACATCACCTTCATCGAGAGCGAGGGCGACACCGTCGCTTTCACGCGCCGCGCCGGCAACGATGAGATCGTCTGCGTCTTCAACCTCGGCGCCGGGCCGGCCAAGGTTGACCTTGGCAGCCGATCCCTGCAACCTTTGCCGGGGCACGGTTTTTCCGGGCAGGCGAACCCCGGTTCGATCGAGCTTGGCGGCTACGGTGCCTGGTTCGGGCGCATAGACTGAAATCCTTGAGGAAATCACTGGGAGGAAACCAATGGCCGATGTCAATCTGAGACAAGTGAAGAAGTCCTACGGCAATCTCAACATTCTCCACGGCATCGACCTTGATATCAAATCGGGCGAGTTCATCGTCTTCGTCGGTCCGTCCGGCTGCGGCAAGTCGACCTTGCTGCGCTCTATTGCCGGGCTCGAGGAAATCACGTCGGGCGAGCTCAAGATCGATGGCGACGTGGTCAACGACGTGCCGCCGTCCAAGCGCGGCATCGCCATGGTGTTCCAGTCCTACGCGCTTTATCCGCATATGACGGTCTACGACAACATGGCGTTCTCGATGAAGATCGGAAAGGAAAACAAGGCCGAGATCGACCGCCGCGTGCGCCAGGCCGCGGAAATCCTGCAGCTGACCAAATATCTCGACCGGCTGCCCAAGGCGATGTCGGGCGGCCAGCGCCAGCGTGTCGCCATCGGCCGCGCCATCGTGCGCAATCCGAAAGTGTTCCTGTTCGACGAGCCGCTCTCGAACCTCGACGCCGCGCTGCGCGTCGCGACGCGCATCGAGATCGCCAAGCTCAAGGAATCGATGCCCAACACGACGATGATCTATGTCACCCACGATCAGGTCGAGGCGATGACGCTGGCCGACCGCATCGTGGTGCTGAAGGACGGCCATGTCGAACAGGTCGGCACGCCGATGGACCTTTACAAGAAACCCGGCAATCTGTTCGTCGCCCAGTTCATCGGCTCGCCGGCCATGAACATCCTGCCGGCAACCATCGACAAGACCGGCAACCCGACAGTCGTCAGCCATGTCGGCGGTCGCAAGGCGACGGTGCCGATCACGACGCCCGCCTCGGCCAAGGGCGCGGCGGTCAGTTTCGGCGTGCGGCCGGAAGACCTGATCATCGCCAGCGATACGGAGTATCTGTTCGAGGGAACGGTCGACTATGTCGAGCAGCTTGGCGAGGTCCAGCTGGTCTATGTCGACATCGGCCGCGCCGACCTGCCGCTGGTGACCAAACTGCCGGGCAATGTCGAGGTCAAGCGCGGTTCGACATTGCGGCTGAGCGCCAACGCCGAGGACCTGCATATCTTCGACGCGGACGGACATTCCTTCGCGCTGCAAAAGCCGGAAGCAAAAGCGGCCTGAGGCCGCACGCACTGCCGGGTCAAAGCGACACAAAAAAGAGCGGCGGGCTAGGCTCGCCGCTCTTTCTTGGAAATCAGCTTCGGCTGTTAACGGCCGAAGAGGTTCCGGTCGCTGCCCTGAGGAGCGGACTTCTGCACGTCGCCCGACGAATTGAGCAGCTTGTAGACAGGCGAGCCGTTCTCGCGAATCGAAGCCGTACGCGAGTTGTCGATCGAAGTTACGGCGGGCTGGTTGGCGCCATCGGAGCCATAATTGTCACTGCCCGCGAAAGCACTGCCGGGGATAGCCAGAACGGCGGCGGCAGCAAGGATGATCTTGTTCATTTTAGTCTCCTGAATTTCTTAAGATCGGCCGGAGCAGCGAGCGGAAAGCCCGCCGCTAGCCGCGATCGGTTGTTAGTTGTTGCCGAAAAGGTTGCGGTCGGAGCCCTGCTGAGCAGGAGCCTGGGTGGCCGGAGCCGACTTGCCGACCGAAGCCGTGTAGGAATTGTCGACCGCAGCGGCCGGCTGGTTGGCACCGTTGGAACCGTAGTTGTCGCTGCCGGCGAAGGCGCTGCCGGAAATGGCCAGGACGGCGGCGGCAGCAAGGATGATCTTGTTCATGATAGTCTCCTGAATTTCTTGAGGTCAGCCGTGGCAGCGGGCGAAAAGCCCGCCACCAGCCGCCATCGGTTGTTAGTTGTTGCCGAACAGGTTGTGATCGGCGCCCTGGGCAGGCGTCTGAGCAGCCGGTTCCGACTTCTTGGTCGAAGCGGTGTACGAGCTGTCGACAGCCGTGGCTGCGGCGGCATTCGAACCATAGTGGTCGCTACCAGCGAAGGCGCTGCCGGAAATTGCCAGAAGGGCGGCGGCAGTGAGAACAATCTTTTTCATTTTTAGTACTCCAGTATTTTTTCCGTCCGTCTAGCGGCGTGTCTTGGGATTGAAATCGCGTCGTTCGGACAGCCCCGATGTGGGAAAGCCCTCTCGCCGTTTCCAATCACGAAGTTGTTCCGTGTGGACCAAGGATTCACCACTTGAAATTGCGCCAAGGCGGTCCACGTGAAACATTTTCCTACTTGATATCAGACTGTTAGCTAAAACCAGTGCTGCGATCACCAACTGTATCGGGGGCCCGTCGTTCACACCGTCCTGCACGCACCGTCAACAGAAACGAACCGTTCGGTTCGATTTTAGACTTTGCTAATAGTCACTTTTCGATACCGTTAACCTTTTTTGCGCCGGTTCCGGGTCGATCTTGCCGAACGGCACCGCCGCCACCGGGGGCGATTTTCGTGAGGGCTGTCCGTGCCCTGTTCGTTGCGCATGCGTGTCGCGCCACATGGATGCGATGTCGCTTTCATGCCGATGTCGCAAACGCTGTCGTGATTAGATCATGTCATCTCAGGTGCCGCTTCGTGACGACGGGGCGGAGAATTGGGAAGCCGGTCAAAGTCCGGCGCTGCCCCCGCAACGGTGGTGGAGTTCAAGTCGCAACGGGAGACCACTGGGCGAAAGCCTGGGAAGGTGTCGCGACCGTCCGCAAGGACACTCCAGAGCCCGGAAACCAGCCCGAGATTTTTGAACTCGACTGATCGCGGTGGGCGGTCAAGAGGCGGACGGCGCATGCCCGGCTTTTGCCGTTCTGCGTCTAATCCTTCCTCAATCACCACCAGTTCAGTCCTTGAAGCATGAGGACAGGACATGGATGCGCGCAACGATATGCTGAGGCTCTTGAACGGCCGCAGAGAGGGCTTCTCGCTCGAGCAGCCCTTCTACACCGATCCCGATTTCTTCAAGCTCGACATGGAGCTGATCTGGTATCGCGACTGGCTGTTCATCGGCCATGATTGCGAACTTCCCAAGCCCGGCAGCTTCATCACCGTGCAGATCGGCGACTATCCGGTCGTGCTGGTGCGCGATCAGCAGGGCAAGATCAATGCCTTCCACAATTCCTGCCGCCATCGTGGCAGCCGTGTCTGCAACACCGACAGGGGCATGGCCGCCAAGCTGGTCTGCCCCTATCACCAGTGGACCTATGAGCTGGACGGAAGGCTGCTGTTTGCCCGCCAGATGGCCGACGGTTTCGACAAGAGCCAGTTCGGCCTGAAGCCGGTCGCCTGCGAAAGCGTGGCCGGCTATGTCTTCATCTGCCTGGCCAAGGAGCCGGCCGACTTCGCGCCGATGCGGGCGATGATCGAACCCTATCTCAAGCCGCACCGGCTCGGCGAAGCAAAGATCGCCTTCGAGAGCACGATCGTCGAGAAGGGCAACTGGAAGCTCGTCTGGGAAAACAACCGCGAGTGCTACCATTGCGCCGGCAACCATCCGGAGCTGTGCAAGACCTTCCCGGAAGCCCCGACGGTGACCGGCGTGCAAGGCGCCGACAGCGATCCGGAGATGCTGGCGCACTGGGCCAAATGCGAGGCCGCCGGCCTGCCGAGCAAGTTCCGCATCGACCCGGCCGGGCAATACCGCGCCACCCGCGCGCCGCTGCTGCGCGACGCTGTCAGCTACACGATGAACGGCAAGCGCGCGGTGAAGAAGAACCTGTCTGACACGGTCTCGGCCGATCGCATCGGCACGTTGATGCACTATCACTACCCGACGACCTGGAACCATATCCTCATCGATCATGCCGTCACCTTCCGCGTGCTGCCGATCAGCGCGACGGAAACGGCGGTGACGACGAAGTGGCTGGTCCACAAGGATGCGGTCGAGGGCGTCGACTACGATCTTGCCGAACTCACCCATGTCTGGACCGAGACCAACGACCAGGACCGCCGCATCGTCGAGGAAAACGCCTTCGGCATCCTGTCGCCGGCCTATGAGCCCGGTCCCTACTCGGAGCTGCACGAGGGCGGCGTGATCCAGTTCGTCGACTGGTACGCGCGCTTCATCGGTCCGCGCCTTGCCGATGACGGCCGGCCTGCGCTGCGCAGTGTCGCTTGAGAGGTTGAGGGATGAACGCGATGACTGACCTTGGCCTTTATCGCCATCTTGATCAGATGGCGCCCTGGAACGACAGGCTGCAGGTGCTGGAAGTGATCGGCGTCAGCGACGAGGCGCCTGACGTCAAGACCTTCACCTTCCGCTCCGACAACCAGACCTGGTTCCGCTACAAGCCGGGCCAGTTCGTGACGCTGGAACTGCCGACGCCGGACGGGCCGCTGATGCGCACCTATACGCTGTCGTCCTCGCCGTCGCGGCCGTTCTCGATCGCGGTGACGGTGAAGGCGCAGGCCGGCAGCATCGGCACACGCTGGATGTTCGATCATCTGGTGCCCGGTTCGCACGTCAAGGCCTATGGGCCGAACGGCGACTTTTCGCTGCACAGCCACCCGGCGGCCAAATATCTGTTCATCTCGGCCGGTTCCGGCGTGACACCGATGATGTCGATGCTGCGCTGGCTGAACGATTGCGCGCCGTGGACCGATGTCGGCTTCGTCAACTGCGCGCGACGCCCGGAAGAGATCATCTTCCGCAAGGAGCTCGAACTGCTCGGCGGCCATATGCCGGGCCTGTCGCTCGGCTTCATGATCGAGGAACGGTCGAGCCGCGAGGGCTGGTACGGCCATATGGGCCGCATCGACGCGATCCGGCTGCCGCTGCTGGCGCCCGATTTCCGCGAACGCGAGATCTTCTGCTGCGGTCCGGATCCTTTCATGCGCGCCGTTCGCGGCATGCTGGAAGCCGCCGGCTTCGACATGACGAAATACCATCAGGAGAGCTTTGCCGCACCCGTGATGGAGGAGGTCCCGGCACCGTTCGCGTCGCCCGGCGAAGACGGCGTGGCCGTTCCCGTCGAAGCAACACCGATCCGCTTCGCGCTTTCGGATGTCGATGCCGAGTGCGTCGCCGGGCAGACCGTTCTGCAGACGGCGCGCGCCTCCGGCGTGCGGATACCCGCGGCCTGCGAATTCGGCCTGTGCGGAACCTGCAAGGTGAAGAAAGTCTCGGGCGCCGTCGAAATGAGCCACAATGGCGGCATCCTCGATCACGAGATCGATGACGGCTTCATCCTTGCCTGCTGCTCGAAGCCGCTGTCGGCGCTCGAAATCGAGGCGTAACAGCGGTCGGGAGGACCCTGCATGGCGGCCTTGCCAAGCAGTGGCGGCTGCTTGATAGGAACGTGGGTCAAGGTCGGCTCATAAGCCGTTCTCGTGCGGCTTGGTCACCCGCCGCAGCGTCAGATTGATCCTACCGCCATTCTTGAGCAGCGCCGAGGTCGAGGGATAGATGCGGTCGACACCGTGGAAGGCGAGACGGCCCTCGCCGCCAAGCACGACGACGTCGCCGCTCTTCAGCCTGAACGATTTGGTGGCGCCGTCGCGCGTCGTCTGGCCGACCCTGAACAGGCAATCATCGCCCAGCGACACGGAGACGACGGGCGCCGAAAAGTCGGCCTCGTCGCGATCCTGGTGCAGGCCCATCTTTGCATCCGCCGTGTAGAAATTGATCAGACAGGCCTCCGGCGGATTCGGATATCCCGACACCTGCCGCCACAGATCGAGCAGGCCCTGCGGAATCGGCGGCCATGGCTCCCCGGTCAGCGGATGCGTCGGCTGGTAGCGATAGCCGCGCTCCTTGTCGGTGACCCAGCCGAGCGGGCCGCAATTGGTCATGCGCACGCTCATCTCCTTGCCGGTGCGCGGCATGGCCGGCACGAACAGCGGCGCCCGCTGGACGATGCCTCTCACCGCCTCGACCAGCGCCTCTTGGGTGGCGCGGGAGAGATAGGCCGGCATGTGGCGGACGCCGTTGGGCAGAACGAGCATGGAATAGCGCACCTTGAGATGGTTCGAGACGGCAAGATGCCACCATCTACGGAAAACAGCGACCCGAAAGCCGTCGCCAGTGTCACCGCAGGTGCCGATGTGAATTCACGCCCCGCTCCGCGAAAGGCGGTTGACGGATAAACATGAATTTCATAGTCAAGTTTTTAACTTGAGTGTTTGAGGCAACAATTCTGGATGCCGGCGAGTGGGAGAGGTCGCCGGCGGCGAATGGCAAAGAGCGAGGCATATCGGCTTGACATTTCATCAGGGGTCTAACTCGATCGGCGGCGGCAAGGTCTGGTGCCGGGGATTGCTCGCCACGACGTGTCTCGCGGCACTGCTCGGTGCTCATCAGGCGCTCGCGCAGCAAGCGCCCACCCAGACGCAAGACGGCACGCTCGAGCCGATCACGGTCACCGGCAAGGGTGGCCGGGTCAACTCCCGGGATGACGACAAGACAGTGGCCGCCAAACGCAGTTCCGGCGCGACCAAGACGGATAGGCCGCTGATCGAAACGCCGCGCTCCGTCTCGGTGGTGACGCGCAAGGAAATCGAGGAGCGCGGCGCGCAGGACATCATCGAGGCGGTGCGCTATTCGGCGGGCGTCAGCACCGGCGCATATGGCTTCGATCCGCGCTTCGACCAGATCTATATCAGAGGTTACGACGCCACCACGCTCGGCGATTACAAGGACGGCCTGCGCCAGCCCTACATCAATTACGGCACCTTCCGCACCGACCCCTATTCGCTCGAACGCGTCGAGGTCATCAAGGGACCGGTGTCGGTGCTTTACGGCGCGGGAACGCCGGCCGGCATCGTCAACAAGGTGCCCAAGCTGCCGACCGAGGACAGGATCCGCGAAGTCCAGTTGCTCTATGGCACCAAGGACAGGGCGCAGGCGGCCTTCGATTTCGGCGGGCCGGTCACGGAAGGCAGCGACGAATTCCTCTACCGGATCGTCGGCCTGGCGCGAAACGGCGACACCAATTTCGACATCGCCGACGACCGCTATTTCCTGCAGCCATCGCTGACCTGGAACCCGGATGCCGCGACCTCCTTCACCATCTACGGGCTGGTGCAGGCCGACGAGACCGATACCAGTGTCGCCGCGATCACCGATCCGTCGGGAAAGGTTCATGCCCTGCGCTCAAGCGACCCGGACTACGACTATCAGAAGATCCGGCAGCAGCAGGTCGGCTACAAATTCGAACACGATTTCGGCGACGGCATCACGTTCCGCCAGAACGGCCGGTATTCCCATCTCGACCTGAGGTCGCGCTATCTTGCAGTCGCGAGTTGGACGGACACCGTCGCACATCGGTATGCGAATTCGATCCGCGACGAAATGAACGTATTCCAGGCCGACAACCAGATCGAGGCGAAGTTCGACACCGGCGCGCTCGCCCATACGGTGCTTCTCGGCCTCGACTATACGAACCTGACTTCGTCCTTCGGCTATGGGATAGGTCCCGTCGATCCTGCCTATGATTTCGACATCGGCAATCCGACCTACGGTGTTTCCGGCCCGACGCCGGACTACAATTTCACGACATCCGACGCGGATCTGCGCCAGACCGGTCTTTACGCGCTGGATCAGATCGAGCTCGACAGATGGCGCTTCACGCTCGGCGGCCGGCAGACCTGGGTCGAGCAGACGCGTCAATATGGTAACGGCAGTTCCGAAGGCTTGAACAAGAACGCTTTCAGCATGCAGGCTGGCGCCCTCTATCTTTTCGACAATGGCGTTGCGCCCTTCGCGAGCTATGCGACCTCGTTCGAGCCGGTCACGAACCAATCCGTGTCGGGCGGCATCCTTCAGCCGACGAAGGGGGAGCAGTTCGAGCTGGGGGTCAAATACCAACCGCCGGGGACCGATATCCTGCTGTCGGCGATTGCCTTTCATCTCGTCGAGAAGAACAAGCCGGTCGTCGTCAACGCCAACTCGGGCACCTACCGCGCTCTGGGCGAAGTCACCAGCGATGGCTTTGAGCTTGAGGCGCGTGCGGCCATCATGAACGGGCTGGATGTGATCGCGGCCTACAATTACAACCATGCCGAGATCACTGACGGCGCGGCCGTGGAGATCGGCAAGGTTCCGGCCGTGACGCCCGCGCATGTCGCAAGCCTCTGGGCCAACTACAGATTCGACGAGGGCAGTGCCGCTCCAGGCTTTTCGGTCGGAGCCGGCGTGCGGCTGCAGAGCGCCACCTATACCGACACGTCAAACACCTCCAAGAACGATGCCGCGGTCTATCTCGACGCCTCGGCGTCCTATGATTTCGGCGCCGTCGACAAGAAATATGAAGGCGTTTCCGCCGCCTTCGCCGTCCGCAACATCGCCGATGAACGCGCTGTCGTGTGCAACAGCGGCTATTGCTATCTGGGTCAGGGCCGAAACATCACGGCTTCGCTGAAGCGCCGCTGGTAAAATAGAAAACGCCGCGCGTCCTTGCGGATGCGCGGCGCCTGATTTCGCCGTTTCGAGACGGCCTGGCAGCCGAATCAGGGGATGCGCAGCACCTGGCCCGGATAGATCTTGTCGGGGTGGGTCAGCATCGGCTTGTTGGCCTCGAAGATGGTCGTATTCTTGGCGCCCTGGCCCTTGCCGTAGCTTTTCTCGGCGATCTTCCAGAGATTGTCGCCCTTCTGCACGGTGTAGAAGGTCGGTTCCTTGGCCGGGGCGGCCGCCTTGCCGGCGTCCGGCGCGACCTGCAATTCGTCGGCCTGCACCTTGGAGACGCCGAGCGTGTTGCCAACGGCGATAACCGCCTTTTCGAAGATCGACTGGTCCTTGACCACGCCCTTCAGCACCGCCGTGTCACCCTGGACGACGACTTGCACGCCATCGGTGCCGAGCTTGTGTGAATCGAGCTCCTTCTTGAGCGTGTCGGCCGTGGGTGCGGCTTCCTCGTCGCCGCCGATGCCGAGCTTCTTGCCGACGCTCTTGACGAAATCGAACATGCCCATGTCTGGTCTCCCTTGCTGTGGCAATGGCGAAACCTTGCATCTAGGGCGTCAAATGAAAAGCCGTTTTATGCACGCGCCGGGTGCAATGCTTAATCGTTCTCCACCCGGCCGCGCAGCTTCTTGATGGTGCCGCGTCCGGCCTTGCTCTTCAGCCGCCGCTCGACAGCGCCTTTCGAAGGCCGCGTCTTTTTGCGCGGCGGCGGCGGCGGTTCGGCGGCCTTGGCGACCAGCGCCGTGAGCCTTGCCCGGGCATCGGCCCGGTTCTGCTCCTGGGTGCGGAAGCGCCCGGCCTCGATGACGATGACGCCGTCCTTGGTGGCGCGCTGGCCGGCAAGCTTGATGGTGCGCGCACGCACGCGTTCCGACAGGCCGGCCGCGTTGGCCGCGTCGAAGCGCAGTTGCACGGCGGTCGCCACCTTGTTGACGTTCTGGCCGCCAGGACCGGACGAGCGGATGAAATCCTCGTGCAGGTCGCCCGGATGGATCACGGCTTCGTCCGCGATGATGATGTTGTCGTCGATCGGCATGCCGCAGTCATGGCGCGGCGGCGGACAAAAGAAAAGGCCCGATCGAAACCGGGCCTTCAATGGTGCTGAGCGACGTGACGACTATTCCGCCGCTTCCTGCATGCGGGGCGCCGCACCCATGACGGTAGCATCGACATGCGGCTCGAATTTCTCGAAATTGACGGCGAACATGCCGACCAGTCCTGCCGCTTGCCGGTCATACGCAGGCTTGTCGGCCCAGGTCGAGCGCGGATCGAGAATGGCGCTGTCGACGCCAGGCACCGCCACCGGCACCTCGAAGCCGAAATTGGCATCGGTGCGGAATTCGCCTGTTTTCAGCGACCCGTCGAGGGCGGCGGCAAGCAAAGCGCGTGTCGCCTTGATCGGCATGCGCTTGCCGGTGCCGTAGGCGCCGCCGGTCCAGCCGGTGTTGACCAGCCAGCAATCGGCCCCATGGCTGGCGATGAGCTCGCGCAGCAGATTGCCGTATTCCGACGGGTGGCGCGGCATGAACGGGGCGCCGAAGCAGGTCGAAAACGTCGCTTCGGGTTCGGTGACGCCCCTTTCGGTTCCGGCCACCTTGGCCGTGTAGCCGGAGAGGAAATGATACATTGCCTGCGCCGGGGTCAGCCGCGCGATCGGCGGCATCACGCCGAAGGCGTCGGCGGTCAGCATGATGATGTTCTTGGGATGACTGGCTCGCCCGGTCTTCGAGGCATTGGGGATGAAGTCGAGCGGGTAGGCGCAGCGTGTGTTTTCGGTGAGGCGGCCATCGTTGAAGTCCGGCACGCCATCGGCGTCGAGCACGACATTTTCCAGCACCGTGCCGAAGCGCCGCGTGGTGGCGAAGATCTCCGGCTCGGCTTCGGCCGACAGCTTGATCGTCTTGGCGTAGCAGCCGCCTTCGAAATTGAAGATGCCGTGCGGGCCCCAGCCGTGCTCGTCGTCGCCGATCAGCGTGCGCGACGGATCCGCCGACAGCGTCGTCTTGCCGGTTCCCGAAAGCCCGAAGAAGACGGCGGCGTCGCCGGCCGGTCCCTCATTGGCCGAGCAGTGCATCGGCATAACGCCCTTCTGCGGCAACAGATAATTGAGCATGGTGAACACCGACTTCTTCATCTCGCCGGCATAGGAGGTGCCGCCGATCAGCACGATCTTGCGGCTGAGGTCGACGGCGATCACCGTTTCGGTGCGACTGCCGTGGCGGGCGGGGTCGGCGCGGAAGGACGGCAGGTCGATGATCGTCATGTCAGGGACGAACTGTTCGAGTTCGGCCTTGTCCGGGCGGATGAGAAGATTGCGGATGAACAGCGAGTGCCAGGCAAATTCGGTGATGACGCGCGTCGGCAGTTTCAGCTCGGCATCGGCCCCGCCGACGAGGTCCTGAACATAGAGATCCTTGTCCGCGGCGTGGGCGAGGAAATCGGCGAGCAGCGTCTCGAACTGGGCCGGCGAGATCGCCTTGTTGTTGTCCCACCAGACATGCGCCTCGGTAGCGGCGTCGCGGACGACGAACTTGTCCTTGGGCGAACGGCCTGTGTGCTGTCCGGTCTCGGCGACCAGCGCGCCATGCGCGGTCAGCCGGGCCTCGCCGCGCCGGATCGCCTCCTCGTAAAGGGCGGCCGCGCCGAAATTGTAGCGCACCATACCGGTGGTTTTCAGGCCGATACGATCGATCGGGCAAGCAGGATTGCGTTTGCCGACTTCCGACATTGGTGTCCCTTCTACGATTTGCCGCATCTTTGCCGGCGCATTTCCGGCACGCCCGCAGTGTGGGCTGAGATGGTCAAAACCAGAAAAGCCAAATGATATCAAATCATTAATCGATTTAAATATTTTGAAAGTTGTTTAAATCGTTTATATATGCGAAAAGTTTCACGGTTGCCCAAAGGATTGGCGCTGTTCGTTCGTCCAATCCATGTCGAGGTAGGATTGTGGCCTGCGGCACCCCGCGCGTGACAGCGGACAAGGCCTATGCCACATTTTGTACCTAATTTGTCCTGCAAAAGCCCCTTCTCTACGAAAGAAGGGACAGCTCATGAGGGAGCCGCTTGAAATGGCAACAATCGCGCTTGTCGATGACGACCGCAACATTCTGACGTCGGTGTCGATCGCCCTCGAATCCGAGGGGTATCGCGTCGAGACCTACACGGATGGTGCGTCCGCGCTGGAAGGCCTGGCGGCACGTCCGCCAAATCTTGCCATTCTCGACATCAAGATGCCGCGCATGGACGGCATGGAGCTCTTGCGCCGGATGCGCCAGAAGTCGGACCTGCCGGTGATCTTCCTGACCTCCAAGGACGACGAGATCGATGAATTGTTCGGCCTCAAGATGGGCGCCGACGATTTCATCCGCAAACCGTTCTCGCAGCGCCTGCTGGTCGAGCGGGTGCGCGCCGTGCTGCGCCGTGCCAGTGCCCGCGAGGCTGCGGCAAAGGCGCCCAGCCAGCAGGCCCGCTCACTCGAGCGCGGCCAGCTCGTCATGGACCAGGAGCGCCACACCTGCACCTGGAAGGGCGAACCGGTGACGCTCACCGTCACCGAATTCCTGATCCTGCATTCGCTGGCGCAGCGTCCCGGTGTCGTAAAAAGCCGTGATGCGCTGATGGATTCGGCCTATGATGAGCAGGTCTATGTCGATGACCGCACGATCGACAGCCACATCAAGCGGCTGCGCAAGAAGTTCAAGGCTGTCGACGACGACTTCGAGATGATCGAAACCCTCTATGGCGTGGGATATCGGTTCCGAGAAGCGTGAATAGGGAATAGGCAGTAGGGATTAGGCAGTAGAGAATCTCAGCCATTTCTCTATTCCCTACTGCCTAACGCCTACTCACTAAACAGGGCCTGCTATTCGATGGCAGTGGAAGCACAGCGAACAAGACCGACGGGCGCCAGGCGGCCGTCGCGCATCATGCCGTCATTCGTCTCGAAGATCACGGTGCCAATGCGCCGCTTCCTCGGCCATCACATCTTTTCCAGCCTGACGCGGCGCATCCTGTTCCTCAACCTTGCCGGCCTGGCAGTGCTCGTCACCGGCATCCTCTACCTCAACACCTTCCGCGACGGGCTGATCGATGCCCGCGTCGAAAGCCTGATGACGCAGGGCGAGATCATCGCCGGCGCGATCGCGGCGTCGGCGACGGTCGAGACCGATTCGATCAGCATCGACCCGGAAAAGCTGCTCGAGCTGCAGGCCGGCGAAAGCCTGGGACCGGGCTCCGACCAGCTCGACAATCTGGACTTTCCGATCAATCCCGAACGTGTCGCGCCGGTGCTGCGGCGGCTGATCTCGCCGACCCGTACGCGAGCCCGCATCTATGACCGCGACGCCAATCTGCTGCTCGATTCGCGCCATCTCTATTCGCGCGGCCAGATCCTGCGCTATGACCTGCCGCCGGTCGAAGAGGAAGAGCCCGACCTTGTCGAGCGCGTGCAGAAGTTCATCTTCGACTTCTTCCGCAACACCGACCTGCCGGTCTATCATGAGCAACCGGGCGGCAACGGCGCTGCCTTCCCGGAAGTGGTGAAGGCGCTGACCGGCAGTCCGTCGACCATCGTGCGCGTCTCCGAACAGGGCGAGCAGATCGTTTCGGTGGCGGTGCCGATCCAGCGCTTCCGCGCCGTTCTCGGCGTCCTGATGCTGTCGACCGAAGGCGGCGACATCGACAAGATCGTCGCCGCCGAACGCAAGGCGATCCTGCGCGTCTTCGGCATCGCGGCACTGGTCACCGCCATCCTGTCCATGCTTTTGGCCTCGACCATCGCCAATCCGCTGCGCCGGCTGTCGGCGGCGGCGGTGCGGGTCCGGCGCGGCGTCAAGAGCCGCGAGGAGATCCCCGACTTTTCCGACCGGCAGGACGAGATCGGCAATTTGTCAGTCGCCGTGCGCGACATGACCAACGCGCTCTACGCGCGCATCGAGGCGATCGAAAGCTTCGCCGCCGACGTGTCGCATGAGTTGAAGAACCCGCTGACGTCGCTGCGCAGCGCGGTGGAAACGCTGCCGCTGGCCAAGAACGACAATTCGCGCAGCCGGCTGATGGACATCATCCAGCATGACGTCCGGCGTCTGGACCGCCTCATTACCGACATTTCCGATGCCTCCCGTCTCGACGCCGAACTCGCGCGCGAAGATGCGGGGACGGTGGACCTGAAGAAATTCATCACCGACCTCGTCGCCGTGTCGCGCGAGACCACGCGCAACAAGAAGGCCGTCGAGATCGAACTCAAGGTCGCCAAGCTGCCGCAGGGCGTCAAAGGCTATTTCGTCGCCGGTCATGATCTGCGCATCGGCCAGGTCGTCACCAATTTGATCGAGAATGCGCGCTCCTTCGTTCCCGAGGACCATGGCCACATCAGCCTGTCGCTGGCGCGCGCCGGCAAGTTCAACATCCTGACCGTGGACGACAATGGTCCGGGCATCCGCGCCGACAACATCGACCGCATCTTCGAACGCTTCTACACCGACCGGCCGGCCGGCGAGGCGTTCGGCCAGAATTCGGGCCTTGGCCTGTCGATCTCCAGGCAGATCGTCGAGGCCCATGGCGGCACGCTGACCGCCGAGAACATCCCCGGCACCAAGCCCGGCGAGATCAAGGGCGCGCGCTTCGTCGTGACGCTGCCGGCCGAAGCATGATTGCCGACCGTGCCGCCTGAAAACATCCATGCGACGGCGATCCTGATCGGCGAGCGCGGCATCATGGTCAGCGGCGCATCCGGTTCGGGCAAGACAACGCTGGCGCTGACGCTGATCGACCATTGCCGCCAGCTCGGATTGTTCTCGAGGCTGGTCGGCGACGATCAGCTCTTCGCCGAGGCGCATGCGGGGCGGCTGGTGTGCCGAGCGCCCGCCACCATCGCCGGCCTCGCCGAAGTGCCGGGACTTGGCCCACGGAAGCTGCCGTTCGAACCTGCCTGCGTCGTCGACCTGCATGTGCGCCTGCTGCCGGCTGGCGAAATCGCCCGCTTCCAGGAGGACGCCAGCGAGGAGGTCGCCGGCTGCGCCGTGCCGCGGATCGATCTGGCCGAACGCAATGTCACGGCTGCCCTGCCCGCCGTGATGGCCCGGCTGTCCATCGTGCCTTTTCTATGATCCGCCCGGGGTTTTTTGTTGCAATGCGTCAAAATGGCATGGGCCGGCGCAATTTTGGGCTTGTCAACGGGCCGCGCGTCGACAAGATAGCGCTCCCGCCGCCTGGAATGGCTGGCGAGCATAAAATGCGCCTGTGAAGCGGCGATGACGGGAGCCACCAAAGAATGATCGGACTCGTGCTTGTAACGCACGGTCAACTGGCCACCGAATTCCGACATGCCGTCGAACATGTCGTCGGGCCACAAGACAATTTCGAAACCGTGGCGATCGGTGCCGACGACGATATGGAACAGCGTCGCCGCGACATCGTCGACGCCGTCGCCCGTGTCGATACCGGAGCGGGCGTCATCGTGCTGACCGACATGTTCGGCGGCACGCCGTCGAACCTCGCCATTTCGGTGATGGAATCCGGCCGCACCGAAGTCATCGCCGGCATGAACCTGCCGATGCTGATCAAGCTGTCCTCGATCCGCAAGGGCGACAACATGGCGGCCGCGCTCGACGAGGCGCAGGCGGCCGGACGCAAATACATCAATGTCGCCAGCCAGCTTCTGAGCAGCAAATGAACGCGCTATCCCCGGAAAAAGACCACATCGTCCGGGAGTTTCCGATCGTCAACCAGCGCGGCCTGCATGCACGCGCCTCGGCGAAATTCGTCCAGCTCGCCAGCGGCTTCGACGCCGCCGTCCATGTCGAGAAGGATGGCGTCAAGGTCGGCGGCACGTCGATCATGGGCCTGATGATGCTGGCCGCCAGCCCGGGCTACTCGATCCGCGTCACCGCCAGCGGGCCGGAGGCGCTTGAGGTCATGGACGCGCTGGAGCAGCTTGTGGCGTCGCGCTTCGGCGAGGAATGCTGATCCCACGCACCGCCCAAGCATGCCTGCGGGACATGCAGGGATAAAGATTTCTTTATATCCCATTGTCGTCTTGAGCATGATCTGCTAGTCAGGCCGGCAATTCGCGCCTTCGACGCGCCGACCGGCGCGGGCGTATCCGCACCAATTCGCAAGCACATCAAATCGCACGGAGCACTGCCATGACGGGTAGCAAGGACTATGTGGTCGCCGACATCTCGCTCGCCGGCTGGGGCCGCAAGGAACTGGATATCGCCGAAACCGAAATGCCGGGCCTGATGGCCTGCCGCGAGGAATTTGGCGCCAAGAAGCCGCTGAAGGGCGCGCGCATCACCGGCTCGCTACACATGACCATCCAAACCGCGGTGCTGATCGAGACGCTGAAGGCGCTCGGCGCCGACATCCGCTGGGCGTCCTGCAACATCTTCTCGACCCAGGACCACGCCGCCGCGGCCATCGCCGAGGCCGGCATTCCGGTCTTCGCCGTCAAGGGCGAGAGCCTTGAACAGTACTGGGATTATACCGACCGGATCTTCCAGTGGGCCGACGGCGGCCTCTCCAACATGATCCTCGACGATGGCGGCGACGCCACCATGTATATCCTGATCGGCGCCCGCGCCGAGGCCGGCGAGGACGTGCTGTCCAACCCGCAAAGCGAGGAAGAGGAATATTTCTACGCCCAGGTGAAGAAGCGCCTGAAGGCTTCGCCCGGCTTCTTCACCAAGCAGAAGGCGGCGATTCGCGGCGTCACCGAAGAGACGACCACGGGCGTCAACCGGCTCTACCAGTTGCAGAAGAAGGGCCTGCTGCCCTTCCCCGCCATCAACGTCAACGATTCCGTCACCAAGTCGAAGTTCGACAACAAGTATGGCTGCAAGGAATCGCTGGTCGACGGCATCCGTCGCGGCACCGACACGATGATGGCCGGCAAGGTCGCGGTCGTCTGCGGCTATGGCGACGTCGGCAAGGGCTCGTCGGCCTCGCTCAAGGGCGCCGGCGCCCGCGTCAAGGTCACCGAGGTCGACCCGATCTGCGCGCTGCAGGCGGCGATGGACGGCTTCGAAGTGGTAACCCTGGAAGACGCGGCCCCGACCGCCGACATCGTCATCACCACCACCGGCAACAAGGATGTCGTCACCCTCGACCATATGCGGTCGATGAAGGACATGGTGATCGTCGGCAATATCGGCCACTTCGATAACGAGATCCAGGTCGCGTCGCTGCGCAATCTGAAATGGACCAACGTCAAGCCGCAGGTCGACATGATCACCTTCCCGGACGGCAAGCGGATGATCCTCCTGTCCGAAGGCCGCCTGCTCAATCTCGGCAACGCCACCGGCCATCCGAGCTTCGTCATGTCGGCGTCCTTCACCAACCAGGTGCTGGCCCAGATCGAGCTGTTCACCAAGGGCGAGCAGTACCAGAACCAGGTCTATGTCCTGCCCAAGCATCTCGACGAGAAGGTCGCCCGCCTGCACCTCGACAAGCTCGGCGCACGCCTGACCGAACTGTCGGGTGAGCAGGCCGCCTATATCGGCGTCACGCCGCAGGGTCCGTTCAAGCCGGAACACTACCGCTATTAACCAAAGCTAAATTTACTACCAGATATTGAGGCCGGGCGATTGACTTTTCGCCCGGCTTTATTTTTGCGCGCGATCAGCCTTCACGGCGATTCGGCGAGGGTTTATTGTCAGGTGATTCGCGACGCTTCCGGCCCGAGAGGGGATCAGAGAGGCGCGTTTCAGGGCGGTCTTGCATTCAGGCGGCGGAGAGGACCAAGACATGCCGGGGCAAAACCCGCACGGAGCGGGATCGGCCGTTTCCGGCGGCCATGACGATTCGGGGGCCATAGGCTCGACCATTCAGGGCGGGCGCCTTTCATGGCGCGCCCGCGTCGGGCTGTTCCTGGCCAGTTCCGCGCTGGCCGGCCCCCTGGCCAGCGCCGTGGCGCATGCCGAGAACGCCGCCGTGGCCACCGCCGGCCTGTCGATCAACACGGTCGAAGTCATGCAGCTTGCCGTGTTCGTCGGCGTGACGGGCGCGGCATTCCTGTCGGCCATCGTTCTCATCCGCGAGCGGGCCCGCACCTCGGCGGAGAATGTCGAACTGAGAAGCCGCGTCGCCGACATCAACGCGGCCCTGCGCCGTTCGGAAGCGCTGCTCAATCTGCGCGACCAGCGCGTGGTGGTCTGGGCCTCGGAAAACAAGAAACCCGAACTCATCGGCACATTGCCGGTCGAAAGCGGCGCGCCGGAGGAGCGGGCGGCATTTCTGGCCTTCGGCCGCTGGCTGATGCCCCGCTCGGCGGCGGCGCTCGAGCACGCTATCGCGGGCTTGCGCGAAAAGGCCAGGCCCTTCGACCTCGTCATCGAATCGCAGGCCGGCGCACCGCTCGAAGTGCATGGCCGCAAGAGCGCCGCGCACATACTGGTGCGGTTTGTCTCGCTTTCCGAGACACAGCGCAGCCAGGCCCGGCTGAAGATCGACAACCAGCGGCTGGCCGCCGACCATGACACGATGATCGGCCTGCTCGAAGCGCTGAAGATGCCGGCATGGCTGCGCGACGAGCACGGACGCCTGAAATGGGTCAACCGGGCCTATGCCGACGCGGTCGAAGCCGAAAGCCCGGAAGCCGCCGTCCGCGACGCCAAGGAATTCCTCGGCGGCCAGGCACGCGAGGCAATCGCCGCCCAGCACAAGACGCATCCGGTCTTCGAACAGTCGCTGTCCACGGTGATCGAGGGCGACCGCCGCGTCTTCGCGGTGACCGACTTCGCCGGCGCCGACGGTTCGGCCGGCCTTGCCGCCGACACCAGCGCCATCGAGACCATTCGCGGCGAATATGAGCGCACGGTGCGCAGCCACGCCGACACGCTCGACCAGCTCAACACCGCGGTCGCCATCTTCGACACCGACGAGAAGCTGCGCTTCTTCAACCAGGCATTCCAGAAACTGTGGGGCCTCGACATCGGCTTCCTGCACAGCGCGCCCGACAATGCGCTTTTGCTCGACCGGCTGCGCAGCGAGGGCAAGATTGCCGAGCAGCCCGAATGGCGCCGCTGGAAGGAAGGCCTGCTCGGCGCCTACCGCGCGGTGGAATCGCAGGAACATTGGTGGCATCTGCCCGACGGCAAGACCATCCGCGTCGTCGCCAACCCGCAGCCCAAGGGCGGCGTCACCTGGGTGTTCGAGAACCTGACCGAGAAGATGGACCTGGAAAGCCGCTACCGCACCGCGGTGCGCGTCCAGGGCGAGACGCTCGACAATCTCGCCGAGGGCGTGGCGGTGTTCGGGCCCGATGGGCGGCTGCGCCTGTCGAACCCAGCCTTTGCGACACTCTGGAGATTGAGCGGCGAAGCCGCCAAGCCCAATGTGCACGTCTCCACCATACGCGACCTTTGCGACCGCCAGGCGGTCGACAGCCCCTGGCCGGGTTTCGTCGCCGCCATCACCGGTTTCGACGACGAACGCCGCGACCGCCACGGCCAGAGCGAACTCAACAACGGCACCGTGCTGCGCTACGCCGTGATCCCGCTGCCCAACGGGCAAGTGATGATGACCTTCGTCGACGTCACCGACAGCGTCCATGTCGAACGTGCGCTGAAGGACAAGAACGAGGCGCTGGAGAAATCCGACCAGCTCAAGAACGACTTCGTCCAGCACGTGTCCTACGAACTGCGTTCGCCGTTGACCAACATCATCGGCTTCACCGAACTGCTTTCACTGCCCACCACCGGACCGCTGAACCAAAAGCAGCGGGAGTATGTCGAGCATGTCAGTTCGTCCTCTTCGGTGCTGCTGACCATCGTCAACGACATACTCGACCTTGCGACCGTCGATGCCGGCATCATGCAGCTCGACATTTCCGAGGTGCATGTCGACCGCACCATCGCGGCGGCCGCGGAACTCGTTGCCGACCGGCTGCAGGAGCATTCGATCCGGCTCGCGGTCGATGCCGCCGCCGCGCCGAAGACCTTCCACGGCGACGAGACCCGCATCCGCCAGATCCTCTACAATCTGCTCAGCAACGCCGCCAACTACGCGCCGGAAGCCAGCACCATCCGGCTCGCCTGCCGGCATCTGGCGGACGGGGTGGAGTTTTCCGTTCATGACGATGGACCCGGCATGCCGCCGGACGTGCTGGATTCGGTGTTCCGCCGCTTCGAACCGCGCACCAATGGCGGCCGCCGGCGCGGCGCCGGACTCGGCCTGTCGATCGTCAAGAGCTTCGTCGAACTGCATGGCGGCAATGTTCGCATCGAAACCGGCAAGGACAAGGGCACGACCGTCATCTGCACCTTCCCCGACATGCCGGGCATCCGCGCCGCGGCCGAGTAGCGCGCTCGATGACGGGCCTGGTGCTGGAGCGTTTGCTCACGGATGAGACACAGACCGCGCGGCTGGGCGAGGACCTGGCGCTGTCCCTGCGCGCCGGCGATGTGCTGGCTCTCAAGGGCGATCTCGGCGCCGGCAAATCGACGCTGGCGCGGGCGCTGATCCGGGCGCTGGCCGATGATGCCGGCCTCGATGTGCCGAGCCCGACCTTCACCCTGGTGCAGAGCTACGACACGCGCATTCCGGTGCACCATTTCGACCTCTACCGCCTGTCATCGGCAGCCGAGCTCGACGAACTCGGCTTCGACGAAGCGCTGACGCAAGGGGCCGCGCTGGTCGAATGGCCCGAACGGGCCGAGGGCTATCTGCCGAAGACAACGCTTTCGATCGAACTCGTCCAGCATGGCGGGGGCCGGCTGGCGCGGCTGTCCGGGCAAGGGGCAGCCTTCGACCGCGCGGCGCGGTCGCTGGCCATGCGCGGTTTTCTGGAACATGCCGGCTGGGGCGAAGCGCGACGGCGCCATTTCATCGGCGACGCCTCGGCCCGTTCCTATGAGATCGTGACGCTCGCCGGCCAGGAGCCCTGCGTGCTGATGAACTCGCCGCGGCTGGTGCTCGGCCCACCGGTGCGCGATGGCAAACCCTATGCGGTCATCGCCCACACCGCCCAGTCGGTCTCCGCCTTCGTTGCCATAGACCGGGCGTTGAAGGCTGGCGGCGTCAGCGTTCCCGAAATCCACGCCGAGGACCAGGACCAGGGTTTCTTGCTCATCGAACATCTCGGCTCGCAGGGATTTCTCGGCACGGACGGCGAACCCATAGCGGAACGCTACGCGGCGGCGGCCGAACTGCTGGCCATGATGCATGGCAGGACCTGGCCGCGGCGCCTGCAGGCGGGACCGGGCAGTTTCCACGAGGTGCCGCCCTTCGACCGCGACGCGATGATGATCGAAGCCGATTTGCTGGTCGACTGGTATGTGCCGGCAATATCGGGCGCTGCGGCCAGCGACGATCTGCGTACCGGCTACGCCAGGGAATGGAATGCGCTTTTCGATCGGCTGAAAGGCAGCGAATACACGCTGATGCTGCGCGACTTCCATTCGCCCAACATCATCTGGCGTGGCGACCGCGCCGGCCATGACCGTCTGGGCATCGTCGATTTCCAGGATGCTCTGATCGGGCCTTCAGCCTATGACGTCGCTTCGCTCGCCATGGATGCCCGCGTCACCCTATCGCCGGAGATCGAGAAGCGGACGCTCGATGCCTATGTCGCGGCGCGCTATGCGGCGGGCGCCTTCGACGAGCCAAGTTTCCGGGAAGCCTATGCAATCATGGCCGCGCAGCGCAATTCCAAGATCCTCGGCATTTTCGTGCGCCTCGAAAAACGCGACGGCAAACCTTATTATCTGAAGCACCTGCCGCGCATCCGCGACTATCTGCGCCGGGCGCTGTCCCACCCGGCGCTTGCCAGCCTGCGGGATTTCTACAATACGCATGGCTTGCTCGAGGAACGAACGCTGTGACAAGACCGGACACTGCCATCGTCCTTGCCGCCGGGCTCGGCAAGCGCATGCGGCCGATCACCGACACGATCCCCAAGCCGCTGGTCAGGATCGCCGGCAAGACCTTGCTCGACTGGGGGCTGGACAGCCTCGCCGCCGCCGGCGTCGCCAAGGCGGTGGTCAACGTCCACTATCTTCCCGAACAGATCGTCGCCCATGTCGCGGCGCGCCGGGCACCGAAGATCGTGATTTCCGATGAGAGCGACCGGCTGCTCGATTCGGCCGGCGGCATCGTCAAGGCGCTGCCGGAACTGGGCCAACAGCCGTTCTACATCCTCAACGCCGACACGTTCTGGATTGATCACGGCCCGCTCAATCTCGGGCGGCTTGCCCTTGCCTGGGACGCCGCGAAAATGGATATTCTGCTGATGCTGGCGGATCTCCACCAAGCGACAGGACACTGTGGCAGCACCGATTTCCTGGTGGCGCCGGACGGCGCCTTGCGGCGTTCAAAAGGCGATCCGACGGGGTTGATCTATGCCGGCGCGGCGATCATCCATCCGCGCCTGTTCAAGGATGCCCCGGCCGAACCGCATTCGCTCAATGCCTATTTCGACACGGCAATAGCCGCAGGCCGGCTGTTCGGCATGCCGATGCACGGCCACTGGATCACCGTCGGCACGCCCGATGCCATCCCGCAAGCGGAAGCAGCGGTCGCCGGCGCGCTAACCGAGTCGCAATGAGCGGCTCAAGCCGCGTTTTCTCTATCCCCCCCGGAGCGCCGTTCCTGCCGACGCTGGCCGAGGCGCTGCTTGCCGGCCGCCTGGTCCCGGGATTTCGTTTCGACGGCGATCCGCTCGCTCTGGCCGATGTCACCATCTATTTGCCGACGCGCCGCGCCGCGCGCGCCCTGCGTGGTGTCTTCGTCGACAGTTTGAAGGCACGCGGCGGCGGCGGTTCGGCGATCCTGCCGGTCATCCGCCCGCTCGGCGAGTTCGATGAGGACGAAGCCTTGTTCGACGCCGAGCCGGCTGCGGCGATCGATCTCGCGCCGCCGATCTCGGCGACCGAACGCCTGTTGCTGCTGACGCCGCTGGTGCGTGCGTGGAAACGCCGGCTGCCGGAGCATGTGGCGAAGCTTTTCGCGGAGGAAATCGTCATCCCCGCTTCCACGGCCGACGCAATCTGGCTGGCACGCGATCTTGCAGGGTTGATGGATGAGATCGAGACGGAAGGCACCGACTGGACCAAGCTCGCCGATCTGGTGACCGGCAACCTCGCCGGCTGGTGGCAGGTGACGCTCGAATTCCTCGGCATCGTCACCGATGCCTGGCCGAAATTCCTGAGCGAGAGCGACCGCTCCAATCCGGCCGCGCATCGCAGCGCGCTGATCCGCTCCGAGGCGGCGCGGCTGCGGCGCAATCCGCCCGCCGGACCGGTCATCGCCGCGGGATCGACCGGTTCCATCCCGGCCACGGCGGAGCTGCTTGCCGCGATCGCCCGCCTGCCCGGCGGCGCCATCGTGCTGCCCGGGCTCGACCGGACGCTGGACGAAGCCTCTTTCCAGGCGCTTGTCGCTCCGGGCGCGCGGCCCGCCGTGCTTGGCCACCCGCAATATGGCCTGGCCAGGCTGATCGGCAAGATCGGCGTGCTGCGCTCGGATGTCGAGGAGGTCAGCGCTGCCGAGCCGCACCTTGCGCTTCGCGCGGCCCTTGTCGGCGAGGCGCTGCGGCCGGCCGAGACCACTGAGCTATGGGCCGAAACACGCAGCGGGTTTTCGGCGGCCGATATCGCCGGCGCTTTTGCCGATGTGACGCTATTGGAAGCAGCAAGCGAACGCGATGAAGCCGTCGCCATCGCCGTCGCGCTCAAACAGGCCGTGGAAGATCCCGGCCGAAGGGCGGCTCTCGTCACCGGCGACCGCGCGCTGGCACGGCGCGTCTCGGTCGAACTCAAGCGCTTTGGCGTCGTCGCCGACGATTCCGGTGGCACGCCGCTCGCCAACAGCCCGGCGGCCAGCCTGCTCCGGCTGGCGCTCGAAGCGGTGTTCCGGCCGGGCGATCCGGTCGGCCTTTTGTCTCTGCTCAAGCATCCGCTGCTCGGCCTCGGCCTCGAACGCGCTGCTGTGCGCCATGCAGCGGAACTGATCGAACTGGTGGCGCTGCGCGGCGGCACCGGCCGTCCCGACATCGTTTCGCTGCCTGAATTGTTCGAGGCCCGACTGACGGACCTGGGCGGCGACAGCCGGCCGCCCTTCTGGTTTTCCCGTCTCACCGTGCGCTCCATCGAAGATTCGCGGAATTTGCTCGAACGTCTCACCCAAGGGCTGGCGCCGCTTTCGGCCTTTCGCGGCCAGGCGGACGCCGATCTTGCCGCGCTGGTGAAAGCCAGCGTCGTGGCGCTGGAAAGCCTTGGGCGCACCGCCGATGGCGGCCTGGGCGAGCTCTATGCCGGCGATGCCGGTGAAAAGCTCGCCGAATTGCTGCGCGGGCTGGTCGCCGCTTCGGCCTCGTTGTCATTCGCGGCGGGCGAATGGCCCGACGTGATGGATGCGCTGATCGCGCCCGAGACGGTCAAGCCGGCGCAAGGCACCGACAGGAACATCGCCATCTGGGGGGCGCTGGAGGCGCGGCTGCAGGATGTCGACACGCTGATCATTGGTGGGCTCAACGAAGGTGTCTGGCCGCGCAAGCCGGAGAGCGACCGCTTCATGTCGCGGCTGATGAAGACCGGCATCGATCTCGAACCGCCGGAACGGCGCATCGGCCTTGCCGCGCATGATTTCCAGATGGCCATGGGGGCCAGACATGTCGTGCTGGCTCGTTCGGCGCGTTCCGGCGACGCACCCGCCGTGCCGTCGCGCTGGCTGCAGCGGCTGCTCACCTTCATCGGCACGGAACAGGCGGTAAGCCTTCGCCGGCGCGGCGACGAGCTGCTTGCCTGGGCTCGCGCGCTCGATACCGGACCAAAGCAGGATTTCGCGCCGCGGCCGCAGCCGAAACCGCCTCTGTCGGTGCGCCCAACGCATTTCTCGGTCACCGAGATCGAGACGTTGCGGCGCGACCCCTACGCCGTCTATGCCAGGCGGATCCTCGGCCTGATGCCGCTCGATCCGCTCATCCGTGACCCCGGTGCGGCCGAGCGCGGCACGCTGTTCCACGCCATCCTGCACCTGTTCTCGTCTGAGGTCGCCGATCCGCGCGCGCCCGATGCGCTGGGCGGCCTCATCGCCGCCGGCCGCGCCTGCTTTGCAGACGCCGCCCTTCCGACCGATGTCGAGGCGGTGTGGTGGCCACGCTTCGAAAAGCTCGCCGCCAACATCGTCGAATGGGAGCGCACGCGTGCCGATGCCGTGATCCGGCGCCATGCCGAGGAGCGCGCGGGGAAGACCGTGGTCGGCCAGTCCGGCGTGACGCTGTCCGGCTACGCCGACCGCGTCGACCTGCTGGCCGGCGGCATGGCCGACATACTGGACTATAAGACCGGCTCCTCACCCTCGAAGGCGCAGGCGCACACGCTGCTGGCACCGCAGCTGGCGCTGGAAGGCGCGCTGCTCAGGCGCGGCGCCTTCAAGGATCTGGGCGCGCGCGAACCCTCTCAATTGGCCTTCATCAGGTTGAAGCCGAATGGCGAGGTGTTCGAGGAGTCCATCCTCGAGCACAACCGCCAGCCCAGGACCGCCGCCGATCTTGCCGAAGAGGCCTGGGCGCGGCTGGAAAAGCTGCTGGTCCACTATGCCGACCTGGAGACCGGCTATCTGTCGCGCGCGCTGCCGTTTCGCGAAGGCGAGACCGATGGCGACTACGACCATCTCGCCCGCGTGCTCGAATGGTCGGCCGGCGGCGATGCCGGTGACGAGGGAGGGGAGGCATGAAGAAGGCCTATCCCATCCCCAGCGACACCGCCAACAGCCAGGCCCGCGCCGCCGATCCCCAGAACTCGGCCTGGGTGTCGGCCAATGCCGGTTCTGGCAAGACCCATGTGCTGGCCCAGCGCGTCATCCGGCTGCTGCTCAACGGCACCGACCCGTCGAAGATCCTGTGCCTGACCTATACGCGCGCCGCCGCCGCCAACATGTCGAACCGGGTCTTTTCAACGCTGTCGGACTGGACGGTGCTCGGCGATGCCGAGCTGGCCACGAAGATCGAGGCCCTGGAAGGACGGCGGCCCGACGGCGACACCATGCGCCGGGCGCGACGCCTGTTCGCCGAAGCGCTGGAAACGCCGGGTGGGCTGAAGATCCAGACCATCCACGCTTTCTGCGAATCGGTGCTCCACCAGTTCCCGCTAGAAGCCAACATCCCGGCCCATTTCGAGATGCTCGACGGCCAGATGGAAGCATCGCTGTTCGCCGCCGCGCGCCGCGAGATGATCTCCGGCACGGCAGCCGGCAACCCGGATCTGGCCGACGCCTTCGCCACCGTGCTGGAACGTGGCGGCGAGGCCGGCCTCGATGCCTTGCTCGGCGAGATCGTGCGCAAGCGCGACGGCTTGCGCAATTTCCTCGATGCGGTCGGGCGTGACGGCTTCCAGCCTTTGTTCGACGAATTCCATTTCCGTCCCGGCCAGACCGCCGAAGGGATTGCCGCATCGGTGTGGCCGCTGCCGGGCTTCCTGCCGGATTATTTTGCCGGCTTTGCCCAGGCCGCAGAATCCACCGACGCCAGGTCGGTGCTGAACAACATCCTGCCTTATGCGCGTCAGGCTTTCGCCGAGAGCGATCCCGTTCGCCGCCTGCAACTGCTGGCAAGAGCCTTCCTCAAGACCGATGGTGATCCCTACGACCCGGCAAAGGCCTTCAAGAAGGCGCTGACCGACCGATTGCCTGATCTGGCCGAGCGCTACCTCTCGGCGTCGAGCGCCATCATCGAAACCGTCGACCGGCTGGCGCTGTTCCGCATGCTGGAAGGCACGGCTGCTGCGCTGACCATCGCTGACTGGCTGATCGCCCGCTACGACGTGCTGAAGCGCAGCCGCGGCTTTCTCGACTTCAATGATCTGATCACCCGCACGGTCAACCTTCTGGCGCGGCCCGATGCCGGCCCCTGGGTGCAGTACAAGCTCGACCAGGGCATCGACCACATCCTGCTAGACGAGGCGCAGGACACCAGCCCGGATCAATGGGAGGTGGTGAAGCGGCTGGCGGAAGAATTTTTCGCCGGCTTCGGCGCGCGCGAGAGGGTTCATCGCACGGTCTTCGCCGTTGGCGACGAGAAGCAGTCGATCTATTCCTTCCAGGGTGCAGCGCCGGACTCCTTCGCCGACAGCCGGCTGCTGTTCGCTGGCCGGGTGCGCGATGCCGAGGCGTCCTTCGCCGACCTCAAGCTGACCTGGTCGTTCCGCTCGACCGATGACGTTCTGGCCGCCGTCGACCGCGTCTTTGCCGATCCGATCGTGCGGCGCGGCATCAGCCATGATCCCGATCCGCTGAGCCACAAGGCGATCCGCACCGATGCGCCGGGCTATGTCGAGGTCTGGCCGTCGATTGGCGCCGATGTCGTCGACGAACCCGACGACTGGACGCAAGCCATCGACCACGCCCATGCGCCGGCAGTGCGTGTCGCCGAGAACGTGGCGGCGACCATAGCCGGCTGGATCGGCAAGGGCGAAATCATCGAGGGCCGCGGCAAGCGGCTGCGGCCGGGCGACGTGCTGGTGCTGGTGCGCAAGCGCGACAGTTTTGTTCACGCGCTGACCCGCGCCTTGAAACGCCGCGACATTCCGGTCGCTGGCGCCGACCGGCTGAGCCTGCCCGGCCACATCGCGGTGAAGGATCTGATCGCACTCGGCCATCTCTTGATCCAGCCGCAGGACGATCTGTCGCTCGCCGCCGTGCTGCGCAGCCCGATCTTCGACCTGCCGGAGGAGGCGTTGTTCACGCTCGCCGCGCAGCGGCCACCCGGCCTGTCGCTGGCCGCGTCGCTGCGCCAGCATGCCGAAGAAAACGAGCGCTTGGCGAAGATTGTCGCGCAACTCGATGTCTGGGCTGACGAGGCCGCTTTCAAGCCGGTGTTCGAATTCTATGCCAGCCTCCTGGCGCGCGATGGCGTGCGCAGAAAGATGATCGCGCGGCTCGGGCCGGAAGCCGGCGATATTCTCGATGAATTCCTGAGCTTCTGCCTGGCCGAGGAGCGGACCGGCCTGCCCGGACTGGAAGCCTTCCTGTCGACGCTGGAAAACGCCGGGCCCGAGATCAAGCGCGAGATGGACCAGACGCGTGACGAGGTCCGCGTCATGACCGTGCACGCCGCCAAGGGGCTGGAGGCACCGGTGGTGTTCCTGGTCGATGGCGGCTCCGCCCCGTTCAGCGACCAGCATCTGCCGCGGCTGATGCCGTTCGACGGCTCTGGCACTTTTTGGGACGGCAAAGGCTATCTCTGGCGTTCGGCCAGCGACGTCGCCAACGGCTTTTCGAAAGCGGCAGCCGCCCGCGCCCGCGAACTCGCCGACGATGAGTATCGCCGGCTGCTCTATGTCGGCATGACCCGCGCCGAGGACCGGCTGATCGTCTGCGGCTATCACGGCAAGCGGGCGTCGAACACCGGCACCTGGCATTCGATCGTCAGCCGCGCGCTGATCGGCGCGCCGGAAAGCGAGCAGCGTGCGCACCCCGCCGGCGGCGAGCCGGTGCACCGTTTCCACGTCACCAAGCTGGCGCCTGTCGCGGCGAGCGCCGATGAACAGGCGCGGCAGGCCGATGCTTTCGGTCCGCTGCCGGGAACCCTGTTCCGGCCCTTGCCGCCTTTCGAGGATCTGCCGCGGCCGCTGTCGCCGTCCGGCGCCTCGGCGCTGATCGAGGAAGGCAAGGAAGCGGTGGTCGACAAGGCTTCACCGGTGCTGGACGCCGATGCCGAACCGAGCTTTGCCGTGCTGCGTGGGCTCGCTTTGCACAAGCTGCTGCAGATGCTGCCCGGCCTTGCCGAGGGCGAACGCCAGGGCGCGGCCGAACGTTATCTCGCGCGAACGGGTGCCGCTTGGCCGCCGTCAGAGCGCGAAAAGGCCCTGGCGTCGGTCATCGCCATTCTTGCCGACCCACGCCTCGGCCAATTGTTTGCGCCGTCGTCGCGCGCCGAGGTGGCGATCATGGGCAGCCTGGAAGTGAGGGGCAAAACGCGCTCGATTTCCGGCAAGATCGACCGGCTGGCGGTGAGCGCGGACACGGTTTCGATCGTCGACTACAAGACCAACCGGCCGGCGCCCGCCACGCTGGCCGAGGTTCCGCCGGCCTATCTGCTGCAGCTCGCGCTCTATCGCGCCTTGCTCAAGCCGCTTTATCCCGGGCGCCAGGTCAAGGCGGCCCTCTTGTTCACCGAAGCGCCACGGCTGATCGAACTGCCGGCCGGGGCCATGGATGACGCCCTTGCCCGACTCACGGGAGCGTGACACAAGACCTGCTTGAAGAAGGGCTAGATAACCACCACATTTGGTGCGACAAAGAACTCTCGAAAGGATTTTTCCGCATGGGTGCCACCGTCAAGGTCGACAAGAACAATTTCCAGGCCGACGTGCTCAACGCCAAGGAGCCGGTCGTGGTGGATTTCTGGGCTGAATGGTGCGGCCCGTGCAAGATGATCGCGCCGGCGCTCGAAGACATCGCTCTCGAACTCGGCAGCAAGGTCAAGATCGCCAAGCTCAACATCGACGAGAACCCCGAGCTTGCCGCGCAGTTCGGCGTGCGCTCGATCCCGACGCTGATGATCTTCAAGGGCGGCGAAGTCGCCGACATGAAGGTTGGCGCCGCGCCCAAGACCGCGCTGTCGCACTGGATCAACGGCAGCCTCTGATCCAATCGAAATTTCTAATTGCAAAAGCCCGGCCGTCGTGCCGGGCTTTTTGTTGGCGCCATCGGCCAACCCGCTCTGGCCCTCACATCAGGGCACGCCATGTCTTCTGTTGGCAGCAGAAACAGGGAGAGCGACATGACCGGATCCGCCAAGGCCACCGTCTTCATCGACAATGAGCGCGTCATCGTCACCGAGTACCGCTTCCAGCCCGGCGACAACACCGGCTGGCATCGTCACGGCCACGACTATGTCGTGGTGCCGCTGATGGACGGCAAGGTGAAGCTGGTGACCAAAGACGGCGAAAGCTTCGCCGAGATGAAGAAAGGCGCGCCCTATTTCCGTAGGGAAGGCGTCGAACACGACGTCATCAGCGCCAATGACGGCGAATATGCTTTTATCGAGATCGAGCTGAAGTGAGCCGCCAAAGCTGTGCCCGGACTGGTGCGACCTGTCTGGTCACCAGTCGGCGATCCGGTCCCCGCCGGTGAACTGCGCGCTTTTGTCGGTGTATTCGAACAGCTCGATCTTCACGCCGTTGGGATCGCGGATCCAGGCCTGAAAGGTGTCGTCGCAGGCGTGCTTCTTAGCGGTCACGTCGATGCCCTTCGCCTTGATATGAGCGATCGCGGCGTCGATGTTTTCGACTTCCAGGCAGAAATGGTTGATCTGGTTGAGCTCGCTGTAGGTGGAGGCATCCTTCTGGAACACCTCGACATGGCTGCGGCCGCCGCAATCGAGGTAGAAGCCGAAAATCCCGCCGTCGCGCAGGAAATTGAACCGCGTGTCCAGACCGAGCACATCGCGGTAGAAACTGCGCGTCGCTTCCAGGTCATGGGCGAAAATGCAGACATGGGCGAGCTGCTTCACCTTGATCATCACGGGCTCCCTACACTGGTCGTCAAGCGCTCAGAGCGTTCACCGTTTCATGGAAACGGCGAACCACTCTAGCTCTTTGTTTTAACGCAATTCCGGACGGAAAACCGCGCACACTTTTCCTGGAATTGCTCAGGTCGGTGGCGTGCCATTCTCGGCCAGCACCGCGCCGGCAAGATAAAGCGACCCGCCGATGAGTATGCGGGGCGCCGGCCCGTCCCAGGTGTCGCGCAGCAGCATCAGCGCACTGGCGACGGAACTCACCGGCTCGGCGGACAGCCCGGCTTCCGCGGCCCGGATCGCCAGTTCGTCGTTCGGCACCCCGGCATCGCTCAGGCTGACCGGCACGGTGTAGACATGCCGGACGAGGCCCTTGAAGGCGCGGAAATAGCCGCTCTGGTCCTTGGTGTTGATCATGCCCGAGATGAGGAAGAGCGGGCGCGGGTTCTTTTCCTCCTGCTCGGCCAGCGCTTCGGCGACGACCACGCCGGCGCCCGGATTGTGGCCGCCATCGAGCCAGATGTCGGCGCCCTTCGGCGCCAGCTCCGCCAGCCGGCCCTGCGCCAGCTTCTGCATGCGGCCGGGCCAAGCGACATGGGTCATCGCCTTTTCGGCGGCGCGATGGCTGATCTCGAAGCCGGCCGCCTTGACCGCGGCGATCGCGGCCGCCGCATTGGCGAACTGGTGGCGCCCGGGCAGGCGCGGCGGCGGCAAATCCATCAGGCCGTCCTCGTCCTGGTAGACCATGCGGCCGTTTTCCTCGAAGGCGAGGAAATCCTGGCCGTAGACGAAGGTCGGGCACTCCAGCCGCTCGGCGGTCTCGATCAGCACCTGCAGCGCCGTCTCGCTTTCCTGCGCGCCGATGACCACCGGGCAGCCGCGCTTCATGATGCCGGCCTTTTCGGCCGCGATCAGTTCGACGCGGTCGCCGAGATAGGCCTCGTGGTCCATCGACACCGGCATGATCACCGACACGGCGGGCCTGGCGACGACATTGGTGGCGTCGAAGCGCCCGCCAAGGCCGACCTCGATGATGGCGGCTTCGGCCGGATGTTCGGAAAACAGGATGAAGGTGACGGCGGTGAGGATCTCGAAGACGGTGATCTTCTGGCCGTCATTGGCCTTGGCGACGCGGGCAATGGCCTCGGCGAAGGTCTCATCGTCGACGAGTTTGCCGCCACCGTCGGCGGCGAGCCTGTAGCGCTCGGCCCAGCTCACCAGATGCGGCGAAGTGTGGACGTGGACAAGGTGCCCGGCGGCTTCAAGCAGCGCGCGCGAAAAGGCCGCGCAGGAGCCCTTGCCGTTGGTGCCGGCGATGTGGATGACCGGCGGCAGCAGATCCTGCGGATTGCCCAGCCGCTCCAGGAGCCGCGTGATGCGGTCGAGCGAAAGGTCGAAGCCTTTCGGGTGAAGCGCCATCAGGGCTTCGATTTCGCGGTCGGCGGCAAGCGTTGTCATGGCAGAATCCCGGCGCATGGCCCGAGGACCAGAATCAATCCTGGAATGGCCAAGGCAATCAAAAGCTACAGCGCGCCATGGACATGGCGCAATCGCTGTTCGCGGCGGCTGGTGTCGCGTCCTCAGGCCTGCGGCCGGGCTTCGGTGGCAACGACCGCGGGCGGCAGGATTTCCGGCTCCAGCGGCTTCTGCTCGCCCGGCAGTTTGAGCAGCATCTTCAACAGCCGCGCGATCGTTTCGCGCATCTCCAGCCGCGACACCACCATGTCGACCATGCCGTGCTCCATCAGATATTCGGAGCGCTGGAAGCCGTCCGGCAGTTTTTCGCGGATGGTCTGTTCGATGACGCGCGGGCCGGCAAAGCCGATCAGCGCGCCAGGCTCGGCAATATGCACGTCGCCCAGCATGGCGTAGGAAGCGGTGACGCCACCGGTGGTCGGGTTGGTCAGCACGACGATGTAGGGGAGGCCGGCTTCCTTCAGCCGGTCGACGCCGACCGTGGTGCGCGGCAGCTGCATAAGGGACAAAATACCTTCCTGCATGCGAGCGCCGCCGGATGCGGCGAACAGGATCAGCGGGCGCTTGCGCTGCAGCGCAACCTCGAAACCATGCACGATGGCGTCGCCGGCGGCCATGCCAAGCGAGCCACCCATGAAGGCGAAATCCTGCACCGTGACCACCACCGGCAGGCCCTCGACGGTGCCCAGCGCGTTGATGATGGCGTCTTCCAGGCCGGTCTTGGCCTTGGCGTCCTTCAACCGGTCTACATAGCGCTTCTCGTCGCGGAACTTCAGCGGATCCTGGACGACCTTGGGGTTTTCGAGCTGCTCGTACTTGCCGTCATCGAAGAAGAATTTCAGCCGCTCCTTGGCCGAGATCTTCATGTGATGGCCGGAAGACGGGATGACGAACTGGTTGGATTCCAGATCCTTGTGGAACACCATTTCGCCGGTCTCGGGATCCTTGATCCAGAGATTCTCGGGCATGTCGGTGCGCCGGCCGAGCATCGAATTGATCTTCGGGCGAACGTAATTGGTGATCCAGTTCATCGCTTCGGCTCCTGTCCTGACGAAGAGTTGGCTAAAGACGTAGGAAAACTATTCGGCAGCAGCAAGGCGGGCCGAGCGCACGCCTTGCGCCAGGCCGCTGACCAGCGTGGCGACGGCCTCGGCCGGGTCGGCGGTCTTTTCGCCCTTCGGCCCCAGCACATTGGCGACCGCATTGACGATCGCCGTACCAACGACGACGCCATCGGCATTGGCTCCGATGACACGCGCCTGCTCGGCAGTCTTGACGCCGAAGCCGACGCAGACCGGCAGGTCGGTGTGGCCCTTGATGCGGTTCACGGCGGCGGCCACCTTGCCGGTGTCGGCCAGGGCCGAGCCGGTGATGCCGGTCATCGACACGTAATAGACGAAACCGGAGGTGTTCTGCAGCACCTTAGGCAGGCGCTTGTCATCGGTGGTCGGCGTCGCCAGGCGGATGAAGTTGATGCCGGCTTTGAGCGCCGGAATGCAAAGCTCCTCGTCCATTTCCGGCGGCAGATCGACGACGATCAGCCCGTCGATGCCGCTGGCCAGCGCGTCTTTCAGGAAGCGGTCGACGCCGTAGATGTAGATCGGGTTGTAATAGCCCATCAGCACGATCGGCGTTTCATTGTCACCGGCGCGGAATTCGGACGCCATCTTCAGCGTCTTGACCAGCGTCTGGCCGCCTTTCAGCGCGCGCAGGCCAGCCGCCTGGATCGCCGGGCCATCGGCCATCGGATCGGAAAACGGCATGCCGAGTTCAATGATATCGGAGCCGGCGCCGGGGAGCGCCTTCATGATCGACAGCGAGGTGTCGTAGTCGGGATCGCCGCCCATGAAATAGGTGACGAGCGCCGGGCGGCCTTCGGTCTTGAGCTTCGCCATGCGGCGGTCGATACGGGTGGTCATTTCTGGCCCTTTGGACAAATTTTGCTCATAATCACTCCCAAGTCGAAACCGTCCAAAGGGCCTAGATTTCCATGCCCAGCATCGAGGCTACCGTATGCACATCCTTGTCGCCGCGGCCGGACAGGTTGACGATGACGATCTGGTCCTTGTCCATGCCAGGCACAATCTTGACTGCATGGGCGATAGCGTGCGCGGATTCCAGCGCCGGGATGATGCCCTCGACGCGTGTCGTCAGCTTGAAGGCTTCCAGCGCCTCGTCGTCGAGGATCGGCACATATTCGACGCGGCCGGAGTCGCGCAGCCAGGAATGTTCCGGACCGACGCCGGGATAATCGAGGCCGGCCGAGATCGAATGGCCGTCCATGATCTGGCCGTCGGCGTTCTGCAGGAGATAGGTGCGGTTGCCGTGCAGCACGCCGGGCGTGCCGGCATTCATCGAGGCGCAATGCTCGATGCCGTCGAGGCCGCGCCCGCCGGCCTCGATGCCGATGATGCGCACATCCTTGTCGTCGAGGAAGGGGTGGAACAGGCCGATGGCATTCGAGCCGCCGCCGACAGCGGCGATGATGGTGTCGGGCAGCCGTCCTTCCTGTTCGAGGATCTGGGCGCGCGCCTCGGTGCCGATCACCGATTGGAAGTCGCGCACCAGTTCCGGATAGGGATGCGGGCCGGCGGCGGTGCCGATCAGGTAGTAGGTGTCCTCGACATTGGTGACCCAGTCACGAAGGGCTTCGTTCATGGCGTCCTTCAGCGTGCCGTGGCCAGCGGTGACCGGCCGCACTTCGGCGCCGAGCAGCTTCATGCGGAACACGTTGGGGCTTTGCCGTGCAACGTCGGTGGCGCCCATATAGACGACGCAGGGATAGCCGAAGCGGGCGGCGACAGTGGCGGACGCCACGCCATGCTGGCCGGCGCCGGTTTCGGCGATGATGCGCTTCTTGCCCATGCGCTTGGCCAGCAGGATCTGGCCGAGGCAGTTGTTGATCTTGTGCGAGCCGGTGTGGTTCAGGTCCTCGCGCTTGAAATAGACCTTCGCGCCGCCGAGATGTCTCGTCAGCCCTTCGGCGAAATACAGCTTTGACGGACGCCCGGCATAATGGGTCGACAGATCGGTGAGTTCAGCCCTGAAATCCGGATCGTTCTTGACCTCGTTCCAGTGCCGCTCCAGGTCGAGGATCAGCGGCATCAGCGTTTCGGCGACGAAACGGCCGCCGAAAATGCCGAACATGCCCTGCTCGTCGGGTCCGGTGCGGAAGGAATTGGGTGTCGCCAGCTTGTTCATCGCCGATCTCCTGGCTTCTTGACTTGTTAAGCGTGTCCTTGTCGGAAAACCGGTTCCCACTTTTCCGGGACATGCTCTCATTTAAGGCTTTTAGGCGGCGCGGTCGTCGCGTGCTGCCCGGACGGCCCGGAAAAACTGTTCGATCAGCGCCGGATCCTTGACGCCCGGCGCGCTTTCCACGCCTGAGGAAATGTCTATTCCGGGCGGGTTCGCAAGCTGAAGGGCATCGCCGATATTGGCGGCGTTGAGCCCACCGGAAAGCATGTAATCGACGCCGGCGTCAAGGCCGGCAAGAATGCGCCAGTCGAAAGCGACGCCATTGCCACCCGGCAACTGCGAGCCTTTCGGAGGCTTGGCATCGAACAGGAACCGGTCGGCAATGCCGATGAAAGGCTTGACCCGGCCGACGTCGGCAGCCTCGCTGAGCGGCAACGCCTTCATCACCGGCAACCTATGGCGGACCTTGAGTTCGGCCACCCGTTCGGGTGTTTCCGAACCGTGCAACTGCAGCATGTCGGGCTGCATGGCCGTGACGATCTCGTCCAGAAAGGCGTCACTGGCGTCGACCGTGACGGCGACCGCCAAGGCCTTGTCGCGCGCGGCTTCGCGCAGGCGCCCGGCTTCCGCCGGCTCGACATAGCGCGGGCTCTTGGCGAAGAAAATAAAGCCGACGTGGCTGGCACCGCCGGCGAGCGCCGCGGCCATCGCCTGGTCGGTCTTCAAGCCGCAGATTTTGATGTCGAGCGCCATGGCGCGGGAATTGGCATGAAATCGCGACAGAGTCGAGAAAAAGCATGCTGTTTGCCGGCAAGGCCAAAGGCGCTACCTATTGATGATAGCATGTCGACTGGACTGATAGCATGCCGGGCGGGAGAACGATCATGACCGACAGAACGGTTGCCGAACTGAAGCAGAAGATCGCTCAAGCGCGCGAGGTCATCGCCCATCTGATAGACAAGGCGGCCTTCAACGGCGCCGAGGCGCATCGGGCACTGGACTATTTCGGTGGCGATGAATTTGACCGGAATTTCCTGCCCTGGCCGCATCATGGCGATGAAGGGCTGCGGCCGGAGGAACTCAACGCCGCGAATGACGATTGACTACTCGAACACGATCGCCTGCAGGGCGCCGCCATTGCGCTTCAGCCAGTCCTTGCAGCGGTCGGTGTCAGGGCAGAGTTTTTCGCACAGTTTCCAGAATTTCGGGCCGTGGTTCATCTCCTTGAGATGCGCGACCTCATGCGCCACGAGGTAGTTTATCACAGGCTGCGGCGCCATCATGATGCGCCAGGAGAAGGAGAGATTGCCTTCCGAGGTGCAGGAGCCCCAGCGGCTGGAGGTGTCCTTGTAGCGGATCGCCTTGGCGCGCTTGCCGAGCGCCTCGGTGTGTTTGATCACCAGCTTCTCGATCTCTTTTTTGGCCTCGCGCTTCAAGAAGTCGGCGATGCGACGCGGCAGGTGCACACGGTCGCCATGGACGATCAGCAGCGGGCCGCGCTCGTCGCGCGATACCGTGACGGTGCCGCGCTTCGACGGTTCGTGGACGATGCGGTGCGGCACGCCCCGGATCGGGATCTTGATGCCCGGCCGCACCTGCGGGCGCGTCGGCACCTTGGCCAGGCGCTGCTCCAGCCAGTCCTGATGGCGGTCGAGGAACCTGTCCACCTCGCCGCGGCGCAGGCCGGGCGGCACGGTGATGCGCAGGCCCTGGCCGCCGGAATCGATGCGCAGTGTCAAGCGCCGAGCCCGGGCGCTCTCGACGATCTTGAGCGGCAGCGTGCGACCGGCGACACAATATTCGCGTTCCACGACTGGCGTGGCCTTGGGCTTCGTCAGATTGCGAAAGAATCCGATGGTCATGGCGGGACGATACGCGATTCGAGAAAAACGACTAGAACAAAAAAGAAACGGCGCCGCTCGCGCGACGCCGTTCTCATACCTTGGCCTGTCGCTCGGCCTCAGTCGTCAAGCAGGTTCGAGCCCTTGCCGCGCTTGGTGGGCGTCGTGCCGGTGCTCGGATCGGTCTTGGCCGGCGCGGTTGACTTGTTGCGGTTCGCCATGAAGCGATCGAACTCGTCCTGATCCTTGGCGCGACGCAATTCGCGGGCATAGTCGTCGAACTCGGTCAGCATGTCGTCGAGCTTGCGGCGTTCCTCGGCGAGGCGCTCAAGCTCCTTTTCGCGCCAGTCGTCGAAAGCGACGTTGCCGGTGCGGGCGGAGCCATTGCCCCAGCGCGCGGCCTTGTCGGAACCACGGCGGCAGCCGGCGAAGATGCCGTCGGTCGCGCGGTTGACGTCACGCTTGAAGCCGTCGAGCCGGTCGCCCCAGATGATGTAGGCGAGCATGGCGAAGCCGAGCGGCCAGAACACCATGAAGCCGATCACCATCAACGCGATGGTTGCCGGCGTCCAGGCCGGGCGGATCAATGCAGATGTGTTCATTTTCTCCCATTCCTTCGGTTGGAGACAGCCAGAACCGGCTGCGTGGAATCGAAATGGGAAGGCAAAAACGGCGATTCAAGACAACATCCGCCAAAACCGGACAAAGGCCTGAAATGATTATCGCTTTTTGAGCCTGTCGAGGAAAAGCACGACCAGCCCGGCGATCAGCCCCCAGAATGCGGCGCCGACGCCGAACAAGGTCAACCCCGAAGCGGTGACGACAAAGGTGACGGTGGCGGCCATACGGTCGCCCTCCTCCTTCAGCGCGATCGCCAGCGCGTTGGCGAGCGAGGCCATCAGCGCCAGGCCCGCCACCAGCACGATCAGGCTCTGCGGCAGGACGGCGAAGATCGCCACCAGCGAAGCGCCGAAAATCGCGAAGACGAGATAGGCGAGCGCATAGAAGGGGCCGGTCTTCCAACGCTCTGCGGGGTCGGGATGGACGTCCGGCCCGGTGCAGATCGCCGCCGAGATCGCCGCCAGGTTGGTGGTCGAGCCGCCGAACGGCGCCGATAGCAGCGAGAAGAAGCCGGTGACGCCGATCAGCGGGCCGGGCTCCGGATGATAGCCGGCGGCGCGCAGCACTGCGAGACCCGACAGGTTCTGCGAAGCCATGGTGACGAGATAGAGCGGCAGCGCCAGGCCGATCATCGCCTTGGCGGTGAAATCAGGCGCGATCAGCGTCAGCGTCGACAGTTCGGGTGTCGGCAAGCCGCCGACACGGCCGGTGAGAAACGCGGCGAGACCGCCACCGACCAGTACCGCCAGCACCGACAGCGCCGGGTGGAACAGGCGGATCAAGAAGAAGGCCGCGATCAGCGGCAGGATCAGCCAGGGGTCGACAGGAATGGTCTTGACCGCATTGAGAGCGAAGGTGACGACGATGCCGGCGAGCATGCCTGAGGCGACCGAGGGCGGGATTCTGGAGATCAGCTGCGTCAAAGGCCGGAACAGACCGGTGGCGACCAACAGGACGGCGGTGACGATGAAGGCGGCGACCGCCTCGCCGATCGAAAAGCCGCTCGATGCCGCGATCAGCGCCAGGCCTGGCGTCGACCATGCGGTGATGACGGGCATCTTCGTGCGCCAGGACAGCCACAGGCTCTCGATCGCCATGGCAAGGCAAATGGCCGTCACCCAGCTCGCCGTCTGAATTTGCGTCGCGCCGACCGCGTGGGCGGCGGCAATGACTATGGCCAGCGTGCCGCCGAAGCCGACGATGGCCGCGACAAAGGCCGAGATCGGGATGGAAAGGCGCATCGTCACTTGCCCCGCCCGGCCATGTCGCCGACCGCGCGCACCAGCATGTCGAGATCCTGTGGTCGCGACAGGCGGTGGTCGCCGTCCGGGATCAGCGACAGCGTGACATCGTCGGCCGGCAGCAGGCTGACCAGCTTCAAGGCATGGCTCGACGGCACGTCCGGATCGGCCAGGCCCTGCAGGATGTGGACCGGGCAATGCGTGTCGATCGGACCGGTCATCACCCGGTTGGAGCGCCCGTCTTCGATCAGGGCGCGGGTATAGATGTAGGGCTCGGATGAATAATCGGAGGGCTCGGCGAAGAAACCCTTTTCGGCGAGGTCACGCTTTTGCCCGGCGGTCAGCATCGGTTCGACCAGCTCAGAGGTAAAATCCGGCGCCGGCGCCAGCAGCACCAGGCCGACGACGTTTGCGTCGCCCGCCTTGCGCAATTCCTGCACCATGCGCAGCGCGATCCAGGCGCCCATCGACGAGCCGACCAGGATCTGATTGCCCCTGGCAAACTTCCGGAACACCGCAAGGCTTTGCGACAGCCACGTCGAAATCGTGCCGTCGGCAAAGGCGCCGCCGGATTCGCCATGGCCGGAATAGTCATGGCGCAGGAAGGCGCGGCCCTCTTTCGCCGCCCAGTCCGACAGGGTCTCGGCCTTGGTGCCAAGCATGTCCGACTTGTAGCCACCGAGCCAGACGACGCCTGGTGTCGAGCCCGCGCTATGGCGCACCGCGATGCGCGATCCATCGACATCGAGAAAGGTCGGGGGCGTGACGGTCATGGCTTTTTCCTCAGGCCCCTCTTCTGGCTCGGGGTTCTTGTGGCACAGCCACAGGCGTGGCGAAAAGTGCTCGCGCTGTTTCTTTGTTTGGTGCAGGCGGTGATCAGGGTGATTTTCTATCAATGCTGTGCTATTGACTCCGCCCGCGCGCTCACCACATTGGCGCGTCCACGCATCAACACTGACAAATCCTGAACGAAACGGCCAAGGAGACCACGACCATTCGCAGACCTTTCAAAGCAGCGGCGCCGACCAAGGATGGGCCGCGCTCCAACCGTGACATCCGGGTTCCCCGGGTCCAGCTTATCGACGCCGAAGGCCAGAACCGCGGCGATGTTTCCATCAACGACGCATTGCTGCTCGCCGAAGAGGCCGGGCTCGATCTCGTTGAGATATCGCCCAATGCGGTACCGCCCGTCGTAAAGATCCTCGATCTCGGCAAGTTGAAATACGCCAACCAGAAGAAGGCGGCCGAGGCGCGCAAGAATCAGAAGGTCATCGAGATCAAGGAGATCAAGATGCGCCCGAACATCGACAGCCATGACTACGAGACCAAGATGAAGGCGGTGCGCCGCTTCTTCGAGGAGGGCGACAAGGTCAAGCTGACATTGCGCTTCCGTGGCCGCGAGATGGCGCATATGGAACTCGGCATGCAGCTTCTGAACAAGGTGCGCGAGGAAGTGGCGACCATTGCCAAGGTCGAGGCGGAGCCGAAGCTCGAAGGCCGCCAGATGATGATGGTGCTGGCGCCGCGCTAAGGTGTGCTGAATATCAACACCGCCTGAGATCACGATAAAGTCAGGCGTGCCCAGCGCTCCAAATCCGCCTGAATTGTCTTGCAGAGCGTCCCGGCGATCGGCGGGACGCCTGTTTCTCGGCTAAGCCGCGATCGCCGGCTTTGTTTTTATGCCTGTCGTCCTCCCAAAACCGGACCCACTTTTGGGCGACATGCAATTGGCTTTTCGACGATCGGACACCCCCTTGGACAACGAAATCAAATACGGGCTGGGCAATTACCAGCAGATGCGTCGGCTGGTGCTTGCCGTGCTCGTGGTGGTGCTGTTTCTGGCGCTTCTGTTCGGACAATCGACCTTCCCGCCCGATACGCCGGTGCATGAAACAATCGAGATGTTCGGCGTGCTCCTGATTTTCCTCGGCATCGTCGGGCGGCTTTGGGCGACGCTCTATATAGGCGGGCGCAAATCCTCCGAAGTGGTGACGGGCGGGCCCTATTCGATCACCCGCAATCCGCTCTACGTGTTCTCTACCGTGGCCGCAGCCGGCGTCGGCGCGCAGATCGGCTCGTTCTCAGGCATCATCCTGTTCGCATTGCTGTGCGCGGGAGCCTTCCACATCGTCATCCTGCGCGAAGAGAAATTCCTCAAGGAAGCGCTTGGCGCGCCCTATCAGGCCTACCTGGACAAGGTGCCGCGCTTCTTCCCGAAGCTTTCCCTCTACCAGGAGGGCGACACGGGCAGCTTCAAGCCGCGCCTGCTGTTGACCACGCTGCTCGACGGCCTGGTGTTCCTGGTCGCGCTGCCGGCCTTCGAACTGATCGACGGTGCCCAGCAGTCGGGCATGCTGCCGGTGTGGTTCACGCTGCCCTGAGCGGGGACAGAGCGTCGCACGGCTTCGGGTGTTGCGTACAGGCCTGCTTTGACGTATAGGACCGCCGTTCAAGAAAACCGCCCGGCAGGGCATGCCGTGGCGGTTTCATTTGCTTTTCGGGCTTTGGTCGGCCCGAAGCGAACAAGAAGCGCGATAGTGCGCCAACGAGACGGAGTAGCAAAATGCCCAAGATGAAGACCAAATCGGCCGCCAAGAAGCGGTTCAAGATCACAGGTACGGGTAAAGTCCTGTCGGCTGCGGCCGGCAAGCGTCACGGCATGATCAAGCGTTCCAACAAGTTCATTCGAAATGCCCGCGGCACGATGGTTCTGGCTGAACCGGATGGCAAGAAGGTCATCAAGAATTTTCTGCCGAACGGCCTCTAAGGCATTCGGTCTGGACAGCGTTTTAAGGAGATCATGACATGGCACGCGTAAAGAGAGGCGTCACCTCGCACGCCAAGCACAAGAAGGTCCTGAAAGCCGCGAAAGGCTTCTACGGCCGTCGCAAGAACACCATCCGCATCGCCAAGCAGGCGGTGGAAAAGTCGCTGCAGTACGCTTACCGCGACCGCAAGAATCGCAAGCGCTCCTTCCGCGCGCTGTGGATCCAGCGCATCAACGCGGCGACCCACGAGCATGGCCTGACCTATGGCCGCTTCATCGACGGCCTCAACAAGGCCGGCATCGAGATCGATCGCAAGATCCTGTCCGACATGGCCATCCATGAGCCGCAGGCTTTCGCCGCGCTCGTGGCCAAGGCCAAGGTCGCGCTCGAATATCTGAAGAACACCACGCCGAACGCTTTTGAAAGCGCTGTCGCCTAAGACCAGCGCTTCCCAAGCATTCGCAATTCTGATTATGGGGAACCCGCGCTGGCACGGCTGGCGCGGGTTTTTCTTATGCCTGATATCAACTTGAACGTGACTCTCACGTTAGCGCAGATTTCCAACGTAGCGAGTTTGACCGTGAACGACGCAACCACCGGCCTGGATACGCTCGAAAATTCCCTGCTGGCCGACATCGCATCGGCCGCCGACGAGCCGGCCATCGAGGCCGTGCGCATCGCTGCCTTCGGCAAGAAGGGCACTGTGTCCGAGATGCTGAAGACGCTTGGCGGCATGACCGCCGAGGAGCGCCAGCTCAAGGGCCCGGTCATCAACGGCCTCAAGAACCGCGTCACCGAGGCGCTGACGGCCCGCAAGGCCGAGTTGAAGGACGTGGCGATCGCAGCACGTCTGGCCGCGGAAAAAGTCGACGTGACGCTGCCGGTGCGGCAGTCGCCGGCCGAGCGCGGCCGCATCCATCCGATCAGCCAGGTGATCGACGAGATCGCGGCGATCTTCGGCGATCTCGGCTTCGCCATCGCCGAAGGTCCCGATATCGAGACCGACTATTACAATTTCACCGCGCTGAATTTCCCCGAGGGCCATCCGGCGCGCGAGATGCACGACACGTTCTTCTTCCAGCCGGACGAGAAGGGCGAGCGCAAGCTGTTGCGCACGCATACCTCGCCCGTGCAGATCCGCACCATGGAGAAGCAGAAGCCGCCGATCCGCATCGTCATTCCGGGCAAGACCTACCGCCAGGATTCGGACGCCACCCACTCGCCGATGTTCCATCAGGTCGAGGGTCTGGTGATCGACAAGACGGCCAACGTCGCCAACATGAAGTGGGTGCTGGAAGAATTCTGCAAGGCGTTCTTCGAAGTGCCGTCGGTCAAGATGCGGTTCCGCCCGTCCTTCTTCCCGTTCACCGAGCCAAGCCTCGAGGTCGACATCCAGTGCGACCGCTCGCGGCCCGGCGAAGTGCGCTTCGGCGAAGGCTCCGACTGGATGGAGATCCTCGGCTGCGGCATGGTGCATCCCAACGTGCTGCGCGCCGGCGGGCTCGATCCCGACGAGTATCAGGGCTTTGCCTGGGGCATGGGCATCGACCGCATCGCCATGCTGAAATACGGCATGCCGGACCTGCGCGCCTTCTTCGACGCCGATGTGCGGTGGCTGTCGCATTACGGTTTCCGGCCGCTCGACATGCCGACGCTGTTCGGAGGTTTGAGCGCGTGAGCGTCGCTGCCGATCCCTATGCGGACGCGGTGACCTTCCGCTTTGGCGACAGTCCGGAACTCGCCGACGAGTTGCTGGCGCTGGTGCTGTCGGGGCGCAAGACCGCGACCTGCGGTGCCCTGCGCGATTATGGCGGCGCCGAGCCGATGCCGGAGGTAGGTCGTCGCGATGTCGTGCTCGATGGCAGCGGCCGCCGCGCCGCGGTGATCGAGACGGTCGAGGCGATTGTGCGGCGCTTTGACGAGGTCGACGCCGACTTTGCCCGAGACGAGGGCGAAGGCGATTTGAGCTTTGAATACTGGCGCGAGGCCCATCGCGCCTATTTCGAGCGCAATGGCGGCTTTTCGCCTGAGATGAAACTGGTTTGCGAACGCTTCCGTCTGGTCGAAGTGTTCAGTCGAGAAGACGCGAAAGTATGAGACGATGAACAAGCTGTCGCATTACCGCTTCCGGCCGCTCGACATGCCGACGCTGTTCGGCGGTCTGAACGCATGACAGCGCCCCACATTGGCGGTTGCCGCTGCGGCGCCGTGCGGTTCGAGGCCTCGGCCGAGCCGCATCACGTCAGTTATTGCCATTGCGGCGATTGCCGGCGGGCGAGCGGCGCGCCGGTATCGGCCTTTGTCGGCTTCCTGGCCGGCAAGGTGGCATTCACCGGCAAGGCGCTGAAGATGTATGAGAACGGCCCGGTAACGCGCTCGTTTTGCGGCGTCTGCGGCTCGCCCATCGCCTATGTCGACGAGCGGCTGGAAGACGACATCTACTTCATGCTCGGCGCCATGGACGCGCCGGCCGATTTCAAGCCGACGCTGCATGCCTACGTCAGTGAGCAGCTTCCCTTCCTGCATATGTCCGACGACTTGCCTAGACATCTGAAATCAAGCGTCAAAAGACCAGACGGAACAGTCCCATGAAATTCACCCTCTCCTGGCTCAAGGATCATCTCGAGACCGACGCCTCGCTCAACGAGATCGTCGATCGGCTGACGTCGATCGGCCTCGAAGTCGAGCATGTCGACGACAAGTCGGACCTGAAACCCTTCGTCATCGCCAAAGTGCTGACGGCGGTGCAGCACCCAGATGCCGACCGGTTGCGCGTGCTGACCGTCGACACCGGCGACGGCAAGCCGCCCGTCCAGGTCGTCTGCGGCGCGCCGAATGCCCGCGCAGGCCTGATCGGCGCTTTCGCAGCGCCCGGCACCTACGTGCCCGGCATCGACGTGACGCTGACAGTCGGCAAGATCCGTGGCGTCGAGAGCCATGGCATGATGTGTTCCGAGCGCGAGCTGGAACTGTCCGACGAGCACAACGGCATCATCGACCTGCCGGCCGACGCGCCCGTCGGCACCAGCTTCGCCACCTATGCGCATCTCGACGATCCGGTCATCGAGATCAATCTGACGCCGAACCGGCCGGATGCGACCAGCGTCTACGGCATTGCCAGGGATCTGGCGGCAAGCGGGCTCGGCACGCTGAAAAGCGCCGCGGTCGAAAAGATCCCCGGCAAGGGCGAGACACCGGTCAAGGTGGTGATCGAAGCGCCGGAGCTTTGCCCAGGCTTCGCCTTGCGGCTGGTGCGCGGCGTCAAGAACGGCCCGTCGCCGAAATGGCTGCAGCAGAGGCTGATCGCCATTGGTCTGAGGCCAATCAGCGCGCTGGTCGACATCACAAACTACGTCACCTTCGATCGCGGCCGGCCGTTGCATGTGTTCGATGCGAAGAAGGTCGCCGGCAACCTCGTCGTGCGCCGCGCGCGCGACGGCGAGAAAGTGATGGCGCTCGATGGCCGCGAATACACGCTGACATCAGACATGTGCGCCATTGCTGATGACAATGGCGTCGAATCGATCGCCGGCGTGATGGGCGGCGAGCATTCCGGCTGCGACGAGAACACTTCAGACGTGCTGATCGAATCGGCGCTTTGGGATCCGATCACCACCGCCCGCACCGGCCGCACGCTCGGCATCATCACCGATGCGCGTTATCGCTTCGAGCGCGGCGTCGACCCTGAATTCATGGTTCCCGGCGTCGAACTGGCAACGAAATTGGTGCTCGATCTCTGCGGCGGTGAGCCGGCCGAGACCGAAGTCGTCGGCTATGCCGGCCACAAGCCAAAGATCGTTGCCTTCCCGGTGTCGGAGGTGAAGCGGCTGACCGGCATCGAGGTGGCTAAGGCGGAAAGCCTCGACATCCTGTCTCGCCTCGGCTTCAAGCCGCAGGGCTCGGGCGATATCGTGGACGTCGCGGTGCCGTCCTGGCGTCCCGATGTCGACGGCAAGGCGGACCTGGTCGAAGAGGTGATGCGCATTCACGGCGTCGACAACATCGCGCCGCAGCCGCTCGGCGCGCATGACGCGGTCAATTCGAAGATCCTGACCACGCTGCAGGTCCGCACCCGCACGGCCAAGCGGGCGCTTGCCGTGCGCGGCATGATGGAGGCCGTCACCTGGTCGTTCATCCCGGCCAAGCACGCCGAACTGTTCGGCGGCGGCCAGACGGCGCTGAAGCTCGCCAACCCGATCGCCGCCGACATGTCCGACATGCGGCCGTCGCTGCTGCCGGGGCTGATCGCCGCCGCGCAGCGCAACGCCGACAGGGGCATTGGCGACGTGGCGCTGTTCGAGGTGTCCGGCACCTATGAGGGCGACGGCGCCGACCAGCAGCGGCGCGTGGCCGCCGGCGTGCGCCGCGGCACGGCCAAGCTCGACGGCTCCGGCCGTAGCTGGGCCGGCAATTCCGGTCCTGTGGGCGTGTTCGACGCCAAGGCCGATGCGATCGCGGCGCTGGAAGCCTGCGGCGCGCCGGTCGACCGGCTGCAGATCGAGGCGGGCGGTCCGGCCTGGTACCACCCCGGCCGTTCCGGCACGATCAAGCTCGGGCCGAAGACCGTGCTCGGCACGTTCGGCGAATTCCATCCCAAGACGATGGAAGGCCTCGATGTTTCCGGCCCGCTGTGCGGCTTCGAAGTGTTCGTCGATGCCGTGCCCGAGCCGAAGGCCAAGCCTACTAAGACCAAGCCGAAGCTGGAGCTCTCCGCCTTCCAGGCGGTGAAGCGCGACTTCGCCTTCGTCGTCGACAAAGCGGTCGAGGCCGGCACGCTGGTGCGCGCAGCATTGGCCGCCGACAAGAAGCTGATCACAGCCGTCTCGGTCTTCGACATCTTCGAGGGCGCAGCGCTCGGCGCCGACAAAAAGTCGATCGCCATCGAAGTGTCGATCCAGCCGGTCGAGAAGACGCTGACCGACGAGGATTTCGAGGCGCTGGCCAAGCGTGTCGTCGAGAATGTCGGCAAGCAGACGGGCGGCGTGCTGCGCGGCTGAAGCAATTCCAGGAAAAGTGCTTAGCGGTTTTCCCACAGGAATTGCGCAGAAACCAACGACTTGCGGGCGGATGGCGAATCGTCCTCCAAAGGGCGATGGACCATCTGCGCTATTCCGGGCTGCCATGCGAAGCACAGCGCGCGGCATTCCTCGACATCGTGTCGGGCGACCCGCTGGTCGGCGACGCGCTGGCGCGAGCCCGCACGCTGGCGCTGCCGGACTGGCTGGTCGTCTCCGGCGCGCTTTACAACAGCGTCTGGAACCATTTGACCGGCAAGCGGCCGGGTTACGGCATCAAGGACGTTGATCTCTTCTATTTCGATGACAGTGACCTGTCCTATGAGGCCGAGGACGCCGTCATCCGCAGGGCAGCGCGGCATTTCGAGGGGCTGACCCTGCCGGTCGAGGTGCGCAACCAGGCGCGTGTGCATCTGTGGTATCCGCAGAAATTCGGGCAGCCCTGCCCGCGCTATGCGAGTTCCAGCGAACCCATCGGCTATTTTGCCTCGAAGACGCATGCGGTCGGGGTTCGCTACGATGGCAACGGCGCGCTCGAATTGGTGGCGCCGTTCGGGCTCGATGATATCTTTTCGTTCCGCATCACGCCGAACCGGGTGACGGACAACCAGCGGACGCATGAGGCGAAGGGCAAGCGGGCAAAGGCGTGCTGGCCGGAGATTGAGGTGGTGCCGTGGTAGCGCAGACATAGAAATGTCGGCGCGAGGCGCCCCCCTCTGTCCTGCCGGACATCTCCCCCTCAAGGGGGGAGATTGGCGGCTTGGCCGTGCCTCCCTTCCTTCAAGCGCTGGTGATTGGCGAAAGCCGCGATGACACTCAATCTCCCCCCTTGTGGGGGAGATGTCCGGCAGGACAGAGGGGCGCCTCGCGTTGGCGTCTCAACAATATGGGGCGCCGAAGCGCCCCATTGCCTAGCCATTCACCAGCGCCAGCAACTCCTCCGTATAGCGCTTGCCCATCACCTTATCCGGCGACAGCGCATCACCAATCGCCGCGACCTCGGCCGCACTCAGCTCGATACTCGCCGCCGCCGTGTTCTGCTCCAGATGGCGGATTTTGCGCGCGCCGGGGATCGGCACGATGAAATCGCCCTGATGCAGTACCCAGGCCAGCGCCAGCTGCGCCGGGGTCACGCCCTTTTCCGTCGCCAGTCTTTCCAGCGTGGCGATAACCTTGGCATTGGCTTCCATGGCCTCGGCCTGGAAGCGCGGCAAGGTGCGGCGCCAGTCGCCATCGTCAAGCGTTTCGGGCCTGGCAATCGCCCCCGTCAAAAGGCCACGGCCGAGCGGGCTGTAGGGCACGAAGCCGATGCCGAGTTCGCGGCAGACGGCAAGCACCTGCTCTTCCGGATCACGGCTCCACAGCGAATATTCGCTCTGCACGGCAGCGATGGGATGCACGGCATGCGCCCGGCGGATGGTCGCGGCACTGGCTTCCGACAGACCCAATGCGCGCACCTTGCCCTCGCGCACCAACTCGGCCATGGCGCCGACCGTGTCCTCGATCGGCACGCTGGGGTCGACACGGTGCTGGTAATAGAGGTCGATGACATCGGTGCCCAGCCGCTTCAGCGAGGCTTCGGCCACCGCCTTGACGTGCTCGGGGCGGCTGTCGACGCCGGCCATGCGGTCGAGGCCGGTGCCTTCCTCCAGAATCTTGAAGCCGAATTTGGTGGCGATCGTCACTTTGTTTCGCACCGACTTCAGCGCCTTGCCGAGCAGGATCTCGTTGTCGTAGGGGCCATAGACTTCCGCCGTGTCGAAGAAGTTGACGCCAATCTCGACGGCGCGGTGCAGCGTGGAGATCGCCTCTGCCTCCGGCTGGCCGCCATAGGCGAAGCTCATGCCCATGCAGCCGAGGCCGACGGGATAGACGTTCAGTTCAGTTCCTAGCTTGCGGGTTTGCATCACGCGTCTCCTTGTTGCGATGCAGCAGAGATAGCGCCTTGCAATCTGTTCGATAATCGGCTCTTCTTCGTACGGGCCGTTCCAAGAAACAGATCAATGAACCGAGCACATCTTTCCCAGCTTGCCGTGCTGGCAACCGTTGCCCAATGCGGCAGTTTCCGCGGAGCTGCCAGGGAATTGGCAATCGCGCCATCGGCGGTCAGTCATGCAGTGTCCAGTCTGGAGGCGCGGCTCGGCGTACGGCTCTTGGCGCGCAGCACCCGCAGCGTCGCGCCGACGGAAGAAGGCGCGCAACTCTTGGAGCGGCTGCGGCCCGCCCTTTCCGAGATCGACCTGGCGCTGGAGGCGGCGGTCGAGTCGCGTGAGCGACCGGCCGGGAATCTCAGGCTCAGCGTGCCGCGCACGGCGGCGCATCTGGTGCTGACGCCGCGTCTCGGTGCCTTTGCCAGGGCCTATCCCGACATCGTGCTGGAGATCGTCATCGAGGACCGCTTCACCGATGTCGTCGAGGGCGGTTTCGATGCCGGCGTGCGGCTCGGCGAGAGCCTGCAGCGCGACATGATCGCGGTGCGCATCGGGCCGGACCTTCGCGGCGCGGTTGTCGGCGCGCCATCCTATTTCGAGGCCATGCCGAGGCCGCATCACCCGCGCGACCTTGCCGATCATCGCTGCATCCGCTTCCGCTTCTCCAGCGGCATCCTCTACCGCTGGGAATTCGAAAAGGATGGTGAGGAGATAGAGATATCAGCGCAAGGGCCGCTGATCCTCGACGAGGACCATCTGATCGCGCAAGCGGTGGTCGATGGCGCCGGACTTGCCTTCGTCTTCGAGCCCTATGTGCGGGCCCCGCTCGCCGACGGCAGACTGATCCGCGTGCTGGAGGATTGGTGCCCGGTTTTCGAAGGATTCTTCGTCTATTATCCCAGCCGCAGGCAAATGCGGCCGGCGCTGCGGGCGTTTGTGGATTTCTTCAAGGTGAGTGGGTAGAGAGCGCCCCTCACCCTTGTGGGGCGGGGGTCAGCGCCCTACGAAGACCCCCACCCCGATCCGCTGCGCGGATCGACCCTCCCCACAAGGGGGAGGGGGGAAGAAAGCGCGGGTCGGCAACGTTTGTCTCGCATGCAGAGCTCAATCACCAACACGCCAACCCGCTACGGCTGGGCAACCATCCTCCTGCATTGGCTGATCGGCATCATCTTCATCGGCCAGTTCGCCCTTGGCTTCATCATGGTTCGGCTGACCAGTCAGCGCTCCGCCTTCGAGCTGATCCAGTTGCATAAATCGCTAGGTTTTCTGCTGCTTGGCCTCATCATCCTGCGCATCGCCTGGCGGCTTGGCAACGCGACCCCGCCTTTGCCCACTTCGGTCGGCACGCTGGAGCGGCGAACGGCGCCGCTCGCGCATCTGGCGCTTTATGCCTTCCAGGTCGCCCTGCCCTTGTCCGGCTGGGCACTGGTTTCGGTGTCGACGCTGGAAATCCCGACCATGCCGTTCAACCTGTTCGTGATGCCCAATTTGCCGCTCACCGAATCCGATGCCGCCGAAAGCTTCTGGGCGGCCGCGCACTGGTATCTCGCCTATGCCGGCATCGCGCTCGTCGCACTGCATGTTGCCGCCGCGCTCCGCCACCATCTCCTGCTGCGCGACAGCGTGCTCACGCGCATGATCACACCTTCGTCAGGTAGGGAATAGAGCGGGCAGCCGGCGCGTTTGTGGGGGTGAGGACGCGAACCAGCGTTGCCTCGAGGAAAGGAACAATCCCATGCATGCGCGCATCCTTGGATTCGCGGCTTTTGCCGCATGCCTTGCCGTGCCCGCAGCCGCGGCGGTGGCGTTGAGCGACGCCGCCGGCAGCTACACGATCAGCCCGGCGGCCTCCAGCATCCGTTTCACCATAGGCAAGGCCGGCGGCGGCGGCTTTGACGGCGCCTTCGCCCGCTTCAAGGGCACGATCCGCATCGACAATGGCGATGTCGGCCGCTCGAAGGTCGACCTCACCATCTATCCGGAGAGCGTCGGCACCGGCCAGAGCCGCATCGATGCGTTCCTGCGCTCCGACGCGGTTTTCGATGCGGCCAACAGCCCGGAGATCCAGTTCCGCTCGACCAGCGTGACCCGCACCGGCGACACATCGGCCCTCGTCACCGGCAGGTTGACGGCGCGCGGCAAGACGTTTGCGGAAAAATTCACCGCCGAACTCGATGGGTTGAAGGGCGGAACGATCAAGTTCCATGTCACCGGCAAGGTGCTGCGCTCACGCTACGGCATGGATGTCGGCACACCCCTCTACTCCAACGTCGTCGACTTCGACATGTCGCTGACGGGGAAGCGGGGCTGATCTGGGACGGCCTTCGGTCATTGGCTTTTCCGTCGATTTCGGGCAAACCTCGTCTGAAATAACCGACATGGAGAAGCGTGATGTTCCGATGGGGTGTGTTGTCGACGGCCAAGATCGGCCGCGAGCAGTTGTTGCCGGCAATCGTCGAGGCGGAGAACGGCGTGCTGTCGGCGATCGCCAGCCGCGACCTGTCGAAGGCCAAGGCCCTGGCCGAGCGCTTCGGCGCGCGCCATGCGTTCGGCTCCTATGAGGAATTGCTGGCCTCCAAGGACATCGACGGCGTCTACATTCCGCTGCCGACTTCGCAGCATGTCGAATGGGCTGCGAAGGCGATCGAGGCGGGAAAACATGTGCTGGTCGAGAAGCCTCTGGCGCTCGACGCCAAGGACATTCTCCCCCTGATCAAGCTGCGCGACGCCAAGAAGGTGCTGGTCTGCGAAGCCTTCATGGTCATCTACCACCCGCAATGGATCAAGGTGCGCGATCTCATCGCCAGCGGCGCCATCGGCCGGCTGCGCCATGTGCAGGGCGCGTTCTCCTACTACAATGTCGACCCCAACAATATGCGCAACCAGCTCGATCTCGGCGGTGGCGCATTGCCTGACATCGGCGTCTATCCGACCGTGTCGACGCGGTTTTCGACCGGCAAGGAGCCCAGCCGCGTCCAGGCGACGATCGAGCGTGACAAAAAATTCGGCACCGACATCTACTCCTCGATCCGCGCCGATTTCGGCGATTTCGAACTGTCCTTCTATTTGTCGACGCAGATGGCGGCGCGCCAGGTGATGGTGTTCCACGGCGAGAAGGGTTTCATCGAGGTCTTTTCGCCGTTCAATGCCGGGCTCTACGACCATCACCGCGTCGAACTGCACAACCAGAACCACACCGAGGCGCAGGTGTTCCGCTTCCCCGGCACGCAACAGTACCGGCTGGAGGTCGAAACCTTCGCGCGCGCCGCGCAGGGGGGCAAGGAGCGTGTCTTCACGCTGGAGGAATCCGTGCTCAACCAGAAGGTCATCGACGCCGTCTTCCGCGCCGGCGGCAAGGACGGCTGGGAGGCCGTCTAACTCTTATTTTGACGCAATTCCGGACGGAAAACCGCTTCACACTTTTCCTGGAATTGCGTTAGCCGGCTAATTCTGGGAGGAAATATGGCTGACGACGCGGACGTGATCATTGTCGGCGCCGGCCTTGCCGGGCTGGTTGCCGCCGTCGAACTGGCTGAGGGCGGCAAGAAGATCATCATCGTCGAGCAGGAGCCGGAACAGTCGCTGGGCGGCCAGGCGTTCTGGTCGTTCGGCGGGCTTTTCCTCGTCGATTCGCTCGAGCAGCGGCGCATGCGCATCCGTGATTCGCACGATCTGGCGCTTGAGGACTGGATGGGCACCGCCGCCTTCGACCGGCCGGAGGATTTCTGGCCGCGCAAATGGGCGGAGGCCTATGTCGGTTTCGCCGCTGGCGAGAAGCGGTCCTGGCTGCTGCAGCGCGGCTTGAAATTCTTTCCCGTCGTAGGCTGGGCCGAGCGCGGTGGCGGCAATGCCATCGGCCACGGCAATTCGGTGCCGCGCTTCCACATCACCTGGGGCACCGGCCCCGGCGTGCTCGAACCATTCGTGCAGCGCGTGCGCGAGGCGCAAAAGCGTGGATTGGTCAGCTTCAAGTTCCGCCATCGGGTCAACCACCTGACACGGACGGGCGCTGTCGTGACCGGTGTGCGCGGCGATATCCTTCGGCCCAGCACCGTCGAGCGCGGCCACAAGAGTTCGCGCGAAATATCGGGCGATTTCGAGCTGCATGCGCAAGCGGTGATCGTCGCCTCGGGCGGCATCGGCGCCAACCATCAGTTGGTGCGGGAAAACTGGCCGAAGCGGCTGGGCGCCGCGCCCAAACGCATGATCACCGGCGTGCCGGACCATGTCGACGGCCGCATGCTCGCCATCACGGAACAGGCCGGTGGTTCGATCATCAACCGCGACCGCATGTGGCACTATGTCGAAGGCATCAGGAACTGGGCGCCGATCTGGACCGAGCATGCGATCCGCATCCTGCCCGGCCCGTCCTCACTCTGGCTCGACGCCAGGGGTAAGCGACTGCCGGTGCCGCTCTATCCCGGTTTCGATACGCTGGGCACGCTCAGCCACATCATGAGCACCGGCTTCGACTATTCCTGGTTCATCCTGACCAGGAAAATCATCCAGAAGGAGGTCGCGCTGTCGGGCTCGGAGCAGAACGCGGACCTGACAGGAAAAAGCTGGCGCCAGGTGCTCGGTCGCGCGACATCGGGCATCCCGGGTCCGGTGAAAGCCTTCATGGAGAAGGGCGAGGATTTCATCGTCGAGGCCGATCTCTCGAAACTGGTTGCCCGCATGAATGCGTTGGCGGGTGGCGAGCCGCTGCTCGATGTCGCCGAGGTCGAGCGCGAAATCCGCGCCCGCGACAGGCAGCTCGACAATCCGTTCTCCAAGGACATGCAGATCACCGCGCTGCGTGGCGCGCGGGCCTATCTCGGCGACAAGCTCATCCGCACGGCTAGGCCGCACAAGATGCTCGACCCCGCAAACGGCCCGCTGATCGCGGTGCGCCTCAACATCCTGACGCGCAAGACGCTGGGCGGCCTGCAGACCGATCTCGACAGCCGCGTGCTGGGCGCGGACGGCCAGCCGGTACCGGGGCTCTATGCCGTGGGCGAAGCCGCCGGCTTCGGCGGCGGCGGCGTGCATGGCTACGCGGCGCTGGAAGGCACGTTCCTTGGTGGCTGCATCTTCTCCGGCCGCGGCGCCGGCCGGGCGGCGGCGGCCTCGGTGGCGTGAAACGAGGCTATTTCTGTCACCTAGACCAGATAGTCGCTGGCTGTATAGGAATTAGAGAGCAGGTTTTGGCCTGAGCTATAAAGGCCCGCATGTGCGCCACCCGCCATCACGGATTCCGGCGCGGTCGGCGCGGCTCCATACAATCGGGCGACGGCGTCGCCGCCAGGCCGCCAGCGCAGTCCGGGCCGTCGGGCTGTATGTCCGGCGCTGGCGCACAATCGATTGCTGGTCCACCGCAATCGGGGCGTTCTGGACGGTCCGGCCTGTCGGGTCGGTCTGGCCGATCCGGACGATCTGGTCTGCCCGGCCAGTCTGGTCTGTCAGGCCGGTCCGGCCGATCCGGCCAGTCGGGGCGATCCGGCCTATCCGGCCTGTCGGGGCGCCATGGCCTGTCAGGTCTATCGGGGCGCCAAGGCCTGTCAGGGCGCCACGGCCTGTCGGGCCTGTGGTCACGGTCGCGCCAGTGGTGATCACGCCAAGGGCGGTCGCGGTAATCGTCCGTGTCGACGCATGCACTCAGCGTCGCGGCACAAAGGAGGAGCGCCAACGCGGTTGCGAACCTGGTCATGATTGCGGTCGTTTCCTTGCTGTTGGCCACCTACGCGATGGGTCTGCCTGCTCGGGATTGCGCCTGCATTACGCCTTGTGCGAACGGGGATTCTGCATGACGCCCAGCGCCACCAATCTGGTGCGGGAAATCGTCAGCCGGCAGGGCGGCCATGTCTCAGTGGCCGATGCGCCAGGCGGCGGCGCCTGTTTCAGCATCGCGCTGCGGACGACCGTGAACAGCAAGCCTGGCAATGTGATTCCGCTGCGGCGGGGTCAGGTGAAAGCCGCGTTGTAGGCGCGGGGCCGATCTCTGAGTTGCGCCGCGCTTACCAGAGCCAGCTGCCCTTCCCCAGCGCGGCCGCCGCATCGACAATTCGGGTGAAACTTTCGCGGGCGCGACCGACCGTGTGCCGGGCCCTGAGATAGCCATGCACCAGGCCCGGTTCGTCGAACCATGTGGCCCGCCCGCCGCCCGCGATGATGCGGTCGCGATAGGTTTCGCCGTCTGAAGACAGCGGGTCGCACTGCGCGGTGATCAGGACTGTCGGCGGCAGCCTGGCGAAGTCGGTATCGGCCAGCGGCGCCAGCGTCGCATCGCCGCTGCGATCCTGCCCGCCGGTGCGGATGTGCTTGTAGAATTCGAGATCGCGCATGGTCAGCATCGGCGCCTCGGCATGGATCACATAGGAACCCTTCGAACGGTCGCCGCCGAGGCCGGGATAGATCAGGACCTGGCCCACCGGCGACTTCGCATGGCTGCGCGTGGCGTGCGCAACTGCGGCGCAGAGATTGCCGCCGGCGCTGTCGCCGCAGAGCAGGATGGGGCGGTCGCGGCTGGACGCAGCCCATGCGAAGGCGCTCATCGCATCATCGAAGGCTGCCGGATGCAGATGCTCCGGCGCCAGGCGGTAGTCGACCGAGACAACCTCGTAGCCGGTGCGGCCGCAGAGTTCGGCGCAGACATCGTCATGGCTGTCCAGCCCGCCAAGGATGAAGCCGCCGCCATGGATGTAGAGCACGGTCGCCGCCGGCTGCGGGGCGCTTCGGTAGGTGCGGATCGGGATGTCGTGCGTGGGCGTTGCGATGGCGGAGGTTTCGACCGTCACGCCCTGGGGGTAGCTGGCAAAGAACTCCCGGCACATGCGGTCATAGATCTCGCGCTGCTGGGTGATCGTGTAGTCGATCGTATCGGGCGGATAGTAGGAATTGGTCCGCTCGATGAAGGCCCAGGTCTCGGCGTCGATGAGTTTTGTGTAGTCGGTCATGGAACTCCTTTACCTCCCCCTTGATTGTGGAGGTCGCCGCGGAGCGGCGGGTGGGGGTGGCAGCGCTTCACCCCACCCCGCACCTTCGGTCCGACCCTCCCCATCAAGGGGAGGGTAAAGTCACTTGCCCTTCCACACCGGATCGCGCTTTTCGGCGAAGGCGCGGAACCCTTCCATATTGTCCTCCGAACCGTACAGCGCATCGACCGTCGCCAGTTGCCGGCGCGTCACCTTGTTCATGGCGTCCTGGAAGGTCAGCGCCTCGGCCACGCGCGCGGTCTCCTTGATCGCCGCAAACACCAGCGGCGGGCCGCTGGCGAGCAGCCTTGCGATCTCCCAGACGCGGTCCTCGAGCTTTTCCTTGGGCAGCACCTCGTTGACCAGGCCCCAGCGATGCGCTTCGGCGACATCCATCCAGCGGCCGGTGAGCAAGAGGTCCATGGCGACATGATAGGGAATGCGCTTCGGCAGCTTGATCGTCGCCGCGTCGGCCAGCGTGCCGGCGCGGATTTCGGGGAGCGCGAAGGAGGAATGATCGGAGGCGTAGATGAGGTCGCAGGACAGCGCCAGCTCGAAGCCGCCGCCCACCGCCATGCCGTTGACGCAAGCGATGACCGGCTTGTTCAGGTCGCGCAATTCCTGAAGGCCGGCAAAGCCGCCGACGCCATAGTCGCCGTCGACCGCGTCGCCGCCGGCGGCTGCCTTGAGGTCCCAGCCGGCGCAGAAGAACTTGTCGCCGGCCGTCTTGACGATGGCAACGCGCAGTTCCGGGTCGTCGCGGAACGCCTTGAAGGTCTCGCCCATCAGCCGCGAGGTCTTGAGGTCGATGGCGTTGGCCTTGGGCCGGTCGAGCGTGACCTCGAGGATCGAGCCTTCGCGACGGGTCGAAATGACGTCAGACATTCTTGTTTTCTCCCAGCACCAGCAGCGCATCGGCAATCCAGGCGCCCTTGCCTTCGACGCAGACGATCAGCGGGTTGATGTCGAGTTCCTCGATCTCGCCGGCATTCTTCTGCACGAAACCGGCAATGCCCGCGATGGCGTCGATGGCGGCCGCGACGTCGGCCTTCGGCCGGCCGCGATAGCCTTCAAGCAGCGGGAACAGTTTGAGGCCGCGCAGGGCCGCCTCGATGTCGTCACGGGTCGCCGGCAGCATCAGCGTGACGCTGTCGCGCAGCAGCTCAACCAGAACGCCGCCGGTGCCGAGCGTCATGACAGCGCCGAACATCGGATCCCTGGTGAAGCCGACGATCAGTTCGGCGACGCCGTCGCGCACCATGCGCTCGACATAGAGCCCGGTGCCGAGGGGCAGCAGGTCATGCGCTGCCGTGCTGACGGATTCGGCGTCCTTGAGGTTGAGCCTGACGGCGCCGACCTCGGATTTGTGGGTGACGCCCAGCGCCTTCAGCGCGACGGGAAAGCCGAGCGCCATCGAGGAGATCACCGCCTCGACCGCATTGCCGGCGCGCTCGCCCTTCGGCACGGGAAGCCCGGCCTTGATCAGCCGCGCCTTGGCTTCAGCCTCGTCGGGCGTGACATGCTCGCCTCCGGCAGCGCCGGAAGCAGAGGTGTCGACCGGCTGCGCCTGCGGCTCAGCCCAAGCCCAGCCGATGAAGGCTGCCGCGCCCGCGGCATCCATCGCCTCGGAAATGCCGAACAGCGGCACCATGCCGCGCGCCATCAATTCGGCGGTGTATTCCTCGGGCAGGTTTTCCGGCAGCGAGGAGACGATGGCGCCGTGCGCCTTGTTGGTCTTCAGCGCCGATTCGAAGGCGCGCAGCGTCGCCCACCAGTCGGTGACCGAGCAGCGGTCCGGGCGCGGAAAGTCGAGCACCAGCATGTTGAGATCAAAACCGCCCGACACCATGGCGGTGAAGGTGGCGGTCATCGCCGGCTCGTTGTTCCAGATGAAGGTGTGATAGTCCAACGGATTGGCGACCGCGACCAGCGGCCCAAGCGTCGACTTGACATGGGCTCGGTGCGTTTCCGTCAGCACCGGGAAATTGACCCAGCGGCCTTCGGCGCTGTCGGCCATGACGGAGGCTTCGCCGCCCGAACAGCTCATCGACGAGAGGCGATAGCCGGGCAGCGGACCGGTGACGTGCAGCAGCTTCAGCGCCTCGATGAAGGCGGGGATGGAATCGACACGCGCAATGCCGAGCCGCCTCAGGAAGGCGCCCGAGGCCGCATCCGAGCCGGCGAGCGAGGCGGTATGCGAAACCGTCGCCTGCCGCGCCTGTTCGGAGCGGCCGACCTTCATGGCAATGATCGGTTTTTTCAGCTCGCGCGCCCTGGCGGCCAACCGTTCGAAGCCGGCTACGGAGTCAAAAGCCTCGATGTGCAGGCCGAGCGATGTCACCCGCTCATCCTCGATCAGGCCAAGCGCCATTTCGGAGAGGCCGGTCTGCGCCTGGTTGCCGGCGGTCATGAGGAAGGCGATCGGCAGGCCGCGCTTCTGCATCGTCATGTTGATGGCGATGTTGGAGGACTGGGTGATGATGGCAACACCCTTGCCGCCCTCCTCCAGCCTGATGCCGCCATGCTGGTCGGGCCAGAGCAGCGCGCCGTCGGCATAGTTGATCAGGCCGTAGCAATTCGGCCCGATGATCGGCATCTCGCCGGCCGCGGCGACCAGTTCGGCCTGCAGCCGCTCGCCATCGTCGTCATAGGCCTCGGTCTCGAGGAAGCCGGCGGCAAAGCAGACGGCGCCGCCGGCGCCGCGCTCGGCCAGCGCCTTGATGACCTCGATGGTGAGATGCCGGTTGACGCCGACAAAGGCTGCATCCGGCGCGCCGGGCAGATCGGCGACCGACCGATAGGCCTTGCGGCCGGCGACTTCGTCCTTGGTCGGGTGCACCGGCCAGATTTCGCCGGCAAAGCCCATCTTGATGGATTGCGCGACGACGGCGGCGGCCTGCACGCCGCCGAAGACGGCGATCGATTTCGGGCGCAAGAGACGTTCGAGTTTATGCATGGTCATCTTTTCGTTTGAGCGCGATCTCAGGACAAACGATCTCGTTTGTCCGACAAAGCCGGATCCCGGCCTGGGCGCATCATGCTCTAAGCTCCGAACGGACGCAGCAGCGCCCGCGAAATAATGTGTCGCTGAATCTCCGACGTGCCTTCCCAGATGCGCTCGACGCGGGCGTCGCGCCAGATGCGCTCCAGCGGCAGGTCGTCCATCAGCCCCATGCCGCCATGGATCTGGATCGCCTCGTCGGCAACGTAAGCCAGCATTTCGGTGGCTTTAAGTTTGGCCATGGCCATGTCCTGGTCGGTGACAGTCCCCTGATCGTACTTCCAGCCAGCTTCGAACACCATCAGGTCGGCGGCCTTCAATTCCGTCGCCATGTCGGCGAGCTTGAAAGACACGCCCTGGAACTTGCCAATCTGCTGGCCGAATTGCTGGCGCTGCGCGGCGTACTCGACGGCGTGGCCAAGCGCCCGCTCGGCGCGGCCGAGACAGGTGGCGCCGACCTGCAGGCGGGTGGCGCCAAGCCAGGAATTGGCGACGTCGAAGCCCTTGTGCACTTCGCCCAGAACCTGGCTCGCCGGCAGGCGGCAATCGTCGAATTCGAGGATGGCGTTGGTGTAGCCGCGATGCGAGACGTTGCGGTAGCCGTCGCGCACCGTGAACCCCTTTGTGCCCTTGTCGACAAAGAAGGCGGTGATCTTCTTGCGCTTGCCGCGCGGCGAATCCTCTTCGCCGGAAGCCATGAAGACGATGGCGAAATCAGCGAGATCGGCGTGGGAGATAAAATGCTTGGTGCCGTTCAGCACCCAGTCGTCGCCGTCCTGCACCGCGGTCGCCTTCATACCACGCAGGTCGGAGCCGGCGCCCGGCTCGGTCATCGCCAGGCAGTCCCATTTCTCGCCACGGATGCAAGGGAACAGGTATTTTTCGCGCTGCTCGGGCGTGCCGGCCAGCAGGATGTTGGAGGGACGCGCGACGCAGGTCCAGTGCAGCGCGTAATTGGCGCGGCCGAGTTCCTTTTCGTAGAGCAGCCAGGTCACGGTATCGAGGCCTGCGCCACCGACATCCGCGGGCATGTTGGCGGCGTAGAGACCGGCCTCGATCGCCTTGGCCTTGATCTCCTCGATCAGTTCGCGGCGCAGCACGCCGGTGCGCTCGACCTCGCGCTCATGCGGGTAGAGCTCATTCTCGACGAAGGCGCGAGTCGTCTCAACGATGAGTTTCTGTTCGTCCGAAAGACCGAAATCCATCGTCTCAGACCTTCTTCTTTTTCTTCGGCTTTTCCGCCTTCTTTACCGGCTTGGCGGCCTTGGCCTTCTCGGCGGCCTTGGAAGCCGCCGGCTTCTTCGCCGCCAGCTTGGCGAGCTGCTTGGTGTAATCCTTGTGCAGTGCGCCGGCACCCCAGCCCTTGCCCTTGTTCTGCTTCGAAAGCGCGTCCATGATCGCGACCAGATTGTCGTCGCGGATCTTTTCCAGCTCACGGATCGACAGGCCATGCGCCTGGTCGTCCGACTGGGTGGCGATCAGGTCGACCAGTTCGTCGTTGAATTCCGGCACGTCCATCAGCTTGGTCCACGGCCATTTCAGGCAAGGTCCGAACTGCGCCATGAAGTGGCGCATGCCGGCCTCGCCACCGGCGACGCGATAGACCTGGAACATGCCCATCTGCGCCCAGCGCAGGCCGAAGCCATAGCGCATGATGTCGTCGAGTTCCTCGACGGTGCAGATGCCGTCCTTGATCAGCCACAGCGCCTCGCGCCATGCCGCTTCCAGCAGGCGGTCGCCGACGAAGGCCTCGATCTCCTTGCGGATGACCACAGGCTTCATGCCGATCGAGGCATAGATCTCCTTGGCGACCTCGATGGCCTCCGGAAAAGTCTGGTCGCCGCCGACGATTTCGACCAGCGGCAGGAGGTAGACCGGGTTGAACGGGTGGCCGACGACCAGCCGCTCCGGATGCTTCTTCATCGCCACCTGCATGTCGGTCGGCTTGATGCCGGAGGTCGAGGAGCCGACAATGGCGTTGGCCGGGGCATGGGCATCGATCTCGGCCAGCACCTTGTGCTTGAGGTCGAGCCGTTCCGGCACGCTTTCCTGGATGAAATCGGCATCGGCCACCGCCTCGGCGATGGTCTTGGCGAAGGTCAGCTTGCCCTCTTTCGGCAGGCCGCCGGGTACCATCTGCTTGTAGGCGCGGCGCGCGCCCTTCATCACTTCCGAGACCTTGCGCGAGGCTTCCGGATCCGGATCGAAGATGGACACGTCGATGCCGTTGAGCAGCAGCCGCGCCACCCAGCCGGCGCCGATGACACCGCCGCCAATGGCGGCCGCCTTGTTGATGATGCTCATGCGGAAGCTCCGGTTCTTGTCCTGGCTGTTTCGGGATCAATGAGAGGCACACGCTCGCCGGCGCGGATCACGGCTGCGTCGTAGGCCTTGCGGGCGAAGACTTCGAGCACGAAGGGCCGGAAGAATTCGATCGGCAGCGTCTCGTAATCGGGGTCGAAGCTCGACTGGTCCCAGCGCTCGCAGAACTGGTCGCAATCATCGAAATAGGCGTGGCCGGCGAAGCGGTCGCGCGCATGGCGGTCGCCGCCGAGATGATGGGCGTAATAGAGCCGCTGGAAGTCGCCGTGCTTTTCCACCACCCAGGTGCATTGCTCGCGCACGAAGGGTTTCAGGATCGAAGCGGCGTATTCGTCGTGATTGTAGGGCGCGTAGATGTCGCCGATGTCGTGCAGCAGCGCGCAGGCGATCCAGTCGGTGTCGGCGCCGTCGCGCCAGGCGCGGGTCGCCGCCTGCAACGAATGGCCGAGCCGGGTGATCTTGTAGCCGGACAGGCCCTCGTCGAGCTGCACCAGCGCGTCGAGCAGCCGCTCGCCGGTCCTGGCGGCATAGTCGATTTCATGGGCGGTCAGGAACTCGTAGTCGTCCTTGTCGCCATCCTTCATCGCGGTGAATTTGACGGTGGCCATCTCAAACCTCCGCTTTATGCCGCGGCTGCGATCGGCGCCCGCTTGGTCAAATTAAGCTTCTTGCGCACTTCCTCCGGCCCGAGGATCCGGGCGCCGAGATTGGTCACGATGCTGGCGGCGCGCTCGACGAGCTGCGCGTTGGTGGCCAGCACGCCCTTGTCGAGCCAAAGATTGTCTTCCAGACCGACGCGGACATTGCCGCCGGCGAGCACGGCGGCCGCGGCATAGGCCATCTGGTTGCGGCCGATGGCGAAAGCCGACCAGTTCCAGGTCGAGGGCACGTTGTTGACCATGGCCATGAAGGTGTTGAGATCGTCAGGCGCGCCCCACGGCACGCCCATGCAGAGCTGCACCAGCGCGTCGGGGTTGAGCACCTTCTCCTCGACCAGCTGCTTGGCGAACCAGAGATGGCCGGTGTCGAAAGCCTCGATCTCCGGCTTGACACCGAGCGCCGTCATCATGCCGCCCATCGCGCGCAGCATGCCGGGCGTGTTGGTCATGACATAGTCGGCTTCGGCGAAGTTCATGGTGCCGCAGTCAAGGGTGCAGATTTCCGGCAGGCATTGGCGGACATGTTCCATGCGGTTGGTGGCGCCGCCCATGTCGGTGCCCTTCTCATTGAGCGGCAGCGGCGCTTCCGGCGAGCCGAACACCATGTCGCCGCCCATGCCGGCGGTGAGATTCAGCACCACGTCGACGTTGGCGTCACGGATACGCTCTGTGACTTCGCGGTAGAGATGCACATCGCGGCGCGGTTTGCCGGTCTCGGGGTCGCGGACATGGCAGTGGACGATCGCCGCGCCGGCCTTGGCCGCGTCGATGGCCGAATCGGCGATCTGCTTGGGCGAACGCGGCACATGCGGAGAGCGATCCTGCGAACCGCCGGACCCGGTCACGGCACAGGTAATGAAAACCTCACGGTTCATCGCAAGCGGCATGGAATTCTCCTCCCAATTCGAACAGCCATGCATGTCGCCCAAAAGTGGGAACCGGTTTGGGACAACGACATGCACAGGGACCCGCATAACATTGCGCGACTTGCAGGCGGCTGCTTTGCGCTTTACGAAGACGACATGATAAAAAACGAAAAAGCGACAATCTTTCATGCCGAGCAGTCGCCGCTCAAGGTGACGCTGCTGGTGTTTTCCGGGGCGTCCATAATGTGCGTGGCGTGCGCCGTCGATCCGCTGCGCGCCGCCAACCGCATCGCCGGAGAAACCTTGTTCGACTTCAAGCTGGTTTCGGTGACGGGGGAGGCGCCGGTCACGACATGCGGCCTGCCCATAGCGGTGAGCGGCCGGTTCGATGCTACTGATACAACCGATGTCCTGATCGTCGTCGCGGGCTTCGGCACGCAGAATTATGCCACGTCGGCCTTGCTCGCCGGCCTGCGCCGCGCTGCGCGGTCGGCCCGCGCCTGCGGCGGCGTCGAGGCGGGCACATGGCTGGTGGCGCGCGCCGGCCTGCTGGAAGGGCGCAGCGCCACCACCCATTGGGAGGACATGGAGGATTTTTCTTCGGCCTTTCCCGGCGTCGACGTGCGCCCCGATCGCTACATCATCGACGGACCGGTGTTCACCACGGGCGGCGCGTCGCCGACGCTCGACCTGATGCTGCACCTGATTCGCACCCGGCTCGGCATGGCGGTGGCGCTCGATGTGGCAAGCGCGTTCATCTACGACCAGGCGCGCGTGGCGACCGATGCGCAGCCGCTGGTCTCGCTTGGCCGGCTCGACGGCTATGATCCACGCCTGGCGCAAGCCATCCGGCTGATGGAAGCGCATGTCGACCAGCCGCTGACCATTGAAGCCATAGCCAAGCGCGCCGGCGTGACGGCGCGTACGCTGGAAAGCATCTTTCGCAAGTCGATCGGCGAGACGCCGGGGGCCTATTATCTCAGGCTGCGCCTGGGGGCCGCGCGCCGGCTGGTGGTCGACACGCGGGTGGCCATGGCGGATATTGCCGGGCGGACAGGATTCTCGTCCGCCGCGGCATTTTCCAGAGCATTTTCAAGAGCGTTCGGCGAAGCCCCGGTCAGGTTGCGCCGGGGTTAGATCAGGGATTAAGCGGCGTTCTGCCTGTCGCTGCCGGCGTCGATCTGCGAGCGCATCTGTCTCACCAGCCGGACTTCAAAACGGTTGCTGACGGCGCGATCCCATTCGTTCTTCACGTCGTCGGTCGGCCGCGGCAGCGCCATCAGCCGGTCAATGATCGATCCGGTCTCCCCGGATGAGAGCAGGGCGTCGATTTCGCGTTCATGCTGCATATCGGTTCGCCTCCTTCCTTTTCACCCGCCACAGGCCCCTCTTATACGAGATACGTGACGGCAGTTTGAAGGCAGGAGCGAGGTCATTGAGGGGCGGCCAAGGGCAAAACCTTGTCGCCAGATGGGCGCCTTGGCGCAAAGCCGTTCCGCGCGCGAAAGTCCGAATCAGAGGGAGGTCAGCCCAGCCGTTTCTCGAACAGCACGGTGGTGAAGCCGCTGTCCCATTCGTCATCGGGATAGCGGTCTTTTTCGACATAGCCGAGCGCCTTGTAGACATTCTGGGCGCGTTCGTTGAACGTGTCGGTCTCGAGCCGCACCCGGCGGTATCCGGCGGCGCGAATCGCCTGCTCGGCGTGCGACAGCAGCTTGCCGCCGACGCCCTGGCCCTGATGGCTGGCCCTTACATGCACGGCTTCGATGAAATCGCCGCGCCAATGGATCAGGCCGGCGATCTCATTGTTGATCTCGGCAATGGTGAACTCCGGCCAACTTTCCTCGACATAACGCCCGCCAAGATCGGTTTCGACATAGCGCTGCGCCGATGCCTGGGTGATGTGGGGCAGCCAGGTGCCTTCGAAGGTTTCCCGCAGCACTTGCTTCAAGGCCGCGACGTCGCCCGCCTGCGCCTTGCGCACCGTGATGCGCCCGTTTGCCATTGTCATCTCCCTTCGGGAGAGCGGACTAGCAAAAGGCGATCACGGCGGCTTTCAGCCACGTCAGGCAGATGTCGGTCCAGAAGCCGGGCTTCAGACGTAGCGGTTGACGATGTTTTCCAGCAATTCCTGGCGGCCGGAGCGCGGCTGCGGTTCGATCTTCTTCTTGACCACGCGCTCCGCGATGTCCTCCAGCGTGCGCTTGCCCGACAGCATCGCCTTGCCTTCCGCCGTGTTCCAACCGGCATAGCGCTCGGCCAACGGCGCCGACAGCGCCTTGTCCTCAACCATGCGGGCGGCGGCCTTGAGGCCGCGTGCGCAGGCATCCATGCCGCCGATATGACCGATCAGCAGGTCCTGCGGATCGAGCGACTGGCGGCGCAGCTTGGCGTCGAAATTGGTGCCGCCGGTCTTGAAGCCACCGGCCTGCAGGACCTGGTAGTAGGCCAGCGCCATCTCCGGCACGTTGTTGGGGAACTGGTCGGTGTCCCAGCCCGACTGATAGTCGTTGCGGTTCATGTCGATGGAGCCGAAGACGCCGAGCGCATTGGCCAGCGCCAGCTCGTGCTCGAAGGAATGGCCGGCGAGGATGGCGTGGCCCTGCTCGATGTTGAGTTTTACTTCCTTCTCCAGGCCGAAGCGCTTCAGGAAGCCGTAAACGGTGGCGACGTCGTAGTCGTACTGATGCTTGGTCGGCTCCTGCGGCTTCGGTTCGATCAGGATGGTGCCCTTGAAGCCGATCTTGTGCTTGTAGTCGACGACGAGGCTGAGGAAGCGGCCGGCCTGTTCCTGCTCGCGGGCAAGGTCGGTGTTGAGCAGCGTCTCATAGCCCTCGCGGCCGCCCCACAGCACGTAATTCTCGCCCTTCAGCCGCTTGGTGACGTCGATGCAGCTTTTCACCGTCGCCGCCGCATAGGCAAAGACATCCGGATCGGGATTGGTGGCGGCACCCGACATGAAGCGGCGGTGCGAGAAGAGATTGGCCGTGCCCCAGAGCAACTTGACCCCGGTCTGCTTCATCTTGGCCGAAAAATAGTCGGCGATCTCATCGAGGCGGGCGGCACTTTCGGAAAAGTCCTTGCCCTCGGGGCGGACATCGGCGTCGTGGAAGCAGAAATAGGGCGCGCCGAGCAGCGAGAACATCTCGAAGGCGACATCGGCCTTGAGTTTCGCCAGTTCCATCGTGTCGATGCCACCGGCCTTGGGGAACCAGGGACGGTCGAAGGTCTGGCCGCCGAAGGGGTCACCACCCGGCCAGGCGAAGGAGTGCCAGTAGGCGACGGCGAAGCGCAGATGGTCTTCCAGCCGCTTGCCGGCAACCACCTCGTCGGGATTGTAGAAGCGGTAGGCCAGCGGATTGGTCGAATCCGGCCCCTCATATTTGATCTTCTGGATGTCGCCGAAAAATCCGCTGCTCATGATTTCTGTCCTCTCTCGAATAGTTCGCCCTGATTACCTCAGGCGTAATTGGTTTCGGTCCTGCGCTGGTCGAAAAGGCTGATGTCAACAAACAAAGGAGACAGACCATGACCGACCTCAACAAAATCGCCGAGGGCTACATCACCGCCTGGAACGAAAGCGATGCCAGCCGCCGCGCCGATTTGCTGAAGGCTACCTTCACCGAAGACGTCAGCTATCGCGATCCGCTGATGCAGGGCGACGGCCATGACGGCGTCGCGGCGCTGATCGACGGCGTGCAGCAACGCTTTGCCGGCTTCCGTTTTTCGCTGAAGGGCACGCCGGACGGGTTTGCCGACAAGATCCGCTTTTCCTGGAATCTCGGGCCCGAGGGCGTTCCTTCGGTCATCGAAGGCACCGACATCGGCATTATCGAGAACGGCCGCCTGAAGAGCATCACCGGGTTTCTTGACAAGGTGCCGGCGCAGTGAGGCTAATTTCGTAGAGGCAGCGTGAGGCCCCCCTCTCTGGCCTGCCGGCCATCTCCCCCTCAAGGGGGGAGATCGGATGTCGCGTCGGCTTTCGCCAATCTCCAGCGTTGCAAAAATGAGCGGGGCGCCAACACTGCCAATCTCCCCACTTGTGGGGGAGATGCCCGGCAGGGCAGAGGGGGGCGCCTCGCACATGCTCACGCGGTTACAGCCCTGATCGCCGGATACAGCGCCCGGTAGCGCTGATAAGCGTCCGCATACGCCCCACCGAGCTTGGCATCCGGCTCGATCGTGGCATCCGTCCTCGGCGCCGAGCACACAGCCAGCGGATCAGCGCCGGTCGCCGCGATCAACCCAAGCCGCGCCGCACCAAACGCCGCGCCGAAATCGCCGTCGGCTGGAATATCCACCGGCACTTGCAGCGCGGTGGCGATCGATTTCAGCCAGTAGCGCGAGCGTGAGCCGCCGCCGATCGCCGTAACGCGGGTCAATGTGGTGCCGGCCGTCCTCAAGGCTTCGAGACTGTCGCGGAAGGCAAAGGCAACGCCTTCGAGCACCGCCTGCGTCAGCACGGCGCGGCTCGATTCATGCGCCAGCCCGGTGAAGGAACCGCGGATGGCGGAATCATTGTGCGGCGTGCGCTCGCCCGAGAGATAGGGCAGGAAGGACACGCCGGTCGGCGCCTTCAGCGTATCGCCGAGTTCAGCGGTCAGTTCGCCGGCGCCCTTGCCTGATATTTCCGACAGCCAGTTGAGCGAATCGGTCGCCGACAGGATGACGCCCATCTGGTGCCAGGTGTCGGGCAACGCATGGCAGAAGGTGTGGACAGCACTTGCCGGGTTGGGCAGATAGGACGCGTTGGCGGCAAACAGCACGCCCGACGTGCCCAAAGAGACAAAGGCATGGCCGGCGCCGACCGTGCCCATGCCGCAGGCCGAAGCCGCATTGTCGCCGGCGCCGCCCGCTATCGGGATGCCCGCCTCGACGCCCCATTTCGACGCCAATTCGGCGCGCAAACCGCCGGCTTTCTCAGTGCCCTCGACCAGGGACGGCATCTGCTTCTCGTCGAGCGATGTTGCCGCCAGCAATTCGGGCGACCAGCGGCGTTTGCCGACATCAAGCCAGGACGTGCCGGCGGAATCGGACATTTCGGAAATGTGCTCGCCGGTCAGCCAAAGCCGCAGGAAATCCTTCGGCAGCAGCACCTTCGCCACCTTGGCGAAGACGGCGGGTTCGTTGTTCTTCACCCAGGCGAGCTTGGGCGCGGTGAAACCGGGGAAAACGATGTTGCCGGTGAGCGCGCGGAAGCGCGGATCGGCGTCGAGCGCGGCCGCCTCGACATGGCTGCGCGTGTCGTTCCACAGGATGCAGGGGCGCAGCACATGATCAGCCGCATCGAGCAAGGTGGCGCCATGCATCTGGCCGGACAGGCCGATGCCTTTCACCGCCGCGAACTGCCTGGGATGGGAGGCCTTGAGTTCGGCGATCGCGTCTTCGCAGGCGCGTGTCCAGTGGGACGGATCCTGTTCGGACCAGCCGGGATGCGGCCGCGAAACATCAAGCGAGCCATGGCCGGAACCGATGACGGTCTGTCCGGCATCGATCAGCAGCGCCTTGACGCCCGACGTGCCCAGGTCGAGGCCGAGATACATGTCATCCTCCCATGCCATTTATTTTTTTCGGATCTCGAAAAAATCTGGCTGAGCCAGTTTTTAAGGCAAGATCCGCTTGCGGTCAATTCTCTGACAAATCGGCCGCGCGTCGCGCAAGCAGCACAGTGAGCGGACTGTCCGGCCGCGCCATCGAACGCTCCGCCGTGAGCGCCCCGGCGAGCGCGCGGTCACCGGCCCGCAAGGCCGCTTCGATCAGCGTCAGGTCGATGACATCGCGCTGTGCGTGGCTGCCGCCGAAGCGGTTGGCGATCGCCCGGATCGGCCGGATCAGCTGCACGGCCTCGGTGTAGTTGCCCTCGCCGAATGCCTTGATCGCTAGCGTCAGCGGGTGGCCGACATCCCGCGTGAAAGCGGTATTGTCGCCGATGCCGCGCATGGCCTCGCGCTGCGCGTCGAGCAAGGTCTGCGCCGGGGCGTCGAGCCCGGCGCCAACAAACGCCATCATCGCGTGCGCATCGTTGAAGGCATAGTCGCCGGCGCCGGCCTTGGGCCAATTGGCGGCGAGCGCGGTCCAGCGGTCGCCGACATCGATGCCGCCGAGATAGAGACGCCACAGGATTGCCGAGGCATCGACCATGTTCAACGCCATCGCCGATGGCGTGCCATAGATCGGTCCGTCATAGAGCGCCAGCACCTGGTCGGTCTCGCCGAGATCGTAGTGGAACAGCGCCAGGTGCCACCAATTGTGCACCTGCAGGAAGCTCTCCTTTGTCCAGGCGTCAGGATTGGCGCGCATCCAGGCGATGCCGTCCCTTTGCCGGCTTTGCATTTCCATGACATGCGCGACCGCATGCTGCGCCCAACCGTCGCGCGGCTCGATCTCGACCGCCGCGCGACCAAGCTTTTCGGCTCTGGCATAGTCGCCCATTTCCTCCAGCCCGAAGGCCTGCATGCCGAGGATGGCGTGGTAGCCAGGCATGCCGCTCTGCCAGGACGGCAAGGCGCGGGCGATGCGGTCACGCAGCATACGGGCATTGCCGGTGAAGAAGTCGATCTGGTGCCCGACCTGCAGCGCCAGCCCGTCGAGCGGGGTCTCGATGGCGATATCCTCGAGAATCCTGGCGGCGTCATGCCAGCGCCCGTTGGCCAGGTGGCCAAGGGCCAGAACGTGCGCCTCTTCGCGCACCGTCGCGGCAAGCGGCAGCGCCGCCTCGTGGCAGGCCCTGGCCACCGCCGTCGCGTCGCGCTCGGTGGCGAGGCCGAACAGATAGCCCTTGAAGACATGCGCCATGACGAAACCGGGATCCTCCGATATGGCACGATCGACGGAGGCGACGGGATCACCGATGAAGCACAGCAGTTCCCGCACAGCCTGGCTGTAGGGCGTGAACCCCGCTTCGGTGGCGCCCGAAAATGTCAGGCCGAGTGCGTCCCTAATTGCCATGCAACGTCCTCCGACCGACCTGCGATAGACCCGAACCTTTCAGGCCAAAACCATCTTAAATCATGAGCCACGGACGTGCCAATCACGCACTTCACAAGGTCTATTCCAATAGCCTTTGCAGTTCATCAACCATGGAATGCAGATTAGGCTTTGTAAAACCGAGCGAATTGTGGCTTCATTGCGGCGCGGCGAAGGGCTTGTAATCGCGATCTGAGAGGGGACGCGATGCGGCATTTTAAAATACAGCGTTCGAACGGCCGTTCGGAAAACGTTGATGAGTCGATTTCTTTGTTGCGGCGAAAGCCGCAGCAAATTCACCCATGGTTTATTAGCTTATTTGCAACTACCGCGTTTGTGTTGCTGCCCAATTCCGCGGCCCTGGCGGCCTGCGTGCTGGTTCCGTCGGCCGGAAACACCACCTTCACCTGCGATAGCGGCGATTCAGGCGGCGGCCTTACCGATACCAGCGGCGACAACACGCTGAATTTTCCCGCCGGCGGCACCGGGCAGGTGAGCGGCAACGTCGTCTTCGGCGCCGGGGCGGACCGCATCAACATGCAGTCCGGCACCATTACCGGCACGGTCGACCAGGGCGACGGCACGGATTTCTTCACCATCGGCAGCGGCACCGTAACCGGCAATGTCCAGCAGGGCGCCGGCATCGACGATTTCAACATGAGCGGCGGCCAGATCGGATCGCTCAACCAGGGCGACGGACTGGACACGTTCACGATGACGGGCGGGCGCATCGTCGATTTCTTCGACGATGGCGACAACGCGGTGATGACCGGCGGCCGCATCGGCCGGGTCAACATGAAGCTCGACAAGAACTATTTCAACATGTCCGGCGGCACCATCGACCGCAATCTCGTCACCGGCTTCGACCAGGACACCATCATCCTCTCGGGCGGAACGATCGGCGGCAATATCAGCGTCAGCGGCGGCAATGACAGCGTGACGATCACCGGCGGCACGGTCGGCGGCGATGTGCTGATGAGCTTCGGTTCCGACAGTTTCGTCTGGAATGGCGGCGGCATCATCTATGGCGCCGTCGATCTCGGCGCCGACAACGATACCGCCAAGCTCAGCAACCTCACCAACGCCAATCTCGGCGGCACGGATGCCCTGAATGGCGGCCTCGGCACCGACACGCTGACCTTCGACAACGTCAAGCTGGACGGGATCGGCCGGGTCCAGAACTGGGAAAGCATCAGCGCCACCAACGACACGCAGCTGACGCTCGACGGCAATCTCGTGCTCGGCGACAGCGGCACCGGCACGGGCTCGCTCAGCGTCGATGCTTCGAGCACGCTCTATGGCGGCGGCTTCAACTCGACGATCCAGGCCTTCACATCAGGCCAGCTGGCTCAAGTCACCAATGCCGGGCGCATCGACCTGACCAACGGCACCACCGGCGCGACCGATCGGCTGACGATTTCGGGCAATTATATCGGGGCTGGCGGCGTGTTGCTCGTCCAGACCGAACTCGGCGACGATTCATCCGCGTCCGACAGGCTGGTCCTGTCGGGCGGGACGGCTTCGGGCTCGACCGGCATTTCCGTGGTCAATGTCGGCGGCGCGGGTGCCGCTACCACACAGGACGGCATCATGCTCGTCCAGGCGGTCAACGGCGCCAACTCAGGCGTCTCGACCTTCGCGCTCGACGGGCCGGTCGCCGCCGGCGCTTTCGAATACTACCTTTTCAAGGGCGGCGTCAGTGCCGGCAGCGAGGAAAACTGGTACCTGCGCTCGACGCTGATAACGCCGACGTCGCCGGCAGCGGCGCCACCGACGCTCGAGCCCTCCCCGCCCGTTGAACCGGTGCCGCCCGCGGCCGAGCCGCCACCCCCGCCGCCCTCCGAACTGCCGCCGACGCCACCGCCGAGCGAGGGCGATATCAACAATCCGCCGGTCGACCCGACGCCGCCCGTGCAGGCCAGCGACCCTCAACCCGAACCACCGCCACCACCACCACCGGCGCCGCCGGCGGATCCGCCCCCGCCGCCACCGGTGGTGCCGACTGCCGTGCCCGCCCTGCCGGTACCGGCGGCGGGTCAGGAAATCGTGCTCTACCGCATCGAGGTGCCGGTCTATTCGGCCTTACCGCCGGTAGCCGGGCATCTGGCGATGACGACGCTCGGCACGTTCCACGAAAGGCGGGGTGAGCAAAGTCTGTTGTCTCACCCGGAGCTGTCGCCGGTCTGGGGCCGCATTTTTGGCCAGGACGCCGAGATGGGCTGGTCGGGAACGGTTTCGCCCTCCTTCGACGGCAACCTGTTCGGCCTCCAGGCGGGCTTCGATGTGTTCGGCCGCGACACCGCCTCAGGTGGAATCGATCGCGCCGGCCTGTTCGTCGCCTATGCCCGCATGAAGGGCGATGTGAGCGGCCAGGCACTGGGATGGAACGATCTGTCCGTCGGCAGCCTGGACGTCAGCGGCACCAGCGTCGGCGGCTACTGGACCCGCATCGGCCAAAGCGGCTGGTACCTTGACGGTGTCCTCATGGCCACCTTCTTCGGCGGCGACGCGACCTCGTCGCGCGACATCGGCATCGATGTCGGCGGAACAGGCGTCACCGCTTCGCTGGAAGGCGGCTATCCCATCGCGCTGGCGCAGGGCTGGACGCTTGAGCCGCAGGCGCAACTGGTCTGGCAGCACCTGTCGCTCGACGACACCAACGACCGCTTCTCGTCGGTTTCCTTCGACACCGACGACAGCGTCAGCGGCCGGCTGGGCGCGCGGCTGCAGGGCGAGACCACGATCAATGGTATCGCGCTGCAGCCCTACCTCAAGGCCAATATCTGGCACGATTTCGGCGGCACCAGCCATGTCAATTTCGACACCACCGACATCTCGACCGAGGGCCGGTCGACCTCCTTCGAGATGGGTGGCGGCGTGGTCGCTGAGGTGACCGACAAGGTCAGCCTCTTTGCCACCGGCGATTACACGACCAATCTCGGCGGCGACAAGCGCCGCATCCTCGAGGGCAATGTGGGAATCAGCGTCAAATGGTGAGACCCTCCGGGCCTCACCAAGCGTCAGGACATCAATTGCCCGAACGCATCGCCACGGTGGCGATGCCGGCGCCGACCAGCAGCGTGCCGCCGGTGCGGTTGAAGATGCGGATCGCCTTGGGATTGCGCACGACATTGCGGGCGCGCGCCGCGATCAGCGCGTAGCCGAACGCATTGGCGAAGGCGAGTGCCAGGAAGGTCGTCTCGAAGATCAGCATCTGCGTCCAGAAATCGGCATGCCGGTCGAGGAACTGCGGCAGGAAGGCGACGAAGAAGGTGATGCTTTTCGGGTTGAGCGCGGTGACCAGCCAGGCATGCGCCATCATCTTGGCCGAGGACACCGCATCGGTGCGCGGTTCGGCCTTCAACGCGCCGCCGGCGCGAAACAGCTTTACGCCGAGATAGATCAGATAGCCGGCGCCGATGAGCTTCAGGATGGTGAAGACGGTTGCCGACGCGGCGAGCAGCGCGCCGATGCCCAGCATCGACAAGGTCATGGCGGTGAAGTCGCCAAGCGCCACGCCAACCGCCATCGGCAAGGCGGTGCGCCAGCCCTGGCCGAGCGCATAGGACACGACCAGCAGGATGGTTGGTCCCGGTATGACGAGGAGGATGGTCGACGCGGCGGCGAAAGCGGCCCAGTTCTCGAAGGACATGTCTGTCTCCCTTGGGTTAAGGAAAAGGATAAATCCTCAGCCCAGGGGGAATGTAAAGAGGCCTGTTTTCTGTTTTTTGCGCAATTCCGGATGGCAACCGCCGTGCCGGAATTGCCACGATATCAATTGCGCCAAAGGCAGGTCGGCGTCAGTTCGCGCCGCCCAGGGTGTTCACGATATCGGCCAGGCTGACATCGGCACCGAGAACCAGGGCGGCCGCGACAATGGCAGCGGCAAAAAGCGTGATGTCGGTTTTTAACGTCTTGCACATGGAGGCCCCTCGCTGATCGCCGATGCGTAGGAAAGGCCGGTGCCGGGATTATGACCCGACCTAGGTCTTTTTGCGCAGGAGCGCCCGATTGGCACGCCGTTCGGGACGGCCCGTGCCGCCAGGCAAGGCGCAAATCCAGGCAGCGCAAGGCATTCACGCTTTATCAACCATGAATGATGAAAATGCCCGCTATGCGGCCGGACCGTGCTTCCCGCCGACAGCGTAGGGTTTGGGTATATGCGTGAGTTGCCGCAAGGTCTAACGCCGCCACGAAACGGCGACGCAATCGATACCGATCATCATCTTTCCCGCCGCGCCGTCCTTTCCGGGGCAGGCGCGCTGGCGCTGCTCAGCGCCGCCGGCTGCTCGACCTCGGGCGACGGTGGTATGCCGATGCTCCAGCTCGACAATACGGTCACCGGTTCCGTGCCGCCGATGCGGCCGGCGATCAGCGTCGACAAGAACGTCACCAGCGCCGATGTGATGTATGCCGCCTTGACGGACAATGGTTTCAACGTGCCCGAGGTGCCGTATCTCAAGGTCAAGCCGGAATTCCGCCGCCAGATCGTCGTCGACACGACCGGCGAGGCGCCCGGCACCATCGTCGTTCATCTCAAGGAGCGCATGCTCTATCTCGTGCAGCCGGGCGGCGACGCCATCCGCTACGGCGTCGGCATCGGCAAGGACGGCTTCCGCTGGTCCGGCCGCGCCAACATCCAGTACGGCAGGGAATGGCCGACCTGGACGCCGCCGCCGGAGATGATCCAGCGCAAGCCCGAACTGGTGAAGTGGCAGGGCGGCCAGCCCGGCGGCCTGACCAACCCGCTCGGTGCGCGCGCGCTCTACATCTACCAGGACGGCAAGGACACCGGCTACCGCATCCACGGCTCGCCCGAATGGTGGAGCATCGGCCAGGCGATGTCGTCGGGCTGCGTGCGCCTGATCAACCAGGACATTATCGACCTCTACAGCCGCGTTTCGAAGAAAAACCCGGTCGTCGTCATCTGATCGCGGCCGCAGTTCGCGGCCGCCAGACTCTCCCGTTGCGCGATAGCGAAAGACAGGCCAAGGTGCCTTGAAAACCATCGCTCGGGAGACGTCAGGAATGGCCGGAACTTTTGTCATCGCGCAAGGCGGCGGCCCAACCGCCGTCATCAACCAGACGGTGGTCGGCGCCACGCTGGAGATCCGCAAGCGGCATCCCGGCGCCAAGGTGCTGGGCTCCATCCATGGCGTGCGCGGTATCCGTGACGGCAACTATGTCGACCTGTCCGCCATCCCGGAAGACCGCCTGCGGCTGATCGCGGGAACGCCGAGCGCGGCACTCGGCTCGACGCGCGACAAGCCAGATGCCGCCTATTGCGATGTCATCCTCAACGGCCTGAAGAAAGCCGGCGCCGACGCCTTCATCTATATTGGCGGCAACGACACGTCGGGCACGCAGCAGATCCTGACCGATGCCGCCGGCGGCTCGATCGCCTTCGTCCACGCGCCGAAAACCATTGACAATGATCTTGAGGAAAACGACCACACGCCGGGCTTCATCTCGGCGGCCGAGTTCGTCGCCGGCGCTTTCCTCTCCGTCGACCTCGATTTCCGTGCGCTTCCCGGCATCTATGTCGGCATCGTCATGGGCCGGCATGCCGGTTTCCTGACCGCGGCGGCGGCGGCCTGGCAGCTCGATCCCGACAGCGGCCCGCATCTGGTCTACGTGCCGGAGCGGCCGTTCTCGGCCGCCGGCTTCATCGACGACGTGCGCGCCACGCTCGACCGCCACAAGCGCTGCATCGTCGCCGTGTCGGAAGGGGTAAGCACCGCCGACGGCAAGGCGCTGGTCGAAAGCCTGGTGCCGCCGGAAAAGCTCGAGCGCGACGCGCATGGCAACGTCAAATTGTCGGGCAGCGACCTGCCGGCAGCCCTCGAACGCGCACTGGCCGAAGGCCTGCCGGGCAAGCGGGCTCGCGTCGACGCGCTCGGCTACATGCCGCGCGGCTATGTCGGCGCCATCAGCGCCGTCGACGCGCAGGAGGCCTTCGATGCCGGCGCCTTCGCCGTCTCCGTCGCCGAACAGGGCGGCGGCTCGGTGGCACTGCAATATGATGGCAGCAAGACCGTGCTGAAGAAGGTGCCGCTGAAGAACGTTGCCGGCAAGACCCGCCACATGCCGGATGATTTCATGAAGCCCGACGTCAACCAGCTGTCCGAGGCCGGCATGGCCTATCTGAAGCGGCTGGTGCCGGAAAAGTACAAGGTCGGGAAGCCTTTCGTCTAATGGAGTGGTTCAGCAAGAGCACCGTCGACGAACAAACGACGATGCTGACCGAGCCGTTCGTGCATGATTATGTGCGCGCCAACATCTGGCATCTGCGCGGCCGCGACGCCGACCTCCTGGTCGACACCGGCATGGGCATCTGTCCGCTGGCGCCGCAGATCGATACGCCACGGGACAAGCCGCTGCTGGTCGTCGCCACGCACATCCATCTCGATCATGTCGGCTCGCTGCATGAATTTGCTTGGCGGGCGGGGCCGCGGATGAGTGCCGCGCAGTTCGAGAGCATGGATGAGGCGGCGACCTACGCCTGGATGTTCCACGATCTCGAAGGCGCCGTGTCAGAATTGCCGGCGCCGGGCTGGAGGGCCGCCGACTACAAGATCCCCCCGGCACCGCTGACGCGGACGCTTGACGAGGGCGACGTGATCGATCTCGGCGACAGGCAGTTCCGCGTCCTGCACCTGCCCGGACATTCGCCGGATTCGATCGCGCTGTTCGACGAGGCCGACGGGCTGTTCTTCAGCGGCGACGCCATCTACGACGACACGCTGATCGACAGCCTGCCGGATTCCGATCGGGCCGCCTATGCCAGCACCATGCGACGCCTGCTCGACCTGCCGATCCGCGTCGGCCATGGCGGCCACGGACCAAGCTTCGACGGCAAGCGTATGCGTGAGATTGCAAAGACTTACATCCAGCAGACCGGCGAAATCTGAACGCCGCCAAGCCTTCGCACTGCCGGGAGCGGTCACGCGAACGTGGGACACTCATCCGGTCAAAAAGAATTAAATCTTTGTAATATAATCGAAAAAACCTAATTCGCCCGCATCCGAGTCCTAGATTCCGGTTTCATCGACCTGAACGGCCGCCGCATGAAGCGAGACAGGCGGCCGCGATGGCCGGTGCGCCGAATGGGCCGCCCTCTCCCAAGACGGGCCACGGCGCCGAACCCAATGTCTCGCACGGACAACGACCATGTCATCCCTCAACATTCTTCGCAGACATCGCGTCGCCGCATTGCTGGGCGCCGCCCTCATCATCTCCCCCTTCGTCGTCTCATTCGCTCAAAGTGCCGGCACTTCCGGCCTGAGCAACGTCGTCGCGACGACCCAGACCCCTGTCGCCGGCATCACCGCCCCCAACGGCTCCTTCGCGCCGATCGTGGCGGCCGACAAGCCCGCGGTGGTGACGGTCACAACCGTCATGAAAGCGCAGCCCGCAAATGACGACGGCGGCATGCCTCTCGGCAACTCGCCGTTCGACCAGTACTTCCGCCAGTTCTTCGGCGACCAGGGCATGCCGGCTCCGCAGACGCCGCCGCAGCAGGCGCAACGCGCCGAAGCGCTTGGTTCGGGCTTCATCGTCAGTGCCGACGGCACCATCGTCACCAACAATCACGTCGTCGACGGCGCCACTTCGATCAAGGTGACGCTCGATGACGGCACCGAGCTTCCCGCCAAGCTTGTCGGCCGCGACGCCAAGAACGACCTTGCCGTGCTCAAGATCAAATCCGACAAGCCCTTGCCGACGGTCAAATGGGGCGATTCCGACAGGCTGATGACCGGCGACCAGGTGCTGGCGATCGGCAATCCATTCGGCATCGGCACCACGGTCACGGCCGGCATCGTTTCGGCACGCGGCCGCGACCTGCACAGCGGGCCGTTCGACGACTTCATCCAGATCGACGCGCCGATAAACCATGGCAATTCCGGCGGCCCGCTGGTGGACGTGAACGGCAATGTCGTCGGCATCAACACGGCGATCTATTCGCCCAATGGCGGCAGCGTCGGCGTCGGCTTCGCCATCCCGTCCGACCAGGCGCAAAAGGTCGTCGCCAAGCTGATGAAGGACGGTTCGATCCAGTACGGCTATCTCGGCGTCGAGATCCAGCCGGTGACGCCGGATGTGGCAAGCGCCATCGGGCTCGACCATGCCGGCGGCGCGCTGGTGTCCAAGGTCAACGACAGCTCACCCGCCGCCAGCGCCGGCGTCGAAGCCGGCGACGTCATCACCGGCTTTGCCGGACAGGACGTGAAAGACCCCAAGGACCTGTCGCGCGCCGTCGCCGATGTCGCCCCCGGCGCCAAGGAAAAGCTGGATGTCTGGCGCAAGGGCAAGGCGATGCAGATTGCCGTCGATGTCGGGCAAAACAGCGATGATGTGAAGACGGCATCGGCGGACGATTCCGGTGCGCCGAGCGTCGAGCAGGGCTCCCGCGCGCCGGCGATCGGCATCGGCCTGATGGACATCACACCAGACATTCGCCAGGAAATGAACCTCGCCGGCAACGAGCATGGCGCGGTGGTCGCGCGCGTCAATCCCGACAAGGCGGCGGCCGCTGCCGGCATCCAGCCGGGCGATATCATCGTCGCCGTCAACCAGGCGCCGGTGAAGAACGCCCGGCAGGTCACGCAAGCGATCGCGCAGGCCAGCAGATCGGGCCGCAAGTCGGTGCTGCTGCTGGTCGAACGCGACGGCGGCCAACTCTATGTCGCCGTGCCGTTCGCCAATGGCTGATATGCGATGCCGATGAGATGAAATGCCGGATATGGCGGGCTTGGCGGCCCGCCATATCCGTATGCAGCTACAGTTTGCGCAGCGCCACTTCCTCGATCAGGTGGTCGGCGCCCTTGCGCAGGATAAGGTCGGCGCGGGCACGCGTCGGCAGGATGTTCTCGCGCAGATTCTTCAGATTGATGTTGGTCCACAGGCCTTCGGCGATGGCGCGCGCCGAATCCTCCGAGAGCTGCGAATAGCGGTGGAAGAAGGAGTCTGGATTGCGGAAGGCGGTCTCGCGCAGCCGCATGAAGCGGGAAATGTACCACTCGTGGATCAGCTTCTCGTCGGCATCGATATAGATGGCGAAGTCGAAAAAGTCGGACAGGAAAGGCACGATCTTGCCGTCCTGCGGCAGCTTGCCCGGCTGCAGCACATTGATTCCCTCGAAGATCAGGATGTCGGGCCGGTCGATGGTGACGAACTCGCCGGGAATGACGTCATAGGTGAGGTGCGAATAGACCGGCGCGCGGACATCGGGCAGTGCCGACTTGATGCCCGAGAGGAAGCGCAGCAGCGCGCCGACATCGTAGCTGTCGGGAAAACCCTTGCGTTCCATCAGGTTTTCGCGGCGCAGCACCTCGTTGGGCAGCAGGAAACCGTCGGTGGTGATGAGGTCGACCTTGGGGCTCGACGGCCAGCGCGCCAGAAGCTCCTTCAGCACGCGCGCGGTGGTCGATTTGCCGACCGCGACGGAGCCGGCGATGCCGATGATGAACGGCGTCTTGACGATATCGACGGCGTTGAAGAAGGCCTGGCGCTGCCGGAACAGAAGCTGGCTCGCCTCGACATGGGCGGACAGCAGCCGCGACAGCGACAGATAGATGCGCTTGACCTCCTCGAGGTCGACCGGATCGTTGAGCGAACGCAGGCGGCGGAACTCGTCTTCGCTCAGCGTCAGCGGCGTGTCGGCGCGGAATTGCGACCATTGCTCGGCCGAAAAGAAACGAAAGGGGGAATATTTCTCGGTTGGCGCGAGCTGATCCATCGAGATACCTGCCCTCCCTCGCGGTCAGCCCTTGGGCCGTGACGCCTTCTCGGCGATGCCCGAACGCCCGGTGCGGCTTTCGAGCTCCTTGAGCACGTCGCTCAACGGAACACCCGAGAGGCCGAGAACGACGAGCCAATGATATATAAGATCGGCGCTTTCGGAAACGATGCCCTGTCTGTCGCCCTTGACGGCGGCAATCACCGTCTCGACCGCCTCCTCGCCGAGTTTTTGGGCCGCCTTGTCGATGCCGCGCGCGAACAGTTTCGCTGTCCAGGACTCCGGATCCGCGGAATGGGCGCGGTCCCTGATGATTGTCTCCAGGTCGGAGAACGAAAATTCAGCCATGGCGCTAGGGCCCTTTTCTTAGCCGGAAAGGCTCTAGGGCCGATCGACCGAGGAGTCCAGCCGCATCGGCAACCCCGCGGCGGCCATATGCGCCTTGGCCTGTGCGATCGTGTAGGTGCCGAAATGGAAGATCGAGGCCGCCAGCACCGCGCCGGCATGGCCGTCGCGAATGCCTTCGACCAGGTGATCCAGCGTGCCGACGCCGCCCGAAGCGATGACCGGGGCGCGCACCGCGTCCGCGATCGCGCGGGTCAGCGCGATGTCGTAGCCGGCCTTGGTGCCGTCGCGGTCCATCGAGGTCAGCAGGATCTCGCCGGCGCCGCGATCGACCATTTTGCGGGCGAATTCGACCGCATCGATGCCGGTCTTCTCGCGCCCGCCATGGGTGAAGATCTCCCAGCGGTCGGCCTCGCCGGCGCCGGAGACCTTCTTGGCGTCGATGGCGACGACGATGCACTGGTTGCCGAACTTGTCGGCCGCTTCGGCGACGAAATCCGGGTTCTTCACCGCCGCCGTGTTGATCGACACCTTGTCGGCGCCGGCCAACAGCAATTTCCTGATGTCGGCGACCTGGCGCACGCCGCCGCCGACGGTCAGCGGCATGAAGCACTGTTCGGCGGTGCGGGCGATGACATCGAAGATGGTTTCACGGTTGTCGGACGAAGCGGTGATGTCGAGAAAGCAAAGCTCGTCGGCACCGGCGGCGTCGTAGGCCTTGGCCGCCTCGACCGGGTCGCCGGCGTCGATGAGATCGACGAAGTTGACGCCTTTGACGACACGGCCGTCCTTGACGTCGAGGCAGGGGATGACGCGGGCTTTCAGCATCAGCGGCCCTCTATCGTGGCGATGAGATCGTTGAGCAGCTGGCCGACCAGAGGCGGAACATCGGCCCGCGCGTCGAAAGCCGGATCGTAGGCGGAAACGGTGATGCCGACGACCGGCACCGCAAGCGCCATGGCGCAGGCGGCGTCGCGCAACTGTTCGGGGCTTGGCCCGCCTGACGTGGTGTAGCGGTTGGCCTGGAGCGCCTTGGGGTCGTGCACGTCGAGATCGAGATGCATGTGCACGCTCTTGGCGCCGGCGGCGTGCAGCTTTTGCGTCGCTTGCCCAACATCTGGACATTCCGTGCGGATCACCGGCAAGGTTTCGAGGAGTTCTTTCTCGGCCGGATCGAGATCGCGAGCGTTGACGAGCACGCAGCGCGACGGATCGATCGGCTTGAAGCCGGGAATGGCCGATGCCATCGGGCGCCAGCACAGGCCAAGCACGGTCGCCAGCGCCATGCCGTCGAGAAAGCCGTAGATGGAGGTTTCGGGCGTGTTGAGATCGCCATGCTGGTCGGCCCAGATGATCGCATCGGCACCCTCGCCGGCGACCGCGCCGGCTGAGGTCAGGCAGTTTCCGGCGAGCACGATGGGAAAACGCCCCCTGTCGATGGCAATGCGGACCTCGCCCGAGACGGCGTTGCAGACGGCGAACCCGGTGGCGATCTCGCGCTCCTGTTCGGCGCCGACCCTGCCGATATCCTCGACGGCCACGTCGTGACCGGCGATGGTCAGGGCATCGACCAGACCGCCAGCAATCAGCGCATCCGGGCCTTGGCCCATGCCGCCGTGATAGTGGCCGCTGTCATAGGAGGCCAGGATGATGGTGATCTTCACGTTTTCGCCTCCGCCACCGGCCGACCCTGCAGGATCGCCAGCGCCTCGGCCGGATCGATGCGGCCGTCATAGAGCGCGCGGCCCGAGATGGCGCCTTCGAGCTTTCGTGCGTCGGGCATGGTCATGCGCACGATGTCGGCGATCGAGGCCAGACCGCCCGAAGCGATGACCGGGATCGATACGGCCTCGGCGAGGTCGATTGTGGCGTCCCAATTGATGCCGGTCAGCACGCCGTCGCGGTCGATGTCGGTGTAGATGATGGCCGCGACGCCGGCGCCCTCGAATTTCTTCGCCAGTTCGACGACGCCGAGGCTCGACGCCTCGGCCCAGCCCTCGACTGCCACCTTGCCGCCCTTGGCGTCGATGCCGACGGCCACCTTGCCCGGGAAAGCCTTGCAGGCCTGCCTGACCAGGTCGGGATCGCGCACCGCCACCGTGCCGAGGATGACGCGGGCCAGCCCCCGGTCGAGCCAGTCCTCGATCTGTTCCAGCGTGCGGATGCCGCCGCCAAGCTGCACCGGATTCTTGGTCGCCTTGAGGATGGCGCCGACCGCGGCGCTGTTGACGCTCTGGCCTTTGAAGGCACCGTTGAGATCGACAACGTGCAGCCATTCGAAGCCCTGGTCCTCGAAGGCTTTCGCCTGCGCCGCGGGATCATCATTGTAAATGGTGGCGGTCGCCATCTCGCCGTGCTTCAGGCGCACGCATTGGCCGTCCTTGAGGTCGATGGCAGGAAACAGGATCACGATTCAGGCGCCCTTCTTGCTCATGCTTTAGGGCCTCCAGCGGAGGAAATTGGTGATCAGCGCCAGGCCCAGCGCCTGACTCTTCTCCGGATGGAACTGCGTGCCGACGAGATTGTCGCGGGCGACGGTCGCCGTCACCGGGCCGCCATAGTCGGCCTCGGCCAGAACCTCGTCCGGCTTCGTCGCATCGAGATGGTAGGAATGGACGAAATAGGCGTGCAGCCCCGCTGCACCGGTCGGGATGCCGGCAAACAGCGGATGCTGGCGCCGAAGCTCGATCGTGTTCCAGCCGATCTGCGGGATCTTCAATGCGGGATCGGTGGGCGTGATCTCCTTGACGTCGCCCGATATCCAGCCAAAGCCATGGGTGACGGTCTTTTCCAGGCCGCGCTGCGACATCAGCTGCATGCCGACGCAGATGCCAAGGAAGGGCCGGCCCTTGGCGATCGCGACATCCTCGACCGCTTCCCACATGCCGTCGACGGCGCGCAAGCCGGCCGCGCAGTCGGCATAGGCGCCGACGCCCGGCAGGACGATGCGGTCGGCGCTGCGCACCCGGTCGGCATCGGCCGTCAGGTCGATTTCGGCCGATATGCCGGCTTCGCGCGCGGCGCGCTCGAAGGCCTTGGTGGCCGAGCGCAGATTGCCCGAGCCGTAGTCGATGATGGCTACCCGCATGTCAGCGCCGTCCCGGTATGTGGGTCAGGCCCAGCGCCATGCCCGGCTGTGCCGGCCGCGCCAGGGCGGCATCCGGAACGATGCGCGGCGCGGGCACGGCTTCCTCGGCCTGCTCCTCGACCTCCAGCGCGTAGCGGATGTCGGCATCGTCGAGCCGGCCGGCCTGAACCACGCCCCATTCATGCCAGCCGCGCCGACGCAGGGCCGCGACGCGCAAGCCCTGCCCTTCCAGGCCGACATAGAACGAGACCAGCAGCGACAGCAGCGAACTTGCCAGCCCAAGGCCAAGATTTTCCCCAGCCATCGAAAGCAGGCTCATGACGACGAAGGCAAGTCCGGCTTCGATCCACAGCCGGTGCCAGGCCAGCCATAGCGGCGGCACCAGAAGGCCGAGCCAGGCGAAGCCGTCGCGGATAAAGACGGACGTGTCGACCTTCTCGCGGCGGCCGGGCGGTTCCATCACGACATAGGTGGCCATGGCCTATCCCTTCAACGATCCCTTGGTGGAGGGAACCGCGTCCGGCTGGCGCGGGTCGGGCTCGAGCGCGGCTCGCAGCGCGCGCGCCACCGCCTTGAAGCAGGTCTCGGCGATATGGTGGTTGTTGGCGCCATAGTGGTTGGTGACATGCAGTGTGATGCCGGCATTCTGCGCCAATGCCTGGAAGAATTCCCGCACCAGTTCGGTGTCGAAAGTGCCGATCTTGGGCGACGAGAAAGACACGTTCCAGACCAGGAACGGCCGGCCGGACACGTCGATCGCCGCGCGCGTCAGCGTCTCGTCCATGGCAAGATCGATCGAGGCATAGCGCATGATGCCGCGCCGCTCGCCGAGCGCCTTGGTCAAGGCCTGGCCGAGCGCGATGCCGGTGTCCTCGACCGTGTGGTGGTCGTCTATGTGCAGGTCGCCCTTGGCGCTCACCGTCATGTCGATCAGCGAATGGCGCGACAGCTGGTCCAGCATATGGTCGAAGAAGCCGACGCCCGTGGCGATATCGGATTTGCCCGAGCCGTCGACATGGACCGACACCGAGATGTCGGTTTCCTTGGTCTTGCGGCTTGCTTCGGCGGAACGGGGCGCCATGACCTTGTCCTTGTCTCAGGGTTTCAAAGCTCCAGAGACGAGCTTCGAGCATTCACCGGCTTGAAAACGAAAGCCTTCTAGCAGCATGATCCGGCGATTGCCAGTTGCCATCCCGGCCGCTATCGAGCGGTTTGCAATCATTGGTCCCGTGCATACATATGGCCGATCGAAGTTACTCGTACCGCGCCAATCGCCTCTTTGGGATCGCGCGAATCGGAGCCAGGAATGTCAAATGAACTGACCATGCACGCCACGACCATCGTGACGGTGCGCAAGGGCAACAAGGTGGTGATCGCCGGCGACGGCCAGGTCAGCCTTGGCCAGACCATCATGAAGGGCAATGCCCGCAAGGTGCGCCGCATCGGCAAGGGCGGCAATGTGATCGCCGGGTTCGCTGGCGCCACCGCCGACGCCTTCACGCTGCTGGAGCGGCTGGAGGCCAAGCTCGAACAATATCCCGACCAGCTGACACGTGCCTGCGTCGAGCTCGCCAAGGACTGGCGCACCGACCGCTATCTGCGCCGGCTGGAGGCGATGATGCTGGTTGCCGACAAGTCGGTCTCGCTGGCGCTGACCGGCACCGGCGACGTGCTCGAACCCGAATTTGGCGTCATGGCTATCGGTTCGGGTGGCAATTACGCGCTGGCCGCCGCGCGGGCGCTGATGGACACCGACAAGGATGCCGAGGAGATCGCCCGCAAGGCGATGCAGATCGCCTCCGATATCTGCGTCTACACCAACAACAATTTTGTCGTCGAAACGCTCGATGCCGCCTGAGAAGGTGGCGCTCTATGATTTTCGGCCGGTCACAGAAAAGGACCTGCCGATGATCGCCGGCTGGCTCGCCGAGCCGCATCTGGCCGAGTGGTGGAACGATCCGGAGACGGAAATCGCCGAGATTCGCGATCATATCGACTCGATCTCGGTCGAGCCGCTGATCGTCGAACTCGACGGCAAGCCGATCGCCTATCTGCAGAGCTACGACCCGCATCTGGAAGACGACCATCCCTATGCCGACCAGCCGTTCGGCACGCTCGGCATCGATGTGTCGATCGGGCCGCCGGAGCTGGTCGGCATCGGCCATGGCTCGGCCATCGTGCGCCAGTTCGTCGAGGATCTGTTCGAGGAAGGTGTGCCCCGCGTCATCATCGACCCCAATCCTGCCAATCTCAGGGCCATCCGCGCCTATGAAAAGGCCGGATTCCGGGACATAGACCGCAGGCAATCTGTCTATGGCGACGTCGTGCTGATGGCGATCGACGCCGACGATGATGAGGGGGAATAACCGGATGAGCAAGACAGGCGCGGACGATGGCTACTCGGCCTATGAAGACAGTTGGCGCATGGGTCTTCTGCTCGTCCTTGGCCTGCTCATCTTCCAGGCCGGGGCTCTCTATGGCATGGGCCGGACGCCGATCTGCACCTGCGGCTATGTGAAACTCTGGCATGGCGTAGTGAACAGTTCGGAGAATTCCCAGCACATCACCGACTGGTACACCTTCTCGCACATCATCCACGGCTTCCTGTTCTATGCCTTGGCGAAGTTCCTGTTCCCGCGTTCGCCGATCGGTTTGCGGCTGGCCTTCGCCGTCCTCATCGAAGGCGGCTGGGAATTGCTCGAGAACAGCCCGTTCATCATCGAGCGTTACCGGGCCGGCACCATCTCGCTCGATTATTACGGCGACAGCATCATCAATTCGGTGTCCGACACACTGGCCATGGTGCTGGGATTTGTGATGGCGCGAAGGCTACCTATATGGGTGATCGTCAGCCTCGCCATCCTTTTCGAACTCGGCACTGGCTATCTCATCCGGGACAATCTGACACTCAACGTGATCATGCTGCTGCATCCGTTCGAGGCCATCAAGCAGTGGCAAAGTGGAATTTAGCTATGACGACATTTTCTCCCCGCGAAATCGTTTCCGAACTCGACCGCTTCATCATCGGCCAGAAGGACGCCAAGCGCGCCGTGGCCATCGCCTTGCGCAACCGCTGGCGCCGCCAGCAGCTGGTAGGCCAGATGCGCGAAGAGGTGATGCCGAAGAACATCCTGATGATCGGGCCGACCGGCGTCGGCAAGACCGAAATCTCGCGCCGCCTGGCGCGGCTGGCCGGCGCGCCTTTCGTCAAGGTCGAAGCCACCAAATTCACCGAAGTCGGCTATGTCGGCCGCGACGTCGAGCAGATCATCCGCGACCTGGTCGAGATCGCCATCGGGCTGGTTCGCGAAAAGATGCGTGAGGATGTGAAGGCGCGCGCGCACGTCAATGCCGAGGAACGCGTTCTGGAAGCGCTGGTCGGCAAGACCGCGAGCCCGGCGACGCGTGACAGTTTCCGCAAGAAGCTGCGCGACGGCGAGCTCGACGACAAGGAGATCGAGATCGAGGTGGCCGACACCGGCAATGGCGGCATGCCCGGCTTCGAGATTCCCGGCATGCCGGGCGCCAATATCGGCGTGCTCAACATCAACGACATGCTGTCGAAGGCGATGGGCGGCAAGAAGACCAAGCAGCGCAAGACGACGGTGAAGGAATCCTACGATCTGCTGGTCGCCGACGAGTCCGACAAGCTGCTCGACCAGGACGAGGTGGTGCGCCGGGCGCTGGACGCCGCAGAAAATGACGGCATCGTCTTCCTCGACGAGATCGACAAGATCGCCGCCAGATCCGACATTTCCGGCGGTCCTTCGCGCGAAGGCGTGCAGCGCGACCTGCTGCCGCTGGTCGAAGGCACCACGGTGGCGACCAAATACGGGCCGCTGAAGACGGATCACATCCTGTTCATCGCGTCCGGCGCGTTCCACGTGTCGAAGCCGTCCGACCTGTTGCCGGAATTGCAGGGCCGCCTGCCGATACGCGTCGAACTGCGCGCGCTGGAGAAGGACGATTTCGTCCGCATCCTGACCGAGACGGAAGCGAGCCTGATCAAGCAGTATATCGCGCTGATGAAGACCGAGGGCGTCGACCTGACCTTCACCGACGACGCCATCGATTCGCTCGCCGGCATCGCCGTCGACCTCAACGCCAGCGTCGAGAATATCGGCGCCAGGCGGCTGCAGACAGTGATGGAGCGGGTGCTGGACGAGATTTCGTATGACGCGCCCGACCGCAACGGCACGTCGGTCACCATCGACGCCGCCTATGTGGAAAAGCATGTCGGCGACCTCTCGCGAAACACAGATTTGTCGCGTTTCATCCTTTAAACGACGGTAGCGGGTCATTTCGGCGCCGGCTTAGGCACTATTCCGGCGAACAGAACCATGTGTGGCCAGATGGTACCATCTGGCCACCTTTCGTCTTGCCGGGTGAAGGGGCGCTCTCGACTCGACCCAGAGCACTACCCTAGTTTGCCCGCAAGATTGCAGGCGGCGGGCGTATGAAAAAACTCATCCCAATCCTTCTCAGGCCGGTCATTCTCGGCTTGACCCTGGCGGTGACGCTGTTCGCCGCCGATGCGGCGACATTGGTGCCGCCGGGAAACCGCAATGCCGAGCAGCCCGACATTCCCGGCGCCTCGAGCCGGCGCACACAGGCGACGAACACCACCTTCCAGGCGAAGTACCGCAAGGTCTATGCCTTGCTGCAGAACGACCCCGATCTGCGCGGCAAGATCAAAAAGGCAGCAAGCGCCTATGGCATCGATCCGATGCATATCGTCGGCGCCATTGTCGGCGAGCACACCTACAATGTCGACGCCTATGACCGGCTGCAGACCTACTACGTCAAGGCGATCTCCTACCTCTCCAGCAAGCTGTCCTTCGCCTATGAGGGCGAGGACATCACCGATTTCGTGCAGCGGCCGGAATTCAAGAAATGCGCCGGGATGTCGGACAGCTACGACCTTTGGGAATGCCGCGAGCAGGTGTGGAACCATTCGTTTCGCGGCAAGACCGTCGGCGGGACAAGCTTTCCCGACGACCGGTTCGGCGCCACCTTCTTCCAGCCCTACTATGCCGGCCAGACTTTCGGGCTCGGCCAGCTCAACCCTTTGACGGCGCTGCAGATGAGCGATCTCGTGCACAAGGTGTCGGGCCTGCCGAAGCTTGATGTCGACGACCCCAATTCGGTTTACAAGACCATCATGGATCCGGACCTGACGCTGCCCTATGTCGCGGCGACGATCAGGAAATCGATCGATGCCTATAAGAGCATTGCCGGCTTCGACATTTCGGGCAATCCGGGGCTGACCGCCACGCTCTACAATGTCGGCAATCCGGAGCAGCGTGCCTATGCGCTGAAGGCGGAAAACGACAAGCGCAGCGCCGCCGGCGAGCCGGAAAAACTGCCGGAGGAGAATTATTACGGCTGGCTGGTCAACGACAAGCTGCCCGAGCTGAAGGCGCTGTTCTAGATCGTTTCACGCCGCCAGCAACGACTTCAGCTTGACGGCCTGCGATCCCAGCGCTTCCGGCGCCGGCCTGGCCCGCTTGCCGATCAGCATTTCGGCCAGCCTGATGTCGCGGGCGACGGCGTTGCCGGGGCCGATGCCGCTGGCCGCAACCAGCGTGCCATCCCCAGCCAGATGGAAGAGGATGAAGGCGCCGTCACCGAGATCGCGGCGAACCGTGCTTTTGCCTTCGTCCGAAAGCCCCGCGATCTGCAGGGTCAGCCCATACTGATCCGACCAGAACCACGGCACCGCGGCATGCGCCTCGCCGGCACCGAGCATGTTTTTCGCGGCAAGCGCGCCCTGTTCCTGCGCATTGCGCCAGGCCTCCAGCCGCACGCGGCGGCCGCCATAGACGGCAAGCGGAAACGAACAGCAGTCGCCGGCTGCAAAGATATCGGGATCGCTGCTGCGTAGCTCGGTATCGACGGCGATGCCATTGTCGATCGCCAGGCCGGCTTCAGCCGCGAGCCCGGTCACCGGCACCGCGCCGATGCCGATGATGGCGAGATCGGCTGTGATTTCGCGCCCACCGGCGAGCGTGACGCGCACCTCCTTGCCGTCGTCGGCGATGGACGCGATGCCGTCGCCACAGAGGATGTCGACCCCTTCGGCGATGTGCGCCTGATGGATGATTTCGGCGATTTCGGCCGGCACGCCGCGCATCAGGATGCGCGGTTGCGCCTCGATGACGGTGACCGCAGCGCCGCGCTTGCGGGAAGCAGCCGCGAGTTCGAGACCGATGAAGCCGCCACCGATGATGGCGATGCGGTTGCCGGCGCTGAGATGGGCGCGAATGGCCAGCGCATCGGCAAAGGTTCTGAGATACACGCAGCGCGCGCCAAGGCCAGGCATCGGCAGCTTGCGCGGGATTGATCCGGTCGCCAGCAGGAGCTTGTCGTAAGGCAGCGCCGAACCGTCCGCCAGGCGCACCACATGCGCCGCACGATCGATCGCCACGGCCTGGACAGAATGGATATGCCGGATCGACTTCTCGGCCAGCATTTCGTCGCTGGCGATCGCCTTGATTTCCGGCGCGTCGCTGGCCATCGCCTCCTTGGACAGCGGCGGCCGTTCGTAGGGCGGATGCGGCTCGTCGCCGACCAGCGTCACCGGCCCGTCATAGCCGAGATCGCGCAGCGTGAGCGCTGCCCGCCCGCCGCATTCGCCGGCGCCGATGATGACCATTCCGCCCGCCATGTCCGTCATCCGATCTGTATGAGGACTTTGCCGGCGTCGACCTTGACCGGATATGTCCTGAGGTTGACGCAGACGGGGGCGCCCCTGGCCGCGCCCGTCTTGTAGTTGAAGCGGCCATTGTGCTTGGGGCATTCGATGATGTCGTCCATCACCAGGCCATCGGCGAGATGCACTTTCTCATGCGTGCAAAGCCCGTCGGTGGCGAAATATTCGTCGTCGGGGCTGCGATAGATGGCGAAGGTGCGCCCGCCATGATCGAAGCGCATCACGTCCTCTTCATCGATATCGTCGGCAGCACAGGCCTCGACCCAGTCGCTCATTCGGTCTTCCCCAAAGCAATTTCAGGAAAAGTGCGTAGCGGTTTTCGCCGCGATCATTCCGCCGCGGCTGCGACGGCATCGTTGTGGAACTCTTCGCGGTACGGCCGGGCGGTCGGCGGCAGTTCGCGCTTGAGGAAATAGTCCTCGTTTCGCAGCTGGCGCAGGAAGACCGGGATCATCTCGCGATAGCCGGCCAGGATCGACGGCGTCGGCGCCGGCAGATCATGCTTGATCAGCGCATGCAGCCTGGGCAGCGCATGGTAGGGCACCATCGGGAACATGTGATGCTCGACGTGGTAATTCATGTTCCAGTAGATGAAGCGGCTGACCGGGTTCATGTAGACGGTGCGGCTGTTCAGCCGATGGTCGATGACATTGTCGGCCAAGCCGCCATGCTGCAGCAGGCCGACCATGACGTGATGCCAGGCGCCGTAGAGCCTGGGCAGGCCGACCAGCATCAAGGGCAGGAACGAGCCGGAATACAGCGCCAGTGCGACGGTTACGGCATAGATCGCGGTCCAGATGCGGGCGATGCGGATCGCCTTGCCCTGCTCCTGCTCGGGAATGAAGGTCTTTTCAGCCGCGCTGATGTTGCCAGCGGCGTTGCGCAGCATGTCCGACATCGCGTGCCAGGCATCGAGTATGCCGACAAAGCCAAGCAGCGCGCGCACCAGGTCCGGCGGCCGCATGACCGAGATTTCCGGGTCGCGGCCGACGATGATGGTGTCGGTGTGATGGCGCGTGTGGCTCCAGCGCCAGGTCACCGGATTGCGCATGATCATGAAGCAGGCGATCTGATAGACCGCATCATTCATCCATTGCGTCCGGAACGCCGTGCCGTGGCCGCATTCGTGCCAGCGTGAATCCGTCGACGAACCGTAGAGGACGCCGTAGACGAAGAAGAACGGCACGCACCACCAGCTGCCCCAGAACCAGGCGCCGCCGGCGCCGCTGACAATCAAGGCGGCGAGCCAGATCGCGGTGTCGCGGATCGCCGGCCCGTCGGAGCGCTGCATCAGCTCCTTCATCTGCTTGCGGGGAATGTCGGTGTGATACCACTCGGCCGCCGACAGGCCGTTTTCCACGGCAAGTTTGGCGTCGCGGCCGATCAGGCTGTAGTCACGCCGGGACGGCGCAGCGGTCATGATTGCCTCCTCGGCAAGGCACTCGCCCAGGCGACTGCCGGTTACCCCAGCCTGAAAGTACCGCTTGCTCATGATAGACTCAACATCATAAAGATAGTTTCTATCATTTCCTATCAGAATGATGTATCCTGTGTTCAGCAATCGAACGAGGGCGATCATGGTGAAACGGCCGACCATATCCGATCTGGCGCGCATCTCCGGCGTCAGCGTTGCGACGGTGGACCGCGTGCTCAACAATCGCCTGCCGGTGCGTGAGGACACCGCGCGGCGCGTCTATGAGACCGCGACCGAGATCGGCTATCACGCGGCCGGCCTGATCAAGCAGCGGATGCGCCATGAACTGCCGGAGTACCGGCTCGGCTTCCTGCTTTTGCGAGGCAACGATGTCTTCTACGGCGATTTCGCGGCGGAGCTCGAACTGGCGGTCTCGCAATCGCAGCGGTTTCGTGGCGCCGCAACCATCGATTTCGCCAGTTCGCTTGTACCCGACGAGATCGCCGCCCAGATGCGCAGGCTGGCGGCGAAATCGCGGGCCATCGCCGTCGTCGGCCCGGACCATCCGACCCTGACGGCGACGGTCGAGGCGCTGAAGGCGAAGGGGCAACCGGTCTTCTCGCTGTTGTCCGACTTCGCCGCCGGTATCCGCGAAGGCTATGTCGGTCTCGACAACCGCAAGGTCGGCCGTACCGCGGCCTGGATGATCGCGACGGCGGCGCGGCAGTCCGGCAAGGTCGCCCTCTTCGTCGGCAGCCACCGCTTCCATGGCCACGAGCTGCGCGAGATCGGCTTCCGCTCCTTCTTTCGCGAGCACGCACCCGACTTCAGCGTGCTGGAAACGCTGGTCAATCTGGAGGCAAACCAGGTGACCCATGACGCGATGATCGATCTTCTGGCGCGCTATCCGGACCTTGCCGGCTGCTACGTCGCGGGCGGCGGCATGGAAGGCGCGGTCTCGGCGCTGCGGGCGGCAAAGCCCGTAAATATGCCCGTGGTCGTCTGCAACGAGATCAACGCCGAGTCGCGCGCGGCACTCGCCGACAACATCCTCACCATGGTGATCTCGACGCCGCTGGCCGCGCTCTGCCGCGAACTGGTCGATCGGATGGTGCATGCCATCGAAGCCGGCGCGGCCAACGCGCCTGGCCAGACCTTCCTGCCCTTCGACATCTACCTGCCGGAGAATATCTGACGCTCCCGGACGAGAGCAGCCGCCGGGAATGATAGAATCCATCAGAGCGGTCCGAAAATCCGGCGGCAGGCCGCGGAATCGCCCTTGACGTTCCGCTGAAATGGAATAAATATTTCACCAACTGTACATTTTGGTTCTTTCGTTCCGGAACATCTGTTTCAAACAGAGGGTTCGGCATTCCAACCCAAAAAGGGAATGCCACACGGAGCGAAGCGATATCAGGGAGAGATTCCCCGGGGAGATCGGGGATTCCGGATAAATCGGTGCAACCGGACACCAAAAGTGGAGGAGCGATACAATGAAGAAACTGCTTTTGGGCGTCGCCTTCGCGGCGCTGATGAGTTCATCGGCTTTCGCCGCCAAGATCGGCGTGTCGATGGCCAAGTTCGACGACAACTTCCTTACCGTGCTGCGCAACGGCATGATCGAGCAGGCCAAGGGCATGAGCGGCGTCGAGCTGCAGGTCGAAGACGCACAGAACGACGTCGCCAAGCAACTCGACCAGATCAAGAACTTCGCCGCCTCGGGCGTCGACGCCATCATCGTCAACCCGGTCGACACCTCGGCCACGCAGGCCATGTCGGACGCCGCGGCCGCCGCCAAGATTCCGCTGGTCTATGTCAACCGCGAGCCGGTCAATGTGAACTCGCTACCCGACAACCAGGCCTTCGTCGCCTCGAACGAGGCCGATTCCGGCACGCTCGAGACCAAGGAAGTCTGCCGCCTGTTCAAGGAAGCCGGCAAGAAGGAAGCCAATGTCTATGTGATCATGGGCGAGCTTTCCAACCAGGCCGCCGTGCAGCGCACCAAGGACATTGAAGAGGTGATCGCCACGCCGGACTGCAGCTTCATCAAGATCATCGACAAGCAGACCTCGAACTGGAACCGCGACGAGGCGCAGAACCTGATGACCAACTGGCTGTCGACCGGCAAGAAGTTCGACGGCGTCATCGCCAACAACGACGAAAGCGCCATCGGCGCCATCCAGGCGATGAAGGCCGCCAATATCGACATGAAGTCGGTTGTCGTCGGCGGCGTCGACGCCACGCAGGACGCGCTTGCCGCCATGCAGGCCGGCGACCTCGACGCAACCGTGTTCCAGGACGCGGCCGGCCAGGGCGCGGGCGCGCTGGACGCAGCGCTGAAACTGTCCAAGGGCGAGAAGGTCGAGCACAAGGTCTACGTGCCGTTCCAGCTGGTCACGCCGGCAAACATCGACAAGTTCCTGAAGAAGAACTGAGCCACGGACATAGGGAGCGGCGCTGTCGCGCAAAAGGCGGCGCCGCTCCCCTTTCCCTCGGCGCCTGAAGGCGATCGAGGGACGACCGCGGCTGACGGAGGATAGAAGATTGGCACAGACATCTCATGGCGTCGGAGGGCTGACTTACGATGCGAAGAAGCGCGCATGGCCGGCCGAATTCAACGTCTTCCTGGCGCTCGTCATTCTCGTCGTCATCTTCGAAGCGATCGGCCGCATCTTTCTCGGCGACAGTTTCCTGTTCAACACCCGCAGCGACGTCTCGGGGATCTTCAACGAGGCCCGCCTGCAGATCATCATCCTGCAGGTGTCGATCGTCGGCATCATCGCCATCGGCGTGACGCAGGTGATCATTTGCGGCGGCATCGACCTGTCTTCCGGTTCGATCGTCGGCGCGACCGCGATGATCGCAATGAGTTTCGCCCAGGTGGCGACCGTCAACGGCAACCCGAACCCGAAGGCGATGTTCCTGGCGCAAGGCTGGACCGACCTGCCCGTCATCGTGCCGCTGCTGGTGGCGATCGGCTGCGGGCTGCTCGCCGGCCTCGTCAATGGCTCCCTGATCGCCTACACGCGCATCCCGCCCTTCATCGCCACGCTCGGCATGATGGTGACGGCGCGCGGCATCGCCAAATGGTGGTCGAAGGGCCAGCCGATCTCGTTCCCGACCGACAGTTTCGCCGCGATCGGCAAGGGCCTGATGCCCGTCATCATCTTCCTGTCGTTGGCGGTGCTGTTCCAGCTCATCATGACCTACACACGTTACGGTAAGCATTGTTACGCGATCGGCTCCAATGAGGACGCCGCGCGCATGTCCGGCATCAAGATCGCCAACCACAAGATCCTGGTCTATGTCATCGCCGGCATTCTCGCCTCGCTCGCCGCCGTGGTGCTGTCCTCCAAGAACCTCACCGCCCAGGCCGGCATGGGGGTGATGTATGAACTCGACGCCATCGCCATGGCGGTCATCGGCGGCGTTTCGCTGTCGGGCGGCCGCGGTTCGATCATCGGCACGGTGATCGGTTCGCTGATCTTCGGCGTCATCATCTCCGGCTTCACTTTCCTGCGCCTCGACGCCTACTACCAGGAGATGGTCAAGGGCGTGATCATCGTCGGCGCGGTCGTTCTCGACCAGTGGCGTCAACGCCTGCGGGCATTGAGGGCTTGACCATGTCAGACATCGTCCTGAAGACCGAAAACCTGACCAAGCGCTATGGCGGCGTGCATGCGCTGGAGGGCGCCAATTTCGAACTGCGCAAGGGTGAGCACGTCGCCATCATGGGCGACAATGGCGCCGGCAAGTCGACCTTCGTGCGCCAGATCACCGCTGTCGAACAGCGCACCAGCGGCCAGATCTGGTTCGACGGCAAGGAAGTGAATTTTGCCGGGCCGATCGAGGCCCGCACCGCGGGCATCGAGACGGTGTTCCAGAACCTGGCGCTGGCCGACGATCTCGACGTGCCGTCGAACCTGTTCCTCGGCCGCGAAAAGGTGCTGTTCAATCTGGGACCCTTCTCGATCCTCGACCGCAAATACATGCGCAAGGCGACCGAGGCGGCGCTGGTGCGCACGGCGGTGAAAATCCCCAATCTCTCCAACACCATCCGCCACATGTCGGGCGGCCAGCGCCAGTGCGTGGCGATCGCCAGGACGGCGACCTTCGCCTCCAAGCTGATCATCATGGACGAGCCGACCGCTGCGCTCGGCGTGCAGGAGACGGCGCAGGTCGAAAACATCATCCGCACGCTGAAGGACAATGGCGAGCCGCTGATCCTGATCAGCCACAATATGCGCCAGGTGTTCGACCTGTGCGACCGCATCGTGGTGTTCCGGCGCGGCCGCATCGTCGCCAATCTGCGCAAGGAGAACACCGACGGCCAGGACATCGTCTCCTACATCACCGGCGCCAAGACCGGAGAGGCGGAACTGGCCGCTTGAGGCGGGGTGGTCGTCCATTCCGGGACGATCTGCCGCGCCCAGAAAATATCCCAGCCACCTTTCCCTGACAGGAAGGTGCGGACACAAATCTCTCGAACCCATCCCTCAGAGGAAATATCCATGACTGTTCGTTTCGCCCTCCTCGGTGCCGGCCGCATCGGCAAGGTCCACGCCCGCGCCGTCGGCTCCAACCCCGATGCAAAACTGGTGGCGGTGGCCGATGCCTTCGAGAAGGCGGCAAAAGAGCTGGCGGGCGCCTATGGCGCCGAAGTGCGCACCATCGACGCCATCGAAAAGGCCGGAGATATCGACGCCGTCGTCATCTGCACGCCGACCGATACCCATGCCGATCTGATCGAGCGTTTCGCCAAGGCCGGCAAGGCGATCTTCTGCGAAAAGCCGATCGACCTGAACGTCAAGCGGGTGGAGAAGTGCCTGGCCGTGGTCGAGAAGGCCAAGGCAACGCTGATGGTCGGCTTCAACAGGCGTTTCGATCCCCACTTCGCCGCCGTGCGCAAGGCGATCGACGACGGCGCCATCGGCACCGTCGAGATGGTCACCATCACCTCGCGCGATCCCGGCGCGCCGCCGATCGACTATATCAAGCGCTCGGGCGGCATTTTCCGCGACATGACCATTCACGACTTCGACATGGCGCGCTTCCTGCTCGGCGAGGAGCCGGTGGCGGTCTCCGCGCACGCTTCGGTTCTGGTCGACAAGAAGATTGGCGAGGCCGGCGATTTCGATAGCGTCAGCGTCATCCTCGAGACGGCTTCCGGCAAGCAGGCCGTTATCTCCAATTCGCGGCGCGCCACCTATGGTTACGACCAGCGCATCGAAGTGCATGGCTCGAAAGGCATGATCGCGGCCGAGAACCAGCGGCCGGTGTCGATCGAACTGGCCAATGAGAAGGGCTATACGCGCCCGCCGCTGCACGACTTCTTCATGACCCGCTATCTCGACGCCTATGCCATCGAGATCGCCTCGTTCATCGCCGCCGCGACATCCGGCAAAAAGGCGGCGCCGAGCGGTGAAGACGGCCTCGTGGCGCTGAAGCTGGCGGATGCGGCGCTGAAGTCGGCAACGACCGGCAAGACCGTCCGTCTCGACAAGTAAGAACCGGAATTCGGGTCCCAACGACAGGAGCAGGGCGATGAGCACATCCGCCGATCGCAATTCGAAAACGCGCGCCATCGTCACCGGTGGCGCGCAAGGCATCGGCTTTGCCGTCGCCGAGGCGCTGGCCGACGAGGGTTGCAGGGCGCTGGCGCTCATCGGCCGCTCACAGGAGAAGGGCGACAAGGCGGTCGCCCACTTCAAGAAGGCCGGCGTCGACGCCATTTTCATCAGCGCCGACGTCTCGAAGGTGCCCGACTGCAAGCGCGCCGTCGCCACCGCGCTCTCGCATTTCGGCAGCATCAATGCGCTGGTCAACGCCGCCGCCACCTCGGCACGCGGTTCACTGGTCGAGACGTCGGAAGAGCTGTTCGACACCATCTTCGACACCAATGTGCGCGGCCCGTTTTTCCTGATGCAGGGCGTGGTGGCCCATCTTCTGGAGAAGAAGGCCCCCGGCTCGATCGTCAACGTGCTGTCGATGTCGGCCCATACCGGCCAATCTTTCCTGACACCCTATTCGACCAGCAAGGGCGCGCTGATGACGCTGACCAAGAACGTCGCCAATGCGTATCGCTTCAACCGCATCCGCTGCAACGCCGTGCTGCCGGGATGGATGGACACCGAGGGCGAGGACATCGTGCAGAAGAAATGGCACGACGCCCCGGACGACTGGCTGGCAAAAGCCGAGGCCGCGCAGCCGATGGGCCAGCTGGTCAAGCCGGACCAGCTCGCGCGGCTGATCAGCTACATGGTCAGCCCGCAATCGGGCGTGATGACCGGATCGCTGGTCGACTACGACCAGAGTGTTGCGGGGTCGTCACCGGAATAGTCTCAATCGGCAGCCTCGGAAACAGTTCTGCATAGCCCTGTTGCGGCAGCATCGCCATTCCCATATAGTCAAGATAGTCAGACTGGTCATGGGGCGAGATGATGGCCGCACCTAAAGTGGATACCGATTGGACGGTTGCTGGGGCAAAGGCACGGCTCTCGGAAGTTATCGAGCGCGCACAGTCTTCGCCGCAGACAATCACTAAAAACGGCAAACCAAGCGTGGTTGTGGTCTCGGCCGAGGAATGGCAGCGAAAGACCATGCGCAAGGGTACGCTTGCGCAGTTCCTGCTGGAGTCGCCGCTGCGCGGCGCCGACCTCGACCTGGAGCGTCAGCGCGACGAACCGCGTGACTTGCCCCTGTGAGACTACTGCTCGATACCAATGTCCTGTCCGAGGTGACAAGGCCTGCGCCGGACGCACGCGTTCTGGACTGGCTGGAGGGACTTGACGAGGACCGCTCATTCATCAGTGTCGTGTCGATCGCCGAAATCCGGCGCGGCGTCGCGCTCATGGACGAAGGTCGGAAGCGCGAGGCACTCGCCGACTGGCTCGCTCGGGACCTGCCACAGCGCTTCGATCAGAGGGTTTTGCCGGTGGACGAACCGGTTGCCTTGGCCTGGGGCGATCTGATGGGCCTTGCGAAGCGCAGCGGTCGCGGCCTGTCGTCGATGGACGGGCTGATCGCGGCCACGGCGATCGCGCAGCAGCTCACCTTGGCAACACGCAATACCAGGGATTTCGAAGGCTTTGGGATAGAACTCTTCGATCCCTGGACGGCATGAACCGCTCGGTGCAGCATGCCGTAATCGGGCATGACGACCCGGATCGCTGGTCGACTTGTGCCAAACCCTTGTACGGACATCATCGAAGTAGCTTAGCGGAAACGCCCACCCTTCGTCATCCACGGGCGGAGCAAGGAGCGTAGCGAGCCGCGCAGACCCGAGGATCCATGCCGGGACTTCCGAGCGCCGCTGCGACGCAGAATTCTGCTCCGCTGCGCTCTTCGGCCGGCGTCACGGAATGGATCCTATGGTCTGCGCCGCGTCGCTACGCTCCTTGCTTCGCCATAGGATGACGAAATCGCGAGGGTTCGGCCTACCCAGAAATTGCCTGTCGTCAAGGGGACGTGACAAACGCCTCCACTTCGACTATATGAGCCGCATGATCCACCTGTCCGCCACCTATTGGTACTTTAGCAGCTCGCTGGCGGCGGGAGGATTGCGCTCGATCTGAAGATTGCAGCAACAAGATCCGAACAGCCGCCAGACCTGGCGGCTTTTTTGTTTCAGCCGGCAGGTCTCCTAAACCAGGAGCAGAAAGCCGTGTTGACCACCACAGACGACCTTCGGGTCAAGGAAATCCGAGAACTGAGCACGCCGGACCAGGTGATGCGGGAGATCCCGCGCACGCTGACGGCGACGCGCACCGTGAGCGCCTCACGCAATGCCATCCATGCCATCCTGAACGGTACCGACGACCGGTTGCTTGTCGTCGTCGGCCCCTGTTCGATCCACGATCCGGTCGCGGCCGTTGACTATGCCAGCCGTCTGGCGGCGCTGCGCGAGACCCTGTCCGACCGGCTCGAGATCGTGATGCGGGTGTATTTCGAGAAGCCGCGCACGACGGTCGGCTGGAAAGGCCTGATCAACGATCCCGACCTCGACGGCAGCTTCAACATCGACAAGGGGCTCAGCATGGCGCGCAACGTGCTGTCGGCCGTCAACAATCTCGGCCTGCCGGCGGCGACCGAATTCCTCGACATGACCACGCCGCAATACATTGCCGACCTCGTCGCCTGGGGCGCGATCGGCGCGCGCACGACCGAGAGCCAGATCCACCGCGAGCTGGCCTCGGGCCTGTCCTGCCCGGTCGGCTTCAAGAACGGCACCGACGGCAATCTCAGGATCGCCGGCGAGGCGGTGAAGTCGGCCGCCCAGCCACATCATTTCATGGCGGTCACCAAGGGCGGACGCAGCGGCATCGCCACGACCACCGGCAATGAGGACTGCCATGTCATCCTGCGCGGCGGCGTTCAGCCGAACTACGACGCGGCGAGCGTCGAGGCGGCCTCGGTCGAACTCGCCCGCATCGGCGTCGCGCCGCGGCTGATGATCGATGTCAGCCACGCCAACTCGTCCAAGAAACCGGAGAACCAGCCCAAGGTGGCGGCCGACGTGGCGGGCCAGGTGGCGGCGGGCGACGAGCGCATCATCGGCCTGATGATCGAGAGCAATCTCGTCGCTGGCCGGCAGGATGTCGTGCCCGGCAAGCCGCTGGTCTACGGCCAGAGCATCACCGATGGCTGCATAGACTGGGCGACCACCGAGACCGTGCTGCACGGCCTTGCCGGCGCCGTCGAGTGGCGCCGCTCGGAACGCCGGGCGATGCTGGAAAACCGGCAGGGCGCCGCCTGATCCGGTCGGAGATAAAGGCAGGGGCGTGATCCCCGTTTCAGTCGGGGATCACGCCGCCTTCAGCCCTTCCCAGGCGGTGAACACCGAGACCGCAAAAAGCAGCAGCCCGGCCGCCCGGCCGGCAAGGATGGTCGCCCGCGGATTGGCGATCAGAAGATTGCGGCTGCGGCCGGCGGTGATCGCGAGTCCGCCATAGATCGCGGCCTGGGTGAGGACCGTCATCAGGCCCATGATTGTCGCCTGCATCCAGATCGGGCCGTAGTCCGGCCTCAGGAACTGAGGATAGACGGCAAGCACGAACAGATAGGCCTTCGGATTGATCAGGCAGGTCACCAGCCCCTGGCGAAACGCCTTCCATGCCGAGCGGCTGCCGACAGGCCCGTCCTGGCCGACGGTGATGGAGCTGCGCATCAGCGTGATGCCGATGAAGGCCATGTAAGCGGCGCCGGCGATCAGCAGCGGCGTGAACAGGATCGGCACGAAATGCATGAGCAGGCCGACGCCGATCGCTCCGTTCAGCGTGTGCACCATGCCGCCGACCATGATGCCGCCGGTCGCGGCCAGGCCCCTGTCGCGGCCGCCGGTCAGCGCATTGGCCAGCACGAACAGCATGTCCATGCCCGGAACGGCGATGATGCCGAACAGCAGGATAAAGAAAAGCCAGAGATTTTCCGCGTAGCCCATGTCAGTTGCCCGTCGCCTCGTTCCACCAAGCCGTAGCGGAACCTGTTGATTTTCAATTTGATAGGCAGTCCTATAGGTCGACCCAACTGACAATGGTGTGTCAGTTGCGGTCGAAGCCGGGTGAGGAAAATGCGCAAGGCGTCACGCCTGTTCGAGATCATCCAGATCCTGCGGCTGGCGCGGCAGCCGGTGACGGCGGCCATGATCGCCGAGCGGCTGGAAGTGACGATACGTTCGATCTATCGCGACATCGCGGCGCTTCAGGCGATGCGCGTGCCGATCGAGGGCGGGCGCGGCATCGGTTACATCTTGCGCCCCGGTTTCGACCTGCCGCCGCTGATGTTTTCGATCGAGGAGATGGAGGCGATCGTGCTGTCGCTGGCGCTCTTGGAGCGCACGGGAGACGACGAGCTCAAGCAGGCGGCCAAGCGCGTCAGCAGCAAGATCGCCGGCGCCGTGCCGCAGCCTTGGCGTCAGACATTCGAAGCCAACGCGCTGCATGCCTGGGGTTTTGCCGCACCGTCGGCCGGCACGATCGATTTGGCGCTGGTGCGCCGCGCCATCCGCGACGAGGAGAAGCTCGACCTCTCCTATCGCGACGAAGCGGGCCGGACCACGCAACGCATCATCCGGCCGATCGCGCTGATCTATTACGCAGAGGCGGTGAACACGGTGGCTTGGTGCGAGCTGCGCCAGGCCATCCGCAATTTCCGCAGCGACCGCATCGAAGACTGTCAGCCGACCGGCCTGTGGTTCAAGGGCGAGGGTGACCGGCTGCGCCAGATCTGGGTCGACGGCTGGGAGACCCCGGCCGTCGCCGGTTAAGGCGCGCTTGTATTACCGCACATCCACCCAGCGCTTTTCCTCGAAGGAGCGCGCCATGGCGTGCACGGTGCGCTCGATCTCCAGCCCCTCGGCGAATTCGATGAGCCGCGCCGGCCGGCCGGCAAGGCGCGTCAGCAATTCGTGGCACTCGATGATCTTGAGGTCATTGAAGCCCAGGCCATGGCCGGGCGCCGGCAGGAAGGCGTCGTACGGTCTGTGGTGCGGCGCGATCAGGATGGTGCGGTAGCCCTGTTCGGTCGGGCGATCGGCTGTGAGATAGAGCTGCAATTCGTTCATGCGCTCCTGGTCGAACAGGATCGAGCCTTTCGAGCCGAATATCTGGATGGCGATGCGGCCCTTGCGGCCCCAGGCCGAGCGGTTGACCTGCAGCGTGCCGGCAATGCCGTTTTCCAGATGCATCAGGACGCTGGCGATATCATAGGTCTCGACCGCGCGGCGTCCGCCCGTCGCCAGTTTGCGGTCGGCATAGGGCTTGGCCATGTCGCAGATGACGCTGGCGACGCGGCCGAACAGGACCGAGACCAGCGACAGCGGATGCACGGCGAAATCGTCGAGCGCGCCGTAGCCGGAAGCCGCCTCGTGCTTCCAGAAGAACAGCGCCTCGGGATCGGCCATGAAGTCCTCATCCATCTCGATGCGCAGATGGTTGACCTCGCCGATGATCTTCTCGTCGAGCAGCGCGCCGATGTGACGGATGGCCGGGCTCTGGATGTAGTTGTAGCCCAGCGCCGCGACCTTGCCGGACTTCCTGGCCGCTTGCGCCATCGCCTCGGCTTCGGCGAAGCTCGGCGCCATCGGCTTTTCGCACCACAGATGCTTGCCGGCCTCCAGGATGGCTATGGCCATCTCGGGATGGAACTGGTTGGGCGTGGTCAAGGAGACGATGTCGACATCCGGGTCGTTGACGACGGCGCGCCAGTCGCCGGAGGCCTTGGCGAAGCCGAATTCGCCGGCCTTGCGCCGGGCAAGTTCCTCGTTGACCTCGCCGAGATGGACAAGCCGGGGCTTGGCGACATCAGGAAAGACCGCGCCGACGGCGCTCCACGCGATGGCATGGCATTTGCCCATGAAACCCGTGCCGATAAGACCGACGCCGACCATTTTTCGTTTTCTCCGCTGCCTGACGCATTACATGGATGAATTAGTCCATTTTCTTTCGAAATGGAATGTCTGCCTCATTTTTTATGGTGTTCTTGCGCAGGCTCGCTATGATGGGGCAGAGAGGACGCTTCACGGATGAGCTTGGACGGGCCGACGATGGACGAACGGGTACCTCGCGACTTCGAGACGCTGCGCGCCACGATCCTTGACCGGCGCGAAAGCCTGCCCAAGCGCATCGCCCAGATCGCGGCCTACGCGCTCGACAATCCCGACGACATCGCCTTCGGCACCGCCGCCAGCATCGCCGCCTCGGCCGGCGTGCAGCCTTCGACCCTGATCCGCTTTGCCCAGCAGCTCGGCTTCGACGGCTTCACCAGCCTGCAGCAGGTGTTCCGCGAGCGGCTGCGCGAGCGCAACTCGTCCTATGACGAGCGGCTGCAGGCGCTACGCGCCAAGGCCGAGGGCGGCGCCGGCCACCGGGCGATCTTCGACGGCTTCGTCCACGCCGCCAGCACCTCGCTCAACGACATTTCCCGCATGCTGGACGACGCGCATCTGGAAGACGCGATTTCGCTGCTGGCGAAGGCGCAGACCATCTACGTCCTGGCCAAGCGGCGCTCCTATCCGGTGGCGACCTATATCGCCTATGCGCTGGGCAAACTGAAGATCCGCAACCAGCTGATCGAATCGGCCGCCGGGCTGAACGCCGAGATGATCGCCTTCGCCACGCCGGCGGATGCCGTCATCGCCATCTCCTTCTCGCCCTATGCACCGGCCACCATCGAGGAAGCCCGCACCATTTCGGAACAAGGCGTGCCGATCGTGGCCATCACCGACAGCTCGTTCTCGCCGCTCGCCCAGTTCGCCAGCGTCTGGTTCGAGGTCGCCGAGGCCGATTTCGCCGGCTTCCGCTCGCTGTCGGCGACGATGGCGCTGGCCATGGCGCTGACCGTCGGCGTTGGCGAGAAGCGGCGTGATATGGGCCGCAAGCGCAAGGCCTAAGCCCACATCAAGAGGCAATTTTGGACCAGGGAATGCTCATTCCATATTGACTATGGATTGGAATTATTATTTCATATTCCCCGGCACCACGCCGCCGCTCGCGCGTGTTACCCAAACAATGTTGTTCCTGACAACAAGACTGACGGGAGGTTCCAATGAGCGAAGCCGTGGACGCCAGACAGACGCCGCTCGACGTCATCACCATCGGTCGCGCTTCCGTCGACCTCTATGGCCAGCAGATCGGCTCACGGCTGGAGGACATCACCTCCTTCGCCAAATCGGTCGGCGGCTGCCCGGCCAACATTTCCGTCGGCACGGCGAGGCTCGGCCTGCGTTCGGCGCTGCTGACGCGCGTCGGCGACGAGCAGATGGGCCGCTTCATCCGCGAACAGCTGAAGCGCGAAGGCGTCAACACTGACGGGCTGAAGACCGACAAGGAGCGGCTGACAGCGCTGGTGCTGCTTTCGGTCGAGAGCGAAGGCGTTTCGCCGATGATCTTCTACCGCTCGGACTGCGCCGACATGGCCCTGGCGCCGGAAGACATCGACGAGGCATTCATCGCTTCGGCGCGCTCGATCGTCGTCACCGGCACGCATTTTTCCCGACCCAACAGCGACGCCGCCCAGCGCAAGGCGATCCGCATCATGAAAGCCAAGGGCGGCAAGGTCGTCTTCGACATCGACTACCGGCCCAATCTGTGGGGCCTCGCCGGCCATGCCGAAGGCTTCGAGCGCTATGTCAAATCGGACCGGGTCTCGGCCCAGCTGAAGACGGTACTGCCCGATTGCGATCTCATCGTCGGCACCGAGGAAGAGATCATGATCGCCTCGGGCGCCGATGATTGCCTGAGCGCGCTGAAGACGATCCGCGCCCTGTCGGCGGCCACCATCGTCTTGAAGCGCGGCGCCATGGGCTGCATCGTCTATGACGGACCGATCAGCGACGATCTGGAAGACGGCATCGTCGGCAAGGGTTTCCCGATCGAGATCTACAATGTGCTGGGCGCCGGGGACGCCTTCATGTCCGGCTTCCTGCGCGGCTGGCTGGGCGGCGAAGACCATGCGACGGCGGCGACCTGGGCCAACGCCTGCGGCGCCTTCGCCGTGTCGCGCCTGCTGTGCGCGCCGGAATATCCAACCTTCGAGGAGCTGCAGTTCTTCCTCAAGAATGGCAGCAAATACAGGGCGCTGCGCAAGGACGAGGCGATCAACCACATCCATTGGGCGACGACCCGCCGGCGCGACATCCCATCGCTGATGGCACTCGCCTGCGACCACCGTGTGCAGCTCGAGGACGTGGCGGCGAAGGCCGGCGCCGATCCGGCGCGCATCCGCGATTTCAAGGTGCTGGCGGTCAAGGCGGCGGCAAAGGTTGCCGCTGGCCGCGATGGCTATGGCATGCTGATCGACGAGAAGCATGGCCGCGAGGCGATGTTCGAATTCGCCAGGCATCCCTTCGCCTGGCTCGGCCGCCCGGTGGAACTGCCGGGCTCGCGGCCGCTGCGCTTCGAATTCTCGCAGGATATCGGCTCGCAACTGGTGGAATGGCCGGTCGATCACTGCATCAAGTGCCTGTGCTTCTACCATCCCGACGATCCGGCGGCCCTGAAGGAAGAGCAGCAGCAGAAATTGCGCGCACTGTTCGAGGCGGCGCGGAAAGTCGGCCGGGAACTGCTCGTCGAGATCATCGCCGGCAAGCACGGCAAGCTCGACGACACGACCATTCCGCGCGCGCTGGAAGAGCTTTATGCGCTCGGCATCAAGCCGGACTGGTGGAAACTCGAGCCGCAGGCGTCTGCCGGCGCCTGGGCCAGGATCGAAGCGGTCATCCTGAAGCACGATCCCTGGTGCCGTGGCATCGTGCTGCTTGGCCTGGAAGCCCCGCAGGACGAGCTGGAAGCGGCGTTTGCCGCGACCGCCAAGGCGCCGATCGTCAAGGGCTTTGCCGTCGGCCGCACCATCTTCGTGCACGCGGCGGAGGAGTGGCTGGCCGGCAGGATGTCGGACGACGAGGCCGTCGCCGACATGGCGTCGCGCTTCGAACAGTTGACCGAGGCGTGGCTTGCCGCGCGCGGCCGCAAGGCGGCATAAGAAGGCGCGGCACAAGGACTGCGGAGGAAAACACCATGAGCAAGACAATCCGCCTGACGATGGCGCAGGCGCTGACCCGCTTCCTGTCCCGCCAGATGACCGAGATAGACGGCAAGAAGACGCCGATCTTCGGTGGCGTCTGGGCGATCTTCGGGCACGGCAATGTCGCCGGCATCGGCGAGGCGCTCTACCAGGTGCGCGACGAGCTGCCGACTTTCCGCGCCCACAACGAACAGGCGATGGCGCATGCGGCGATCGCCTATGCCAAGGCCAATTTCCGCAGCCGCTTCATGGCCGCGACCTCGTCGATCGGCCCCGGCGCGCTCAACATGGTGACGGCGGCAGCCCTTGCGCATGTAAACAGACTGCCCGTCCTGTTTTTGCCCGGCGACGTCTTCGCCAACCGCATTCCCGACCCGGTGCTGCAGCAGGCCGAGGATTTTTCCGACGGCACGGCGACGGTCAATGACTGCTTCCGTCCGGTGTCGCGCTATTTCGACCGCATCACGCGGCCGGAGCAGATCATCCCGGCGCTGAGCCGTGCCATGCAGGTGCTGACCGATCCGGCCGATTGCGGCCCGGTGACGCTGTCGCTCTGCCAGGACGTGCAGGCCGAGGCCTATGATTATCCCGAGAGCTTTTTCGCCGAGCGGGTCTGGCACCAGCGCCGTCCGCGCCCGGATCGCCACGAGCTTGCCGCTGCTGTCGCGGCACTGAAGGGCGCCAAGAAGCCGCTGGTCATCGCCGGCGGCGGCGTTCTCTACTCGCAGGCCTCCGATGCGCTGGCCAGGTTCGCGGAAGGCGCCGGCATTCCGGTCTGCGAGACGCAAGGCGGCAAGTCCTCGCTTCCGGACGATCATCCGCTCAACATGGCGGCGGTCGGCGTCACCGGCACGTCGGCGGCCAACCGGCTGGCCGAAGAGGCCGATGTGGTGCTCGCCATCGGCACGCGCCTGCAGGATTTCACCACCGGCTCGTGGGCGCTGTTCAAGAACTCCGGCAAGACCATCATCGGGCTCAACGTGCAGCCTTTCGACGCCGGCAAGCACCGCGCGCTGCCGCTGGTCGCCGACGCGGCCGAGGGACTGGCCGAACTCGGCGCCGCGCTGAAGGGCTGGAAGGCGCCTGCCGCCTGGACCGACAATGCGGCCAAGGGCAAGAAGGCCTGGCAAGCCGAGGCAGCCAAGGTGACGGCGTCGACCAATGCCGCCTTGCCGTCGGACGCGCAGGTGATCGGCGCCGTGCAACGCGCCATGGGATCAGGCGTGACATTGCTGCATGCCGCTGGCGGCCTGCCCGGCGAATTGCACAAGCTTTGGCAGGCCGGCGCGCCCGGCTCCTACCATGCCGAATACGGCTTCTCGACCATGGGTTACGAGATTGCCGGCGGGCTCGGCACCAAGATGGCCAAGCCGGACGACGAGGTCGTCGTCATGATCGGCGACGGCTCCTATCTGATGCTGAATTCCGAGATCGCCACGTCGGTGATGCTCGGCTTGAAGCTAACCATCGTACTGCTCGACAACCGTGGCTATGGCTGCATCAACCGGCTGCAGATGGCGACCGGCGGCGCCAACTTCAACAATCTGTTGAAGGACTCGCGCCACGAGATCCTGCCCGATGTCGACTTCGCGGCGCATGCGGCGAGCATGGGCGCGATAGCAGAGAAAGTACCGTCGATCGCCGGGCTGGAAACCGCACTGCAGAAGGCCAAGACGAACGACCGCACCACCGTTCTGGTCATCGACACCGATCCGCTGGTTTCCACCGATGCCGGCGGCCATTGGTGGGACGTGGCGGTGCCGGAAGTGTCGGCACGGCCGCAGGTCAACGCAGCGCGCAAGGCCTATGACGAAAAGCGGCAGATGCAGAGCGTCGGCCATTGATGCTAGCTCCCTTCTCCCCGTCCCTATACGGGGAGAAGGTGCCGGGCCGATGAGGGGCGGCGCCAGCGGCCAAAGAATGAACTGTTCTAATCTGGAGTGACGACTTGAAAGCCAAACTGGGCATGTCCCCCATAGCGTGGTGGAACGACGATCTTGCGGAATTGAGCGATGACGTGTCGCTGGAAGAGTGTCTGCGCCAGTCGCGTTCGGCCGGCTTCACCGGCATGGAGATGGGCCGGCGTTTCCCCAACGACCCCGCCGTCATGCTGCCGATCCTCAAGGCGGCCGACGTGACGCTGTGCGGCGGCTGGTTTTCCGGCACGCTGGTCGACGAGGAGATGGGCAGGAACAAGGATCGCATCCAGCCGATGATCGAGCTGTTCAAGGCAGTCAACGCGCCTTGCATCGTCTATGGCGAGGTCGGCCGCTCGATCCAGGGCGACCGCTCCAAGCCGCTGGCCACCAAGCCGAAACTGCCGGGCGACGAGATGAAGGCCTATGCAAGGCGCCTGACAGAATTCGGCGAATGGTGCGCCGAACAAGGCATGCCGCTGTCCTATCACCATCACATGGCGGCGGTGGTCGAGACCGAGCCGGAACTCGATGCCTTCATGCGCCATTCCGGCGAGGGCATTCCGCTGCTGCTCGATGCCGGACACCTGGCCTTCGCCGGCGGCGACGTGCTGCGCGCCATCGATAACCACCACAAGCGCATCAGCCATGTCCATGTGAAGGATGTGCGCATGGGCGTCATCGACAAGCTCGACCGCACGAAACAGTCTTTCCTCGACGCCGTGGCGCTCGGCGCCTTCACCGTGCCGGGCGATGGCTCGCTGGATTTCGGCGCCATCGTGCAGCGCTTCGCCGACCATGGCTATGAGGGCTGGTTCGTGGTCGAGGCCGAGCAGGATCCGAAGAAGAACCCGCCGCTCAAGATGGCGCAGGTCGGCCACAAGGAACTGATGCGGGTGATGACATCAGCCGGCTACACCGTCGAAACCCAGGGTTTTCCGAATGCCTGACGCGGCGGGTTCACGGCGAGGCAGGTTGCTGTAGATTGGCCCGATGAAAGATTACGAGCACCCCTTCTTCCGGCCCTTGTGGCGGCGTGTCGCCGTCGTCGCGGTCTGCGTCATCTGGTCGATCATCGAGTTCGCCACCGGCACGCCATTCTGGGGCACCATCGCGCTCGGCTTCGCCGGCTATGCCGTCTGGCAGTTTTTTTATCTGTACAAGCCGGCCGAAGAGAACAAGGCGACGGCCGAGTCCGAACCGAAGGAGTAAGCGGATGTCCAAGCTGCTGGTGAAGGCCGACAAGGGCCATGGACGCGTTGCCCATGTGACGCCGAAAAGCGCCGGCTGGACTTATGTCGGTTTCGACCTGCATCGGCTGCAACCCGGCGAAAGCGCCTCGGGCAGGACGGAAGACCGCGAAGTCTGCCTGGTGTTCGTGACCGGCAAGGGCACGGCGAAGGCAGGCGGCAAGGATCTCGGCCTGCTCGGCGAGCGCATGTCGCCTTTCGAAGGCAAGCCGTGGTCGGTCTATGTTCCCGAGGGATCGGACTGGTCGGTGACAGCGGACACCGATCTCGAACTCGCGGTCTGCTCGGCGCCTGGCCTTGGCGGCGGGCTGCCGGTTCGGGTGATCGGGCCGGACGATCTTGGCCAGGAGGTGCGCGGCAAGGGCACCAACACGCGCTACGTCACCAACATCCTGCCGGAAGGCAAGCCGGCAGATTCGCTGCTGGTGGTCGAGGTCATCACGCCCGGCGGCCACACGTCGAGCTATCCGCCGCACAAGCATGACCAGGACAATCTGCCTGATGAATCCTATCTCGAGGAGACGTACTATCATCGCCTCAACCCGCCGCAGGGCTTTGCCTTCCAGCGCGTCTACACCGATGCCGACACGAACGGCCATCGCGCGCTGGATGAAGCCATGGCGATCGAGGATGGCGATGTCGTGCTGGTGCCCAAGGGTTATCACCCCTGCGCCGCTTGCCATGGCTACGACCTCTACTATCTCAACGTCATGGCCGGGCCGAAGCGGACGTGGAAATTCCACAACGCGCCCGAGCACGAATGGTTGATGAAGGCCTGACAGTCCGATTCCGCCTGAACTTATTGGTCCAGCGCGGAAAAATCGTCGGCTAAGGACCTATTGGGTCGATTTGCCTTCGAAAACCCTTCAAAGCTTCGTCAATCCGTCATGGAAATCACCTATGGCAGCGGTCTGACGAGGACTTCCCATGCGTTATGCCATCTACTTCACCCCCCGGCAGGACGAACCGCTGGCGCGGATCGCCGCCAACTGGCTGGGCCGCGACCCGTTCGGCGCGGCGACAAGGCCGGTCGAGGCCGTGGCTGATCTGTCGGCGGCGGAAGTCGCCTTCCACACCGCCTCTGCCCGCCGCTATGGCTTCCACGCCACGCTGAAGGCTCCCTTCCGCCTGGCCGCCAACGAGACCGAGACCTCGTTGCGCGCTGGGCTTGACCATTTTGCCGAGGCGACGCCTGTCGTGACGATCCCGCGCCTCGTCGTCAGCCAGATCGACAGCTTTTTCGCGCTGGTGCCGGACGAACCGTTGCCGCCACTCAACCGTTTCGCCGACGATGTCGTGCGCGATTTCGACCGGTTCCGCGCGCCGCTGACCGAGGCCGAGATCGAGCGGCGCAGCCCGGATTCGCTGAAACCGGCCGCGTTCCGCAATCTCTGCCAGTGGGGCTACCCCTATGTCTTCGAAACCTTCCGCTTCCACATGACGCTGTCGGGCCGGGCCGGGCCACAGGAAAGCCCTCGTTTGCGCGCAGCAATCGACAGCCTGTTCGCGGATGTGTTGCGGCAGCCGGTGCTGGTCGACGCGCTGACGCTGTTTGTCGAAACCGAACCTGGCGCACCGTTCATGGTGCTTTCGCAGCACGCGCTGGGACGCCGCCCGGCGAGGAAGACCGCCTGAACAACCCTGCTCGAAGAACCAAAGGACTGCCCGAAATGACCGCCGAGACCGTTCTTTCCAACGCCCGCATCGTGCTTGCCGACGAGATCGTCGAGGGTTCGCTGGTGCTGCGTGACGGCTTTATCGCCGGCATCGACGCGGGTAGCAGCCGCAACGGCGAGGACATGGGCGGCGACTATGTCATTCCCGGGCTGGTCGAACTGCACACCGACCATCTCGAGGGCCATTACGCGCCACGGCCGAAGGTGCGCTGGAACCCGATCGCCGCCGTGCTTGCACATGACGCGCAGGTGGCGACCGCCGGCATCACCACCGTGCTCGACGCCTTGCGCGTCGGCATGGACGAGGACGCCGATCTCACCTCAGCCGATATCCGCAAGCTGGCCGACGCGATCGAGGACAGCGTCGCGCAGGATCGTTTGCGGGCCGATCATTTCCTGCATCTGCGCTGCGAGGTTTCGGCGCCGGACTGCCTGCAGGCCTTCGCCAATTTCGACGAGGACGACCGGGTCAAGCTGGCCTCGCTGATGGATCATGCCCCCGGCCAGCGCCAGTTCGTCAACCTCGAAACCTATGCCTATTACTACCAGCGCAAGCTGAAGCTGAGCGACCGCGACTTCAAACTGTTCTGCGAGAAGCGGATGGCGGAATCGGCGCGCTATTCGACGCCGAACCGCGCGGTGATCGCCGCCGCCTGCCAAGAACGCGGCATCGTGCTGGCCAGCCATGACGACGCCACGTCGAGCCATGTCGACGAGGCGGTCGAGCAGGGCGTGCGCGTCGCCGAGTTCCCGACCACCGAGGAAGCGGCGCGCGCTTCGAAGGCCGCAGGCCTGGGCGTGCTGATGGGAGCGCCCAACGTCATGCGCGGCGCCTCGCATTCGGGCAATGTCTCGGCGCGCACGTTGGCCAGCGACGGCCTGCTCGACATCTTGTCTTCGGACTATATCCCCTTCAGCCTGATCCAGTCGGCCTTCTTCCTCGGCGACATGGTCGAAGGCATTTCGCTGCCGCAGGCGGTCGCCATGGTGTCGAAGAACCCGGCCGAGGCCATTGGCCTGACCGACCGCGGCGTCATCGAACAGGGCCGCCGCGCCGATCTGGTACGCGTGCGCGTCGACGACCATGTTCCGGTGGTGCGCACCGTCTGGCGGCAGGGACGCCGCGTCGCATGATGGTGTCGGCCTTGATCGAGCGTGAGTTGTCCGCTGAAACCTTCCCTGTCCGTCATGGCGTCTTTGTCGCCGTCGTGGGGCCCAGCGGAGCCGGCAAGGACACGGTGATCGGCTACGCCCGCACCCTCTTCGCCGACGAGAGCCGGCTGGAGTTCGTCCGCCGCGTCATCACCCGGCCGAGCGATACGGCAAGCGAGGATCACGACACGCTGGCCGATGCCGCCTTTGTCGAGGCCGAGGCCGACGGCGCCTTCGCCATTTCGTGGGAAGCGCATGGCCTGCGCTACGGCCTGCCTGCCGATGTCGACTGGTCGGTCGCCAATGGCCATGTCGCGGTGGCGAATGTGTCTCGCGCGATTATCCCGGTGTTGCGTGAGCGCTATGCCAATCTTGCCATTGTCGAGATCACCGCCTCGGCCGATGTGCTGGCCGAGCGGCTGGCGATGCGCGGCCGCGAGTCGCGCGGCGAAGTGCTGGCGCGGCTCGCGCGCAGCGCCAATGTGACCCTGACCGGCCCCGGCGTCACTACGATCGACAATAGCGGCCCGCGCGAAGTGGCCGGCGAGCGTTTCGCCGAGCTGCTGCGCAAGGCAATGGCCTTTTCCGACATTTCAGGCCTGATCTGATTCAAGCGTGCGTGCTGCAGCCACGTCACGCAGCCCGCAGCCTGATTGGCCCAAGCGCCGCCCAGCAGCGCTCACTTGCTTTCCCGCAGCTTCCGGAGCGCTATGTGGTGCTGACCACAGAAGTGATTCCGGGCTCCGCGTCCCGGGACACCCGCTCAGAGAATCCCGGGGGCGAACGAGACAAGACAGGACGCTTTTATGCAGACGCTGACGCCCATCCTCTCGACGGTCACGGCGGCATTTCTCGCCTCCTTCGTCGAGGTCGTCGAAGCCTTCACCATCGTGCTGGCGGTCGGCGTGACACGCAGCTGGCGCCCGGCGCTGACGGGCGCCGCCCTGGCGCTGGCGTTGCTGGCGGCGCTGGTGCTGGCGTTCGGGCCGCTGCTGGCGCTGGTGCCCATCACCACGCTGCAATTCGTCGTCGGGGTGCTGCTGATTCTGTTCGGCATGCGCTGGCTGCGAAAGGCTATCCTGCGCAGCGTCGGCGTCATCGCGCTGCATGACGAGGAGGCGGCCTTCTCCAAGGAGACCGCCGCCCTCAACCAGCAGGCCAATGACCGCCGCGCCGACTATCTCGCCGGACTGGCCTCGTTCAAGGCGGTGCTGCTCGAGGGTGTCGAGGTGGTGTTCATCGTCATTGCCGTCGGCGCGGCGCACGGGCAGACGCTCTACGCCAGCCTCGGCGCGCTGGCGGCGTTTATCCTGGTGACGCTTATCGGCCTGGCGGTGCACAGGCCGCTGGCGCGCGTGCCGGAGAATGCGCTCAAATTCGTGGTCGGGCTGATGCTGACCAGCTTCGGCATTTTCTGGACCGGCGAAGGCATCGGCGCCGACTGGCCGGGCGCCGATCTCGCGCTGCTCGCCATCTTCGCCACCGTCGCGCTGGCATCCTTTGCCATGGTGCGCTGGCTGCGCGGCACCTACCCCGTATCGGCCGGAGGGCTCGCCCGATGAACGCCGTTCGTCTTGTCGCCAGGGAATTCCTCGGCATGTTCGTCGACGACGGCAATCTGGCGCTGCTGGCGCTGGTGCTGGTGGCCGCCGTCGCGGCGGCGGTGAAGCTGCTGGCCCTGCCGCCGCTGCTCGGCGGCGCGCTGCTGCTGGTCGGCTGCCTCGCCATCCTGCTGCAAAGCGTTCACCGCGCCGCCCGCGCGGTCAAACGTTAAAGGCAGCCACATACTCGGTATCGTTTCGGTTTCGGAACGATACATGCTGTTTGGCCTGTCCGTTCTGACGGAAGCGGGCCAACGCAGCTATCCCTTGAAGGCCGGCAGGGTCAGGCCCTTGACGCCGACATCGAGCGCGAACAATCCGCCGGGATTCTTCTGGCGGACGAAGTGGCTGGCCGGGCGCTTGAGCACGGCTGACGTGACATAGAGGATGTCGAGGTCCTTGCCGCCGAATTCGCAGCACGTCGGCAGGTCGGTCGGCAGAACCACGGTCTGCATCAGTTCGCCATCAGGATCATACCGGCAGACCTTGCCGGTCACCGGGATGGTCACCCAGTAGCAGCCCTCTGCATCGACGGTGGCGCCGTCGGCGACGCCGCCGGTAACGGTCATGTCGATGAAGGTGCGGCGGTTCTCGATGTCGCCGGTGGCGGGGTCGAAATCATAGGCCCACACCGCGCCGGCATGGCTGTCGGAGAAATACATGGTCTTGAATCCGGGCTCCAGGCCAAGCCGTTGGAACAGCCGATGCCGTCGATCATCCTGTGCACGGAAAGGTCCGGATCGAGCCGATACAGCGCGCCGATGAATTCGATCGGCTGGCCCGGCACCTCGAACATCGAACCCGACCAGAAGCGGCCCTGACGGTCCGGCTTGCCGTCGTTGAAGCGGGTTTTCGGCATGTGCGCTTCCGGGTCGACGATCGGCTCGAATGTGCCCGTCGCCGGATCGAAGAAATGGAAGCCGTTGGTCATGGTCAGCACAAGGCCGCCCTTTTCGCGCAGGCCGAGGCAGCCGAGATATTCCGGTGCCTCGAAGGTCTCGTCCTTTTTGGTCACTGGGTCGTAGCGATGGATCAGCTTCTTCCAGATGTCGATCCACCACAGCACACCGGCTTTGGGGTCCCAGAGCGTGCCTTCACCGAGTTCGGCCCTGGCATCGACGACGCACGTGATTTGAACCATGGTCAGCCCTCCTTTCTGCGCAGCCTGCCGCCGAGGCCGGCGAACGTCTCGCTGCCGATCGACACGGTGAGCAGGATCACCGCGCCGTAGACGATGAGCAGTGCGCCGCTCGACAGGTTCAGTGCCGGCAAAAGACCGGTGAGGATGGTCAGCACCATGGCGCCGGCGACGGTGCCGAGATAGTGGCCGCTGCCGCCGAGGATCGAGGCGCCGCCGATGGCGACCGCGGCGATCGAGGTGAACAGGTAGGCGTCGCCCATGCCGAGATAGGCCTGGCCGGAATAGCCGGTCAAAAGCATGCCGGCGAAGGCGGCGGTGAGGCCCGAGATGACATAGGTGAGGATGGTGGTGCGCGCCGTCGGCACGCCGGAGAATTCGGCGACCGTGGCACTGGTGCCGAGCGCGTAGAGATGGCGGCCGAACGCCGCCTTGGAGAGCAGCAGCGTCGCCGCCAGCGTCAGCGCCAGCCAGATCAGCGCGATGACCGGGAAGCCACCGATCCGTCCGACCGACATGAACTGGATCAGGGCGGGCGCCGACGGCGTCGGCGAGCCGCCGGTCAGCACCAGGATCAGGCCTTGCAGGATGACATTGGTGGCCAGCGTCATGATGATCGGCGGCACGCCGAACTGGGCGACGCCGATGCCGTTGATGAGGCCGATGAAGGCGCCGCCGGCGAGCAGCAACGGCATGACCCAGGCCAGCGGCAGATCCTGCCCGCCGCACAGCAGCGCCATGATGATGGCGGCCGAATTCAGCACCCAGGGCACCGACAGGTCGATGCCGCCGCCGATGATGACGAAGGTCTGGCCGAGCGCGACGATGCCGACGAAGGCGGCGAGAACGACGGTCGAGCGCATGTTGGAGACCGACAGGAAGCCCGGCGAGAACATCGCCGTGACCAGGAGCAGCACGACCATGCCAGCATAAGCGAGCACGATCAGGCGGTTGCGGGTGAGGAAAGCGCTCATTGGACGCGGTTCCTCGCGGCTTTCTCGGCAACGGAGCTCGCAAGCACAGAGAGCAGCAGGATGACGCCGGACGCGACCGGCTGCCAGTAGCTCGATACATGCAGGACGAAGACCAGATTGCCGATCAGGGTCAGCACGAAAGCGCCGATCAGCGTGCCGGCGAGATGGCCACGGCCGCCGAAAAGGCTGACACCGCCGATAACGGCAGCCGCCACCGAGGGCAGGATATAGTCCTTGCCGATGGTCGGCGAACCGGCGCCGGTCTGGGTCACCAGGAACAGCGCAGCACCCGCCGCGAACAGGCCGGACAGGCCATAGGTGAGGAGGTTGACCCTTGTGATCGAGACGCCGGAGAGGAAGGCCGACTTTTCGTTGGAGCCGGTCGCCTGGATGGCAATGCCGACGCGCGTCGCGCGAAACCACCACCAGAAGACGAGCAGCACCAGCAGCATCCAGACCGGGCTGGTCAGGCCGAGGAGCTGCGCGGAAGCGAAGCCGACCCACCAGCCAGGAACGCTGCCGCCATCGGTCGGCAGGATGATCATGGCGACGCCGTTAAGGATCGACCAGGTGGCGAGAGTCACCAGGAAGGGCTGCAGCTTGAGCAGCGAGATCAGCAGACCGTTGAGCGCGCCGATGACAAAGCCGAGCGCCAGAATGATCAGCGCCCAAAGGGCAGTGGTCGACGGATCGTCGGTGAAGCGCGTCGCGGCGATCACCGTGCCGAGGCTGATCATGCCGCCGATCGACAGGTCGATGCCGCCGCGCAGCAGCACGATGGTCTGCCCGGTCGCGGCCAGCATCAGCGTCATCGCCGCCGCCGTGTCGAGGTTGAGCTCGTCCAGCGTGAAGACGCCGGACTGCAGGCTGCCGTAGATGCCGATGATCAAGGCAAGCATCAGGCAGGCGACCAGGAACGGCGCGCGGTCGAGCAACCGGCCGCGCCAGTCGATGCCCGGTCTTGCGGATTTTACCTCGGCCGGCCTTGGCGCCATCTCCATAGACATCACCATGGTTCACGCCGCCCTGGTTTCAAGCATGGCGGCGCGCAGGATTTCCTCCTCCGAAATGTGATCTCCCTCCAGCGTCGCGGCAATACGGCCGTTGCGCATGACCAGCACGCGGTCGGCGACATGGACGAGTTCGGGCATGTCGCTGGAGTGGAACAGGATCGCATAGCCCTTGGCAGCGAGGTCGCGCATCAGCTGAAAAATCTCGCCCTTGGTGCCGACATCGACGCCGCGCGTCGGATCGTAGAGCAACAGCACGCGCGCCTGCGTCAAAAGCATCTTGCCGAAGATCACCTTCTGCTGGTTGCCGCCCGACAGCGTGCCGGCAAGCTGTTCCGGCGTGCCGGCCTTGATGCGCAGGAAATCGACCATTTCCTTGACCAGGGCGGCTTCCTTTTGCCGGCTCAGCAAGCCGTTCTCGGTGAAGCGCTTGATGACCGACAGCGTCAGATTCTCGCGCACGCTCTTGGTCAAAAGCAGGCCCTGCCCGCGCCGGTCCTCCGGTACCAGGGCGATGCCATCCTTGCCGGTCAGCGCCTGGCGCGGATTGCCAATGGAAGCCGGCTTGCCCCACAGTTCGATCGTGCCGCTCGCCCTGGTGGCGCCGAACAGCGCCTGGAACAGCTCGCGCTGGCCGTGACCCTGCAGGCCGCCGACGCCGAGCACTTCGCCTTCGCGCAACGCAAAGTCGACACCGGAGAGCCGGCTGCCGCTCGAAAACCCCTTTACCCCCAGGGCGATACGGTCGGTCGCTGTCGGCACGCGCTCGGGATAGAGCCGGTCGAGATGCCGGCCGATCATCTGGGTGACGATCTCGTTGTCGGACACCGCATTGGCCTCGTGCGCGGCGACGGTGCTGCCATTGCGAAAGATGGTCAGCCGGTCGGCGATGGCGCGCACCTCGGCCATGCGATGCGAGATGAAAATGACCAGCCGGCCTTCGGCGGCCAGCTGCCGCGTGAGTTTCAACAGCCATTCGGCCTCGCGCGCCGGCAGGGCGGAAGTCGCCTCGTCGAGGATCAGGATGCGCGGATCCTTGGCCAAGCCCTTGGCGATCTCGACGATCTGCCGTTCGGCGAGTGTCAGCCGCCGCAGTTCCTGGTCGGGACGGAGTGCCGGGAAATCGTATTTTTCGAGCAGCGCCAGCGTCTTGCGGCGCATCTCCGCGCGGTTGACGGTGCCAAGCCACGTTCGTGGCTCGTGGCGGAACCAGATGTTCTGTTCGACGCTGAGATCGGGGATCAGCGACAATTCCTGGAAGACGGCGGCGATGCCGCGCGCCTGCGCCGCATCCGGATTGGCCGGGCGATACTCCTGGCCATCGACCAGGATCGAGCCGCCATCATGCTGCACGGCGCCCGACAGGATCTGGATGAAGGTGCTTTTGCCCGCGCCGTTCTCGCCCAGCAGCGCATGCACCTCGCCGGCGCGGGCGCTGAATGTCGCCTCGCTCAGCGCGACAATGCCGCCATAGCGTTTGGAAAGGCCGTTGACGGTGACAAGGTCCATGAATGCGCCTTCGAAAAGCTCTCCCGACATCTTGCGATGCCGGGAGACAGGGTCGTGGTCACGGATGTTACTTCGCCCCGGCGGCTTCCGCAGCGGTGATCTCGACCCAGTCGGGCGTGATCGGCAGCGTCAGGCCGGGTGCCTGGTCGGGGAAGGCATTTTCGCCAATCGCGATCTTGATCATCTTGGTGCCCGGATAGAGCTTGGACTCGAAGGGGTCGGTGGTGACGAAGTCGCCCTTGACCGAGACGGAACGCTCGGCCGGCTTCTTGCCGGTGTCGAGAATATCGACCGCCAGCTTGATCGCTTCCGAGGACAGATAGGCCGGGTTGGAGCCGAGGATGCACTTGGCGCCTTGCGTCTGCGCGCAGGTGACGGCGGCGACATTGTAGGAGAAGCCGACGACCGGGACGATCGGCCGGCCGGCATCCTTCAGCGCCTGGATGGCGCCGGAGCCATAGCCTTGCGTCATGATGCCGTCGATCTTCGGGTTGGCGGCAAGCAGGGCCGCGACACCGGACTGCTCCGGGCCGAGCGCATAGTTGCCATTGTAGTAGCCGACGACCTTGATGTCGGGATATTTGGCCAGCACCTTCTCATAGCCGCCCTGCAGCTGCGCCGAGATCGGCGCGCCGGCGAGGCCGCGGTCGAGGATGATGTTGCCCTTGCCGCCAAGCTGCGTGGCCATCCACTCGGCCATGACGGAAGGGATGCGGTCCCAGTCGGACGCGACGGCATAGGCGCAGGGTTCGGTCACCACCTGGTCGAACGAGATGACGACGATGCCGGCGTCACAGGCCTTCTTGATGGTCGGGTTCAAGGCCGAGTCCGAGCCGGCATCGACGAGGATGGCGTCCGGCTTCTGGCGGATGATGTTGTTCAGCGAGTTGATCTGCGCCTGGACGGTGTTCTCGACATTCTCGATCTTGAGGTCGACCCGGCCCTTCAGCGGCCCCTTGTTGACCGAGACGGTGGCGACACGCTCCATCTGCTGGCGCCAGTCATTGCCGACGAAATTGTTCGAGAGATAGATGGTGTAGGGCTTCTTGTCCTCTGCGTGGCTCGGCGCCGTGCCGACGGCGATTGCGGAGATGGCAAGCGCTGCCAATCCGGCGCAAACTGTCTTCAATTTCATGATCTCTCCTCCTTCGTGTTTCCTGCATCAGCCGGTGACGGACTTCGCCATCTTGGTGGGTGTTGCGCGTAAATTGATACCGGTACCAATACGCCTTGTCAATTTGAGCCAAGGCGCATTGGAGAGGCCTGAAGCGACCATTTCGCCGCCGCCGGCAGGCATCGTCATTTCGATCCGGCAGCTTCGGCCGGGGTGATTTCGACCCAGTCCGGGCTAACCGGAAGAAACAGGCCCGGCGCCATATCCGGAAAGGCATTCTTGCCGACCTCTATCTTCTGCATGGTCGCGTCGGGGTACAATTCCGACGGGACCGGATCGGTGGTGAGGAAGGCGTTGCGCAGCAGTATCTTCTTCTCCGCCGGCTTCTTGCCGTCGAGGATCTCCACCGCGAGCTTCAGGGCCTCGGCCGACAGATAGGCGGGGTTGGGTGCAAGGATGCACTGGGCGCCCTGGATCTGAACACAGCTCGTCGTCGTCAGGTTGAAAGGACTGCCGGTGACGGGAACGATCGGACGCCCGGCATCCTGCAGCGCCTTGATCGCTCCGGCGCCGTAGCCCTGGACGAAGATGGCGTCGACTTGCGGGTGCGCCGCCAACAGGCTGGCGACGCCTGCCTGTTCGGGCCCCAGCGCATAGTCGCCGTTGAAATAGCCGACCACTTCAATGCCGGGATATTTCTTGATGACTTCCTCGAAACCACCCTGCAGCTGGGCGGAGATTGGAGCGCCGGCAAGTCCGCGGTCAACGAGGATCTTGCCCTTGCCGCCGAGCTTCTTGACCAGCCACTCGGCCTCGACGCGCGGCGCCCGGCCCCAGTCCGACTCCATCGTGTAGGCGCAGGGCGCGCTGACGATCTGGTCGAAGGCGATGATCAAAATGCCGGCATCGCAAGCCTTCTGGATCGTCGGGTTGAGGGCTTCGCCTGAGCCCGCGTCGATGACGATGGCATCGGGCTTGTTGCGAATGATGTTGTTGAGGGAATTGATCTGCGCCTGGACCGTGGTTTCGACCACCTCGACCTTGAGATCGACGCGACCGGCAAGCGGCGGCTTCTTGACCGCGATGTCGGCGCTGCGCAGCATCTGCTGGCGCCAATCATTGCCGACGAAATTGTTCGAGAGATAGATGGTGTAGGGTTTCTTGTCCTGTGCGTTGGCCGGTACGGCACCGATCGACAGCAAAGCCGTCGCGATCACCGCAAGCCCGGCAAGGAATGCGCCTGCTTTCATCATTTCCTCCTCCCGTGTTTGGTGTCTGCCATGCGAACGCCCGCCGCCTTTCAAGCGCCTTCCAGGCACACCCCATTCGACAGACTTTGTTCCTATGCATGCCCCGGAACCGCAGCGCATCTTGGGTGACATGCACCAGGCAAATGCTCAGCGTCGGATGCGGCTTCGCATCCACGTTGGATCGTGGTCCTCCGCGCAGCATTCATCCTAGCTATGATGCTATTATAATTTTATAAGTCTGTCCATGGCCGGGACCAGGGAATCGGCGGACGCCAATGCCGCCGACAAGGTTCAGGACAGGTCGTTCGGGGCGTCGTAGGTGATGCTGAAGATGTCGGCGGGGTGGCGGGCAACGGAGAATTCGATGCTGCGCTGGTCCGCCGACTGGTAGAGCATCTCCACCGTCAGCACCGGACTGCCGAGCGTGATGCCGAGATCGGCGGCAACCGCCTCGTCGGCGATCTCGGCGCGCACCGTGACATGCGCCACGTCGAGCCGCAGGCCGAGATGTTTCTGCACCGAGCGGAAGATCAGCACGTCGGAAAAATCTTCCCGCTTCAGACGCGCGCCGATGTCGGGCGGGAAATAGGTGGTGATCTGCGCCTTGCGCTGTTCGCCGATCGACAAGACGCTGCGCAGGCAATAGCCGGCCTCGTCCTTGCCCATGCCGAAATGGCGCTGGAGCACCGGCGAAACCTCCTTGCGGTAGGATTTCACCGTCAGTTGCGCATCCTTGGTGAAGGCCGCCATGTCGGCGAAATTCTTGAACTTCCAGCTCAGATTGACCGAGGGGCTGCGCGCCGCGACCACCGCGGGCTTGGCCGAGCGCTTGCGGATCAGCCCGTCGGCCTCGAGATCGCGCAGAGCCTGGCGAACCGTGATCAGGCTGACGCCGAAATGCTCGGCAATGGTCGCTTCCTTCGGCAGTTCGCCGCCGACGGGGAAGGTGCCGTTGCCGATCGGCTCGCGCAATATATCGGCGAGCTGGCGATAGAGCGGGCCATTGGCGCGGCCGAGCGTGCGCCTGGGAAGACTGTCTATGGTCGGGTGGTCCATGTGCCTCGTCGCGCCTCGAGCGTTTCACCGTTTCACCGAAACGGCGAACCGCTCTATCTCTTTGTTTGACGCAATTCCGGACGGAAAACCGCTTCGCACTTTTCCTGGAATTGCTCCAATGTCGAAGCTTTTATAATAGCTTCCTTCGCAGGAGGCTAGGCAAGGCTGTTGACGATCAACCGTCTCAGACAAAGAGCCGAAGCGGCTGCTCGATCGCCGATTTCAGGGTCGCCAGCCACCCGGCAGCGGCGGCCTCGTCGACGCTTGCCGCATCCACCGTCAGCAGGCATTCGGCCCGGTCGCCCGGCGTGTCGAGCGAAACGGTCAGGCGCATGGAACGGCCCGGCAGGAGTGGCGTCATCACCGGCCGGATGTCGCTCGCCGGCAGCAGCCGCAGGGATAGGGCTGCCGGGGTTGTTTCGGTCTCATCACGGTTGTCGGCCAATGCCGCAAGCCGCATTGCGCGCAGCGATGCCAGGGGCATTTCGGGGTCCATGGCGAAGACGGTTTGCCGGCCGGCCAGTTCCAGCGCCACGGAACTCGTGCCGACTTTGGTGGTATCAGGCATCTCGGCAAAAGCGCGACCGGCAGCGCGCAGCAGCACGTCGTCGAGGGCGAACACATGGCCCGAACTCCCAAGCGCCGCCAGCAGGCCTTGCAGCGCACCGAAGGCAACGGACGTCGCGAAGGCGGCGATCCGGGATACGGCGGGGGAAGGCGCCGCAAGGGTGGCGACATCGGGCGAAACGACCGGCGGGGCAACCGGAACGAAGGCTTGCACATCGGCGGCCAGGATACGCCCGCCAGGGCCGCTGCCGCGAAGTGCTTCGAGCGGGAGAGAACGTTCGCGCGCCAGCCGACGGGCATAGGGAGAAACAGCCACGCGTCCGGTTTGCGCCGCAGCGATGTTCATTTCAGGAACTCGGTATTGACGCAGTTGGTCAGCCGTCCCTCGACGAGATAGGCATGCACGACCTCGATCGATTTCAACCTGAGGTCGCGCATCGATGCCGGGCTGTAGAAGGCAGCGTGCGGCGTGACGATCAGGCGGTTGGCGATCCAGGGCTCCCGGGCGCGCCATGCGGCCAGCAGCGGATGATCGAGATCGCCTGGTTCGTTCGGCAACACGTCGAGGCCCGCGCCGGCGACGATGCCCTTGCGCATCGCCGCTTCGAGCGCATCGAGATCGACGATCGGACCGCGCGCGGTGTTGACCAGCACAAGGCCAGGCCTGGCGGCGGCGAAGGCGGCAGCGCCAAGCAGCTTGCGGGTTTCCTCGCTGAGCGGCGTGTGGACGCTCACCACATCCGCGCGCGCCACCAGTTCCGCCAGCGAATGAACGCGTTCATAGCCGGTCGACAGGTCGACGCCGGACAGAAGATGCGGGTCGTAAAACACCACCTTCATGTCGAAGGCGGCGGCGCGACGCGCAGTAGCCAGTCCGATGCGGCCGAGGCCGACAATGCCGAAGGTGGCGCCCTTGTGCCGGCGCACCAGCGGCGCCTTGGAGAAATGCCAGCCCTCAGTGCCATGGCCGGCAAGCTCCGCGCCATAGGCCGACGTGCCGCGCGTCAGCGCCAGCATCAGGCCGATGGCGTGGTCGGCGACCTCGGTGGTGCCATAGTCCGGCACGTTGCAGGCCGGAATTTTCCGCGCGCCCCAGCCCTGCGTGTCGATGTTGTCGAAGCCGACGCCGGAGCGCACGGCGATCCTGGCCTTGGGAAACGCCGACGGGGCGGCCGCGACATTGTGCGTGGGCGAATAGTTGATGACGGCATCGACCGCCTCGCAGATCACCGGATCGAGTGCCGCGGCCTTGTCGTTGGTCGAGCGGGCGAGGATGAGTTCGATGTCGGGATAATGCTGCCGTTCGAGTTCGGCCTCGTCGGCGGCTTGCCAGTTGGCGCACAGGATCTTCATGCCAGTCCTTCGGATTTCAGGGTACGGTGGTCACTTCCTGACGCCGCCGATGCGGCCGCCCATCGGCACCACGGCGCCGACCGGCTGATCGATGGCACTGAGTGTCCCGCTGACCGGCGCCTCGATCTCGACCACGGCCTTGTCGGTCTCGATCTCGGCGATCAACTCGCCTTGCTTGACCGCGTCGCCGACCGCCTTCAGCCATTTGACGACAGTGCCTTCGCTGACGGTGAGATCGCCGAACGGCATTGTGACCGGCTCGTCGTCGCCGGCAGCGGAGGCGGCGGCAAGTGCTGGCGCGGGAGGCTGCGACTTGACCGTGGGAGGCGCCGGTTTAGCCGGCGCAGCACTTTTCAGACCGACCGTGTACCAATGGTCCGGCACCGGCGGCTGGCCAGCAATGACGTCGCGCACGCCCTGGGCGATGCGCGCGACATCGACCAGCATGGCGCGCTCCAGTACCGGCGCGAAGGGATGTGAGGTCGGCGCGGTGTGCAGCCTTCCGGGCGGCGCATCGAGTTCGTCGAAGGCGAGTTCGTTGATGGCCTGGGCGATCTCGCCGCCAAGGCCGCACATCGCCCAGGCTTCGTCGACGATGAGCAGGCGGTGGGTTTTGCGAACGCTGGCGACGATGGTGTCGATGTCGAGCGGCATGATGGTGCGCGGATCGATCACCTCGGCCTCGGTGCCTTCAGCGGCGAGTGCTTCCGCAGCCTCCAGCGCACGCTGCACCATCTGGCCGGCGGCAACGATGGTGATGTCGGTGCCGGCCCGCGCGATGCGCGCGACGCCGAACGGCACAAAATGCTCGCCGACCGGCACCTCGCCCTTGGAGGCAAACAGCGCCTTGGGTTCCAGCATGATGACGGGATCGCCGGCCCTGAGCGCTGTCTTCATCAACCCCTTGGCATCGGCCGGGGTGGAAGGCACGCAGACAATGAGGCCCGGCATATGGGCGAAGACCGGATGGTAGATACCGCTGTGATGCGGGCCGGAGCTGCGCAGCGCGCCGGCGCCGACGCGCACCACCATCGGCGCGCTCATCAGGCCGCTGGTCATGTAGCGCAGCTTGGCCGCCTGCAGGAAAATCTGGCCGGCGGTCTCGAAGGCAAAGTCGGCAAACATCAGGTCGGAAACGGTGCGCGCGCCGGTGGCGGAGGCACCGACAGCGGCGGCGGTAAAGCCCTGTTCGGAGATCGGCGTGTCGACCATGCGCGCGGCGCCGAACTCCTGCCAGAGGTTCTTGGTGTGGGCGAAACTGCCGCCACGTTCGCCGGTCCCCTCGCCGAAATAGAGGATCGCCGGGTTGGCGCGCATCTCCTCGGCGATGCCGTCGCGTACCGCTTCGAGCCAGCCTTGTGTCTTCGTCTCGCCGACGGCGCGCGGCTGCAGTGCGGCCGGCGGATTGATCGGATCGGCGAAGACATGCAGGCCCACCGTCGCCGGGTCGGGCTCGGCCGAATTGCGGGCAAAGGCCAGCGCGTCCTCGACCACCTTCTCGATCCGCGCCTCGATGGCCGCAAGCGCTTCGGCATCGGCGATGCCATAGTCCTCGATCAGTTTCTTGCGGAACATGTCGATCGGATCGCGCTTGATCCAGGCGTCGAGTTCCTCCTGCGTCCGGTAAGTGCCGATGACCGGATCGCCTTCGTGGTGGCCGACGGTGCGGTAGGTCTTTGCCTCGATCAACGTCGGGCCCTTGCCAGCGCGGGCGCGCTCGGTGGCCTCCTTCATGGCCAGCCAGACGGCGAAGACGTCGTTGCCGTCCACCGCGACCCCAGGCATGCCGTAGGAGGCGGCCTTGGTGGCGATCTCGGGATTGAGCGTGATCGACGCCAGCGGCGTGGCGGTGGCGTAGAGGTTGTTCTCGCAGATGAAGACCGCCGGCGCCCGCTGCACGGCGGCGAAGTTGAGTGCCTCGTGGAAGCCGCCATGGTTGGCGGCGCCGTCGCCGAAGAAGGCGACACCGATATCGTCGCGGCCCTGCTGGCGGGCGCCCATGCCGATGCCGACGGCGTGGCCGATGCCGGCGGCGACGATGCCATTGGTGCCGAACAGGCCGACCGAGCGGTCGTAGAGATGCATGGTGCCGCCACGGCCGCCGCAAATGCCGTCAGCCTTGCCGAACAATTCAGCCATCACCCGGCCGGGATCGGCGCCCTTGGCCAGCGCATGGCCATGGCCGCGATGGGTCGATGTCACCCAGTCCGTCGGTCTGAGATGCGCGCAGACGCCGACGCCCGTCGCCTCCTCGCCGATATAGAGATGCAGGAAGCCGGGCGTTTCGCCCTTGCGGCAAGCGATCTGGGCAATGCTTTCGAAACGGCGCAACAGCACCATACGTTCGAACAGGTCGAGCAGGATTTTTGGGTCGGGCAGGTTTGGAGCGCCCTTGAAATCGTCGCGTGCGCGCGCCGCAGACATTGCCACCAAAGCCTCCCTGAATGCGTCTGGCGCCGGGCGGCAGGGCACCGGCGGCGAGCTTGTTGGTCGCTCGCTTTGGCGCATCATAGATTATAATAGCATAATGTCTACTGGCTCCGAACGGAACCAGGCGATGGCTAGATTCTGGTGATCCGCACGGTCGCGTCGGGCCGCTGAAACAGCTCCGGGCGCAGGCTGAGACCCAGCCCCGGCCCTTCGAGCGGCGCGACGCGACCGTCCTTGACCGGCGGAATGTCGGCGACGATCTCGGTGTACCAGCCGGTGAAATAGGCGCGCACCGCTTCCTGGTAGTTGACGTTCGGCAAGGTCGCCGACAGCGCGCAACTGGCGGCATAGACGATCGGCCCGGTGCAATCGTGCAAGGTGACCGGCAGTTCGCTGGCTTCGGCCATGTTGGCGATCTTGCGCGCTTCAGAGAGCCCGCCGCACCAGGCGAGGTCGATCATGATCACCGAAGCCGCGCGCTTGTCGATCAGCTGCTTGAACATCTGCCGCGAGGCGAGCCGCTCGCTGGCGGCGATCGGGATGGAGGTGTGCCGGGCAAGCTCGGCCATGGCATCAAGTTCGTTGTAGCGGATCGGCTCCTCCAGCCAGGCGACGTCGTAGGCTTTCAACGCTTCGGCGATGCGCAGCGCCGGCGGCAAGGTCCACAGGCCGTGCAGCTCGACCATGATTTCCATGTCGCGGCCGACGGCGTCGCGGATTCTCTGGAAAGGCTCCAGCGCCTTGTCGAGATCGGCCAGCGATATGCGGGTACCATTCGATGCCTCGGCGGCGATGTCGAACGGCCAGATCTTCATGGCGCCGATGCCTTCGGATGTCAGGCTCCTGGCGAGATCGCCGGCATTGTAGCGCCAGGCGAGCAGGTCCTCGTAGGGGCCTTCGTTTGAGTCGCCCTGCTTCAGCGACCAGTCCTCGCCGCGCTCGAACAGAGCATTCCTCTTCGTGGCGCGGACATGTTTGTAGCCGGCGCAGGTGTTGTAGATCGGTACGGTCCTGTGCGTGCGTCCGCCAAGCAGCCGCCAGACCGGCTCGCCGAGCGCCTGGCCATAAATATCCCACAGCGCGATGTTGACGGCGGAATTGCCGCGCACCTCGGCGCCGGAATCGCGGGCGCCGACATAGACGCTGCCCAGCGTGCGGTCATGCAGCTCGATGTCGCGCGGATCCTTGTCCAGCAGGTAGGGGGCGACATTGTCGTGGATGTAGGCGGCGACCGGCCCCGGCGCCCAGAACGTCTCGCCGGTGCCGATGAGGCCGGCATCGGTGTGGACGCGCAGCCAGAACAGGAAGGGAAATTCGGCCAGTTGCAGCGTTTCGAGCGCGACGACTTTCATCTTTTCTCTCCCCATTGCGGCGGACCATGCGGTCGACGGGACAATAGCACATCCCGTTGACAGCCATTTATGGTACCGGTATCAAATCCGTCAAGATGGCCACCGGGAGGGTGTTTGCTTGCCAGCCGAAAATCAAAATACGTCGCCACGAAGAGCGCTCGTCACCGGCGCCGCCGGCGGCCTTGGCCGCGCGGTGGCGGTGCAGTTGGCGCGGCGCGGCTGTGCCGTCGCGGCCACCGACATCAATGGCGAGGGGCTGGCCGAGACCATCAGGCAGATCGGCCAGACCGGTGCGGAAAGCGAAGGCATTGTCAGCGACTTCACCGGGGAAGGCGCACCGGAAGCGGCTGTCGAAAAAGTGGTGGCGCGCTGGGGCGGCATCGACATCCTCGTCAACAATGCCGGCTACGGCGTGATCGAGCCGTTCCTCGACGCCACCTACAAGGCGTGGACGCGCACGCTGGCGCTCAATGTCACCGCGCTTGCCATGGCCTGCAAGGCGGCCGGCCGGGTGATGCGCGAGCAGCGCTCGGGGCGCATCATCAACATCACCTCGCCCGGTTCGCGCATGGCGCTGCCCGACTACACCGCCTACACGGCGAGCAAGGCGGGTGTTGATTCCATCACGCGAGCCGCGGCGGTGGCGCTGGCGCCCTATGGCGTCCTGGTCAACAGCCTGGCGCCCGGCATGATGGACACCGAAATGCAGCGCTCGACCGAGGCCGACCTTGCCCGCGCCAATGGCCGCAGCGACCTGCAGGCCTTCCTCGACGAGCGCACGCGCCGCATTCCGCTCGGCCGCCGCGCCGAGATTGGGGAAGTCGCGGAAGCCGTCGTCTGGCTCTGCCTTGATGCACCCAAATACATGACCGCCGAGCGGCTCAACATGTCGGGCGGGCTCGACAAGGACTGATCCAATGCTGCGAAATTCCCCACCCGGCAGCGCCGATATCGGCGCGCTCGAACGCAAGGCGACGCAGTTGCGCCGTCACATGCTGACCATGGCGCGCGGCCAGGGCCAGGGCTATATCGGCCAGGGCCTCGGCATCGCCGATGTGCTGGCCGCGCTCTATTTCCATGAACTGCGTTACGACCCGCACAATCTGGCGTGGCCCGAGCGCGACCGGTTCCTGCTCTCGACCGGGCACTATTCCATCGCGCTGTGGGCAGCGCTGGCCGAGGCCGGCATCCTCCCGGTCGAGGAACTGATCACCTACGGCGCCGACAACAGCCGGCTGGAAATGTCGACGCTTGACACCACACCAGGCGTCGAAATGATCGGCGGCTCGCTCGGCCATGGCCTTGGGCAAGGTGTCGGCCAGGCGCTGGGCTTGCGCATCGACAAATCCGAGGCGCGCGTCTTCGTCGAACTGTCCGACGGCGAAATGCAGGAAGGCTCGACCTGGGAAGCGGCGATGTCGGCCAGTCATTTCAGGCTCGACGGGCTGGTGGCGTTGGTCGACTGCAACGGCATCCAGGCCGACGGGCCGGTGGTGCTCGACATGGAACCGGTGGCCGACAAATGGCGCGCCTTCGGCTGGCAGACATCGGAGATCGACGGCAACGACATGAAGGCGGTGGTCGGCGCGCTGGCCGGGGCGCGCGAGCGCAACGGCAAGCCGAAAGCGATCGTGCTGCGCACGCTGCCTGGCAAGGGCGTGCCGCGCATCGAAACCTCCGAGAAATCGCACTTCTTCCGTATCGACGTGGCGCAGTGGGACGGCATCATAGCCGAGTTCGACAAGACCGTGGGAGCAGCCCAATGAGCGGCGCGACGGAGGCCGGCCGCACGCTGGCCATGGGCCAGGACGAAGCCGTTGGCGGCGGCCGGCAAAGCGTGGAGGCCCCGTTTGGCAAGGCATTGGCGCGGCTTGGCCAGAGCCGTCCCGACATTGTCGGGCTGACCGCCGATCTCGGCAAATACACCGATATCTTGCCGTTCCGCGACGCTTTCCCGGACCGCTTCTTCAATGTCGGCATGGCCGAGCAGAACCTGGTCGCCATCGCCGCCGGGCTGGCGCGCACCGGCAAGGTGCCGTTCGCCACCACCTATGGCGTGTTCGCGACACGGCGTGCCTATGATTTCGTCGCCATCGCGCTCGCCCACTCCAACCTCGACGTCAAGATCGTCGCCGGCCTGCCGGGACTGACCACCGGCTATGGCGGCACGCACCAGGCGATCGAGGATCTGGCGCTGATGCGCATGATCCCCGGCCTGACCATCATCGATCCTTGCGACGCCACCGAGATCGAGGCGGCGACCGAGGCGATCGCCGCGCATCGCGGTCCCGTCTATATGCGGCTGCTGCGCGGTTCCGTGCCGGTGGTATTTGAAGCCGGCTATCGTTTTGAAATCGGCAAGGCGCGGCCGCTTCGTGAAGGGTCCGATATCGGCATCATCTCGACCGGCTTCATGACCGAACGGGCGCTGGATGCGGCGGACGCGTTGCGGATACAAGGCATCGCCGCCGGCGTGCTGCATGTGCCGACCATAAAACCGTTCGACGCCGAAGCCGTGGCCACGTTCGCAGCCGGCGTCAGCCATATCGTCACCGCGGAAAACCATGTTGTCGTCGGCGGCCTGGCGAGCCTTGTGGTCGAGACCTTGTTCGATGCCGGCATTGCGAAGAGAGTGACGCGCATCGGCCTGCCGGACCGCTACATCGAATGCGGCGCGGTGCCGACCTTGCAGGCGAAATACGGCCTGACGACAGAGGCCGTCATCGCAACGATTGCCGCGCTGAAGTAGGGCTATTGCATGAAGATCACCGAAATCGAGACGTTTACCGTCGGCGCCGGCTGGAAGAACTGGCTCTTCATCAAGGTCCACACCGACAAGGGCATCCATGGCATCGGCGAAGGCACGCTGAACGGCTTCATCAAGACCACCGAAGCCGGCGTGCACGAGCTCAAGCATCTCGCCATCGGCCAGGATCCGCGCCGCATCAATGCGCTGGCCAGGCGCATGCTGGACAGCGTCTCGCTCGACGGCGGCCATATCCACCGTACGGTGATCGCGGCGATCGAGGTCGCCTGCTGGGATATTCTGGGCAAGAGCCTCGGCGTGCCGATCCATCAGTTGCTCGGCGGCCAGGTGCGCGACAGCGTGCTCGGCTACGCCAATGGCTGGTATCGCACCGAGCGCACACCGGAGGCCTTTCTCGAGGCCGCCAAAGCGGTTCTGGCCAAGGGTTTCAGGGCGTTCAAGCTCGACCCGTTCGGCACCGCGCAAGGTTTTATCTCGCGCGAGGAACTGCAGCTTTCCTACGCGATCTGCCGGACATTGCGTGACGAACTGCCTGCGGACACGCGGATCCTGATCGACGTGCATGCGCGCTTCACCGAGATCGCCGCCCTGCAGGCGGCGCAGAAATTCGCCGATCTCGATATCTACTGGTGGGAGGAGCCGACGTCGCGCGACCGGCAGGAGACCGTGCACGAAGTGGCGCATCGCTCGCCGATCCCGGTGGCGACCGGCGAAATGTACGACACGGTCGGGCAATTCTACACGCTGGCGGCCGGCGGCGGCGTCAACATCTTCCAACCCGAGCCGATGTCGCTCGGCGGCATAGCGCCATCGATGCAGGTGGCCAATCTGGCGCTCGCACATGGCAGCCACATCGCGCCGCACCAGAGCGGCGGACCGGTGGCGACGGCGGTGTGCCTGCAGCTGGCGGCGGCGGTGCCGAACTTCCTCATCCAGGAACATTTCGACGCTTTCAACGACCCGTGGACGCGCGACCTCGTGACCTGGCATCCGACCGTCAACCCGGACAACGGCCATCTGTCGCTGCCGGATGGGCCGGGCCTCGGCATCGATCTCAACATCGAGGCAATCAAGGATCATCCCTATGATCCCAATGCCTATCTCAACGTCCATGCGGAGGGGTGGGAGAAGCGGCTTGGGCGGCGGGAAGAGGCGGGGAAGACGACGTCCTGATTACGCACTCTCTCGGTCGACGATCTCGAAGCCGAGGCTGGTGATGGTCGGCACCTTGGTGTCGCCGCCGAGCCTTGCCAACAATTGCCGCACGGCGCGGCGGCCCATCTCGTAGCGATTGACCTTCACCGTGGTCAGCGGCGGAAAAAGCTGTGCGGCGAGATCCATGTCGCCATAGCCGGCGATGGCGATCCTGCCCGGCACCGCCCAGCGCCGCCGGTGGCATTCCTGCACGGCGCCGACCGCCAGCGTGTCGCTGGAAAAGAAGATGGCGTCGATATCCCTGTGGCGGGAGGTCAGCGTCACCAGTGCCTCGGCGCCGCCCTGCGCGGTGATCGGCACTTCGACCTCCATGCCGGCATGGTTCTTGATGCCGAGTTCGGTGAGCGCGGCATGGTAGCCGGTGCGGCGCTGCCGCAGGCGGTCATTGCCGTGAATCGGGGTCGAGACGAAGCCGATGCGCTTGTAGCCCTTGGCCGCCAGATGCATGGTCATGGCATAGGCGGTCTCGAAGTTGGAGACGCCGACCACCATGTCGATCGGCTTGCGGCCCTTGATCTCGGAAATTTCGACCACCGGGGCGCCGCTGCTCTTCAGAAGCGCACGCGCCGTCTCGCTTTGCACGAAACTCTGCAGGATCATCCCGACCGGGCGCCAGCCGAGCAGGTTGCGGATCGACTTCTCCTCGGCTTCCTGCGTGAATTCGCCTTGCACCAGGAGCATCGAATAGCCGCTCTCGTGGCATTCGTCGGACATGCCTTGCACCTGTTCGGCAATGCCCGAATTGATCAGCGGCGGCACCACCGTGCCGATCATGCGGCCATTGCCGCGCATGCTGGACGCCAGCCGGTTCGGCACGAAACCGGCCTGCTCGATGGCCTCCAGCACCTTGGCGCGCGTCTCCGGCGAGACCATGTCGGGATTGGACAGCGCGCGCGACACCGTCATCGGCGCCACGCCGACACGCTTGGCGATCTCGCGAACGCCGAGGCGTTGCGGCTTCTTCTCGCCCGCCGGCGGCTTGTCGACCATCACCACGCTCCAAGAAAGCGCGATCCAGCAAGGCAATGCCCCGCGGATCACGCCGAAACGTCCACTCATAGCTGGTGTGGCGGACGGTTTCCAGCGACGGACCCCGCGGGGATAGCGGGTATCAACGGTTCAGAAATTGCGCCCATAGCCTGCCGTCCATCCGCCATCGACGCCCAGCATCTGGCCCGTCGTGTAGGTGTTGAGCGGATCGCAGAAGAACAACACGGCCGCGACCGCTTCCTCGATGCAGCCGGCGCGGCCGACCGGCGTGTGGCTGAGCATCGCCTTGTCGCCCGAAACCAGGGTTCCATCCTCGACCGCGCCGAAACCGACGGCATTGACCAGCACTTTCGGCCCGAACTCCATGGCCAGCGCACGCATGCCGGCGAGCATCGCGGCGTTCTCCATGGAAAAGCGCGGATGGCGGCGCATCGGCATGCCGGCGGTGGCGGAGATCAGGAAGACGATGCGCCCGCCGCCGCGCTCGGCCATGGCCACGGCCGCCCGGCGCGCATCGCTATGCTGGTAGCGGGGATCCTGCACCGTCGTTCCCGGGCGCAGCGGGTTGGACATCAGCAGGATGTCGGCGGCATCCCCGGCCTCGACGAGCGTGCCGCCATTGACACGCAATGCGGCAAGCACGGCGTCGACGATCGGGTTGGTTTCGCCATCGAGAGCTATCGCGGCGCCGTTGAGATCGATTTCCATCGCGTTGCTCACATCATGTACCCTGCAGTCCAGCCGCCATCGACGGCCAGCACCTGGCCGTTGACGTAGCTGGCGGCCGGCGAGGCCAGGAACAGCACCGCCTCGGCGATCTCTTGCGGTTCAGCCGGCCGGCCGAGCGGCACATGGGCGAGGAATTCCTGCGTGCGGCCGGCGAACTTGCCGTCGTCGCCATAAAACAGCTTGGCGGTCAGCGCCGTCATCACCGAGCCCGGGGCGACCGCATTGGTCAGGATGCCCTTGGCGCCGAGTTCGATCGCCATCGACCGCGTCAGATGGATGATGGCGGCCTTGGCGGCGACGAACGGGCTCTGCAGGCGCATGGCGGCGAGGCCGACGACCGAGGCGATGTTGACGATGCGCCCGCCTCTGCCGGACCCAAGCATGGGCTTCAGTGCAGCGCGGCTCATGATGTAGAGGCCGTCGAGATCGATGCCGGTGATGCGGTCCCATTCCTCGGCCGGGAATTCGTCCAGGGTGACGCGGTGCGCCAGCGTGTTGACGCCGGCATTGTTGATGAGAATGTCGATCCGTCCGTAGCGCTGCATGGTCGCGGCGATGGCGCTGTCGACCGAGGCGGCATCGCGGATGTCGGTGGCGCAGGCCATGGCATCGGTCAAGCCGGCCGCCACCTCTTTTGCGCCCTCGCCGTTGATGTCGGCGACGACGACCGCGGCACCATTGTCGGACAGGCGTCGGGCGATCGAACCGCCTATGGCGCCAGCGGCCCCAGTGACCAGCGCTACCTTGCCTCGCAAATCGCAGCGCATATAACGTCACCCCGAGCAATACCGGGTTATGCTATTATAATATCCTTATGAGTCGGGCAAGCGACCGCCTTGCCCCACGCGATTATTCCGCCGGCGCGCCGGCAACGTTCTTGCGGGCCGCATCGACCATCAGCCGGCGTGCGCGGAACACACCCCATTGCTGGTCGACGAGCACGCCAATGAGAATGACGCCGCCCATCACCGCGAAGTTGAGGGAGGACGGGATGCCGAGCAGGTTGACGAGGTTCTGCAGCTCCTGCAGCAGCACGGTGCCGAGGATGACGCCGATCAGCGAACCCTCGCCGCCGCGCAGCGAGAAGCCGCCGAGCACGGCCGCGGCGATGGCGTAGAGTTCATAGAACTGGCCGTGGCTGGCCGGCGAGATCGAGCGCGTGTACATGGCGAAATAGATCGCCGACAGCGCCGTCAGCACGCCGCAGATGACATAGGCGGCCATGACGATGCGGCCGGTGCGGATGCCGGAATATTTCGCCGCCTCCTCATTCTTGCCGATGGCGTAGAGATAGCGGCCGAACACCGACCGGTGCAGCACCACCCACATGACGATGGCGATGACGATCAGCGCGATGAAGCTGTTGGGCACGCCATAGGAACGGCCCGCGGTGAGGAATTCGAGCTCGGGAAAATTCTGGCCGAAGGCGAAGCCGGCTGTGCCGTCGGCGGTGTAGAAGCGGGCGACGCCGCGATAGATCAAGAGGCCGCACAAGGTGACGACGAAGGGCTGCAGCTTCAGCCTGGTGATCAGCCAGCCATGCACCAGGCCGATGATGGCGCCGAGCGCGATGATCAGCACGAAGGCCAGCGGCCAGTCCAATTCGCGCACGGCGATGAAGTCGATGAACAGCGTTCCCAGCAGCGCCACCACCGAGCCGACCGACAGTTCGATGCCGCCGGTGATGATGACGAAGGCCTGGCCGATCGACAGGATGCCGAACAGGCCGATCAGGTTCGAGGTGTTGGCGAGATTGATCGGCAAGAGGAAGCGCGGATTGATGATCGCCACAATGGCCCCGACCACCAGGATCAGGATCAGCAGGCCAAGATCTTTCTTGCTCATCGTCTTCTCCCCAATGCCTGCCTGAGCAGGGTGCGCGGTCTCGCGACCCCGGCGCAAAAACTACTTCGGCTGCTTGCCCACCGCCAGCAGCAGCACGTTTTCCTGGCTGAACTGGTCCTTGTCGAGAATGCCCGAGATCTGGCCCTCATGCATGACGGCGATGCGGTCGGACACGCCGATCACCTCCTCCATGTCGCTGGAGATCATCAGCACGGCGACGCCGGCATCGGCCAGCGCGCGCATCAGCCCGTAGATTTCCGCCTTGGCGCCGATGTCGATGCCGCGCGTCGGCTCGTCGAGGATCATCACCTTCGGGTTCATGGCCAGCCACTTGCCGAGCACGACCTTCTGCTGGTTGCCGCCCGACAGCGTGCCGGTGCGCGTCTGCACCGAAGGCGCCTTGATGCCGAGGTCTTTCTTCTGCTTCTCGGCAGTGGCCGTTTCGGCGCTTGCCGAGACCAGCGAGCGCCTTGAATGCGCCGGCAGATTGGGCAGCGAAATGTTCTGGGCGATCGACAGGTCGAGCAGGATGCCGGTCAGCTTGCGGTCTTCAGGCACCAGGAAAATGCCGTGCGCGACGGCATCGGCGGCCGACCCCAGCGCAAGCGTCTTGCCGTCGAGTTCGAGCGTGCCGCCAAGGCTGCCGTCGATGCCGAAGAAGACGCGGGCCAGTTCGGTGCGGCCGGAGCCGACCAGGCCGGCAAGGCCGAGGATCTCGCCGCGCCGGACATCGAGGTCGACCGGCCGCCCGGGATAGGTGGGCGTGCGGATGGCCTTGGCCGCAAGTGCGGTGGCGCCGGGCGCGCGCGCGGCCTCGGAGGCCTTCTCGCGCTCCTTCAGCATGCGGCCGATCATCAGCTTGACCATCTGGTCGTGGCCGATGTCGCGCTTGCCCAGCGTGCCGGCCAGCATGCCGTCGCGCAGCACGACGACGCGGTCGGCGACGCGCTCGACCTCGTGCAGGCGATGCGAAATGAAGATGACGCTGATGCCGTCGGCCTTCAGCGCCTTGATGACGTCGAGCAGTTTGTCGGTCTCGGCGATCGGCAGGCTCGATGTCGGCTCGTCGAGGATGACCAGCCTTGCCTTGATCGACAGCGCCTTGGCGATCTCGACCATCTGCTGCTGGGCGAGCGACAGGTCGGCGACCTGCGCATCGGCGGAGAAATTGGCGCCGACGCGCTTCAAGAGCGGCGCCACCATCTCGCGCAGCTTCGTGCGGTCGACAAGTTTCAGCGGCCCGGCGCGCAGCGGCTCGCGGCCGAAGAAGATGTTGGCGGCGACGTCGAGGTTTTCGAACAGGTTGAGTTCCTGGTGGACGAAGGCGATGCCCGAACCCAGGCTGCCTTCGACGGTCAAGCTGTTGTGAGCGGTGCCGTCGACCGTGATCGTGCCGGTGTCCGGCGTGGTGACGCCGCCGAGGATCTTCATCAGGGTCGACTTGCCGGCGCCGTTCTCGCCGACGAGGCCGATGACCTCGCCCGGCCTGACCTCCATGGAGAAGCCATCCAAGGCGACGACGCCCGGATAGGTCTTGCGCACGTTCTCGAGGCTGAGGAACGGGGTGGTTGCCGCGATGGATGTATCGGAATAGTTCATCATGCCTGACAGCAGTTAGCGGGCCGGCCTTCCGGCAGACTGACGGTCCTCGAAGGGTTCGTCAATGCGCGCAGCCGGCTCAAGCGAAGTTGAGCCGGCTGAACTGCCTGTGGTCTTACTTGCCTGACATCGCCTTGAGATTGGCGGCGTAGGCGTCGACATCATCCTTGCCGATGATCTTGGTGGGGATGATGATCAGGCCGTTGGCCGGGATGCCCGACTTGTCGCCCTTTAGGTAGGCAGCCATCAGCTTCATGCCCTGATAGGCCCATTCGAAGGGCTGCTGCACGACGGTGGCGGCAACGGTGCCTTCCTTGACGCCGCCCAGCGTGATCGGATCGTCATCGAAGCCGACGACCGTGATCTGGCCGAGCTTGCCGGCATCGCGCAGCGCTTCATAGATGCGCGGCGTGTTGTAGGAATAGAAGCCGACCATGCAGGTGACGTCGGGGCTGGCGACCAGCGCGTCCTCGACATTCTTCTTGGCGCGCGCCTGGTCGATATCGTCGCCGCGCACGTCGACGAGTTCGATCTTGGTGCCGGCGAGACCGTCCTTCATGCCCTGGATACGCTCCTTGGCATTGTCGGCGCCGAGCAGGCCGACGAAGCCGAGGCACTTGCCGCCGTTCGGCATCGCCTTCTTGGCGATTTCGGCCGCCTGCTTGCCGGCGTCGACATTGGACGAGCCGATATAGGCGACACGCTTGGTCTGCGGCGCATCACTGTCGGTGGTGAACAGCGCGGTTTCAGACGCGATCTTGTTCAGGCCATCGGTCGAGGTCTTGGGATCGACGGCCGAAACCATGATGCCCTTGACGCCGGCGGTCACCAGATCGTCCATCAGCCGCTGCTGGATGGCGACCGAGGACTGTTCGGGATATTTGAGTTCGAGATTGTAGTCGGGCAGTTCGCCCTGCGCCTTCTTGACGCCGGCTTCGGCCGCTTTCCAGAAATCGGAAGCGCCATTGACGACGAAAGCCAGCGTCGGCTTGTCGTCGGCACGCGCGATGGCCGTCGCCGTCAGGCCGACAGCCAGGGCCGCGGCGGCCACGGATGCATTGCGTATCAAGGACTTCATGTTCAACCTCCCTTTTTGGTTCAGCCGTCGGGCTGACCCGTCTTGCTCACTAGAACTTCTTGCTCACTAGAATTGCGTGCTCACCTGAATTTGCCGTTCGCGGCTTGAATACCCCCCCTCCTCCTCAGGGTTTCCCGGCACTCACAAGAATGGCGTCGTTCCAGCCACGGCCACGGACTTTAGAGACTCATCCTTCGTTCGTAAATAGTCGGATTTGTCTGACATATCACATATCCGAGACAATGCTCGCGGAGGCAATCTCCGCTCGCCATCGGGCCATCGACATTCGCTTTTCCACCGCGCCGGAACCCAGCGGGACCGGACGCGACGGATTGACGTTACAGCGCATTTTTGTATTAGTAAACACTATTAGTTTTCAGCCGATGTTCGGGCACATCGTGGCGCCACGGCGGACGATGCGTTGACGAAACCGCGCCCTGGCCGCACGGAGCTCAAAGCGCTGCAGGCAAAGCTTTCCTTGCGCAACTGGAGCCTTATGATCGATGGACCGCGCGGCTACTAATATATATAAACGAGGCAGCGGTTTCTATAAATCGGCGCCGCCGCGCCATCTTGTCGGGCCGGCAGGCTGCCGCTAGACAGGCCGGGAATTGGGGACACGACTGCCATGAGCGAGACCAGGGATACGGCCATCGACACGGCGAGGCGCCGCAAGGCGCCGGCCAAGCCCAAGGGGCGGGTCACCATGACCGATATCGCCAGGGCCGCCGGCTGTTCGCAGGCGACCGTTTCCTTCGTGCTCAACAATTCGCCGGGGATCAAGCTGTCGCAGCAGACCCGCGAACGGGTGATCGAGGCCGCGAGGGCGCTGGGCTACAGCGCGCCGGCCTTCTCGGCGCTGCGCAAGCCTGTCGCCGCCTTCGACGGGCTGGACGGGGTGATCGGCTTCGCCGTCGACCAGCTGGCGACCAGCCCGGAGGCGGTGGTCGCCATCGAAGGCGCGCGCCAGGCCTCGTGGAATGCCGGCAACGTGCTTCTGGTGGCGCAGACCATGGGCGACGCCGTGATGGAGCCGCGCGCCATCCAGGCGCTGACGAGGCGGGGCATTTCGGCGCTGATCTACATGACCATCTTCACCCGCGAGATCACGGCGCCCGACTTCCTCTACAGCCTCGACATCCCGGTGATCCTGCTCAATTGCTACACGGCCGACTACGCCTTCCCCGCCGTGGTGCCGTCCGAGATCGCCGGCGGCCAGAGCTCGACCCGGCATCTGATCAGCCACGGCCACCGCCGCATCGCCACCATCACCGGCGAGCCGTGGATGCAGGCCGCCCAGGACCGGCTGAAAGGCTATCGCCGCGCGCTCGCCACCGCCGACATCCCGTTCGACCCGGAGCTGGTGGTCGAGGGCGACTGGTCGGCCAGCGCCGGCTATGCCGCGACGGTAAAACTGCTGGCGCTGAAAGACCGCCCGACCGCCATCTTCTGCCAGAACGATCGCACCGCGATCGGCTGTTACGAGGCGCTGAAGGAAGCCGGCCTGCACATTCCGCAGGACATCTCGGTCGTCGGCTACGACGACGAGGAGATCGCCCGGCATCTGTTCCCGCCGCTGACCACCTCGATCCTGCCGCATATGGCGATGGGCCAATGGGCGATCGAACAGCTCGAGGCACCGGCAACGCCCGGGCAGGGACGCTACCCCATCACCAAGCTGGAATGCCCGCTGGTGGAGCGGGACAGTGTGCGGGCGGTGAAGGGCGGCTGAGCCGGCTGAACCATCCCGTCGCACGGAAGCGGCGGCATTCTTTCGCCAGCCGCTAAAGTCATCGTCATTCCACTATGTCGCCGGCCAGTATGCGGCCAGGCAATTGTCGTCCATAATCGGGCCATGACGCGTCCAGGCTTGCGCTGTGTGCACCTATTCGCGGCTTTGCTGGCCGCGAGCTGCACGCGCGCCGAAGCCGATGGCGCAAAAATCTTCGAAGCCGGCGCCTACGCCTTCTCCGACGAACGCGGCGGCTTCCGGATCCTTTCGGCCACGGGCACCGGCACCCGCGCCGACCCGATCGTGGTCACCGAGGAACTGGACACCGCCGACCCGGTGACGCTGACCATACGTGCGGCAAGGCCGATCCAGCCCTTCGGTTCGTCGGGCAACTATGCGACCGGCTTCCTGCCGCTGAAGATCGTCGCCCGCAACAACAGCGGCGACGCCTGGATCGAATTCGGCTTCGAGCTGCAGTCGATGCTGAACGTGCCGAGCGACTATGGCGACGGGCTGTCCTTCGACCAGGCACAGCGCGTGGACAACAGCATCAAGTCCGACAGCTTCGCCGAATTCAAACGCGACTTCGAACCCTATGACCGGCTGCTGTTCAGCAAAGGCAAGGTCGACCCGCTGGAGAGCGCGTCGTTCTCGTTTTTGGTGACGGATTTTTCGCCGAAGGACCGGTTTTATCTGGTGGAGGAGCCGAGGGTGCCGTCGACGTAGGGGGGGGGAAGGTCTGCGGACTTTGGCGGCGGTGTAAGGTTTGGCGCACCCGACAGGATTCGAACCTGTGACCTCTGCCTTCGGAGGGCAGCGCTCTATCCAGCTGAGCTACGGGTGCTTCCCGGCAAACCGGCAAGTCACGGCTTCTTAGCGGAAGCTGGCGCGGGCTTCAACGGGCAAAGTTTCGTGGCATAACGACGCTTCAGGCTCGGCTTGCGCTAATACCTACGCCTCCAGTATGTGCGGCTGCCGATATCCACACCGTTAACCTCAAATTTTCCAGTTAACCAGTCGTCGGGATGGCGTTCGAATGCTTCCAAGACCATCAAGCCAAACATCAGCCCGGACCAACTGAAATCGTGCTGTGCAGGACCATCAAATATCGGCTGAAAGGGCGTATTGTTCCAATCGTTGCCAGGCATCCAACCCGCCGTATGGATATCGTCTCGACTGATTTTCGCGTCAAGCGCGGCCCTGACGTTTTGGAGTTCCAGCGGCGTGAGACCGTTCAAGATAGCTTGGTAGCGGCGCCCTCTTTCGCCCCTTTGCAAGACACCGGCGATAGCATTTCCAGTCATGAAGTCTAGAATGGGCATCCGCCTCGTCCCTCGCTGTCTGATGTGCTACTCGGCGCTTTGATCGCAAGCCTACCTGTCTTAGGGTCGCGCCGAAAGAACAGTCTGGATTCGAGGAAATTGCATGATCACAGGTGAACTTCGCACGAAAATCGATGCCGTCTGGAACGCCTTCTGGGCTGGAGGCATCGCCAATCCGCTCGAGGTTATCGAGCAGATCACCTATCTGCTGTTCATGCGCGGGCTGGATGATGCGGAGCTGCTCGAGGAAAACCGCTCGACACGCACCAGCCAGCCGATGCGCCGGCGCATCTTCAAGGATGGCAAGGACGGCATCGGCGCGAACGGAGGTGTAGCCTATACGGACATGCGCTGGTCGCGGCTGAAGAACGGGGACGCCGGCACGATGTTCCAACTTGTTTCTGAGCATGTCTTCCCGTTCCTGCGCACCATGGCGGAAGACGGCACCGCGCATGCCACGCACATGAAGGGCGCGCGCTTCACCATTCCCTCACCGGCGCTGCTGGTGAAGGTGGTCGACCTCATCGACAAACTGCCGATGCAGGACCGCGACACCAAGGGCGATCTCTACGAATACATGCTGTCGAAAATCGCCAGCGCCGGCCAGAACGGCCAGTTCCGCACGCCGCGCCACATCATTTCGCTGATGGTGGAGATGACGGCGCCGACGCCGAAGGACATCATCTGCGATCCAGCTTGCGGCACCTGCGGCTTCCTGGTCGCGGCCGGCGAATATCTGCGCGACAACCATCCGAAGCTGTTCCACGAGCAGGAGAGCCGCGACCATTTCAACGAGGGGATGTTCCACGGCTTCGACTTCGACAACACCATGCTGCGCATCGGCTCGATGAACATGACGCTGCACGGCGTTTAGGATCCCGACATCCGCTACAAGGATTCGCTTAGCCAGGAGCATGCCGGCGATGAGGATCGCTACAGCCTAGTGCTGGCCAACCCACCCTTCGCCGGCTCGCTGGATTACGAGACCACAGCCAAGGACCTGCTCGCCGTCGTCAAGACGAAGAAGACCGAACTTCTGTTCATGGCGCTGTTCTTGAAGCTGTTGAAACCCGGCGGGCGCGCGGCGGTAATCGTGCCGGACGGCGTGTTGTTCGGCTCCTCCACCGCGCACAAGGCGATCCGCAAAATGCTGGTCGAGGACCATCGGCTCGACGGCATCGTCAAGCTGCCGTCGGGCGTGTTCCGGCCCTATGCCGGCGTCTCCACCGCGATCGTGCTGTTTACCAAGACCAATTCGGGCGGCACCGATCACGTCTGGTTCTACGACTGCCAAGCCGACGGCTTTTCGCTCGACGACAAGCGCAGTGCCCTATTGCCGGGCGAAAAGTTCGGTCCGAGGCCGGGCCATGAAGAAGCCGGCCGTTTCGTGAAGCTAACACTAACCGACGAGGAGTTGGAGAAGAACAATCTGCCCGACATCGCTGCGCGCTGGGCCGAGCGCAACGGCGCCGAGCGGCAGCGCCCGCGCATCGCGCAAAGCTTCTGCGTGCCCAAGTCCGAGATTGCTGCGGCCGGTTACGACCTCTCCCTCAACCGCTACAAGGAAGTGGTGCACGAGGCCATCGAGCATCGTCATCCGAAGGAGATTGTTGCCGAGCTGAAGGCGCTGGAGAAGGAGGTCATGCAGGGGTTGGAAGAGCTGGAGGCGATGCTGTGAGGTGGCCGGAGGTAAAACTTGGCCACATAATATCGCAAGTAAGCCGCACCGCACGCGATCGCTCGGCTACGCCCGTGTATTCCATTTCGAAACACGACGGCTTCGTTCGTAGCGATCAATACTTCAAGAAACAGGTTTTCAGCGAAGATACGTCGTCCTACAAGGTCGTGCTGCCAGGCGACTTTGCGTATTCCCCAATCCACCTGGACGAGGGTTCGATTGCACGAGCAAGTGAGGAAGGTCTCATAAGTCCGATGTATCGGGTTTTTGAGATTGATCCAGATCGTTGTGACGGCGGCTACATAGCCAGGTGTTTGAAATCGCCGAAACTCATCAGTATCTATGGGTCCCTAGGTGATGGTTCTGTTCATAGACGACGCTCAGTGTCATTCGAGCGGTTCTCTGATGTTGAAATCCTCCTCCCGCCACTCCCGGAACAACGGCGGATCGCTGCGATCTTGAACAAGGCGGATGCGCTGCGCCGCAAGCGCAAGCGCGCCATCGAACTGCTCGACAGCCTAGCGCAGTCGATCTTTTTGGAGATGTTTGTGTCTGGAGAGCAAAAATCTTGGCCAGCCGCTACCGTCGGGTCGCTGTCCTTAAACATGCGAACTGGCCCGTTCGGCAGCCAACTCCTTCATTCGGAGTTCGTTGACAACGGCATACCTGTGCTTGGAATTGACAATGCCGTAACCAATGAATTCCGTTGGGCAGAACGACGCTATATTACGTCCCGCAAATATGACGAACTGCGCCGCTACACCGTATTGCCTCGCGATGTCCTTATTACGATCATGGGAACGTGTGGTCGTTGCGCGGTAGTGCCTGACGACATTCCCTTAGCGATAAATACGAAGCACCTGTGCTGTATCACATTGGATATCGGTAGATGCCTACCTGAATTTCTTCACGCCGCGTTTCTACAACATCCGTCCGTGCTCCGGCAGTTGGGGGTTGAGGCCAAGGGTGCGGTGATGCCTGGCCTGAATATGGGCATCATCAAAGGACTTTCCTTGCCCCTTCCCCCCATTGAGCTTCAGGCTGAATTTGTTCGTTTGGTGCGTCGTCTCAATATTCAGCGATCCTTGGGAATCGAGGCGCAATCTTCAATGGATTCATTCTTCTCGTCACTGCAATCCCGTGCCTTTTCGGGTCAATTCTAGCGATGCCCTACGCACCCGCCGGCAGTGACTGGACGGATCGCGAAATCGACCTGATCGTCGCCGACTATTTCGACATGCAGGCGCTTGAGTTTGCGGGCCGTCCGTTCGTGAAGGCGCAGCGCAATGCGGCGCTGCGGGAACTTACCGGACGCAGCCGCGGCTCTATTGAATTCAAGCACCACAACATCAGTGCTGTGCTAGATCGGCTCGGGATGATCTGGCTGAAAGGCTACGTGCCGCGGCACAATTTCCAGCGCGCGTTGGTCGACGGCGTCGAGCGCCATATCGCCCGCAATCCCGCGCTCTTCGAGAACCCGATCTTGGCTGCCCCATCACCCGAATTGCAAGAAGGCCAACCTCTTTTCTTCGAAGCACCGCCTGTCGCGGCTTTCGAAGCTGTGCCGACTGTCCTGGAGCGGATCGTGCGAAAGTTCGATCCGGCCCTTCGGGACGCTCGCAACCGACAATTGGGCAAAAGTGGCGAAGAGCGTGTCTTCTTCGCCGAGCAGTCCGGCTTGCGGGTGGCCGGACGAGACGATCTTGCCCGGAAGGTGCGTTGGGTGTCGGCTGAGGATGGCGATGGCGCAGGCTATGACATCCGCTCGTTCGATCTGGCCGGACGGGAGCGACTGATCGAGGTGAAGACCACCACGGGTCACAAGCAGACTCCGTTCCTGCTTTCGGAGAATGAACGGTCCTTCTCGGAGGAGCGACCGGATGCGTTTCGACTGGTGCGGTTGTTCGACTTCGCGCGACAGCCTCGCGCCTTTGAGCTTGCCCCACCACTGGACAAGTCTGTTCTGTTGACGGCGGCAACTTGGCGCGCGCAGTTCTGATAGAATTGCCTGCAACAAAACCGGTTGCGAAATTCATCTGAGACTTTAGCCTGCCCGAATGTCCAACTTCGCTTTCCTTGCCGCCGAGTTTCCGGCTGTCCACGAAGCTGCCGTCGCGGCGGAGCGACATGGGGCGTCGGATCCACGTGCGTCGGTGTTTTATGCAGGGCGCGCAGTCGAGATTGGCGTCAACTGGGCATTCAAGAACGACCCGGGGCTAAAGCTGCCATACCAAGACAACATCTCGGCGCTTCTGCATGAGCCGACTTTCAAGGCTGCAGCGGGCCAGGCGGTGTTTTCCAAGGCGAAATACATCAACCAGTTGCGCAACCGTGCCGTGCACGATGAGCGGACTATCATTCATCCAAACGAGGCGGTCGGCGCACTGAAGGAGCTGTTCCACGTCTGCTTTTGGCTCGCCCGCACCTATGCGCGAAAGGCCAAACCGGCGGATGGCTTGGCTTTCGACGCCTCGGTGCTGTCGCGTCGCGACGACACCCTGAAGAAGGCATTCGCGCATCTGAAGGCGCAGCAGCAGGAGCTTGACGCCAAGAACGGCGAGCTGGCCAAACTACTTTCCGACAGGACCAATCTCGACGACGAACTGAAGCGGCTACGGGCAGAGGTGGCGGCGGCGCGGCAGGCGAGCGAGGCGACGCCCGACCGGCATGACTATAACGAAGCCGAAACGCGCGACCGCTACATCGATCTGCTGCTACGCGAGGCAGGTTGGGCGCTGGACAGGCCGGAAGACATTGAGTTCCGCGTCGAAGGCATGCCTAACGAGCAGGGCGTCGGCTTCGTCGACTATGTGCTGTGGGGCGCGGACGGCAAGCCGCTCGGCCTCGTCGAGGCCAAGCGCACACGCAAGGATGCGCGCCAGGGCCAGCAGCAAGCAAAACTCTATGCCGACCGGCTGGAGGCGCGCTACGGGCAGCGGCCTGTCATCTTCTACTCGAACGGCTATGAACACTGGATCTGGGACGACGCGCGCTATCCTCCGCGACAGATTGGTGGCTTCTACAAGCGCGACGAACTGGAGCTGCTAATTCAGCGCCGCACGAGCCGGAAAAAGCTCATCGAGACCCGCATCGATACTAAGATCGCTGGCCACAAGCGGCCCTATCAGCAACGCGCCATCCGCGCCATCGCCAAGAGTTTCGAGGATGACAGCGAGCGCAAGGCGCTGCTGGTCATGGCGACCGGCTCCGGCAAGACGCGCACGGTCATCGCCCTTGTCGACTTGTTGATGCGCGCCGGCTGGGTAAAACGTGTGCTGTTCCTCGCCGACCGTGTCGCGCTGGTCAACCAAGCGGCTGGGGCTTTCAAGGCGTATCTGCCGGACTCGGCGCCGGTCAATCTGGTCACCGAACGGACAAGCGAAGGCCGCGTCTTCCTGTCCACGTACCCGACGATGATGAACCTGATCGACGGCAAATCCGATGAGAAGCGCAAGTTCGGGCCGGGTCACTTCGATCTGATCGTCATCGATGAGGCGCATCGTTCGGTCTATCAGCGCTACCGGGCTATCTTCGAATATTTCGACTCTTTCCTCGTCGGCCTGACGGCGACGCCCAAGGACGAGATCGACCACAACACCTATTCACTGTTCGACCTGGAAGACGGCGTGCCGACCGATGCCTATTCGCTCGACGAGGCCGTGGCGGACGGCCATCTGGTTCCGCCCAAGGCGATTTCCGTGCCGCTGAAAATCGTGCGTTCCGGCCTGCGCTACGACGATTTGAGCGACGAGGAGAAAGACCGCTGGGACATGCTGGAATGGGGGGAGGAGGAAATCCCCGACAGCGTCGATGCCGCTGAGGTCAACAAGCGGCTCTTCAACACCGACACGGTCGACCTTGTCATTGCCTATCTCATGACCAACGGGGGGAAGGTCGAAGGGGGCGACAGGCTCGGCAAGACCATCATCTTCGCCAAGAACCAGCCCCATGCGCAGTTCATTGAGGCGCGGTTCAACGCCGCCTATCCAAACCTTGCCGGCCATTTCGCAAGGGTGATTACCCACGAGACAGGCGCCTATGCCCAGACTCTGATCGATGATTTCTCCAAGAAGACAAAGGCGCCTCACATCGCCATCTCGGTCGACATGCTCGACACCGGTATCGACGTGCCCGAGGTGGTCAACCTCGTCTTCTTCAAACAGGTGCGCTCGAAAACCAAATTCTGGCAGATGATGGGACGTGGCACGCGGCTTTGCCCGGATTTGTTCGGCCCAGGCCAGGACAAGGAATTCTTTCGTGTCTTCGACTATTGCCAGAATCTCGAATTCTTCGGCGCCAACCCTGAATTGAAAGAAGCAAGCACCGCGAAGTCGCTGTCGGAACGGCTGTTTGCGGCGAGGCTCGATCTGGTTCGCGCGCTCGACGAAAGAACGGCAAAGCCTCACGAGCTAGGCGAAGAAGCGAAACCCTTCAAAGTACCGGACGCGGCTGCTGGTGCTCCGTCTGAGGAGGATATCCGGACCGATGCGGTGGGCATTCTCCGCGATACCGTGGCTGGACTGAATCCGGACAACTTCCTTGTGCGCCAGCACCGTCGTGCCGTGGAGAAATATCAGAAGCCGGAAGCCTGGATTGCGATCAATGATGAGAATCGCAAGGAACTTATCGACGAGGTTGCACCTCTGCCGTCGGCCAAGCAGTTCGGCACTGAGGAAGCGAAGCGGTTCGATCTGTTGATGTTCTCGCTGCAGCTTGCCCTGCTGAAGGGTTCCAAACGCTTCGCTACGTTCAAGAAACAGCTGCTGGAGATCGCGTCGGCACTGGAGAGTCAAACGGGTATTCCGGCAATCGCCCAGCAAGCCGCCTTGATCGAGGAAATCCAAACGGACCTCTGGTGGGAAGGCGTCACTGTCCCATTGTTGGAGTTGGTAAGGCTACGGCTGCGCGAGCTTATCCAGCACATCGAGAAAGGGCGGAAAGCGGTCGTCTATTCCGATTTTGCCGACGAAATCGGCGAAGGGGTCGAGGTTGACCTGCCGCAAGTCGGTGAGGCGGACTTCGCCCGCTTTAAGCAGAAGGCCCGCCATTTCCTCAGGAAGCACGAGGATCATCTCGTCCTGCACAAGTTGCGGCAAGGCAAGCCGCTGACCACTATCGACCTCGCCGAGCTGGAAAAGATGCTGCTTGATGCTGGTATCGGCGATGCTGGCGACATCGAGCGCGCTCGCGAGGCGAGCCATGGCTTCGGTCGCTTCGTGCGTTCATTGGTAGGCCTCGACCGGGCGGCCGTTTCGGAAGCCTTTGGCGAATTCCTGTCTACGGGAACTGCTTCCGCCGCGCAGATCGAATTTGTCGGGATGATCATCGAGCACCTGACCGACCAGGGCACGATGGACCCGAGCCTGCTCTACGAGCCGCCCTTCACAGATCTGGCTCCTACCGGGCCTGAGCAGGTATTCGATGAGGACCGGGTTACCAGGCTCGTCAGTCGGATCCGCGAGATCAGCGACAGCGCAGTAGCTTGATCAAAAGATCCGACAATCTGGAGGCACGAATGGCGCGAACATTGGTGGAATGTCTCAAGCTGTTCAATCGAAAGGAGCGCTATTGGCTCATCCGCAATGCGCTCGGTGAAAGAGGGAAGGATCTGCCTCTTTCGAACTCTTTTCGAAAAGAGCTTGGGGACGTGATCAAAGTCGCCATTCCGAAGAACGCTTGGTGGGCGATCGACTATCACATTGATTGGCTGTTTGGTGCCCTGGTGCTTGATAGAGCAAGGAGCGTCGACAACGAGCCTACCATCCTAGAGAATCCAATAGTTTCGGCATCAGATGAGCCCATCCGTCGCTTCATTCGCGGTACGCAAGAAGACTTTGATTTCGTGGTCGCGTTCAGCCGAACGATTATCCTGATCGAAGCGAAGGGCGTAACGAGTTGGGGCAACGATCAGATTGTCAGCAAACATCAGAGATTATGCGAATGGCGAGATTTCTCACATCGCGTTCATGTCGACGGCATTCAGAGCACCGATCCGATACGCATCTTCGTAGTGCTCATGTCCCCCGGGCAGCCAAAGAAACTGAAGCCGCTGGATTGGCCAAGCTTTGTAAATGGAGATGGCAAGGCTCCGTTCTACCTAACATTGGATCTTTCCGACGCGCCGGAAGTGTTCCGCGTGCCGGTCCGATGCGATGACAACAGGGAATCTGCTCACGACGGCGATCGATGGCGAATAAATGATTTCAAACGACCTCGACCGAATTAGCCCCCTCACTGCCCCGCCTCCCCCTTCACCGTCCTTCTCCTCACCCCCCGCACCGCCCGCTTCACCTTCTTCGTACCCGCGAGCTCGTTCATCGCATCGAGCTGCATCTGCTGCATTTCGGCCAGGCGCGTCCATTGGCGGGAGATGAGGTAGTCGAGTTTTTCGTGCAGGTGGCGCACTTCGAGCTCGGCTTTGAGGTTGACGCGGTATTCGTTGAAGGAGCGCAGGCGGTCTTTCACCTCCTGGCGCTTCTGGCTCATCATGATGACCGGCGCCTGGATGGCGGCGATGCAGGAGAGCAGCAGGTTGAGCAGGATGAAGGGATAGGGGTCGAAGGCGCTGTTCAAGCCCTCGAACAGATTGATGCCGATCCAGACCAGGAGCACGGTGGCAAACGAGATCAGGAACCACCAGCTGCCGCCAAAGGCGGCCATATTGTCGGAGACGCGGTCGGGGAAGGTGCGGTGCTCCTCGAATTCTTCTTCCGAGTTTTCCGAAATCGTGTCCTGCCGGGCGATCGATTCCACCACCTGGCGGTCGAGCTCGGAGAATTCGCCGTGCTCCTGCTGCAGCAGCTCCTCCATGTAGCGCATGCGGTAGCGGCCGAGCTCCTCGCGGCTGATGCGAGCGCCCCTGGGCAGGTCGGGATGGTCGGAGCGGATGCGGTCGGCCAGGCTCGGGCGCAGCGTGTCGATGCGCACCAGGTCGCGCTTGTGGAATTTGCGGCCCGAGATCGCCGACGGTTTTTTCTTCGGCTTTATGCGGGAGGTGCCGAGGCCCGCTGGTTCTGAGTCCGGCACTTCGGGCGTGTCGAAATGCTCGTCCGAGCCCTCGTGCAAATCCTCCGGCGTGATCGGCGCCTCGAAATATTCGCCGCCGCTATCGTGCTCATTGTCCGCCGCCTGCTGCTCGGATGCCTTGGGGACGGTGCTCATGGTGCTGGCTCCTGCTGTGGCGCTGGACATTGAGGATACGCCGAGGTGGCGGGGTATATCCACTGTCGGATTGCGCTGCCTATGCCATGGCTTCCCGACGATTGCGTGACAATGGGATAACGATAGCCGGCTGTGGGGTTTGGGGGGGTGTTGGCGGGTTGGCCGAGGCCTGCCCGACTTCGTCATCCACGGGCGGAGCATGGGGCGGGAGCGGCGGCGCGAAGACCCGAGGATCCATGCCGGGACGTTGATCTTAAGGTGCAGCGGAGCGGAGTTCTGCACCGTGGCAACGCTTCGGAGTCCCGGCATGGATCCTCGGGTCTGCGCCGCGTCGCTGCGCTCCTTGCTCCGCCCGTGGATGACGAATCGAGGGAGGCTCCGCTGCCCCCCTCTCTTGTCACTGCTGTTCGGCAAACATCAGGCGCGTTTTCGCGCCGTCCATGGTCGGCGACAGGCTGCGCTGGATCAGCGCTTCGACGTGGTCGTTGCGCTGGCGGGCCGAGTCGGCGCCCATCACCACCACGATCAGCTGGCGGCCGTCGGCATTGTAGGAGGTGACGATGTTGAAGCCCGACGCCCTGATATAGCCGGTCTTGATGCCGTCGACGCCGCGCACGCGGCCGAGCATGTCGTTGTGGCCGCGCACCAGCCTGCCGCGGAACATGAAATCGCTCTCGGAGAAATAGTGGAAGTGCTGGGGGAAGCGCTGGCGCAGCGCCATGCCGAGCACCGCCATGTCGCGCGCGGTGGTCATCTGGCCATCGTCGGGCAGGCCGGAAGCGTTGCGGAAAGTGGTGCTGGTCATGCCGAGCGAACGCGCCTTTGAGGTCATCATGGCGGCGAACTGGTCCTCCGAGCCGCCGAGATATTCGCCCACCGCCACCGCCACGTCATTGGCTGACTTGACGACGATGGCGCGGATGGCGGAATCGACATCGATCGTTTCGCCGCGCCGGAAGCGCATCTTGGTCGGCGGCTGCGAGGCGGCGTGGTCGGAGACGGGGATCTGCGTCTCCTTGGTGACGCGGCCGGATTCCATCGCCTCGAACAAAAGATATAGCGTCATCATCTTGGTCAGCGAGGCCGGGTAGCGCTGCGCCGTCGAGTTGACCTCGAACATCTGCTTGCCGGTCCTGACGTCGACGACGATGGCGGCATATTTCTGCGGCGGCGCCGGGACAGTCAGCACCTGGTCCGGCGGGGTCGTGGTCGAGCAGCCGGCCACCATCAGCAACAGGCCAAGGGCGACGAAAACTCTCTGGAGGAGCGGGAAGGAACGCAGTTTGGACAAGGGCGGGACTGTTCTGGCGATGCTGTTGCTGAGATGAGGCGAAGCTAACGTAACGCGTTGGATGCGTCCATTTGGTTAATGGAGGTTAGCCCCAGGATTGTCGAGCCTTCGCAAGCTTGCCAGCCCGCCCCGAAAACGCCTGTTTCTGCATCTTTCCTTGCCAAAACCGCGTTTCCTGTGGGAAGGGGCGTGGCATTGGCTGGCTTGGGGGGTGGCATGACGGACATCGGGGCCGGGGGCGCAGCGCCTTCGCTTATCAAGGCATCGCTCAGCCGCACCGGCAAATGGGCCGGCAGCGTCGCTTTCATCAGCGGCGCCGTTGGCGACGTGCTCAATCCGCTGGCGCCGTTCGCCGCCTATATCGCGCTGGTCGCGGCAATCGCCGCGGCCATCATCGCCATCGCCATCGTGCTGCGGCTCGTGCTGGCAACCAAGGCGCTGCCGGCGCTGTTGTTCGCCACGAGTGCTGCCGCGGTCGCCGGCGGCGTCTATGCCGTGCAGCAGGAGACCAATTCGCAGAACGGCGTCATCGCCGGCCTGGTGCCGGCGATCGCGCAATTGCAGCAGTCGATGGGTATCGTCTCCGAGAAGGTGGCCAAGATCGAGCAGACGGTGACGCAGACGCAAAAGACCGTCGAACAGGTCAAGAAAACGACCGATACGGTGGCGCAGAAGACCGACCAGATCGCATCCGCCCAGCAACAGCAGACGCAGCAGGGTGCTGAGACGCAGAAGACCGTCGAGGCGGTCAAGCAGACGACCGACACGCTCGCCGCCGGCCAGCAACAGCAGCAGGTCCAGGCCGAAAAGCTGCAGGCCACGACCGAACAGATCGCCGCCTCGATCGACACCATCGCCAAGGGTTTTGCCCAGCTGGCGGCGCAAGGCGGAGCGATAGCCGAGCCGAAGCGGCCGGACGAGTTCTACCACAATGCCCGCGTCTACGAATTGTCGGGCGACATGCTCAACGCAAGGCGCTCCTACCTCGCCTTTGCCGGCTTCGATATCGACGCCATCGACCCCTATACGCGCTTTGCCACGCTGCTTCGCGTGCAGGACGGCAAGGCCGGCGCGCGCGAAGTGTTCGGGCAGCTGGCCGACAAGGGCAAGGCGCTGTCGATCAAGCTGGTGCATATATTGCAGTTCGAGGACGCCCAGCGGCTCGACAAGCTCAACGCCTTCATCACGGCCAATCCCGACTACGCGCCGGCCTATTTCCTCAAGGCGCAGGAGTTTTCGGAAGACCGCCTCGGCAGCCAGACGCTGGCCGACAAGCGCAACGAAGCCCAGGCGCTGACCAAGTTCGTGTCCTATGAAAAGGATGGCGGGCTGCTCAAATATTTCGTCGACCAGACGCAGCTCGCGGACTGGCTGGACCGCAGCCGCAGCCGGCTGGCCGCCCTTGGCGACGTGCTCGACCCCGCGCGCTTCGCGCCTTCGCTGACGCCGATGCGCTCCAACCAGGGCTGGTCGATGACCATTTCGCTCCCGGAGCCGGCTACCGCGATCTCCTGGCGGCTTGGCACCAGCGGTCCCTTCACCGACACCGGCTTCCTGGCGATGAAGGACCAGACCACCGGCAAGCCGATGGCCAATCCGAGCTTCGAACTGCCCGACAGCACGGCCGCGACGACGATCGCGATCAAATATCTCGACATCAGGGGCCGCGAGACCGGCCCATTCGACATAAGCTTCGACCCGGACGCCGCGCTGCAGCAAGGCGACAAGCAGATCCTCGACCAGTTCTGGACGTCGTGGATCGCCTTCGACTCCGGCGGCAATCACGGCCTGGTCTATTTCACCCAGATGCTGTCCTACCGCTGCGCCATCAAGGAGGTTCGTTACAGCCTGGACGGTGCCGCGCTTGACAAGTCCCTCGAGATTCCGCCTTGCGACAAGAAGGACCCCTACGCCATCCCCTACGACGCCAAGGGCTATTTCAAGATCGCCGACAGCGTGAAATCGATGTCGGTGCAGGTGACCTACACCGACGGGACGAAATCGCCGGTGCGGGAATACAAGCGGCAGTAGGCCTGAGAGCGCTGATCATGGCGATGGCTTCAGTTTGGCCTTCGTCTTCCCGCGTTTGCGCCGCCCCTCACCTGCCTGCCGGCATCCTCTCCCCGTTTAGAGACGGGGAGAGGGGCGCTGTCGTCAGCGGTTTCGCCAATCACCGGCGTTGCAGAGAAAGCGCCAGCGCGCGGCCAGTTCCCTTCTCCCCGTCTCTATACGGGGAGAAGGTGCCGGCAGGCGGATGAGGGGCAGCGCCGACGGCTTCCATTGTGCCTGATGCGAAATGCCGGCTCCAGCGCTTGCGCAATCCGCGCCGAACGGGTTCTGTCTGCGCCTTCAGATTCGGTGAGAGCGCTATGGATATCTGCACGATCAAGGCCAAGGGTATTTCGGTTTCGCTCGATCTCACTGTCGGTCACATCGCCGACATGACGGTCGAGAGCGGCGGACGGCGGCTGAGGCCGCTGCACCGCGCGCCCTGGGTCGATTCAGGCGAAGCGCTGCCGAAGGACCTGCCGCAAGGCACGGTCCGGCTGTCCGGCGATTTCCTCTGCGCGCCGTTTTCGCGCAGCGATGTCGAGGAGGCGCCGCTGCATGGCTGGACCGCCAACAGCGCCTGGGATGTCGCCGAGAGCTGTGCCACGGATGGCGGATGGCGCGCTGTCTTCCGGCTGCGGCACAAGGTGATGGGCGCCAGCGTCGACAAAATCTTCACGCTGCGAGACGGCCACCCCTTCCTCTATCAGGAACATGTGTTTTCCGGCGGGTCCGGTGCGATTTCCGTCGCCCATCACCCGATGACGGCGATGAAAGGCGGCGGCAGGCTGGCCTTTTCGCCGAAACGATTTGCCGCGACGCCCTCTGATCCGCTGGAGCCCGATCCCGTGCGCGGCCGCTTCATGCTGGCCTATCCGGCGCGGTCCAGTGACCTCGGCCAGTTTCCCGCCGCCAGCGGCGGCACGCTCGACCTGACGCAATACCGCATGGAGGATCGGCGCGAGGATTTCATCACCCTGGTCGAGGCCGACCATGACGGACCGGGCTGGACGGCGCTGGCGCGCCAGGCCGAGGACGATCTGGTGCTGGTGTTGAAGAACCCGGCCGAACTGCCTGTTACCATGCTGTGGCTCAGCAATGGCGGGCGCGACTATGCGCCCTGGAGCGGCAGGCATCTCGGCGTGCTTGGCATAGAGGACGGCCGCACGGCTGTCGGCCATGCCGCCTCGATCGGAGACAACTGGCTGAAGCGCGAAGGCGTGGCGACCGCCTTTGCGCTCGGCGAAGGCCGCAGTTTCTCGTTCCGCCATGTCATCGGCGCCCTGCCGCTGTCCGATGGACAACCGCCACGCGAGATCATCACGGCCGACAGCCAGATGCGGCTCTCGGCCGGTGGCTCCCCATCGGAGGTGCCGTTCGACAGCGCTTTCCTGCGCATCGGCCAGCCTGTTGCCGCCTGAGCCGGGATTGCGCGGGCGCGGGGTTTGAAATTTCCACCGACTGACGCCAAAATGCGGCGTAATATTTTGCCGATCATCCAGGCAAGTGAGGCTCCCATGTCCGAAATCGCCCACCTCGCCGCCACCATCTTCAAACGCGCCGGCAAGGCAAAACGCTTCATCGTCGCCATCGCCGGCCCACCAGGCTCCGGCAAGTCCACGCTGTCGGCCGGCCTGCACGACCTTTTGCCGGAAGGGGCGGTGGAGGTCGTGCCGATGGACGGCTTCCACTATGACGACATCGTGCTCAATGCGCGCGGCCTGCGGGCGCGCAAGGGCGCACCGGAAACCTTCGACTTTGCCGGCTTCGAGACCCTGATGAAGCGCATCCGGGCCGGCGAACCCGACATCGCCATTCCCGTCTTCGACCGCAGCATGGAGCTGTCGCGCGCCGCCGCCGCGATCGTCGGGACCGAGACCAAGTTCATCCTGGTCGAAGGCAATTACCTGCTGCTCGACGAGGAGCCGTGGTCGCGGCTGGCGCCGCTGTTCGATTTCTCGATCTTCGTCGATGTGCCGCGCAATGAGCTCGAGCGCCGCCTGATGGAGCGCTGGCAGGGCCATGGGCGTTCCGATGAGGATGCGCGCGCCTGGATCGCCTCCAACGACATGCCCAACATCGAACGTGTGCTGGCCCGGCGGCTGGCCGCCGACCTGATCATTGGTTAACACGCTTAATTTTCGGTATTTCTTGGCGGGAACCTTAAGAGTTTCACGCCGTTATGCCTCAGAACCCGTTTGTCCGGCGTAAGGGATTTTCCAATGGTAACCAAGGCAAAAAAACCAGCCAAGACGAGGCCTGCTAAGGCAACGCAGGCCAAAGCCGGTGCTGGCCCGGCGATTGCAGAGCGTTCGAAGGACGCCAAGGGCGCTTTCGGCAAGGCCGCACCCAGAAAGGTCGTGCCGGCCGCGAAGACTGCAAGCCCGCGCAAGCCGGCGCCTGCCAAAGCCGGTGCAGTCCGGACCGCGGCCAACGTCGCCGCCGGCGCGGTGGTGGCCACCGCGCGCGGTGCCGTCTCGCTTGCGGCTTCCGTGATCGGCAGGGGCGGTTCGAAGGCTTCGAAGGCCAAGGCGAAGTAGCAGGCCTGCTTCTCGATTAGCGAAGGCCGTCGCCGCCATGGCGACGGGTCCAATTCAGCCTTTTGCCGGAATGGTCAGGCCCTTCTGCACCGCCGGCCGCGCCAGGCCACGATCCAGCCATGCCGCCACATTGGCGAAATCATCGAAGCCGACGAGTTCGCGCGCTTCATAGAAGCCGATCAAATTGCGCACCCAGCCGAGCAGCGAGATGTCGGCGATGGTGTAGTCATTGCCCATGATCCATTTGCGGCCCTTGAGGCGGCCATCGAGCACGCCGATCAGCCGCCGCGATTCGTCGCGGTAGCGTTCCAGCGGGCGCTTGTCGGCGATCTCGCGGCCGGCGAATTTGTGGAAGAACCCGACCTGGCCGAACATCGGCCCGACGGAAGCCATCTGAAAGAAGACCCACTGGATCGTCTCATAACGCCGCGCTGCGTCCGCCGGGATAAGCAAGCCGGTCTTGTCGGCGAGATAGAGCAGGATGGCGCCGGATTCGAAAAGCCCGATCGGCTTGCCGTCCGGGCCGTTGGGATCGATGATCGCCGGGATCTTGCCATTGGGATTGAGCGACAGGAACTCCGGCGTCCAGCTTTCGTCCTTGCTGATGTTGACCAGATGCGGCTCGTAGGGCAAGCCGATCTCTTCCAGCGCGATCGATATCTTCACACCATTGGGCGTCGTCGCCGAATAGAGCTGGATCTGGTCGGGATATTTGGCCGGCCAACGGGTGGTGATCGGAAAGGCGGACAAGTCGGCCATCGAAAAACTCCTGAGCGGGGATTCGCACCCAATGGCGCGGTTGTTGGCGGGTGGCCAAGAATTAGGCGCACGGCCAGGCAGGATCAATATGTCGGCGACAGTTTCGCCATGCACGGACAGCAAACCAGCCCAACGCGGCGGATCGCCGAGCGCGCTCAAGACCGCCCGGACGCAGTGACCCTCGGGGCGGTGGTGACCGCCCGGGGCGGTGGTGACCGCCCGGGATTAGATGGCCTTGAATGCCAGCACCGCATTGGTGCCGCCGAAAGCAAAACCGTTGCTGATGGCGGCGCGCACCTTGCGCTCGCGCGCGACATTGGGCGTCACGTCGAGATCGCAATCGGGATCGGGTTCGCGGTAATTGGCGGTCGGCGGCACGACGCCTTCGCGGATCGCCATGACGCAGGCGATCATCTCCAGCCCGCCCGACGCGCCCAGGCAATGGGCATGCATCGACTTGGTCGAGGAGATGGACAACGACCGCGCGTGTTCGCCAAAGACGCGCTTGATCGCATTGGTTTCGATCTGGTCGTTGGCCTTAGTGCCGGTGCCGTGCGCGTTGAGATAATCGATGTCCTCGGGATTGAGCCCGGCATCGGCCAGGCAGAAGCGCATCGCGGCTTCCGGTCCCTCGACGGTCGGGGCGACGATGTCGGAGGCATCGGCCGAGAGGCCGGCGCCGGCGATTTCGGCGAGGATGGTGGCGCCACGCGCCATGGCGTGATCGTAGCTTTCCAGAACCGCCATGCCGGCGCCTTCGCCGAGCACCAGGCCCTGGCGGTCGGCCGAGAACGGCCGGCAGGTGTCGGGCGACAGCACGCGCAATGCCTCCCAGCCCTTGAGCACGCCCCAGACCAGCGGCGCCTCGGTGCCGCCGGCAACCATGACGTCGGCGCGGCCGAGCCTGATCTGGTCGACCGCCGAGGCGATGGCGTGGTTGGCCGACGAGCAGGCCGAGGTGACGCCGAAGACGGGTCCGCGCAGGCCGAGATGCATGCTGACCTGGCCGGCGGCGGCGCCCGGCATGACCCTGGGCACGGTGAAGATGCCGGCGCGATTCTTGCCCTCGACCAGAATGGCGCGATAGTTCTCCTCGACGGTCTCGAAGCCGCAGACGCCGACGCCGACGATGGTTCCCATGCGATAGGTGTTGTCGGCATGCGGAGCCAGGCCGGACTGCTGCATGGCCTCCTTTGCGGCAATCACCGCCAGCAGGCTGAAACGATCCATCGACACCAGCTGCTTGCGCTCGATGCCGTGCTCGGGCAGCGCCTTGATCTCGCAGCCGGTCTTGACCTTCAAATCATGCAGGAAGGGATTGTCGATCGGGCCGATGGCCGAACGGCCGGCCCGCATTTCGGTCCAGATCGACTGCGCATCGACGCCAAGTCCGCACAGCCCGCCAATGCCGGTAATGACGACGCGTTTCAGCATTCGGTCAGGCTTTTTTCGCGATCAGCGCGCGAACGGCCTCGACCATGTCGCCAACATTCTTGAGATTGCTCCAGGCATCGACCGTGTTCATTTCGATCTCGATGCCATACTGCTCCTCGAGGTCGAAGATGATCTCCGTCAGCTCCAGCGAATGGATGCCGAGCGACGTCAATTCGGTGCTGGTGGTGATTTCTTCACCGCCCGGCTCGGCATGGGCCTTGATCTTTTCGATGATGTCCGTTGCCAGCTGGTCAGCCATTCGGTCTCTTCCCCACTTTGTCGTTTCCCGACGCCAACTGAACAGCGCCTTCTGTCCTCGATATCAGGCCGCGATCATCGCCTTCTACCCCCGCCAAGCATCGCCTGACCGCACCGAGGTGGCTCCCTCTATAGAAACGGAAACGCCATCAAGCAACAAGCTATATATCGACAAAACCGCCACAGTGCTTAACCTGACGGGGTGGATACGATCGAATATACCAAGTTTTCGGCACCTTTGGCCCAGCGCGCCGCGGGTCTGGCGCAGCTGGGCTGCGCCAGCGCGGGCGGCCGCACGCGGCTGCGGCGCCTCTATCAGGACGGTTCCGCCAAGATAAGGCTGCCGGCCGTTTCGGCCGACCCGCTGGAGGCAGTGCTGATCAACACCGCCGGCGGACTGACCGGCGGCGACCGCATCGGCTGGGACGTGGATGTCGGCGCAAAGGCCTCGGCGTCGGTAACGACCCAGGCCTGCGAGAAGGTCTATCGCGCCGCATCCGACCAGGCCGAGGTGCGGGTCAGGCTGACGGTCGGCGAGAACGGCCGCATCGCCTGGCTGCCGCAGGAGACCATCGTCTTCGACCGCGCCGCCTTTGCCCGCACATTGGACGTCGAACTTGCCGCGGGGGCCGAGGCGCTGGTGCTGGAGGCCACCGTCTTCGGCCGCCTGGCCATGGGCGAACGCGCCGCGTTCGGCACTTTCCGCGACCGCTGGCGTGTTCGCCAGGATGGGTTCCTCATCCATGCCGAGGATTTCCGCATCGGACCTGATATCACTGCCGCCCTTGCACGCCCGGCGGCGGCCGGCGGCGCGATCGCCGTGGCAACGCTGCTGCTTGTGTCGCCGCGGGCCGAGGCATTTCTCGATCCGGTCCGCGAGATAGTCGGCGACCGGGGCGGCGCCAGCGCCTGGAGCGTGAAGGCATCTGGCAAGCTTCTTGCGAGGCTTTACGCCGAGGACGGCTACCAACTGCGCCAGCGGCTGGTTCCGCTCGTCGGACTGCTCAACGGAAGGGCGGGGCTGCCCAAATTATGGTCACTGTGATTCTGGAAACCGCATGAACCTGACGCCGAGGGAAAAAGACAAGCTGCTGATCGCCATGGCGGCGATCGTGGCACGCAAGCGGCTGGAGCGTGGCGTCAAGCTGAACCATCCGGAAGCGATCGCGCTGATCACCGATTTCGTCGTCGAAGGCGCCCGCGACGGCCGCCCGGTCGCCGAACTGATGGAGGCCGGCGCCCATGTCGTCACCCGCGCGCAGGTGATGGAAGGCATCGCCGAGATGATCCATGACGTGCAGGTGGAAGCGACCTTCCCCGACGGCACCAAGCTGGTGACCGTGCACGAGCCCATCAGGTGAGGAGACCGAAATGCTCGAGCTGCGCCCGAATTGCGAGTGCTGCGACAAGGACCTGCCGCCGGAAGCGACGGATGCACTGATCTGCACCTTCGAATGCACCTTCTGCGCCGATTGCGTGGAAAGCGTGCTGGACGGCGCCTGCCCCAATTGCGGCGGCAATTTTTCGGCCAGGCCGATCCGCCCAGCCGCGATGCTGAAGAAATATCCGGCTTCGACCAAGCGCGTCCTCAAGGCCGAGGGCTGCGGCCCGCGCAAGGCCGCGTGACTGCTCCATCGCAAACGAAAGGCAAGTAGAATGATCCCTGCCAAACGCCTGGGCCTCGCGGCGATCCTGCTCATGGCCGCCGCCATGCCGGCCTATGCCCATGTCGGCATCGGCACCACCTCCTCCTTCACGGCCGGCTTCATGCATCCCTTGTCCGGCCTCGATCATATGACAGTGATGATCGCCGTCGGCCTGTGGGCGGCCCTCAAGGGCGGCAGGGCGATCTGGGCGTGGCCGGCGGCCTTTGTCGGCGTCATGCTTGCCGGCGCGGCCCTTGGCATGGCGCATGTGCCGGTGCCTTTCGTCGAACCGGGCATACTGGCCTCCGTCGTGGCGCTTGGCCTGCTGGTGGCGCTGGCGGTCGATCTGCCCGTCTCGGCGGGCGTCGCCATTCTCGGCCTGTTCGCGCTGTTCCACGGCCATGCGCATGGCACCGAAGTGCCCGAAAATGCCGGAGGGCTCGAATATATGGCCGGCTTTGCCGTCGCCACCGCGCTGCTTCATGCCGTCGGCATTGCCGCCGCGCTTGGCCTTGGCACGAGGTTCCGTGGTCTGGCCCGTGTCGCGGGGGCTGCCTGCGCGGCGATCGGCCTTGGTTTGGCCTTCGGCGTCGTGTGATTGCAGATGATCCCCGGCGAAATCATCCCCGTCCAAGGCGACATCGAGCTCAATAAGGGCCTGCCGACCGTCACCCTGAAAGTCGCCAACAGCGGCGACCGGCCGATCCAGGTCGGCAGCCACTACCATTTCTTCGAAACCAACGAGGGGCTGAAATTCGACCGCGAACAGGCCCGCGGCATGCGCCTCGACATCGCCGCCGGCACCGCCATGCGCTTCGAACCGGGGCAGGAACGCGACGTGACGCTGGTGCCGCTCGGCGGCAAGCGCGAGGTCTACGGGTTCCAGCAGAAGGTGATGGGCAAGCTGTGAGTTCTGTGGCGTCTCATGCGCGCCGCGCAAGACCAGCAAGCATGAAAGCAGGCAGTGCTTTCGGCTCAGTTCGACGGTTTGGCGGCCGCATAGATGACGATCTTTCCGAGATCGTCGAACTCGACGGCGAGAACGTCCTGCGCGGCCACGCGCCGCGAATCGATGGCATTGAACAGCAGGGCGTTGGCCTCTATCTCCTTGCGCAGTTCCGCGACATCGTCCTTGTGCTGGCGAACCTTGTTCTCGATGACCGGGGGCGGACCGCCTTCGCTGCGCGCCGAGTCGGTCAGGAACACGATGTCGACCCTGTCGAGCTTGGAGGTCTTGCGCACCGTGCTGATGTTGTCGCGCGTGCGATCGATCGCCGAACTGACTTTGCCGATTTCAGCTGTCGTCTTGGTCTCTTCCTCGTTGACTTGCGAGCCGACGATCCGGTCGACGGTCTCCGGACTTTCAAGGCCCTGCGCATTCAGCGCGGCTTGCGGAAGGCTCGCTGCCAGAAACGCGGCCGCCGCAATGGCATGCAGCCATCTGGCGTCGGGCAAGGTGGAGGTCATCGTTCGCTTTCGCAGTTTGTTCCAACGCTCAAGGAACGAAACGACTCCAGCCCTGCCATGGTTCCCCTCGTGATGCGGCCGGCGGACCGGATGCCGGCCCGCCGCGCCGGGCCGTCAGCTGGCCTTCTTGGTGATCAAGGTCAGCGCGCCGTTGGGCTCCATGCTCGCCGCGACCACCTGCGCCGAGGTCATTCCCTTGGCCTGGAGGGCGGACTTCACCTTGGGAGTGGCGTCGATCGAGCTGCGCAGTTTCTGCAGGCCGGCGTCACCGCGCTGGGCGATCACCTGATTGACCTGCGTCTGTGTGTCCTTCGGCAACTCGGTGATGTCGACAATGTTGACGCTCTGGATCGCCGGCGCGGCCTGCTGACCGCCGGGAGATGGCGCGGCGGGGGCAGGCGCGGCCGGAGCCGGCTGCTGCTGGGCACTGGCGGCACCGGCCAGCATCAGGCTGGCCGCGGCTGCAAGAATTGTCGTTTTGCGCATGGATTTTCCTTCCATCGATTTGGCAAACGGTCGTTTTGGGGTGACCTCGTAACCTCAACCGCCAAATGGGATCAGAAGGTGTCGCCCAGCGGGTCATTGCGTGACCATTGGATGGCGGCAATGTGCGCCCCAACCTCAACCACACCGCATTTCGGGAGCAATCGCTGATGGCCAGAATCTCGCGTGCCACCTACGCCCAAATGTATGGGCCGACTGTCGGCGACAAGGTCAGGCTGGCCGACACCGAGCTTTTCATCGAGGTGGAAAAGGACCTCACCATTCACGGTGAGGAAGTAAAATTCGGCGGCGGCAAGGTCATCCGCGACGGCATGGGCCAGAGCCAGGTTTCCCGCGCCCAGGGCGCGGTCGACACCGTCATAACCAATGCCCTGGTGATCGACGCCAGCGCCGGTATCTTCAAGGCCGATATCGGCCTGAGGGACGGCCGCATCGCGGCCATCGGCAAGGCCGGCAATCCGGACACGCAGGACGGTGTCACCATCATCATCGGCCCGGGCACCGAGATCATCGCCGGCGAAGGCAAGATCCTGACCGCCGGCGGCTTCGACGCGCATATCCACTTCATCTGCCCGCAGCAGATCGAGGAAGCGCTGATGTCAGGCATCACCACCATGCTCGGCGGCGGCACCGGCCCGGCACATGGCACGCTGGCCACCACCTGCACGCCGGGGCCGTGGCATATGGCGCGCATGATCCAGTCCTTCGACGCCTTTCCGATGAATATCGGCCTGTCGGGCAAGGGCAATGCGTCGCTGCCGGCGGCGCTTGAGGAAATGGTGCTGGGCGGTGCCTGCTCGCTGAAGCTGCATGAGGATTGGGGCACGACGCCGGCGGCGATCGACTGCTGCCTGTCGGTGGCCGACGACTACGACGTGCAGGTGATGATCCACACCGACACGCTGAACGAGTCCGGCTTTGTCGAAAACACCGTGGCGGCGATCAAGGGCCGCACCATCCACGCCTTCCACACCGAAGGCGCCGGCGGCGGCCATGCGCCTGATATCATCAAGGTCTGCGGCCTGCCCAACGTCATCCCGTCATCGACCAATCCGACGCGGCCCTACACCGTCAACACGCTGGCCGAGCATCTCGACATGCTGATGGTCTGCCATCATCTGTCGCCGTCGATCCCCGAGGACATCGCCTTTGCCGAAAGCCGCATCCGCAAGGAGACGATCGCCGCCGAAGACATCCTGCACGACATCGGCGCCTTCTCGATCATCTCGTCGGACAGCCAGGCGATGGGCCGCGTCGGCGAAGTGGCGATCCGGACATGGCAGACCGCCGACAAGATGAAGCGCCAGCGCGGCGCGCTGCCGCAGGAGACCGGCGACAACGACAATTTCCGCGTCCGCCGCTACATCGCCAAATACACGATCAACCCGGCCATCGCGCATGGGTTGTCGAAAGACATCGGCTCGATCGCCGTCGGCAAGCGCGCCGACCTGGTGCTGTGGAACCCGGCCTTCTTCGGCGTGAAGCCGGACATGGTGCTGATCGGCGGCATGATCGCCGCCGCCCCGATGGGCGACCCCAACGCCTCGATCCCGACGCCGCAGCCGATGCACTACCGGCCGATGTTCGGCGCCTATGGCAAGGCCAGGACCAATTCGTCGGTGACCTTCGTTTCGAAGGCCGCGCTCGAGTCAGGGCTGCATGGACGGCTCGGCGTCGAAAAGCAGTTCGTCGCCGTGGAAAACACCCGCGGCGGCATCGGCAAGCATTCGATGGTGCTCAACGACGCCACGCCGCATGTCGAGGTCGATCCCGAAACCTACGAGGTGCGCGCCGACGGCGAATTGCTGACATGCGAGCCGGCAACCGTGCTGCCGATGGCGCAGCGGTATTTTCTGTTTTGAACGTCACCCGCACCCATCCCCGTTTAAACGTGACGCGCTTTAGGGCATTATGCCCCCATGAACAGGATTGATCGCCTTATGGCGCTGACGCCCTACGAAACGGACTTCGCGCAGTGGAGCGCCGAACAGAGCGCGCTATTGCGTGAGGGGCGTCTTGAGCAGCTTGATCGGGAGAACGTGGCCGAGGAGATCGAGAGCTTGGGGAGGAGCGACAGGCGGGAGATCCGCAGCCGGATGGAAGTGTTGATCGCACATCTGCTGAAATGGGAGCTTCAGCCAGGCCACAGATGCCATAGCTGGCAAGCTTCCATCACCGAACAGCGCATTTGGATCGGTAATATCATCAAGGACAGCCCGAGCCTCCGACGCTATCCCGCGCAGATTTTCGACGGGGCGTATAAGGACGCTTTGCCCGTCGCGGTAAGGGAGACGGGTCTGAGGAAGTCCCATTTCCCGAGCGAACCTTCCTTTACGGCCAAGCAGGCGCTCGATGGCCGGTTTTGGCCGGGAAGCCCGCTTTCAATGGACGAGTTCCTGCGAGACTAACCCAGAACCCCAGCGCGCCGTCACCACCTAGCTTGTTGAGGCCCATGGCCACCGAACTCGCCTCTCCCCACGACATTTTCCCGCATATCCGCATCGTCATGGGCATGGTGATCGGGCTTGGTGTCGCCCGCCTGTTGTCGGGGGTGGCGCGCATCGTCCAGCATCCCGGCCAGTACAGGCTCTATCCCGTGCATCTGGCCTGGGTCGCCTCGGTGCTCCTGATGCTGGTGCATTTCTGGTGGTGGGAGTTCGGGCTCTACGCCATCGAGACATGGACCTTCGGCAAATATCTGTTCATCATCTTCTACGCGATCACGCTGTTCCTGCTGTGCGCTCTGCTGTTTCCGGATTCGATGCTGGACTACACCAGCTACGAGGACTTCTTCTATTCGCGCCGCGGCTGGTTCTTCGGCCTGCTGGCGGCGACCTATCTACTCGATGTGGTCGATACGCTGTTGAAAGGGCCTGAGCATTTCGCCCGCTTCGGCAACGAATATCTGTTCCGCACGCCGGTCTTCGTGGCGCTTTGCATTGCCGCGATCCTGGTGCGCGACCGCCGCTTCCACATCGCCTTCGTGGCGGCTGCCCTGATCTACCAGATATCGTTCATCCTGCGGCTCTTCGACACGATCGTATGACTATGGCGGATGGTCTAGAGTCTGGGGAAAGGCAGGGTTCAACCATGTACAAAGCCGTCGGATCACGGGGATCCCGGGTCAGCCGGGTTCTGTGGATGCTCGAGGAACTCGGGCAGCCCTACGAGTTCGTCGAGGTCAAACTGAGCTCGCCGGAAGCCTATGCGCTCAATCCGTCGGGCAAGGTGCCGGTCCTCATCGACGGCGAACTGACGGTGACGGATTCGGCGGCGATCTGCGTCTACCTGGCCGACAAGCACTCGGACAAAGGCATGGGCGCCACCCCAGGAGTCGCCGGCCGAGCCGAGATGGATTCCTGGATGCATTTTGCCCAGAGCGAATTCGAGGCGCCGCTGTGGAACAAATTGCGCCACCGCTTCCTGCTGCCGAAAGAAATTCGGGTCGATGTCGGCCCTGCCGCCGCCTATGATTTCGCCTCGGAGGCCAAGGCGCTGGACCGCCGGCTGGGCGACAGGCCGTTTGCGCTCGGCGACCGGTTTTCCGCCGTCGACGTGCTGCTCGGCGACATGGGCAGCTGGGCCCGCGCCGGCAAATTTCCGATCGAGTCCGACCGCGTCAACGCCTATTTCGACAGGGTGCTTTCGCGCCCTGCCCGCGCGCGGGCACAAGCCAATGGCGGAGCCATGAAATGAAGCTCAACCTCAACACCGACTTCACCAAATTCCCGCGCGCCGTCTCGGTGCTGCCCGCCAGCGCGGAGGGTGCGGCGCCCGCGTTTGCCAAGGCCGTTCTTGCCCATGACGAGCGGCATCTGCGCCGCCGGGCCATCGAACTGTCAGACGGCAGCAAGGTGCTGGTCGACCTACCCGAACCCGTTGCGCTGAACGATGGCGACCGGCTGGTGCTGGAGGATGGCCGCCATGTCGAGATCATCGCGGCGCCCGAAGAGGTCTACGACATCCGCGCCCGCGACGGCGTGCATCTGACCGAACTAGCCTGGCATATCGGCAACCGCCACCTCGCCGCGGGCATCGAGGCGGACCGCATCGTCATCCTGCGCGACCACGTCATCAAGGCGATGCTGGAGGGGCTCGGCGCCACGGTGCGCGAGGTTTCCGAACCGTTCAAGCCGGTGCGCGGCGCATATTCCGGGCATGGCGGCGGCCATGGTCATGACCATGGCCACGATCACAGCGATGCCGAGGCGCATGCCCATAGCCACGGTGAGGCATACTCCCACTCGCATAGCGAATCGCATTCCCATTCGCACAGCCATAGCGGCCATCACCACGATCATGACTGACCAGCCCTCGAACATCGCCCTGCTGCGGCTGATGGCGTGGCTCTCGCCGGCCTTTCCGGTCGGCGGCTTTGCCTACAGCCACGGTCTCGAACGGGCGGTGCATGACGGGCTGGTCGCCGATGCCGGGAGCCTGGCCAACTGGCTGGGAACGCTGGTCGAGATGGGCTCGGGCTGGAACGATGCCGTGCTGTTTTCCGAGAGCTGGCGCCGCGCCCGCAACGCCGGCGATCTCGACGAGGTGGCGGCCCTGGCCGAGGCGCTCGCCGGATCGCGGGAACGCCATACCGAGACCATGCTGCAAGGTGCCGCCTTCCTGAAAGCGGCCGCCGCCTGGCCCAATCCCGCGCTGGAGCGCTTGCCGGCCGAATGCGCCTACTGCGTCGCCGTCGGCGCCATCGCCGGCGGCAATGGCATTGCACTGCAGGACGCGCTGTCCGCTTTCCTGCAAGCCTTCTTCTCCAACCTCGTCCAGGCGGCGATCAGGCTCGGTGTCGTCGGCCAGAGCGAGGCCACCGCGCTGCTGGCCGGCTTCGAGCCGCTGGCGATTTCGACCGCCGCCCGTGCGTCCCGTTCGACGTTGGACGATCTCGGCGGTTGCGCCTTCGTCTCCGACGTCATGGCGATGAAGCACGAAACCCAGTATTCGCGATTGTTCCGCTCATGATCGCCCTCGCCTTTGTCCTCTCATTCGTCCTGCTGCTGATCACGGCGCTGCATGTCTATTGGGGCATTGGCGGCATCTGGCCGGGCAGGGATGCGGCGTCCTGCGCCCGCGCGGTCGTCGGCTTTCGCGGCGTCGACGAGATGCCGACGCCTTTCGCCAGTTTCGCCGTTGCCGCCTGTCTTGGCCTGGCGACACTCTGGCCGCTGGCGCTCATCGGCTTCTTTGCCTCGCCCTTCCCGAGGGAGGGCCTTGCCGCCACCTCGCTGCTCATCGGGCTGGTGTTCCTGGGGCGCGGCATTGCCGGCTTCACGCCGTGGTGGCGGCGCCTGGCGCCCGAGCAGCCTTTCGCCCGGCTCGATGTCCGCTATTATTCGCCGCTGTGCCTGCTGATCGGGCTCGGCTTCGCAATCCTTGCCATCATGGAGTTCCCGACATGACCCAGCCTAACGGTCCCCTTCGCATCGGCATTGGCGGTCCCGTCGGCTCCGGCAAGACGACGCTCACCGAAAAACTCTGCAAGGCGCTGCGCGACGAGTTCTCCATCGCCGTCGTCACCAATGACATCTACACAAGGGAAGACGCCATGATGCTGGCCCGGCTGCAGGCCCTGCCGGAGGACCGCATCGTCGGCGTCGAGACCGGCGGCTGCCCGCACACCGCCATTCGCGAGGACGCTTCGATCAATCTGCAGGCGATCGCCGAGCTCAACCGGAAATTCCCCGATCTCGACATCATCTTCATCGAGTCCGGCGGCGACAACCTTGCCGCCACCTTCTCGCCGGACCTTGCGGATCTGACGCTCTATGTCATCTCGGTCTGCCAGGGCGAGGAGATCCCGCGCAAGGGCGGGCCGGCGATCACCCGCTCGGATTTCCTGATCATCAACAAGAGCGATCTGGCGCCCTATGTGAACGTAAACCTCGACGTGATGGAGAGCGACGCCGGCCGCATGCGCGGCAAGCGTCCGTTCGGCTTCACCGACCTGTCACGCGGCAAGGGCTTGCGGGAGGTCATCGACTTCATCGTCGAGCATGGCGGGCTGCGGGTTGGCACCGCCACCAGCACGGCGGCTTGACGCAGCAGCTTCGCGCTGTGCCAACCAAAACCCGTTGCGGGCAGCCGTCGGTCGCGGCATTCTCGCCAAAACCGGAGGATTTTCGATGAGCATTGCCCGCCTGCAGAAAGAGCCGCTGACCAACCTGCCCTTCTATGAGGAGCGCGTCGATCTTGCCTGTGCCTTCCGCTGGACGGCGCGGCTCAACATGCATGAGGCGGTGGCCAACCATTTCTCGCTCGCGGTCAACGAGGACGGTACGCAGTTCCTGATGAACCCCAACCAGGTGCATTTCTCGCGCATCAAGGCGAGCGACCTGCTGATGATCGACGCCAACGATCCGGGCACGCTGTCAGGCCCCAACGCACCCGACCCGACGGCCTGGGGCCTGCACGGCGCCATCCATCGCAACGTGCCGCATGCGCGCTGCGTCATGCATGTCCATTCGATCCATGCCACGGTGCTGGCTTCGCTCGCCGACTCGACATTGCCGCCGATCGACCAGAATTCGGCGATGTTCTTCAACCGCCATGTCGTCGACGCGCATTATGGCGGGCTGGCTTTCGAGGAAGAAGGCGAGCGCTGCTCGCAGCTTCTCACCGACCCCAAGGTCAAGGTCATGGTGATGGGCAATCACGGCGTGCTGGTGATCGGCGACACGGTCGCCGATGCCTTCAACCGCATGTTCTATTTCGAGCGCGCCGCCGAGACCTACATCAAGGCGCTGTGGACCGGCCGGCCGCTGCGCACGCTGTCGGACGCCATTGCCGAGAAGGCGGCGAGCGAAATGGACGACTATCCCGGCCAGGCCGAGCGCCATCTCAGCGAGTTGAAGGCGATCCTCGACGAGGAAGAGCCGGTTTACCGGAATTAGAGACCGAGCTGAGTCCGCAATTCCTCGGCGCTGTTGATGACGATGGCGCCGGGCGGTCCGTCCATCGGCTTTTCCGGCCAGAAGATCGTCTTCATGCCCGCCGCCAGCCCCGCCATGGCGCCCGGCCAGCTGTCGTCGACCGCGACCGCGTGAGCGGGATCGACATCGGCCAGATAGGCCGCGCGCAGGAAGGGTTCGGCATGCGGCTTGCCTTCGCGCACGTCGTTGCGGCTGATCGTCTTCATGCCGGGATAGAAGAGGCCGACGGCGCGCAGGTTGGCATCGACGATCAGCCTGTCGGAATTGGAGACCACCGCTTGCTGAACGCCAAGCGCCCGCAATTCATTGAAGACTTCGATCGCGCCGGGGCGCGGCCGCAAGCCCTCGACCAGCGGCAGGTAATGGTCGTATTTGCGCACGATCCAGTCGTCGAAGGCCAGGTCCAGGCCGAACTCGTCGCGCATCATTTCGTAGACCGGCCAGGCAGCGACGCCGAGCACACGCTCATGCAGGTCGCCGGGCGGCGTGAGGCCGACATTGCGCATCGCCGCTACAAGAGCCGCCTCGTGCAACGGCTCGCTGTCGACCAGCGTACCATCCATGTCCCAGAAAACCGCCTTCGGTGTCATGCAGCGCTCCTTTTGCGATCCCCTTAAAGGGTTTGCGCAGGGAGATAAACCGTCGCGATCACAGAAGGTGACTGCCGCCGGCACCGAAGCCGCCCTGCTTTCCGCGTCGCAATGGTGCCAGTGGGGAAAATCCCGACCGTGCCGAGCCAAACAATTGCCCTTGAGATTGACAATTGCGCAGGCCGACATTCCCTGCGAAACTAAGAGTGGACCGCCTTGATGACTGGCGGGCTTGGGAGGCAGGACGTGAGTACCCGGCAGGATGGCGGCAGCAACAGGCTTGACGACGCCGCGCGTGCCGGCTGGCTTTATTACGTCGCCGGCAACACTCAGGACCAGATCGCCGCCACGCTCGGCATCTCGCGGCAGACGGCGCAGCGGCTGGTGTCGCTGGCCGTGTCGGAAGGCTTGATCAAGGTCCGTGTCGATCATCCGATCGCCAACTGCCTCGACCTCGCCGCCCGGCTGAAATCGCGTTTCGCGCTCGACCTGGTCGAGGTGGTGCCGAGCGACCCGAATTCATCCTCCACCACGATCGGCATTGCCGAGGCGGCGGCCGCCGAGATCGAGCGTCGGCTGCGCTCGCCGACACCGATCGTCATGGGGATCGGCACCGGACGCACGCTGAAGGCGGCGATCGAGCAATTGCCGCCCATGGAATGCCCGCAGCACAAGGTGGTGTCCTTGACCGGCAACATCTCGCCTGACGGTTCGGCCGCCTTCTACAACGTCATCTTCACCATGGCCGACCGGGTCAAGGCGCGCTCCTTCCCGATGCCGCTGCCGGTCATCGCCTCCTCGCCACAAGAGCGCGAGATGCTGCTTAACCAGCCGATGATCCAGCCGACGCTGGCCCTTGCGGCGGAAGCCGACGTCACCTTCATCGGCATTGGCGACCTCGGCCCGAAGGCGCCGCTCTATGAGGACGGCTTCATTTCCGAAAGCGAGTTGAAGGCCCTGCAGAAGGCCGGCGGCATCGCCGAGATCGTCGGCTGGGTTTTCGACCGGGAAGGCCGCATGATCGAAGGCATCACCAACGACCGTGTGTCGTCGGCATCGCTGCCGTCGCGCGAGAAATCGCTGGTCATTGCGCTCGCCATGGGTGAGCGCAAGCTGCCTGGGATCCTGGCGGCCGTGAACCGCAGGCTGGTCAACGGGCTCATCACCGACGAGCGGACGGCGGCCGCTTTGCTGGCCAGCGTCTGACCGGAAAGCGCCTCCACCTGCCGGCCGCCGCGACGGCCTTGTGATAAAGCCAACAAGTCTATTTATGCCGCCCGCGAGGGTCGTTGCCATCGAGGAGACCAAGGTCGCGCTGCAGATGCGGCGACAGGTCCCTGATGTCGAGATGCGCCTTTTTTCTGATCGCGAACCAGCCGAATCCGTCCGCAAGCCACGAAATCCAGCGATAATCCGGAACGGGAGTGCATTTTTGCTGCGCCATGGTCATGATCGTCAACCTTCGCTATCCTGGACCCGAATGACGGGTTGACAGGAATGTCGGTCTTGCCGGCCGGCTTTGCCAATCGAACGTCGATAAGGACCCATAAGGAGCCTTTATGCCTGACCTCAGCTCGCCGCAGGTTTCGCAACTGCCGCCGCTGCAGGCGATCCGGGTGTTCGAAGCGGTGGCGCGACATCTTTCCTTCACCAAGGCCGCCGTGGAACTCGCCATGACCCAGGCCGCCGTCAGCTATCAGATCAAGGTGCTGGAAGAGCGCGTCGGCGCACCGCTGTTCCTGCGCCGGCCACGGCAGATCGAGTTGACCGAAGCCGGCCAGCGCATGGCGCCGGCGGTCACCGAGGCCTTTGCCATTCTGAGCCAGGCCTATGCCGCCGCGCGGGGTGGTGCGGACGGGCTGTTGTGCGTCACCACGGTACTGACCTTTGCCTCGAACTGGCTGGCGCATCATCTGGGCTCGTTCCAGATGGCTCATCCCGCGCTTGCCGTACGGCTTGAGACATCGAGCCGGCTGACGGATTTCGCCCGCGAGGACGTCGATCTGGCAATCCGCTCCGGCGGCGGCAAATGGCCGGGGCTGGAGGCCCACAAGCTGCTCGACGCCGATTTCACGCCGATGCTGAGCCCGAAACTCGCCGCGAGCATCGGCGGCGTCAAGGAGCCGGCCGACCTGTTGCGGCTGCCGATCCTCGATCCGGGAGACGTCTGGTGGAGCCAATGGTTCGAGACGGCCGGCGTGCATGCGCATGATCTTGCCAAGCGGCCCGGCAGCAGCATGGGCGCGCAGGCCTATGAAGCCAATGCGGCGATCGCGGGACATGGCGTGGCGATCCTGACCCGGGCACTGTTCAAAGCGGAACTTGCCGACGGGCGGCTGATCCAGCCCTTCGACCTGGTCGGCGATGACGGCCACGCCTACTGGCTGGTCTATCCCGAAGCGCGCCGAAACGTGCCGAAGATCCGCGCCTTCCGCGACTGGCTGCTGGCCGAGATCGCCTGCTGACAGGCGTTTTTTCCTCGATCCAATCCTCCAGACCTTCCTGTCGCGCCGCCTGATATCAGGCGCGGGCGCGGCTCGTCGTCCGTCCATCGGCAAGTCCGGTGCTGCGCTGCAGCATCGAATCCGGCTTGACATAATTCACGGCAAGTGAGTAATTGCTCACAGCCAAGGCAAATGCTCATCTTGGTTCATGGGAGGAATTTGATGAAACTGCGCACGCTCACCCTGGGCTTGTTGTCGGCCAGCGCTCTCGCTTTCGCCGCACATGCCGAATCCATCACCATCGCCACCGTCAACAACGGCGATATGGTCCGCATGCAGAAGCTGACCGACGACTTCACCAAGGCCAACCCCGACATCCAGCTCAACTGGGTCACTCTTGAAGAGAACGTGCTGCGCGAGCGCGTCACCACCGACATCGCCACCAAGGGCGGCCAGTATGACGTGATGACCATCGGCACCTACGAGGTTCCGATCTGGGCCAAGCAGAGCTGGCTGCTGCCGCTCGACAAGCTCGGCGACGACTATGACGCCAAGGACATCATCCCGGCTATTGCCGGCGGCCTTTCGGTCGACGGCAAGCTCTATGCCGCGCCCTTCTACGGCGAAAGCTCCTTCGTCATGTACCGCAAGGACCTGATGGAGAAAGCCGGGCTGAAGATGCCCGACGCGCCGACCTGGGACTTCATCAAGCAGGCTGCCGACAAGATGACCGACCGCGCCAATGGCGTGAACGGCGTGTGCCTGCGCGGCAAGGCCGGCTGGGGCGAGAACATGGCCTTCCTGACCGCCATGTCGAACTCCTTCGGCGCCCGCTGGTTCGACGAGAACTGGAAGCCGCAGTTCGACCAGCCGGAATGGAAGAACACGCTGCAGTTCTATGTCGACCTGATGAAGGCCGACGGCCCCGAGGGCGCGTCCTCGAACGGCTTCAACGAAAACCTGGCGCTGTTCCAGCAGGGCAAGTGCGGCATGTGGATCGACGCCACGGTCGCGGCGTCCTTCGTCTCCGATCCCAAGGCATCCCAGGTCGCCGACAAGGTCGGCTATGCGCTGGCACCCGACAATGGGCTCGGCAAGCGCGGCAACTGGCTGTGGGCATGGTCGCTAGCCATCCCGGCCGGCACCAAGAAGGCTGACGCGGCCGAGAAGTTCGTCTCGTGGGCGACCAGCAAGCACTATGCCGAACTCGTCGCTTCGAAGGAAGGCTGGGCCAACGTTCCTCCGGGCACGCGCTCCTCGCTCTACGCCAATGCCGAGTACCAGAAGGCGGCTCCGTTCGCCAAGATGACGCTGGACTCCATCAACGCCGCCGACCCGACGCATCCGACCGTCAAGCCGGTGCCCTATGTCGGTGTCCAGTTCGTCGCCATCCCTGAATTCCAGGGCCTTGGCACGACAGTCGGCCAGCTCTTCTCGGCGGCTCTTGCCGGCCAGTCGAGCGTCGACGATGCGCTGAAGCAGGCCCAGGACGCTGCCACCGCGGCAATGACCGAAGGCGGGTATATCAAGTAAGGCTCCTCCCGGTGCCGAATGCCGGTTGCCTCCTCGACCGGCAACGGCCGCCCGAGTTCCCAGCTCGGGCGGCCGCCTTCAACGCCTCTGAAAATTCAGTCTGACCATTGAAGGGTGACCGTCATGGCTACTCAGCAGACCCGTTCGCTTGCCCGTTTCATGATGGCGCCATCCGTCGTGCTGCTGTTCGTCTGGATGATCGTGCCGCTGGTCATCACACTCTGGTTCTCCTTCCAGCAGTACAATCCGCTCAATCCGATCCGCGACGGCTTCGTCGGCTTCTCCAACTACGCGCTGTTCTATTCCAATCCCGCCTTCCTGCAGTCGATCCTCAACACCCTGGTCCTGGTGATCAGCGTGCTGTTGATCACGGTGATCGGCGGCATCGCGCTGGCGCTGTTGATCGACCAGCCGATGTGGGGACAAGGCATTGTGCGCATCCTCGTCATCTCGCCGTTCTTCGTCATGCCGCCAGTGGCCGCGCTGGTCTGGAAGAACATGATCATGCACCCGCAATACGGGGTGTTCGCCGACATAGCGCGCTTCTTCGGGGCGCAACCGATCGACTGGTTCGGGCAACATCCGATGACGGCGATCATCATCATCGTCGCCTGGCAGTGGCTGCCTTTCGCGACGCTGATCCTGTTGACCGCGCTGCAATCGCTCGACGGCGAGCAGAAGGAAGCCGCCGAAATGGACGGCGCCGGCTTCATCAGCCGCTTCATCTATCTGACGCTGCCGCACATGTCGCGCGCCATTACCGTCGTCATCCTGATCCAGACCATCTTCCTGCTCTCGGTCTATGCCGAGATCCTCGTCACCACCAATGGCGGCCCCGGCTACGCCTCCACCAACCTGCCCTTCCTCGTCTACCAGAAGGCGTTGCTGGAGTTCAAAATCGGCCAGGCATCCGCGGGCGGTGTGATCGCCGTCATTCTCGCCAACATCGTCGCCTTCTTCGCCATGCGCGCGGTCGGCAAGAACCTCGACAAGTAAGGGAGGACAAGATGGCACGTGCAGTCACCACCCAACACAAGGTCATTGCGACAGGCGCCGCCTGGATCGTCGCCCTGCTGATCTTCTTCCCGATCCTCTACACGATCATCACCTCGTTCAAGTCGGAACAGGAGGCGATCCAGGGCTTCGCGCTGATCCCTTCGGGAACGTTCGAGAGTTATACCGAGGTTCAGGCGCAGAGCGGCTATTTCAAGTTCTTCTTCAATTCGGTGCTGCTCTCGGTCGGCTCGACCATACTGGCCCTGCTGGTCGCCATTCCGGCGGCATGGTCGATGGCGTTCTCGCCGACCAAGCGGACCAAGGACATCCTGATGTGGATGCTGTCCACCAAGATGATGCCGGCGGTCGCGGTGCTGTTCCCGATCTACCTGATCTTCCGCGACACCGGCCTGCTCGACAGCCGCATCGGCCTGATGGTCATGCTGATGCTGATCAACCTGCCGATCGTGGTGTGGATGCTCTACACCTATTTTCGCGAAATTCCCGGCGAGATCCTGGAAGCGGCGCGCATGGACGGCGCATCGCTGTGGAACGAGATCATCTACGTGCTGACGCCGATGGCGGTGCCCGGCATTGCCTCGACCATGCTCCTGAACATCATCCTGGCCTGGAACGAAGCGTTCTGGACGATCCGGCTGACCACCACGGAAGCCGCGCCGCTGACCGCCTTCATCAGCTCTTTCTCCAGCCCGCAAGGCCTGTTCTGGGCCAAGCTTTCCGCCGCCTCGACGCTGGCGATCGCGCCGATCCTGATCATGGGCTGGTTCAGCCAGAAGCAGCTGGTGCGCGGCCTGACCTTTGGCGCCGTGAAGTAAGCAAGCCGTGCCGTAACGTGACGCTCAAGAACGTCGGACTATAACCCCTCGGGGAGGAAACCATGGGAAACATCACGCTCAAGAACGTCTCCAAATCCTTCGGGTCGACGGTCATCATTCCGGGCATTGACCTGGTGATCGAGAACGGCGAGTTCGTCGTCTTCGTCGGCCCGTCGGGTTGCGGCAAGTCCACGCTGCTGCGGCTGATCGCCGGGCTGGAGGACACCAGCGGCGGCACCATCAACATCGACGGCCGCGACGTCACCGGCGAGGCGCCGGCCAAGCGCAAGCTTGCCATGGTGTTCCAGTCCTACGCGCTCTACCCGCATATGACGGTGGCCAAGAACATCGCCTTCCCGCTGAAGATGGCGGGCGAGGACCAGGCGACCATCGACAAGAAGGTCAAGGACGCCGCGCGCGTCTTGAACCTCACCAACTATCTCGAACGCCGGCCCGGCCAGCTCTCCGGCGGCCAGCGCCAGCGCGTCGCCATCGGCCGCGCCATCGTGCGCCAGCCCTCGGCCTTCCTGTTCGACGAGCCGCTGTCCAACCTCGATGCCGCCCTGCGCGGCACGATGCGGCTGGAGATCAGCGAGCTGCACCATCAGCTCAAGACAACCATGATCTATGTCACCCACGACCAGGTCGAGGCGATGACCATGGCCGACAAGATCGTCGTGCTGAATGCCGGCAATATCGAGCAGGTCGGCTCGCCGATGGAGCTCTACAAGACGCCGCGCAACCTGTTCGTCGCCGGCTTCATCGGCTCGCCGAAGATGAACCTGGTCGAGGGCGCGCCGGCGGCCAAACATGGCGCCAAGACCATCGGCATCCGCCCCGAGCATATGCAGATTTCGACCACCGCTGGAGAATGGAAGGCCACAGTCGGCGTCGCCGAGCATCTGGGCTCCGACACGTTCCTGCACGTCCAGGCCGACGGGGTCGGTCCGCTGACGGTGCGTGCCGATGGCGAACTCGCCGTCCATCACGGCGACACCATCTACCTGACGCCCGACAAGGCCAAGCTGCACCGCTTCGGCGCCGACGGAAAGGCAATGTAAGCATGCGCCGCCTGACCGGCAAATCGGCGCTGATTACGGGATCGGCGCGTGGCATCGGCAAGGCCTTCGCCGAAGCCTATGCGCGCGAGGGCGCTACCGTTGCCATTGCCGATATCAATCTCGAGGCCGCGCAAAAGACGGCGGCCGAAATCGGCGACAAGGCGTATGCCGTCAGACTCGACGTCACGGACCAGACCTCCATCGACGCTGCGGTCAACGCGGTCGAGACCAGGACCGGCGGCCTCGATATATTGATCAACAACGCCGCGCTGTTCGACCTGGCGCCGATAGTCGAGATCTCGCGGGCGAGCTATGAGAAACTGTTCTCGGTCAATGTCGCCGGCACGCTGTTCATGCTGCAGGCGGCGGCCCGCTCGATGATCGCGCGGGGCAAGGGCGGCAGGATCATCAACATGGCAAGCCAGGCAGGCCGGCGCGGCGAGCCGCTGGTCAGCGTCTACTGCGCCACCAAGGCCGCCGTCATTTCGCTGACCCAGTCGGCAGGGCTCGACCTGATCAAGCACCGCATCAACGTCAACGGCATCGCGCCCGGGGTCGTGGACAGCGACATGTGGGATCAAGTCGATGCCCTGTTCGCCAAATACGAGAACCGGCCGAAGGGCGAGAAGAAGAGGCTTGTCGGCGAAGGAGTGCCCTACGGCCGCATGGGCAAGCCGGAGGACCTCGCCGGCATGGCTGTCTTCCTGGCCAGCGATGAAGCCGAGTACATCGTCGCCCAGACTTACAATGTCGATGGCGGCCAGTGGATGAGTTGAGGGGGGCGGCCTCTGCTTCTCGTCCCTCCGCGGGAGCAGAGGTCCATATTACAGGCCGCATCGGCCTCGCAAGACGTGTGTCGTCCCTTTCCCGGCAGGACGGGGAGAGGCGGAGTAACGAGGCCGAAGCCCGGCCAAAGGGTAAAACAGATGACCGTGAAACTCTCTTCCGCCAATCTCGCCAACCTTCCCGCCGAGGTCGCCGGTCCGAAATATGACCGCTCGAAGCTCAAGGCCGGCATCGTGCATTTCGGCGTCGGCAATTTCCATCGCTCGCACCAGGCGGTCTATCTCGACGATCTGTTCAATGCCGGGATCGGCCATGACTGGGCGCTCGTTGGCGCCGGCGTCTTCGAGGGTGAGAAAATCGGCCGCGGCAAGCTCGAAGAGCAGGACTGGCTGACCACGGTGGTCGAGCAGGATGAAGGCCATATGAGCGCCCGCGTCACCGGGGCGATGATCGACTTCCTGATGCCCGGTGATGCGGCCGGCATCATCCAGAGGTTGGCCGACCCGGCGATCAAGATCGTGTCGCTGACCATCACCGAAGGCGGCTATTTCATCGACCCGGCGTCGGGCAAATTCAACCCGGCCCATCCCGATATCGTCGCCGACGCGCAGCCTGGCGCGACGCCGAAGACCGTGTTCGGCCTCATCCTCGCCGGACTGCTGCGCCGGCGCGACGAAGGCATCGTGCCGTTCACCGTGATGTCCTGCGACAACATCCCCCACAATGGCCATGTCACCTCGGACGGCGTCATCGGCCTGGCGCGGCTGATCGACGAGGATCTGGCCAACTGGGTGAGCGGCAACGTCGCTTTTCCCAATGGCATGGTGGACCGCATCACGCCTGCCACCACCGACCGCGAACGCGGCATCCTGGCCAAGGATTTCGGCGTCGAGGACGCCTGGCCGGTGTTCTGCGAGCCGTTCCGGCAATGGGTGCTGGAAGACCGTTTCACCGACGGCCGGCCGCCGCTGGAAAAGGTCGGCGTGCAGTTCGTCAAGGACGTGGCGCCCTACGAGTTGATGAAGATCCGCATCCTCAATGGCGGCCATGCCACCATTGCCTATCCGGCCGGGCTGATGGACATCCATTTCGTCCATGAGGCGATGCAGGAGCCGCTGGTACGCGGCTTTCTCGACAAGCTCGAGCATGACGAGATCATCCCGACCGTGCCGCCGGTGCCAGACAAGGTGCTGGAGGACTATTACCAGCTCATCGAGAAGCGCTTCTCCAACCCCAAGATCGGCGACACGATCCGGCGGCTCTGCCTCGACGGCTCCAACCGCCAGCCGAAATTCATCATCCCGACCATCGCCGACCGCCTGAAGGCGGGAAAGGGTGTCGCCGGGCTGGCGCTGGAATCAGCCCTTTGGTGCCGCTATTGCTTCGGCACATCGGACAGCGGCGCAGTCATCGAACCCAACGACCCGAGCTGGGACCGGCTGCAGGCAACGGCAAAGGCGGCAAAGGACGCGCCCGCCGCCTGGCTCGCCATGGAGGACATCTATGGCGATGTCGGCCGCGCCACGGCATTCGTCGAGGCCTTCGGCCACGCGCTCAACGTGCTGTGGGCTAATGGCGCGCGCGCCACGCTGACGCGCTACATCGCCGGCAAGCTCTGAGAGCCATCAGCCATCATGACGCCTGAACTGGTCATCTTCGACTGCGATGGCGTGCTGGTCGACAGCGAGGCGCTCTCCGTTTCGGCGCTGCTCGGCATGATCGAACTTGCCGGCGGCAGCGTCAGCGAGGAGGCCGCCTACGAGCATTTCCTTGGCAAGAGCATGAAAAGCGTGCGCGAGATCCTTGGCCGCGACTTCGGCCTGGAGATCAGCGACCAGCATCTGACCGCCATGCGCGTCGACCTCATGCGCAAGTTCCGTGAAGAGCTGAAACCGATCCCCGGCGTCAAGGAGATGCTGCCGAAGCTCGGCCTGCCATTCTGCGTCGCCTCGTCGGGCACGCTGGAGCGCATCCGCTATGCGCTCGACGTCACCGGACTGCTCGGGCTGATGGAGCCGCATCTGTTCAGCGCCGCCATGGTGGCCAAGGGAAAGCCGGCGCCCGACCTTTTCCTGCATGCCGCCGCCAGCATGCGGGCGCATCCGCGCAAATGCCTCGTCATCGAGGACAGTCCGGCCGGCATCGCGGCGGCACGCGCGGCTGGCATGCGGGTGTTTGCCTTCACCGGCGGCGCGCATGCCGGCAACCCCGCACTGAAAGCGCGGCTTGCGTCGAGTGAACCGGACTTTATATTCGCTGACATGCTGCAATTGCCCGATCTGATTGCAGGCCTGGGAGCGAGAGTTAGAGCATCTTGACGAAACAGTTTGTTTGCGCGGTCGATGTCGGCACCGGGAGCGCTCGCGCGGGCATTCTCGACGCCAGTGGTACCTTGCTTGGCCGTGCCGATCGGCCGATCGCGATGAACCAGCCAAAGCCCGATCACGCCGAGCATGATTCGCGCGATATCTGGGCGGCCGTCTGCGCCGCCGTGCGCGCGGCGCGCGAAAAGGCCGGCGTCGCGGCGCAGGATGTTGTCGGCATCTCGTTTGACGCGACCTGCTCCCTGGTGGTGCGCGACCGCCAGGGCGAACAGCTCAGCGTTTCGACCACCGGCGACAAGCGCTGGGACACTATCGTGTGGCTCGATCACCGTGCCATTGCCGAAGCCGACGAATGCACGGCGAGCGGCCACGAGGTGCTCAACTATATTGGCGGCGTGATGTCGCCGGAGATGGCGACGCCGAAGCTGATGTGGCTGAAGCGCAACCTGTCCAAGAGCTGGAATGAAGCCGGCTATCTATTCGACCTGGCGGATTTCCTGACCTGGCAGGCGACCGGCTCGCTGGCCCGCTCGCAATGCACGCTGACGGCGAAGTGGACTTACCTGGCGCATGAAGACACCGCATGGCAGCGCGATTTCTTCGAAATCGTCGGCCTCGACGATCTCTTCGAGCACGGCAATCTGCCGGAGCGGGCCAGTCCGGTCGGCGCCGACATTGGTCCGCTGACAGCGCAAGCCGCGGCCGAGCTCGGCCTGACGGAGAACTGCCGGGTCGGCGCCGGGGTCATCGACGCCTATGCCGGCGCGCTCGGCGTGCTTGGCGGCTTTGCCGGCGACGAGCAGGATATCGGCCGGCATCTGGCGCTGATTGCCGGCACGTCCTCCTGCGTCATGGCGATGTCGCCCGACCCGCAGCCTTTCGCCGGCGTCTGGGGGCCGTACTATGGCGCGGCGCTGCCGAAGCTGTGGCTGTCGGAAGGCGGCCAGTCGGCCACGGGCGCGCTGCTCGACCACATCATCCGCTGGCACGGCGCCGGTGGCGAGCCGGACGCAGCCATGCATGCCAGGATCGCCCGGCGCGTCGCCGAACTGCGCGCCGCCGAGGGCGAGAACCTCGCTGCACGGCTGCATGTGCTACCGGACTTTCACGGCAACCGTTCGCCGCTCGCCGATCCGCATGCCGTCGGCGTCGTCAGCGGGCTGACACTGGATTCCTCCTTCGACAGCCTGTGCAAGCTCTATTGGCGCACCGCCGTCGGCATCGCGCTCGGCGTGCGCCATGTGCTGGAGGCGCTGAACGAGAACGGCTACCTGATCGACACGCTGCATGTCACCGGAGGCCACACCAAGAACCCGCTGCTGATGGAGCTCTACTCCGACGCCACCGGCTGCACGGTGGTCGAGCCGCTGGCCGACGAGGCTGTGCTGCTCGGCACCGGCATGGTCGCCGCGACCGCCGCCGGGCTTTTCCCCGACCTCAACGCCGCCTGCCTTGCCATGCAGCAGGGTGGCAAGAGGCGCGCCGCCAACAAGGCCGCCGGCGCCCGCTTCGATCGCGACTACCGGATTTTCCTGGAAATGCACCGGCAGCGGCAGGCGCTCGACGCGATCCGCTAAGCTGTTGCCTACTGACTGCGTAGCGACGCGCCTGACGTTGCGTCGAACAAATGGATGGCCTCTTCCTCGAATGTGTAGCGGACAGGCGCATTCAGCACCGGGCATTCGCGTGCCGGAACCAGCGCACTGATCTCCCTGCCGCCGGAACCGAATGTCACCAGCGCATCATTGCCGTGGAATTCTATGAGATCGGCCGTGCCTTGCAGTATGGCGGCGGCCCCGGCATTGGCCGTCTTCAGGTCCGGCGGCCGGATGCCGAGCACGGCGCGGTCGCCATGCCGCAGATGGAAGCCCCGGCCCTCGATCGAGAGCACCGTTCCAGCACCGGTCAGCGTCCAGCCATCCCCTTTCCGGCCAATCGTCACCTCGACAAAATTCATGTTCGGCGTGCCGATGAAGCCGGCAACGAACATGTTGGCGGGCCGCAGATAGATTTCCGCCGGCGCGCCGATCTGCTCGATGACACCCTCTTTGAGCAGCACGATGCGATCGGCCAGCGTCATCGCCTCCAGCTGGTCATGGGTGACGTAGACGGTGGTCGTCTTCAGCGACTGGTGCAGCCGCGCGATCTCGACGCGCATATGGTTGCGCAACTTGGCGTCGAGATTGGAGAGCGGCTCGTCGAACAGGAACACCTTTGGTGTCTTGATCATCGCCCGCGCGATTGCCACGCGCTGCTGCTGGCCGCCGGAAAGCTCGGCCGGCTTGCGGCCGAGATAGGGCTCCAGCCCGAGCGTCCTCGACACCGCTTCGACCCGCTTGCGGATCTCGGCCACGGGCACTTTCTGGCGCCGCAGCCCGAAGGCGATGTTGTCGAAGATCGTCATATGCGGGTAAAGCGCGTAGTTCTGGAACACCATGGCAATGCCGCGGTCGCCCGGATCGAGGTCGTTGACCACCTTGCCGCCGATCGAGACCTCGCCGCCGCTGATGTCCTCCAGCCCCGCCAGCATGCGCAGCAAGGTCGACTTGCCGCAGCCGGACGGGCCGAGGAAGACGACGAATTCGTGTTCCTCTATCGAGAGGTTGAGGTCGCGGATGACCGTGGTGGCGCCATAGGCCTTGTCGACATGGGAGCAAACGATCGCGGACATGATCATCCCTTCTCGCCGGTGAGCAGGATCTGCAGCTTGACGTCTTCCGGATTGCCTTGGGCAGCCCGCTCGAAGGCCTCGATGCTGTCGGCGAAATCATAGGTGCCGGTGATCAGCGGCTTGAGGTTGACCTTGCCGGAGGCGATCAGCTGCAAGGCGCGGTCGAAGATGTTGGCGTAGCGGAACACTGTCTCGATGCGCACCTCCTTCGAGATCGCCGCCGGCACGTTGAGCACCACCGGCTCCACCGGCAGCCCGACCAGGACCACCGCGCCGCCCGGCCGCATGACATCGAATAGATCGGCGAAGGCTTTCGGGCTGCCGCTGGCCTCGAAGACGATGTCGGCGCCCCAATTGTCGGTCGCGGCGGCGACCGCATCGACCAGCGACTGCTCGCCGATATTGACCGGCACGATGCCGGCATATTGCGCGGCGATCTTGAGCTTGGGCGCGGAGAAATCGGAAATCAGCACTTTCGAGCAGCCACCGGCCAGGGCGGCAAGCGCGATCATGATGCCGATCGGGCCGCAGCCGACGACGACGGCGACATCGCCGGGGACGATGCGGGCACGGCTTGCCGCCTGCATGCCGATGGCGAAGGGCTCGACCATCGCGCCCTCGGCGAAGGAGACATTGTCGGGCAGTTTGTAGGTGAAGGCGGCTGGGTGCACCGCATAGGGCGCCAGCACGCCATGCACCGGCGGCGTCGCCCAGAAACGGACGTCGGGGTCGACATTGTAGATGCCGAGCTTGGTCGCGCGCGACGACAGGTTCGGCACGCCCGGCTCCATGCAGACGCGGTCGCCGACCTTGAACGTCACGACATTGGCGCCGGTCTCGACGACCGTTCCTGCGGCTTCGTGGCCGAGCACCATGGGTGCGCGCACGACATAGCTGCCGATGGCGCCATGGGTGTAATAGTGCACGTCGCTGCCGCAGACGCCGACCGTATGGATGGCTATCTTGACGTCGTCCGGCCCGACATCGAGCGGCAGCGCGACCTCGCGCAGCGACAGTTCGCCTTTTTTCTCAAGCACCAGTGCCCGCATCGGGAAATCCTCACATCAACTCTTTTTTTGCCGGAAAACGGAATTCAGGAAGCCGCTCAGCACGCCAAGGAACAGCAGCGGCGGCAGCGACAGGAGCACGACCGAGGCGTTGAGAATGCCCCAGGGCACGTTCATGCCTTGCTGCGACAGTTCGGAGGCGACGATCGGCAAGGTCTTGGCGTTGGAGCTCGACAGCATCAGCGCGATCAGGAATTCGTTCCAGACCAGCACGAAACTGAAGGCGATCGCTCCTGCCAAAGAGCGCGCCGCGACAGGCAACGCGATGCGCCAGAACACCGAGTAGGCGCCGTAGCCGTCGACGAAGGCGGCTTCCTCGATCTCCTTCGGCACGCCTTGGAAGGCAGGGATGGCGAGCCACATGATCACCGAGATGGTGAGCAGCGAATAGGTGATGATCAGTGCCGGCAAAGTGTCGTAGAGGCCGACCTGCAGCCAGATCACCATCAGCGGAATGGCCACCGCCACCGGCGGCAGGAAGCGCAGCGACAGCACGAAGAACTGGATGTCGCCGGCCCAGCGGTTGGGATAGCGCGCCACCGCGTAGGCCGCCGGCAAGCCGAGCACGATGCCGATCAGCACGGCCGAGCCGCAGGCGACGACCGAGTTGTTGAGCCCGGTGAGCACGCTGTCGCGGCCGAGGATATAGCCGATGTTGGCCCATGTCGGCGTGAACACCAGGCGCGGCACGCGGGTGATGATGTCGACATTGTTCTTCAGCGCATTGAGCGCCGTCCACAGCAGCGGGAACACGGCCATGAAGCCGGCAAAGGCCAGCACGATCCTGCCGATCAGGCGACCCGGTCTCATGCCTGCACCCGCTTCCAAAGCATGGTGAAGGTGATGACCGTGGCGATCATCATCAGCACGGCCATGGCCGAGGCGTAGGAGACCTTGCCGGACTCGATGAAGCCTTGCGAGAAGGCGTACATGTCGAGCGTTTCGGTGGCCACGCCCGGTCCGCCGCGGGTCATCACATAGATCAGGTCGAAGGAGCGCAGCGATTCGATCATCTTGACGAACATCAGGCTGATCAGCGGCGCCTTCAGCATCGGCAAGGTGACATAGGCGTGGATCTGCCAGCGTTTTGCATGGTCGAGCCGGGCCGCCTCGATCGGCTGCGGCGGCAGGGTTTCGAGCAGCTTCAGCACGATGACGGCGAAGAACAGCCCCCATTGCCAGACATCGACCGACGCGACGGCGAACAAGGCCGTTGCCGGCTTCGACAGCGGGTCGAAGATCAGCCCGCCGGTCAGCAGCCGGTACGGGTAGGTGGCGATGCCGTAGAGCGGGTGATAGGCGAACTTCCAGACGAAGGCCGCCGAGACGCGCGGCAACAGCACCGGGATGATGAACAGCAGGCAGTAGACATTGCGCAGGCGGGGCGAGGCGACCTCGAACATCAGCACCCCGAGCCCGATCGCCACCACCATGGTGGCCACCACAGTGACGATCTCCCATTTCACCGACACCCAGACCGCGTTGAGGAAGCGGCGGTCGAGGAACAGGTCGCTGAAGTTCGACAGCCAGACCCAGGAATAATCAGGCGTGCTCAACTCGCGATTCTGCAAGGCGATGACGATGGCGTAGAGCGTCGGCACCATCGACAGCACCAGAAGGATGGCGATGGTCGGAACGACGAAGGTGACAGGGAGCGACGTGCGTCGGGCCATAGGCATCTATCCTCGCTTGCGTCTCGATCGTGTCGGCATGATTTCTCCTAGAGTTTTGACGCAATTCCCAAGGGCAAGCGCTATGCGTTTGTCCCGGGAAAACCGATCACACTTTTCCTGGAATTGCTCTAGGGAGCAAAGTCCCCGCGGCGCGCAGGTCCCGGCATTGCGGACAATGCCGCGGACCGCGCGCCACGGGCGGGAGGATGGCCCTATTTCTTCTTCGCCAGCTCGTTGGCATAGGCCTCGAGCTCGTTGAGGCCGCCCTTGACGTCGGTGCGGGTGCCGGTGACCAGTTCCTCGAGGATGATGCCCCAGCGGTCGCCGAGATCGGGCCAGCGCGGATCCTGCCAGAAGTTGACCGCCGTGACCTTGCCGGTCTCTGCCAGCGCCTGGCCGAGATCGGCGCCGTAGATGTCGGCGAACTCCTTGCTGGACAGGACGCTGGTGCGGTTCAGTTCGCCGAACTGGTGGGCGTCGAGCCGGCGCTTCTCGTTTTCCTTCGATGTCGCCCAGGCGATGAACAGGCCGGCGCATTTCTTCGAGGCGTCGTCGGCATTGGCCTTTGCCGCGATGGCAAGGCCATGGCCGTAGCCGCCGCCGGGCAGCGGCGAGGGCGGCGGCAGGAAGCCGATCTTGCCGACCACTTGCGAGGTCTTCGGGTCGACCGCCATGCCTGACAGCGGCGTCGATTCGACGAGGATCGCGACCTGGCCCGACAGGAAGGCGCCGGTCGATTCATCCCAGCTGCCGGTCTGCGTGCCGGGGGCCGAATCCTTGAACAGCTTGAGGTACGTCTCGGTCGCCTTGACGGCGGCGTCCGAATTGAAGACCGGCTTGTCGCCGTCGAACCACTGGCCGCCATAGGCCTTGAAGAAGGGCATCCAGCGCCAGACATTGGCGCCCGAGCCGCGTGCTCCGCGCAGCGCGATGCCATACATGCCCTTGTCCGGATTGGTCAGCTTCGGCACGTCGGCGATCAGCTCGTCCAGCGTCTTGGGCGGCTGGATGCCGGCGGCCTCGAGCACGTCCTTGCGGTAGACCATCAGGTCGCCGCCGCCGGTCAGCGGCGCGAACCAGACCTTGCCATCAAAGGTGGCGACCTTCTGGCGGCCGGGGTCGAAGTCGGCATAGTCATAATCAGCCGGATAATAATCGGCCAGCGGCACGATCCATTTCGACGAGGCGAACAGAGCGACATTGGCTTCGTCGACATAGTAGACGTTGTAATTGCCGACGGTGGACGCATCGGCGCGCGATTTTGCCCGGCGGTCGTTCTCGTTGAGATAATCGATCTGGAAGCCGGCGCCGGCGAGCTTCTCGAACTCGGCCTTGGAGTCCTCCAGAAGCGTCAGGCCGTCGCGCGGCTGCGCCAGCACCTTGACCGGCGCCGAGCAGACCGGCGCTTGCGCCAGGGCGATGGTTGATACGGTAGCGGAAAGCATGAAAGCTGCGCCCAAGCTCGCAGCGAGCCGAATTGGTTTCATTGATTTTTCTCCTCCAGGAACACTCGCAGGAAGCGGAAGTCCTCGGGTTCTGCGATCCTCACCATCGCCCGAACGACATGCCACCCATCGCCAAAATGCGGCGTTCAACCAGGGCAAGCTAGAAGCCCCGTTGCAGCAAACCTGTACTTTTATGCATTGTGCAGCGCAAAATACGGCAACCATCCACGGCTTCCGTCACATGAGTATCGATTTTGTCCAAGCCGCTGATTTAGGGTGTGCTTATGCGCGCATCGTCAGCCGCTGCCGCGACAGCTTGCGATAGGAGGACGGCGTCATTTTGTGCTTGCGCAGGAAGGCGCGGTTGAAGTTTGAGATGTTCATGTAGCCGACCTGGAAACAGATATCGGTGATCGCGATATCGGTGTCGGCGAGCAGCTTGCAGGCCTGCCAAAGCCGGAGCTTGGCGAGGTGGTCGCTGAACGAGTTGCCGGTGTTCTTCTGGAAGAAGCGCGAGAATGTGCTCTCGCTCATCCCGGCGCGTTCGGCAACGTCGGGCAGCTTCAGATCCTCGGCGAAATGCTGGAACAGATAGGTCAGGGTTCGCTGGATGATGTCGAGCGAGGCGGCGTCGAGGACCGGCGAAAAGTCAGGCGACGACAAGAGTTCGTATTCGTCGGTCCTGGCCAGGAGGTCGACCAGTTCGAGGAACAGGCAGAGGCGGGCGAGCCCGTGCACGCTTCCCATCCGCTCCATAAGTGCGGCGCCCTCCAGTGCGGTGCGGCCGTGAAAGACCATGCCGCGCAGCGACCGCTCGAGGAACGGCTCCAGTTCGCGCAGTTCCGGCAACAGGCCCGCCGAGCCACGCAGCCTCTGCGCATCGAATTGCAGAACGATGTCGCGGCCTTCGATCAGCTCGCCCGGCTGCACCGCGGTCACCCAGTCATGCGGCAGGCCGCCGCCGACGATGGTCAGATAGCCCGGCCCGAATTCGCCGATGTGATCGCCGACCAGAACCACGCCGGAGGATTTCCGCAGCAGATGGATTTCGTATTCCGGGTGGAAGTTCCAGACATTGCGCTCCCAGGGATAGTCGTCCAGCCGCCACAGGAAGCTGTCGCTGGCCTCGGTGACGATATGTTCGAAGGCCGGCGCCGTGCGCGGAATCGCGGCCGTGTTTTTTCGCTGTCTGAACGCCATCCATTCCTCCCGGCGGGTTCGCTGGCTGCCGGCCCTCCAAGGCAATCCGTAACAGCCAGCAGCCTGCAAGGGAACGAGGCAACGGCGACCCCGGAACGGCGCTGGCTCAATCGGTGCCCGCTCCTCCTCCCTTGCCTTCATGTCCCATTTCGTTCAATAGACGGCGCAAACGCCGCGAAACCGAAGGTTTTGCCGTTTGTCATGCGGCTTCCGGCTTTTTTTGCCGACGTGCCGCGCCTGGAAAGAGCGGAACAATGTCTGCGATCGAAGCCGGCGCTCGCGCGCCGGAAAATCTTTGGCGTCAGGAAATCAGGGCGACGCTGGCGCTGGCCTGGCCGATGGTGCTGACCAATCTCGGCCAGACCGCGATGACGGCCACCGACGTGATGATGATGGGCAGGCTCGGGCCGGACACGCTGGCCAGCGGCGCGCTTGGTGCCAACCTCTATTTCATGCCGCTGATCTTCGGCCTCGGCCTGATGCTGGCGACCTCGCCGATGATCGCGACCGAGCTTGGCCGCCGCCGCCATTCGGTGCGCGATCTGCGTCGCACCGTGCGCCAGGGCCTGTGGCTGGCGATCCTCATCTCGATCCCGATCTGGATCGTGCTTTGGCATGGTGAGGCGATTCTGCTGGCCATGGGCCAGGAGCCCGCGCTGGCACACCAGGCCGGCATCTACCTGCGCTGGCTGGAATGGGCGGTGCTGCCCTTCTACGGCTATATCGTGCTGCGCTCGTTCATCTCGGCGCTGGAGCGGCCGGGCTGGGCACTGATCATCGTCTTCGTCGCCGTCGCCTGCAACGCCGTCTTCAACTGGGTATTCATGTTCGGCAATCTCGGCTTTCCGGCCATGGGCATTGCCGGCTCGGGCCTCGCCACCTCGCTGTCCAGCACGCTGATGTTCATCGGCATGGCCGCAGTGGTGATGCTGGAGAAGACGTTCCGGCGCTACCGCCTGTTCGGCCGCTTCTGGCGGTCCGACTGGCCGCGCTTCAAGGGACTGCTGCGCCTCGGCCTGCCGATCGCCGGCATCCTCGCCTTCGAGGTGACGATCTTCAACGCGGCGGCGCTGCTGATGGGCCTGATCGACGCGGATTCGCTGGCCGCGCATGCCATCGCCATCCAGATCGCCTCGATCTCCTTCATGGTGCCGCTCGGCCTCAACCAGGCGGTGACGGTGCGCGTCGGGCTTGCGCATGGCGCCGGCAATCCGGAAGGCGTGTCGCGCGCCGGCTGGACCGCCTTCGTCATCGGCGTCTCGTTCATGGCGCTGATGGGGCTGGTGATGGTGCTGTGGCCGCATCTGCTGATCAGCGCCTTCATTGATCTCGCCAACCCGGCCAACGCCAGGGTGATCGGGCTTGCCGTCTCGTTCCTGGTGTTTGCAGCCCTTTTCCAGGTCTTCGACGGCGCGCAGGCGGTCGCCGCCGGCATGCTGCGCGGCCTGCACGACACCAAGGTGCCGATGATCTATGCCGCGATCGGCTATTGGGGCGTCGGCCTGCCACTCGGCGTGCTGCTCGCCTTCCATTTCGGCTTCCACGGCGTCGGCATCTGGATCGGCCTGTCGACGGGGCTGGCCGTGGTGGCGGCGCTGCTCCTGACGCGCTGGCTGCGCCGCGACCGGATCGTGCCGTCAGGCGCGTTCGGACATTGAACCGGACGGGTGCCAAGGCGGCTGGCGGCCAACGCTCCCCCGAAATGCCTTTGCGCCGCGATGGATGCGGTCAGAATGTCGGCGGCGTGTTGACCCAGAGGATACGGGCGGTGATCGAACCGACATTGCGGTAGCCATGGCCGAGTTCGGAGTTGAAATAGAACGCGTCGCCCGCCTCGAGCGCCACCACGTTCGACTCGACCAGCAACTCGACGGAACCTTCGAGCATGTAGCCGAATTCCTGTCCCTTATGGCTGATCAACTCGGGGCTGCCGCCACCGGCCTCGATCACATGGACGTTGATCTGCAGCAGATATTCCGGACCGGATGGTACCAGTTGCTCGAGCACGACATGGTTGCCCGAACGCCGATGTCCCGTCTCCATGTGCGGACGCTCGTTTTTCCGCAACACGAACACTTCCGAGGCATTGTGCTGCAGTGTGCCGAACATCGCGTTCATGTTGATGCCCAGCGCCTGCACAAGCCGGTGCAGGGCCGCCATCGAGGGCGTCGCCAGGTCGTTCTCAATCTTCGACAGATAACCTTCCGTCAGGCCGATGCGGGCGCCGAGTTCCTCCAGACTGAGGCCAAGCACCTGTCTGGCGTGGCGCAGCTTGACGCCGATCCTCGGGGTTTCGTTTCGGTCGCGCATGTCAAGTCCGCATCTTTATCCAGTCCGCCAGCTTCGCCAACAGGAAATCGACTTCCGCCTCGGTGTTATAGTGGGCGAGCCCGATGCGCACGACGCCGTTCCGGTCCGCGAGCCCCAGGCGCCTGATCGGCTCCAAACCGTAATTATGGCCGTGCCAAAGATAGATGCCTTCCTTTGCCATCGCCTTTGCGATGTCGGCGGGGTCGGTCCCTTCGACGGTGATCGACACGGTCGGCACCCGGCGCGCCTGCGCCGCCACATCGGTTATACCCTGAATGACGACGCCATCGATTCTGGACAGTCCGGCAATCAGCCGCGCCGTCAGGACGCGCTCATAACGATCGGCGACCTCAATGCCGGCGACGATGCGCTCACGCCGCGTCGCCTGCGGGTGGATATTGCCAAAGGACTGTCCGAGCCAGGCATAGTGCTCGACCGCGCCAAGCACCCCGGCAAGCGCCTCGCGGCTGGTCGTCCCCGTCTCGAATTTCCCAGGAGGCGTGTTCGAAGCCGCACGCACCTTATAGGCGGTCAGCGCCTGCAGCAGATCGAACCGGCCCCATAACACGCCGTGATGCGGTCCAAAAAATTTGTAGGCCGAGCAAACCAGGAAGTCACAGCCAATCTCCTGGACGTCGATCACCCCATGCGGCGCGAACTGCACCGCATCGACATAGCTTAGCGCCCCGACCGCGCGTGCGCGCTGCGCGATCCGCTTCACGTCGTTGATCGTGCCGGTAACGTTGCTGGCATAGCCGACGGCGACCAGCCTGACCTTCCCGTCGACAGTCGCCTCCAGCGTCGACAAGTCGAGTTCGAAGGTTTTTGGGTCAAGATCGATCCAGCGCACTTCAAGCCCGCGGTCCTGCGCCAGCATCAGCCAGGGCGCGACGTTGGCATCATGATCCATACGCGTCAACACGATGGCGTCGCCGGCGTTCAGATCGCGGCCGATGGCGCGCGACACGGCGAAAGTCAGAGTCGTCATATTTTGGCCGAACACCACCTCACGCCGGTCGGCGGCGTTGAAGAAATCGGCCATCGCCTGATGCGCGTCGTCGACCATGGACTGGGCCGCGAGCGAGGTTTCGAAATAGCCGCCAAGATTGGCGTTGGTCTCGATCATGGCACGCGTCATACGTTCTATCGATCGGCCCGCCATCTGGGTCCCCGCGGGATTGTCGAAGAAAATCCGCTTCGTCGGTGCGGCATCGCTCGCCATCGCCGGAAAAGCATCGCGGACTGTGTTTATATCCATGTCTGAATTTCCGTGTCCTGATGATCGTTGCGCGGCGGTCCCAAGGCCGCCGCCAGCCGCGGTTCAGGCGTTCAGCCGGCCGCTTCGTGGATGGCGACGGCGCGAGCCGGGAAGCCGGATCCGGCCATCGGCTTCGGCCAGGTTGCCATTAACAACGCGCCGGCCTCTGGCACCTTGTCGAGATTGGCCAAGAGCTCGATCTGCCAGCAGTCGCGGGACAGCACATAATACTCCAGACTTGCATCGCCTGCCGACGTGGCGAGGCCGGGGTCGGTGTCCATGCCCTCGTGCCCGATGGCGGTGACACCGCGGCGTTCCAAAAGTTCCTCCAGCACCGGCTTCGACCAGCCCGGCGCATGCGAGATACCGTCGGCCGACTTGTTCTGAAACTTCTCGGGGTCCGGCCAGCGCGGCCACCACCCGGTGCGAAGCGCGACAAAACACTTTTCCGGGATCCGGCCGTTCCTGGCCTCCCAGGCGGAAATATCGTCCAGCGTCGGCGTCGCGTCGGGATCGGCGGCGACCCTGTCGCTGATGTCGAGGATGACCAGCGGCAGAAGCATCTCCGACACCGGCAGTTGGTCGATCGAGCGGCCGCCGTCGATAAAGTGCACCGGCGGGTCGACATGCGTGCCCCATTGCCCGACGAAGGCGTAGTGGTGGACCTGGAAGGCGTCGCCCTTCGAATAATCGAGCAAGGCGCTGCGCTGCTCATCCGGAAAGGCCGGGAAATGCGGCTGGCCCGGACGAAAGCCATGTGTCAGGTCGGTGAAGGTCGCGGCTGACAGCCGCGACCGGTAGATGTCCCAAAGCGAACCCGGAATCGACAAGATCACGGCTCCGCGACGAAGGTCGGCGCCGCTTCGCTTGCCAGAACAAGCTTGCCGTCCTTGACACCAATGACCGATACCGACTTGTCCGGCACCGAAATGCCCGGACGGTAGGTGATCGTGCCGGTCACGCCATCGAGCCCGGACGTGGCGGCAAGCGCGTCGCGGATCTTGGCCGGATCCGGCGCGCCGGCGCGCTTGATCGCATCGGCCATCAGCTTGACCGAGTCGTAGCCGAGCGCCGCGAAGGCGTTCTCCGGGGCATTGCCGACCGACTTGGTGTAGGCGTCGATGAAGGCCTGCACTTTCGGGGCGGCGCCCTCACCGATATAGGCGTGGGTTGTGAAGTAGGTATCCTTGGCCGCGTCGCCGCCGACCTGGATCAGCAACGGCGTGTCGTAGCCGTCGCCGCCGACCACCGGCAGATTGATGCCGGCCTGGCGCATCTGCTTCAGGATCAGGCCGATTTCCTCGGCATTCGACGAGGCATAGACGAAGTCAGGCTGAGGCGACAGCGCCTTCAGCTTGGCAATCTGAGCGGTAAAAGTCTTGTCGCCGATCTTGTAGGTGTCGCGCTCCAAAATCTTACCCCCGCCATGCTCGTAGGCGGCGACGAAGTAGTCCGACAGCAGCGTTGTGTACTCGGTGCCGATGTCGGTCAGTAGGTAGGCGGTCTTGCCGTTCAGCTTGTTCAGCGCAAACTCCGCGCCAACCGCGGCCTGAACGTTGTCGCCGAAAGCGGCGAGGAAGATCTCGTTGCCGAGCTGGCCCGGCAATTTCGGAGAGGTCGCGCCGGGCGTGATGAATGGTATCTGCGCCTTCTGGACCTGCGGTCCGATGGCCAGCACCGAGTCGGAATCGGCGAAGCCGATGATGCCGACGACCTTGTCGCTGTCGATCAACTGGCTAGCGACGGTCGAGATCGTCGTCGAATCGCTCTTGGAGTCGTAGATCACCAGTTCTATCTGCTGGCCGAGCACGCCGCCGGCGGCGTTGATTTCGCTCGCTGCCAGTTTGGCGCCGTTCAGCATGGGACCATCGAGCGAGGCCTGGATGCCGGTCAGGTTTGCCGGATAGCCGATCTTGATCGTGTCGGCAGCAAGTGCCGTGCTGGCCGAGGCGAGCGCGAAGAATGCGCCCAGTCCCAGGCCGATGGTGCCGCGTCGAGTGAGTTTGATCATCGTTTTCGTTCCTCTGTCTGGTTCACCGTTGCCGATCCTTGGGTTAACCCGAACGTGAGCTCCCGGTCCCCCATGATCCCCTTCGGCCGGAAGATCATCACTAGAATGAAGATGAAGCCGAGTACGATCTGGCTGGCGCCAAACAGGGCCGGCACCGCGAAATCGCCGATCGTTAAGCCGCGTTCGACCGTGCGCAGGACCTCCGACAACAGCGAAACGCAGACGACGCCAACCACAGCGCCGGTCAGCGAGCCCATGCCGCCCAGCACCAACATGGTGATCAGGCTCATCGTCAACGCGAAGTAAAAGGTGTTTGGCGAAAACGAGCCGAGATAATGCGCGTAGAGCGACCCGCCGACCCCTGAGAAGAACGCGCCGGTGACGAAGGCAATCAGTCTGGTCCGCAGCACGCCGATTCCGACAGCGCTGGCTGCGATGGTGTCGTCGCGCACCGCCTTCATGGCGCGCCCAAAAGGCGAGTAAACCAGGCGCGCCAGCACGAACAGCGTGATGGCGAGCCAGCCCATCACCCAGGGCAGCGTCGTCTCCAGCGGCACACCGGTGAACGTGCGGGCGCCTCGGGTGAAATCCGACGCATTGATCAGCACCACGTTGACGATGATCAGGAATCCCATCGTCGCCACCGAAACGAAATAGCCTGACAGGCGCATCAAGGGATAACCGACGACCACCGCAAGCAGCGCCGTCAAAAGACCCGCCACCAGCGTCGCCGGCAGGAAGGGAAGGCTGAAGGCATGCAGAAACGCAGGCAGATGCGGCAGCAACGCCATTTTTTGCTGCACCGGGATCGACAGGATCCCGGAAATATACGCGCCGGCGCCAATGAATCCGACATGGCCGAGCGAAAACACGCCCGTAAAACCGTTGCTCAGCGACAGTGCCAGCACCAGGATCGCATTCAGCGCGATCAGCAGGATAATCCGGACGAAATAGTCGCTCAGCACATGCGGCGCACCGAAAGCGACGGCCGCACCCGCCACCAGGGCGACGAGGACGAGGAGTGTAATCCGCGCTTCCCGGCTCACAGCTTGATCTCCCGGTTTGGCTGGAGCAGTCCGCCCGGGCGAACCAGTAGAAAGGCGATCAGCACGGCGAAAACGATTGCATCGCGATAGGACGAGACGGCGCTCGGCAGGAATGCGACTATGAAGATCTCCAGCGCGCCCAATATGTAACCGCCGACCAGGGCGCCCGCGATCGACCCGAAGCCGCCGATGATCGCCGCCACGAAAGCCTTCAGGAGCGGTGTGAAGCCCATCTGCGGCTGCACCACGCCGGCCTGAGCCGCCCACAGAATGCCGGCGAGGCCGGCATAGGCGGATGCGACGATGAAGGCGACGACGATCAGCCGGTTGACGTTCAGTCCGACAAGTTGTGCCGCCGACATGTCCTCCGCCGCGGCGCGCATGCCGAGCCCAGTCGTGGTGCGCGTGATGAACCAGCCGAGGAGCAGCAGCGACACAAAGGTCAGCGCGATGGTCAGGAGATTGATGCTTGTGAAGGTGATGGCGCCGTTCGACACTTCCCAGGAGGTGTTGAGAATATCGGGGAGTGGAAAATTGCGCGGCGAGGAGGTGAACACCAGGATGCCGACGTTCTCGATGATGTAGGTGACGGCGAGGCTTGTCAGCAGTCGCGCGACGTCGGGTGCGTCGCGGATCGGACGATAGGCGATACGTTCGATGAGGAAGCCCGTGACGGCGGCCGCCGCGATGCCGCAGATCACGGCGACCGGGAACGGAACGCCGATTCCCGCCAGCAGCGCTACCCCGAATGCGCCCACCATCATCACGTCGCCATGCGCGAAATTGGTCAGCTTGAGGACGCCGAAGACGATCGACAGACCGACCGCCGCGAGTGCGTAGAGGCTGCCGAGGCTCACCGCGTTGACGATCTGCTGAAGGATAAAGTCCAGCTGGGTCATGTTGCCGCCCCAAGATATGCCTGCGCCACGCGCTCGCTGTCGCGCAGTTCCGCGGACGGGCCCGACAGCGCCACCTGACCGGTGCGCAGCACATAGGCGCGGTCGGCGAGGTCCAGGGCGAGCGTGATGTTCTGTTCCACCAATAGCATCGTCATGCCCTGGCGCTTGAGTTCGGCAAGCGCGCTGAAGATGTGGCGCACCAGCAGCGGCGCAACGCCGAGCGAAGGCTCATCGAGCAGCAGCAGGCGCGGCGCCGCCATCAGCGCACGCGCCAGAGCAAGCTGCTGCTGTTCGCCGCCCGACAGCGTGCCGGCCAGCTGCTTCAGCCTTTGCTTGAGAATCGGGAACAGCATGAACATGCGCTCGCTGTCTCTGGCGATGGCCTCCTTGTCGGTGCGGGTGCAGGCGCCGAGCCGCAGATTGTCGGCCACCGTCAGTCCGCCGAAGAGGCGCCTGCCCTCCGGACTCTGCGCGATGCCCAGAGATACGATCTGCGACGGAGCGATACCTCCAATCGACTTGCCATCGAAGATGATCTTGCCGCCACGCGGCCGCGACAGACCGGAAATGGTGCGCAAGGTCGTGCTCTTGCCGGCGCCGTTGGCTCCCACCAGTGCCACCACCTCGCCGGCACGGACGTCGAGCGAAATGCCCTTCAGCGCGCGCACCGCGCCGAAATTGACCTCGAGGTTCTCTACGCTGAGCAGGACAGGGTTAGGCGTGGCCAAGATACGCCTCCCGCACTTTCGGGTGTTCGCGTACCTGCTCCGGCGTTCCGACGCAGATCACCTCGCCAGTCGCCAGCACCTGGATGCGTTCACACAGCGTCATGATCAGGTCCATGTCGTGCTCGACAACGACCACAGTTACGTCGTAGCGGTCTCGGATCGTCCGGATCAGCGCCGCCAACAGCTTGGTCTCGTTGGAATCAAGCCCGGCTGCGGGCTCGTCGAGCAGCAACAGCTGCGGGCCGGTCGCGAGCGCACGCGCAATCTCCAGCCGCCGCTGATCGCCGTAAGGAAGATCCGCGGCAATCCTGCCGGCCTGCTCCGTCAGGCCCATCAGGTCGAGGAGTTCGTCGGACTTCTGCCGCGTCGCGGCCACCCGCTCGCGATAGCGCCGGCCGCGCAGCACGGTATCGGCGAAGCCGACAGGATGGCGCAGCTGCGCCGCCGTCAGCACGTTCTGTGCGACACTGAGGCTGCCGAACAGGCGAGAACCCTGGAAGGTGCGGGCGATGCCCATCGCGACGATCTGCGACGTGCGCAAGCCGACGATCGAGCGGCCCTTCATCTCGATGCTACCGGAATTCGGCTGAGAGAAGCCGGTGATCAGGTTGAAAAGCGTGCTCTTGCCCGAGCCATTCGGGCCGATGACGCCGACGATTTCACCTTTGTGGAGCTCGATGGAATGATCCCGGAGGGCAACCAGCCCTCTAAAGGCCTTTGTCAGCCCAACCGTCTTCAACAGCACTCGGCTCGACTGTCTATCCACGCGCAGGTTTGCCCCCGTCCGGCCCGGTCGAGCAGCGAATGGACAATTCGCACGACGATATGTCAAGCCCTATTCCTAGCAGGAAAGCTCTATGCCTACCCCGGCCGTTGCGTTGCTGCTGCCGACTGGATCCTGGCCGATGATTTCCAGTTTAAGTCGCGTCGAGCTGGTCAGTGCGGCATATGCGCGGCTCGGCAGGCGGCGCGCCGTTCGAGCCGGCGGGCGTATTGCGTCAGCGGAGGCACATGGCGACGAAGATCCGCGCCACCAGCCCAATAGACCTTGAACGGCTCGAAGGTCGCATTGAGCGCAGAGGCTGGCGCCGCCATTGAACCGCGCGCCCGCCGCTGCCTAAAATCCGGTCTGACAACGCGGCTACTGCTTCAGCACAACGAGGAAATCGGGGACGTCCTTGAGCGCTGCCGCACGGGCTGCCGGGTTCAATCCGGCTGGGCGACGCCGTCGCCATTGGCCGTGTAGGCCAGTCCATGCAGCTCATGCAGCGTCTGCCCCTCATTGTCGAAGTCATGATAGGCGCCGGGATAGAGGATGAGCTTCACGCTGTCGGCGTTGGCGTCGGCAAGCGCCTTGCATGGCGCGGCCGGGGTCCAGTCGTCCGCGTCGCCCATCACAATCAGGAGCGGCACACGGGTCGCCCAATCGCCCTTTTCTGCCGGAGCCCTGCAGCCGGGGTAGAAGGCGACCGCCGCGCGGAAGTCCGGCGAACCGGCCTTCGGCCTGTCCTTCGGCCGGACCGTGTAAAGAACGGTCGAGCCGCCGTTCGACCAGCCAAGCAGGGCGATGGCGTCAGGCTTCACATAGGGCAGAGTCTGCAAATAGCGGCGGGCAGCGTTGGCATCCTCCACGCGCTCGCGATAGGGTTCGACGTCCCGGTCGCCGTTCTTGCATTGCGGGCCCAGTCCGCGCGAACCGAAACTGTCCGGAAAGATCACGACATAGCCGACAGCGGCCAGGCGCTGGCCCCAATCGGCATGGCGCGGGCTGAGTTCCGTCTTGTTCTTGCTGCTCCACAGGCCGCTGCAGCCATGCATGGCCACGATTGCCGGAAACGGCCCCTGCCCTTGCGGCCTGAACAGCATTGCATCGAGTGTCGCCGGCTCATTCTTGCCGTCAGCCGGAATGCGGATGAGATCGGGGGCCTGGTCGGCGGCCGCGGCCGGCTGTGCCAGCCAAAGGGCGAACAGACCCGCGAGAGCGGCACAATGTTTCGCCTGTATCGCCAAAGCGCCCTCCCTGCCGAAAAGCCGTTATGCTCACAGTGAGGCTCAGGCCGGCTTACCGCAAATCACGGTTGCGTGGCGAAGGGACGGCCAGGCCAAAGCGCAAGATCGGTCGAGCGCGACATGTCTGGGAGCGCCTATCTGGTGGTGCCACGGAGGAAGAGACGTTGAAGGCGGCGCTTGAAAACTACCATGCCCGGATGCGCCGGGTGCTGGACCACATAGACCAGCATCTTGATGGCGATCTCGATCTGGAGTCATTGAGCGGCGTCGCGGCGTTCTCGAAATTCCATTTCCACCGGCAGTTCACGTCAACCTTCGGGGTGTCCGTGCATCGCTATGTCCAGCTCGCCCGATTGAAGCGCGCTTCGTACAAGCTTGCCGCGAGCGACGCCCAAAGCGTTACCGATATAGCGATGGATGCCGGTTACGACGCCCCGGATGCCTTCGCCCGCGCCTTTCGGCAACGGTTCGGACAGTCGCCTTCATCGTTTCGGAAATCTCCCGACTGGGGGGCGTGGCTCATGGCCTTCGGGCCTTTCGAAAAAGCAAGGAACACGCTCATGCAGGTAATCTTCGAACACGACGACGTGACGATCCGCGATGTGCCGCCCACACCGGTGGCGATCATGGAGCATCGCGGTGACCGGGCGACACTTCAGGACACCATCCAGCGGTTCATCGCCTGGCGCAAGGCGGCGGGCCTGTCGCCCGAGACAAGCCCGACCTTCAATGTCTTCCGTTCCGAACGGGAACCCGCGATCCCTGCCGACTACAGCATGGACATTTGTGCCGGGACCGATCAGCCGATCGATGACGGGCAGATGAAGGCCGGCGTGATTCCAGGCGGACGCTGCGCGGTGTTGCGTTACCCCGGCAACACCAACAATCTCGAGCCGGCGGCACTTTACCTCTATCGTGAGTGGCTTCCGGCCAGCGGCGAGGAAGTGCGCGACTTTCCGGTCTATTGCCAACGACACCTGTCCCTCGTTGCGGACGGGCCGGTACACGAAGTGGTCGTTGAGCTCTTCCTGCCCCTGAAATAGCGCTTGGGATAGCGGCTTGTCCCTTCCGACCGCGGGAACGGACCGGCCGGTTGTCTACTCCATCTCGGCTAGCGGGCCGCCGCGCGCTTTTCGAGCGAACGGGCATATTGCGTCAGCGGGAAGCACATGAGGAAGAAGATCAGCGCCACCAGCCCGTAGACCTTGAACGGTTCGAAGGTGGCGTTGTTGATGGCGTTGGAGGTTCGCACCAGTTCCTCGAAGCCGATGATCGAGGTCAACGCCGTCGACTTGATCAGCTGCACCAGGAAGCCGACCGTCGGCGCGCGGGTGATCGAGAAGGCCTGTGGCAGGATGATCAGCCTGAGCTCCTGCAGATAGTGCAGGCCGAGGCTGGCGCCGGCGTCCCACTGGCCGCGCGGCAAGGCATCGACGCCGGAGCGCCAGATCTCGGCGAGATAGGCGCTGGCGAAGAAGGTCAGGCCGAGCACCGCCGCGGTCCAGGGCTCGATGCGGAGCCCAAGCATCGGCAGGCCGAAGAACATCAGGAACAGCTGCATCAGCAGCGGCGTTCCCTGGAACAGGGCGATGTAGCCGGAGGCAAGGCGACGGCTCCATTTGTGCTTGGAGATCCGGAAGAACAGCACCGCCATGCCGACCAGCGCGCCGCCGACAAAAGCCGCCAGCGACAACAGCACCGTCCAGCGCGTGGCCAGCAAGAGGTTGCGCACGATGTCCCAGAAGGTGAACTCGATCATGACACGCCAGCCCCAAGCGCGCGGCGCCCGCCAGTGACCAGAAGCCGGCGCAAGGCCATCGACAGTGCGAGGTAGACCAGCGTCACGACAAAATAGGTCTCGAAGGAGCGGAAGGTGCGCGCCTGGAGCATGTCGGCCTCATAGGTCAGCTCGCGCACCGCGATCTGCGAGACCACGGCCGATTCCAGCATCATGATGACGATCTGGCTGGTGAGCGCCGGGTAGATGATCTTGAGCGCCTGCGGCAGCACGATCTTGACGAACACCTGGCGGGGCCTGAGCCCCAAAGCCAGGGCGGCTTCCGTCTGCCCGCCCGGGACGGCGTCAAGCCCGGCGCCGACGATCTCGATCGTGTAGGCCGCCATGTTGAGCGTCATGGCCAGCATGGCGGCCAGGATCGGGTCGAGCCGGATGCCGAGGCTGGGCAGGCCGAAGAAGATGAAGAACAGCTGCACCAGGAACGGCGTGTTGCGCATCACCTCGACATACCAGCCGATGGCATGGCGCAGCGGCACGGGGCCGTTGCGCCGTCCCGCGGCGCCCAGGATGCTGAGCAGCGTGCCGGCCAGCGTGGTCACGACGATCAGCAGGATCGTCGTGGCCGCGCCGTGCGCGATGTCGCCCAAGGCACCCGGGAGCCAGGCAAAGGCCACGGGAACTCAATCCTTGAGGTTGTCGGGATTGAGCGGCGTCTTCAGCCAGGCCTTCGAGCTTTCGTCCAGCTTGCCGTCGGCCAGCATCTTGGCGATGGCGTCGTTGACCGCCTTCTTCAAGCCGTCCTCGTTCTTGTTGAGGCCGATATGCGAAGGCGAGGTCAGCAGCTGGAATTTCTGCTCCGGCTTCAGCGCATCCTGCTTGGCCAGCACCTGGGCGCCGACATCGTTGCCGACGACCATCAGCTGGGTCTGGCCGGAGATGAAGGCCTGGATGACCGAATTGTAGTTGTCGAAGCGCTTGATGTCGGCCGAGGCGGGCGCCGCCTCGGTCAGCGAGGTGTCCTCGAGCGTGCCGCGGTTGACGGCGATCGACTTGTCGGCAAGGTCTTCCTTGCCCTTGACCGACATCGCTGCCGGCCCGATCACCGCGATGTAGTAGGGCGCGTAGGCGGCGGCGAAGTCGATGACCTGCTCGCGCTCCTTCGAGTAGCCGACGCTCATCAGAATGTCGACGCGATGGTCGTTGAGATAGGGGATGCGGTTCTGGCCGGTCACGGCGACCGGATTGAGCTTCACTTTGAGCGTGTCGGCGATGTATTGCGCGACATCCATGTCATAGCCCTTGAGGCTCATATCGGCGCTGGCCGAGGAGAAGGGCGGGAAGTCGGCGAAGACGCCGACATTGATGGTGCCGGCCTTGGTGATGTCGGCCAGCGCGTCGGCATTGGCCGCCTGGGTGGCGATGCCGAAGCCGGCGGCGCCGAGCACCAGGACGGCAGCGAAGGATGATTTCAGAGCCGAATGGATTGTCATTTTTATTCCCCTTTCTGGAAGCTTTTGATTGTTTGAGGCGGCTGCCGGCTCCAGCGCGGCGGCCGCCTTTCGTTTCAGCTGTCAGGCGCCCTTGCCCGTGATGGCCGGGCTGAACACCATCAGGCTCAGGATTTCGAACAGCACCTGCGCGCCGGCATGCGCCGTGTTGGTGGTGGCGTCATACTGCGGCGCCACCTCGACGACGTCGCCGCCGACAATGTTCAGGCCCTTGAGGCCGCGCAGCAGTTCAAGCACTTCGCGCGTCGTCAGCCCGCCGACTTCCGGCGTGCCGGTGCCCGGCGCGAAGGCCGGGTCGACGCTGTCTATGTCGAAGGAGACATAGGTCGGGCCGTCGCCGACGATCTTGCGCGCCTTCTCGATGATGGCGGGAATGCCGAGACCGGTCACCTCCTCGGCGTGCACCACGGTCATGCCTGACTCATAGGTGAACTCCCAGAGGTATTCGGCCGAGCCGCGAATGCCGATCTGGATGGTCCGCGTCGGGTCGAGCACGCCGTCCAGCACCGCGTTGCGGAACGGTCCGCCGTGGTGGAACTTGGTCATGTCGAACAGGCCGCTGGTGTCGCAATGGGCGTCGATGTGGATGAGGCCGACCGGCGCCTTCTTGCCGACGGCCTTCAGGATCGGATGGCTGATCGAATGGTCGCCGCCGACAGACAGCGGAAGCACGCCGGCATCGACGATCTGGTTGGTGCGGCGCTCGATGTCCTCATGGCTGGTCTCCAGCCGGTAGCGGCTGCGGAACGGCGTGTCGCCGATATCGGCGACGCGAAGCTCATGCGTCGGCGCGCATTCCAGCACGTGATTGTAGGGGCCGATGCGCTCGATGGCGCGCAGCGCCCTCGGCCCGAAGCGCGAGCCCGGCCGGTTGGTGACGCCCAGGTCCATCGGCACGCCGATGATCGCCACCTGCAAATCGCCGAAATCCGGGTTCTCGGCCGCGATTTCGCGGTAGGGCGCGGCGAGGAAGGTGGGGATGCCCGAATAGGGCGCAAGCCTGGTGCCGCTCTTGGAAAAGATCTTGTCGGCGACCTTGCGGAATTTCGGGTCGAACATCTCGCCGCCATGGCTCTCGCCATATTTGCGACGCAACGCGTCGAGCTTGCCGCGATCGTATCCCATAGTCGTCCTCCTCGATTGACGCGACCTGGCCATCGGCGACTTCAGGCGAACCGACCGTCATCCGGCCGGGCCGCTGTCCCGCTGGCTGCCTGCAGATTTCACGTCTTGATGCTATTTTCTACCGAAGTGTCCGGCAGCCGCATTGAAAAATCAATTGATATTGTTAGGGTGTTTCCTGTGAGAAAATCTCACAATGAAGCCGGGCATCCATGGTCAAGCGCCTGCCACCCCTGAACCCGCTGCGCGCCTTCGAGGCAACGGCGCGCCATGGCTCGCTGACCAAGGCGGCGAGTGAGCTGAATGTCACGCATGGCGCCGTCAGCCACCAGATCAAGGCGCTGGAGCAGTCGCTCGGCGTCAAGCTGTTCGAGCGCGTCGGCCAGCGGGTCAGGCTGACGCCGCATGGCGCGGAGCTGTTGCCGGCGGTATCGACCGCCTTCGACGGCATCGCCGCCGCTACCCAGCGGCTGACGCGGCCGGCCAGCAGCGGCGCGCTGTCGGTGTCCTGTGTGCCGGCGCTGCTGCTTTTGTGGATGACGCCGAGGCTCGGCAGCTTCACCGCGCAATATCCCGATATTCAGCTGACGCTCATCCCCTCCAACGACCCCAAGGATATCCGCGCGCCGCATATCGACGTCTGCGTGCACTATGGCGATGGCAGCTGGGCCGATTGCTGGATGCGCAAATGGTCGGGGCTGGAGCTTTTTCCCGTGGTCAGCCCGACCTTGATCAACAATCGGCCGATCCGCAGCGTCAGGGACCTTGCCGACCATGTCTTCCTGCATGGCGACGATGGCCGCGAATGGCACACCTGGCTGGCGGCCGCCGATGCGCTGGACCTCGAGCGCGGCCGCCGCCATCATCTGGGTGACGCGCGCATGGCGACGGAGGCCGCGGTGCACGGCCATGGCGTGGCGCTCGGCGATTCCGTAACGGCAAGCGCGCTGCTGGCCAGAGGCATGCTGGTCGCGCCGTTCAGCCTTTCGGTGCCGGCGGTCGACGACTTCTACGTCGTCTGCCGCAACGAAATGCGCACGACGCCGATCGTGCAGGTGTTCATCGACTGGCTGTTCGCCGAGAAGGCCGGGGATGACGGCCGCGCCGACGCTCCGGTCGCCGGCCGCATCATCAGCCGCCGCAAGCGTCCGCAACTCAAGGTCATTGGCGCGAAGACCGCGGGCTGAGGCTGGCCACTCTTGGCCGTGCGCAGGCCGTTCTTTTTGTCGGGCCAGCCTGAAAGCGGGCAGCGTTCCGGCCAATTCGATGCTATGAGGCCTGTCGCGATTGTGGACAGCAGGCAGCGAAGGCGGTGTTGAAAGATGGCTAAGACCGATATAGCGCGGCGTGTCTACAACCACACCTGGAAGCTCGATCCGATCGTGCGCAGCCTGCTCGACACGGACTTCTACAAGCTTTTGATGCTGCAGATGATCTGGGGCATGTACCCCAAGGTCGACGCCACCTTCTCGCTGATCAACCGCACCACTTCAGTGCGTCTTGCCGACGAGATCGATGAAGGCGAACTGCGCGAGCAACTCGACCATGCCCGCACCTTGCGCTTCTCCAAGAAGGAGATGATCTGGCTGGGCGGTAACAATTTCTACGGCCGCAAGCAGATCTTCGAACCCGAATTCCTGGCCTGGCTGGAGGGTTTCAGGCTGCCCGACTACGAGCTGTCGAAGCGCGACGGCCAGTATGAGCTCTCCTTCAGCGGCCCCTGGATGTACACCACGCTATGGGAAATCCCGGCGCTCGCCATCATCAACGAACTCAGATCCCGCGCCGCCATGCGGGCCTTCGGCCCCTTCGCGCTCGATGTGCTCTATGCCCGCGCCAAGGCCAAGATGTGGGCAAAGACCGAGCGGCTGAAGGCGCTGCCGGGCATCCGCATTTCCGACTTCGGCACACGGCGGCGCCATTCCTTCCTGTGGCAGCGCTGGTGCGTCGAGGCGCTGAAGGAAGGCATAGGTGAGGCCTTCACCGGCACTTCCAACGTGCTGCTGGCCATGGACAACGACCTCGAAGCGCTCGGCACCAATGCGCATGAACTGCCGATGGTGTTTGCGGCCCTGGCCAATTCGGAGAAAGAGCTGAAACAGGCCCCCTACAAGGTGCTGCAGGACTGGCAGCGCTACTATGGCGGCAATCTGCTGATCGTGCTGCCCGACGCGTTCGGCACCGCCTCCTTCCTGCGCGACGCGCCGGACTGGGTCGCCGACTGGACGGGCTTCCGCCCCGACAGCGCGCCGCCGATCGAGGGCGGCGAAAAGATCCTGTCCTGGTGGCGCGAGAAGGGCAAGGATCCCAAGCAGAAGCTGCTGATCTTCTCCGACGGGCTCGAGGTCGAATCGATCGAGGAGACCTACCGCCACTTCAAGGGCAAGGTGCGCATGTCCTTCGGCTGGGGCACCAATCTCACCAACGATTTCGAAGGCTGCGCGCCGATCGAAACCAACAGCCTCGACGCCATATCGCTGGTCTGCAAGGTCACCGAGGCCAATGGCAGGCCGGCGGTGAAGCTCTCGGACAATCCCGCCAAGGCGACGGGAGATGAGAAAGAGATCCAGCGGTATCTCAGGATTTTTGGCGAGAAGGACCGCGTGGAGCAACTGGTCAAGGTGTGAGGCTCCTTTCCTCTCCCTCCGGAGGGGGGAGAGGTGGCGCCGCGAAGCGGCGACGGAGTGGGGGAACCACTTGGCAGCTGCCGCAACGGACATAGGAAAGAGGACCACGCGCAAGCATCGTCTTGACCCGCGCCAGGGTCGACCCCCACTCCGTCGAGCTACGCTCGACACCTCTCCCCCGATCGACGGGGGAGAGGAAGGGCGCCAGGCTGTCCAACCAGACGCCAGTCCTCAGCGGCAGAGGCTCCCTTCCGAGGATAACATCGCAATCTCCCCCCTTGTGGGGGAGATGTCCGGCAGGACAGAGGGGGGCGCCGTAGAGCGCTACCGTCTGTCATTGGCTTTGTTGCTTGTCGCGCTGCTTATTGCCCCCACCCCCGCCTTCGCGCACGCCTCCGACCGAGGCCACGTGCTCCTCCTCCCGACCGGCTACTACCTGATCGGCGGCGCGTTCGCGGTTGCCATCAGCTTCCTCGTGTTGGCGCTGCTGCCTGCGGCTTGCCTCGATAAATTCTGGCGCCGGCGCCTGCCGCTGTTCACTCTCGGCGACAGCGCCCGCACCGCCATCAGCCTGATCTCCTTTGCCGGCTTTGCAATCCTCATTGCCGCCGGCCTTTTCGGCAGCCGCGACCCGCTCTCCAACCCGCTGCCGCTGGTGATCTGGACGCTGCTGTGGGCCGGCCTAACGCTGCTGCAAGGCGTTTTCGGCGACCTCTGGTCATGGCTGAACCCTTGGTATGGACCGTGGCGTCTCGTATCGCGCCTGCTCGGCACAGGCGACAACGGACCATGGCGTGTTCCCGGATGGGTCGGCTGCTGGCCTGCCGTCATCCTGTTCTTCGCCTTTGCCTGGTTCGAACTCATCGATCCGGCGCCTGACGATCCGGCGCGGCTCGCATGGGCCGCCTGGCTCTACTGGCTGTTCTCTTTCCTCGCCATGGTGGTGTTCGGCTATCCCCAGTGGAGCCGTGGCGGCGAGTTCCTGACGATCTTCTACTCGATGGTGGCGCGCTTCGCGCCGGTCGAGCGCGACGCAGACGGCCGGCTTAGGCTGTGCTGGCCGGGCGCCAAGCTGCTGACGGCGGAGCCTTTGCCGCCCAGTGGCGTCGCCTTCCTGCTGCTGGCCTTGTCCTCGGTCTCCTTCGACGGCCTGTCGAAGACCTTCTTCTGGCTCGGCCTGTTCGGCGTCAATCCGCTCGAATTGCCCGGCCGCACGGCATTGATCGGCAGCGGCAGCCTCGGGCTCGTCCTGACGTTCGTCCTGCTGTCGGCGGTGTTCCTTTTCGCCGTCATCCTCGGCCAGCGCCTGGCCGGCAGCGGTCCGCCCATCGGCGAAGCGACCGGCCTGCTGGTGTGGTCGATCGTGCCGATCGCGCTTGCCTACCATGTCGCGCACTACCTGACGGCGCTGCTGGTCGACGGCCAGTACGCGCTTGCCTCCTTGTCCGACCCGTTCGCGCTGGGCTGGAACCTGTTCAGCACCGCCGACATCCAGGTCGAGGCCGGCATCGTCGCCGGCGCGGAATCGGCCTGGTGGCTGTGGAACATCCAGGCCGGCGCCATCATCCTTGGCCATGTGCTCGCCGTGCTTGTCGCGCACGGCTTTGCCTGGCGCCTGCATCCTCAGCCTGCCCGCGCCGCGCTCAGCCAGTTTCCGCTCACCCTCCTGATGATCGCCTACACGGTCTTCGGCCTCTGGCTGCTTGCCACGCCGACCGCCGGATGAGAAAAGGGCACCCCGATGTCGTTGGGGAAAGCTCGCTTGCCACATCGGGGCTTTGGTGATTTAGTTTGTACACATGCAATTTTCGCCTCCTCCGAGCGAGGAGGCCGAAGCCGCCCTTATCGTTGGTCAAGACTTCAAAAAACAGGGGAACGAACATGGCTGACAAGAACGGATTTTTCGACCTCTCCAAGACGACCTTTACCCGCCGCACCGCACTGAAGGGCCTGGCCGCCGGCGCCGGCCTTGCCGTGGCGCCCGGCTTCGTCCGCTATTCCCAGGCGCAGAGCTCGGCGCCGATCAAGATCGGCTTCCAGTCGCACCGCACCGGCATCGGCGCCGCCTATGGCCGCTGGTACGAGAAGACCACGGCTGCCGCGGTCAAGGCGATCAACGCCGCCGGCGGCATCAATGGCCGCCAGGTCGAGGTCATCATCGAGGATGACGGCACCGATCCCGGCCGTGGCGCCGAAGTGGTCGGCAAGTTCGCCACCCAGCACAAGACCGACATCGTCTTCGGCACGCTGTTCTCGCATGTCGTCATCGGCTCGGCGCCCGCCGCAGGCGAAAACAAGATGCCCTATTTCGTCGTCAGCGAAGGCCACCACGTCGCCTCGACCAAGCTCAACCGCTATGTCTTCCAGCCCGGCATCACCGATGTGAAGAGCCAGATCCAGTCGATGGCGCCGTGGATCGCGGCCAATGCCGGCAAGAAGGTGACGCAGATCTTCCCCGATTTCGCCTTCGGCTACGACCACCGCGACTACCTGCCGCCGGCGCTGAAGGCGCAGGGCGCCGACGTTATCGCGCAGATCGCCATCCCGCCGACGGAATCGTCCTTCACCAAGTATTTCCCGCAGATCCCGCCGGAGACCGAGGTGATCTACCACGTCATGGTCGGTCCGGCGGTGCTCACCTTCGTCAAGGAACTCGGCGAATTCTACGGCTCCAATCGGCCGCAGCTGTTCGGCTTCATCGATTCGCTCGAGGCCACCGACATCAACAGCCCCGGCCTGGAATTCCTCGACGGCAGCCATTTCTGGGAAGGCTCGCCGCGCTATGCCCAGGCCGATGACAGCGAGGCGCAGAAAGCCTATCGCGCCGCTGTCGGCATCGACGACAATGGTGCGGCCGTCGGCGACCCCAAGGACGTCTCCACCGCCGCGCACATGTTCGGCTGCTGGGAAACGCTCTACGTCGTCAAGAAGGCGATGGAAGACGCCGGCTACAAGGGACCGGAAGACCGCGCCAAGCTGGTCGAGGCAACCGAGGCGCTGACTGCCTTCGCCGAAGGCCCCGAACATCCGCAGGGCGCGAAAACCTTCAACGGCAAGATCCACCAGTGCTTCGGCATCCAGAACATCTCCAAGGTCGAAGGCGGCAAGCTGAAGGTGGTGCATAAGACCAAGATCGAGGACGGGCTCTACGAGGCCGAAGGGGATTATACGACGCAGGCGCTGTGAGCCTCACCCTCCCCTTTGTGGGGAGGGTCGGCGAACGGGCTTCGCATTTTGCAAAGCCTGTGAAACGGGGTGGGGGCTGCAATGGCCCGTGCCCCACCCCCCACCCGACCGCTTCGCGGTCACCCTCCCCACGTGGGGGAGGGTAAGGCGCCCCTGAATGCACTTCGGACCGCACCTCCTCCTCGCAGCCCTTGAAGGCCTCGTCACATCAGCCGTGCTGGCGCTGACCGCACTCGGGCTGTCGCTGGTGTTCGGCGTCATGCGGGTGGTCAATGTCGCGCATGGCGAGTTCTTCATGCTGGGCGCGGTGCTCGCCTGGGCGATCTCGACGGCGATATCGGGCCATCCGGCGCTTGGCTTCCTGGCGGCGCTGGTGATCGCGCCGCTGATCGTCGGCGCTATTGCGCTGGTCGCCGAACGGCTGGTGCTACGCCGGCTCAACTACAATCCGGAAGCCACCATCGTTGCCACCATCGGCATGCTCTACATCATCCAGCAGCTGGCGCTGAGCTTCTATGGCCCGGAGGCGCGGCCGGTCGAGCCGCCCTTCAGCTACCGCATCCTTTTGCCGTGGTTCGGCTATTCCGGCTACAAATTGTCGATCATCGCCGCGTCGGCACTTCTCTTGCTCGCCACGTGGCTGGTGCTGACGCGCACCAGGATCGGCCTGATCATGCGCGCCACACAGTATGACAGCGAGACGGCGCAGGCCTTCGGCATTCCAGTCGACCGCGTCTATGGCGGCGTCTTCGCGCTTGGGGCCATGCTGGCGGCGGTTGCCGCGGTGCTGATCGTGCCGATCAGCCAGGCGCACTACCTGATGGGGCAGGACCCGCTGCTCTTGTCCTTCATCGTCGTCATCATCGGCGGCCTCGGCTCGCTGCGCGGCACTGTCGTCGCCGCCGTGCTGATCGGGCTGTCCGACGGCATCATCTCGATGTTCTTCTCGCCGACCCTGGCCAAGATCATCGCCACGCTGCTGGTCGCCATGGTGCTGGTGTTCCGGCCGCAAGGCCTGTTCGGGACGGCGTCGCGATGAGCGAAGCTTCGCCGGCAAAGGCCTATTCCCTGCATCTCGGCGTCATCGCCCTGCTCTTCGCGCTGAGCTTCGTGCTGCCTGAGTACTATCACGGCCTGCTTGCCCGCATCATGGTGCTGGCTGTGTTCGCCATGGGCTACAACATGCTGTTCGGCTATGTCGGCCTGCTCAGCCTCGGCCACGCCATGTTCTTCGGCGCCGGGCTTTACGGCGCCGGCCTTGCCATCATCCAGCTCGGCTGGGGCGTACCCATGGCCTTTGCCGCCGGGATCGCTTGCGGAGCGATGCTGGCGCTGGTGATCGGCCTGCTGGCCCTGCGCACCACGGGTGTCGCCTTCATGATCGTCACCATGATGTTCGCCCAGGTGTTTTATCTCTTGATCCTCTACTTCGCGACATGGACCGGCGGCGATCAGGGCCAGGTCGTGCCGCAGCCGGCGCGCGTGCTAGCTTTCGGCGCGACCTCGCTCGACCTCACCAACCCGACCGTGCGCTACATGAGCGCGCTGGCGCTGTTCTCGCTCGTGCTTCTGATCACGCTGGCGATCGTCCGCTCCCGCTATGGCCGCGTGCTGGTCGCCATCCGCGAGAACGAAGAACGCACCAAGATGCTGGGCTACGACACCTTCTCCAACAAGCTGATAGCCGTGGTCGTCTCCGGAACGATCTGCGCGGCCTCGGGGGCCGCCTATGCGCTGCTGTTCGGCTATGTCGGATCGAGCTTCGCCTCGGTGCAATATTCGATCCTGCCGCTGCTCTGGGTGCTGCTCGGTGGCGCCGCCACGACGCTTGGGCCGCTGATCGGCACGGTCTTCATGTACTATGTCATCGACGTCACCAGCGGCTACACATCGGCCTATCTGCTGATCGTCGGCATCGCGCTCATCCTGCTGGTGCTGTTTTTCCCCAAGGGCATTCTCGGCACCATCCGCCAACGCTGGCTCGGGTGGCTGCCATGACGCCGCTCTTGACCACCAAGGGCCTGTCGCGCCATTTCGGCGGCCTGCGCGCCGTCGACAGTGTCGATTTCACCTTGATGCCGGGCGAAATCCGCGCCGTCATCGGCCCCAATGGGGCGGGGAAAACCACCTTCGTCAGCCTGGTCAGCGGCCGCATCCAGCCGTCTTCCGGAGCGATCGTCTTCGACGGCGCCGACATCACCGGTCAGCCGGCCTATGTCAGGGTGCGCCAGGGCATCGCCTACACGTTCCAGATCACCAGCGTCTTCGCCAACCTCAGCGCCTACGACAATGTCGCCCTGCCGGTGCAGCGCACACTGAGCGATGGCCGCTCCAAGGGTGCAGTGAAGGCCGGCGTCATGACGGCGCTTGAACGCACCGGGCTGGCCGACCGCGCCCATATGCCGGCCGGGCAATTGTCCTACGGCCACCAGCGCCTGCTGGAAGTGGCGATGGGCCTGGCGTTGAAGCCGCGCCTGCTGATCCTCGACGAACCGACGCAAGGGCTGGCAGACAGCGAGATCGACAATTTCATCGTGCTGGTGCGCGACATCGCCAAGAGCGCCACGGTGCTACTGATCGAACACAACATGCCCGTCGTCATGCAGCTCGCCGACCGCATCACCGTCTTCAACGCCGGCAAGATCCTGGCCGAAGGCACGCCGGAAGCCATCCGCGAAAACGCGGCGGTGCAGGAAGCCTATCTGGGGACCGCCCCATGAGTGAGACGAACAAGGCCGAGGCGGCCAAGGCGGAAGCGTTGCGGATCGCGGGGCTGGATTGTTTCTACGGCGAGGTCCAGGTGCTCTATGGGCTCGACCTCGTGCTGAACAAGGGCGAGGTGCTGTGCCTGTTCGGCCGCAACGGCGCCGGCAAGACGACGACGTTGAAGGCGATCATGGGTCTGGTTCCTTCAAGCGCCGGCTCGATCAAGCTCGCCGGCCCGGAATTGACCGGCCTGCCGGCGCATGAGGTGCCGAAGGCCGGCGTCGCCTATGTGCCGCAAGGCAGGCGGCTGTTCGCCGAGATGACGGTGGCGGAAAACATCGAGATCGGGCTGATGGCGCGCGGCAAGGGCAAGGCGACGCGGGAAAACGTCCTCGACCTCTTCCCGCTGCTGCGCCAGCGGCTACGCCAGCGCTCGGGCACACTGTCGGGCGGCGAGCAGCAGATGCTGGCCATGGCGCGTGCGCTCTGCCTCGAACCGCAGGTGCTCTTGCTCGACGAGCCTACGGAAGGGCTGATGCCGTCGATGATCGCCAAGATCCGCGAGACGGTGGCTAAGCTGCGCGACATGGGCGTCTCGACCATTTTGGTGGAGCAGCGGGTCGACGCGGTGCTGTCGGTCGCCGACCGCGTCTCGTTCATCGAGAACGGCCGCAACCGCGAGACGGTGGATGTCGAGGAATTGCGCGCCGACCCATCGGCGGTCAGGCGCTATGTCGGCGTTGGCTGATCAGCCGAAAAACACAAAGCCCGCGATCAAAAAGGTCGGGATCAGCACCAGGCCGGACCACAGCATGTAGCCGAAGAAGCCGGGCATCTTCACGTCACGCTGCCGGGCGATGGCGTAGACCATGAAGTTGGGCGCATTGCCGATATAGGTGTTGGCGCCCATGAACACCGCACCCGCCGAGATCGCGGCGAGCGTCGAGGCGAACTCGGTCATCAGGTGGCGTGGGTCGCCACCGGCCAGCTCGAAGAACACCAGATAGGTCGGAGCATTGTCGAGGAAGGACGACAGTGCTCCAGTCAGCCAGAAATAGGCGAGATCGTTGGGTGTGCCTTGCGCCGAGGTGACCAGCGCGACCAGCGGCGCCAATGCGCCCTCGTGACCGGCTCTCAAGATGGCGATGACCGGCACGATGCAGATGAAGATGCCGGCAAACAATTTTGCCACCTCCGCGATCGGACCCCAATTGAAGCCGTTCGCCTCGCGGTATTCTTTGCGCGAAACCGCCAGCGACACGAAGGCGAGCGCCAGGATGATGGCGTCGCGCACCAGGTTCTGCAGTTCCAGCGTCACGCCTTGGATGGAGAAGGTGACGTCGGGCTTCCACGTTGCCGACAGCAGGATGGCACCGATGACGCCGGCCAGCAGCGGAATGTTGGGCAGGCCGCGGATGCGAACCTTCGAATCCGGCGTCGGGTCCTTGATCTTCGGCGCGCCGGCTTCGCGCCGGTGCAGGATGACGTCGATCGCCAGGAACACCGCCAGCACCACACCGCCGACGAACAGTGTCTCACGGTAGAGGTTCGCGGTCGTCCAGAAGAAATCGACGCCGCGCAGGAAGCCGACGAACAGCGGCGGGTCGCCGAGCGGCGTCAGCGAGCCGCCAATGTTGGAGACCAGGAAGATGAAGAAGACGACGACATGGGCGTTGAACGGCCTGGCGTCGTTGGCGCGGATGATCGGCCGGATCAGGATCATCGAGGCGCCCGTCGTGCCGATGACCGAGGCGAGCAATGCGCCGACCAGCAGCAGCGCGGCATTGACCAGCGGCGTGCCGTGGATGTTGCCGGCGACCAGAATGCCGCCCGAAATGGTAAACAGCGCAAACAGCAGGATGATGAAGGACATGTATTCGGTGAGCAGCGCGTGCAGCACCGCCTCGGTCGCCGACGGAATGCCAAAGGCGAGCGCCAGCGGTACGACCACAAGCCCGGCCCACAGGGCCGCGATCTTGCCGTAGTGATGTTCCCAGACATGGTGGAACAGCAGCGGACCGGTGGCGATCGACAGCAGCAGGCCGGCGAAAGGCAGCGCCCACCACAGCGACATCGGGGCGCCGGGCAGAGCGTGGTCCTCGGCCGCGAAGGCTATTTCCGGGAACAGCGTGACGACAGCGATGGCAGCGCCCGCCGTGACGCCTGCGATAGTCCCCTGAAAGCCCCCTTGCCGCCCCACCGTCCGTTCAGTCCGACAAATGGTCTTCAAGCGTCACGCCGGCATCGCGCATACGCCGCAGCATGGCATCGAGCGAGCCGTTGAGATCGATGCCGCGGCAGGCGTCGAGCCGGACGGTGGTCTTGAAACCCTGGCTGACGGCGTCCAGTGCCGAAAAGCCGACGCAGAAATCGGTCGCCAGGCCGACCAGGGTGATGGTATCGATGCCGCGCTCCTTGAGGTAGCCTCCGAGGCCGGTCGGGGTCTTGTGGTCGTTCTCGAAGAAGGCCGAATAGCTGTCTATGGCAGGGCGAAATCCCTTGCGGATGACGAGTTCGGCCTTGGTCCAGGCAAGGCCGGAATGGAAGTCCGAGCCGAGGCTGCCCTGGATGCAATGATCCGGCCAAAGCGTCTGCTGGCCATAGGGCATCTCGATCATGGTGAAGGGCTGCGCGCCCGGATGGCTTGAGGCAAAGCTCGAATGGCCGGCGGGATGCCAGTCCTGCGTCAGCACGACATGGTCGGCATGCCGGATCATGTCGTTGACCAGCGGCACGATCTCGTCGCCGCCGGTCACGGCCAATGCGCCACCAGGGCAAAAGTCGTTCTGCAGGTCGATCACAACAAGCGCTTGGTCGGCCATTGGGCCTCCTTCTTCTCTGCTTTGGGCTCAGGCTCCAGTAGAAAGATGCCGCGAACGCGACCGGAGGCAGAAACTTGACCAGATGGCCGGCCGCGTCAACCTCCGAAGGCGTAACAATCTCGTTGCATGAACCATGGCAAGCACGACAGCCCAAACTCTGGCTTTGACAATTTCCACCGGCTTGATATCATTTGCATACGAATGAATTTCCGGTTTGCGGACCGGCAAGATCATGCCCGGGGTAAACGCCCCGGGAGGGCCATTTCGGGGAAGGCCCACTCTCTGGGAAGGCAAAGCGTGATCCGTTACGCGAAACCCACCTCGGTCGATGAAGCGCTCGCTTTGCTTGGCGAAGGCGTCTGGCGCATCCTTGCCGGCGGCACGGATTTCTATCCGGCGCAGGGTGCCAAGCCATTCCGCGACAATGTCCTCGACATTAACGGCCTCGCCGCGCTGCGCGGCATCGCCGAGACCGATGACCATTTTGTCATCGGCGCGCGCACGACCTGGACCGACCTCATCCGCCACCCCTTGCCGCCGGCTTTCGATGCGCTGAAACAGGCCGCGCGCGAGGTCGGTTCGCCGCAGATCCAGAATGTCGCCTCGGTCGCCGGCAATCTCTGCAACGCCTCGCCGGCCGCCGATGGCGTGCCGGGCCTGCTCGTGCTCGATGCCGAGGTCGAATTGCGTTCGGCGGCCGCCACGCGTCATCTGCCCCTGCAGGAGTTCATTCTCGGCAACCGCCGCACGGCTTTGCAGCCTGGCGAAATGGTCACGGCCCTCCGCGTACCGAAGCCAGCCACTGCCGGCGCGTCGGCTTTCGTCAAGCTCGGCGCCCGGCGCTATCTCGTCATTTCCATCGCCATGGTGGCGGCGCGCCTGGTCGTCGACAACGGCACGGTTGCCGAGGCGGCCATCGCCGTCGGGTCCTGCTCGGCTGTCGCCAAGCGGCTTGCCGGCGTCGAGACCGTCATACGCGGGTTGCCGGCCGATCATGGGCTCGCCGATGCGATCCAGTCCGCGCCGATGACGGAACTGTCGCCGATCGCCGATGTGCGCGGCAGCGCCGAATACCGGCTCGACGCGGTGCGAGAGATTGTTGCGCGGGCCGTGCTGACGGCCGCCGGAGCGACGAACGATCATATGGTGGCGGCGGCATGAGACAAGCTCAGCCTGACATGAACCAGGTTCTGCCTGAAGTCAGTGAAGCGCTGCCTGACCTGGGTGGGATGCTGTCCGGCCTTGAACGCGCCGACATTACTTTCGCGGTCAATGGCGCCGCCGTCTCGGTCAATGTGCCGCCGTTGCGCCGGCTGTCCCAGGTGCTGCGTGACGAATTGCGGCTTACCGGCACCAAGGTCGGCTGCGACGCCGGCGATTGCGGCGCCTGCACGGTGCTGGTCGACGGCGATCCCGTCTGCGCCTGCCTGATGTCGGCAGCCTCGGCCGCCGGCGCATCGGTGACGACGGTCGAGGGGCTCGCCAATGGCCGGCTTTCGGCATTGCAGGCCTCTTTCCTCGCGCATGGCGCGGCGCAGTGCGGCATCTGCACGCCGGCGCTGCTGGTGGCGGCGACAGCGCTGCTGGACACGACGCCTATGCCAACCGAGACCGAGGTGCAGGATGCGCTGGGCGGCATACTGTGCCGCTGCACCGGCTACCGGAAAATCATCGCGGCGGTGATGGACGCCTCCCAGCAAACGGCAAACCTTGATTTCCGTCTGCCTCAATCCGGCCATGCGATCGGCGCGTCACCGGTCAGGCTCGACGGCGTACCCAAAGTCACCGGCGATGAGAAATTCGGCGGCGATTCCTTCCCGGCCGATGCGCTTGCGGTGCTGGTGGTCCGCTCGCCGCATTATCATGCCGGCTTCGCTTTCGGCGATCTCGACGGCTGGGTGAAGGCGCATCATGGCGTCGTTGGTGTGTTCACGGCGGCCGACATTCCGGGCAGAAACTGTTTCGGCGTCATCGGCCCGTTCGCCGATCAGCCGGCCCTGGCCGAAGGGTTTGCACGTCTTCGCGGCGAGGCGGTGGCGCTGATCGCCGGCGAGCGCGAGGCGATGCTTGATCTCGATCTGTCGGATTTCCCGGTCCGCTGGACCGAACTGCCGCATGTCCTGCAGCCCGGCGAGGCGCAGGCCAAGGGTGCGGCGCTGATCCATAGCAACCGCCCTTCGAACCTGCTGACCTCCGGCTTCGTCGAGCGCGGCAAGCCCGAGACAGCGCTTGCCAATGCGGCCGTTACCGTGACGGGCGCGATCGACACCTCCTATGTCGAGCATGCCTATATCGAGCCGGAAGCCGGCTATGCTTACCTCGATGGCGACACGCTGGTCGTCGTCGCCTGCACGCAGGCGCCCTACATGGACCGCGACGACACGGCGAAGGTGCTCGGCCTGCCCATCGAAAAGGTGCGCATCGTGCCGACCGCCACCGGCGGCGGCTTCGGCTCAAAACTCGACGTTTCGCTGCAGCCGCTGATCGGCCTCGTGGCGCTGAAGACCGGCCGGGCGGCGGCACTCGCCTACACCCGCAACGAATCGATGATGTCGACGACCAAGCGCCATCCGGCCGAGATGAAAGCGACGATCGGCGCCGATGCCGACGGCCATGTCACCGGCATGATCTTTGCCGGCGATTTCAACACCGGTGCCTATGCCAGTTGGGGACCGACGGTCGCCAACCGCGTGCCGGTGCATGCTTCCGGCCCCTATGCGACGCCGAACTACCGCGCCGAGGGCCGTGCCATCCACACGCACGGGCCGATCTCCGGCGCCTTCCGTGGCTTCGGCGTGCCGCAGGCGACGATCATGCAAGAGACGCTCTATGACGAGCTGGCCGGCAAGCTCGGCATCGACCGCCTCGATTTTCGCTTGAGAAACTGCCTTCGGAACGGCTCCGAAACGGTTACCGGTCAGAGGCTGGAGTCGGGCGTCGGCATTGCCGAATGTCTGGAGGCCTTGCTGCCGCATTGGGCGCGGGCGGTGGCTGATGCGGATGCTTTCAACATTGCCAGCCGCGATAAGAAGCGCGGCGTCGGCGTCGCGTCCTGCTGGTATGGCTGCGGCAACACCTCGCTGCCCAATCCATCGACCATCCGGGTCGGCATTGCGGCTGACGGCACGGTCATCCTGCACCAGGGCGCCGTCGACATCGGCCAGGGCTCGAACACCGTCATCACCCAGATCTGCGCCGACGCACTTGGCCTGCCGCTGGAGAAATTCCGGCTGAAGAGCGCCGACACGGCGATCAGCCCCGATGCCGGCAAGACGTCCGCATCGCGCCAGACTTTCGTGACCGGCAAGGCCGCCGAAAAGGCCGGGCGGGCCTTGCGCGACAAGATCCTGCGCTTCGCCAATGTCTCCGAAAAGGCATCCCTGCAACTGGACGGCGCGGCGATCGTCATCCGCGAGGGCGAGGCCACGCGCCGCATCGACCTCGCCTCGCTCGATTTGGATGCCGACGGCTTCGTCTTCAGCGCCGAGGAGACCTATGACCCGCCGACGCTGCCGCTCGATGCAAGGGGCCAGGGCAAGCCCTATGCCGTCTACGGTTACGGCGCGCAGATCGCCGAACTCGAGGTCGATCTCAAGCTCGGCGCGGTGAAGCTGATCAAGATCACCGCTGCGCATGATGTCGGCAAGGCGATCAACCCGCTGCTGGTCGAGGGCCAGATCGAAGGCGGCATCGCGCAAGGCATCGGCATGGCGCTGATGGAAGAGTACATTCCCGGCCGCACCGAAAACCTGCACGACTATCTCATCCCGACCATCGGCGACGTGCCGCCGATCGAGACCATTCTGGTCGAGGTTCCCGATCCCGAGGGGCCGTTCGGCGCCAAGGGGCTGGGCGAGCATGTGCTGATCCCGACGGCGCCGGCGATCCTCAACGCCATCCGCCACGCCACTGGCGTACTCGTCACCAAGGTTCCGGCGACGCCGACGCGCATCCGCGCTGGCATCCGCGAAAAGGAGGCACGCGCATGAGCGAGCTTGCCGAGCGCTTCGAGACCCATGATCCCGGCGAGAAGCTGGTGGCGGAGAAGATCCGCTGCGATGCCTGCCCGGTCATGTGCTACATCGCCGATGGCCGCACCGGCGCCTGCGACCGCTACGGCAATGCCGGCGGCCGGATCGTGCGCATGGACCCGCTGACCATCCTGGACCATGCGGCCGAGACTGGCGCGGCAATCGTGCCCTTCGTCGCCGAGGGCGAGGCTTGGGACGGCGAACTGGTCAACACCGGGCGCCGCTTCGTCACGGCAATCGGTGCCGGCACCACCTATCCCGACTACAAGCCGGCGCCGTTCATCGTCAGCCAGGAGGTCGAGGGCGTCGATCTGGTCACCGTCGTCACCGAAGGCATTTTTTCGTATTGCGGCGTCAAGGTGAAGATCGACACCGACCGTCATCTCGGAGCCGAAACGGCAATCGTGCGCTCGCAAGGCGAGGCCATCGGCCATGTCACGACGGGCGAATACGGTTCGCAGATGCTGTCGCTGGGCGGCGTGCATCATTTGACCGGCGGCTCCAAGGCGGAAGGCCGCGCCACCTGCGACGCGCTGCTCAATCTGTGCAACCGCAAGCCGGTGGACCTGACCATCGACGGTGGCGCCACAATCATCGTCGAAGCCGGCAAACCACCCGTTATCGACGGCAAGCAGGAACACCGCATGCGCGTCGGCTGTGGCTCGGCCACGATCGGCATGTTCGCCACGCAATGGCGCGGGCTGGTCGACGAGGTGGTGGTGGTCGACGACCACATCACCGGCGTCGTCTCCGAGCATCAGGCCGGCAAGGTGCTGGGCTGGCAGGATACGGGCATAAAGATCATCGGCCGCCGCTCGACGCCGGGCCGCTATTTCAAGGTCTCCGAGCCTGGCCTCGGCTGGGGCGGCACCTCGATTTCCGATCCGTTGTCGATTCTCGGCGAATGGAACGCCAAGAAGGGCGCACGGCCGGGCCTGTCGCTCCTGATGGTTTCGACCACCGGCGAGCAGTTCGCCTATTACGAGCTCGACGACGAGCTGAAGCCGGTGGAGAAGCCATTTCCCGAGCGGCTGCGGAAGTCGGTCAATCTGATCGAGGACAATTGCGAACCGGCGCTGTGCACCGTGCTTTTTATCGGCGGCGCCGGTGGCTCGCTGCGCGCCGGCGTCACCGAAAACCCGGTCAATCTCACCCGTTCGGTGCAAGGGCTGAAAACGTATGTGACGGTCGGCGGCGCACCGGTCTATGTCTGGCCCGGCGGCGGCATCACGCTGATGGTCGATGTCACGCGCGTACCGGAAGGCGCCTTCGGCTACGTGCCGACACCGGCGCTGGTGGCGCCGATCGAGTTCACCTTGCGCCGCGACGACTATATCAGGCTTGGCGGCTACGAGGCCGAGATCCGCAGCGTCGAGGATATCGTCGCCAAGGGCGGCGAGTATCTCAATCCGCGCCGCGGCACCGGCGCGCCGTCCGACAATCCCTGGCCGCCGCTGGCGCAATTGCGGCGCGCCGCGTCGAACGACGGGACCGGATGATGGACGGCCCGCAAGCGCATTGGCTGCAGGATGGCAAGCGGCTGCATCTCAACCATGGGCCGATCGACCTGATCGTCGAGGCCTTTGGCGAAGTACAGGAATGCCGCCTGGCCTACGAGCAAGCCATCGCGCGGTTCCAGACGATCCTGATCGAGCTGGTGAGCGAGCTTCCCGAATTGCGGCTCCCGGCGTTTTTCCTGGCCCCCCGCGCCTTCAACGGCCCGACGGCGCGCCGCATGGAAACGGCCGTCATGCCGCTGGCGGAATGTTTCATAACGCCGATGGCGGCCGTCGCTGGATCGGTAGCCGACGAAATGCTCGCCGCGCTGCTTGCCGGCCGCAGGCTCGAGCGCGCCTATGTCAACAATGGCGGCGACAGCGCCCTCCACATCGGAACGGGCCGATCGATCGGTCTGGCGGTCGCCGGCACCGGCAATGGCATGGCCGACCGGATCACGATCCGCGCGGAGGATGGCGTTCGCGGCGTTGCCACCAGCGGCTGGCGCGGCCGCTCGTTCTCGCTCGGCATTGCCGACGCCGTCACCGTGCTGGCGCGGACCGGCGCCGAGGCCGATGCGGCGGCGACGCTGATTGCCAATGCGGTCGACTTGCCCGGCAATCCCGCCATCAAACGCATTCCCGCACAGGACCTTGCGCCCGACACCGACCTTGGCGCGCGGCTGGTGACGCAAGGCGTCGGCGCGCTTGCGCCTGGCGAGGTGGCGCGGGCGCTGGACAATGGCCTTGCCGTTGCCGAAGATTTTCGCCGGCGCGGCCTGATTGCCGGATCGGCGCTGTTTCTGGGCGGTGAGGCCCGCATCAGTGGTTCCGTGGCGCTTGCCGCGCCCAACAAAAATCCGACGGAGGAAGTTGCCCATGCCTGAGTTTCCGATCCGCAAGATCGCGGTGCTGAGCGAAGAGATCTTTCATGAGGGCGGGCCGGTCGCGGACGTGCCGCGCCGCCGCGCGGCGGCCATGGCCGTCGTCAAGAACCCGTTCGCCGGGCGCTATGTCGAGGATCTGCAGAGCGCCATGGACGATCTGAAGCCGCTTGGCCTTCTGCTCTCCGACCGGCTGATCGCCGCACTGGGCGGCGACGTCAAGCAGATCGACGGCTACGGCAAGGGTGCCATCGTCGGCACGGCGGGCGAACTGGAACACGGCGCGCTCTGGCATGTGCCGGGCGGCTACGCCATGCGCGAGCGGCTCGGCGACGCCAAGGCGATCGTGCCGTCGGCCAAGAAGGTCGGCGCCTTCGGCTCGAAGCTCGACGTGCCGCTCGGCCACATCAACGCCGCCTATGTGCGCAGCCATTTCGACGCCATGGAAATCGGCATCAGCGACGGGCCGCGCCCCGACGAGATCCTGTTTTGCCTCGCCATGACTTGCGGGCCGCGCATCCACAACCGCATGGGGGGCCTTGCGGCCGACGGCATCAAGGCCTGGGACGGGCTGCGGTGAGCGGCGGCGACAATCTGCTCAAGCTGGTCGAGGCCGAAGAGCCCGAGGAGCAGGATTACCTCCTGCAGGAGCAGGTCGGCTTCATCCTGCGCAAGGCGCACCAGCGCCATGTCTCGATCTTCGCCGCGCATATCGGCGACCTGACGCCGCCGCAATTCGCAGCACTGGCCAAGCTGCGCGATGTCGGCGAGACCTCGCAGAACCAGCTCGGCACGCTGATCGCAATGGATGCCGCGACCGTGAAGGGCGTCATCGACCGGCTGAAGGCGCGCGGCCTGGTCGAGCTCTCCAAGCACGAGGTCGACAAAAGGCGACTGCTGGTCAATCTGACCGCCGAGGGCCGCGACGCGATCGAACGGCTGATCCCGCTGGCGCGCGAGATCACCAGGGAGACACTGGCGCCGCTCTCCACCAAGGAGATCGCCACCTTCATGAAGCTTCTGGCCAAGCTGGCGTAGCGTTGCCTTGCGGGTCTACGAGGGAGGGCAAGGCAGTTGGAGCACTTGCACTGTCAACGCCGGCGCCGCCCCTCATTGTCCTGCCGGACATTTCTCCCCGTATAGTGACGGGGAGAAAGACCCTGTCGTCAACGATTTCGCCAATTGTCTGCGTTGCAAAAAGGGTGCCGCCGGTGCGGCCAGTCCCCTTCTCCCCCGTCACTATACGGGGAGAAGGGGCCGGCAGGCGGAGGAGGGGCGGCGCCAACCGCCGCCTCCAAGGCTCACAATCTCACAACCCGTTGTCCTTCAGCACCTTGGCGGCGTTTTCCTTGGTGATCTTCTCGGTCGGCAATGTGATGGTCTTTTCGACCTTTTCGCCGTTGAGGAACTTGATCGCCTGACGCAGGCCTTCGGCACCGGGGGTGACATAGGTGAAGGTTGCCGTCAGTTCGCCCTTGTTCACCATTTGCACGCCTTCATTGGGCAGGCCGTCAATGCCGATGAACTTGATGTCCTTCTCGCGGCCGACGTCCTTGGCGGCGAGGTAGGCGCCGTAGGCCATCGGGTCGTTGTGGCCGTAAACGAGATCGATCTTCTCGTTGGTTTTCAGCGCGTTGGCCATCAGATTGTAGGCCTGGTCCTGCTTCCAGTCGCCCGACTGCTGGTCGAGCAGATATTTGATGCCCGGTTCCTTGTCGGTGAATTCATGGAAGCCGTCATGGCGGTCATGCGCCGGCTGGGTGCCCATGCCGCCCCAGATCTCGACGACATTGCCCGCCGCCTTGCCCTTGCCGCCGAGCAGTTCGACGGCATATTCGCCGGCCGCGCGGCCGATCAGCTTGTTGTCGCCGCCGACGAACTGCGTGAAGTCCTTGGTGTCGACATTGCGGTCGAGCACGAAGACCGGGATCTTGGCATCGATGGCCTGCTGCACGACGCCGGTCAGGCCGGCGGATTCCTTCGGCGACACCAGAAGCGCGTCGACTTCCTGGCGGATCAGGTTCTCGACATCGGCGACCTGCTTCTCGGTCTTGTCCTCGCCGTCGGTGATGATCAGCTCGACCTCGGGATGCTTGGCGGCTTCGGCAATGATGTCCTTGTTGAACTGGGCGCGCCAGGGCTCGATCGTGGTCACCTGCGAAAAGCCGATCTTCCACTTCTTGTCCTGGGCGAAGGCATTGGTCGAGAGCAGCGCGGTGGTGGTCAAAAGTGCCGCGCCGACAGCGGCAAGCTTCAGCATGTCACGTCGTTTCATTTCTTGTTTCCTCCGAGATTGAGAGACGGGGTCTCTTGCGACGGCCGCTTGGCTGCGGCCGTTTCCTTGCGCGCCGCTTGCCCGCCGGGCAGGCGCAGATAGGCCAGGAGATCACCGGCGTTGCGCTCCTGCACGAGCACGGTGCCGATGATGATCATCCCCTTCAGCACCAGCTGAAGGTTCGAATTGATGTTGTGGAGCTGCAATATGTTGGAGAGCAGCCCGAAGATCAGCACGCCGCAGAACGTGCCTATGAGGCTGCCGCGCCCGCCCATCAGGCTGGTGCCGCCGATGACCACGGCGGCGATGGCGTCGAGCTCCAGCCCGGCGCCGGCATCGGGCTTGCCTTGCCGGTACTGCGCCACATAGAGCACGGCGGCGATGCCGGCGAGCAGGCCGGAGATGGCATAGGTGGCGATCTTGACGCGGCCGGCGGCGATGCCGGAAAGCCGTGCAGCCTCCTCATTGCCGCCGATGGCATAGACGTAGCGGCCGAACGGCGTGAAGCGCAGCACGGCGCCATAGATCAGGATGGCGCCGAGGAAGAACAGGCCGGGCATCGGGATAACGCCGAACACCAGCGAGCGCAGCATCTCGAAATCGGCGGTGGCGTTCGAGCCGGTATAGACGGGCAGCACCGCATTGTTCTGGCCGGCGGTGAGCCGGGCGATGCCGAGCGCCGTCACCATCATCGCCAGCGTGACGATGAAGGGTTGCAGCCGTCCGGCAACGATGATGAAGCCGTTGATGGCGCCGAACAACAGGCCAACGCAGGGCGCCACCAGCAACACGCCGAGCACGCCGAATTTGGGTTCGATCTGCGGCAGCAGGTACCACAGCGAAAGGCAGCACAGGACCACGCCGACGATAGCCGGCGTGACCAGGCCGCGAACATTGTCCAGCCTGATATCACGCGCGGCGGCATCGGGACCGGCGCGGGATTTTTGCAGATTGAGGAAGATGAAGCGGGTGACGACGAAGCCGAGGCAAAGCGCCACCAGGGCAACGGTCGGCACGCCCAGAACGACACCCGGCGTCACGCCCGGCACCGTCAGCAGCATGGCACAGACCACCGAGCAGATGGCCATCAGGGAGCCGACGGAAAGGTCGATGCCGCCGGTGATGATCACTGCCGTCATGCCGGTGGCGATCAGCCCGGTGGTCGACACCTGACGCAGCACGTCGAGCAGATTGCCGTAGGACAGGAAGATGTTGTTGCCCTTGGAACTCACCGGCGAGCCCAGCACGCCGATCAGGAAGATGGCGATCAGGCCCCAATAGAGCTTGGTCCGGGACAGAAGTTTCAGGGCAGTCATGCGGCAGGTCTCGACAGGGTGCGGCGCGGGGCGGCGAGGCGCATGATCGCCTCTTCGCTGGCCGCATCGCGGGACAGAATGCCGGTCTGGCGGCCATCGGCCATCACCAGGATGCGATCCGATAGATGCAGCAATTCCGGCAGTTCGGAGCTGATGACGGCGATCGCGAGGCCATCGCGCGCCAACTGGAAGATGAGGTCGTAGATCTCGCGCTTGGCGCCGACATCGATGCCGCGCGTCGGCTCGTCCAGCAACAGCACGCGCGGCCTCGTCGCCAGCCATTTGGCGATGACGACCTTCTGCTGGTTGCCGCCCGACAGCGTGCCGGCGGACTGGTCGATGTCCTGGCAGCGTATGCCGAGCGCCTTGACCGCCTGTCGCGCCAGCCCCTGTTCGCCGGCCAGCGAGCGGATGCCGAAGCGCGCCAGCGATCCGACCAGCGGCAGCGCGACATTGTCCGTTATCGAGGCCTGCAGGTGCAGGCCTTGCGTCTTGCGGTCCTCGGTGACCAGCGCAATGCCCAGGCGCCTGGCATCGCGCGGCGAGCGGATGTCCACGGGCAGGCCGTCGAGCCGGATCTCGCCGCCGGTCCGGCCGTCGCTGGAGCCGAAGATCGCTTCCATGATCTCGGTGCGGCCCGAACCCAAAAGGCCGCCTATGCCGAGGATTTCTCCGGCTGCCAGATCGAAGCTGACGCCGTCGATCACCTGCCGCCAACCCTGGCGGTCGGGCTTCGACAGCGACAGATTGCTGACCGAAAGCACGGTCCTGCCGCCGGGATCCCGCTCGTGCTGGGAGGATGCGAGCAGGTCCCGTCCGACCATCGCCGAAATGATGGCATTCTCGTCGAGTTCGGCCATCGGCCGCGTCAGCACGTGGCGCCCGTCGCGGAAGACGGTGACACGGCCGGCCAGATGCATGACCTCGTCGATGCGGTGCGAGATGTAGACGATGGCGACGCCGCTGTCGGCAAGCTGGCGGATGATGCGGAACAGCCGCTGGCATTCGGCCGGCGACAGCGCCGAGGTCGGCTCGTCCATGATCAGGATGCGCGCCGACATCGACAGCGCCTTGGCGATTTCGACCAGCTGCTGTTCGCCGACGCGCAGGGCGCCGACGCGCGCTTCGGGGTCGAGTTCGATGCCGAGCCGCTGCAGAAGGGCGCCCGCGGCACGGCTGCTCGCCTTGCGGTCGACGATCAGCCCGGCGATCAGTTTCTCGCGTCCAAGGAAGATATTGTCGGCGACGCTGAGTTCCGGCACCAGGTTGAGCTCCTGGTGGATGATGGCGATGCCGGCATCCTCGGCCTCGCGCACGCCGGCGAAGCTGGCCGGCCTTCCATCGACGCTGACCGTACCTTCATAGCCGGTATAGACGCCGGACAGGATCTTCATCAGCGTCGACTTGCCGGCGCCATTCTCGCCCATCAGGGCATGGACCTCGCCACGCCGCAATTCGAAGCCGACATCGACCAGGGCGGCGATGCCGCCGAAGCTCTTGGAAATGCGCTCGGCGCTCAGGACGACATCGGAACGGTCCGTCGCCGCGGCATGCCCATGGGCGATGGAATCCCTGTGCTCCATGACAATGGCGGCCTCCCTTCCGTCGTCGTCAATCTCGCCTAAACGCTATTCTAAACGTTTCGATACTGTCAAGCCGCTATCTGAAAGCGGAGGATTGTCCCTTTTCAATTCTTGCGAAAAACCTTGATATTCCGTAGGTATAGCTAACGGGCACGGGCGAAACGTTTCGAAAATGACAGCAAACAAGCGGACGAGACAGCGGAAATCGACGGCGCCGACCATGCTGCATGTGGCCGAGGCGGCGCGTGTCTCGGTCGCCACCGTTTCGGCGCTGATCAACGGCACGGCGACCGTCAGCCCTGAGCTCAGCCAGCGCATCGAACAGGCGATCCGCGATATCGGCTACAAGCGCAATGCCATCGCCCGCAGCCTGAAGATGGGCACGACGCGCACCATAGGCCTGACCGTGCCGCACATCACCAACCCGTTCTTCACCGATGTCGTCTCGGTCATCCAGCAGGCCTTCGACCGTGCCGGCTATGCCGTCATGCTGTGCTGCACCGACGAGGATCTGAACACGCAGGACGACCAGATCCGGCTGCTGCTCGACCGCATGGTCGACGGGCTGATCGTGGCCCGCGTCGGCGATGGTGCGATCCTCAAAGGGATCGTCGATGCCGCCAACGTGCCGGTCGTGTTGCTCGACCGCGTCTGCGAGGGTGTCGACACCGATACGGTGGTGCTCGACAACCAGCGCGCGGTGTTCGATGCCATCACCTATCTGATTAATCTCGGCCACCGGCGCATCGGCTACATCACCGGCACATCCGACATTTCGCCGATGCATGACCGCATGACGGGCTATCGCGAGGCGTTGCACGCCGCCGGCCTGCCGGTGGCCGAGGAGCTCGTCCGCTCCGGCAACTTCCATGAGATCGACGGCTACAACGCAACCATGCAGCTGCTGTCGCTGCATGACCGGCCGAGCGCGATCTTCTCGGCCAACAACCCGATGGTGATCGGCACCATGAAGGCGATCCGCGACATCGGCCTGTCCTGCCCGGAGGATATTTCGGTCGCCTGTTTCGACGATTTTCCGTGGTCCGACGTGTTCCAGCCGCAGCTGACCACCGTGGCGCAGCCGGTGCAGGCAATCGGCGAACAGGCGGCCAATCTGCTGCTTGACCGCCTCGCCGGCAACCGGGACGCGCCGCCGCGCAAGCTTGTGCTCAAGGGCCGGCTGATGATCCGCAATTCGTGCCGGCCATTGGGGGCAATCGCGCAGAGCGTGAATGCCTGAACGACGGGCGCCGGGTCAGGGCTTGAACACCCCGGAACAAAGCGCCTGCAGCTTCGAAAAGACGCCCTTGCCGCCGGTGATGACCTGCGTCCCGCTCTGCAGCACCGTTTTGCGATCAGCCTTCAGCACGGTGCCGCCGGCTTCCTCGATCAACAGCATGCCGGCCACGCAGTCCCAGGCGTTCATGTGTTCCTCGACATAGCCAAGTAAGCGGCCCGAGGCCACATAGGCCAGCATCAGGGCGCCAGACGCATTGCGGAAGAAGACGCCGCCTTCGGCAAGGAGCTTCTGGATCAGCACAGCGATGTTCCCGGCTTCGGCGCGGTTCGAGAATCCGGTCCCCACCGAGCCTTCTTCCAGGCTGGTCGCCGCACTTGCCTTGATCGGCCTGCCGTTGATGAAGGCGCCGCCGCCGAGCCTGCCGTGGAACGTCTCGCCGGTCGACGGTTCGTGAATGACGCCGACGACCGTCTCGCCGTCCTTTGCGCACGCGATCACCACGCACCAGGCCGGAATGCCGCGCACGAAATTGGCGGTGCCGTCGATCGGGTCGATGACCCAGACATGGCCGGTCGAACTGGCGACGGAGGCATGTTCCTCGCCGACGATGCCGTCCTGCGGATAATCCCTGGCGATCGCCGCACGGATGAACAGCTCGACCTCGCGGTCGGCTTGCGAGACCAGGTCCTGATGGCCCTTGCTCTCGATGGTCAGGCTTTCCAGATCGCGGAAATATTCGAGCCCGAGTTCGCCTGCACGGCGCGCCAGATCGATGGCGAACTGCGTGCGGGCGTCAAGATCATGGGTCACGGGAAAGCTCGCTGTTGCTGGGGATGCGCCGCACTTAGCAGAGCATCGCTGCCGGCAAAAGCACCTGGCGGATAAATGTCAGGCCGCCTGCGACAGCGATTTGTGAGCGTCAGCCAGGATCTCGAACGACCGCACCCGCGCCGCGTGATCGAAGATCTGCGCGGTGACCATCAGCTCGTCGGCGCCGGTGCGGCGCACGAAGGCATCGATGCCCTGGCGCACCGTTTCGGGAGAGCCGACGACGGCGCAGGACAGCGCCTGGCCGAGCATGGTCTTGGCCATCGGGTCGAGATCCCTGTCATAGTTCTCGACCGGCGGCGGCAACCGTCCGGGCCGGCCGGTGCGCAGATTGACGAAGGCCTGCTGCAGCGAGGTGAACAGCAGCCGCGCCTCGGCATCGGTGGGCGCGGCAAAGACGTTGAGGCCGAGCATGACATGCGGCCTGTCGAGCTGTTCCGACGGCTGGAAGCGCGAGCGATAGATGTCCAGCGCATGGTCGAGCTCGGCCGGCGCGAAATGCGAGGCGAAGGCATAGGGCAGGCCGAGCATGGCGGCGAGCTGCGCGCCGTAGAGGCTGGAGCCGAGAATCCAGATCGGCACGGTCTGGCCCTCGCCCGGCACGGCGCGCAAGCGCTGGCCTTCCTCGGCGGGGAGGAAATAGCCCATCAGCTCGACGACATCCTGCGGGAAACTGTCGGCGCCGGCCTCGAGGTTGCGGCGCAAGGCGCGCGCGGTGTTCATGTCGGTGCCGGGGGCCCGGCCGAGGCCGAGATCGATGCGGCCGGGAAACAGGGCGGCCAGCGTGCCGAACTGCTCGGCGATGACCAGCGGCGCATGGTTGGGCAGCATGATACCGCCGGCGCCGACGCGAATGGTTTTGGTGCCGCCGGCGACATGGGCGATGACCACCGATGTGGCGGCGCTGGCAATGCCCGGCATGTTGTGGTGCTCGGCCAGCCAGTAACGCTTGTAGCCCAGCCGCTCGGCATGGCGGGCGAGATCGAGCGAATTGGCCAGCGACTGCGAGGCATTGCTGCCTTCGACGATCGGCGACAGGTCGAGAACAGACAATTCGGTCATGCGTTGATCTCCACGATCTTATTCTCACGCACCCTGGCCTCGAAAGCCGTGCGGTCGGGAATGATGATGCCGAGCCGGCCTTCCAGCGTGTCGGCGAGTTCGGCGGCGGTGGCGATCTCTGTCTGCTCGGTGCGGCCGCCAAGGTGATGGATCGACAGGCGGTTGCCGCGCAACGCGTAGCGCCGGTCCGGCGCGGCGCGCGCCGCTATGACAGTGCTGAGGAAATGCGATGTCGGGCTGGTCGACAGGAAATAGTTGGTGACGGAATAGTCGACCTCGTATTGCGGCTGCAGGTCGAAGCGGTAGAGCGAGCGCCAGTCGCCGCCGATGGCGGCCTGCAGGCGGAAATGATCGCCGGCCTCGACGATGCGGAATGTCTCGTGCGGGGTCGCCTGTTCGCGGCCCGGCTCGAGCAGCAGCGGCGCGGTCAGGGTCAGGCCGCCGAAGCCGACATCGGCGATATAGGTCCGGCCATCGAACTCGACGCGCAATAGCATGTGGCTGCGCGCGGTGATGGCGTCCTCGCTCTGGCCCCAGAGCACGCGCGCGGCCAGACCGACCACCTCGAAACCAAGCGCCCGCAGCGCATGCATGAAGAGGAGGTTGTGCTCGAAGCAATAGCCGCCACGCCCGCCAAGGACGATCTTGTCCTGCAGCGCGGCAAGGTCGAGCCGAACGGGCTGGCCGAGAAACGGATCGATGTTTTCGAACGGGATCGCCTGCGGGTGCAGGAAATGCAGCACCTTCAGCGTATCCAGCGATGCATCCCGCGGACCGGCGTAACCGATGCGGGCGAAATAGGCGTCGAGGTCGAAGGGAACGTCGTTCATCGGGAAGGGGCACCGGCCATTGTCCGGCCGGATATAGGCATTCGATCCGGGCGCCGCAAACACGGCAAGGCGGCTAGGCGGCGGCCTTGTGGTTCTCTTCCACGGGTTCGTCCTCCACCACGGCGGTTTGCTGCGCGGCGAGGAAATTGCCGACATGGCCAAGTCCCTCGAAATGGTCGCAGAACACTTTTATGACGACCAGCAGCGGCACCGCCATCAGGGCGCCGACGAAACCCCACAGCCACGACCAGAAGGCAATGGCGATGAAGATCGCCACCGCGTTGATCTCCAGACGCCTGCCGACCACCATCGGCGTCACGAACTGGCCTTCGACGACGTCGCACAACAGCACGAAGGCCGGCGCCAGAAGCGCGTAGGAAATGGTGTCGAAGCTGATCAGCGCCATCACGGCGACCAGCACGATGGTCAACAGCGCGCCGACATAGGGCAGGAAGTTGAACAATGCCGCGGCCACACCCCAGACCAGCGGGTTGGGCATGCCGAGCGCCCACAGGCCGAGGCCTATGACCGCGCCGAGACCGGCATTGATGATGGTGACGGTGAGCAGATAGTGCGAGATCTCGCGCTCCACGTCATAGACGACGCGCAGCGCCCGCTTCTTTTCGCTGAGGCTGGCGAAGGACTGGATGATCTTCTCGTAGAACATGGTGCCGGAGGAGAGCAGGAACAGCGACAGCACGAAGATGATAGTGAGGCTTGTTCCGGCCGACAGGATGTTGCTGGCGGCCGACGACAGGATGCCGGACTGGGCGACCGCGACTTTCTGGATACCCGGCTCTTGCGAGGTCTCGGTCATCTGTTCGACCTGATGCGAAATCTGCATGATCCTTTCCAGCGGACGCCGCAACTGCGCCAGCCGCTCGGTCAGTTGCTGGCCGATCGACGAGGTGTTGTTGAGGAGATCGATGACAGGACCTGAGAGCAGATAGCCGGCGATGGCGAAAACGCAGATGGACAAAATAACCAGGAGCGTCGCCGAAACCACTTCGGGAATGCCGCGCTTGCGCAGCAGCCGCACGATCGGCGTCAATGTCAGCGCCAACAGGAAAGCCAGCATCACCGGCATGAAGAAGGCGCGGCCGAAATAGAGCGCATAGACGCTCATGAAAATGAAGATGCCGACCAGCAGCGAGCGCATCAGATGCGTGTCCGCCCGGGCCTCGACGCGCGGATCCGGGCTTTCAGCAACGCCTGCGCCGGTGGCGGCGGGTTCGGCTTTCATCATGGACCCTCAGCGGTGCGCCGCAACTGGCACAGTCCGTTGACGGGAAACGCCGGCGCGTCGGCAAGGTTCCTTTGGCCGGCAAGGCCGCGGCGGCTTATGCCACCGGCGCCGCCACCGCCGGCGCGGACTTCGCCGTTTCCTTGCGCACGATCGGCGCCACTTTGGTGCCGTAGAGTTCGATCGCCTTCATGATCTTGGCGTGCGGCATGGTGCCAATTGCCATCTGCAGCAGGAATCGGTCATTTTTGAAGATCCTGTGCTGGGCAACGATCTTTTCGGCCACCTGCTCGGGGCTGCCGACGAACAGGGCGCCGTTGGGCCCACGCGACTGGTCGAAATGCGCCCGCGACGTCGGGCCCCAGCCGCGCTCGCGGCCGATGCGGTTCATCACCTCAGCCTGCGGACCGTAGAAATCGTCGGCCGCCTGTTCGGTCGTGTCGGCGATGAAGCCATGCACGTTGATGCTGGTGGCGAGGCCCGCCGGGTCGCTGCCGGCGCGCTTGGCGGCCTCGCGGTAGAGGTCGAACAGCGGCGCGAAGCGCGCCGGCTCGCCGCCGATGATGGCAAGCGCCAGCGGCAGGCCGAGCGCACCCGCGCGGGCGGCGGATTGCGGCGTGCCGCCAATGGCGATCCAGACCGGCAGCCTGTCCCGAAAGGGCCGGGGATAGACGCCGCGATCGTTGATCGGCGCGCGCAGATTGCCGGACCAGGTGACCTTCACCTGATCGCGGATGGCGAGCAGCAGGTCGAGCTTTTCGGCGAAGAGCTCGTCATAGTCCTCGAGATTGTAGCCGAACAGCGGGAAGGATTCGATGAACGAGCCGCGCCCGGCCATGATCTCGGCACGGCCGCCCGAGAGAAGATCGAGCGTGGCGAATTGCTGGAAGACGCGCACCGGATCGTCCGAGGAGAGCACCGTGACCGCGCTGGTCAGCTTGATGCGCTTCGAGCGCTCGGCGGCGGCGGCCAGCGCCACGACCGGCGCGGAGGCCGCATAGTCGGGGCGGTGATGCTCGCCCAGACCAAAGACGTCGAGACCGACCTGGTCGGCCAGCTCGACCTCCTCGATGAGGTTGCGCAGCCGCTCATACGGCCCGATGGCGCCTGGGCCGGGCTGCGGGCTGACGTCGGCAAAGGTGTAGAGACCGAGTTCCATGTGATGTCATCCTGGTGTTGGGTTTTGAGGCTAGAGGTAGCCACCGGCCTGCCTCGCCGCCAGAGGGGCTAGTGGTGAACAGTGCATGTCGGTTTGGGCAGGAAAAGGCGTCTCCCGGCTGCAACATCGCGGAATTTCATGGCTGGCATACCGATTTGGCGCTTGAACTCTCAGCATTCGCGCGTATGTAAGCCTCGCGAATTGACTTCAGGGAAGTGGACTTGGCTATCTACAGGGAAAAAGACATTTTCGAGCGGCGCAATGCCGCGAACGAGGCAAAGAAGGCGCTTCTGGAGCGCTTCAAGTCAAAGCCGGCGGCAGATGATCCTGCGGTGCTGGCGCGACAGGCCGAACGCAAGGCGATCCTCCAGGCTCGTGAGATCCGCGAAGCCGAGAAGGCAAGGCTGAAGCAGGAAAAGCTGGCACGCGAAGCGGCTGAGAAGGCCGAGCGCGAGGCAGCAGCCGAATCGGCACGTATCGCCGCCGAAGAGGCAGCCCAGGCCGAAGCCAAAATTCGGGAAGCCGAAGAGACCGAGCGCATTGCCCGCCTGCTTGCAGACGAGGCCGAGCGCAAGGCCAAGCGCGACGCCCGTTATGCGGCGCGCAAGGCTCGGACCGGCCGCGCTCCTCCGGGCTTCTCCGCCCGCTAACAGCTTCGGCGCAGCCAAGTTCGAAGATTGAATCAGGGTCGCCTCACAGCGGCCCTGAAAGTGTTTGTGCGGAAGCGCGGCTTTTTGGAGGACTTCCGCTCAGACCGCGAACTTCAGCCCCATAATGCCGCAGACGATCAGCGCGATGCAGGCGAGCCGGATCGCAGTGGCGGGCTCGCCGAGCAGCCAGATGCCGAGCAGGGCCGTGCCGACCGTGCCGATTCCGGTCCACACCGCATAGGCGGTGCCGACGGGAAGCGCCTTCAGCGCCAGGCCGAGCAAGGTGAGGCTGACGATCATCGAGGCGACCGTCAGCGCAGTCGGAACCAGCCTGGTAAATCCGTCGGTGTATTTGAGGCCGATCGCCCAGCCGATTTCAAACAGGCCGGCGAAAAACAGAAGAATCCATGACATCGGAACGCTCCATCCAGCATCGGGCCGGAGACAGGATCCGATCCTCAGATGCCGATTGTTAAGGCGGGTCGTCCCGACCGAATTGTTGGGGAGGCGCGGGGTCGTCCCCGCGCCATCGATATAGGTTGCCCAAAACGTCCGATCAACCCGGCGTCATTGTTCGACGCCGCCGGTGGGTTGCGGCGCCTGAAGCCTACTTTTCCTTGATGCGCATCGCCTTGACCGGCGGCGCCTTCAGGGCGGGAGCGGGCGCCGGCTTCTTGGCATCCTTCTTCGGCTTGCGGGCTTCCTTGCCTGCCTTCATCGCACCTTTAGCCATGATTCGTTCCTCCAGTTGCGGGGAATGAAGTGAAACAAGAGAAACGCGTTGCTGCAAGAGGGCAGCGCTTGCCGCGACCTGCCGGTCGGCAGCTTTCAACCAATTTCTAATTTGCTCGTAAACGATGGCTGTCCGTGCCATTCTCATCTTCGCACTGCAGCATCGACCCGCGCTTTCGCCGGGTGATCGCCAGGCAGGCCGGTCAGGACGACAATGCGGATCCACATCGGCTGCGAGATGAGTTTCGACTTCCCGCAGGAGACGCCGCTCATCGCGATGCTCAATGTCCACTATTCGCGCGCCTCCGACCTCGAGCGCCCGGATTTCCTGACTTCCAGCCCGCCAGTTCCAATTCAGGGTTATCGCGACAGTTTCGGCAATTGGTGCAACCGCTTCGTGGCGCCGCCCGGGCGGTTCACCTTCGGCACGGATGCGGTGATCCGCGATCCCGGCACCTTCGAAATGGCCGAACTGATGGCCTGGCAGCACGAGGTGCGCGACCTGCCGGCGGAGACGCTGCTGTTCCTCCTGCCCAGCCGGTTCTGCGAGAGCGACCTTTTGGCCAGCGAAGCCTGGCGGCTGTTCGGCCATACGCCGCTCGGCATCCCGCGCGTGCAGGCGGTGTGCGATTTCGTTCACAACCACATCGTCTTCAACTACGGCAACGCACGGCCGACGCGCACGGCGGCGGAAGCCTATCGCGAGCAGAGCGGCGTATGCCGCGACTACGCGCATCTTGCCGTCACCTTCTGCCGGGCGCTCAACATCCCGACTCGCTACTGCACCGGCTACATCAGCGATATCGGCATGCCGAAGCCGTGGTCGAGCATGGATTTCGCCGCTTGGATGGAAGTCTATCTCGGCGGCCGCTGGCACGTCTTCGACCCGCGCAACAATGCGCCGCGCATCGGCCGCATCCTGATCGCTTCCGGCCGCGACGCGGCGGATGTGCCGCTGACCCATATTTTCGGCCCGGGTACGCTCGCTGGCTTTAAGGTGTGGACCGACGAGATCGTCGAATAGGCACCGTCCCTCGGTCCCAGGCAAATCGCGTCTTGAACGACCTGGCCGTTGGCGCGTTGTGGTGGAGCTTCGGCCGTCCGGCCGTTAGACTGGGTGTGTTGAACGGAGGACCAACCGCATGGCCGGGCATGGCGGCTCCAAAGCGGTCATCTATGCGGCGCTCGCCGGCAATCTGGCCATCGCGCTGACCAAGTTCGCCGCCGCTTTCTTCACCGGCAGCTCGGCCATGCTGTCGGAAGGCGTGCATTCGCTGGTCGATACCGGCAATGGCGGCCTGCTGCTTTACGGCATGCACAGGGCCGCGCGCCCGGCCGACCGCACGCATCCGCTCGGGCACGGCCGCGAACTCTATTTCTGGAGCTTCATCGTTGCGCTGCTGGTTTTCGCGCTGGGCGCCGGCGTGTCGTTCTACGAAGGCATCATCCACATCATGGCGCCGGAGCCGGTCGCCAACGTCACGGTGAACTATGCCGTTCTGGGCCTCTCCTTCCTGTTCGAAGGCGGCTCCTGGATGGTGGCGCTGAAGGAATTCCGCCGGGAGAAGGGCACGCAAGGCTGGCTGCAGGCCGTGCAATCGAGCAAGGACCCCAGCGTCTATACCGTGCTGTTCGAGGACAGTGCCGCCCTTCTCGGCCTGATCGTCGCTTTTGCCGGCATATTGGCGGCGCAACTTCTGGAGATGCCGGAGCTCGATGGCGCCGCCTCGATCGGCATCGCGCTCATCCTCGGCGCGACCGCGATTTTCCTCGCCCGTGAAAGCAAGGGCCTGCTCATCGGCGAGCCGGCCTCGCTCGAGGTGCAGAAAAAGGTGCTGGCGATCGCCCAGCAGGATCCGGCGGTGCAGCGGGCGAACGGCGTCCTGACAGTCCACATGGGACCACAAGAGATCGTCGCCGGGCTCAGCATCGAATTCGAGGACCATCTGGCGGCACCGGAAATCGAGGCCTGTGTCGAGCGCATCGAGGGCCGCCTGAAGAAGGAGATGCCGGAGATCACGCGGCTGTTCGTCAAGCCCCAGACCACGGGTACCTGGGAGCAGCGGCGCAAGCTGATCGATGCCGCCTCCTAACTCTTTTTTTGCGTAATTCCCAAGGGCAAAGCGCTGTGCGCTTTGCCCGGGGAAAACCGCTCGCACTTTTCCTGGAATTGCTAGTCCTGGACCAGCACTGCACCGTTGCCCCGTCGCCTTGCCTTGCTAAGATCGGGCGAAGCATTTCGGAGGAACGACCATGAAGATCGACGGCGGGTGCCATTGCGGCGCCATCAATTACGAAGCTGAGGTCGACCCAGAAAAGACCTCGATCTGCCACTGCACGGACTGCCAGCAGTTGACCGGCACGGCGTTTCGCGTCTCGGTGCGGGTGCCGGAGGAGGACTACCACATCACCAGGGGCACGCCGAAAGTCTACATCAAGACCGGGGCCAGCGGTGCCAAGCGCGCCCAGGGCTTTTGCGGAGAATGCGGTTCGCATCTCTATGCGACGTCTGTCGGTGACGGGCCAAAGGTTTACGGCATCCGCGTCGGCACGGCGCGGCAGCGCGACGAACTCGTTCCCAAGACGCAGTACTGGCATCGGTCGGCGCTGCACTGGCTGCCGGAATTCGAGGGCATCAGGATCGTGGAGGAGCAGTAGCCCCGGCCTCCCGGTCGAAAGCCGCCCCAGGACAAGCAATTATGTGCTAGCCTCGCTCACCATCAAAGGGCGGGTGACAGCGATGTTGGAAACGGACAAACTGTTTGCCGGCTCGATCCCGGAAAACTACGACCGCTATATGGTGCCGTTGATTTTCGAGCCATTCGCCGCGGACCTTGCGCGGCGGGCAGCGGCCTTCTCGCCCAAAGCCGTGCTGGAAGTCGCCGCGGGCACCGGGGTCGTCACCCGTGCCCTGGCGCCAAAACTGTCGCCTGACGCAATCTATGTCGTGACCGACCTCAACCAGCCGATGCTCGACTATGCCGCTTCGCGACAAGCGCCCGACGCTCGCATCCAGTGGCGCCAGGCCGATGCCATGGCGCTGCCGTTCGAAGACGCGGCCTTCGATCTCGTTTGCTGCCAGTTCGGCGCGATGTTCTTTCCCAGCCGCCCATCCGCCTACCGCGAGGCCAGGCGTGTGCTGAAGCCCGGCGGACATTTTCTGTTCAACGTCTGGGACCGCATCGAGGAGAATGTGTTTGCCGATGACGTGACGAATGCGCTGGCAAGGATTTTCCCGGACGATCCGCCGCGCTTTCTGGCCCGCACGCCGCATGGCTACCACGATATGGCGCTGATCCGAGGGGACCTCGAAGAGGCCGGCTTCTCCGATGCGGCGATCGAGACGAGGGCCGAACAGAGCCGTGCGCCCTCACCGCGCATTCCGGCCGTTGCCTATTGCCAGGGAACCGTGCTCCGCACCGAAATCGAGGCTCGGGATCCGGGCAAACTCGACGCTGCAACAGACTATGCCGCAGCCGCGATTGCGGCCAGGCATGGCAACGGCGCGGTTGCCGCCAAAATCCAGGCACACGTCATCGTGGCTGTGGCCTAGTCGTCGCCTTCGACGACGCGCAGCCTGAGCTGGCCGGTCTTTGAATCGGCAACGCGCGGGCCGGGCTCGAGTTTCGCCGCGGGTGCCCGCGACGGTGCGTCCTGGCCGGCATCGCCATCGGCCTGCGCGCCGAACTCGAGCGCCTCGATCTTCTGGCCGCGCTTGGTCACCTTCGATGTCGAGACGAGGATATCGTCGATGTCCTTGGCCGACTGGCCGAAATGCACCTGCAGCTTGCGCACGCGCTCGTCGACGCGCGCGACATCCTCCATCAGCCGGATCACCTCGCCCTGGATCAGATGCGCCTGTTCGCGCATGCGGGCGTCCTTGAGGATGGCCTGGATGACCTGGATCGACAGCATCAGCAGCGACGGCGAGACGATGACGACGCGGGCGCGGTGCGCCTTGTGGACGATCGCCTCGAAATTCTCGTGGATTTCGGCGAACACCGATTCCGACGGCACGAACATGAAGGCGGTGTCCTGCGTTTCGCCCTGGATCAGGTATTTTTCCGAGATATCGCGGACATGGATCTCGATGTCGCGGCGGAAAGCCTGCGACGCGACCTTCTGCAGGTCGGCGCCGTCGGCGGCCCGGATGGCGTTCCAGGCTTCCAGCGGGAACTTGGCGTCGATGGCCAGCGAGGGCGCGCCGTTGGGCATCTTCACCAGGCAATCGGGCCGGCTGCCGTTCGACAGCGTCGCCTGGAATTCGTAGGCGCCCATCGGCAGGCCGTCGGCGACGATCGCCTCCATGCGCGACTGGCCGAAGGCACCGCGCGTCTGCTTGTTGGAGAGGATCGCCTGCAGCTGCACGACCTGGCCGGCAAGCGACTGGATGTTGCCTTGCGCAACATCGATGATCGCCAGCCGCTCCTGCAGTTTGGCCAGGCTTTCATGCGTGGACTTTGTCTGTTCGGTCATGGTCTGGCCGAGGCGGCCGGTCATGGCGTCGAGGCGCTGGCCGATCGACTGGGTCAGCTCCGCCTGGCGCGCGCCGAACACTTCGGCGATGGCCCCCATGCGGCCCTGCATCTCGGCCTGGCTTTGCAAGATGCCGGCCATCCGCGCCTCGGCATCACGGGCATGGTCGGCGGCTTCCGCCGCCGCAACCGCGCGCGCCTTGGCCGACCGCCACAGCGCGACGACCAGCGCCACGAACAGGCCGAGGAACAGCAAGGCGCCGAAGGCCAGCGCGTGGCCGAGTGTGATTGTCGAGGCGCCAAGCCGTGCGACGGGCTCGGAAAGGATGGTGCTCAGATCATTCATGTGGACAGCATAGCCGATTCGGCGTGACCGCACAGATCAAAACAAGAACATGGCCTAGATGCCCCGGTTGACGCTTTTCGCTGGAGGTCTTACGTGGGACGCCATGCCGATCAAGCCGCTCATCATCCTTCCCGATCCCATCCTGCGCCAGCTTTCCAAGCCGGTGGAGCGCGTCGACGCGCCTTTGCGCAAACTGGCCGACGACATGCTGGCGACCATGTATGACGCGCCCGGCATCGGACTGGCGGCCATCCAGATCGGCGAGCCGCTGCGCATGCTGGTGATCGACCTAGCCAAGGAAGACGAAACGCCGGCGCCGCATGTCTTCATCAACCCCGAGATCATGGAAAGCGCGGAGGCGCGGTCGGTCTACGAGGAAGGCTGCCTGTCGATCCCCGACTATTACGCCGAGGTCGAGCGCCCGGCTTCGGTGCGGGTGAAGTATCTCGACCGCGACGGCAAGCTGCAGGAGATGGAGGCCGAAGGGCTGATGGCGACCTGCCTGCAGCACGAGATCGACCATCTCAACGGCGTGTTGTTCATCGACCACATCTCGAAGCTGAAGCGCGACATGGTGGTGAAGAAATTCAAGAAGCTCGCCAAGGACAAGGCGCCGGGCAAGCTGGTGGGATAGGGGGAAATGCCCCTGCGCGTCATCTTCATGGGCACGCCGGAGTTTTCGGTGCCGACGCTGCGCGCGATCGCCGAGGCCGGACATGAGATACCAGCCGTCTACACGCAGCCGCCGCGCGCCGGCGGACGGCGCGGGCTGGAGCTGACACCGTCGCCTGTGCAGCGCGAGGCCGAGCGGCTGGGCATCGAGGTGCGGACGCCGACATCCCTCAAGGGCGAGGCCGAGCAGGCCGCTTTCAGCGCCCTGCGGGCCGATATCGCCGTGGTCGTCGCTTATGGGCTGCTGCTGCCGAAGGCAATTCTCGACGCGCCCCGGCTCGGCTGCATCAACGGCCATGCGTCGCTTTTGCCGCGCTGGCGCGGCGCCGCCCCTATCCAGCGCGCCATCATGGCGGGTGACCCGGAAAGCGGCATGATGGTGATGCGCATGGAAGAGGGCCTCGACACCGGACCGGTGGGATTGCTTGAAAAATGTGCCATCGAGCCCGATATGACAGCCGGCGATCTGCATGATCGGTTGATGCGCGTCGGTGCTGCCCTGATGGTGGAAGCGCTGGCGCGGCTGGAAGAGAACACCCTGACATTTACCGCGCAAGCGGCGGAAGGGGTGACTTACGCCAGAAAAATCGATAAATCCGAGACGCGCGTGGACTGGACGCGGCCCGCGGCCGAGGTCCACAACCACCTTCGTGGCCTGTCGCCCTTCCCCGGCGCCTGGTCCGAAATTGACATTGGCGGCCGCATGGAACGGCTGAAACTGCTTCGCTCGACGCTGTCCGAAGGCCTGTCGCCTTCGGACGATTTGAGCGAGTCGGGAGGAATTCTCGATGACCGGCTGACGGTCGCCTGCGGGACAGGCGCGATCAGACTGGTCGAAGTTCAACGTGCGGGCGGAAAGCCCGCCGCCGCGTCGGAATTCCTGCGCGGAGCCAAGATCGTAAAAGGAATGAAGTTCTCATGAGCATGATGTCGATACGCGCGGCGACGCCGCGGGATCGCGAGGCCATTCGCCTCGTGGAAGAACATGCCTTCGGCCAGCAGGCGGAGGCCGGGCTGGTCGACGCGCTGGTCACCGGCGGCGACGCCGTCGTCGAACTGGTGGCGGAAGAAGACGGCCAGGTGGTGGGCCATATCCTGTTTTCGCGGCTCTACGTCCAGAATGGCGGCAAGAGCCTGGCGGCCGTGGCGCTGGCGCCACTGGCGGTGGAACCCTCGTTCCATGGCTCAGGCATTGGCGGCGCACTGATCCGCGAGGCGCATATCCGCCTCAAGGATGCCGGCGAGACGCTGGCCGTGGTGCTGGGCGACCCGGCCTATTACGGCCGTTTCGGCTATAGCCATGCGCGGGCCGAGAAGTTCGAAAGCGAATACCAGGGCGAAGCGCTGCAGGCGCTGGCCTGGGGCGACGCTCCGGAGGCCGGCAAGCTGGTCTACGCTTCCGCCTTCACCGCTCTCGCCGCCTAGGCGAGAGCGTATAAGCTGCCGGCATGCCGCGTTTTCGCCTCGACATCGAATATGACGGCAGCCTGTTCGCCGGCTGGCAGCACCAGGCCGACCAGCCTTCGGTGCAGCAGGCGATCGAGCAGGCGATCGAAAAATTCAGTGGCGAGGCGGTGCGGTTGCGCGCCGCCGGCCGCACCGATGCCGGCGTGCATGCGACCGCCCAGGTGGCGCATGCCGACCTCGCCAAGCCATGGCCTGGCGACAAGGTACGCGATGCTGTCAACGCCCATCTGCAGGCGGCCGGCGCGCATGTCGCCATCCTGAAGGCGGCGATCGTCCCGGACGAGTTCGACGCGCGCTTCTCGGCCACCGGCCGCCACTATCTCTACCGCATCCTCAACCGCCGCGCGCCCGCGGCGCTGGAAAAGGGCAAGGTGTGGTGGGTGCCGAAGCGGCTTGACGCCGGCGCCATGCACGAGGCCGCGAAACTTCTTCTCGGCCGGCATGATTTCACCACCTTCCGTTCGACCCAGTGCCAGGCCAACAGCCCGGTTCGCACGCTGGAACGGCTCGATGTGAGCCGGGCGGGCGACATGATCGAGGTGAGGGCTTCGGCCCGTTCCTTCCTGCACAACCAGGTACGCTCCATGGTCGGCTCGCTCAAGCGCGTCGGCGATGGCGGCTGGACCGAAGCCGATCTCAAGGCGGCGCTCGAAGCGCGCGACCGCGCCGCCTGCGGCCAGGTCGCGCCGCCCGACGGGCTTTTCCTCATTGGCGTCGATTATCCCTGAATAGAGCCCGCAGGCTCTACCCCGGGAACGGCGCGGAAAGGCTCTGGGCCCCGATGTCGTCCGGCACGGCGATGCCAAGCAGCATCTGAAGACCGAACAGCACCAGCAGCGAAGCGATGAACATGCCGACGAAAACGGCGGTGCCGACCGCCACGCCCTTGCCGATCGTGGCGTTGGTCATGCGCCAGGTCAGCGCCATCGACAGGGCAAACAAGAGCAGCGACACAAGGCTCGAGACCTGGCTTGCCGACGTCAGGAAAAGCCTGATCAGCGCCGAGGGCAGCATCAGCCAGGCGGTGATGGCGGAAGCCCAGTTGCTGGCGACGACATAATGCACGAAGCGCCCGCCAATGCCGACGCGCGGCGCGACCAAAGCGAGCGCGACCAGCGGCAGCACCCAGGAGCCGATATCGACGGTCGCCAGGCGCAACAACATGCTGAAACGGCCCACGAAGGCGTCGGGATCGCCGATCTGGTTGGCGATGCCGACCCAGCCGACGATCAGCGCCGGCGCGGCAACGACGATGGCGAAGAAGGAATTCCAGAACCCGTCGGCCGACAGGTCGAGCAGGCGCAGGCCGTCGACCTTGCCGAGCATCAGTCGCCAGGCACCGGTCAGCGAAGCTTGGGTTTCATCCGCCGAAAGCATGCTGCTCAGCCCTGCCCGAACCAGTCTTCGATGAAACGCTGATAGATCCGCGTCAGCGTTTCGAGATCGGCAAGGGAGACGCGCTCGTCGACCATATGCATCGTCTTGCCGACCAGGCCGAATTCGACCACCGGGCAGTAATCCTTGATGAAGCGCGCATCCGACGTGCCGCCCGACGTGGACAGCGCCGGTTGCTTGCCGACCGCCGCCTTGATCGAGCCGGCAAGCGTGTCGACCAGCTTGTCGTCGCGGGTCAGGAAAACATGGCTTGGCCGGTCGCGCCAGACAAGGTCGTAGTCGACCGGCGTCTTCTTGCCCGGCCGGTACTTCTTGCGCTTCGCCGCCTGGTCGAGCCGGTTGTGGATTTCGGCCTGGACGGTCTCGGCCGTCCAGGTGTCGTTGAAGCGGATGTTGAAGGTCGCGGTCGCCTTCGCGGGGATGACATTGGTGGCCGGATTGCCGACATCGATGGAGGTGACCTCCAGATTGGTCGGCTGGAAATCCCTGGTCCCCTTGTCGAAGACGGGATGCAGCAAGGCGTCGACCAGGCCGATCAGCCCGCGCACCGGATTGTCGGCAAGCTGCGGATAGGCGGCATGGCCCTGCCGGCCATTGACCGTGAACGAACCGGAGAGCGAGCCGCGCCGGCCGATCTTGATCATGTCACCGAGCGCATCCGGGTTGGTCGGCTCGCCGACGATCGAGGCATCCCATTTCTCGCCCCGGGAAGCGGCCCATTCGAGCAGCTTGACGGTGCCGTTGATGGCCGGGCCTTCCTCGTCACCGGTGATCAGCAGCGACACCGAGCCCTTGGGACCGCCATGCTGCTCGACATGGCGCGCTATCGCCGCAATGAAGCAGGCAATGCCGCCCTTCATGTCGACGGCGCCACGGCCATACATCTCGCCATTGGCGATCTCGGCGGCGAAAGGCGGATGCGTCCAGGCAGCTTCGTCGCCGACCGGCACGACATCGGTATGGCCGGCGAACATCAGATGCGGGCCGTTGCCGGACCGCCTTGCATAGAGGTTCTCGATATCGGGCGTACCGTCTTCCGAAAAGACTGGCCGGTCGACCAGGAAGCCGAGCGGTTTCAGCATCGTTTCCAGCGCGCTCAGCGCACCGCCTTCGGCTGGTGTCACCGAGGTACAGCGGATGAGGGTGGCGAGGTTTGCGGCGGGATCGGTCGGCAGCGTCATGGCAAAAGCGATAGTCGAAAGCGGAAGGCCTGTCACGGCCAGACATGGGGGCCAGCCCAATGGCAGGCGATGGCGCCGACATTATGGTTTTCATGTCGTATAGTCCGGCCGGCCCGGAGTAAGAAATGGCAAACGGGGAAAAACGGATCGTCATCGCCGGTGCCGGCAGCATCGGCTGCTATGTCGGCGGCTGCCTGGCGCTTGGCGGGCGGCAGGTTGTGCTGCTGGTCCGGCCGCGCATCGAGGCAGCGCTGCGGCAAGGCGGATTGCGCATCAGCGACCTTGAAGGCCGCGATCGGCTGGTCAAGCCGGACGGGCTCGAGGTAACCGCCGATCCCGCCGGCGCTCTGCCGCAGGCGGACGTAATTCTGGTCACCGTCAAGAGCGGCGCGACGCAGGAGATGGCCGGGCTGATCAAGGCCCATGCCCGCCCCGATGCGATGGTGGTCAGCCTGCAGAACGGCGTCGACAATGCCGACAGGCTGCGCGCCGGGTGTGGCCCACGAATCGTGCTGGCTGGCATGGTGCCGTTCAACGTGGTGCAATCGCCCGATGGCGAATTGCCGCTGAGCGTCCACCGCGCCAGCGACGGCAAGGTTATGATCGAGGACGGTGGCCTTGCCGGTCTTCTCGATGTCGCCAGTTTTCTCAATGTCGAAGGGCTGGGGGTCGAGACGCATGGCGACATGAAGGCCGTGCTCTGGGGCAAGCTTCTGATGAACCTCAACAACGCGCTGGTGGCGCTGTCGGACCTGCCGCTGGCGCGCGAACTAGCCGATCGCCGCTGGCGGCTGATCCTGGCCGGCCAGATCGACGAGGCCCTGCTGGCGATGAAAGCCTCCGGCATCGCGCCGGCGCGGATCGCCGGGCTGCGGCCGGCGCTGCTGCCGAAGGTGCTTCGGCTGCCGGACTGGCTGTTCAAACGGCTCGCGCGGCGCATGCTGGCGATCGACCCGCAGGCGCGCTCGTCGATGTGGGACGACCTGCAGCGCGGCCGGCCGACGGAAATCGGCGAACTGCAAGGCGCTGTGCTGGGCCTCGCCGAAAGAACGGGGACGCCGGCGCCGCTCCTGAAAAGCGTTACCGCTTTGGTGCGCGCCGCGGAAGCGGCGCGGCTTGGCCCGCCGGGCCTGGCGCCGGAACAGGTTGCGCGGCCGGATGGTTCTCGATCAGCGTGATCTTCTGCCAGATCTTGCGCGACAGATTGGACGCCAGGTTCTCGATGTCGTTGACGCCGTCGATGACGACATCGTCATTGACCGACTGCGCGAACAGGGCGGCGATCTTGCCGGTGATCGACAGCATTTCGGAGCAATAGTCGAGGTAGCGCGCCAGATCGGCGGCATTGGTGATGCGGGCCGGAGAATGCGCCGTCGGCTTGAAATTGGCCGAGAGTGCCGCCGGATCCTTGGTCAGCTGGTGCATGTCGATGACATGGATCAGCGAGCGCAGGCCGTGCAGTTGGCGAAACACCCGCTTGCGCTTGATTCGCTCCTCGGTGCGGACCAGCGCCAGCAGGCCGAGCACGGCAAGGATGATCATGTTGATCGTGGCTTCGATGCCTTGCACCGACTGCACCGCATCGTCGGCCTGGGAGATGTGGATGAGCGGCAGGATGGTGCCGACGAACAGGAAGATCAGCGCGCCGGCGAGGACAGCGGCGATGATCAGGCCGCGCAGCCACCAGATCGGCTCCTCGAGCGCCTTTGCCGCCTTGGCCAGGTCGCGCGACAGCGACACCAGTTCGGCGGCGACGCCGCGCAGCCCGGCATTGGGAAAGCGCTCGGCAACGCGCTCCTCAAGCCGTTCGGCGGTGTCGATGATCAGTTTCGGATCAAGCGTGCGGTAGCGCATGTCCGATCGGCCCTCAGAGCATGATGCCGAAAAGTGTGAAGCGGTCTTCGGACGACATCATGCTCTATCTCTTTGATTTAGAGCCGGATTCATATCTCAGGTCGATTCGCCCTGAGATCATCCGGCTCTAGGGTTGTGCCGGCTCGTTGGTGCGCCGGCCATAGCGGTTGGGCCCAGGCTGCCCTGGAAACAGGCACAACACAAGAAAGGCGATGATCGAGACGACTGGTACGAACAGGATCAGCGCGGCAATGCCCGGCTTGTCGAGGTCGTGCAGCCGCTTCACCGCCAGCGCGATGTTCGACCACAGCGAGGCAATGAAGGCGATGAAGAAGATGAACGACCACATGTTGCTCTCGGCCGAGCCTTCCGGCACCAGCGTGAAGCGGTAGAGCGGGAAGGCCTGGATGATGGCGACGAGCAGGCCACCAAGAAAATAGGCCGCGCGGCTGACGCGGCCCGATGTCTTGAAGAAAAGCCAGGTGAGATTTGAACTGTCAGGCAAGCGGGTCCGGTCCGTATTGATTGGCGCCCCTGGCGCCTTCGAGAATGCCGCATTCCACCAAAAACCAGATCGCGCCGATAAAGGGCACCAGGATGATCAGGCTCCACCAACCGGACTTGCCCCGATCATGCCAGCGCTTGGCGTAGACGGCGAAGACCGAATAGAGCATGGCGAGCGAGTAGATTACATAGATAAAGCCGTAAGGCATTCGGTTGAATGTCGTGCCCAGTATGTTGTCAAGGATCATGGCGATCACCGCGCCGACGAAAATGACGCCCACGCAAGCCCAGAATTTGGCGCGGTTGATGCGACCCTCATAGCTGGTCAGCAGATATTTCCAGTCCATGTCACCCCTCCATGTTGAACCAGCGCGACGGATTGTCGCGCCGGCGGAAGGTGCGCCCGCCCGGCGGAAAGATCAATCGCGCAGCAATTCGTTGATCGAGGTCTTCGAGCGGGTCTTGGCGTCGACGCGCTTGACGATGACGGCGCAGTAGAGGCTGGGGCCGGGCTCGTTGTTTGGAAACTGCTTGCCGGGCATCGAGCCCGCGACGACGACCGAATTGGGCGGCACTTCGCCATAGAAGACCTCGCCGGTGGCGCGATCGACGATCTTGGTCGACTGGCCGATGAAGACGCCCATGCCAAGCACCGAGCCCTCACGCACGATGCAGCCCTCGACAACTTCCGAACGCGCGCCGATGAAGCAATTGTCCTCGATGATGGTGGGGCCGGCCTGCATCGGCTCCAGCACGCCGCCAATGCCGACGCCGCCCGACAGATGCACGTTCTTGCCGATCTGGGCGCAGGAACCAACCGAGGCCCAGGTGTCGACCATGGTGCCCGTGTCGACATAGGCGCCGACATTGACGAAGGACGGCATCAGCACGGCGCCCGGGGCGACATAGGCGGAACGGCGCACGATCGACGACGGCACGGCGCGAAAACCCGCCTTCTCGAAATCGACGGCGCCCCAGCCGTCGAACTTCGACGGCACCTTGTCCCACCAGACGGCCTCGCCCGGGCCACCCTTGATGATCTCCATCGGGTTGAGCCGGAAGGAGAGCAGCACGGCCTTCTTCAGCCACTGGTTGACGTGCCACTTGCCGTCGGGCTGACGTTCGGCGACGCGGGCGGCGCCGCGGTCGAGCAGGTCGAGTGCCGACTGGATGGCGTCGCGCGTCTCGCCGCGGGTCGCGGTCGAAATCGTGTCGCGCTCCTCGAAGGCCTTCTCGATGGTCTTTTCGAGGCTCGCCAGATCGGGCTTCGACATGAATTCGCTCCATTACCAAGCTGTTAAGGGGCTGCGCCTTAACCTGTTTTGAAAGTCGCGCGGACCCCAGGCATGCTTCGCCTGCCTGGGTCCTTGCATAAGCAGGTTCTTGTGGCAAAACCGCCGGATACTTCTGCGGAACCTGCTTATGTTAAGGCTCCATGGGGGTCAATCGCACCTGCGTCATGGGACGGCGCAGTCAAGGAAATTTGGACGGGTAATTTGATGACACCTATGGAAAAGGCGGGGTGGACGCCGCTGCCGCATTCGGACGAGGATCTGGAGCGGTCGAAAAGCGTTCCGGACACGCCGCAGACGCGGGCCGAGACCTACCGGCTTGCCTGGAACGATCCCGACTTCATGACGCGGCGCGAATTGCGCGCGGTGCGGCTGCAGCTCGAACTCCTGAAGCCGGAAATGATCCTGGCCGAACGCGGTATCCGTTCGACGGTGATCCTGTTCGGCGGCGCGCGCCTGCCCGAACCCGGCGGTGAGGCCTGGGCGGCCAAGAACGAGACGCAGAAGAAGAACCTCGAGGAAAACAGCAAATATTACGAGGAGGCGCGCAAATTCGCCCGCCTGTGCTCGCAGCAGTCGGCCGCCTCATATTACCGCGAGTATGTCGTGGTGACCGGCGGCGGCCCCGGTGTGATGGAAGCGGGAAACCGCGGCGCCGACGATGTCGGCGCGCCGTCGATCGGGCTCAACATCGTGCTGCCGCATGAGCAGGCGCCGAACGCCTATGTGACGCCGGAGCTGTGCTTCAACTTCCACTATTTCGCCATCCGCAAGATGCATTTCGTCATGCGCGCCAAGGCGGTGGCGGTGTTTCCCGGCGGCTTCGGCACGATGGACGAGTTCTTCGAGACGCTGACGCTGATCCAGACCGGACGCATGGAGCGCGTGCCGGTGATCCTGTTCGGCAAATCCTTCTGGAAACGGGCGATCAATCTCGATTTCCTCGCCGAGCAAGGCACGATCAGCCCCGGCGACCAGGACATCATCGATTTCGTCGACACCGCCGACGAGGCCTGGGGGATTGTCAGCCGGTTCTACAAGTTAGGGGAGTAAGGGAGTAGGGCAGTAAGGCAGTAGGGGAAATCGATCTGGAAAGCAGAGCACGAGAACGCATTCCTACTGCCCTACTGCCCTACTGCCCTACTGCCCTACTGCCCTACTGCCCTACTGCCCTACTGCCCTGCGACTATCCCCGTCAAAAACCCCGCCAGATCGTCGGTGACAAAATCGACGTCGTCTTCCTGCGCGGGGTCGCGTTCCCAGATCTCGGCAAAGGTCGGCTCGAAATTGCGCGGCACCACCAGCACGGTGGTCATGCCCAGCGCCTTCGGCACCTCCAGGTTGCGGGCAAGATCCTCGAACATCACCGCATTGTGGCCGGTGACGGCGTGCAACTCGGCGAACTTCTCGTAGGTCTGGCGCGCCGGCTTGGGGTTGAGGCCGGCGGCGACGATGTCGAAGATGTCGTCGAAATGGTCGAGGATGCCGAGCTGGCGCGCGGTGCGCTCGGCATGCTTGCGATCGCCATTGGTGAAGATGAACTTGCGGCCGGGAAGCTGGCGAATGGCGGTGCCCAGGACAGGGTCGGGCACCAGCCATGAATAGTCGATGTCATGGACCTTCTCGAGGAAATCATCGGGATCGATGCCATGGCGCGTCATCAGCCCGTTCAGCGTCGTGCCATATTCGAGATAAAGCTCCTTCTGCAGCTTGCGCGCCTCGTCGCGCGGCAGCGACAGCAGCTCCCCGACATAGGCCGTCATCTTGACATCGATCTGCGAGAACAGATTCGAATGATGCGGATAGAGCGTGTTGTCGAGGTCGAACACCCAGTCGGTGACATGGGCGAAGCGGGCGGGATCAGGCTGCGTGGTCATGCGCTCCTTATGGCATGAAACGCGGATTCTGAAAGAGACTTTATCCACAACTTCCACGCGCTTTTAGTGGCATAAATGGCCGCACGATTCAAATTTTAAGCAACCGGGAAAGTTGGCCTTCAGGGCTTGCTGGCACAGAGACAGTCCTGTGGGGAGCCTGCGATGAACAGCATCATTCTGAAATCCGCCGCTATCGCTTTCGCTTCCGTAGCCGCCTCTCTTCTTCTGACGCTGATCATCGTTCCGGCGCTCGGATTCCCGGTCAACCGAACGATCTGGCTGACCTCGACGCTGTGCCCGCTGGTGCTTGCATGGGTGGCCTGCGCCAGCACCTTCTGGCAGAGCGACAGGTTGAAGAACGCGCACCGCGAACTGGCCCGGGCGCACGCCCAGCTTGCCGCCGCACACCGCCGCCTGTCGGAGAAGGCCAGCCGCGACGACATGACCGGAATGCTCAACCGCGAAAGCTTCTTTGCCGCGCTGGACGGCTCCCGGCGCAAGTCCGACCGCGGCGCGCTGCTGATCATCGACGCCGATCATTTCAAGAAGATCAACGACAGTTTCGGCCACCTGACCGGGGACGACGCGCTGCTGCTGATCGCCAGCGCCATCGAGCGCGGCGTGCGCAGCGGCGATGTGCTTGGCCGCATCGGCGGCGAGGAGTTCGGCGCGTTTCTGGTCGGCGCCACCGAGCAGGAAGCCAAGCGTGTCGCCGAGCGCATTCGCCGCGAGGTCGAGCTGATCCGCTTCAGGCCGGTCGATGAACGGACCATTCCGCTGACCGTCAGCATCGGCGGCACAGTCTGCGGCGAGGACGTCAACGTATCTGACCTGATGCGCGCGGCGGACCGGCGCCTCTACCAGGCCAAGCATCGCGGCCGCAACCTGACGATCCTCGATACCGACATTTCCGCGGCCGCCTGAGCGGCCAGCCCGGCACACCCGGCCTGTTAAGGAATTTCTAACCCTGTTTGCATTCGGTTGTACCGCCTGGCGGCCTTTTCACTGCTTTGAGGCCTGGCTTGGCACGATACTGGCCTCTGTGACGACGCGTGTGCCGTTCGGGGAATGTCATGCGCGCATCGAAGCCCCTATCCGAGAGACCTGTCATGAGTTTCTTCAAGAAAATGTCGCGCCGCACACTCGTGCAGGCGCTGATCGCCCTGCCTGCCATGTCCCTGTTCCGCAAGCTGCCCGAGGCCGACGCGGCCAATGCTGGTCAATCGCGGGCCGACCCGAATGAAATCGTCGAGGTCAATGGCTGGATCCTGAAGCGGAGCGACCTGGCATGATCTTCGACAGCTATGAGGCGTATCGCGCCGCCAACTTCAAACCGAAGGTATGCATCCTTGGCTCCGGCCCGGCCGGCACCACCATTGCCCGCAAGCTGGGCGCCGCCGGCATCCCGGTCGTGGTGCTGGAGGCCGGCTCGCGCGAGTTCAGCGACGAGTCGCAGGATTTCTACCGAGGCACCACGGTCGGCGATTTCTATTTCGACCTCGACATCACGCGGCTGCGCTATATGGGCGGCAGCTCCAACCACTGGGCTGGCTGGTGCCGGGTGCTCGACAAGCAGGATTTCGAGCCGAAGGCCTGGGCGCCCGACACCGGCTGGCCGATCCGCCGCGCCAACATCGAGCCCTATCTGCCGGAGGTGCACGATATCCTCGAACTTCCCGACTTCCGGCCCGATGTGCCGATCTCGGACGACATACGCTGGGTGCAGCTGATCAAGAGCCCGGCGGTGCGCTTCGGCGAGAAATTCGCCGACGAGCTCGACAAGAGCCGCAACATCGCCGTCGTGCTCAACACCTATGCCACCGAGCTTGCCGGCGACGGTAAACGGGTGACCGGCGCCAAACTATGGTCCAACGGCCAGGACGCCGGCGCCTTCAGCGCCGACTATTTCATCGTCTGCACCGGCGGACTGGAGAATTCGCGGCTGCTTCTGTGGTCGAACCAGCGCTCCAACGGCGGCGTGGTGCCGAACGCCACGGCACTTGGCCGCTACTGGATGGAGCATCCGACCTTCGAGGGCGGCAATGCCATCCTGGCCGACTACGGCGAGTTCGAGGTCGATGCCGTGAACGAGGCCTTCTTCTCGCCGACGCTGGCCGCGATGGAGCGTCTGCAAATCATGAATTTCGGCATCAGGCTGATCGAGACACCCTATGCCGGCGTCAAGCATGTCATTGCCGACCTCGCCTGCACGGCGCCCGACATGGCCGAATGGGTCGCCTATCAGCTCAGCCAGAACCTGCGCTGCGCGGCGCAGCTCTATGTCGCCTGGGAACAGGCGCCGCTGGCCTCCAACCAGATCGAGCTGTCGAAGACCGATGTCGACCATGCCGGCGTACCGCGCATCGAGCTGCACTGGAAGAAATCGGAACTCGAGCGGCGCACGCTCGTCGAAGGCCTGAAGCTATTCGGCACGACGCTGATCGAGAAGGATCTCGGCCGCGTCCGTCTTATGGACTGGATCGCCAATGGCGAAGACTATCCGACCAACGAGGAGACCGCCGGACACCATCACATGGGCGGCACGCGCATGGGCACCGACGTCACCACGAGCGTGGTGGACGCCAACTGCAAGGTGCACGGCATGGACAATCTCTATGTCGGCGGCTCCTCGGTGTTCTGCACGTCCGGTCAAGCCAACCCGACGACGACGATCACCGCGCTGGCCTGCCGGCTGGGCGACCATCTGAGCAAGGTGGTCGCTGTCTGAGCAGCCTGGAACAGCCGCGCCCGCGACGGGCGCGGATGCTCGTCAGGTCGATGGTTTTTCGAGCGGCGCCAGGTCGGCGCGGTAGCGCGTCATGGCGCGGGTCGTGCGCGAACCGAAGCGGATGAAGAACGGCAGCATCAGGTCGCGCAGGAACAAAGCGACGCGGCCTTTCACCTGCTTTTGCGAGCCGATCCGCCGGCTGACCTTGACGATATGCTCGACGCGGTCCTGGCGCAGCGCCTGGAAGGCGGCGAAGGCCTGGGCCGGTAGCGGCGTCGCATCCAGGCACGCGGCCAGCACGACGGCGTCCTCGACGGCCATCGATGCGCCCTGCCCCGAATGCGGCGAGACGGCGTGCGCCGCATCGCCCAGAAGAATCACCCGCCTGGTGTGCCATTTTGGCAGATGCAGCATGTCGAACACGGGGTAGGTGCGCGGGATTTGCGTGACGGTCTCGACGATCTGACGGATCGTCCGGGGATCGCCGGCATGCAGCTGGCGAACTGTTGCCGCCAGATGCAAGGGATCGGGTCTCGCCAGGGCGGCATCCTCGTCCAGCGGGAAGGACGAGAACCATAATACCGGCCCGTCTTCCGGTTTCATGTAGCCGAAGAAGGCTTTCTTGCCGAACACCATACGCATCAGGCCGCCGGTCGGTTCGACAAAGGGCAGTTCCACCACACCGCCGACGCCGGTCAGTCCGGTATAGACAGGATCGGGAGAGGCCGGAAAACAGACGCGGCGGACGCGCGACCAGACACCATCGCAACCTGCCAGCCATGCGGCATCGACCGCAACGCCATTGCCGAAGGCAAGGCGCACGCAATCAGGCTGGTCTTCGATCTCGGTGACCGCATGGCCAAAACGGATATCGGCGCCAAGCGCCAGGGCTTCATCCAGCAGCGCGCCGAGCAGGTCCGAGCGCCGCAGCGTGATGCTTTCGGCGCCCGCTTCGCGCATTGCCTGCCGCTCGTCGAGATGGATGAGCCGGTGCCCGGCGGCGTTCATGATCTCGAAGCCAAGGGTGCGAATGCCCAGCGCGCTTACGCGTTCGGCGAGCCCGAGCGCGCGCAAGGCATTGATGCCGTTGGGCGCCAAGGTGAGGAAGACGCCTTCGCTCAAATCTTCGCGCGACCGTGCCTCGAACAGGCAGACGCCAATCCCTTGCCGGCGAAGCATGACGGCAAGGGCCAGCCCGGCAACGCCGGCGCCAATGATGGCGACCGACAATGCCGAGGGGGTGGTGACGGCCATCTTCACAGGCCGTAGATGGCGATACGCACGAGCACCGCGGCCGCGGCCAGCGCCACGAGCAGGATGCCGAGGCCGATGGGAGAACCCCAGCCATACCATTCCATCGCCAGCTTGGCGTATTTGAATTCATCCTCGTGGGAGAGAGGGGTACGTTGTTGAATCAAGCTCATTTTTTCACTCCTTGTCGGCGGCCAGGCCCTTGCCTTGTCGGCGCTGCGGCCGCATATTGCTGCGATAGACTAAATGTTAGACGGATTGATAGTTAGATGATCGAAATAAATTCGTCAAGCGGATATCGCGACGAAATGACGGCCGCGATCGGCCTTGCCGTGATGCAATGGCAGGACGCGACGCAGGCCTATGACGAAGCGGTGGCGACGCGGCTCGGGCTGAACATGGCCGAGCGCCATTGCATCGGGCTGCTCTATGGCGGCCCGCAATCGGCCGGCGCGATCGCGACCGCAACCGGGCTGACGCCGGCCGCGGTGACGGCGCTGATCGACCGGCTGGAGGCGCGCGGCCTGCTGACGCGCACGCGCAGTCTCGAGGACAGGCGTAAGGTGGTGATCGAAGCGACCGAGGCGACGCGGGAACTGTCGGCGCGCTATTACGGCGCGATCGCCAAGGAGGGCGAGAAGGTGATCGCCACCTTCAGCGACGCTGAGCTCGCGACCATATCACGCTTCGTCAACGCCGCGCTCGACCTGCAGCGCGCCCAGCTTACGCGGCTGAAGGCGGAGGGATCGGCCACCCCCGAGCGATAGCGGCGTCGGGTGTGTTGGCGGCGCTGCTGCGCATGTCGGCAGGAAACGGGACTATTTCGGCTGGACTCCATAGGCGGCAAGAAACGCCTCCACCGAGGCATCCGCATGCCGTTCCAGCTCGGCCTTGGAGCGCCGGTTGCTTCCCGTGAACATGGCTTCATTCATCGGGATCCAGAGAAGCATTCCAAAAAGATGGCTGGCCGCCAGATGGGGGTCACTGGTTTGTATCAGTCCCCGATTGGTGAGTTTCTGAAAGCAGGACGCCGCCGAGTCGAGCATGCGCTCAAAGCCCTTTTCGTACCAACTGCGGCCAAGCTGCGGCATTCGATCCGCATTGGCGATGATCAGGCGCCGCAGCTTCAACAACTCCTCATCCATGAGAACGGCTATCAGACGCCGGGCTAGCTGCTGCAAGCCGCCTTCCATGAACTTCGCCTCGGAAAGCAGCGTCGTCACGGACTCGATGATGTCGTTGACCTGGGTGGCGGTCGACAGAACGACTTCGCCGAACAGGGTCTCCTTGTCGGTGAAATGCTTGTAGACGGTCTGCTTGGAAGCCCCCGCCTTGGTGGCGATTTCCTCCATGCTGGTCCCGTCATAACCCTTGCTGATGAACGCCGCCGTGGCCGCCTGGATGATTTCACGATCCTTGCGTGCCGATCTGGTCTCACCGTCGATTTCCATGGAATCCCCCTGTCCAGTACTAGACGGTACCGTTCCCGCATGATAGTCACGACCACAGTACTAGACTGACTAGTACCCGTCAACGAAGGCAAGGCTTAGACCGATGACCAAGATGATCTTCATAAATCTGCCGGTGCGCGATCTGCAGGCAGCGACCAATTTCTATCTCGCGATCGGGGGCACGCTGAACCCGCAGTTCTCGAACGACCAGGCCAGCTCGATCATGTTCTCCGATGCGATCGGAGTGATGTTGCTGACGCACCAGCATTACGGCCAGTTCACAACGCGCCAGATCGGCGACGCCAGGCGCGACAGCCAGATGCTGATCGCACTCACCGCCGGCAGCAAGGACGAAGTCAATGCCACGATCGAAAAGGGCGTGGCGGCAGGCGGCCGTGCCGATCCCAACCCCGCGCAGGACCTCGGCTTCATGTTCAACCGCCACATCGAAGACCCTGACGGCTACGTCTGGGAGTTCCTGTGGATGAACCCAGCCGCCATGCAATAGGCAGAACCAGGGCCTCCAAGGCGCGCCGCATCGAACCCGATTCATGCGACGCGCCGAAACACCGGAACGGATTTGCCGAGGCACCCCAGTCATAGGCCCCTACACCATTGCCGGGTCGAGCTACGGCTGGCCCTTGCGGCAGGCAGCGCGGCGGACAATCCCCGGATGGGAAAGCGTCAGCCGGCCGATCACGCCGCAATCGTCTCTTTGGCGGTGGCCTTGCGTTCCCGCCACCAGTCCTGCACCTGCAATTTCCAATAGATGAGTTGCGCGGCCGCAAGGCCCGCGGTGCCGCCTGCCCAGTTCAGTCCGAAGGGCGCGAACTGCCGGTAGCGATCCGAAACGCCCAGAATGCCTTCGGCGACGACTTTTCCCGCAATTGCCGTGGTGTTGAGGCCATGGCCTCCGAAAGCCGTGCAGTACCAGACGCCTTGCTGCAGCTCGCCAATCTGGGGCATCAGATGCCTGGCATATGACATCAGGCCCGACCAGGCCAATTCGGTCTTGAGGTCGGCAAGCTGCGGGTAGGTGCCAATCATCTCGCGGCGCAATTGCCGTGCCAGCGCGTCGGCGGAAGCGGCGCGCGTGGTGATGCGGCCGCCCCACAAAAGGCGATCGCCGCCCTCGATACGGCGATAATAGTCACCGGCGCGCCTGTCGTCGCCGACGGCATCGGTGGTGGCGATGGCTTGGGCGATGAGGCGGGGAGCCGCCTCGGAAACCATCACATAGGTCGCGATAGGCAGGAAGGCGCGGTGGAGCGGGCCGAATACCGGGCCGGTATAGCCGCCGGTCGCCAGCACGATCCGGGGTGCCCTAAGCGTGCCCTGCCTGGTGCGGAGCATTTTTTGCGACCCCGTCAAGTCGCACTGCACGACCTCGGCGCTTTCGTGAATCTCGCCGCCAAGCCGCTCGATCTCGTCGGCCAGGCAACGCAGATAGCTGAGCGGATGGATGTGAAAGGCGTTCGGGTCGCGCAGGCCCTGGTGATAGCGGGCGGATTTCAGCACAGATCGGACGTCTTCTCTGTCGAGATACTGGAGTTCATAATTGTGATCGCGGGCCATCTGCTCGGCATGGGCCTTCAGCCCATCACCGTCGTCGTAGCGCAAGACGCTGAGCAGGCCCGGACGCGGCATGGCGGCCGAGATTCCGAGCGTCTCTATGGTGTCGCGCACGAATTCGACGCCTTCGATCGACAGCCGGTACAAGTCGCGCCCCGCCTTCTCGCCGACGCGAGCGGCGATCTTGTCACCTCCCGTGGCAAAGCCGGGGGTGACGAAACCGCCATTGCGGCCGGAAGCGCCGAAACCGATGGACTGCGCTTCCAGCACAGCGACATGCAACCCCGCGCGCGCCAGCTGCAGCGCCGTCGTCAGCCCGGCCAGTCCGGCGCCTACGACGGCGACGTCACATTGCGCCTCGCCGTGCAGAGGAAGCCTCGTCTTATGATCAACAAGGGTGCGTGCGTAGTAAGTATCCGGATAGGCCATCGGCAACTTTTCGGTTCTTTGATGCGGTGAGCATCCGCCAGCTACCCCTGGGCGGCCGGCAATGACCTCACTTGGCATTTTGGTCCCTGCCGTACCACCTCGTGGTCAGCGCGGCGAGCCTGTCGTGCGCCTTCATTTCGGTGACGATGCCCGCGACCTTCAATGCCTTCGGTCGACCGGAATATCCAACCCACTACCACGTGAAGTCCCGGCGGCGGCGATCATTCCGCTGCCAGGACGTGGCGTCGCCCTGCAGCCAACTACACCGTCGCCGGATCGAGCGCCGGCTGGTTCTTGCGGCGCGCGACGATCGCCTCGAAATCAGCGGTCTGGAAAGCGTCGCGCAAGGCGTCGAAGGACGGCAGCACGAAATAGGCGCGCTGGAACTTGTCGATCTCGTAGCCGGTGCGCATCACCATTTCCAAGTCGAAAGGCACATGGTGGGCGTCCTTGCTCTCGACGGCGAATTGCAGTTCGGTGAAGGACGACATCAGGCCGGCGCCAAAGGCCTTCAGCGGCTGGCCGGCCTCCTGCATCAGGCCGTATTCGGCCGTGTACCAGTAGAGCCGTGTGATCATCTCGTCACCGCCGAGAGCGATGATGTCGCCGGCCTTCCTGCCATACATCTGCATGAAGTCGGCGAACACCGGCTGCGACAGCACCGGCACGTGGCCGAAGAAATCGTGGAACATGTCCGGCTCGACGATGTAGTCGAGCTCCTGCCTGGTGCGCAGCCAGTTGGTGACCGGGAAGCGGCGGTTGGCGAGATGGTCGAAGAAGGGGGCGGCGGGAATGAGGCCCGGCACGGCGACGATCTCCCAGCCGGTCAGCTTGCGCAGCTTGGCGCTGACCTCGTCGAAATCGGGAATGCGGTCGATGAGGCCGAGTTTTTCGATGCCGTCGAGATAGGAATGATGGGCGAGCTTGCGCGTCAATTTGGTCTGGCGGTCGCACAAAGTGCGCCACACCGCCTGCTCCTCGGCGCTGTAGTCATAGCCCTGCGCCACGGTGAAATCGGCACGGCAGACCGAATAGTCGCCGCGCAACCCCTGTGCCGCGCAGTCGCGGGCATATTCGGCAACGCTCATCGTCGTCATGGTTTTTCTCCTCGCAAATCGGCAATGGTAGACGTGCCCCGGAGGCTAACCGGATCTGGCGAGGCAATTCGGTTTTGATGATGGCTCGCCTGCAATAATCGGGATAATATTCACTCAAATTATGCCTCAGAGGAGTGAAAATGCCTCAATTCGACGATTTCGAGATCAAGATGCTCGATGTCTTGCAACGCGACGGGCGCAAGCCCGTCTCCGAGCTGGCGCAAGAGATCGGCCTGTCGACGACGCCCTGTGCGCGGCGCTTCGAAGCACTGCAGGATGCCGGCATCATCAAGGGCTTTGCCGCGGTCATCAGCCGCCGCGCGGTCGGCCTGATGGTCGAGGTGTTCATCCAGGTGCGCCTGGTCAGCCACAGCGACGGCTCGCCGGAGAAGTTCATCGCCGCGGTGCAGCGCATGGATGAGGTGTCGTCGTGCTGGACGATGACCGGCGACCACGACTTCCTGCTGCATGTGATGGTGCCGTCGGTCGACGAGCTCAACGCCTTCGTCATGCACCGGCTGATGCGGCTCGACGGCGTGCGCGACGTCCACACGCAGCTCGTGCTCCAGAACATCAAAGGCCCCGGCCACGTGCCGCTGGCGCATCTCAGGAAGTAGCGGCATCTCCAGCACTTCTGCGGAAAAGCTGCACGCAAACTGCTGAAGTGGGCCAATCGGGCGTCCACATCGCTGGCCAGCATATGCGGACCAACTCGCTCGGAGGTCCGCCATGAAAATCGTCCTGATCAATCCGCCGCACACCGCCATCGGCAGCCGCGTGCCGGACGATCATTTGCCGCCGCTCGGCCTGCTGGCCATCGGCGGCCCACTGATCGATGCCGGCCACGAGGTACGGCTCGTCGATGCCGAATTCGGGCCGATGCCGCTCGAGAAGGCGGTGCGCGACGCTCTGCATGACGTCCCGGACTTCGTCCTGATCGGCCATTCCGGCTCGACCTCGGCGCACCCGACCGCCTTGCTGATCGCCAAAATGATCAAGCAAAGCGCACCGGCGACGATCATCATTTATGGTGGCGTTTTCCCGACCTATCACTGGCGCGACATATTGGCGGGAACGGACGTCTTCGACTTCATCGTGTGCGGCGAGGGCGAGGCGACCGTGGTGGCGCTGGTCGAGGCGTTGGAAATGCACCAGCCGCCGGCGAGCGTGGCCGGCATCGCCTTTCGCGACGATCTGCGCCGTCCCTTCGCCACGCAGGCGGCCATGACCATTGCCGAGCTCGACGCCTACCGCGTCGGCTGGGAGCTGATCGACCACCGGCGCTACAGCTATTGGGGCGGCAAGCGCGCGGTGGTCATGCAGTTTTCGCGCGGCTGTCCGCATCTGTGCAACTATTGCGGCCAGCGCGGCTTCTGGACCCGCTGGCGGCATCGCGATCCCAAAAAGTTCGCACAGGAGATCGCCTGGCTGCACCGCGAACACGGCGTCGAACTGATCAACCTCGCCGACGAAAACCCGACCGTTTCGAAGAAGGCGTGGCGCGCCTTTCTCGACGCGCTGATCGCCGAGAACGTGCCGGTGCTGATCGTCGGTTCGACCCGTGCCGACGACATCGTGCGTGACGCCGACATCCTGCATCTCTACCGCAAGGCCGGTGTCATCCGCTGGCTGCTCGGCATGGAGAACACCGACGAGCAGACGCTGCAATTGATCCGCAAGGGCGGCAGCACCTCGTCCGACCGCGAAGCGATAAGGCTGTTGCGAAAGCACGGTATATTGTCGATGGCAACCTGGGTGGCCGGCTTCGAGGATGAGGGGTTTCGCGACCTGTGGCGCGGCTTTCGCCAGCTCATCGCCTACGACCCCGACCAGATCCAGGCGCTCTTTGTGACGCCGCATCGCTGGACGCCGTTCTTCCGCATCGCGCGCGACCGCAAGGTGATCCAGAAAGATGCCCGGCTGTGGGACTACAAGCACCAGGTGCTGCAGATGACGCGGCTGAAACCGTGGATGCTGTTCTTCAGCGTCAAGCTCATCGAACTTGCCGTGCAGTCGCGGCCGAAGGCGCTGGCGCGCATCCTGTTCCACCCCGACCCCGAGCAGCGGCATTCGATGCGCTGGTACACGAAAATGGGCCGCCGGGTCTGGTTTCGCGAGGTCTGGGGCTTTCTCGCCCGCGAGGGCAGGGTGAAGGACGGGCCGACGCTCGCCGAGTTCTGGGGCGTGCCGCAGGACGCGGAAGAGGAATCGATGACCGTCGCACGTCCGCCGCGCAAGCCGGCCGAAGCCGCAGTCGCGATTTCGCCGGGAGCCTGACCGGCTCTCATCATCTCACAAAAATACGCGGCGTATGCATATTGACATACGCCGCGTATGCACCCACATCCGGCATACGGGGCGTATGTAAATTGGGCAGGCCGCGATCGTCGAGAGATCGGGCCTGCCTTTGTTTGAATGGAGTGAAAATGACCAAACGCGACGCAATCTTCCCCGCCGGCCGGCAGGCTCTCTACGACATCAACCGCTATTCGGCGGCGATCCGCTCGGGGGACCTTCTGTTCGTCTCCGGCCAGGTCGGCAGCCGCGAGGACGGCTCACCCGAGCCCGTCTTCGAAAAGCAGGTCCAGCTTGCCTTCGACAATCTCGCGGCCGTGCTGAAGGCCGCCGGCTGCACGTTCGACGACATTGTCGACGTCACCACGTTCCACACCGATCCCGCCGCGCAGTGGCAGGCGATCGACGCCGTCCGCCTGAAAGTGTTCGGCGAACCGCCCTATACGAACTGGACCGCGGTGGGCGTCAACTGGCTGGCCGGCTTCGACTTCGAGATAAAGGTCATCGCGCGCATCCCTGAGCCCGCCTGATCAGCCGGCTGTGGCGACGTACGCGTCGCCTCAGGGCACGATCAGCGTGCCGGCGCCGTGTTCGGTGAAGAGTTCGAGCAGCACCGAATGCGGCGTCTTGCCGTTGAGGATGACGACGCCTTCGACGCCGCGCTCGATCGCCTCGATGCAGGTCTCGACCTTGGGGATCATGCCGCCCGAGACCGTGCCGTCCTTGATCAGCGCCCTGGCCTCGGCGACCGTCAGCTCGTCGATCAGCTTCTTGTTCTTGTCGAGCACGCCCGGCACGTCGGTCAGGAACAAAAGGCGCGAGGCCTTGCAGGCGCCGGCAATGGCGCCGGCGAAAGTGTCGGCGTTGATGTTGTAAGTGTGGCCGTCGCGGCCGGGCGCGACAGGCGCCAGCACCGGGATCATTTCGGAACGCGCCAGGAGGTCGAGCAGCGTGCGGTCGACCTCGACCGGCTCGCCGACAAAGCCGAGATCGAGCACGCGCTCGATGTTGGAATCGGGGTCGATCATGGTCTTGCGCGCCTTTTCGGCGAACACCATGTTGCCGTCCTTGCCGCAGAGGCCGATCGCCCATTCGCCTTCGGCGTTGATGAGCGCGACGATCTCCTTGTTGATCGAGCCGGCCAGCACCATCTCGACGATCTCGACCGTCTTCTGGTCGGTGACGCGCAGCCCACCCTCGAACTTGGACTCGATGCCCATCTTGGTCAGCATGGCACCGATCTGCGGCCCGCCGCCATGAACGACGATCGGGTTGACGCCGGACTGCTTCAGCAGCGCGATGTCGCGGGCGAAGGCCTTGCCAAGCTCGATGTCGCCCATGGCGTGGCCGCCATACTTCACCACGACGGTCTTGTGTTCGTAGCGCTGCATGTAAGGCAATGCGCGTGACAGCAGGGCGGCCTGCATTTCGGCGGTGGCGGCGATGTCCGTCATCGGGCGGTTCCCTGGCTTTTTAGTTTATGCATGTCTTAGTTTATGCATGTCGTTGCCCCAAAACCGCTGGACACTTTTGGGCGACAAGCATCAGGTAAAGACGGCGGCGTCTTAGCGGGAATTGGCGCGGGGGGCAAATGGCATTGCTGTCATATTCGCCGCGTTCACGGCCTCGTCATCATGACGGCACCATCAGCGGCGCCCGCCGTTTCAGCCAGCCCGAAATCTTCTCCATCTGCGCGGCGAAGGACAAAAGCGTCTCCTCGTCGCCCGGACGGCCTGCGGCCTGGATGCCGAGCGGCAGGCCGGCGTCGGTGACATGGACGGGCAGCGCGATCGACGGCTGGCCGCTGACATTGTGGATCGCCGGCCAGTGCGTGAACAGAAGGCTCTTGTCCATCAGCTGGCCGAACAGCGGCTTCAATTTCAGCAAGGGCGTCAGATGAAGCTTGTCGAGCAGGTTTTCGACCAGCTCGTCGGCGCCTTTCGGATCCATGGCGCCACAGGGGAGCGGCGGGTGCGCGATGACAGGCATCAGCACGGCGTCATACTGCGCCGTTTCCTCGATCATCCGGCGCGAGGCGGCGTGCAGCCGCTGCAGTGCGGCATAGATCTCGCCGGCCGAGACCATTTCGCCCAACCGGCCGAGGATCCGCGTGGTGCGCTCGACGTCGCCGGTCACGGGACGGCCGACGCGCAGCGTTTCGGCCCGCAGCATGCCGGCGACGGCCGAAGCAACCGTCCTGCAGAAATCCGCGAGGAAATCGCGGCCGATGAAGGGCAGGTCGATCTCCTCGACCGTATGGCCGCCCTCGCGCGCCAGCGCCACCGCGGTGTCCAGCGCCTTCATCGTCTCGGCCGAGATCGGCAGGCCAAGCGGCGACTTGCGGTAGACGGCGAGCCTGAGCTTGCCGGGATCGCGCGCGGCGGCGGCGGCAAACGTGCCCTTCGGCTGACGTGCGGCATAGGGCGACAGCGGATCGGGACCGTGGGTGAGATCGAGCAGCAACGCGCTATCGCGCACCGAGCGGGTGACGGCATGGTCGACCACCATGCCGTACCAGCTTTCGCTGACCAGCGGCGTCAGCGGGACGCGACCGCGCGAGGTCTTGAGGCCGACCAGGCCCGTGCATGCGGAAGGCACGCGGATCGAGCCGCCGCCATCGGAGGCATGCGCCACCGGCACCACGCCGGCAGCGACCAGGGCCGCCGCACCACCCGACGAGCCGCCGCTGGTGTGGCCGGTGTTCCAGGGATTGCGAGTAATGCCGAAGGCCTTGGATTCGGTCATCAGCCGCAGGCCGTATTCCGGCGATGTCGAGGTGACGATCGGGATCAGCCCGGCGGCGAGATAGCGTTCGGTCATCACCGAATTGACGTCGGGCACCGAGGCCGGAATGCGGCTGCCGCCATGCGAGGGCACGCCCTTGATGGCGATGCCGAGATCCTTGATGGCGAAGGGCACGCCGGCCAGCGGCAGCGAGCGGTCCATGGTTTTTGCCCGCGCCCGCGCGGCGTCGTAGAGCGGCTCGGCCGTGGCATTGATTTCTGGCCTTGTGGCCTCGGCGCGCGCGATCGCCGCGTCGGTCAGCTCGATCGCCGAAAGTTCGCCCTTGCGCACCAGGCCGGCGAGGCCGGTCGCGTCTTCTTCCCACAACAGCCGTTCGACCGACATCGGCGCTTCCCCATTGCCGCCAAGCTAGCCAGCGGCTGATCCCTTGGCAATCGAAGCCTGCGCCAGGACACCGGGACTTTAGGTGGACGGAATATTTCCGCCGTTGCAAATACAACGCAATCGCCTAACTTGGCGCGCATGACGCCGCAGGACATCACCAAGCTGATCGTCCGGACTTCGATGAAGGATCGGGCCGCGTTCGATCTGCTCTACCGGCAGACCAGCGCGAAACTTTTCGGCGTATGCCTTCGTGTATTGAACGACCGGGGAGATGCTGAAGAAGCGCTGCAGGAAGTCTTCGTCAAGATATGGACGAAGGCGGATCGTTTCGCCGTCTCCGATCTCAGCCCGATCTCCTGGCTGGCGGCAATCGCCCGCAACCACGCGATCGATCGCGTCAGGGCGCGGCGCAAGCCTGCCGCCGATATCGATGCCGCGCTCGACGTGGCCGATCCGGCACCGGGACCTGAAGCGATGGTGGTGGCGGGCGACGAATCCGAGCGCATCCACCATTGTCTAGAGGAGCTGGAGAAGGACCGGGCGGCGGCCGTTCGGGGCGCTTATCTCAAGGGCGAAAGCTATGCCGAGCTGGCGGAGCGCCACGGCGTGCCGCTGAACACGATGCGTACCTGGCTGCGCCGCAGCCTGATGAAACTTAGAGAATGTCTGGAAAGATGACACTGGCAGAGGACAATGGACCGGAACGTGGAGGCGACGACCTGTTCGCCGCCGAATACGTTCTCGGCGTTCTGCCGGTGGAAGAGCGGCAGATCGCATCCAGGCGCATCGACACCGAGACCGATTTCGCGCGGCTCGTCGATGGCTGGGAGGTTCACCTCTCGCCGCTGGCCGCCGGCTATGCGGAGGTCGAGCCGCCGGCCTCGGTGAAGGCGGCTGTCGATCGCCGGCTGTTCTCGAGCACCGCTCAAACCTCTGCCGCACCAAGCGGCGGAATTTGGTCCAGCCTCGCCTTCTGGCGCGGCCTCGCCGTCGCGGCTGTCGCTGCCCTGGCTCTCTACGTCGTCGTGCCTTATGTCAATCGGCCGGCTGAACAGCCGCAGGCGCGGCTTGTCGCCTCGCTGGCCGCCAACGGCAGCGATGTAAAATATCTCGCCGTCTATGATTCCGAGCGGCATGACGTCAGCCTTTCGCACGTTTCCGGCACGCTCGCTTCCGGCAAGGACTTCGAACTTTGGATGATCGAGGGCAAGAACGCTCCGGTCTCGATGGGCGTCATCCCGGCCGGCCCGACCGTGCATATCGGGGTCTCGCCCGCCACGCAGCAGAAGCTCGCCCAGGGCGCGGTGCTGGCCGTCAGCCTGGAGCCTTCAGGCGGTTCGCCGACCGGGCAGCCGACCGGACCGGTGGTTGCCGCTGGCGACCTCAAGGGCATCTGACCTGCGTCTCTTTCGTTGCCAGAATAATTCCAATCTATCTTGCGTTTCGTATGTCTAAAATGAGACGCGGGCCGGCAAGCCATTATGCCGGGCAAATCTGTTTGCCAGAGCGAAAACTTCAAAAATCCAAAATAGTCTGAAACTTGTGCATTTGTGTTCCGTATCTCCTCGCGTCCCCAAAAATGGGAAGAGAAACCCGAGGAGTTTGAACATCATGCGTAGATACGCCACCCTTTTGCTTGCCGGTACGATCGCCGTTTCCGCGCTTGCCACCGTTGCCTATGCCGAAAACCCGATGGTCGGCGGTGCCGCCATGTATGCCCAGAAGAACATCGTCGAGAACGCCGTCAATTCGAAGGACCACACGACGCTCGTCGCCGCGGTCAAGGCGGCCGGCCTGGTCGACACGCTGCAGGGCGCCGGCCCGTTCACCGTCTTCGCGCCGACCAACGAGGCCTTCGCGGCACTGCCGGCCGGCACGGTCGACACGCTGCTCAAGCCTGAGAACAAGGACAAGCTGACCAAGATCCTGACCTGCCATGTCATCGGCGCCAAGGCGATGGCGGCGGACGTGGCTTCGATGGCCAAGGCCGACGGCGGTACGCACAAGGTCAAGACCGTCGGCGGCTGCGAGCTGTCGCTCAAGGCCGAGGGCGGCAAGGTCACCGTCACCGACGAGAACGGCAATGTCGCCAATGTGACGATCGCCGATGTCGAGCAGTCCAACGGCGTCATCCACGTCATCGACAAGGTTCTGCTCCCGAAGATGTGATCGGCCCTGGAATGTAACAAAGGGCTTGCAGCGCCGAACCTGCAGCAAGAGCCCTCCGTCGATTGCATCGTCCCGCTCCCGTGACCTGCAGACGACACGCGTGCTCCGCGCCGCCCACGGTCAACCGTGGACCGGCGCGGAGTGTCGTTTGAGGGCAACCGTCACGGCTTTTGATTTCTGCGTGGCGGTATAGTTTGGCAAAAGGAACAACCGGAGGAACTGGTCATGAACCGTCGCGACTTTCTCTTGAGCGGCGCCGCCGCTATCGGCGTCATCGGGGCCGCGGCGACCCTGCTGCGCATGGGCGGTCCGCAGCCCGCGCTGGCCGCCGAGAAATTCGAGATCACCAAGACCGACGACGAATGGAAAGCCATCCTGTCGCCGGCCGCCTTCGACGTGCTGCGCAAGCAAGGCACGGAGTATCCCGGCACCAGCCCGCTGCTCAACGAGCACCGCAAGGGCACCTTCGCCTGCGCCGGCTGTGACCTGCCGGTCTATCCCTCGGAGACGAAATTCGATTCCGGCACCGGCTGGCCGAGCTTCTGGCAAGAGATCGCCAACGGCATCGGCAAGACCGAGGACCGCTCGCTCGGCATGACCCGCACCGAGGTGCATTGCCGCCGCTGCGGCGGCCATCTCGGCCATGTCTTCGACGACGGTCCGGCGCCGACCGGCCTGCGCCACTGCATCAACGGCGTGGCGCTGACCTTCAAGCCCGCCACGGCCTGACGGCTTTGCTCCGCACAACGAAAAACTCCGGGCTTTGCGGCCCGGAGTTTTTTGCGCGGTCAGAGCTTTTCGGGCGTGGACTGGAGGAGCTTCCCGAAACCGCTGCCACGTCTGGTGCTTTTTTGCTTTGAGGCAACTCCGGACGGAAAACCGCTTCACACTTTTCCTGGAATTGCTTAGTGCCCGCCGCCTCCACCACCACCGGGCGCGGCCGGCTTGTTGATCAGCATGGTGAACAGGCCGAGCGTCGCGAACAGCACCGTCAGCATGTAGAATACGTCCATGAAAGACAGCAGCGCCGCCTGCTGCTGGACCATGCCCGACAGCTTGGAGATCGCCGCACTGGTGGCATCGAGACCCGTGACCTGCTCGAAATTGAGCGTCATGTTCTGCAGCTTGGTCTGCGCGGCGGCACTGCCCCACTGCACATGCTCGGCGAGCCTGGCGTAGTGGAAGGCGTTGCGGTCGATCAGCACGGTGTTGATGAGGGCAAGGCCGACCGCGCCGCCGAGGTTGCGGGTGAGGTTGAACAGGCCGGACGCATTCTTCAGCCTGTCGGGCGGCAAGGTGCCGAGCGCGATGTTGTTGATCGGCACCATGCACAGCATCATCGAACAGCCGCGCAGGATCTGCGGGATGAGCAGTTCGTAGAAATCCCAGTCCGCGGTCAGATGCGTCATCCACCAGGTGCCGGTGGCGAAGCCGAAGAAGCCGATCATCATCATCAGCCGCAAATCCATCTTGCTCGACAGGATGCCGGAGATCGGCGCGGTGACGAACATCGCCAGGCCGCTGACGAACAGCGCCTCGCCGATCATCATCGAATCGTAGCCACGGATGCGGCCGAGGAAGACCGGGTAGAGATAGGTCAGACCGTAGAGGCCGATGCCGATGACGAAGGAAAACAGCGAGCCGAAGGCGAAGTTGACGTTGCTGAAGGCCCTGAGATCGACGATCGGCTCCTCGGCGGTGAAGACGCGCCAGAAGAAGATCACCGCGCCGATGCTCATGACGATGGCGCAGATGAACACGCCCTGGTCCTGCAGCCAGTCATTGTTCGGACCTTCCTCCAGCACATATTCCATGCAGCCGAGGAAGGCCGCCATGCCGGCGAGGCCCCACCAGTCGAACTTGTTGAACAGCTTGAGGTTGGGCTTGTCGAAATCGATCAGCGACCAGGCGGCGGTCGCCACCAGTATGCCCGGCACGACATTGACCAGGAACAGCCAGTGCCATGAAAAGGCGTGGCTGATATAGCCGCCGACGGTCGGGCCGATGGTCGGCGCCAGCGTCGCCACCAGGCCGATCATCGGCGAGACGATGGCGCGCTTGGAGGGCGGGAAGATGGTGAAGGCCGCGGCAAAGACGCTGGGGATCATGCCGCCGCCGATGAAGCCCTGCACGGCGCGGTAGACGATCATCTGGTCGATGTTGGTGGCGGTCGCGGCAAGGGCGCTGGCCGCGGTGAAGCCGGCGGCGGCGATGGTGAATAGGACGCGCGTCGACAGCATGCGGCTGAGGAAGCCCGACAGCGGGATCATGACCACCTCGGCGATCAGATAGGCCGTCTGCACCCACGGAATTTCATCGGAGCTGGCGCTGAGGCCCGCCTGGATCTCGGCGAGCGAGGCCGACACGATCTGGATGTCCAGGATCGCCATGAACATGCCGAACACCATCGCCAGGAAAGCGATGACGCGGCGTGTGGAAATGGTGTCAGGGACCGCCGGTCTTGCTGGCGGCGATCCTGCGGTGATGGTTGCGGTTGCCATTTCACGGGCCTCCTTGAGGCCGGCCGGGCGGCCCGGCGCTTCATCAGCCGCCGAGCCACCCTCCGAAAGCGCTTAGTTGGTGGTGGCGGCAGGCGCGGTGCGGCTGTCGACGTTGACGACAACGCTCAGGCCAGCACGCAGCTTGCCGGTCTTCAGGGCATCGGCCGGGACGTCGATGCGGACCGGAACGCGCTGCACAACCTTGGTGAAGTTGCCGGTGGCATTTTCAGGCGGCAACAGCGAGAAGACCGCGCCTGACGCCGGAGCGAGCGACGAGACGGTGCCCTGGATGGGGTGGCCGTCGATGGCGTCGACCGAGATGTTGACCTTCTCGCCGGGAACCAGCCGGGCAAGCTGCGTCTCCTTGAAGTTGGCGACGATGTAGAGCTTGTCCAACGGCACGACCACGGCGAGCTTCTGGCCGGGGCTGACAAGGTCGCCCTGTTCGACCGAGCGGTTGCCGACGACGCCGTCATAAGGCGCCTTGAGCACTGTAAAGGAAAGGTCGCGTGCGGCCTTGTCGCGGCCGAGCTGCAGCGAAGCAAGCGTGCTCGCCGACTCGGCGCGCTGCGCCTCGAACACGCCGATATTGGCCTGTGCGGCGGCGATCTGCGCATCGGCGCCAACCAGCGCTGCATTGGCCTGGTCGAGCGCGGTCTGCGCGTCGTCCAGTTGCGCCTGCGTGCCGACATGCGTCTTGACCAGCTGCGCGGCACGCTGCTGGGCACGGGCGGCATTGTCGGCAGCCGCCTGGTCGGCGACCTTCTGCGCCTGGGCCTGCTGCAGGGAAGCCTGCGCGGCCTTGGTCTGCGCATCGATGCGGTCGAGCGTCTTGGACAATGTGGCGATCTGCGCCTCGGCCTGGGCAACGGCGATCTTGTAGTCGCCATCGTCGATCGTCAGCAGCGGATCGCCGGCCTTGACGTGCTGGTTCTCGCTGACCTTGACCTGGTCGACATAGCCGGAGATCTTCGGCGAAACGAACGCCATGTCGGCCTGGACATAGGCATCGTCCGTCGAGATCATGAAACGGCCCGTGGTCCAGTAGTCGTAGCCATACCAGGCGCCGCCGCTCAGAAGGGCAAGGCCGATGATCGGCAGCAGGAAGGAGCGCACCGAACGCTTCTTCTTGGCCGGAGCTTCAGCCGCCGGCGGCGGTGCGACGGGGTGGACGGGAATTTCGGGTGCTTCCGTCGCCGGAGCGACCTTGGCGTTGGGGAAGGGGCGGACTTCGGCAGTGGTGGGCGCGTTCGAGGACATGACATCTCTCTAAAGTAATAATACTGAACCGTTCGGTTCGATCTGGCCGTTGACATAGCGTGAAAAGAGGACCATATCAAGAGGCAATCGAACCGGTTGGTTCGAATTATTTTCGAGGTGTGACTTTAATGGCCGAGACAACGCCTGACGTCGAAACCGACAACTGCAACGACTTGCTGGAAAGCCTGCGCCGCGGGCGGCCGGCGGCAGGACAGGATCCGGTCAAGCGCAGCCAGATCATCGAAGGCGCCCGCCGTGTCTTCATAGACAAGGGCTTCGAGGCCGCTTCGATGAACGACATCACGCGCGAAGCCGGCGTGTCGAAAGGCACAATCTATGTTTACTTCGCCAACAAGGAAGAGCTGTTCGAAGCGCTGATCGAGGAAGAGCGCGGCACCATCTTCAAGAACATGTACGACATGCTGGACCGCGCCGACGATCTGCGCCAGACGCTGGTGAAGTTCGGCAAGGTGCTGTCCATGAAGATCACCTCGGCCAGGGTGATCCAGGCGCAGCGCACGGTGATCGGCGCGTCCGACAGGATCCCCGATATGGGCGCGCGGTTTTACGAACGCGGCCCCAAACGTGGCCATGACAAGGTGGTGGAGTTCCTCAATGCCGCCATCGAACGCGGCATGCTCAAGATCGACGATGTCGATCTTGCCGCCTACCAGTTCACCGAACTGTGCCTGGCCGGCCTCTTCCGGCAGTGCATCTTCGCCTACCGCACCAAGGCTCCGAGCCAGGAAGAGATCGACCACATCGTCAGGTCGGGCGTCGACATCTTCCTGAAGGCTTACGGCACCGAAAGGCTGGCGGAGGAAGAACGCCACCAGATGATTGCGCTGGAGGCAAAGGCCTAGGGCGTTTCACCGTTTCGTGGAAACGGCGAACCGTTCTATCTCTTTGTCGTGACGCAATTCCCAACGGAAAACGCTACGCGCTTTTTCCTGGAATTGCTTTAGCCGCCATTGGCTGCAAGCACGATCGCGGCCTGCAACTCCTCCAGCCCCTCGCCCTTTTCCGACGACGTCGCCAGAACGAACGGAAACGCCGCCGGCCGCTTCTTGATCTTTTGCAGCGTCTCCTCGATCAGCCGCGGCACTCCGGCGACCTTGATCTTGTCGGTCTTGGTCAGCACGATCTGGTAGGACACCGCCGCCTTGTCGAGCAGCGACAGCACCTCCTCGTCCTTGGTCTTGATGCCGTGGCGGGCGTCGATCAGCACATAGACCCGCTTCAGCGTCACCCGGCCCTTGAGATAGTCGAAGACAAGTTTGGTCCACTCGTCGACCTTCTCCTTGGGCGCGGTGGCGTAGCCGTAGCCCGGCATGTCGACCAGCGCCATCGGCGGCAGGTCGGCGCCCTCGCCCGAAAATCCGCCCGGCACGAAATAGTTGAGTTCCTGCGTGCGCCCCGGCGTGTTGGAGGTGCGCGCCAGCCCCTTCTGGTTGACCAGCGCGTTGATCAGCGACGACTTGCCGACATTGGAGCGGCCGGCAAAGGCAATTTCCGGCGGCCCTTCCGGCGGCAGGAACTTCATGGCGGGCACGCCGCGGATGAAGATCCACCCGCGCGTGAACAGGTCGGTGGTGATCACAGTGCTGTTCAGAGCGTTCAAGCTGCTGCCTCCAGAAGAGAGATATTGGCGCCCCTGATGGCATCGAGGTTGCGGCCGATCTTGTCCACCGGCCAGTGCCACCATGCCAGTGCCAGCAGCCGCCTGATCGTCCTGTCGTCGAAACGCATCTTCACCACCTTGGCCGCGTTGCCGGCGACAGTGGCATAGGGCGGCACATCGTGCGTCACCACGGATTTGGCGGCGATGATGGCGCCATGGCCGATTTCCACGCCGGGCAGGATAACCGCTTCCATGCCGATCCAGACATCGCTGCCGACCACCGTGTCGCCGCGCACCTCCTTCGACCATGTCGCCGGGTCGAACCCCTTTTCCCAGCCATGGCCGAAAATGTTGAACGGATAGGTGGAAAACCCGGACATGGCGTGGTTGGCGCCGTTCATGATGAAGCGCGCGCCTTCGGCGATGGCGCAGAACTTGCCGATGATGAGCTTGTCGCCGATGAAGGGATAGTGGTGCAGCACGCATTTCTGCGCGAATTTGTCCGGGCCGTCCGGGTCGTCATAATAGGTGAAGTCGCCGATCTCGATGTTCGGCTCCGTCACCAGCGGTTTCAGGAAGCCGACGCGCGTGTGCATCGGGATCGGGTGCTTGATATCGGGGTTGGGTCCGTCCATGTCGGTTCGTCCAGGAAATTGGCAGACAAGCGCATCCCGCTACCGGAGGCGCCTGGTCAAAATAACGTGATCCGCCCTATAGCACCAATCGGCCGGGGAGCGAGTCTTGCGTGACGAACAGGCTCATTTGTTGCCGCGGCAGATCACGATCGGATTGGACAGCGCGCTGTCGAAACCGCTGCCCTGGTAGACGGTGACATTCGAGGCGCCGGGCGGCAACAGGAACGTGCCTTCGACGACTTTCTGATCGCCCGCCATCGTGTGGAGAGCCCAGCTAAACGTGCAGAATTGCGGCGGTGCCGCAGGTTCGACGTGGCTGCAGTTAAGCTGCGCGCCCCCCAGCATGGCCGCACCGCCGCAGCTCACCGCTTGCTTTGCCACCGCGATGCCTGGCCACCCGGCGAGAGCCGTCACGGCTGCGATCCTGATCCAGTTCATCGTCGAAATCCTTGCCGGAAAATTCGCGCCGCCGGGGCGCCTCTTCCGTGTCGTGGCCCATGCGATTTTTGGTCAGCGCGGCTTAGTCCGTCTTGCGCGCGCCGTCCAGCAGGATTATGTGCATGATGATAATAAGCATGCTCACGAAAACTTGTCCATCGATCCCGACCTGCTCCCATGTCCTCCTCGCCCCCTATCAGCTTCGTGCTGCACGACGTCGCGCGCCTGCTTCGAAAGCGGTTCGAGCAGCGTTCGCGAACATCGGGGCTGAGCCGAGCCCAATCGGCCTGGCTGCCTCACCTGAGCTCGCAGGCCCGCCCGCCGCTCGAGATCATGCCCGGCAATGGCCAGAGAACACGAGGCGAGGCCTTCGCCGGCCGTTCGCCTGAAACACGGCAGCATCCGCTGCAAACCTTGATCAAATCCAATCTGCTCGCGGCCTGCACACAGCCAGCCGTCGACCGGGAGAAAGTCCATGGCTGATTCAGCATCCCCCAAGAAACCCGCCGAAGACGCCCCTGCCACGGGTCGCGCTGGCGACCAGATCATCCGGCTGGACAGCGAGCGCGAACAGAGGCGCGCCAATGCCGCCATCGACACTGGCGAGTTGGAAGCCCCGGTCGCGCCGCAGCCCGCGGCACTCGAGGCGCCGGCCAAGGAGCCGCAGCCGGCCCCTATCGCCGTTGCTCCTCCCGCTCCTGCCCCGGTCAAGCCGAAGCGCAGCCTCAAACGGCCGGTGCTGTTTGCGCTGCTTCCCATCGCGCTGGCCGTCGGCGGCTACTACTACGTCACCGGCGGGCAGGTGATGACGACCGACAATGCCTACATCCAGGCGCAGTCGCTCGGCGTGTCCACCGACGTCTCCGGCACCGTGCAGGAGATCGACGTGCGCGAGAACCAGGCGGTGAAGAAGGGCGACGTGCTGTTCCGCCTGCGGCCGGCCTCCTTCGAAACCGCTCTCGCCGCCGCTCAGGCTCAGCTCGGGACCGTGCGCAACCAGGTGCTGACCCTGCAGGCGAGCTACCAGCAGTCGCTGGCGCAGATCGAACAGGCCGAGGCCGACATTCCCTATTACGAGGCCGCCTTCCAGCGGCAGCAGGACCTGCTCAAGACCTCCACCGCCTCCAAGGCATCTTTCGACAGCGCCCAGCACGACCTCGTCGCGGCGCGCCAGAAAGTGGACGTCGCCAAGGCGCAGGCGCAGGCCACGCTTGCCCAGCTGGGCGGCGACGCCGACCAGCCCGTGGAGAAGAACCCGTTCTACCTGCAGGCCCGGTCGGGCGTCGACGACGCGCAGCGTAACCTTGCCGATTCCGTGGTCAAGGCGCCGTTCGACGGCGTCGTCACCAATGTCGACGCGCTTCAGGTCGGCAAATATCTGCCGGCTTCGCAGCCGGCCTTCAGCCTGGTGTCGTCGACCGATCTGTGGATCGAGGCGGAACCGAAGGAAACCGAGCTGACCTATGTGCGGCCGGGACAGACGGCGACGATCAGCGTCGACACCTATCCGGGTGCCGTCTGGCACGGCACGGTTGCCTCGATCAGCCCGGCCTCGTCGTCGAGCTTCTCGCTGCTGCCGGCGCAGAACACCACCGGCAACTGGGTCAAGGTCGTGCAGCGCATCCCGATGCGCGTGACGGTCGACGATGCCAAGGGCATGCCGCCGCTGCGCGGCGGCATGAGCGTCGTGGTCGACGTCGAGACCGGCCATACGCGCGGCCTGCCGGACTTCATCACCAACCTCATCGACCGGTTCGGACAAAAATCATGACCAGCGCGGCCGCGGCAGGTGCCACACCGGTGGTCGCCAATCGCGGCGCCATCACGGCCTGCGTCATCCTGGCCGTCATCATGCAGGCGCTGGACACGACGATCGCCAATGTGGCGCTGCCCTACATACAGGGCAGCGTTTCGGCCAGCGCCGACCAGATCAACTGGGTGCTGACCTCCTACATCGTCGCGGCGGCGGTGATGACGCCGCCCTCGGGCTATCTTGCCAACCGTTTCGGCCGCAAGCGTATCCTGTTGACCTCGATCACCGGCTTCGTCGTCGCCTCGGTGCTGTGCGGCTTCGCGCAGTCGCTGCCGCAGATCGTCGGCTTCCGCCTGCTGCAAGGCCTGTTCGGCGCGGCGCTGGTGCCGCTGTCGCAGTCGATCCTGCTCGACATCTACAGCGTGGAAGAGCGCGGCTCGGCAATGGCGCTGTTCGGCGTTTCGGTGATGGTCGGGCCGGTGCTCGGTCCGGTCATCGGCGGCTGGCTCACCGAGAATGTCTCCTGGCGCTGGGTGTTCTACATCAACGTACCGATCGGAGCGCTGGCTTTCGCCGGCGTGTCGCTGTTCGTCCTGGAAACCAAGCTCGACATCAAGGCAAGGCTGGACTGGCTGGGCTTCGGCATGCTCAGCATCACCATCGCGGCGCTGCAGATGTTTCTCGACCGCGGCGAGCAGCTCAACTGGTTCTCGTCGTCCGAGATCATCGTCGAGGCGCTGATCTGCGCGTCGGCCTTCTACATCTTCCTCGTCCACATCTTCACAGCCAAGAACACCTTCGTGAATCCGCGGCTGTTCCTGGACCGGAATTTCGCCGTCGGCATGATCTTCATCTTCATCATCGGCATCACCTATCTCGCCTCGCTGGCGCTGATGACGCCCTATCTGCAGACGCTGATGGGTTATCCGGTGGTGACGGCCGGCATCGTCATGGGCCCGCGCGGCCTCGGCACGATGGCGTGCATGTTCCTGGTCGGCAGGCTGATCGGCAAGGTGGATACGCGATGGCTGCTGTTGATCGGCCTCGCGATCACCGCGTGGGCGATGTACGACATGACCGGCTGGACCCCCGACGTCTCGCAATGGACCATCATCAGCACCGGCTTCATCCAGGGCGCGGGGCTCGGCTTCCTGTTCGTGCCGCTGACCACCATCACCTTCGCCACGCTGGCGCCCGAGCGGCGCGCGGAGGGCACCGGTCTCTACAATCTGTCGCGCAACATCGGCTCCAGCGTCGGCATCTCGGTGGTCACCGCGCTCCTGACGCAGAATGTGCAGATCAACCATGCCAATATCGCCGCCTATGTGACGCCCCTCAACCAGGCGTTCGGCAACCCGGCGATCGCGCAGGCGATGAACCCCTACACCGCGGCCGGCCGCGCGGCACTTGATGGCGTGGTGACGCTGCAGGCGACTGTCATCAGCTACATGGACGATTTCAAGCTGATGATGATCCTGTCGCTGGCCGCCATCCCGCTGGTGCTTCTGCTGCGCAAGCCAGGCACGCCGGCCAAGGTCGACCACAGCGCCGTGATGGAATGAAGGCCGGAAGCGGTCGAGGTTGGACCGCTGAACCCCACCCGCCTTTACGATACGCAAAATGAAACCGGGGCCCTGTGAGGGACTTACAGGACCCCGGCCTCGCCGAAAACGACTTCCCCAAGAAATATGGCACCTCGTCATGAGGCGGGGATGGCAGACCGAGAAAGCCCCAACCGGCTGCCACTGCCCCCTTTCGCCGGAAGTCGTTACTTCGGCAACAGCACCTTGTTGACGACATGGATGACGCCGTTCGACTGGTTGACGTCGGCGATGGTCACCTTCGCCTCGCCGCCGGCCTCGTCCATGATGTAGAGCTTGCCCTTCTTGACCTCGGCGGTGAGCGTGTCGCCAGAGACGGTCTTCATCTCGTATTTGCCACCCATAGCCTTGGCCTTCTTCATCATCTCGGCGCCTGAAATCTTGCCGGCCACGACATGCGCGGTCAGCACCTTGGTGAGCTTGTCCTTGTTCTCGGGCTTGAGCAGCGTGTCGACAGTGCCGGCCGGCAGTGCCGCGAAGGCCTCGTTTGTCGGCGCGAAAACGGTGAACGGACCGGCGCCCTGCAGCGTGTCGACCAGGCCGGCGGCCTTGACGGCGGCGACCAGCGTCGTGTGATCCTTCGAATTGACGGCGTTCTCGACGATGTTCTTGGTGGTGTACATCGGCGCGCCGCCGACATTGGGGTTCTTGGCATAGGCAGGGGCGGCAATCGCCACGCCGGCGACGAGGGCGGAAATGGCGATGGTCCTGAATGACGGCAAGCGCATGTGGTCTTCCTCCGGGTGAGGGCTGATCGGAATTGATAGCCTTTGGAAACGCACAAACAGTCACGCCGCGGACGGCGCGCTAGTTTCGCCGATCACGGGAACGTGAACGACTATCCGCCCAAAGAAAAAACCCGGACGAACCGGGCTTTTTCGCGAAGAGAGAGTTCTATTCCGCCGGTGACGGTTTCTTTTTGAACAGGGCCACCAGATTGTCCCACAGCTCGATCTTGGCGCCCTGGCGCTTCATGATCACGCCCTGCTGCAGGATCGACAGCGTGTTGTTCCAGGCCCAGTAGATGACCAGGCCGGCCGGGAAGCCCGCCATCATGAAGGTGAAGATAACAGGCATCCAGGTGAAGATCGCGGCCTGCGTCGGATCCGGCGGCGTCGGGTTCATGCGCATCTGCAGGAACATGGTGACGCCCATGATCAGCGGCCATACGCCAATCATCAGCATGTGCGGCAGCGTGATCGGAACCAGGCCGAACAGGTTGAAGATCGAGGTCGGATCGGGCGCGGCCAGATCCTGGATCCAGCCGAAGAACGGCGCGTGGCGCATCTCGATGGTGATGTAGAGCACCTTGTAGAGCGAGAAGAAGACCGGGATCTGCAGCGCCACCGGCCAGCAGCCGGCGAGCGGATTGATCTTCTCGGTCTTGTACAGCTCCATCATCGCCTGCTGCTGCTTCATCTTGTCGTCCGCGTATTTCTCGCGGATCTCCAGCATCTTGGGCTGCACCTTCTTCATGTTCGCCATCGACGCGTAGGACTTGTTGGCGAGCGGGAAGAAGATGGCCTTGACGATGACGGTGGTGGCGAGGATCGCCAGACCGAAATTGCCGAAGAATTTGTAGAGCGTGTCGATCAGCCAGAACATCGGCTTGGTGATGAAATAGAAATACCCCCAGTCGATCACCAGGTTGAACTGGCGAATATGACGGTCCGCCTCGTAGGCGTTGATCTTGGCGACTTCCTTGGCGCCGGCGAAGATCTCTGTCTCGACCGTCGCGGACTGGCCGGCCTCGACATTGATCGCATCGGTGAGGAAGTCCGACTGGTAGCGGTGTCGGCCATCCTCGAAGAAGGCGTAGCGCGGCTGGAAAGGCTGCTTCTCGGTCGGCACGAGCGTGACGGCCCAGTATTTGTCGGTGATGCCGAGCCAGCCATCGGTCGACTTGCCCGGCGTGACCTGCTTCTCGGATTCGATCTTGGCGTATTTGTATTCGGCCAGGCCCTCGGTGCCGGTAACGCCGATCAGGCCCTCATGCAGCACATAGGTGCTGGCGACGGCCGGCTTGTCGTAGCGCGTGACGCGGCCGTAGTTGAACAGCGAAACCGCGCTGGAACCGGCATTCTGCACCGTGTCCGTGACCGTGAACATGTAGTTGGCGTCGACGGAGAAGACGCGCTTGAAGGTCAGGCCCTTGTCGTTGGTGTAGGTGAGCGTCACCGGCGTCGACGGGGTCAGCGTCGGATTGCCCTCGACATTCCACACCGTTTCGGCACCCGGCACCGTGCCGGTCTTGTCGTTGCCGACGAAGCCGATCTCGGCGAAATAGCCGGTGGGCAAGGACTGCGGGTTGAGCAGTTCGATCTCGGGCGAATTCTTGTCGACGGTCTCGGTGTAGTGCTTGAGTTTGAGGTCGTCGAGGCGCGCGCCGGTCAGGTTGATCGAACCTTCGAGGCTCGGCGTGTCGATCTTGACGCGCTTGGAAGCGGCAAGCGCCTGGTCGCGGCTGGCCGCGGTGACGGTGTCAGCGCCAGGCGCGTTGGGAATGGTGCCCGGTGCCGGAGCGGGTGTCCCAGCTCCCGGATTGGCGGCCTCTGCCGCCTTCTTCTGCTCTTCCACCCGCTGCTGCTCGATCTTGGCGGCCTCGCGCTGCTGCTCGACGCGCGGGTTCATGTAGAAAACCTGCCACAAAGTCAGGATCAGCACCGACAGCGCGATGGTGATGAAGAAGTTCCGGTTGTTTTCCATCGAGTGCCCTTGGCCTATCGTGTTCCGCGAAGTCGGCGGGAGAGTTCGGCCTTCAACTGGCCGAAGGGGGCGCGCAGCGCATCATCGCGCCCGACGATGACATAGTCATTGCCGGGCACCATGTCATCTGCGGCATGGACGCGGACGGCTTCTTTCAGCCGCCGCCTGACGCGGTTGCGCACAACAGCGTTGCCGACCTTCTTGGTGACGGTGTAGCCGACACGCGGCACCCCGCCATCGCCGCGGTCGAGGACCTCGACGAGGAAAAACCGTCCGCGTCGCTTTTCACCACGACGGACGGCCAGGAATTCCGCGCGTTTCAGAAGCCGCTTGGGATTTTGCCCCACTGGCTTGCCGGTTGCGGGCAACGATATCGTCTCGCTTAGGCGCTTAGCCGCTTGCGGCCGCGGTTGCGGCGAGCTGCGACGACGCCACGACCACCCTTGGTGGCCATGCGGGCACGGAAACCGTGCCGGCGTTTGCGGACGAGTTTGGACGGTTGGTAGGTACGCTTCATTTGTTTTAATACCGCGGGGTGCGGCCCTTCTTGATTCTGTCACTTTGTAACAGGAGCTTTGCCGGGCCGGCTTTGGCGCGATCGAAACCGCGCCGGGACGAATGGCCCGAGCGTGAGCGGGCTTATAGAAAGAAGGGTTTTGGAAGTCAATCCGGGGTCGTCGCGCCGCGGACGCAGGTTTTATGACGGTAATTTAATGTTCCGGCCAAAGGATGAAATTGGCAAAAATGCCGTAATCGCCTAATCTTGGCTGATCAAGTGATTGTGAAGACAGGGTCGCATGAGCGAAGCCAGCCAAGCGGGGGAAGGGATCGGACCGGCGCCAGCCGCCGTCCGCACGGTACCCTTGTCGCGCGGCCTGTCGACGAAATTGCTGCTGCTCACCATCGTTTTCGTGCTTCTGGCCGAAGTGCTCATCTTCCTGCCCTGGATCGCCAGCTACCGGCTGAGCTGGCTCAAGGAGCGGCTGAGCACGGCCGCGGCCGTGTCGATCGTGCTGGTGCAGGGCGAGCCGACCTCGCTGTCGCGCACGGCCCAGAACGACGTGCTGATGGCGATCGGCGCCAAGGCGATCGCGGTGCGCGATGGCGGCGTCTCCCGGCTTCTGGTGGTGGCGGACATGCCGCCGCAAGTCGACGAGCATATCGACCTTGCCAGCGTCGGTATGATCAAGGGCATGACCGGCGCGCTCGACACGCTGTTCTTCGGCGGCGACCGGATGCTGCGCGTTTTCGGACCGGTCGGCGACAGCGACAAGGAGTTCGAGCTGATCATGCCGGACTACTCGCTGCGCAAGGCCATGCTCATCTATTCGCGCAACGTTGCCTTCGTCTCGCTGCTGATCTCGCTGTTCACCGCCATGCTGGTCTATGCCGCGATCGACCTGATCATGATCGGGCCGATCCGCACCATGACGCGCTCGATGCTGTCCTTCTCCGAAGCGCCCGACGACCCTGGGCGCATCATCCATCCCGCCGCCCGGTCCGACGAGATCGGTGTTGCCGAACGCGAACTGTCGCAGATGCAGGAGCGGCTGCAAAAGATGCTTTCGGAGCAGAAACACCTTGCCGATCTCGGCCTGGCGGTCTCGAAGATCAACCATGACATGCGCAACATCCTGGCCTCGGCGCAGCTGATGTCGGACCGTTTGCGCCAGGTCAGGGACCCGACCGTGCAGGCCTTCGCTCCCAAGCTGTTGCGCGCGCTCGACCGTGCCGTCTCCTATTCGGAAGGCGTGCTTCACTATGGCCGCACGCAGGAGCCGCCGCCTTCTCGCCGCCGGGTGCGGCTGCGCCAGCTGGTCGAGGACGTGCACGGGCTGCTCGACATCGAGGAAGGCATTGAGTTCATCAATGCCGTCGAGACGGCTTTCGAAGTGGACGCCGATTCCGACCAGCTGTTTAGGGTGCTCACCAATCTGTGCCGCAACTCGGTGCAGGCGATGGCGGCCGACACCGAGAGCGCCGTGGTGCGGCGGCTGGCGGTCTCGGCCGAGCGCATGGGCAGCGTTAGCCGCATCGCCGTCACCGATACCGGCCCAGGCCTGCCGCCGAAGGCGCGCGAAAACCTGTTCGCGGCATTCCGCGGCTCGGCGCGCAGCGGCGGCACCGGCCTTGGCCTGGCCATCGCGCATGAACTGATCCGGGCGCATGGCGGCTCGGTGGAACTGGTCGAGTCGATTGGCGGGCGCACCACTTTCGCCGTCACCATCCCCGACCAGCCGGTGCGGCTCGACCAGGCCCGTGGCAGCCTGCGCCGCCCGGCGTGACGGCCTCGGCGCTGTTTTCTCAAGGCGCCCTTGCCCTGCGACCTGACGCGTTCGGCGACGTTCGCTGAGATTTTCCCCACTCGGCCTGAAATCAGACCGCCTCCCCGACAGCTTCAAAGCCTTGGGATTAGGGCCGTCATCACCGGATCACACGCCTGCGACAAAACTTTTGCCGGATCGGCTTGCTTTTCGCAAATTCAGTCGTTAGGGAACTGCACACATTCGCGGCCGGTCCTTGGGATCGGATCGCGGGGCCGTTGAAAACATGGCCTGATGCGCGCCCGTAGCTCAGCTGGATAGAGCACCAGACTACGAATCTGGGGGTCAGGAGTTCGAATCTCTTCGGGCGCGCCATTTCACTCCTATATGGTTCGGTGATTGCGCTGTCCGACCTTTGCGCGACGGGCGGAACCAGCGGGGCTGATTGACCATGACCTCCACCCCCATCAAGCGTGCGCTGATCACCGGCGCCGGAGCCGCCGACGGCATCGGCTTTGCCATCGCCCGCCAACTTGGCCAGGCCGGCCATGCGGTGTTCCTCACCGGCGCCAGCGCGCGTGTGCTTGACCGCGCCGCCGCGCTTCGTGCCGAAGGCATCGATGCCAGCGCCGTGGTCGCCGATCTCACCAAGGCCGCCGATGTCGCGCGGCTGCGGGCCGAGTTCGGCGCGGTCGACATACTGGTCAACAATGCCGGCATGGGCTCGCTGGCATCACCCTCGGTCGACAAGGCGTTTCTCGCCATGACCGAGGCCGATTGGGACCGAGGCATCGAGGTCAGCCTGAAGACGGCGTTTCTGGTCACCCATGCATTCCTGCCGGCAATGATCGAAGCTGGCTATGGGCGCATTATCAATGTGGCGTCGGTCACCGGTCCGCTGGTGTCCTTCGTCGGCACATCAGCCTATTCCGCCGCCAAGGCCGGCATGGTCGGCCTGACGCGCACGCTGGCGCTCGAAGTTGCCAGCAACGGCGTGACGGTCAATGCCGTGGCGCCCGGCTGGATCGAAACGGGCTCGTCGAGCGAGATGGAGCTGACAGCCGCCCTGCACACGCCGCCGGGGCGGGCTGGCCGGCCCGACGAAGTGGCAGCGGCGGTGGTGTTCCTGGCCTCGGCCGGCGCCAGCTATGTCAACGGCTCCCTTTTGGTCGTCGATGGCGGCAACAGCCTCCAGGAGCTCAAGGGCTGAGGCCCTGTCGGCCTGGTGTGCTTGCGCAGGCAGGCGCGACGAAACGGCTTCAACGGGCGGCGGGCAGAAGCTGTCAAAAAAGGTGCAATATCGGCTTAAGGAGCCCTGCAAGTCGCAATGTCTCGATCAGTTCGGACCCGGGGATTGCCAGGAGAAAGCAGGAACTGTCGATGGCAGTACGCTTCAGCGCGGCCGGGTTGAACGTCATGGGCGACTGCTGTGCGGCGTCGCCGGCGCTTCGTCTCAGGCGAGGGAAGAAGGCGGGAACCTCGCGGCAATATTCCCGGTAGGAATCGCCGAAAAGCCCGTCCAGAGCAGTCGATTCGCGGGCCGAGACATAGGCGAAGACCAGATACCCAAACGAAAAGTAGAGAGCCGCGATCGCGAGCGACCCAAACGTCAGGCCGATGCCGGCAAGCCCGAGGGAAGAAAAGAAGTACAACGGATTGCGGGTGTATTTGTAAGGGCCGTCCGTGATGAGGTCCCGATTCTTGTGTCCGCCTATATAGAGGGATGCCCAGCACCGCCCGGCGATGCATAGGATGATAAAAGCGGACCCCACAAATTCTATCGCCTGGCGAGGACGGGCCTCCGGCGGCCAAGCGCTCTGCGACAACAGGATTGGCGTCAAAAGCAATGGGACGGCCAGCCAGAGGAACCGCATCCTCTTGCCCTGCTGGAACACCGCCGTGGTCACCGACATTGGTCACTCTCTCGCGTTTCAAGAACCGGGATCACGGTTCAGCTTTAGCGATGCCGGCGTTAATGGCCGTAAAGGCAGTGTAAAGTTGGGTAAAACTTGCGATCAGCCTCGATCGTTCGCCGCACTGTTCGTCACCGGCCTTCGGGGGATCTCCAGCATGATGGCCAAGCCGCCGGCGCCCGGCAGCGACGCGTATACCCGCCCGCCATGGCACTCGATGGCCTGTCTGGCGATCGCAAGGCCAAGACCGTACCCGCCTCTCGGCGCCGCGTCGTCGCCGCGGGAGAATGGCTGAAAGATTCGTTCGAGTTCGTCTCGCCTGACACCCGGCCCCTGATCCGCGACGCGCACCTTTAGGAGATGGCCTGTCGTCTCGCACCGCACGGTGACTTGCGAATGTTCGGCCGTGTATTTGACGGCATTGCGAATGACGTTTTCCAGCGCCCGGTAGATCAGTTCGCCTTCGACCTCGGCAAGGAAGCTGTCGTCGACATTGGTGGTGATCGAGACCTCGCGGGCCTGGGCTTCGAACGCTGCGTCGCCCAGGATTTCGTTCAGGAGATCAATGACGTCCAGCGTCTGTGTCTTCAGCGGGAAACGGGAACCGGCGGTCAGCCTGGCGAGAGTGAGCACCTCACCGACCAGCGCATCGAGCCGCTCGACCTCCCGATCCATACGGTTCAGCATGATATCGAGTTTGCCCGGACTCTGCCGAAGGACACCGCCAACGGCCTGCAGACGCGACAGCGGGGAGCGCAGTTCGTGGGACACGTCGTGGAAAAGTCGCTGCTGCGCATCCTGCAGATCCTGCAACCGCGCGGCGCTGGCATCGAAATCGTGCGCGAGTGCGGAGACCTCGTCCTTCCGGCCTGCCATCTTGTGCCCGATGCGGACGTCGAAACGGCCGTGGGCGAGCGCGCTCAGGCCGTCGCGAAGGTGCACGACAGGACGGATGAGATAGCGGGCGAGCACGGCCGCCGATATCGCGCTCGAAATCAGAATACCGAACCCCGGTACGAACGGGCCAAGCTTGTCGAGAATGACATTGCCTTGCCGAGGCGCTGAGAGCCGGTAGCAAATTCCGTCCTTCAGGACGGTTCTCGTCCCCGCCATGCTCCTATCGGCGCATGAGCCGGACCCCGCGATCTCAGAGATCGTGAGGCCGATCGGCACCGTGTCCTCGCTCGCCCGGGCAAGGCGCCGGGCGGCATCTTCGCCCTCCTTAACGAGGAGGTTTGCAGTCAGGTCGAGGACGACTTCCCGTTTCTGACGTTCCAGTTTCGAAGCGGAAGGAAGCGTCTCGAAGACGTTGAGCGTCGCGAGTATGATCGCGACGGACCCGGCAAGCGTCAGCCAGGTTATCACGAAGAACTTCCTGAACAGTCGGGGCATGTCAGTCCAAAAGAAGTTGATAGCCCTGGCCGCGGACAGACTTTATCCGCGACTGTCCATCTTCCCTGAGGCCGAGCTTCTGACGCACGCTGCTGATATGGACGTCGATGCGGCGATCGAACGGGGTCAGCGGCTTTCCAAAAGCCCGTTTCGAGATGTCTTGCTTCGATACCAGCTGGCCGGCATTGCGGGCGAGAACTTCGAGCAGGCTGAACTCCGTGCCGGTCAGTTCGAGCGGCCGTCCGTTCCATTCGGCGGTTCTGTTGCCTGGATGAACCACCAGCCGCCCGGCTCTCAGCGTTTCGGGGACCGCGCCGACCGCAGGCTGGCTCGCACGACGAAGGATGGCGCGCACCCTCGCGGCGAGTTCTCCCGGCGAACAGGGTTTCGTCACATAATCGTCGGCGCCGAGGTTCAAGCCGGATATCCGGTCGATGTCATCGCCCCTCGCCGTCAGCATCAGCACGGGAACCTGGCTCAGCTTCCTGATCCGTTGCAGGATCTCGATCCCGTTCATTCGGGGCATCATGATATCGAGCACGATCAGGTCCGCCGCGCTGCGCGCGGCGGCGGCAATCGCCGTGCCACCGTCCGTGCCTGTCGCCACGTCGTAGCCTTCTTCGACCAGGTATTCCTGCAGCAGCGTCGTCAACTCGACATCGTCGTCGATGAGGAGGACCTTGTTCATCGCACTCCGTCCGTCATTCATGCCGGCCACCCATAAGGCACAAACGCGCGCGGGCGGCGCAATTTTACCCAGCTTAACACAACTTGACCGCGCTTAAGGTTCACCCGGTCCGGCCGGCCGCAGAGTGCAGGCGCAGGACGGTGCGTCCAGGGCGGCCCTCGGCAATGGCGGATATTGCGATTGCCGAGATCGGCACTGCCTTCGAGGCCAGCGCACGCGGAAAATCGGGGCGTTTCCAGGCTAGCTGATCTCTTCGGGGAGAAAGCCACCTGTCTGGCGCCTCCACAGCCGTGCAAACAGGCCGTCCTGCTTGACCAGTTCGTCGGGCTTGCCTTCTTCGACGATACGGCCCTGCCCGAGCACGACGATCCGGTCCATCATGGCAATCGTCGAGAGGCGATGTGCGATGGCGATCACCGTCTTTCCCTCCATCACCAGGTTAAGCCGCTCCTGGATGGAAGCCTCGGACTCGCTGTCGAGGGCCGAGGTTGCCTCGTCGAGCACCAGGATCGGCGCGTTCTTCAACAACACGCGGGCGATGGCGACGCGCTGGCGCTGGCCGCCCGACAGCTTGATGCCGCGGTCACCGACGAAGGCTTCATAGCCCTTGCGGCCTTCGGCATCCGACAGATCGGCGATGAAGGTATCGGCGGCGGCCATCCTCGCCACCTCTTCGATCTCCCGTTCGCCCGCCTCCGGCCGGCCATAGCGGATGTTGTCGCCGACCGAACGATGCAGCAGCGCGACATCCTGCGCGATCACGCCGATGGCGCGCCGAAGGCTTGCCTGGCTGACGGCGCGGATATCCTGCCCGTCGATCAGGATCGCGCCCTCCCTGATTTCGTAGAAGCGCATGAGCAGGTTCGCGAGCGTGGTCTTGCCCGCACCCGAGAGGCCGACGAGGCCGATCTTCTCGCCGGGGCGCACCCTCAGCGACAGATCCTCGATGACCGGCTTTCCGGCCTTGTAGGCGAAGCGCACGTTTTCGAAACGGATCTCTCCGGCCTCGACCTTGAGATCGGTCGCATCCGGCCGGTCGGTGATGGTGGGCGGGGTCGTCATGACTGGCATGGCGTCCTTGATCGTGCCGATCGCCTGGAAGATCTGCTGGCCCATCTGCAGGAACGTGAATATCTGTGTCGACAGGCGCTGGAGGATGTAGACGGCGCCGACAAACTGGCCAATGGAGAGAAACCCATTGACGAGACCGGAAAATCCGATCGAAAGCATGGTCAGCCACAGCACCATATTGAGGACGACGACGGTCAGTTCCGAGCTGCGATAGATGCGCTGTTCGCTGTGTTGCGTCTGCACGGCCTTCTGGATCACGCGACGGATGGAGCCCGCCTCGCTGTCCTCGGCGGCGAACTGCTTGATCATCTGCATGTTGGCGTAGAGATCGGTGATGGCGCCGGCTACCATGCTGCGCTGCTTGGCGGTGCGGCGTGCGCGTTCGGCAAAGGTGGGAACGACCCTGACGGTGAATGCCACATTGAGCGCGATCCAGACGGCGACCGGCAAGGCAAGCTGCCAGGACAATGCGCTGAGCAGGATCACCGAGCCGACCAGCTGCAGCAGGAAGCGCGGAATGGACTGGAAGGCGGCAATGATCTGCTGCTGGACGGCGGAGGCCACCTGCTGCAGGCGCGAGGCGACCTGACCGGCATAGAGATCATGGAAAAAGGCCAGATCCTGCCGCTCCACCGCCTTGTGGCCCTGCCACTGGATGGCGGCCGGCATGCCGACGCCAAGCGTATGCGAGGTCAGCGTGTTGAGCAGGAACGAGACGACCGGCATGGCCGGAAAGATCAGCAGGCCGAGGAAAGTCAAAAGCGGCCATTCGTTGCGCAGGAAGGTGGAAGCGCCCTGTTGCGTGACGCCATCGACGATGACCGACAGCCCCCAGACGATCGTCAGATTGATGGCTTCCATCGCCATGGAGGAAAGCGCCAGCGCAATCAGCACGCCGCGAAACATCGAAATGAAGTGCAAAAGGACAGCTACGGGCCCTTGGCGGGCAGCGGCCGGTAGGGAATGTCCAGCGGCCGGATCAGATTCTCGAATGGACGGTAGATCGCATCTGAAATCGACATGGGTGCGCTTGAGCTCTGAGTGGAATCGAGGGCGGGGAGACTCAACTGCCGCAATAGGATCACCTACCGGCCGCAACCTCAACTAGAACATCTCCGGCAAATGTCATGGAAAGGGCTGCTGCTTTTCAGCAGCGAGCGATCGGGCTCGCGGCAGCCCAGCGCCGCCATGCGCGATATCGTCCGGGTTCGCCGCCAAAGCGAAGCATCACCATCGCTTTGGCCCTGTCCAGACTTCAGCGGCGATTTCCGGCCGAGTCTGGAGATTATGCGGGAACGTAGGTCAACCGGACCACATCCTCGCCCATCCGATCGTTGGTCATGAGGCGCAGCCGTGGCCGGGGGCCGGCGAAATACGGCTTGCCGTGACCAAGCACGACGGGGTGGAGGTAGATCCGGTACTCGTCGATCAGGCCAAGTTCGGTGAGGCTTTGCGCGAGGTTCGGGCCGGCAATCTCGATCTCCCCCTCGCGCTCGGCCTTCAACGCCCGGATCGCGCCCTCAAGATCACCCTGAACAAGGCTGGCGTTGGGGCCAACCGCCTTCAACGAGCGCGAGACGACCCATTTCGGCTGGTTCCGCCACGCCGCCGCGAAGGCGCGTTCGTCGGCATTCCATTCGGGATGATCGTCATCCCAGTACCGCATGATTTCATACATCTGGCGCCCATAGACACTGCCCGCCTGCGTCTGAGCCTCCGCGATGAAGTGGCGGAAGAGCGTCGGTCCCGGCGCAAATGACGTATGGTCGACATAGCCGTCCAGGGACTGGTTCATTCCGAACACGAGCTTGGCCATACCTCTTCCTCCTCACCCGGCACGCGCGATCCTGATTGCGTTATGCAATCGGTTATAGGCTAGATCGACTGATCCTGTATCGCAATTGGTTTTTGGGGGACGCGCATGAATGTCGCGCTCAGTCGACTGGCACCTGGGTGATTTGCATTCCTCGAGACGGCCCGCCGCCGGGGTCCGGGCGACGCGCTTTGGGTCCCCTCACGACGCCTTCGCCATAAAACTCTGGTAGTCCGACTTTGCCTGCAGCAGGCGCAGCACGTTTTCGCGCGATCCCCGCACGTGGGCGCGGGCCAGGGCGCCTGCCCGGGCGGCATCGCCGGCGCAGATCGCCTCGACGATCTCGGCATGCTCGTCGCGGGCGATCTTCCATTCGTCGAGCCACAAGAGTTCGGTCCAGACATAGTGCTGGCACTTGTCGAGGATGCCGCACAGCATGCCATGCAGCATGGCATTGCCGCTGATCTCGGCGATGACGCGGTGCAGGTCGATGCCGACCTCCAGCTCCTGGAATTTTTCCTTTGTCGTGCGGTCGGGAATGGCGGCCAGCCGTTCGCATTCGGCCAGCATGGCGCGCAGCCGCGCCTTGTCCTTGTCGGTCGCGGCGGCCGCGGCCAGTTCGGTCGCATGACCGTCGAGCAGTTCGCGGATGTCGAAGGCCTCGCGAAACATGTTGATGTCGAACTCGGTGACGACATAGCCCTGGCGCGGCCGGCCGGTGACCAAGCCGTCGCGCTCGAGGCGGTTGAAGGCCTCACGCACCGGCGTGCGGCTGACATTGAGTTTTGCGGCAATGTCGTTCTCGGTGACGCGCGAGCCGGGCGGAATCTGTCCGGTCACGATCATCGCCTTCAGCGAGGTGTAGACCGAGTCGCGCAGCGTGTTCTTGGTTTGCTTGCTCAAAGATCCGTCCCCACCGGCAATCGATTTGCCTATCTCTATTCGCAGTCGGCGCGATTTGCCACGCCTTGGCGGCGCTGCCCGCGTGCCTGTCAGCCTGCTTCGGACGGTGTTGACATCGCCGATCCCTAGGCTACACTCAAAATTGTATACAAAATCGCATGCCAAATCAAAACAAATGGGAACACCGGCTGGAGAACCGAAATGAAAACCATCAATAGCCTTGGGATTGCCGCGGTCGCGGGCCTCATGGCAGCGGCAGCGACGCCCGCTTTTGCCGCCGATACGATCACCGTCGCGTCGTGGGGCGGCACCTATCAAGAGGCGCAGACCAAGGCGTTCTTCGATCCGACCGCCAAAGCACTCGGCATCACCATCAAGCAGGACACCACCAACGGCCTCGACGACGTGCGGCTGCAGGTGACCGGCAATGCGGTGAAGTGGGACATCACCGAGCTTGGCGCCGACGAATGCGCGCGCGGCTCGAAGGAAGGGCTGTTCGAGAAGCTCGATTACGGCATCATCGACAAGAGCGGCATCAACCCGAAGCTGGTCCATGACGACTGGGTCGGCATCTCCTACACTTCCGTCGTGCTCATCTACCGCACCGATGTGTTCGGCGACAAAGGGCCCAAGACCTGGGCCGACTTCTGGGACGTCAAAAAGTTTCCGGGACGGCGCGCGCTCTCCAGCAGCCAGGCGACGGAGACGCTGAGCGTCGCCGCTCTCGCCTCCGGCCTGCCGATCGACAAGGTCTATCCGGTCGACGTCGACGGCGCCTTGAAATCCGTCGACAAGATCCGCGGCCATGTCGATGCCTGGTGGACCTCCGGCGCCCAGGCCATGCAACTGGTCAAGGATGGCGAAGTCGACATGGCGAGCATCTGGAACGGCCGCGCCGGCACATTGAAGAAGGAAGGCGCGCCGGTCAGCTTCTCCTTCGACCAGGGCGTGCTGACCGCCGATTGCATGGTCATCCCCAAGGGCGCCAAGAACAAGGAAGCGGCGATGAAGGCGCTGGCGATGTTCGTCAGCCCGCAATTGCAGGCCAATCTGCCGCTCTATGTCGACAACGGCCCGGTCAACGAAAAGGCCTTCGAGACCGGCAAGATCCCGCCGGAACGGATCAAGGACATCAATTCGGCGCCCGAAAACGTCAAGAAGCAGGTGCTGCAGGATGCCGAGTTCTGGCGTGACAACCTGGTCGAGGCGACCGAGAAGTTCAACAATCTGATCCAGCAATAGCTGCCTGGCAGACACTTCACGGCGGGGCGGCGCAAGCCGCAAAGGCAGCTTCGCCCCGTTACTCGTTGCCGGCCAGAGCGGTTCAGCGTTTCTCTAGAACGTCAAACCACTCTGTCTCTTTGTTTTTACGCAATTCCGAACGGAAAACCGCTCCACACTTTTCCTGGAATTGCTTTGAGGAGAGAAGAATCTTGTCCATTGCGTCATCCGCGCTGCCGATCAGCATGCGCCGGATCGAGAAACGATTTGGCAGCGTATCGGTGCTGCGCGACCTGAACCTCGATGTCGAGGCCGGCGAGTTCCTGACGCTGCTCGGGCCTTCCGGCTCCGGAAAGACGACGCTGCTGATGATCCTGGCCGGTTTCGTGCGGGCCAATGGAGGGTCGATCAAGGTCGGCGACGACGAGATCATCACCACGCCGCCGCACAGGCGCAACATCGGCATGGTCTTCCAGAACTACGCGCTGTTTCCGCATATGAACGTTTTGCACAACATCGCCTTTCCGCTGAAGCAGCGCGGCGTCGCGGCCGCCGAGACGGCCGAGCGTGTCGAAAAGGCGCTGGAGCTGGTGAAGCTCAAGGGCCTCGGCGAACGGCGTGTCGACCAGCTTTCCGGTGGCCAGCGTCAGCGCGTGGCGCTGGCGCGCGCCATCGTCTTCGAGCCGCGCATCGTGCTGATGGACGAGCCGCTTTCGGCGCTCGACAAGGGCCTGCGCGAGCATATGCAGATAGAGCTGCGCGCCCTGCACCGGCGGCTTGGCATGACGACGGTCTATGTCACGCACGACCAGCGCGAAGCCATCACCATGTCGGACCGCATCGCGGTGATGAATGCCGGACGCATCGAGCAGCTCGACAAGCCCGAGACGCTGTACGCCGCGCCGAAGACGCAATTCGTCGCCGGCTTCATCGGCGAATCGAATTTCATTCCCGTCGAGTGCCGCAACGGTTCGGTCTGGTACGAGGACAGGCGGATCCAGACGGCAGGGGCGCCGCCGGTCCCCGGCCAGCATCTGATGGTGGTGCGGCCGGAAAAGCTGCGGCTGGTCACGGCGGTCGAACCGTCGAGCGGTGTCAATGTGCTCAACGCCACGGTCGGCGACATCATCTACCAGGGTGACAGCTTCGTCTGCTACGTCTCACTGCGCGACGGCCGCCAGCTGACGCTGCGCGATTATTGCCGCAGCGATGTGCTGGCGCGACTGCCGCAGCCCGGCCAGCCGATCAGCCTCGGCCTCGATGCGCAGGATACCATCCTGGTGGCGGCAGAGGGATGAGCGCGCAATCCGCCCTCCTGAGAGAATCAGCCGGCGCGGACCGGGACCTCAACGCGCAGGCGCTGCGCGCCGACGCGCGGCGCGAGTCGCTGCGGCTGCTGGCGCTTTTGTCGCCGAGCCTCTTCCTGGTCTTCGCCATCATCATCGTGCCGATCGGCTGGCTGTTCTGGCTCTCGCTGTACGACGAGGCAGGCGTCTTGAGCGCCTCCAACTATGCGCGCTTTTTCGAGCAGGCCTCCTACATCAAGACCTTCATCACCACCTTCAAGGTCGCCTTCATCGTCACCGGCGCGTGCGTGCTGTTGGGCTATCCCCTCGCCTACATGCTGTCGCAGCTGCCGCGCCGGGCGGCGTCGATCTGCCTGATCTTCGTCATCCTGCCGTTCTGGACTTCGGTGCTGGTGCGCACCTATGCCTGGCTGGTGATCCTGCAGCGCAAGGGCCTGATCAACAGCTGGCTGATCGACCTCGGCGTGATCAGCCAGCCGCTGTCGCTCGCCAACAATCTGTCCGGCGTCGTCATCGGCATGACGCACATACTTTTGCCGTTCCTGGTGCTGCCGCTCTATGCCTCGATGAAGACCATCGACACCGACTGCCTGCGCGCCGGGATGAACCTCGGCGCCGGGCCGGTCGCCACTTTCCGGCAGATCTTCTTTCCGCTGTCGCTGCCCGGCCTCGCCTCGGGCGTGGTCATCGTCTTCGTGCTCTGCCTCGGCTTCTTCGTGACGCCCGCACTGATGGGCGGCGGCAAGGTGATCATGTGGGCGATGCGCATGGAACAGACCACCAGCCTCTATTCCAACTGGGGCGCGGGCGCGGCGCTCGGCGTGGTGCTGCTGGTGGTCACGCTGGCGCTTCTTGGTCTCTTCCAATGGCTGCTCGGCGCGCGCGCCACCGGCGTGTGGAGTTCGCGATGAGCGCAGATATCGGCCTGCCTATCACACACCGGCAACGCCTGTGGCTTTACGCACTGGGCGGCCTGGTGTTGCTGTTCCTGATCGCGCCGTCGGTCATCATCGTCATCATGTCGTTTTCGGATTCGACGCTGCTGCAATTCCCGCCGCAGCAATGGTCGCTGCGCTGGTACGAAACCTATTTCCAGTCGGTGGAATGGCGCGACGCAACCATCGTCTCGGTCAAGGTGGCTGTCATGACCGTGCTGGTGGCGACGCCGCTCGGCACCGCCGCCGCCTACGCCATCAACCGCGGCACGCTGCGCTTCAACGGCACCATCAACGGTCTGCTGACGGCGTCGCTGATCATCCCGGTGATCCTGATCGGAATCGGCACCTTCTTCCTCTACGCCCGCATCGGCCTCAACAACACGCTGACCGGCCTGGTCATCGCGCATACGGTGCAGGCCTTGCCGCTGGTGGTGCTGACCGTGCTGTCGGGCCTGCGCTCCTACGACATGAACCAGGAGCGCGTGGCGCGCAGCCTGGGTGCCGGGCGCATCGCCGCCTTCTGGCAGGTGACGATGCCGCAGATCCGCTTCTCCATCGTCTCGGGCGGGCTGTTCGCCTTCATCACATCCTTCGACGAGGTGGTGGTTTCGCTGTTCATTTCGGGCGGCGAGACCACGACCTTGACGCGGCGCATGTTCAACGCACTGCGCGACCAGATCGACCCGACCATCGCCGCCATCTCGACCTGCCTGATCGTGCTGTCCATCCTGCTCCTGTCGGTGGCGCAGATCTTCGGGCGGCGGCATTGATTTCATCAGACCATGGGATAACCAGACAGAATGCGTGATTTCCAGTTTCCCGGCCGCTCGCCGGTTCGTGCCACGCAAGCGATTGCGGCGACCTCGCACCCGCTCGCGACCCTTGCCGCGATCGACATGCTGCGCGCGGGCGGCAATGCCATGGACGCCGCGGTCTGCGCCGCCGCCGTGCAAGGCGTCGTCGAGCCGCAGTCGACCGGCATCGGCGGCGATTGCTTTGTCCTCTATTCTCCCGGCGGACAGGGCGACGTGCTGGCCTTCAACGGTTCGGGCCGCGCGCCCGCCAAGGCTGATGTCAACTGGTACCTGGACAAGGGTTTCAACGAGCTTCCCAAACAGGGGCCGCATGCGGTGACCGTGCCCGGAGCCGTCGATGCCTGGAGCCGGCTCCTGGAGGATCATGGCCGCAAGAGCCTGGCCGAGGTGCTGGCGCCTGCCATCCACTATGCCGAGAACGGCTATGTCGTGCATGACCGCGTCGCCTTCGACTGGGCCGAACCGGAGACCGACCTGTCGGCCGACGAGCATGCCGCGCGCATCTTCCTGCCGGGCGGCCAGGCGCCGAAGGCCGGCGACATCCACCGCCAGCCGGAACTCGCCGCCACCTTGCGGATCATTGCCAAGCAGGGCCGCGCCGGCTTCTACGAGGGCGCCGTTGCCGACGACATGGTGCGCCGGCTCAATGAACTGGGCGGGCTGCATTCGCATGAGGATTTCGCGGCGACCAAGGGCGACTATGTGGCGCCGGTCAGCACCACCTATGGCGGCCATGACATCCACCAGATGCCGCCGAACAATCAGGGGCTGACGGCGCTTTTGATGTTGAACGTGCTGTCCGGCTTCAAGCTCGGCGGGCTCGATCCCAACGGCGCCGAGCGCCTGCATCTGGAGATTGAGGCCGGACGCCTGGCCTATCAGGATCGCGACCGCTATGTCGGCGACCAGGACGAGGTTCATGTGCCGATAAAGCAGCTTCTGTCCGGCGCCTATGCCGACCGGCTGCGCGCCGAGATCCGCCGCGACCGCGCCATGACGCATCTGCCGCGCCTCGACCTGCCCGGCAGCGACACGGTCTACATCTCGATCGTCGACCGCGATCGCAACGCGGTCTCCTTCATCAACTCGACTTATTATTCCTTCGGCAGCGGCGTCGTCGGCCCGAAGACCGGGATCGTCTTGCAGAACCGTGGCTCGAGTTTCCGCCTTGACCCGGCGCACCCCAACGCGATCGCGCCCGGCAAGCGGCCGATGCACACGATCATGCCCGGCATGGCGACGAAAAACGGCCGCGTGGTGATGCCGTTCGGCGTCATGGGCGGCGGTTACCAGCCTTTCGGCCATGTCCATCTTTTGACCAACATGATCGATTTCGGCATGGATCCACAGCAGGCGCTGGATGCGCCGCGTGTGTTCTACAATGACGATACGGTAGAGGCCGAACGCAACGTTCCCGCCGAGGCAATCGAAGGCTTGCGCAAGCGCGGCCATCGCGTCGTCGAACCGCAGCATCCGCTTGGTGGCGGGCAAGTGGTGCTGATCGACTGGGAAAAAGGCACGCTGACCGGCGCCTCCGATCCACGCAAGGATGGGATGGCGCTGGGGTATTGAGGGATGGCCAAGACGAACCGAGAATGGCCGCGACTGGCTTACGAACGTGGGCGCCGCCCCTCACCTGCCTGCCGGCATCCTATCCCCGTATAGTGACGGGGAGAGGGACGCGGTCGCGAATGATTTCGCCAATCGCCAGCGTTGCAAAGAAAGTGCCGACGTAGCGATCAGCCCTTTCTCCCCGTCACTACACGGGGAGAAATGCCCGGCAGGGCAATGAGGGGCGGCGCCGACGTCGGTAATTGTCCAGGGTCGGATCCATTCCTAGGCTTTCTAGAAGCAGTCGTTTGAAACATAGTCGGTGACCATGAGCACGAATTCAAAAGACCTCTCCCATCGTCTCGCCGCCGGCGCCGACGACGCGCCGGCGATCCTGGCGCCCGACAGGGCAACACTGACCCATGGCGGGCTGCGCGGCCTGATCAAGGCCACGGCCGAGCGACTGCATGCGCTCGGCATCGGCCGGGGCGACCGGGTGGCGATCGTGCTGCCGAACGGGCCGGAAATGGCCACCGCCTTCGTCGCTGTAGCGGCCGCCGCTTCGACGGCGCCGCTCAATCCCGCCTACCGCGCCGACGAGCTCGATTTCTACCTCACCGACATCGGCGCCAAGGCCATCCTTGTCGCTGAGAATGAGACCGGTCCGGCGGTTGCGGTGGCCGAGCGGCTCGACATCGGCGTGTTGAGGCTCATCGTGCAACCGGATACCCCTGCCGGCAGCTTCACCATCGAGGGCGCGGCGATCGGTCCGCAGGCGGCGCCCGACATGGCAGGGGATGGCGACATCGCGCTTTTGCTGCACACGTCGGGCACGACATCGCGGCCAAAGCTGGTGCCGCTCAGCCATGCCAACATCGCCGCCTCCGCCCGCCATATCGGCGCGACGCTCGGCCTGAGCGCTGATGACCGCTGCCTGAACATCATGCCGCTGTTCCACATTCACGGGCTGATCGCGGCGGTCCTGTCGTCGCTGGCTGCGGGCGGCAGCATCTACTGCACGCCGGGCTTCAACGCGCTGCGCTTCTTCCAGTGGCTGGGCGACGCCAGGCCGAGCTGGTACACGGCGGTGCCGACCATGCACCAGGCGATCCTGCCACGGGCGGCGCGCAATGCCGAAGTGCTGGCGGCGGCGCGCCTGCGCTTCATCCGCTCGTCCTCGGCATCGCTGCCGGCGCAAGTGATGGCGGAACTCGAAGCGACCTTCGGCTGTCCGGTGATCGAATCCTATGGGATGACCGAGGCCGCCCACCAGATGGCGTCGAACCGGCTGCCGCCGGGCCTGCGCAAGCCGGGCAGCGTCGGCGCCGGCGCCGGACCGGAGGTAGCGGTGATGGCGCCCGACGGGCGGCTGATGGAAGCCGGCGAGACCGGCGAAATCGTCATTCGCGGACCCAATGTCACCGCAGGCTATGAGAAGAACCCGGATGCCAATGCCACCGCCTTCGCGCATGGCTGGTTCCACACCGGCGACCAGGGCGTGCTCGACGAGGACGGCTATCTGCGCGTCACCGGCCGGCTGAAGGAGATCATCAACCGCGGTGGCGAAAAGATCTCGCCGCTCGAGGTCGACGACGTGCTGATGGACCATCCGGCGGTGGCGCAGGTCGTCACCTTCGCGATGCCGCATGACAAGCTCGGCGAGGAGGTGGCGGCGGCCGTGGTGCTGCGCGAAGGCATGAGCGCCACCGAAAGCGACATACGCGCTCACGCTGCGACGCGGCTCGCCGACTTCAAGGTGCCGCGCAAGGTCCTGATCCTGGACGAAATCCCCAAGGGTGCTACGGGCAAGCTGCAGCGCATCGGGCTCGCCGCCAAACTCGGGCTTTGACGATGAAGATCACCATTTTCGGCGCCGGCGCGATCGGCGGCTATCTCGCCGCCAAGCTGGCGATCGCCGGCCGCACCGACCTGTCGATCGTCGCGCGCGGCGCGCATCTGGAAGCGATCCAGGCCAACGGCCTGCGTCTGATCGAGGACGACCAGGAATCGGTGGCGCCGGTGAGAGCCGCCGCCAAGGCGGAGGAGCTTGGCGTGCAGGACCACGTGGTCCTGGCGCTGAAGGCCCATTCGCTGACCCCGGCGCTGGACCAGATCGCGCCGTTGCTCGGCGACCACACTTCCGTCGTGACCATGCAGAACGGCGTGCCCTGGTGGTATTTCCATCAACTGGGCGGGCCGCTCGAAGGCACAAGGCTGAGCGCGGTCGATCCCGGAGGGGCGATCTGGCAGCGGATCGGGCCGGAGCGCGTCATCGGCTCGGTCGTCTATCCCGCCGTCGAGGTCGATGCGCCGGGCCTCATCCGCCATGTCGAGGGCAAGCGGTTCTCGCTCGGCGAACCCTCGGGCGAACGCAGCGAACGGGTGACGCGACTGGCGGAGGAAATGGTCAAGGCCGGCCTGCAAGCGCCGGTGCGCGAGGATATCCGAAGCGAGATATGGGTGAAGCTGTGGGGCAACCTCTCCTTCAACCCGATCTCGGCGCTGACCGGCTCGACGCTTGCGGCAATCGTCGCCGACGACGGCACCCGCGCGCTTGCCCGCACCATGATGCTGGAGGCGCAAGCGATCGGCGAAAGCCTCGGCGTGCGCTTTCCGATCGCGGTCGACCGCCGCATCAAGGGCGCCGGCGATGTCGGCGAGCACAAGACCTCGATGCTGCAGGATCTGGAACGTGGCCGGCCGATGGAGATCGACGCGCTGGTAACGGCGGTGCAGGAGCTTGGCCGGCTGACGGACAAGCCGACGCCGACCATAGACACGGTGTCAGCACTGGTGCGCCGGCTGGCGGTGGAGCGCGGCTGTTACGGGTGATGGAGGCAAGGCGGGCCAAACCTTGACGCGCTCGCGCCCTGCCCAACATATCGTTGGCCCGCCCTTGTTGCCGACCCGAGAGGGGCGTGCCGAAACGGATATGTCCATCCAGCCTTTGGTATCAAGGAACCTCCTCCATGCTGCGATATGCCTGCCTCCTTGGAATTCTGGCCATGACAACGGCTCATCGCGCAATGGCGCAGAGCGATGCCGAAATGAAAGCGTGCGTCGACCAGTCCGGCGGCTACACCTGGAAAATGCTGGATTGCGGGAAGACCGAGATCGACAAGTTCGATGCCAGGCTGAACGCGGCTTATAATACGCTTTTGCATCGCGAACATGGCCCTCAACGTGCCCGGTTGCAGCGCGAGCAGCGCACCTGGCTGAAGCATCACCTGCGGGAAACGCACCGTCTTGCCGCCGATCCCGACAACGGAGAAGCCGCCCTCTTCACATCTCAAGGGTTTGAACTGGACGATTTGAGCGCACGCACCGCCGAACTCGAAAAACGTGTCCAGCAAAGCCCGTAGCCGGCCCCTCCTGCCGACGCTGGCGGCGAGCGGCGAGCGACCGCGGCCGGTCGATCCGGAGCGGGCCTTCCGGCCGGATTTGCCTTACCGTGCTGGCCCGACCAGTCGGGATGGCGGCGCCGGTCATCCCTCCTAAACCGATAGTTCCAGGAGTATTGACTCGACCACCGGAGTCGCAACGCCTAGATTGCGTACGGATCACTAGCCTTCCACGGGGGAAGCCAACTGAGAGATCAGGATGGCTTTGGCAATGAACAGGTCGATAACCGCCATTACCGTGACGCATAACAGCGCGCATACCGTGCGGGGCGCGCTCGCTCGCCTGCCTCCAGGGGTGGAGATCGTATGCGTCGACAATGCAAGCACCGACGATCTTTCCACCGCGCTGTCCGGCCTTGCCGTTCATCGTATCGATAATCCTGTAAACCTCGGCTTCGGGCGCGCTTGCAACATCGGGGCGGCGGCGGCGACGGGAGAGTATCTGCTGTTCATCAACCCCGACGTGCGTCTTGGGACGGACGCCGTCGATGCGCTCATGCAGGCGGCTGAACGCTATCCAAATTGCGGCGTCTTCGTGCCCCTCACCAATACTGTGGATGGCCGGCTTTGGTTCCGCGAGGAGAGCGAGATCGATCGCCTTTCCGGCGTGTCGCTGCCCACGCGCATCCGGCAGGTCTGGGGAGATTGTTGCGTTCGCTTCGTCAATGGCGGCGTGTTCATGATCAAACGAACGCTCTTCCTCGATACCGGCGGGTTTGATGAAGATATTTTTCTGTATTTCGAAGATGACGACCTCTCATATCGTCTGCTGCAGCGTGACGAGCCCATGATCCTTGTCAGTGGCGCGCATGCCGTCCACGACATTGGCACGTCGGTTGCGCAATCAACCCGCTCGCGTATCTTCCGGTATCGCTCGAAGATGCGATCGGAGATCCACTTGCGCAAGAAATACGGCATCGCCTATAGCCCGTTTGTCGACATACTCCGTTATTCGACGAAAATAGGCTTCTATTGCCTGACGCTAAATCCGAACAGATTGATCAATTCCCTGGGCCGACTGATTGGCATATTCGACAGTATCCTTGACCGATCGCGCGCGAATCGGAACAGCGGCTATGTCGCCTGACGCTGCCGACACGACAGTTGCCTTGCCTGATGTCCTGCCTCGCGAGCCGCGGAAAGGCGGCGTCTACTCAAGCGGTACCGTGAGCGAAATCCATATCCGCGCGCCGGGACGCTATATCGTCGAGCTTTCGCCGACACAGAGGCGGATGCCGTTTCTCCGGCTCGCTGTTCGCCGCCCAGGACATGCGGACAGGACCATCTATGCGCCGGTCACCACGCGGACATCCTATCTGCTCAAAAGCAGCGAAGGCGGCCTGGTGCTGCAATTTGATAGAGACGACGTCGTTGCGGCGAGTGTTCGGCCTTTAAGCATCAGCGATATTGGCGCGCTGCTGACCCGGCGCCGTCGTCACAAGCGATTTCAGCTGCCGCTTGGCGGAGGCATCGTCTTGCAGCCTCTTTTGCACATCTGCGGACCGCAAGGGCGTGAATTGGCGCGCGCCCTCGGCAGTCTTGCCGGTTGGGGCTTTGGCACTGCGAGCGACAATCTGCAGACGACCTTGTCGCGGCATTTTGATGGCCCGCCAGCCGAGGCCCCCAAACGCCGGCCCACAGTCGAGCCGAAGATTGCCGTGGCGCTTCACCTGCATTACCCCGATCTCTGGCCCGAGTTCGAGGCGTTGCTCGAGGCGACCGATCGTCAATTCCAGCTTTTTCTCACGCTGACCCGGCCTGACGCGGCACTCACGCAACGCGTTCTGGCAAGATTTCCGGGTGCCGAGATTGCGGTTTACGAAAATCGTGGCCGCGACGTGGGCCCCTTCATCCAATTGCTTCGCGAAGGCAAGTTCGATCCCTTCGATCTCATCTGCAAGCTGCATGGCAAGAAGTCGGGATCGAGCGGGCCGCGCATGGTTCTCGGTGAGATCTGGCGCCAGGCGAGTGCGTTCGACCTGATCGGATCCCGCGACGTGGTCGACCGCATCATCGCCAATTTCGAGCGTTCGCCCGGCACCCAGATGATTGGGTCCAGGCGCTTTCGGCTGCCCAATGAATGGAAGGGTGAGAAGGCTGCGTGGGGCGAGAACAGGCCGATGGTCCTCAATTTGCTGGAGACAATGGGGATGTCCTCCAGCTCTCGCCTTGATTTCTTTGCCGGGACGATGTTCTGGGTTCGACGCGGCGCGCTGGAACCGCTCCGACGGCTCGATCTGCCTTTGGCAGTCTTTCCCGAAGAGACAAGCCAACAAGACGGCACATTGCAGCATGCCCTCGAACGTGTTCTCGGAATGATCTGCACCAAGATCGGCGTTGCTTCGGATGGTGATATGACAACGGAATCCCGCGAGGCGGACTCGATTGGATAGATCCGATTTTTTGATCTTTGCAGGATCGCTCACCAGCAGAAGCCGATGGAAGAGATTTCGACTCTGGCAACGAATTCGCGCCAGCGGCCTGTTCGATGTGTCGTGGTATCTGGTTCAGAATCCGGATGTCGCCCAGAGCGGGACAGATCCGATCCTGCATTACATCAAGTACGGTGTCTCGGAGGCCCGAAACCCAAGTCCGAACTTCGACAACGAATACTATCTGGCGAAAAATCCCGACGTGGCTGCCGCGTCGATGAATCCATTGGATCACTACATTCGTTTCGGCAAGATTGAGGGGCGCAACCCCCGACGTGCTCCTGGCACAAAAGCGGGCTCCATTCAGAGACCCTCCACCTACGTGCCGCGATCCAGCGAGAGGCGACCCGCCGCGTTGAAGGCGCGCCTCATTGCCTTCTACCTACCACAGTTCCACCCGATTCCCGAAAATGACGCCTTTTGGGGAAAGGGTTTCACGGAATGGACGAATGTTACACGCGCAGCGCCGCAGTTCGACGGTCATTATCAGCCCAGACTGCCGGCGGATCTCGGCTTCTACGACCTGAGGGTGAAGGACATCCAGAAGGAACAGATCGCGATTGCCCTTCAGCACGGTGTCTCGGGGTTCTGTTTTCACTTCTACTGGTTCAACGGCAAGCGCGTCCTCGAGATGCCGATCACGCAATTCGTCGAAAACGATGAGCACGAACTGGGCTTCTGCATCAATTGGGCGAACGAGCCCTGGAGCCGCCGCTGGGATGGGCGCGACCAGGAGGTGCTGATTGCGCAATCGCACTCGCCCGAGGACGACCTGGCCTTCATCGAATATGTCTCCGGCTATTTTCGCGACCGGCGATACATCCGCATCGGCGGCAAGCCACTGCTCATGATCTACCGGCCCGGATTGTTTCCGTCAGCCGTTGAAACAGCACAACGCTGGAGGGCCTATTGCCGGGAAGCCGGCATCGGCGAGATTTTTCTGGCTTATCCGCAGTCGTTCGACACGGTCGATCCCGCCGACTTCGGATTCGACGCCGCCGTCGAGTTTCCACCGAATCTTGGAAAACTTCGCGAGATCAGCGACAGAATTCCAACGCTCAAGAGCGGCTTCAGAGGAAAGATCTTCGACTGGACAGAGCTGCTCAACCGCAGCCGCGCCTACCCGCAGGTTCCCTACACGCTGTTTCGCGGACTTTGCCCTTCCTGGGACAACACCGCACGGAGAATGGACGCAGCCTACATTCTGATGAACGCATCGCCGTCCCGCTACGGAGAATGGCTCACCAACGCGGTCGCCGATACATGCGATCGTTTCGCCGATTTCGACAGCCGGCTGATCTTCGTCAATGCGTGGAACGAGTGGGCGGAGGGAGCCTGTCTCGAGCCCGACTCCCGCTATGGCTACGCCTATCTGCAGGAGACGCGGGACGCGCTGTCGGCTCCGTCAGCGGCCGGCAAACTGCCCAAGGGTGCGTCCTGGCGCGTTTTGTTCGTTTCGCACGATGCAGCTCTCGGTGGAGCGCAGGCTTCGTTGATCGACATCGTCCAGTGGCTGCAATCGCACACGGACCTGGAGATCAAGGTCCTGTGCCTGGCGGGCGGTGAACGGCTCGAACAGTTTCGACGCATCGTCGATACCGCCCTTCTGGACGATCTGGTTTCGCCGACCGAGACGACCGCCACGAAGCTGGCCCGCATCACCGATTGGTACGGGGGCAGGCCCGACCTCATCTATTGCAACAGCCTGGCCACCGGCCGTGCGCATGCGCTGCTTGGCGGACTGGGCATTCCTATCCTGACGCATGCCAGGGAATTGGCAATGAGCGTCGCCCGATACGCCAAGCACGACGTGGAGGATGTCGTTTCCCACACGCGGAGGTTCGTAGCGTGTTCGCCAAGTGTCCGGGACTATCTGATGGCCGAACACAAGGTCGAAACGAACGCCATAGACGTCGTTCCAAGCGCGGTTCCGCGACCCGACGCCGATCTCGGTCAGACCGAAATCCAGCGTCTTGATCGTCGCCGGCTGGCGGGCTGGCCCGTGGACAAGACCATCGTCCTGGGATCCGGCCTCGGAATGCCCTTCCGCAAGGGTGCCGACCTGTTTATCGAGGCAGCCCGAATTCTTCGGGCCCGCGGGGTCGAGGACTATCATTTCTTCTGGCTTGGCTCGTTTCCGGAGTTCGAGCGCGATGAGGTTCTCGGCACCTGGTCGCAGCAGCTCGACAGGATGCGTGCGGACGGGTTGGACGAAAAAGTCACATTTCTGGGCGATGTCGAGGATGTGCGCGGCTATCTTCGGGCTGCCGACCTGTTTCTTCTGACATCCCGCGAAGAGCCGTTCGGCCGCGTCATGCTGGAGGCGGCATTCGCCGAGCTGCCGGTGATCTGCTTCGCCGGCAGCGGCGGGGCGCCGGATTTCGTCGAGGACGATGCCGGTATCATCGTCGACCGGGCCGATCCCGCCGCCATGGCCGATGCGACGCTGAAACTGATCCGGAACCCGCCGTTGCGGATGCAGCTCGGCAGGCAGGCGGGCGGCAAGGCGCGGCGGCATTTTTCCACCGATCGGGTCTTTCCGCGCCTGCTGTCGTCCATGCGAAATGTCGCAGGCCAGCCGCCCGCGGTCTCGATCATCGTGCCGAACTACAATTACGCCCGCTATCTGCGTGAGCGCATGGACAGTATACTGGGGCAGTCCTTTCAGGATTTCGAGCTCATCATCCTGGATGATGCCTCGACCGACGATAGCCGATCGATCCTCGACCACTACGCTGGCATCCATGGCACCCGTGTGGTCGTCAATGAAAGCAATTCCGGGGCGCCCTATCCTCAATGGTTCAAGGGCATGGAGCTCGCGAGGGCCGATCTGATCTGGATCGCCGAGGCCGACGATGTTTCCGACCCTGCTTTCCTCGAAACCCTCGTGCCCTTGTTCCGCGATCCCAGCGTGAAACTTGCCTTCTGCGCGTCGAAGATCGTCAATGATCGAGGCGAGATCGTCGGCGACTATCTGGCCAGCCCGTATCTCACCGATCTTTCCAATTTCAAATGGAAGCGAAGCTACCAGGTCTCGGCGGAACAGGAGATCAACGAGGGGCTCGGCGTCAAGAACACGGTCATCAACATCAGCGCGGCGATTTTCCGCAAGTTCGACATCACGCCCGATTTCGCCGCGCGCGTCTTGTCGCTGCCGACGGGCGGCGATTGGTATTTCATCCTCGAGGCAATCCGTAACGGCTGCGTCGCCTATGAGGCTGCCTTGCTCAACCATCACCGCCGGCACGGGGACAGCGTCACAAGCGTCATCACGGCCTCCAATCCGGAGGCACCGCTGCGCACGCGGCAGATAGTCCACCGGCATGTGTTGCACACCTATGAAACCGATTTGGCCATCAAGCTGAAAATGGCCGAACATGTCGCACAGCTGTGGGACCAGCTTTTTCCCGGACGTCCGGCCGATGAGATGGAAAGCCTGTATTCGCTCGACAGATTGGGCGAGTTCGCCACGAAACCGCCGGAGAGTACGTCCCCCGCCGCGTGAGTTGTTGAGCAGATCCAATCCGGCTCGGCTGGTTAGATTCCCCAAGGGAAAGTGTGAGCGGTTTTCCGTCCGGAATTGGGTCAAGACAAAGAGTTAGAGCGGTTCGCCGTTTCCATGAAACGGTGAAACGCTCTAGCTCGCGGCGACGAGGTGGCCGTTGCCGAAATCCTGCAAGGCCAGTTTCAGCGGCGCCTCGCCGATCCTGCGCGTGGCGCTCGGGATTTCCTGATCGAGGCGGGCGAAGCGGCTTCTGCGCCGCGCCGGGTCGGGCACCGGCACGGCTTCGATCAACCGCCTGGTGTAGGGGTGGCGCGGGTTGGAAAACACCTGGTCGCGCGTGCCCATTTCGACGATCTGGCCGAGATACATGACGGCGACGCGGTCGGAGATATTCTCGACCACCGCCATGTCATGCGAGATGAAGAGATAGGCGACGCCGAACTCGCGCTGCAATTCCTTCAACAAATCGAGCACGCGCGCCTGCACCGAGACATCGAGCGCCGAAACGCTTTCGTCGGCGATGATCAGCTTCGGCCGCAAGGCGAGAGCACGGGCAATGCAGACACGCTGGCGCTGGCCGCCGGAGAATTCGTGCGGATAAAGCTCCATCTGGTCCGCCGACAGGCCGACGCGTTCGAACAGCGTCGCAACACGCTGGCTGCGTTCTTCCCTGGAGGCGATGCCATGAATCGCCAGCGGCTCGGCGACGAGATCGCCGACGCGCATGCGCGGGTCGAGCGAGGCGAACGGGTCCTGGAAAATCATCTGCACGTCGCGGCGCACCGCCTTGCGTTCGTCGCGGCCGAGGCCCGACAGATTGCGCCCGCCAACGACGATGTCGCCGCTGTAAGGCACGAGGCCCGCCAACGCCTTGGCGGTGGTCGACTTGCCGCAGCCGGATTCGCCGACCAGCGCCAGTGTCTCGTTGGGCGCGATCGAGAAGCTGACGCCCTCGACCGCGTGAACTCTGGCGTTGACCCGGCCGAAGACGCCTCCGCGCAGATCGAAGCGGACATGCAGGTCCTTGACCATGGCGACATTGGGCGGCGTCGCCGTCTCGGCATCCCTGGATTTCTGGCGGCCGACGCCGCTGCCGATGCGCGGCACGGCGGCCAAAAGTTCGCGTGTGTAGCCGGCCTGCGGCCGGGCAAAAATGTCCGACGTCGCTCCCTCCTCGACCATGCGGCCATGCCGCATGATGATGACGCGATCGGCCATTTCGGCGACCACGCCCATGTCGTGGGTGATGAGGATGACGCTGGTGCCGTGCTGGCGCTGCAGGTCGCGCAGCAGTTCCAGCACCTCGCCCTGCACGGTGACGTCGAGCGCCGTCGTCGGTTCGTCGGCGATCAGCACGTCGGGCTCGAGCGCCAGCGCCATGGCGATCATCACCCGCTGGCGCATGCCGCCGGAGAGTTCGTGCGGGAACTGCTTCAGCCGGCTTTCGGCCTCCGAAATGCGAACCGCCTTCAGCGCCTCGATGGCGCGCTGGCGCGCCTCGGCCGGCGACAGGCTGGTATGCGCTTCGATGGCTTCGGTGAGCTGCCGGCCGATCGACAGCACCGGATTGAGCGACGTCATCGGCTCCTGGAAGATCATGGCGATCCGGTCGCCGCGAATGCGGCGCATCCGGCGCTCGTCGAGAGTAACCAGATCGGTATTGCCGAGATGGATCGTGCCTGACGATATGCGGGCGGCAGGCTGCGGCAGCAATTGCATGATCGCCAGCGCCGTCATCGATTTGCCGGAACCGGATTCGCCGGCAATGCAAAGTGTCTCGCCGCGCGCCAGCGCCAGCGACAGGTTGGACACGACCTCGCGCTCGCCATCCTCGCCGCGCACGCTGACGGAGAGGTTGGCGATGTCGAGCACCGCTCCGGCCTTCACCGGGGCGGTTGCCCCGGTTCGGTTCTTGCCTGCGCCGGCCTTCATTCAAACACGCAGCGCGGAAAGTAGAACGACACCACCCAGTTCGGCATGTCGACGATCTCGCTGATACGGAGATCGCCGCACACCGAGGCCAGCATATAGGCCTCGACCGGGTCGATCTTGTAGCGGCCGGAGAGCAGGTCGACCATCTGGGCAACCGCCTCCTTCGCGCCCGCCATCAGGTCGGGGCCGATACCGGTCGTCACCTCATAGCCCTTGGCGTCGAGGTGACGCGTGACCGGGCCGGGGGTGGTGAAGCGCGGCGTCTTCAGCCTGGCGTCCTTGACCAGGTCGAGCTTGAGCACGACATCCATCGGGCTTTCGATCGCAGTGCCGCAGACCTCGCCGTCGCCCTGCGCGGCATGAGTGTCGCCGACCGAGAACAGCGCCCCCGCCACTTCCACCGGCAAATACAGCGTGGTGCCGGCGGCGAGATCGCGAATGTCGAGATTGCCGCCGACGCGCCGCGGCGGCACCACCGAGTGGAGACCCATCTCGGCCGGCGCATTGCCGATGGTGCCGGCGAAAGGCTTCAGCGGCACACGTGCATTCTTGCCGAACAGCGCCGGCTCCAAGGAGGCGGCGTCGTATTTCCAGATGTTGAGCGCCGGCTCCTTGAAGTCGTCGGCGAGCAGGCCGAAGCCCGGAATGTTCCCCGTCCAGCCGAAGCCGGACGGTTTGAACAGCTCGATCGTCACCTTCAAGGCGTCACCCGGCTCAGCGCCTTCGACGAAGATCGGCCCGGTCACCGGGTTGATCCCGGCGAAATCGAGCTTGGCGATGTCGGCGACCGTGCTGTCGGCCTTCAGCTGGCCGCCGGAGGAATCCAGGCACTGGAACTCGATGGTCGAGCCGGGCGCCACCCGTTCGGCCGGGGCAAAGGAATTGTCCCAGCCGAAATGATGATGGCGCCCGTGGATGGTGTAGTCGCAGTTACTGCACATCTTTTACGTACACATTGTCATAGTTGATCGGGATATGGACCGGGTCGACATAGAGGTTGTCGGCGCCGCCCATGCGGGCCGATTTCATGGTGAAGCGCTGCTCGTTGAAGACCGGCGCCCAGGGGGCGTCTTCCATCACCTTGTCGTAGATGGCGCTCCACATCTTGTCGCGCTCCACGGCCTTGGCCGGGTCGACCACGGAGTCGGCCTCGGCCGCCTTGGCGTCGAGATCCTTGTTGCAATACCACGACCAGTTCCAGCCGCCGGGTACCGCGCCGGCGCAGCCGAGGATCGGGCCGTAGAAGTTCGACGGATCGGGGAAATCGGCAATCCACGCCATGCCGCCCGACCAGATCATCGGCGCGCCGGCCTTGTCGCCGCCGGCGGCAATGACGTTGGCCTGGGCGAGCGACTGGATGCTGGCCTTGATGCCGATTGCCGCCAGATCCTGCTGGATCGCCTGGGCGATGCGCGGGTTGGGATCGGTATTCATGGCAAACAATTGCGTGTCGAAGCCATCGGGATGGCCGGCCTCGGCCAGCAGCGCCTTGGCCTTGGCGACGTCGTAGGGGTAACCCTTGTACTCCTTGTCGTAGCCCGGCATCGAGGGCGGCAGCGGCTGGTTGGCCGGCACGGCGCGGCCGTTGATGATCTGGATGATGCGCGCCTTGTTGATCGCCATGTTGACGGCCTGGCGCACCTTCACATTGTCGAACGGCGCCATGGTGGTGTTCATGGTGACGTAGCCGGTGTGCAGCTGGCCACCTTCGACGACGCGCGCCTTCTGCTCGGGATCGGCCATCACCTCCTGGAATTTCGCCGGCGGAATGCCGTCGCCGGGCACGTCGATCTCGCCCTTCTGCAGGCGCAGCAGCGCCACGATCGGCTCCTGGCCGATCTCGAAGGTGATCTTGTCCAAGTGCGGCAGGCCCTTGTGCCAATAATCCGCATTGCGCTCGAAGACGATGCGCTGGCCGAGCGTCCATTCGGCGAGCTTGAAGGCGCCGGTGCCGACCGGATGCTTGCCGAAATCGGCGCCGTATTTCTCGACCTCTTCCTTCGGCACGACATGCGAGAAGTTGATGGCCATGACATGCAGGAAGGTGGCGTCGGGACGGGTCAGTTCGAACTTGACCGTGTAGGGATCGACGACGGTGACGCCCGACAGGCTGTCAGCCTTGCCGGCGGCGACATCGTCATAGCCCTTGATCGAGCCGAAGAAGCCGGCGCCCGGGCTCTGCGTCTTCGGATTGGTGACACGGTCGAGCGAATATTTCACGTCGTCGGCGGTCATCTCGCGGCCATTGTGGAATTTCACGCCGTGGCGCAACTTGAAGGTGAAGGTCTTGCCGTCAGGCGAAATCTCGTAGCTTTCGGCAAGGTCGGGCTTGAGGTTGGTGGTGCCCGGCTCGTAGTCCATCAGGCCGTCGAACAGGCTCTTGATCATCGACCAGTTCTGCCAGTCATAGCCGATTGCCGGATCCAGCGTCGCGACGTCGTCCTTATAGGTGATGGTGATGGCGCCGCCCTGCTTGGCATTCGGGTCGATCGTGTCCTCGGCGCGGGCGCTTGCCATGCCGAGCATCAGCGCCAGCGCCGATGCCGCCACGGTGGTGGCCAGAAATCTTTTCATTTCGTGTTCCCTTTCTCTGGTTGTCTTCTTGATTTCATCTGAGCTTGATGCGGGGATCGATGAACGGCGCGATGATGTCGGCCAGGAGATTGCCGAGCACGATGGCGAAGGCCGAGACCAGCGTGACGCCCATGATGATCGGGATGTCGACGCGCTGGATGGCCTGCCAGGCGAGCTGGCCGATGCCGGGCCAGCCGAACACGCTTTCGACGACGACGATGCCGCCCATGAAGATGCCGATGTCGATGCCGATCATGGCGATGACCGGCAGGATGGCGTTGGGCAGCGCATGGCGGAAAATGATGGCGCCGCGCGCCAGGCCTTTCGCACGCGCGGTGCGAACATAATCCTGGCGCAGCACGTCGATCATCGACGAGCGCATCATGCGGGCGTACCAGCCGGCCCCGAGGATGCCCATGGTCAGCGACGGCAGCACGAGATGGCGCCAGGTGCCGTAGCCGCCGATCGGAAACCAGCTGAGCCTGACGGCAAAGACGTAAAGCAGCAAAAGCCCGACGACGAATTGCGGCGCCGAGACGCCGACGAAGGAGGCTACCATCAGCGTCTGGTCGGTGGCGGTGCCCCGCTTGACCGCGGCGATCAGGCCCATGGAGAGCCCAATCAGCAATTCGCACAGGATGGCGCCGACCATCAAAAGCAGGCTCGCCGGCAGCCGCGAGACGATGAGCTCGGTGACTTCGGAACGCTGGATGTAGGACCGGCCGAGGTCGCCGCTGACGAGCCTCGCCAGATAGTGCCAGTATTGCACGATGAAAGGCTGGTCGAGGCCGAGCTGCTGGCGGATGTTCTCGACGGTCTGCGGCGTGGCGCTGCGGCCGGCGATCTGGCGCACCGGGTCGGCGGGCAGGAGATAGAGCAGGGCGAAGGTGATCAGCGAGACGCCGAGCAGGATGAGCAGCGACTGGATCAGGCGGCGGCCGAGATAGGCGATCATGACCGGCCCCCCATTATTCCCGACCCCTTTGCGTCGGATCGAGGATGTCGCGCAGCGCGTCGCCGATCAGGTTGAAGGCGAGCGCCAGCGCCAGGATCGCCGCGCCGGGGAAGAACACCAGCCAGGGCGCGGCCTGGAAATAGGTCTGGTTTTCGAAAATGATGTTGCCCCAGGACGCTGTCGGCGGCTGCACGCCGATGCCGAGGAAGGAGAGCGTCGCCTCGAGCAGTACCGTGGTGGAGATACCGAGCGTGCCCCAGACGATGATGGTCGGCAGGAGATGCGGCAGGATGTGGCGAAACAGGATGCGCGGCGCGCTCGCCCCAATGGTGCGTTCGGCATCGATGAACTCGCGTTCGGCGAGCGAGGAGGTCTCCGTGTAGATGACGCGCGCGGTCTGCACCCAGTTGACCAGCGCGATGACCATGGCGACGATCCACAGGCTGGGCTGGAAAACCGCCGCCAGGCAGATGGCGAGCAGCAGCGCCGGAAACGCCATCATCAGATCGGTGAAACGCATCAGCGCGCTGCCGATCCAGCCGCGGAAATAGCCGGCGGTGACACCCACCAAAGTGCCGATGAACAGCGCCACGCCATTGGCGACGATGCCGATGATCAGCGAGGTGCGGGCGCCATAGAGGATGCGGGTCAGAAGGTCGCGGCCGAGCAGGTCGGTGCCGAGCCAGAATTTGGCATCCGGCGGCAACGGCGAGCCCTCGATGGTCAGGCCGTCGAACATCTGCTCGTTGGGATCATAGCCGGTCAGCCATGGCGCCAGCACGGCGCCGGAGACGACGATGGCGACGATCACCAGGCCGAGCAGCGCCAGGCGGCGTTTGACCAGCCGGCGCCAGACCCCGGCGCGCGGCTTGGCCGGCATGCGCGCAGGTGCTGCAAGATCAGGCGCGATGGGACTGGTCATCGCCGCCTTCCTCATCCGTCATCGCCACGATCCGGCGCGCGGCATCTTCGACGCTGATCTGCCAGCTCATCGCCAGCGAGCGAAGCTGCGCATAGGCGCGCTCGTCGTCCGTGCCTTTCGACAGTGCGGCCACCGCGCGCACGATGGTCTGCCGTTCGGCGACACGCTGGCGCAGCGCGGCGATTTCGCCGGCTAAGTGTTTACGCGCCTCGAAACTCTGCCTGGCGATCAGCAATGCGGAGTAGACGCCGGCAGTGCCGACCGGCTTCAAAAGCTGCGCGTCGGCCTTGTGCGACAGCGCCCATTCGATGCGGCCCGGCGCTTCGGAACCGATCAGCGCCACCAGCGGCATCGGCGCCTCGCCCGGCTTCCACGGGAATTGCTCGTCGAAACCGAGATCGGCGTCGAAGAAGACGAAATCGGCGGCCAGCGCCTCCGGCGGCAATTCCGGCCAGCAGTCGAGCGCAATCAGGCCAATGGCGGACAATTGCCTGGTGATGGCCTGCACCGTGGGATGCGGGCGATGCAGGATGAAGGCCCTGGCGCCGCCGAGATTGGGGATGCGCGGCGTTCTCGTCACGACACCACCCGCAGGCGCGGACGCCCGAACGTCCTGGCAGGATCGTAGCGAGACAGATAGGGGTCCGGCGCCACCTCATCCTCGCGGCTGACGACCTCGAAGAAGCCGTCGGCGATCCGGCCGATGATGACCGGCAGCGTCGCGTGCTGGGTATGAGCGTCGATGGCGATCGGCCCGAGCCGGGTGGAGAAGCGCCGTTCGGCGAAAATCTTCGAGAATTCCGCCGGACCGGCCTCAGGATCGCGCGCCAGCACGTCGGCCATCACTTGCACCGAGGCATAGGCGGAGGCCTCGAAGGACGAGCCGAAGGCGGCCGGCCGCGGCGCGAAATACGGGCCGACGGACAGATGCCCTCTCCCCGTTTCGCCGATCGCCGGCAGCTCGCCCTCGGTGAGATTGCAGGAGATGACGGGGCAGTTTTGCGGATGGAAGGCCGCATCTTCATCGCCCAGATCGCGATAGGCGGCGAGGAAGGCGTAGGACGAGGTGCCGATCAGGTTGTTGAGGATGAAGCTCGGCCGCGTCGCCCGGATTTCCCCGATCAGGCGCGACACGTCGGTCTCGCCGATGCGCAGATAACGTTCGCCCAGCACCTTGCCGCCGGCGTCCGCGATCAGGTCGCGCGCCACGCGGTTCATCTCCCAGCCCCAGATGTAGTTCGACCCGAGCAGGAAGCCGTTGGCGCCGAAGCGCGGCACGACATGCGCCATCAGCGGCACCAGATGCTGGTTGGGGCAGGCGTGCATGTAGACGACATGCTCGTTGGCCTCGAACCCCTCATAGGGGCAGGCATACCAGAGCATGCCGCCAGCCTTCTCCAGCACGGGGATGGTCTCCTTGCGGCTCCAGGAGGTGACGCACCCGACAACATGGCGCGCGCTGCTGGTCTTGAAGATGTCCTCGCACAGCGTCGCGTAGCGGTCGGCATTGCTCTGCGGATCGCGCTCGACCGGCACCAGCTCGATGCCTGAGCCGCGGTCGGCATTGATGTCGGCGATGGCGCGCATGGCGCCGATGCGGCACGCATCGGAGACGAGCTGATAGCTCCCCGAGCGGGAATAGAGGATGCCGATCTCGATGCGCCGTTTCAAACAGGACCCCAGAAATGAAAAAGCCCCGCAGCCAGCGCCGCAAGGGCGAGGCATACGAGGCATATTTGCCGCCCGGCGATCAGAGCCGGTATTTGGCCTTAGCGTATTCGGTCCGGCTGGTCAGTCAAGCGGGAAAGTGCGTGGGGCTCGCCTCAGCCCAGCCGCAACTGCTTGCGACGCCAGGCGGCGGGGGCCTCGCCTGTCCGTTTGCGAAAGAAGCGTGAAAAATAGGCGGGGTCGTCGAAGCCGATTTCGTAGGCGATGTCCTCGACAGTGCGCACGGTGAACAGCAAGAGCCGCTTGGCTTCCAGCAGCCGCCGCTCGCTGACGACGCGCTTGACGCCGCTGCCCAGCACCGCGCGGCTGGCCTTGTCGAGGAGATGCGGCGTGGTGGCCAGCATCTCGACATAGTGGTCGACCGGCCAGTTGTCGCGGAAATGCGCATCGACGAGGCGGCGCAAGCCGATCGCCAGTGACGCATCGGAAGACGGCGCCGCGGCGACCGTCGCCGGCGCAAGACGTGCGATGTGGGAGAGTGCGACGGCGATCAGCGACGGCAGGATCTTGTCGTTGCCGGCCCGTGCCTCGACGTATTCGGCGGCGATCATGTCCAGCACCGTCGCCAACCGCTTCCACGCGGCCCGGTCGGGAAGGCCGTCGGTGAAGACCGGGCGGTCCAGGGGCAGCAGGCTGTGGCCGGCAATCGCGGCCAGCGCATCATCGGCGACCGAGACGACGATGGCGTCGGTGCGGGGGCCGATCGAGAAGCCGTGCACGACATTGCTCGGCACGAAGCTGACGGCCGGCGCCGAAAAGTCCCAGGACCGGTCCTCGATGCGGTAGGTGCCGGAGCCGCTGGTCCAGTAGCTGATCTGGCCCATCTGCGGATGCTTGTGCGCCGCGACCTGACCGAGGTGGATATTGCTGCGCGCCAGCACTGTCTCGACATGCAGGAAGCCGACATCAAGCGGCCGCACCGGCTCGCCATAGACGAAGAAATCGGGAATCGCGTTCTGGCTCATGGCGCCGGAAAAAGTCCAATCGGTTTTGCCGTTCCGTCCATAACCGATCCTCAGGCGCGGCGCTAGGATCGTCGCTATCAGTGGAGGAACAACATGCGGTCAGAAGATTTTCGTGCCGACAAAGCGCGCCCGTTCACCGGGGCCGAATATCTGGAGAGCCTGCGCGACGGCCGCGAGGTCTATATCAACGGCGAACGCGTCGCCGACGTCACCACGCACCCGGCAATGCGCAATTCCGTGCGGTCGCTGGCGCGGCTCTACGATGCGCTGCATGATCCGAAGCGGCGCGACGCGCTGACCTCGGCCACCGACACCGGTTCGGGCGGCTACACCCACAAATATTTCCGCGTCGCCAGATCCTCGGGCGAACTCGCCGCGCAGCAGACGGCGATCGCCGAATGGTCGCGCATGTCCTATGGCTGGATGGGGCGCACGCCCGACTACAAGGCGGCGCTGATGAACACGCTCGGCGCCAATGCGCAGTGGTACGGGCCGTTCAAGGACAATGCGCTTGCCTGGCACAGCAGAGCGCAGGAAGCCGTGCTGTTCATGAACCATGCCATCGTCAACCCGCCGATCGACCGCCACAAGCCGGCCGAACAGGTGAAGGACGTGTTCGTCCACATCACCAAGGAAACGGATGCCGGCATCTATGTCTCGGGCGCCAAGGTGGTGGCGACGTCGTCGGCGCTGACGCACTACAATTTCCTGGCGCAGGGCTCGGCGACGGTCACCGAGGATCCGTCGCTGTCGGTGATGTTCATCGTGCCGATGAACGCGCCGGGGATAAAGATGTTCTGCCGCGTCTCCTACGAGCAGACGGCCAATACGGTTGCGGCGCCCTTCGACTATCCCTTGTCGTCGCGCTTCGACGAGAACGACGCGATCCTGGTGCTCGACAATGTCTTCATCCCCTGGGAGGACGTGCTGGTGCTGCGCGACGCGCAAAAGATCCTGTCGTTCCATCCGGCGTCGGGCTTCATGCACGGCTATTGCTTCCAGGGTTGCACGCGGTTTGCCGTCAAGCTCGACTTCCTTGCCGGTCTGCTGGCCAAGGCGCTGCGGGCCACCGGCGGCGACGCCTTCCGGGGCAACCAGGCTGCACTTGGCGAGGTGATCGCGCTCAGGCACATGTTCTGGAGCTTTTCCAATGCCATGGCCTACAATCCGATCCCGTGGGCGAATGGCGCGGTGCTGCCCAATCTCGACGCCGCACTCGCCTACCGCACCTTCATGTCGGAAGCCTATCCGCGCGTCATCGACACAGTGCGCCGGGTGATCGCCTCGGGGCTGATCTACCTGCCGTCCTCGGTGCGCGACTTCAACAATCCCGAGATCGACAAATATCTGGCGCAATATGTGCGCGGCTCCAACGATATGGGCCATGTCGAGCGCATCAAGATCATGAAGCTTTTGTGGGACGCGACCGGCACCGAGTTCGGCGGCCGCCACGCGCTCTATGAACTGAACTATGCCGGCGCGCCGGAAGAAGTGCGGCTGCAAGTATTGAAGGGCGCCGAACGCGGCGGCCGGCTGAAGGCGATGGAGGAGCTGGTCGACACCTGCATGGCCGATTATGACGAGAATGGCTGGACCGGCGATACCTGGCTGCCGCCGCTGACCTCGACGGCGGGGTGACCTCTCATGGCCACGCAGATTTCGAAGACCGATTTCCGCGACGCCATGGCAAGGGTCTGCGCGCCGGTCAACATTGTCACGACCGACGGCCCGGCGGGGCGCGGCGGCTTCACCGCCACCGCCATGTGCAGCGTTTCCGACGAGCCGCCGACGCTCCTGGTGTGCATGAACGGCCGCTCGACGCAGGCCGCCATGTTCCTCGCCAACCGGCGCTTCTGCGTCAATGTGCTGACGCATGACCATATGCATCTGGCGGGAAAGTTTGCCGGCGCGACCAGGGACATGGAGGCCCGCTATTCGGCGGCGCGCTGGCAGACGCTGACCTCGGGCACGCCGGCACTGTCGGACGCGATCGTCAATTTCGACTGCGAGATCGAGGACGTGCATATCGTCGGCACGCACAATGTCATGATCGGCCGCGTCATCGATGTCCGGCACGGCAGCGGCGGCTCGGCGCTGCTCTATGTCGACCGCAACTATACGCAGCCGACACGGCTGGGGAGCTTCGGTGGGTGAAGCCTCAGCTTTCGCCGTCGATCAGCGTCTCCAGCAGATCGAGCAGCTGCTCCAGCCGCTCATGGCCGAAGCGGCGCTCGATGTCGTCGTAGATGACGCGGCGCTCGGGCGACAGGGCGTCGATCAGGGCGGAGCCGGCCGGCGCGATGGTCAGCACGACGCGGCGGCCGTCGCCTTCCGCCTTGTTGCGGGTGATGAATCTTCGGCCCTCGAGCGCCTTGATGATGCGGGTCAGGCTGGGCGGCAGCACCGAGGCGCGATCGGCAAGCTCGGTCGCCTCGACGGGGCCGGCTTCGCTCAGCACGCGCAACACGCGCCATTGCTGTTCGGTCACGTCATGCGCGGCGAGCATCGGGCGAAACCGCGCCATCACCACTTCGCGGGCATGAAGCAGCGCCATTGGCAAGGAGCGGCGGGTGTTCTCGGGCAGCAAGTGAATTTTTCTCCAGCGCAGGCTTGCGGCCGGCGGCGAGGGCTTTGCCAAGCGCTTGCCCTAAAGCCGGTCACCGTCATCCCGTATCGTCGCCTCAGGCCGGATGCAAGGCTTGACTTCGGCGATATCGCATGTAATTAACGCGTTAATTACAACAAAGCAATGTTCCAGGGAACGAGACGCGGTGCCTCACTTCTCCATCGAGTATTCAGCCAATCTCGATGCCAAGGTCGACATGGGCGAATTGTGCGCGCTGGTGGCGCGCACCGTGCTCGACACCGGGCTGTTCGAGATCGGCGCGGTGCGGGTGCGGGCCTTTCGTGCCGAGGCCTACGCCGTTGCCGACAGAATGCCGGAAAATGCCTTTCTCGACATGTCCTTTCGCATTGGGACGGGCCGCAGTGTCGAGGACAAGAAGCGAACCGGCGAGGCCATCTTCGCGGCGGTGAGCAAATATCTGGCCACGCTGTTCGAGACCCCGCATTTCGCCTTGTCGCTGGAGATCAGGGAAATCGATCCGGTGCTGAGCTGGAAGAAGAATGCAATCCACCCGCGGCTGCGTGGCAAGTGACGGAAGACTGACATGTCCGATCTCGAAAGCAATCTAAAAAAGGCCGAGGCGTATCTCACCCGTTTCAAGAAAGACGGCGTGCTGAACCAGATCGGCGGCGAGGCGGTGCCGGCCGCCGACGGCTCGACCTTCGAGACGCTGTCGCCTACCGACTTGAAGCCGCTGGCCAGGGTCGCGCGCGGCAGCGCCGCCGACATCGACCGCGCCGCCAAGGCGGCGAAGGCGGCATTCCCGGCCTGGGCCGCGATGCCTGGCGAAGCACGCAAGAAGCTGCTGCACAAAATCGCCGACGTGATCGAAGCGCGCGCCGAGGAGATCGCCTTCGTCGAATGCATGGACACCGGCCAGGCGCTGAAATTCATGGCCAAGGCGGCATTGCGCGGTGCGGAGAATTTCCGTTTCTTCGCCGACCGCGCGCCGGAAGCGCGTGACGGCGAGACGCTGCGGACGACAGGCCAGATCAATATGACCACGCGGGTGCCGATCGGCCCGATCGGCATCATCACGCCCTGGAACACGCCGTTCATGCTGTCGACCTGGAAGATCGCGCCGGCGCTGGCTGCAGGCTGTACGGTGGTTCATAAGCCGGCTGAATTCTCGCCGCTGACGGCGCGCCTGCTGGTCGAGATCGCCGAGGAGGCCGGCCTGCCGAAAGGCGTGTGGAACCTGGTCAACGGGCTCGGCGAGCACGCCGGCAAGGCGCTGACCGAGCACCCCGACATCAAGGCGATCGGCTTTGTCGGCGAGAGCCGCACCGGTTCGATGATCATGAAGCAGGGCGCCGACACGCTGAAGCGCGTGCATTTCGAGCTTGGCGGCAAGAACCCGGTGATCGTCTTTGCCGATGCCGACCTCGAACGCGCGGCCGATGCGGCGGTGTTCATGATCTACTCGCTCAACGGCGAGCGCTGCACCTCGTCGTCGCGCCTTCTGGTCGAGGCCTCGGTCTACGACCAATTCACCGATCTGGTGGCGGAGAAGGCAAAGCGCATCAAGATAGGCCATCCGCTCGACCCCAAGACGGTGGTCGGGCCGCTGATCCATCCGGTGCACGAGGAAAAGGTGCTGTCCTATATCGAGATCGGCAGATCGGAGGGCGCGGTGGTCGCCGCCGGCGGCGGCAAGTTCGCCGGCCCGGGCGGCGGCTGCTATGTCAGCCCGACGCTGTTCACCGGCGCCACCAACCGGATGCGCATAGCCCAGGAAGAGATTTTCGGGCCTGTGCTGACGGCAATCGCCTTCAAGGACGAGGCGGAAGCGCTGGCGCTGGCCAACGACACGCAATACGGCCTGACCGGCTATCTCTGGACATCCGAGGTGACCCGGGCCTTCCGCTTCACCGATGCGCTCGATGCCGGCATGATCTGGGTCAACTCCGAGAATGTGCGGCATCTGCCGACGCCGTTCGGCGGCGTCAAGAATTCCGGTATCGGCCGGGACGGCGGCGACCATTCCTTCGACTTCTACATGGAGACGAAGAACATCGCCTTCGCCACGTCGACGCACGCGATCCAGAAACTCGGCGGCTGACCGGAGGAGATCAGAATGCCCTTGCCCAAGCCCAACCTCTATCCGGCCTTCAACATCGTGCGCCTCAGCCATGTCGAGCTGGCGGTGACCGACCTTGCCAAGTCGCGCGCCTTCTATGTCGACACGCTCGGCCTGCAGGTCACCGACGAGACGTCGGGCGCCATCTACCTCAGGGCCATGGAGGAACGTGGCCATCATTGCATCGTGCTGCGCAAGGCATCGACACCGGAAGCGCGCGACCTCGGCTTCAAGGTGTTTTCGGACGAGGACCTCGACAAGGCCGCGCACTTCTTCAAGGGCAAGGGCCTGCCAGTGGACTGGGTCGAGCGACCCTATCAGTCGCGCACCTTCCGCACACGCGATCCGCACGGCATTCCGCTCGAATTCTATGCGCAGATGGAAAGGCTGCCGCCGATCCACCAGAAATACGCGCTCTACAGGGGCGTGAAACCGCTGCGCATCGACCACTTCAACTGCTTCTCGCCCAATGTCGACGAATCCGTCGCCTTCTACAACGAGCTCGGTTTTCGCGTGACCGAATACACCGAGGATGCCTCGAGCGGAAACCTGTGGGCGGCCTGGACGCACCGCAAGGGCGGGGTCCACGACATCGCCTTCACCAACGGCATCGGCCCGCGCCTGCACCACGTCGCCTTCTGGGTGCCGACACCGCTCAACATCATCGACCTGCTCGACCTGATGGCAACGACCGGCTATCTGCCGAACATCGAGCGCGGCCCCGGCCGGCACGGCATTTCCAACGCTTTCTTCCTCTATATCAGAGACCCGGACAACCATCGCATCGAGATCTATTGTTCGGACTACCAGACAGTCGATCCGGACCTCGAGCCGATCAAATGGGACCTCAAGGACCCGCAGCGGCAGACGCTGTGGGGCGCGCCGGCGCCGAAAAGCTGGTTCGAGGAGGGCAGCAGCTTTGCGGGCGCGACCGCGCGGCAACCGGACATGACGGCGTCGCCAATTGTGGCGCCGTGAGCGGCACCATGAACCGGATCGCCACCTTCACCATCAAAGGCAAGTCCCGCTATGGCGCGGTCACTGACAAGGGCCTCGTCGACCTGTCGGCCCGCCATAGCCAATGGCCGACATTGCGCGAGGTGATCGAGGCCGGCGCCTTGCGGCGGCTGGCGGAGGAAGCCGAGGCGTTTGCCGCCGATTTCCCGCTCGATGGCATCGTCTACGACATTCCCGTCCCGTCGCCGGAAAAGATCATCTGCGTCGGGGTCAACTACCCGGACCGCAACGAGGAGTACAAGGACGGGCAGGCCGCGCCTTCAAATCTGTCGCTGTTCATCCGCTTCCCCCGCTCCTTCGTTGGCCATAACGTGCCGCTGGTGCGTCCGCCGGAATCACCGCAGCTCGATTATGAGGGCGAGATCGTCATCATCATCGGCAAGGGTGGTCGGCGCATCGCCGAGACCGAAGCGCTCGGCCATATCGCCGCGCTATCGCTGTGCAATGAGGGCACCATCCGCGACTGGGTGCGGCATGCCAAGTTCAACGTCACGCAAGGCAAGAATTTCGACCGTACCGGCTCGATCGGCCCATGGCTGGTGCCGTTCATGGACGAGGCGCAGATCGCCGACATCGCTCTCTCCACCCGCGTCAATGGCGAGCTGCGCCAGCAGGACCGCACCAGCCGGATGATCTTTTCCTTCCGCAAGATCATCAACTATGTCTCGACCTTCACCACGCTGGTGCCAGGCGATATCATCGTCACCGGCACGCCGACCGGCGCCGGCGCCCGCTTCGACCCACCGGTCTGGCTGAAGCCGGGCGATGTGATCGAGGTAGAGGCCGACGGCATCGGCGTGCTCAGGAACGGCGTCGTCGACGAGGCAGCTTCATGACACCGGAGCAAGTGGAGGATGCCGCCAACCGGCTGTTCGAGGCCGAGCGCTCGCGCCGCCAGATCCGACTGCTCAGCCTCGACTACCCGCAAGCGACCATGGAGGATGCCTATCGCGTCCAGGCGGCGCTGGTGAAACGCAAGACCGATGCCGGGCTGAAGCCGAAGGGCTGGAAGATCGGCCTGACCTCCAAGGCGATGCAGTACGCGCTGGCCATCGACACGCCGGATTCCGGCGTGCTGTTCGACGACATGTTCTTCAACGACGGTGCGACGGTTCCGGCCGGCCGCTTCATCCAGCCACGCGTCGAGGCCGAAATCGCCTTCGTCATGAAGGCGCCGCTCAAGGGTCCAGGCGTGACCCTCTTCGACGTGCTCAACGCCACGGACTACATCACGCCGGCGCTGGAAATCCTCGACACGCGCATCGAGCGCGTCAATGCCGAGACCAAGCAGGCGCGCAGCTTCTTCGACACGATCTCCGACAATGCCGCCAATGCCGGCATCGTCATCGGCGGCCGGCCGCAGCGGCCCGACGAAGCCGACATGCGCTGGATCGGTGCCATCGTCTCGCGCAATGCCGAAGTCGAGGAGACCGGGCTCGGCGCCGGCGTGCTCAACCATCCGGCGATGGGCATTGTCTGGCTGGCCGACCGGCTCGCGCGCTACGGCATGTCGATCGCCGCCGGCGAAGTGGTGCTGTCGGGCTCGTTCGTGCGCCCGGTCGAAGCGCGGCCCGGCGACACGATCGTCGCCGATTTCGGCAGTTCGGGAACGGTCAGCATTCATTTCGCCAAGGGCTGACGGCTCCGCCGCCCGCCCCTGTCGGTCGCCCTATGAGCCTTGCGAATAGGCAATCACCACATCGGCCGCGATGTTGGACATGCGCAGGCCGACCTCCCTGGTGATGTCGCCCTCGACGCGGCTCTGCACCCAGCCGAGGAAGGCGAAGGCGCGCAATGCGGCGAACAGCGGCAGTGCGGCGATGTCGTGCGGCGTCAAATCCCGCTCCTGCCGGTAGCCGTCGAGCAAGGCGGCTTCGATCAGCGGATAGATCGCCTCCTCGCGATTCTGGTACAGAGCAACGGCGAGGTCGTACATGTGCCAGCCGAAGCCGCAATCGTCGAAGTCGATGATGCGCACCGCGTCGTCATGGATGAGCACGTTCTCGCGCACCAGATCGGCATGGATGATGCCGAAATTGCGGGTGCTGCGTTCATGCGCCGAGAGCGCCTTCACGGCCTTGTCACGTGCCCGCAGAACGAGCTCGCGGCGCCGGCCATCGAGAAAGGGAGAGGTCTCGAAACGGCCCCAGGTCGGGTTCGCGCCGAAGAAGCCTTCGAAATCCCAGGCATGACGGGCAAAGCCGGCGGGCGGCGTCCAGCTGGCGCTGATATTGTGCATCTGCGCGATGGTTCGGCCGATGGTCGTGAAGACCTGCCTCGCCTGGTCAGCAGTGTAGGCCAGGGATACGCCGCGCGCGCCGACGGCGCGGCCTTCGAGCCAGCTCAGACAATCGGCCTGGCGGGGCTGCCCTGAAGCAGCCGTGCCGACAAGCACGAACAGATCGCCGGCCGGTGTCGGCACCGGCGACGGCGTGGCGATACCGGCGGATTGCAGAAAACCCATCCATTGCAGTTCCGAGCGCAGCGCGGCGTCGGTGTGATAACCGAGCCGATGGATGCGCATGGCCGCTGGCCGGCCATCCGGCAGCCGAACGCGGAAGACGGCGTTCTCGCGGTATTTCAGCAGCTCCGGTTCGCCGTCGCGGACACCCCAATAAGCGAGCGCACGGCGCGCAAGCGCGGTGACATCCGCCGCCGTCTCAGGCTCGGATCGGCCGGAAACCGCGTTCACGCCGACACTCCAGCGACGTCGCCAAGCACTTCGTCGAGGGTGGCGATCAGCAAATCGGCATGGGCGCGGGAGAACGGCATGGGCGGACGGATCTTCAGCACATTGCCATGGATGCCGGTCTTGCCCATCAGCACGCCTCGGTCACGCATCGCGTTGATGACGCGCCCGGCAATCTCGGGCGCGGGCGCGCGCGTCTCGCGGTCATGGACCAGCTCGGCGCCGAAGAACAGGCCGGCGCCCCTGACCTCGCCGATACAGCCATGCCGGTCGGCCAGCGGCCGCAGCAGGCCGAGCGCATAGGCGCCGACATCGCGCGCATTGGCGACGAGATTTTCGTCTTCCAGAACATCGAGGACGGCATTGGCGACCGCACAGGAGACCGGATTGCCGCCGAAGGTGTTGAAGTAGCGGAAGGCATTGCGGAATGTCGCCAGGATTTCCGAGGTGGTGACGACGGCGGCGACCGGGTGGCCATTGCCCATCGGCTTGCCCATGGTGACGATGTCGGGGGTGAAGCCGGCGCGCTGGTGGCCCCAGAAATGGCTGCCGGTGCGGCCGAAACCGGGCTGCACCTCGTCGGCGATAACGAGACCGCCCGCCTCGCGCACGGCCGCCACGGCGTCGTCGAAAAAGCCGCTGGGCAGCGTCGGAAAGCCTTCATTGGCAAGCAGCGGACAGAGGATCATGCCGGACAGGCCGATGCCGTCCTTTGCCAGCGAAGCAATGGCTTGGCGCACGGCGTCGCCAAACGCCTTGCCGTCGGCCATCGCGTCGGGATGGCGAAAACTGTCGGGCGCCGGCACCAGCCGGACATGGGGCGCACGGCCGCCGACGGGCGGCATGCGGGTCGAGAGCTGCGAGACCGCCGTGGTGTTGCCGTGATAGGTGGCGTCGGTGGCGATGATGCCCATCTGGCCTGATGTCGCCTGCGCCATGCGCAGCGCGATGTCGTTGGCCTCGCTGCCGGTGCAGGTGAGGATGGCGGTGGAGAGGCTGGGATCGAAAGTCGCGGTCAGCCGCTCGACATAATCGAGGATGGCGGTGTGGAGGTAGCGCGTGTGGGTGTTGAGCAGGCTCGCCTGCCGGCACAGCGCCTCGACCACATGCGGATGACAATGACCGACATGGGCGACATTGTTGTAGGCGTCGAGATATTGGCGGCCGTCGGCATCGTGGAGCCAGACGCCTTCGCCGCGCACCAGATGCACGGGCTCGTCATAGAACAATTGCGATTTGGCGCCGAGCAGGCGGCCTCGCCGGCTGACCAGCGTCTCCTCGGCCTGCGTTCCATGCGGCGGATTCTTCTGCGGATGTGGCATGTCTGTATCGAAACTCCGTTGCGTCGGTCGACCCGTCAGACCTTCGACAGGCCGGCATCCAGCGCTTCGCCGATCTTCGCCACGTCGGCGGCGCTGATGATGAGGGGCGGCGACAGGATGATGTTGTTGCCGGAGACGCGCAGCATGACGCCGGCCTCATAGGCCGCCTCGGAAACCACGGCCATGGTCTTCTTGTCGGTCGGCTTCTTGGTGGCGCGGTCCGAGACCAGCTCCAGCGCCGCCATCAGGCCCTTGTACCTGACATCGCCGACGATCGAGTGCCTGGCTTTCAGCCCTTCCAGCACCGCCGCTAGCTCGACGCCGCGCGCGGCGGCGTTCTCGTTCAGGCGAAGCCGTTTGGTCTCGGCAAGTGCTGCCAGCCCCGCGGCGCAACCGACCGGGTGGCCGGAATAGGTGTAGCCATGGCCGATGGACCCAAAGCTGGTCTTGTCGGCCTCGAAGACATCGGCGACCTTGGCGCCGATCAAGGTCGCGCCGAGGGGGAAATAACCCGAGGTGATCGCCTTGGCGATGGTCATGAAATCCGGCTTCACGTTCGTTAGTCTGGAGCCGGACCAGGCGCCGGTGCGGCCGAAACCGGTAACCACCTCGTCGGCGATCAGCAGGATTTCGTGGCGGTCGCAGATCTCGCGCACCAGCGGCATGAAGCTTTCATGCGGAACGATGACGCCGCCGGCGCCCAGCACCGGCTCCATGATGAAAGCGGCGATGGTGTCGCCACCCTGGAAGGCGATCTCGTCTTCCAGCGCCTTGGCGCAGAGTTTAGCCAACCGCGCCGGATCCGTCTCGTCGAACGGGTTGCGGAAGGTCCAGGGCGCCGGGATGTGGAAGACGCCAGGCAATAGCGGCTCGTAGTTGCGGCGGAAATTGGCGTTGCCATTGACCGACGCGCCGCCGAAATGCGTGCCGTGGTAGCCTTTCTTCAGCGCCAGGAATTTGGTGCGGTCGCCCTGGCCGCGGATCTTCCAGTATTGCCTCGCCAGCCGCAGGGCGGTCTCGACCGAATCCGAGCCGCCCGAGGTGAAGAAGGTCCGCACCATGCCTTCCGGCGCGAACCATTCGGCGAGTTCGTAGGCGAGCTCGATCGACGGCCCGGTCGAGGTGCCGCGGAAGCCGGAATAGTAGGGCAGCGCGCCGAGCTGGTCGGCGATCGCCTTCTTGATCGGGTCGCAGCTGTAGCCGAGATTGACGTTCCACAGGCCGCCGACGGCGTCGAGCACGCTCTTGCCATCGATGTCGGTGACGCTGACGCCCTCGCCCTTCATGATCACTTTGGGCGGATTGGCCCGCATCTCGGCCGGATGCGCCATCGGATGCCAGATCGGCTTGGCATTGGTCTCGGTGAGGAAATTGATGTCGCGCATCGGAAGGCTCCGCAGATGTCTCAGGGGACGAGGTCGAAATGGGCAAGGGCTTCGGCATAGGAAAGCGCTGGCCGGGCAACGTCGAAATGCACCGTGCGCATGCCGGCGGCACGGCCACCATCGACATTGCGCTGCTGGTCGTCGACGAAGACGCAGGCTTCGGCGGGCAGGCCGAGCGCTTCGGTGACGAATTGATAGGCGCGCGGGTCAGGTTTCAAGATGCCGGTATAGGTGGCGTCGACGATCACGTCGAACAGGCCGAGCAGCGGCAACCGCCGGCGGAAGTCGGCGCCATAGAACAGGTCGAGTTCGTTGGACAGGATCGCCAGACGGAACCCGGCGGCATGGACGGCGCGGATGGCATGGTCGGCTTCGGGCCGCACCACCTTTTCCGGCTCGGCGCCGCGCGCGCGCTGGACGAAGGTTTCCATCGCCTGCCAGTCCTCGCCGACGAGCCGACCGACCTCGCTGGTCCGGGTGCGCCAATAGTCGCGCTCGCTGATCTCGTCGGCCTGCATGGCGCGCCACAGCGGGTCGCTGTCCGGATCGAACGGTCCGCGCCATTGCAGCGTTCCGGGCTTCAGGCCGAGCGCCTGTTCGGTCAGGGCATGGGTCTCGAACAGCGTGCGGGTGACGACGCCGCCGAAATCGAGGACGAGCGCCTGGGCGGCAATAGCGCTCACGCGGCCACCCCATTGGCCGGCATGCCGCGCGGAATGATGCCTTCCTCGACCCAGCGGTCGAAGATTTCGAGAGCCTTGGTGACGAAGCCGTCGCTGTTGATATGCGCGTCGATCTCGTGGAATTCGACGCCGGCGGGAATGGTTTTGCGCATTTCATCGACGAAGGCGGCAAGCGCTTCCGGCTCGTAGAGCGGCTCACCCTGCATGTCCCATTCCTGGATGCCGCCCGCCGGCAGGATGAAGGCGGAGCGGCCTTTCGATACGGCGAGCTTGCCGGCGATGGTCCTGGCGACCTCACGCCGATCGTCGGCATCGACGGTGATCGAGGCGATCAGCCTGTTGTGGGCGTGGAACGGGCGCTCGGAAAATTTAGCCGGCAAATCCTGCCAGGTCGGCAGATCGACCATGTCCACCGCGCCGGGGGCTGCGATCTGCGGAATGCCGCGGGCGCCGGCATTTTCCAGCCGGTCGCTGCCGGAGGAGACGACGGAACCCGCGAGATGGTTGGTGATTTCCTGCAGGCTGAAGTCGAAGACGGCGCAGAAATGGTCCTGGCCGGCGATCGATTCGAAGGCGCGGCCGCCCATGCCGGTGGTGTGGAAGACGGCGACATCATAGCCGCGCCGTTCGAGCGCCGGCTTCAGCGTCTTCATGTAGCGCAGGCAGGAGCTGCCGAGCGAGGTCATGCCGATGGTCGGGCCGATCGCCGGCGCCGAGGCGCGGCTCTCCAGCACGATCCTGGCCGCGCCGACGACCGCGCCGCAGGCCTGCGACAGGACCAGCTTGCAGATCGAGTTGAGGCCGTAGAGCCCGCCGGCCCAGAGGATCATCATCAGGTCCGGCGCGACGCGCTCGGGCGGGATCAGGTGCGAATAGGCGATGGTGGAGACGACGAATTTCGGCACGCCGAGCGGCAGGGAAAGCGCCACATCGAGCGCGAGATCGGTGCCCATCGAGCCGCCTATGGCGATAAAGGCGTCGATCTCGCCATTCCGGTGCAGCCGGCGCACCAGTTGCACGGCGCCGCCCGCCATCAGCGTCATGGCGGTGTTTTCGTCACCGCTGGCGACGATCTCTTCGATGGTGACGTCGACGGCACGGGCCACGGCATGTTTGTCGTGATCGGGGCTGTAGGGCGGATTGCCGAGAACGCTGACATCCATCATCACGGCGCTGCCGCCTGACGCCTCGATGCAGGCTTTCATGAACAGCAGTTCGTCGGCCTTGGTGTCGCCAGTGCCGATGACCAGGATGCGGGGCGCGATCTGTGCGGGCATCAGGCCTGCCTCCTCAAGGTTTGCAGATTGTCGCCGTTGAGGCGCATCGAAATCTCCCGTGCCGCTGCCATGACCGCAAGTCCCCGTTGCGTGATGTCGGCGTTTGTCGTCCTCGCCTTGGGCGCCGCCACCGCGATGGTGCCGAGCGCGAAGCCGTCCGCCGCCAGGATTGCAGACGCAACGGAAACAACGCCCTCTTCCAGGCCCTGATCGCAGATCGAGTAGCCGCGCTCGCGCGCCTCGGCCATGGAACGGGAGATGGCCGCCGGCTCGATCAGCGTATGCGCCGTGAAAGCTTCGAGCGGTGCCGCAAGGCAGGCCTTGATGGCTTCTTCCCTGGCGAAAGCCAGATAGGCGATGCCCGACGCGGTCGAATGCAGGGGCAGGAGCTGGCCGATGTCGATGTTGACGCGATTCGCCCAGCTGGGATGTTCGACATGGACGGTGACCAGCCTGTCGATGCCGAATTCCGACAGATGCACGGTCTCGGACGTGGCACTTGCAAGATCCCGCACCAGCGGCACCGCGGTCTGCAGGAAAGGGAAGCGGGCCTCGCGGATGCGCGCCAGCCGCGACAGGCCGGCGCCGAGCCGATAGTGCCGCGTGGCGGCGTCCTGCTCGACGAAGCCATGGTTGGTCAGCGCCACCAGCAGCCGCCGCGTCGTCGCCTTGTCGAAGCTCGACCGGCGCGCCAGATCGGTCAGCCCGAGTTCGGGCTCAGCCACGGTGAAAAGCTCCAGAAGTGAAATCGCCTTGCCGACCGTACCCACATTTGCCTCCAAGCACGGGCCAATCAATTAACGTGTGAATTAACTTGACAGGAAGCCGCTTTGTTTGCAAGTCTATATTCAAAATAAGGGTTCACATAATGAACCGACATCCAGAGCCTATGGGACAGGCCAAGCGGCCGGCGGACAACGGTGTTCGCGAACAGGAGGGACCAATGACAGCAGTTTCGGAACAGGCGCCGGCCAACAGGCTGCGCAAGAACAGTCTTGGTGTCGGCGCCATCACCTTCATGGTGATCTCGGCGGCCGCACCCCTCACGGCGGTAGCCGGCGGCACGCCGCTCGGCATGCTGATGGGCAATGGCGCGGGCTTTGCCGGTACCTACCTGATCGTGACGGTGCTGCTGCTCCTCTTCGCGGTCGGCTATGTCGCCATGTCGCGCCATGTCGGCAATGCCGGCGCCTTCTATGCCTATGCCGCGCGCGGCCTCGGCGGTCTCGCCGGCGGCGCCACGGCGCTGATCGCCATCCTTTCCTACAATGCCATGCAGATCGGCGTCATGGGCCTGCTCGGTGCCGCCACCGCCGGGCTGTTCGCCGGCTGGGGCATCAACCTGCCCTGGTGGGTGTGGAGCTTCATCGCCATCGCCATCGTTGCCGTGCTCGGCTATCGCCAGGTCGACCTGTCGGCCAAGATCCTGACGGTTCTGGTTCTCTGCGAATACGCCGTGGTTCTGATCCTCGATCTGACCATCCTCAAGACTGGCGGTGACAGCGGCCTGTCGGCCGCGCCGTTCAGCTGGAGCCAGATCACCTCGGGCGCGCCGGCCATCGCCATCCTGTTCTGCTTCGCCGCCTTCATCGGCTTCGAGGCGACGACGATCTATGCCGAGGAGGCCCGCGACCCGAAGATTACCATTCCGCGCGCCACCTATTTCTCGGTGCTTTTGATCGGCGTCTTCTACATGGTCACCGCGTGGCTGATGGCGGTGGGCGCCGGCGTCGACAAATTGCTGCCGGCGCTGCAGGGCCTGCAGGATCCGACGACCTTCCTGTTCGGCCTGTCCGACCGCTACGCCGGAACGTTGCTGACCCACGCCATGAGCATCCTGTTCGTGTCGAGCCTGTTCGCCGGCGTGCTTGCCTTCCACAATGCGGTTGCCCGCTACATCTATGTCTCGGGCCGCGAGAAGCTGTTGCCGCAGTCGATCGGCGTGACGCATTCGGCGCACCAGAGCCCGCATGTCGCCTCGGTCATCCAGAGCGTTCTGGCGGCGGTTGTCGTCGGCCTGTTCGCCGTGCTCGGCCTAGACCCGGTGCTGGCGCTGTTTTCCTGGCTGACCAATGTCGCGACGCTCGGCGTCATCGTCATGATGGCGGTCGCCTCGCTCGCCGTGGTGATGTACTTCCGTGCCAACCCGTCGGCGCAGGAGAACGCGGTGAAGACCACCATCCTGCCCGGGCTGACCTTCATCGCCTTCGTCGTCATCATCTACCTGATCGTCATCAATTTCGGCAGCCTGTCGGGGGCCGGCGGCTTCCTCGGCGTGCTCCTGCCGGGGCTGGTGCTGATCGCCGCGGTGGTCGGCCTGCTGCTGGCCGGCGCCTTGCGCGGCCGCGACCCGGTCGCTTTCGAGAGCCTCGGCCTGCCGCTGAAGGATTGAGCGAAACATCGTATCGAGACCGACGCAGGGCGGCGCAACACGCTGCCCTGCAATCCATTTACCTCAGGCGAGACAATTATGATCAGCCAGAATGCCATCAACACCCTGCGCAACATAGAAATCGGCGCGCGCGGCCTGTTCATCGATGGCGCGCAGTCCCAGGGAATAACCGGCGCGACGCTGCCCGTCATTTCGCCGATCGACGGCCGGACCTTCGCCAGCATCGCCGACGGCAATGCCAGTGATGTCGACCGCGCGGTGACATCGGCACGCAAGGCGTTCGACAAGGGTTCGTGGTCGCGCGCCGCGCCCGCCTACCGCAAGAAGGTGCTGACAAAACTCGCCGAGCTGATCGAGAAGCATGTCGACGAACTGGCCGTGCTTGGCGTGCGCGACAACGGCACCGAGATCGGCATGGCCTACAAGGCCGAGCCGCTGTCGGCCGCCGGCACCATCCGCTACTACGCCGAGGCGATCGACAAGGTCTATGGCGAGATCGCGCCCACCGCCGAGAACGTGCTGGGCCTGATCCACAAGGAGCCGCTCGGCGTCGTCGGCGTCATCGTACCGTGGAATTTCCCGCTGATGATCGGCGCCTGGAAGGTCGCGCCCGCCCTTGCCGCCGGCAATTGCGTGGTGGTCAAGCCGCCGGAGATCGCCTCGCTGACGCTGTTGCGGCTGGCTGAGCTGGCGGCCGAAGCCGGCCTGCCCGCCGGCGTGCTCAACGTCGTCACCGGCCGGGGCGCCCTCACCGGCGAGGCGCTTGGCCTGCATATGGATGTCGACGCCATCGCCTTCACCGGTTCGGGGCCGGTCGGCCGGCGGCTGCTCGACTATTCCGCCCGTTCAAATCTGAAGCGCGTCTTCCTCGAACTCGGCGGCAAGTCGCCCAACATCGTCTTTGCCGACGCGCCGGACCTGAAGAAGGCCGCGGTCGTCTCGGCCAACGGCATTTTCCGCAATTCCGGCCAGGTCTGCGTCGCCGGCTCGCGCCTGCTTGTGCAATCCTCGGTCTATGACCGCTTCATGGAGGAACTGCTCTCGGCAACGACGCGGCTGAAGGTCGGCGATCCGCTCGACCTCACCAGCGATATCGGCGCGGTGTCGAGCGCGGAACAGCTGCACAAGAACCTCGGTTTCGTCGCCAAGGCTGCCGAAGAAGGTGCACGGCTCGTCACCGGCGGCGAGCGGATTCTGGCCGAGACCGGCGGCAGCTACATGGCGCCGACGATCTTCGAGAATGTCACGCAGGATATGCAGCTTGCCCGCGAGGAGGTGTTCGGGCCGGTGCTTGGCGTCATGCGCTTCGACACCGAGGAAGAGGCCGTGCGGCTCGCCAATTCGACCGTCTACGGGCTGGCCTCGGCGGTGTGGACATCAAACCTGTCCACGGCGCACCGCATGGTGCGCGCCATCCATGCCGGCGTCGTCCACGTCAACACCTATGGCGGCGCCGACATCACCGTGCCGCTCGGCGGCGTCAAGCAATCCGGCTTCGGCCGCGACAAGTCGCTGCACGCTCTGGAGAAATATCTGGAGCTCAAGACGGCCTGGATCGCGCTTTGAGGACCGTGGCGGTATCGGGATCGCGCCGAAACTGATCTTGCCGTCCAAGGTGTATGGGATCGCAGCGCGGCGCCGCCGTGGTCGGTCCGGCGCCGTCTTGTGCTCCCGCTCCTGAAATTTTTGAGAGAATATTCCCGGCTTTAACGAGAATGGCGAAACGCGTTCTTTGATAAAATCGATAGAATTTCTGACGATGTGGTCAAGCCTAGGCAATCCGCCTTGCTGCCATGACTTCACAACCGCAGAGATCAATCATGTCCGACGTCAAGAACACTTTGTCCTCTTCCCTTTGGTCAACCATCAACCGGCGCGGCGGCCTTGCTCTGCTGTTCGCATCGGCCGTCGCGGTCGGCAGCCTGATGGCGCCGCATGCGTCCTTCGCCGAGGACAAGAAGGCGATCAAGGTCGGCATCATCAGCGGCGAGGACGAGGATGTCTGGCGCGTCGTTGTCGCCCAGGCCGCCGAAAAAGGCCTGACCATCGAGACCGTGGTGTTCAACGATTACACCCAGCCCAACGAGGCGCTCGAGCGCGGCGAGATCGACGCCAACGCCTTCCAGCACCAGCCCTATCTCGACAACCAGATCAAGACGCAGGGCTATCACATCGTGCGCGTCGGCTATACCGGCGTCTGGCCGATCGGCCTCTACTCCAAGAAGTTCAAGAAGGTCGCCGACCTGCCGGAAGGCGCGGTCATCGGCGTGCCCAACGACCCGTCCAATGAGGGCCGGGCGCTGCGCGTGCTGCAGAATGAGGGCGTGATCAAGCTCAGGGATGGCACCGGCATCCTGGCCACCACCGCCGACATCGCGGAGAACCCCAAGAAGGTCGAGATCAAGGAGCTCGATGCCGGCATCGTCGGCCGCTCGGTCGAGGATCTCGACGCCGCCGTGGTCAACACCGACTGGGCGCTGAAAAGCGGACTGACCCCGGAAAACCGCATCGCACAGGAGCCTATCGCCGACAATCCGTACCGCAACTTCATCGCGGTCAAGGCCGGCAATGAGAGCGAAGCCTGGGTGAAGACGCTGGTGGCGTCCTACCAGAACGACGCGGTGAAGGCCGAGTTCGACAAGGTCTACAAGGGCACCGGCCTCAGCGCCTATTGAGACCATCCGGCATTGATATGCCTGTTTTGATCGGGAAGGCGGTCCGCGCAATGCGCGGGCCGCAATCGTATTTCGGGATCCGCGTATGAACCAGCATTTCACCGTAGCCGCCGAGGCCGCCGACAAGGCCGGCGCACCACCACAGGACGTGGTGCGCCTTGTCGATTTGAAGCGCCGCTTTGGCGCCACGCCGGCGATCGACGGCATCTCGCTGACGGTGCGCAAGGGCGAGATCCTCGGCATTATCGGCCGCAGCGGCGCCGGCAAATCGACGCTGATCCGCTGCCTGAACGGGCTCGAGCGGCCGGATTCCGGCGAGGTGTTCATCGAGGGCCGCGAGATCAGCCGGCTCGGCGAGCGCGACCTGCAGCCGTTGCGGCGGCGCATCGGCATGATCTTCCAGCACTTCAACCTGCTGTCGGCCAAGACCGTCGAGGACAATGTGGCGCTGCCGCTGAAGATCGAGGGCAGGCCGAAGGCCGAACGGCTGGCGCGGGCGGCCGAACTGCTCGAGCTGGTCGGCCTGTCGGAAAAGGCCAAGGCCTATCCGGCATCGCTATCCGGTGGCCAGAAGCAACGCGTCGGCATCGCCCGTGCGCTGGCCGCGCGACCGGCGCTGCTGTTGTCGGACGAAGCGACCTCGGCGCTCGACCCGGAGACGACACGCTCCATTCTGACGCTGCTCAGGGATATCAACCGGCAGCTTGGCCTGACCATCCTTTTGATCACGCATGAGATGGAGGTGATCCGCTCGATCGCCGACCGCGTGGCGGTGATCGATGCCGGGCGCATCGTCGAGCAAGGGCCGGTCTGGTCGGTGTTCGCCGATCCGCAGTCGGACATCACCAAAAGCCTGCTCGGCGCCATCCGGCCGCAGCTGCCGACCGAACTGGCGGCGCGCCTGCTGCCTGCTCCCGGCGCCGAGACGATCCTGCGCGTGGACGTGGCGGGCGAAGCGGCAAGCGGCCCGCTGCTGTCCGATCTGGCGATTTCGGTTCCGGGCGCCTTCCGCCTCGTCCATGGCGGCATCGACCATATCCAGCAGCAGCCCGTCGGCACGCTGTTCCTGTCCGTTCCCGGCAGCGATGCAAGCCACCTCGCTTCCGTCATCACATTCCTGAAGGCCCGGCAGGCGCGGGTGGAGGTGCTTGGCCATGTCGCCAATCCTGTTTGAGCTTCTGCTGCGGTCGATCTGGGAGACGGTGCTGATGACGGCCGCCTCCGGCCTGATCTCGCTGGTCTTCGGCCTGCCGCTCGGGCTGGCCCTGATATCGACCGAACGCGGCGGCATCGCCGAGAGCCTGTGGGTGAACCGCGTGCTCGGCGCCGTCATCAACGGCTTCCGATCGGTGCCGTTCATCATCCTGCTGGTGGCGCTGATCCCGCTGACGCGGCTGATCGTCGGCACCTCGATCGGCACCTGGGCGGCCATCGTGCCGCTGTCGATCGCCGCCACGCCCTATTATGCGCGCATCGCCGAAGTGTCGCTGCGCGAGGTCGACCACGGCCTGATCGAAGCGGCACGCGCCATGGGCGGCAACCGCTGGACGATCATCCGCGAAGTGCTTGTGCCCGAGGCGCTCCCCGGCATTGTCGCCGGTTTCACGGTAACGCTGGTGACACTGATCGGCGCCTCGGCCATGGCTGGCGCCATCGGTGCCGGCGGCCTCGGCGACCTCGCCATCCGTTATGGCTACCAGCGCTTCGAGACGTCGGTGATGATCGCCGTCGTCATCGTGCTGATCATCCTGGTCTGCGGCATCCAGTGGGCGGGGGACCGTCTGGTCGCACGGCTGGATCGACGGGGGTGACGTACAAGCCAACGGACGTGACGCCTGCGTCGCCGCGTTCGGGCGAAGACGTTCAGTACTTGTCGCAGCCCTCATCGGAGCGCCGCCCGGGACTATTCTCATCGAGACCGGTCGCCGCGCTATAGGCCTTCCAAGTCGCCGAGGCGTATGCCTCGGTTATGCTGCACAAGAAGCGACCCAGACGGAATTTCGGCCACTTCAACAGCCTCTTCTTGAGAGTCCCGCCCGCCTTTCCCAGAACCTCTGTGACGACCGACATTGGTGTTTCCTCTCAGATGTTGTTTAGTTGCGAAAGGCAGCATCGAATTCGGGGCGTGAGACGGCTGTGAAAAGCCTCGTGAAAATCGCGGAAAACGCTGAAATTCAGGGTAAATCGCGATGAGCTTGGCGCGGCTCGATCTCCTGGGTGGTTTTCGCCTGACATCGCATGACGGGGAAACCCTGGAGGTGCGCGCCAAGAAGAACCGGGCGCTTCTGGGCGTCCTCGCCGTAGCGCCGAACCAGGAGGCGACGCGTCACAAGCTGGCTGCTCTTCTATGGAGCGATCGAGGTGAGGAGCAGGCAAGGGACAGTCTGCGGCAGGCCCTGGCCGCTATCCGCAAGGACTTTACCGGGTTGGGAGCGGATGCCTTGGCCCTGGTCGGGGATCGTGTCGCGCTCAATCCGAAGCTCTTCACCATCGACGTGACTGAATTCGAGGCTGCATCCGCGAGCCGTGACATCGCTGAGCTGCGGCGGGCCGCCGCCCTATATGCCGGCCCTTTTCTCGATGGGTTGAGCACGTTTGACAACGCTTTCGAGGACTGGCTTCGCGAAGTCCGTGCCGACCTGTCCCTGCGGGCAATCGATGCGTTCCAGCTTCTGGCGGAATCGGAGAGCGGCATCGAGCGCGTTGCTATTTGCGAACGGCTGGTTGCTCTTGATCCGCTGCGGGAGCCGTCGCATGTCGCGTTGATGCGGGCGCATATCGCCCTGGGTCAGGCCGCGCTCGCCATCAAGCAGTATGAGACCTGCAAGTTGTTGCTGAAGCGCGAACTGGACCTGGAGCCAGGCGAGGAGCTTCGGCTGTTGCGCAGGAGCATGGACGAGACCCCCAGACCGCAGACCGGTGGCGCTTCAAGCCGCGGGCCAGCCGTTGCTGTTCTTGCATTCGAGAATATGAGCAGCGACCCCAACCAGGAGTATTTCAGCGATGGCGTCACCGAGGACATCATCACCGAACTGGGGCGATTCGGCGAACTTCATCTCATAGCCCGCAATTCCTCCTTTGTGTTCAAGGGAAAGATTGTCGATGCCGTCACGATCGCGAAGCAACTGTCCGTCGACTACCTGCTTCGGGGTAGCATTCGCCGCGCCGGCGACAGGGTCAGGATCTCATCGCAACTCATAGAGGCCAGATCCGGCAATCAAATCTGGGCCGATCGATTCGATCGGGAGCTGATCGATATTTTTGAGCTCCAGGAAGAGATCGCCAGAAGTGTCGCCATCACCGTCATCGGCACAATCCGAACCTCGGGTGTGGAGAAGATACGGCGCCTTCCGATCACCCAGCTCGATGCCTACGATCTGTATCTTCAGGCTCGCGTCCTGATGGTTCGCTATGACACCACCCTGGAAGCAGAGCCCTACCTTGCCAGGGCGATCGAGCTCGACCCGAATGTCGCCACCATCCATGCAATGATGGCGACTGTGCTCACAAGCAAATGGCTGCTCGAGGGGGACGGGAACACGCTCAAGATCGCTCTTAGCCACGGTCTGCGTGCTCTAAAACTTGAGCCGAAACAGGCATGGAGCCATACAGCGGTCGGTCACACGCTTATCTTCATGGGACAATTGGAGGAGGCGTTGCTGCATCTCGAGCAGGGTGTGAACCTCAATCCGAACGAAACCCGGGCGAGAGCGATACGGGGCTTGTGCTGGAGCTATCTCGGTCGGCATGAGGAAGCTTTGTTCGACCTGGACGTCTGTATCGCGCGTGATCCCCTGAACTACGATTGGTTCTGGGATCTGCGCGGACAGGTTCTCCTGGTTCTCGGACGCTATCCCGAGGCGATAGCCTCCTACCGGAACCTCCATTCCTTCGCATTCTGGGCACATGCGTTTCTGGCGGTCTGCCATTGGAGAATGGGCGACGAGCAACTCGCCGCTCAAGCAGCCGAACAGTGCCTGGCGGCAAGGCCCGACGCGACCGTAAGCGCCATCTTGATCGATCCGTATCGTGACCCAAAGATCCTTGAGGATCTTCGCAGAGACCTGCTTGCCGTCGGCATACCCGATGGATGAGCGACAATCCTCCGGCACTAGCCTCTCAGCCTAACCCCTTCCGGGTCGAAGAACGGCATCGGCGCCACGACCGCGCGGGTCGGCTTGCCGTCGATATCGATGCTGAGTTCGGTGCCGACAGCCGTGAAGGGCAACCGCAGATGCGCAGTCGCCAGCACCTTGCCTAGCGAATAGCCGTGGTCGCTGTAGGTGACGACGCCAGCATCCTCGCCATCGGCAAGCACACGCGCATCCGTCGCGGCCGGTTTGTCGCCGTCGAGGATCAGGCCGGTCCAGCGCTCATCAAGGCCTTTGTCGCGGATCTTGAGCAGCGCTTCTCGGCCGATGAAATCGCCCTTGTCGAACTTGATCCAGCGGTCGAGGCCGACATGGAACGGCGTGCGGCTCTCGTCCATGTCGATGCCATGCGCCGGATAGGCCTTTTCCAGGCCGAGCGTGAACATCGCCAGCACGCCATAGGGTTTCAGGCCGAAGTTCCGACCAGTCCGCATCAGCGCCTCCCAGACCGAGGCCGCCTCGTCGGCCGGCACGAAGAGTTCGAAACCGAGTTCGCCCGTCACGCCGGTGCGCGAGATCAGGACGCGCGTGCCGTTGACATGGCCTGACGTGAATGCCCAGCGCTTCAGGCCGTCGAGATCGGCATCCGAGATCAGCGCCTTCAACAATTCGCGCGAGCGCGGGCCCTGGATGGTCGGGAAGGCGATCGCCGCGGTGATGTCGGTGACATAGGCCTTGCGGCCCTGGGCATGATGCTGCAGCCAGGGCAGCATCTTCAGCCGGTTGACCGAGCCGGTGACCAGCATGAAATGCTCCGGTCCCAGCCGGAACACGGTGAGGTCGTCCATGATGCCGCCATCCTCGCGGCAGACCGTGGAATAACGGACCTGGCCCGGCTTCATCGCCGCGGCGTCGTTGACGATGACATGGTTGACTAGCGCCTCGGCCTCCGGCCCTTTGATGTCCATCTTGCCCATGGTGCTGAGATCCTGGACGCCGACATTCGCGCGGGTGTTCAGGTGCTCGTCGGCGATGCCGGAATAGTATTTGGCCGAGATGAAATCGCCGCCGACCCGACCCATGGTCGCGTCCAATCCGACGATGCTGCTGTAGAAAGGGGAACGCCGCTCAGCCAAGAAGGTCTCCATGATCACGAAAAACGGCGGCGCTGACCGACACCGCCGAAGGCCTTTGTTTTCGGTCTCAGTTGCCGTAGACGTCGAAGGCAAAATATTTGTCGTTGATTTCCTTGTATTTTCCGCTGGCGCGCAGCGCGTCGATGGCGGCATTGAACTTGTCGGCCAGTTCCTTGTTGCCCTTCTGCAGGGCGATGCCGACGCCGGGGCCGTGAATGGCCGGATCGGCCGTCAGCGTGCCGAGCAGCTTGCAGCAGGCGCCGTCGGGTTTCTTCAGCCATTCGGTCAGGATGATCGAGCCGTCCATCATCGCGTCGAGGCGGCCATTGGCCATGTCGGTGCGGGCGTCGTCGCCCGTGGGATAGGCCTTGACGGTCGAACCCGCATATTTCTGCTCGGCGAATTTCTGGTGGATGGTGGCGGTCTGCACGCCGAGTGCCTTGCCCTTCAGATCGTCCGGCGAGGTGCCTGCAATGGTCGAATCCTTCGGCACGGCGATGGCCGGCGGCGTCTGGTAATATTTGTGGGTGAACTCGACCTTCTCGGCCCGCTCCGGCGTGATGGTGATGTTGATGATGGCATCGAACTTGCCGGCCTGCAGCGCGGGAATCGAGCCGTCGAAATCCTGGACGGTGAATTCACACTCGACCTTCATTTCGGCGCACAGCGCCTTGCCGAGGTCGATGTCGAAGCCGCCCAGCGTGCCGTCGGCACTGGCATAGTTGAAGGGCGGATAGGCGCCCTCGGTGCCGATCCTGAGCTTGTCCTGGCCGCTGGCGGCGCCGGTGGCGAGGGTGAGAGCGACGGAAGCGGCAAGCACGAAACGACCGAAAAGACGCATGTTCCAGATCTCCGTTGACTGGCGAAGTCTACGGGCTTTCATGCGCGCGGCGGAGACGGAAGCGACATGTGCTGCGGCGATCACGGCGCTGTGAGCGCCATGGCGAGTGTGTTAGCCGGCGCGGTGCTTGGCCGTCGCCTCCCGGTCAACGGCGAGATCGCCTGCCGACAGGACCACGCCGAATTTTTGGCTGGCTTCCTCCGAGGTGTAGTACCCCAGCGCCACATCGCGCTGCACCTGATCGGCGTCCCGCTCGCGCGGATCGCCGTAACCGCCGCCGCCCGGCGTGCCGACGCGCACCCGGTCGCCGGCCTTGAGCGGGATGTCCTGCTCCTTGGACAGATGCGGCGGCACATGCGCCACGCCGCCACGGAAGACGGTCACGCTGTTGGGCTCGCCGTCGCTGCCGCCAAGCGCGCCTTGCGGGCCGAAACGGCCGTGATCCATGACGAAGGAGGCGCGCGCGTCGCCGCGCAGGATCTCGACCTCATAGGCGAGGCCGAAGCCGCCGCGATGCTTGCCGGCGCCGCCCGAGCCTTCGCGCAAGGCATAGTGGCGGTAGAGCACGGGAAAGGCCTGCTCCATGATCTCGACCGGCGGCGATTTGGAGATGCCGATGGTCGAGCAGCCGTTGGTCAGGCCGTCATGGCTCGAATTGCCGCCATAGCCGCCGCCGGAGATCTGGTACATGACGTAATCGCGGCCGCGCACGGGATCGTTGCCGCCCAGCGCGAAATTGCCGCTGGAACCGGCGGGCGCCGCCGTCACCTTGTCCGGCAGCGCCTGCACCATGGCCGCGAATACCGCCTCGGCGATGCGCTGCGAGACTTCCGCCGCACAGCCGGACACCGGCCGTGGATACTTCGCGTCGAGGAAGGTGCCTTCCGGCCGCTTGACGATCAAGGGTTCGAAGGCCCCGGCGCTGATCGGCACGTCCGGGAAAATGTGGCGCATGGCGAGATAGACCGAGGACAGGGTCGTCGCCAGCACGCTGTTCATCGGCCCGGCACAGGGTTTCGACGAACCGGAAAAATCGAAGGTCAGCGTGTCGCCCTGTTTCCCCACCGCAAGCGCGATGGTCAGCGGTTCGTTGACCACACCGTCGGAATCGACAAAGGCCTTCGAATGATAGGTGCCGTCGGGAATGGCCGCGATGTTGGCGCGCATCTGCTCGGCGGCGCGGCGGCGCAGTTCGGCGATCGCCTCGACAACCGTTTCGTTACCGTAACGATCCAGGATTCCATTGAGCCGGTCCTGGCCGATAAGCAGCGCGGCAGCCTGCGCCCTGATATCGCCGATGCGCTGGTCGGCGACGCGGATGTTCGAGCAGATGATGGCGTAGATCTCGGGATCGAGCACGCCCTTCTTGAACAATTTCACGGGCGGCAGCCGCAGGCCTTCCTGTTCGACCGCGGTCGCGGACGCGGAAAAGCCGCCGGGCACCGAACCGCCAATGTCGGGCCAGTGGCCGGTGTTGGACAGCCAGCAGAAAATCTTGCCGTCGCGGTAGACCGGCATGGCGAAGCGCACATCCATCAGATGCGTGCCGCCGAGATAAGGGTCGTTGACGATGTAGATGTCGCCGGGCTCCGGCGGCAGGCAACGGCCGTCGGCGATCATCTCGATCACCGTTTTCGTAGAATACTGCATGACGCCGACAAACACCGGCAGGCCCTGCGACCCTTGCGCGATCAGCGAGCCGTCGACGGCCGAATAGATGCCGTCGGAGCGGTCATTGGCTTCGGCAATGACCGGCGAGAAAGCGGCACGTGAGAATGTCAGGTCCATCTCGTCGCAGACCTGCTGCAACGCGGCCTGGAGGACCGAAAGCGTGATGGCGTCGAGCTTTGCCATATCAATGTCAGGCATTCTCAGGCCTCGCCAATGTCGATGATGATGTTGCCGTCGGCGTCCGAGCGGGCGCGGTCGCCGGGTTCAAGCACGGTGGTGGCGTCCATCTGTTCGAGGATCGCCGGGCCTACGATGACGGCATCGAGCGGTAGTTTTTCGCGCGCATACACCGGCGTGTCGTGCCACCGGCCCGCATACCAGACCGGCCGGATCTCGCGCCGCGCTTCTTCGATTGTCTTGGCACGTCCCGCCGGATCGATCAGGCGCGACAGGTCGATCGCGGGCCGCACGCCGGTCACCGAAGTGTTGAGGTTGACGAGGTTGGCGCGGATTTCCGGCAGTTCGACCTTGAAGCGGGCGAAATAGGCCTTTTCGAACAGCGCCTGCAGCTCGTTGCGACTGATTGTTGAGGACGGCAGAGGCACGTTGATGATGTGGGTCTGGCCGACGAACTGCATGTCGGCGGAATGGGTGACGCGGATCGTCTCCGGCTTCACCGCCTCCTTGCCAATCAGCTCCTCGCCTTCGTTTCGGTGCCGTTCCAATACCTGATGAAGCTGGGTTTCATCAAGCACGGCGACGGGCTGATTGATGGTGTTGACGAAGTCATGGCGCAGATCGGCGACGACGCAGCCGAGCGCGTTGGTGATGCCCGGACGCGCCGGCACCAGCACGCGGGGCAGGCCGAGTTCGCGTGCCAGTGCGGTGGCATGCAGCGGCCCGGCGCCGCCGAAGGCGAACAGCGCGAAATCGCGCGGGTCATGGCCGCGCGACACCGACACCATGCGGATGGCGCCGGCCATCTTCATGTTGCCGAGCCGCAGAACTGCGCCCGCCGCCTCGACGCCGGACAGGCCTGTCGCCTTGCCGATCCTGTCCTCGAAAATACCGGTGACACGTTCCGATGTGACCGGGTTGTCGACGGCCAGCAGCTTCTTCGGCGCCAGCCGGCCAAGCACCAGATTGGCGTCGGTGATGGTCGGTTCCAGGCCGCCGCGCCCATAGCAGATCGGGCCGGGATTGGCGCCTGCACTTTCCGGGCCGATCTGGATCAGGCCGGCCGCATCGACGCGGGCGATCGAGCCGCCGCCGGCGCCGACCGTGTGCACCGCCACCATCGGCACGTGGATGGGCATGGCATATTCGATCTCGATCTCGTTGGAGACTGCCGGCTCGGCGTTGCGGATCAGCGCGACGTCGGTCGAGGTGCCGCCCATGTCATAGGTGACGAGGTTTTCGAAGCCGGCGCGCTTTCCGGTATAGGCGGCGGCGATGACGCCGGAGGCCGGGCCGGACATAACGGTCTTGGCCGATTCACGTGTGACGAAGCGGGCCGAGATCATGCCGCCATTGCCGTTCATGATCAGGAAGTCGCGGGCATAGCCCTTGGCCGCCAGTTCCTTGCGCAACCGTTCGACATAGCGCTCGAGGATCGGCTGCACGGAGGCGTTGACCGAAGCCGTCACGCCGCGCTCGAATTCGCGCGCTTCCGACAGCAGCGCATGGCCCGTGGTGATGTAGCCGTTCGGCCAGAGCTCGGCGGCGATTTCGGCGGCGCGCCGCTCATGGGAAGGGTTGGCGTAGGAATGCAGGAAATGGATGACGAGGGATTCGCAGCCGGCCGCGATCAGCGCCTTCACCGCCTCGCGCATTTCAGCTTCGTCGAGCGGGATGCGCACCGCGCCGGAAGCCTCGACACGCTCCGACACTTCGAGCCTGAGGTTGCGCGGAATGACGGGAACGAAAGTGCCGGTCATGCCATAGGGTTGCGGCCGCGTGCGCCGGCCAAGCTCGATCACGTCGCGAAAACCGCGCGTGGTGATCATGCCGGTCTTGGCCAGCCGGCGCTCCAGCACCGCGTTGGTGGTGGTGGTCGTGCCATGCACGATCAAGTCGATGCCGTCGATCGAAAATCCGGTAGCGCCAAGCGCTGAAACCACGCCGAAGGCCTGGTTGTCGACCGTCGTCGGGGTCTTGGCGATATGCACCTTGCCGCCGTGCTTGCCGTCGATCAGAAGCAGGTCGGTGAAGGTTCCGCCGACATCGATGCCGGCCACGACGCTGCCCAGGGAATCCGGCGGCTGCACCGAAAAATTCTCTTTCATTGTCGAAACCCGAAATGCTGGGACTACGGATATGGCACAGTTTGGAAAGGTGTTTCGCGACGGTATCTTGACGCAAATATCGTTTGTATACTAATAAATTCCGGACACAAGAGCTTACCGCTTTGGAGTGTGCGAGCAGTACGCCGGGACCTGAACGGTCCGGGCGCGCAGGTGAAAGTTTCGCGCCCGCGTCCTTGGTTGGGCCAGAAAGTTGGATTTGATGAACACCACATCCGCCTTCAACACCGCCAGCGCCCGCCCGCTGCAGTTCCCTATACCGGCCAATGTCTATGCCGAAACCGTCGTCTCGGTGAAGCATTACACCGACCGGCTGTTCTCGTTCCGCATCACCCGTCCGCAGTCGCTGCGCTTCCGCTCCGGCGAGTTCGTCATGATCGGCCTGCCCAATGCAGAGAAGCCGGTGTTCCGCGCCTATTCGGTAGCAAGCCCAGCCTGGGACGAGGAGCTGGAATTCTTCTCGATCAAGGTGCCGGATGGCCCGCTGACCTCGGAACTGCAGAAGATCCAGGTCGGCGACACCGTCATCATGCGCCAGAAGTCGACCGGCACGCTGGTGGTCGATGCGCTGACGCCGGCCAAGCGGCTGTTCATGATCTCGACCGGCACCGGCATCGCGCCCTTCGCCAGCCTGCTGCGCGACCCCGACACCTATGAGAAATTCGACCAGCTGATCCTGACCCATACCTGCCGCGACAATGCCGAGCTGACCTACGGCCAGGAATTGGTGGCGGCGCTGGAGAACGACCCGCTGATCGGCGAACTGACCACCGGGCGCGTCACGCTCTACAATTCGACGACCCGTGAAGAGTCCGCCCGCATGGGCCGCATCACCGCGCTGATCGGCTCCGGCAAGTTCTACGCCGACCTCGGCATCGAGAAGCTCAATCCGGAGACCGACCGCATCATGATCTGCGGTTCGATGCATATGCTCAAGGACGTCAAGGAACTCGCCGAAAGCCTCGGTTTCCAGGAAGGCTCGCTCAGCCATCCCGCGACTTTCGTCGTCGAGCGCGCCTTCGTCGGCTGAGCCGGACGCCGGCACCTCAAACCCGTATTTTGACCATGCGGTCAAAAACTAGCTGCTTTTGCGGCCTTTTTCAGCTATGCCTCGCTTGAGGACTCGTGAAGCACGACTTCACGGGCTATCTTTGTGCGTGCCGGAAAAAACGACGAGCACAAAGACATGAGCGCAAGTCGCTGAATGAAAGGGCAGGAGATGAGCAGCACAATCCGCGAAGCCGATCTTGGCACCAAGGTGACGCCCCTGCCGGCGCGTGCCGCCGCCAACACCCCCGCAGCGCTGGACCATCGCATCGCGCGCAATCCCGGCATGAAGCTCGACCTCGGCTTCATGGAATCGGTGCGCAGCGTCAACCGCTCGGCGCTGGAACGGCGCGTCACCAGCCTGACCAAGCGGCGTTCGATCAAGGCCGACAACCAGGCAGCCTGGCTGCTGCGCGCCGTCGCCTGCATGGACCTGACGACGCTGAACTCCAACGACACCGAAGAACGCGTGCGCCGGCTGTGCGCCAAGGCGATCAATCCGTTCCGTCGCGACATCGTCGAGGGGCTCGGCATTGCGGGTGAGACCATCCGGCCGGCCGCGGTCTGCGTTTACCATCCCTTCGTCGCGACGGCGGTCGATGCCGTGCGCGGCACCGGCATTCATGTCGCCGCCGTTTCCACCGCCTTTCCGCATGGCCTGGCACCGCTGTCGACCCGCCTGCAGGAGATCGAAGCCTCGGTGCGCGACGGCGCCGACGAGATCGACATCGTCATTCCGCGCGGGCTGGTGTTCGGCGCCAAATGGCGGGAGCTCTACAACGAGATCGTGTCGATGCGCGCCGCCTGCGGTGACGCGCATCTGAAGGTCATTCTCGGCACCGGCGACCTCGCCACATTGCGCAACGTCATGCTGGCCTCGATGGTGGCAATGATGGCGGGTGCCGATTTCATCAAGACCTCGACCGGCAAGGAAAGCGTCAATGCGACGCTGCCCGTTGGCCTCGCCATGGTGCGTGCCATCAGGGCCTATTTCGAGGAAACCGGCTATCTCATCGGCTTCAAGCCGGCCGGCGGCATTTCCACCGCAAAGGCCTCGCTCGACTGGCTGGTGCTGATGAAGGAGGAACTCGGCCGGCCATGGCTGGAGCCGGAGCTGTTCCGCTTCGGCGCGTCGAGCCTTTTGACCGACATAGAGCGGCAGCTCGAGCATCATCTGACCGGGCACTATTCGGCCAATCACCGCCACGCGATGGCTTGAGCACCCAATTACCCCCACCCCGATCGGCTTCGCCGATCGACCCTCCCCACAAGGGGGAGGGTGAAGGAGGCACCCCATGAATATTCTCGACCGCTATCACGCCATGGAATACGGCCCGGCGCCGGAAGCCCGCAACGAGGGCGATGCGTGGCTTGCCGCGCGCGATTTCGGCAAGGCGCTGTTCATCGACGGCGGCTGGAAAGCCGCTTCCGGCGGCAAGACCTTCGACACCAGCGAGCCGTCTTCCGGCAAGCTGCTGGCCAAGGTGTCCGACGCCAGCGTCGCCGATATCGACGCGGCGGTTGCGGCCGCCACCAAGGCGCTGCCGAAATGGAGCGCCAGTTCAGGCTACATCAGAGCAAAAGTGCTCTACGCCATCGGCCGCGCCATGCAGCGGCATCAGCGCCTGTTCGCGGTGCTTGAATCGATCGACAACGGCAAGCCGATCCGCGAAAGCCGCGACATCGACGTGCCCCTGGCGATCCGCCATTTCATCCATCATGCCGGCTGGGCGCAGGCGCTGGATAAGGATTTTCCCGGGCACAAGGGTGTCGGCGTCGTCGGCCAGATCATCCCATGGAATTTCCCGCTGCTGATGCTGGCCTGGAAGATAGCGCCCGCACTGGCCGCCGGCTGCACGGTGGTGCTGAAGCCGGCCGAGTTCACGCCGCTGACCGCTATCCTGTTTGCCGAGATCTGCGAGCGTGCCGGCGTGCCGAAGGGTGTCGTCAACATCGTACAGGGCGGACCGGAAGCGGGTGCTGCCATCGTCAACCATCCCGGCATCCAGAAGATTGCTTTTACCGGCTCTTCCGAGGTCGGCAAGATCATCCGGAAAGCCACTGCGGGCTCGGGCAAGAAATTGTCGCTGGAGCTCGGCGGCAAGTCGGCCTTCATCGTCTTCGAGGACGCCGATCTCGACAGCGCCGTCGAGGGCCTGGTCGACGGCATCTGGTTCAACCAGGGCCAGGTCTGCTGCGCCGGGTCGCGGCTTTTGGTGCAGGAAGGCATCGCCGAAGCCCTGATCGCCAAGGTCAAGACGCGGATGAGCCGGCTGCGCGTCGGCAGCCCGCTCGACAAGAACACCGATATCGGTCCGCTGGTCGACATCACACAGCTCGACCGCGTCAAGGGCCTCGTGGCCGAGGGCGCCAAACAGGGCGCCGTCTGCTGGCAGCCGGATGCCGCACTGCCGGCTTCGGGCTACTATCATCTGCCGACGCTCGCCACCGGTGTTTCGCCGGCTAATATTCTGGCGCAAGAGGAGGTCTTTGGCCCCGTTCTGGCGACCATGACCTTCCGCAACACCGAGGAAGCGATCGAGCTTGCCAACAACACGCGCTACGGCCTCGCGGCGAGCGTGTGGAGCGAGAACGTCAACCTTGCGCTCCATGTCGCGCCGCAGCTGAAGGCCGGCGTGGTCTGGGTCAACGGCACCAACATGTTCGACGCCGCCTGCGGCTTTGGCGGCTACCGCGAAAGCGGCTTCGGCCGCGAGGGCGGGCGCGAAGGCATGTTCGAATATCTCACCGCAAAGCTGCCGCTCGGCCCGGTCATCAAGCCGGCGGTTGTTTCGGCGCAGCCCGTCGAGCAGGCTGACGGCGCGGCCATCGACCGCACCGCAAAACTGTTCATCGGCGGCAAGCAAATTCGGCCGGACGGCAATTATTCGCTGGCTGTCGCCACCGCCAAGGGCAAGCTCGCCGGCGAAGTCGGGCTTGGCAGCCGCAAGGATATTCGCGACGCCGTTTCGGCTGCCCGCGCCTGCAAGGGCTGGCCGGAGGCGACTGCCTACAACCGTTCCCAGGTGCTTTATTATCTGGCCGAGAACCTTTCGGGCCGCGCCGGCGAATTCGCTGCCCGTCTGACCGAACTGACCGGCGCCAATGCAAAAGCGGCGCGCGAAGAAGTCGACCAGTCGATCGAACGGCTGTTCCTCTACGCCGGCCTTGCCGACAAGTTCGAGGGGCGCGTGCACCAGCCGCCGGCCCGCGCGGTGACGCTGGCACTGCATGAGCCGGTCGGCGTCGTCGGCATCGTGGCGCCTGATACTTCGCCGCTGCTCGGCCTGATCTCGCTGGTCGCGCCGGCGCTCGCCATGGGCAATACGGTGGTCGCTGTGCCGTCCGAGCGCTATCCGCTGCTCGCCACCGATCTCTACCAGGTCATCGAATATTCCGATGTTCCCGCCGGTGCCATCAACATCGTCACCGGGCGCACGGCGGAGCTTGCCGGCGTGCTGGCCAAGCATGACGATGTCGACGGGCTCTGGGTGTTCGCCGATGCCGAGACCTGCGCCAAGGCGGAGGCCGAGTCCATCGGCAACCTCAAACGCGTCTGGAGCGGCAATGGCCGCAACCTCGACTGGGCGTCGGACGAAGCGGCCGGCGACGCTTTCCTGCGCCGCGCCGTCGAGGTGAAGAACGTCTGGGTGCCTTACGGCGACTGACATTTCCAAGCTGTCGCATTGGTGATCGTGTTCGGGCTTGACGCCCGGACATATGTTCTTTAACGAGAAAAAACATCTTTATCAGTGAACTGGGACAGGCTGCACGATAGCGCCTGGCTGGCACATGACGCCGTCGCCGGCCGCCGATAAAGGCAGTTGACCCAAGCAGGCGAGGAAAAGATATGGCGGATCTGGCAGGCAAGGTCGTTGTCATCACGGCGGCGGCGCAAGGCATCGGCAAGGCGAGCGCGCTGGCTTTTGCCAAGACCGGGGCCACCGTCTATGCCACCGACATCAACGAGACGCTTCTCGCCGAGCTCGCCAAGACGCCGGGGATCAAGACCCGCAAGCTGGATGTGCTGAACGACGAGGCCGTCAACGCCGCATTCGCCGAGATCGGCCGCGTCGACGTGCTGTTCAACTGCGCCGGTTTCGTCCATTCCGGCTCGATCCTGGAGATGAAGGATGGCGATCTCGATTTCGCCTTCAACCTCAACGTCCGCGCCATGATCCGCACCATCAGGGCCGTGCTGCCCGGCATGCTGGAGCGCGGCGACGGGTCCATCGTCAACATGTCTTCCGTCGCCGGCGCCGGCAAAGGCGTGCCGAACCGCTTCGCCTATGGCGTCACCAAGGCCGCTGTCATCGGCCTGACCAAGGCAATTGCCGCCGACTATGTCGGCAAGGGCATACGCTGCAACGCCATCTGCCCGGGCACGGTCGAAAGCCCGTCGCTGCAGGACCGCATGCACGCGCAAGGCGACTATGAGGCCGCCCGCGCCGCCTTCATCGCCCGCCAGCCGATGGGCAGGCTCGGCACGCCGGAAGAGATCGCCGATCTCGCCGTCTACCTGGCCGGCGCTACCTATACGTCGGGGCAGGCCTACAATATCGACGGCGGCTGGTCGATCTGACCATCGGACGCTGGCAGATCGGGGACGATCGCGGCGCATCGCGGGGATCAGGTAGTCTGAAAATCCCACGCGCCGGCCCGCTCGACAGGTGTCCGCGCTTGCCGGGGTCGAGTTCGATGGGTACGGTCCGCCCGGCCCCGAGGAGCCATCGCCCAGGCGGAGAATTGCAAAGGGCCGCAAGGCCGCAACGAGGAGAAGAATTTAGATGAAACTGCTGCGCTATGGCGAGGTGGGGAACGAACGTCCCGGCCTGCTCGATGCGGATGGAACGATCCGCGATCTCTCCGCCCATGTCGCCGACATTGCCGGCACGGTGCTTCATCCCGCGTCGCTGGAGATGCTGGGCAAGCTCGATGCGAAGTCGCTGCCGGTGGTTTCCGGCAAGCCGCGCCTCGGCCCCTGTGTCGCCGGCACCGGCAAGTTCATCTGCATCGGCCTCAACTATTCCGACCACGCCGCCGAAACCGGCGCCACCGTGCCGCCGGAGCCGATCATCTTCATGAAGGCAAGCTCGGCCATTGTCGGCCCGGACGACGACGTGCTGATCCCGCGCGGCTCTGAAAAGACCGACTGGGAAGTCGAGCTCGCCGTGGTCATCGGCAAGACGGCAAAATATGTCAGCGAAGCCGATGCACTCGATTATGTCGCCGGCTATGCCGTTGCGCATGATGTCTCCGAGCGCGCCTTTCAGGCCGAGCGCCAGGGCCAGTGGACCAAGGGCAAGAGCTGCGACACGTTCGGTCCGACCGGCCCATGGCTGGTGACCAAGGACGAAGTCGCCGACCCGCAGAACCTCAAGATGTGGCTGACCGTCAACGGCAAGACCATGCAGAACGGCTCGACCAAGACCATGGTCTACGGCGTCAAATATCTGGTTTCCTATCTCAGCCAGTTCATGTCGCTGCACCCCGGCGACATTATTTCGACGGGCACGCCGCCCGGCGTTGGCCTCGGCATGAAGCCGCCAGTGTTCCTGAAGGCCGGCGATGTGGTGGAACTGGGCATCGAGGGCCTGGGCCAGCAGAAGCAGACGTTCAAGGCGGATTTGTAAACTACGGAATTCCGGCGCTGCAGCCCTATGAGTCCCCCTCATCCGGCCGCTTCGCGGCCACCTTCTCCCCGCTGGGGAGAAGAGAAGGGCAGCGGCGCCGCAAGTCTCCTCTCCCCTCGGGGAGAGGTCAGCCGAGCGAAGCGGAGGCTGGGTGAGGGAGAGCTGCGCTGCCCTACTTCAGCACCTTCCCGTCCGCGCCAAATCGATACGTCTTCGCCGGATCGGGCGTCGCATAGAGCGTCGCGCCCGGCTCGGCATCGTATACCCCGAAAATCCGCACGGTGATCAGCCCGGCCTTCTCGCAGTCGAGATAGAGGTTGGTGTCGGCGCCGAGATGCTCGGCATGCACCACCGTGCCCTTCCAGGCACCCGACTTCGTATCCACCGTCAGATGCTCCGGCCTCACGCCGATGGTCTTGGCTGTCTCGCCGAGCCTGGCGCCATCGATGAAGTTCATCTTCGGCGAGCCGATAAAGCCGGCGACGAACTCGTTTGCCGGTGAATTGTAGAGCTCCATCGGACCGCCGATCTGTTCGATGCGGCCGGCATTGAGCACGACGATCTTGTCGGCCAGCGTCATCGCCTCGACCTGATCGTGGGTGACGTAGATCATCGTCGCCTTGAGCCGGCGGTGCAGCTGCGCGATTTCCAGACGCGTGTTGACGCGCAGTGCCGCGTCGAGGTTGGACAAAGGCTCGTCGAAGAGGAAGAGCTTGGGCTCGCGCACCACGGCGCGGCCGATGGCGACGCGCTGGCGCTGGCCGCCGGAGAGTTCGGCCGGCCGCCTTTCGAGATAGGGCTCCAGCGACAGCATGGACGAGGCGATGCCGATGCGGCGGTCGATCTCGGCAGCCGGCGTGCCGGCCTGTTTGAGGCCCAGCCCCATATTGTTCTTCACCGTCAGATGCGGATAGAGCGCATAGGTCTGGAACACCATGGCGATGCCGCGCTTGGCCGGCGGCGTGGCCGACACATCCGCGCCGTCGATGACCACCCGGCCCGAGGTGGAATCCTCCAGCCCGGCAATGACCCTCAGCAAGGTCGACTTGCCGCAGCCCGACGGGCCGACGAAGACGACGAATTCGCCATCGGTCACTTCGAGGTTGATGCCTTTCAGCACCTCGACCGGCCCGAAGGCCTTCTTCACATTTTCGATCTTCAGCGAGCCCACGGCTTCGTTCCTGTCGTTAGAGTTTGACGGCTGCGCCGCTGCGCACGCTCTCGTCTGCGGCAAGGCAGACGGCGAGCGACTTCACCGCGTCGTCCATGTGGCGGGTGAGGTCCAGGTCCTCGCGGATCGCCTTCAGCACGAAGGCCTGTTCGAGGTCGCAGAGGTCCTGGTGGCCGGGTTCGCCCGCCATCGACAGCATCTCGTCCGACCTGACGAATTTGCCGTCCGGCCCGGTTTCAGCGCTGTGCAGGCGGATGGTCGAGGTCTTGGTGTGGGTGTCGATGTCATCCGACTTCACACCTTCCTTCATGACGATCGACACGCAGCCATTCGGCGACATGACGTCCTTTACGAAGAAAGCCGTCTCCGAAATCATCGGGCCCCAGCCGGCTTCGTACCAGCCGACCGAACCGTCATCGAACAGCACCTGCAGGTGGCCGTAATTGTACATCGAGGACGCGACCTCGTTGCTCAGCCGTACGCCCATGCCGCGCACCTCGACCGGTTTGGCGTCGGTGATCTGCAGCATGACGTCGAGATAGTGGACGCCGCAGTCGACGATCGGCGAGGTCGTCTGCATCAGCTGCTTGTGCGTCTCCCAGGTGGGACCTGAGGATTGCTGGTTGAGGTTCATGCGGAAGACATAGGGGCCGCCGAGCTTGCGCGCCTCGGCGATCAGCCTGATCCAGGACGGGTGATGGCGCAGGATGTAGCCGATCACCAGCTTTTTGCCATTGGCCTTGGCCGCTGCAACGACGCGCTTGGCATCGGCCACCGTCGTTGCCAGCGGCTTTTCGACAAAGACATGGCAGCCGGCCTCGAAGGCCCTCACCGCGTAGTCGGCGTGGCTGTCGGAATAGGTGGCGATGCAGGCCACGTCAGGCTTTTCCTCACGCAGCGCCTCGTCGAAGGACCGCCTGATGCCATAGCCCGACAGCCCTTCCGGCAGCGGCACGTCGGAACGGTTGATGAGGGCTGCGATCTCGAAGCCCGGATTGGTGTGATAGGCCAGCGCATGGCTGCGGCCCATATTGCCGAGCCCGGCAACGACGACGCGAAGGGGTGGTTTTGAGCTCACCTAACGACTCCAGATATTACAGTTGTTCCTTCCGAGAGGGTGAAGGCTCCAGCAGAGATTTGTTGGTCTCCGCTCACTTGACGGCTCCGGAAGTAATGCCGCGGATCAGCTGCCGCGAGAAGATGACGTAGAGGATCAGCACCGGCATGATCGCCAGCGAGAGCGCGGCCAGGATGGCGTTCCAGTTGGTGACGAACTGGCCGAGGAAGAGCTGGGCGCCGAGCGTCACCGTCTTGGTCTCTTCCGAAGGCGCCAGGATCAGCGGGAACCACAGATCGTTCCAGATCGGGATCATGGTGAAGACGGCGACAGTGGCCATCGAGGGCCGCACCAGCGGCAGCACCAGGCGGAAGAAGATGGTGTATTCCGACAGGCCGTCGATGCGGCCGGCATTCTTCAGGTCGTCGGACACCTGCTTCATGAATTCCGACAGGATGAAGACGGCGAGCGGCAGGCCTTGCGCTGTGTAGACCAGGATCAGCGAGGTCAGCGTGTTGACCAGCCCGCTCGCCACCATCAATTGCAGGATGGCGACAGTGCCGAGCCGGATCGGGATCATGATGCCGAGCGCCAGGTAAAGCCCCATCAGCGTATTGCCGCGAAAGCGGTATTCCGACAGCGCGAAGGCCGCCATGGCGCCGAACAACAGCACGAAGAACAGCGAGGCGACGGTGACGACGAGGCTGTTCTGGAAATAGTGGATGAAATCGCCCTGGCCGATGACGGTGGTGTAGCCGATCAGGTCGAATGTCTTCGGCGTCGGCGGCGTCAATGGCGCGCCAAAAATGCCGGCGCGGGATTTGAACGAATTCATGATCACCAGGATCACCGGAAACAGCGCGATCGCCGTGTAGGTCAAAAGGATCGCGTGGGCGCCGATGGTGCGGGGCAGCGAACGGGTGGCGGTGCTCATCTCTTGCCCCTCAGAACTGGTAGCGACGCAGGCGCGTCTGGACGAGGAAGAGGTAGACGCAGACGCCGCCGAGGATGATCAGGAACATCATCGTGGCGATCGCAGCGCCCATATTGGGGTCGCCGACCTGCAGCTGGAAGCCGAAGAAGGCGCGGTAGAGGAAGGTGCCGAGAATGTCGGTCGAATAGTTCGGCCCGGCGAGCGCGCCTTGCGCGGTGTAGATCAGGTCGAAGGCGTTGAAATTGCCGACGAAGGTGAGGATGGAGATGATGCCGATCGAGGGCAGGATCAGCGGCAGCTTGATCTTCCAGAACTGCGACAGGCCGGTGATGCCATCGCATTCGGCGGCCTCGATCACCTCTTCGGGGATCGACAGCAGGGCGGCGTAGATCAGCATCATCGGAATGCCGACGAACTGCCACACCGAGATGAGGCTGAGCGCGGTCAGCGCGTATTCTTCCTTGCCGAGCCAGGGTGTGAAGAAGCTTTTCAGGCCGACCAGGTCCATCATATGCGGTGCGACGCCCCAGAGCGGCGACAGGATCAGCTTCCAGGCGAAGCCGACGATGACGAAAGACAGGATGGTCGGCACGAAGATCGCCGTGCGGTAGAAGGCCGCGAACCTGAGCCTCGGGCTGGACAGGAGGGCAGCCAGCATGACCCCGATCGGGTTCTGCACCAGCATGTGGATGATGAAGAACCAGACATTGTTGCGCAGCGCGTTCCAGAAATTCACCGACCAGTTCGGGTCGCCGAACAGGGTGCGGAAATTGTCCAGCCCGACGAAGATCTGGTGCTGCTCGATGTTGCGGAACAGCGACAGCTGCAGCGTGCCGGCGAGCGGCAGGATCATGATCGCCGTGTAGACGAGCACGGCCGGCGCCAGGAAAATGCCGATGTGCCAGCGAAACGGTCTTTTCGGTCTGATATCTGCGGCCATGAGTTCGGTCCCCGACGTCTCTCGGTTCCAGACGAATAGTGATGCTAGATGATGCCTCGATGCACGGCCCAGAAATCCTTGCCCGGTGCGGCAAGAACCAAGGCCTGCGACTGATCAGCTAGCCTTCCCCAAGACGAGCAAGGGTAAGGCCGCGAGGCGGTGCCGACAATCGCTATCTGAACGGACTTGTTCTGAGGGCCAGGGTATCCGGAACCGGCCAGGCATGCGCCCGGCCGGCTCCGTCGCCTGAGCTCTTACTTCGCCGGCTTGTACCAGCTGTCGAGACCGGTCTGCAGCTTCTTGGCCGCGGCTTCCGGCGTGTCGGTGCCGTTGATCACGTTGGCCGATTCAACCCAGGTCTCGTTTTCGAGGTTCGGCGTGCCGCGCGACAGGATCTGGTAGGTCGAGCGGATCGTCGACTTGCACTTGCCGCGCCAGGAGACGAATTCCTGCGCCAGCGGGTCCGCCATCTTCACCGGCGACGAGTTCAGGCTGAAGAAGCCCGGCAGCGCGTTGGCGTAGATGGTGGCGAAATCAGGCGAAGCCACCCAGGACAGGAAGGTCTTGGCCGCGTCGGCGTGCTTGGAGGCTGCATTCAGGCCCATGCCGATGTCGGTATGGTCGGAGATGTAGCAGGTGTCGCCGGCCTTCTCGACCGGCGGCGGGAAGGCGCCCATCTTGAACTGCGCCTGGGTGTTGAACAGGCCGATTTCCCACGAGCCGGCCGGGTAGATGGCGGCGCGGCCGAGCGTGAACAGGTTCTGGCTGTCCGGATAGGTCTGCGCCTCGAAGCCGTCGCCGAGATACGGCTTCCACTTGGCCAGTTCCTCATAGGGCGCGACCCAGTCCTTGTCGGTCAGCTTCTGCTCGCCCTTGATCAGCGCGGCGCGGCCGTCCTCGCCCTTCCAGTAGTTGGGGCCGATGTTCTGGTAGCCCATGGTCGCGGCTTCCCAGAGGTCCTTGGTGCCCATCGCCATCGGTATGTAGGTGCCGTCGGCCTTGATCTTGTCGAGCGCGGCGAAGAACTCGTCGCGGGTCGTCGGCACCTTGATGCCGAGCTTGTCGAAGGCGTCCTTGTTGTAGATGAAGCCGTGGATGACGGACGCCATCGGCACGCAGAAGCTCGCCTTGCCGTCATCGGTCTGCCAGGCGGACTTGGCCACCGGCGAGAAGTTTTCCATGCCGGGCAGCGCCGAGAGATCGGCGAGGTTGCCCTTCTTGTAGAGTTCAAGCGACTTGTCGAAGGGGCGGCAGGTGATGAGGTCGCCCGCCGAGCCGGCGGCGAGCTTGGCGCCCAGCGCCGCGTCATATTCGGTCGGCGCCGATGGCGCGAACACCACCTTGATGCCGGGATTCTTGGCTTCGAAGGCCGGGATCAGCTTGTCCTTCCAGATGGCAAGGTCGTCGCCGCGCCAGCTTTCGATGTTGAGCGTTACGTCCTCGGCATAAGCAACCCCGGCCGAGCCGAGAATGCTGGTGCCCAGAAGCAGTGCCGTCAGTAGTTTCGTTGTCATGCTCAGTCTCCCTGTTGACCTTTTTCAGGTTCGGTTTTGATGAGAACAGAGGCTTTTGGCCCCTCGCTCCCCTCGCAAGCCGGTTTCACCCCCCGATGAAAATCGGATGAAACAGGCCCTACTTCTTTGTTCGAGCATGATCTTTTCCGGGATCATGCTCCAACGCGGAAAGGGCTGGCCGCAGCTTCTGGCCGGCCTCTTCCAGTATCTTCTGCGCCGCATCGGCGCTGTCGGCGCCGGCGGCGAGCAGAATGGCGGTCTTGACCGCGCCGCCGCTCTTTTCGAGCAGCAGGGCCGCTTCATCCCTGTCGCGCCCGCTGATGGCGGCGACGATGCGCGCGGCGCGGTCGCGCAGCTTGATGTTGTCGGCCATGAGATTGACCATATAGCCGTCATGGACATGGCCGAGATGGACGGCGGTCAGGGTCGACAGCATGTTGAGCGCGATCTTCTGCGCGGTGCCGGCGCCCATGCGCGTCGAGCCGGCGATCACTTCCGGCGGTGTTTCCAAGAGGATGGCGGTTTCGGCCTGGCGCAGCAGGGCCGAGTCCCGGTTGTTGGCGATGCCGATGGTGGCCGCACCAAGGCGGGCCGCCTCTTCGATGGCGCGCACGGCATAGGGCGTGGTGCCGCTGGCGGAAAGGGCGATCAGGCAATCGCCGGCACCGATGCCGGCCTTGGCGACCGCCGCCGCGGCTTCCTCCGTATCATCCTCGGGCCCGCCGGCCAGCGTCCGGAAAGCGTCGTCGCCGCCGGCGATCAGGATGGCGATGCGGTCACGCCGGATGCCGAAAGTGCCGGGAAGTTCCAGGGCGTCGGCCAGCGCCATCAGGCCGGAACTGCCGGCAGCGGCATAGGCAAGCTTGCCGCCGCTATTCAGTCGCCCGGCGATGATCCCGGCTGCCTTGGCGATGGCGGGAATGGCGTTGCGGACGGCCTTGGCAGCCTCGATCTGCGCATCGGCCAGCGAAACAAGGATGGTTTCCGGAGCCTGGATATCCAGCCCCTCGGCATTCCTGTGAAGCGCTTCGGTGCGCGTTTCAGCCATCCGTGTTCCTCCAATACCAGAACAATACCAAAAAAATACCACTTGTCCACATGCATTAACGAAATCGCGGACAGGAAATCGATGAGCCGGCGAAATGTGTAGGATTTTCAATAAAATACGGCTTAATCTTTTTGAAACGGAAATTAACCCTTGGCTATTGGTATTTTATTGGTATTATCCATCCGGAGGAGAAATCGCGTGAAATTCGTGCTCGGTATCGATGGCGGCGGCACCAGCTGCAGGGCCGCCCTGGCAACAGTGGACGGCGCCGTCATTGGCCGCGCCAAAAGCGGCGCCGCCAACATCCGCACCGACCTCACCGGGGCGCGCTCGAACATTGTCGACGCCGCGCGGCAGGCTTTCATCGCCGCCGGGCAGGATCCGGAACTGATCCCGCAGACACCCGCCATTCTCGGCCTTGCCGGCGCCAATGTCGGCACCTACCGGCAGCAGCTCGAAGCCATCCTGCCGTTCAGCATCAGCCGCGTCGAGACCGACGCGGAGATCGCGCTTGAAGGCGCCGTCGGCTCCGGTGACGGCGCCATGGCCATCCTCGGCACCGGCACCGCCTATATGGCGCGCAGGCAGGCCAAGTCGCGGGCCATCGGCGGCTGGGGTTTCCAGGTCGGCGACCAGGGCAGCGGCGCCCGCATCGGCCGCGACCTGCTCGAACAGACATTGCTTGCCCATGACGGCGTGCGCGCGCGCTCACCGCTCACCGACGCCATGATGGCGATCTTCCGCAACAATCCCGAGGACGTGGTCGAATTCACCACCAATGCCAAGCCCGGCGATTTCGGCGGCTTCGCGCCCAAAGTGTTCGAGCATGCCGAAAGGGGCGATGCCGTCGCCAACTGGATCGTCGACAAGGCGGTGAGCGATGTCGAGGCCTCGCTCGATGCGCTCGGCCTGTCGGACGGCGCGCCGCTTTGCCTGCTCGGCGGGCTGGCGCCGCTTTACGCGCCGCGCCTGTCGGCGCGCTACCGCTCGCTGCTCAAGCCGCCGCTCGACGACGCGCTGGGCGGTGCCGTGCAGATGGCGGCGCGGCTTTTCGCCAAACCCGTGGAGGCGGCGCGATGAGCGACGCCGCCGACCAGATCTTCGCCACGCTGAAGCAATCCGCGCAGAGCGGCGCACCGCTCTATTTGCAACTGCGCAAGAGCATCGAGGACGCCGTCAACCGAGGCTTGATCGGCCCCGGCGACGCGCTGCCCTCCGAGCGCGACATCGCCACCAAGGCCGACATTTCGCGCGTCACCGTGCGCAAGGCGGTGCAGGATCTGGTCAAGGGCGGCATCCTCGTCCAGCGCCATGGCTCCGGTACGTTCGTGGCGCCACGCATGGAGCGCGTCGAGCAATCGCTGTCGCGGCTGACCTCGTTCACCGAGGACATGGCGCGGCGCGGCATGGCGGTGCGTTCGGCCTGGCTTGATCGTGGGCTCTACGCCCCCTCGCCCGACGAGATGATGGTGCTTGGCCTGTCGTCGAGCGAACTGGTGGCGCGCGTGGCGCGCCTGCGCATCGCCAACGACACGCCGCTGGCTATCGAACGCGCCTCGCTGTCGGCCAGCGTGCTGCCCGACCCGGCGGGCATCGGCTCCTCGCTCTATGCCGCGCTGGAATTGACCGGCAACCGGCCGGTGCGGGCGGTGCAGCGCATCTCGGCCGCCAATCTTGGCGACAGCGATGCGCGCCTGCTCGAAGTGCCGCCGGGTATCGCCGGCCTGCACATCGAACGCATTTCCTATCTGGCGAGCGGCAAAGTGATCGAATTCACCCGCTCCATCTACCGGGGCGACGCCTATGATTTCGTCGCCGAACTGCGGCTGACAGGGCCGAGCGAAGAGGGCCGACCATGATCTCCACCCATATGCAACGCGAGATCGAGGAGATCCCGCAAGCCGTCGCCCGCCTGCTCGATGGCTCCGGCGCCGTGCTCGCCGAAGCCGGGCGCGGCATCAAGGAGCGCAATCCTCATTTCGTCGTCACCGTGGCGCGCGGCTCGTCCGACCATGCCGCCACCTTCATGAAATATGCCGTCGAACTGACTGCGGGCCTTGCCGTCGCTTCGGTCGGCCCGTCCATTGCCTCGATCTATGGCCGCAAGCTGAGGCTCGACGGCTCGGCGTGCCTGGCGATCTCGCAGTCGGGCAAGAGCCCCGACATCGTCGCCATGGCCGAGACCGCACGCGCCGGCGGCGCGCTGACCATCGCCGTCACCAACACCGCCGACTCGCCGCTGGCGCGCGCCTCGGACTATGCGATCGACATCCTCGCCGGGCCTGAGCGCAGCGTCGCGGCCACCAAGACCTTCGTCAATTCCGCCGTCGCCGGCCTCGCGCTGATGGCGCACTCCACCGGCGACGATGCGCTTCTGGCGGCACTTGGCCGCTTGCCCGAGCATTTCGGCAAGGCGATAGCCTGCGACTGGATGAGCGTGCTCTCCGAAACCATCGAGAAGCAGAAATCACTGTTCATCCTCGGTCGCGGACCGTCGGCGGCGATGGCCAACGAGGCGGCGCTGAAATTCAAGGAAACCTGCGGCATGCACGCCGAGGCCTATAGCGCGGCCGAAGTCATGCACGGCCCGCTGGCGCTGATCGGCCCCGACTTCCCGGTGCTGGCATTGGCCGCGCGCGACGCGTCCGAGCCGTCGGTCGCAGAGGCCGCCGACGGTCTGGCGGCCAAGGGGGCGCCGGTGTTCGTCACCTCAGCGCTTGCCAACCGCGCCACGCGCCTGCCGCATGTCGCCACCGGTCATCCGCTGACCGATCCGCTGACGCTGATCGTCTCGTTCTACGTGTTCGTCGAGGCCTTCGCGCGCCATCGCGGCCTCGATCCGGACACACCGCGCAATCTTCGCAAGGTGACGGAGACCGTATGAGCGACCGTTTTGCCCTGACTGGCGCCCGCATTTTCGACGGCGACGACTGGCATGATGGCCACGCTTTGGTCGTGCGCGACGGCCTCGTCGAGGCTATTTCGCCCACAGGCGCCATCGGCTCTGATATCCGCACCGTCGAGACCGGCGGCGGCATGCTGGCGCCGGGCTTCGTCGACATCCAGGTCAATGGCGGCGGCGGCGTCATGCTCAACGACCACCCCGATGTCGCCTCGATCGAAACCATATGCCGGGCGCATGCGCCGTTCGGCACGACGGCGCTGCTGCCGACGCTGATCACCGACACGCCGGAGATCACCGCGTCCGCCATCGCCGCCGGCGAGGCCGCCGCCTTGCAACAGGTGCCAGGCTTCCTCGGCCTGCATCTCGAAGGCCCGCATCTGTCGATCGCGCGCAAGGGCGCGCATGATCCGGCGCTGATCCGGCCGATGACGGATGCCGACCAGGCGATGCTGATCGCGGCGCGGCAAAAGCTGCCGGTGCTGCTCGCCACGATCGCGCCTGAATCCGTCGATCCGGCGCGTGTCGCGGCCTTGGCCAAGGCCGGCATCATCGTCAGCCTCGGCCATTCCGACACGGGTTACGCCACGGCAAAGGCCTTCGCCGAGGCCGGCGCGGGCGTGGTCACCCATCTGTTCAACGCCATGAGCCAGATCGGCAACCGCGAGCCTGGCCTCGTCGGCGCGGCCATCGACATCGGCACCTTGTCCGCCGGGCTGATAGCCGACGGCATCCATGTCCATCCGGCCAGCATCAGAACGGCGCTCGACGCCAAGAAAGGGCCGGGCAAGATCGTGCTGGTCTCCGACGCCATGGCGACGATCGGCACCGACATGACCTCGTTCACGCTGAACGGCCGCACCATCTACCGCCGGGACGGAAGTCTGCGGCTCGCCGACGGGACACTGGCGGGCGCCGACCTCGACATGATCTCGGCCGTGCGCTTCATGCACGATGTCGTCGGCATCGATCTGTCCGAGGCCTTGCGGATGGCCTCGCTCTATCCGGCGCAGGCGATCGGCCAGTCGCACCGGCTTGGCCGCCTGGCCAACGGCACGGCGGCCGACATCGTTGCGCTGTCGGACGATCTTGGCATAGGAAGCGTCTGGATCGGCGGCGCCAAAGTGTTCGAAGCCGGCGCTCCACGCTGAGAGCGAGGCCATGCAGACAATCGATTGTGTCGTCGCCGGAGCCGGCGTCGTCGGGCTTGCCGTCGCCAGGGCGCTTGCTCTGGCGGGCCGCGAGGTGGTGGTGATCGAGCAGGCCGATGCGATCGGCACCGTCACCAGTTCGCGCAATTCCGAAGTTATCCATGCCGGCCTCCATTATGCGCCGGGAAGCCTGAAGGCCCGGCTCTGCGTCGAAGGGCGCCGGCGTCTCTATGGCTACTGCGCCGAACACGACATCGCCCATGCCCGCACCGGCAAGCTCATCGTCGCCAGCGAGCACGGCCAGACGGACGGGTTGCGGAAGATCGAGGCCAATGCGCGACGCTGCGGCGTCGACGATCTCCAATTCCTGACGCAAAGCGAGGCCGAAAGCCTGGAGCCGGCGCTGACATGCGCCGGCGCACTGCTGTCGCCATCGACGGGCATTGTCGACAGCCATGCGCTGATGCAGTCGCTGCGTGGCGACGCCGAAGCCGCCGGCGCGTCCTTTGCCTTCCTGACCACCGTTGCCGGGGCGACGATCGGGGCCGACCGGATCCGGATCGACACGCGTGACGCGAATGGCGAGGCCTTCGCCCTGGCGGCCGGCGCCTTCATCAATGCAGCAGGCCTCGATGCGCAGGCCGTGGCCGGCCGGATCGAGGGTTTCCCACAGCGGCTCATCCCCAGGCAGTGGCTGGCGCGTGGAAATTATTTCGCGCTTCCGGGCCGGTCGCCCTTTTCGAGGCTGATCTATCCGGTTCCGGTCGACGGCGGCCTCGGCGTCCATCTGACGCTCGACCTCGGCGGCAGCGCGCGCTTCGGGCCCGATGTCGAATGGATCGATCATGTCGATTACACCGTCGATCCTGGCCGAAGCGCCGTCTTCTACGAGGCGATCCGGCGCTATTGGCCCGGTCTCGCCGACGGCACCCTGCAGCCGGCCTATGCCGGGGTCCGGCCGAAACTATCCGGCCCGGGCCAGGCGGCGAAGCCGCAACGGCAAAAGCCGCGTGGCCAGAAACCACGCGAGTACGAGCCGCGCGACAAGAAGCCACGCAACAAGAAGGCATCGGCCGTCGAAGCGGCGGCCTCCGAGATCGTTGGTGAAGCGCCCCCGCCGGAGGCTGTCGAACCTGATCCCAAGCTGACGCCCGAGGAAGCCGAACAGGCGCGCAAGAAATACCTGCTCAGGCGGTTCTGGATCAGCGGGCGCGGCTATTGGGGACGGCACGGCGACAAGCTCGCCTGGCCGCTGACGATCGGACTGTTGATCCTGATCTGCGTCAATGTCGGCTTCCAGTACGGGATCAATGTCTGGAACCGTGCCATCTTCGACGCCATCGAGAAGCGCGACGCCCACACCGTCTATTTCCTGAGCGCGGTGTTCATCCCGCTTGTGCTCGGCAGCATCAGCCTTGTCGTCACACAGGTCTATCTGCGCATGACCATGCAGCGCCGCTGGCGGTCCTGGCTGACCACCTTGGTGATAGCGCGCTGGCTCGCCAACGGCCGCTACTATCAGCTGAATCTCGTGCAGGGCGACCACCAGAACCCCGAGGCCCGCCTTTCGGAGGATCTGCGGGTGGCCACCGAGGCGCCCGTCGACTTCGTTGCCGGCGTCATTGTCGCCACCCTGTCGGCCTCGACCTTCATCGTCGTGCTGTGGACGATCGGCGGGGCGTTGAGCGTCAGCCTGGGAGGCTCGACCTTCACCGTGCCCGGCTTCCTCGTCATCACCGCGGTGATCTATGCCGCGATCACCTCCACCTCGATGTTCGTCATCGGCCGCGATTTCGTGCGGCTGTCCGAAGAGAAGAACCAGACGGAAGCCGAATTCCGCTACGTGTTGACGCGCGTGCGCGAAAACGGCGAGAGCATCGCCTTGCTGGGCGGCGAGGAAGAGGAACGCAGCGGCATCGACAAGACCTTTGCCGGCGTGTTGAAACGCTGGGCGCAACTGACCGGCCAGCACATGCGCACGGCGCTGGTTTCGCAGGGCTCGAGCCTGTTCGCGCCGGTCGTGCCGGTCCTGCTGTGCGCGCCGAAGTTCCTCGATGGCTCGATGTCGCTCGGCCAGGTCATGCAGGCGGCCTCCGCCTTCGCCATCGTGCAGGGCGCCTTCGGATGGCTGGTGGACAACTACCCGCGCCTTGCCGACTGGAACGCCTCGGCACGCCGCATCGCCTCGCTGATGATGTCGCTCGACGGGCTGGAACGTGCCGAGCAGAGCGACGAGCTCGGGCGCATCCAGCACGGCGAGACCAAGGGCGATACGATGCTCTCCCTCGACAATCTCTCCGTGACGCTCGATGACGGCACGTCCGTGGTCAAGGAAACCGAAGTCGGGGTCGAAGCAGGCGAGCGCGTGCTGGTGTCGGGCGAATCCGGCTCGGGCAAATCAACGCTGGTGCGGGCGATCGCCGGCCTGTGGCCCTGGGGCAGCGGCGGCGTCAATTTCCATCCCGACAAGCGATTGTTCATGCTGCCGCAGCGGCCCTACATCCCTTCCGGCACGCTTCGCCGCGTGGTCGCCTACCCCGCGGCCGCCGACAATTGGAAGCTTGAACAGATCAAGGCCGCCCTCGACAAGGTCGGCCTCGGCCACCTCACGGGGCGGATCAAGGAGGAAGCGCCCTGGGACCAGACCTTGTCGGGCGGCGAAAAACAGCGGGTTGCCTTCGCGCGGCTCCTGCTGCATCGCCCCGACATCGTCGTGCTGGACGAGGCGACCTCGGCGCTGGACGAAAAGAGCCAGGACCAGATGATGCAAACGGTGATCCGCGAATTGCCCGAGGTCACCATCGTCAGCGTGGCGCACCGCGCCGAACTGGAAGCCTTCCACACCCGCAAGATCACGCTGGAGCGGCACAAGGGCGGCGCGAAACTGGTCGGGGATATCGATCTCGTGCCGCGCAAGCGCAAACGCGGCCTGCTCCAGCGCGCCTTGTGGGGCTCCGGCACGAGGGCCGAAAAGCCGCGCAAGACGGCGAAGCGGTAGTCAGGACACGTAAAGATCCTTGTAGGCGTCGCGCAGAAGATTCTTTTGCACCTTGCCCATCGTGTTGCGCGGCAATTCGTCGACGAAGATCACCTGCTTCGGGTGCTTGTACCTAGCCACGCGTTCGGCAATGGCGGCGAGGATTTCGGCCCCGGTGATCTGTGTCCCCGGCGCCCGCACGACGACCGCGGTGACGCCTTCGCCGAAATCCGGATGGGCGACGCCGATGACGGCGCTTTCCATGACCCCGTCAAGCGCGTCGATCTCGCTTTCGAGCTCCTTCGGATAGATATTGTAGCCACCCGAAATGATCAGGTCCTTGCCGCGGCCGACAATATGGACATAGCCATCGGTGTCGACCATGCCGAGATCGCCCGTGATGAAGAAACCGTCGGTGCGGAATTCCGCCTTGGTCTTTTCCGGCATGCGCCAGTAACCGCCAAATACGTTCGGACCCTTGACCTCGATCATGCCGACCTCGCCTTGGGCCAGCGGCTTGCCGCTGTCGGGGTCGGCGATGCGCAAAGCGACACCTGGCAAGGGGAAGCCGACCGTGCCGGCGCGCCGCTCGCCCTCATAGGGGTTCGACGTGTTCATGTTGGTTTCGGTCATGCCGTAGCGTTCGAGGATGGCGTGGCCGGTGCGCTCGCGCCAGGCCTTGTGCGTTTCGGCCAGCAGCGGCGCCGAGCCGGACACGAACAGGCGGATGTTTTTCGCCGCCTCGCGATCCAGGGCGTCCTGCTGCAGCAGCCTGGTGTAGAAGGTCGGCACGCCCATCAGCGCGGTGGCGCGCGGCAACAGCGCGACGATGCGGGCCGGATCGAATTTCTGCTCGAACAGCATCGCGGCGCCGGCCATCAGGACGACGCTGGTGGCGACGAACAGGCCATGGGTGTGGAAGATCGGCAAAGCGTGGATCAGCACGTCGCCCGGCGTGAAGCGCCATTGCTCGACCAGCACCCGCGCATTCGAGGCCAGGTTCTCGTGGCTGAGCATGGCGCCTTTCGAGCGGCCTGTCGTTCCCGACGTGTAGAGGATTGCCGCGAGATCGTCCGGCCCGCGCGCCACGTCGTGAAAATCCGACGGCAGACGCGAGGCCTGGTCCGTCAGGGATCCCCGGCCGTTGCGATCGAGCGTGACCACGACGGCACCCGATGGCTCGACCATGCGCCCGATATCGGCCGCCTTTGCTGGATCGCAGACGACGAGCCGGGGCTCCGCATCCCCGAAGAAATAGCCGAGCTCGGTCAGCGTGTAGGCGGTGTTGAGCGGCAGGAAGACGGCACCGGCGCGCACGCAGGCGAGATAGAGCAGCAGCGCCTCCGGGCTCTTCTCGACCTGCACGGCAACCCGGTCACCCGGCTCTACATCCAACTGCAAAAGCGCATGCGCGAACTGTGCCGACCGCGCCAGCATGTCGCCATAGCTGAGCGAGCGCTCATCATCGGTTTCCATCAACAGATGTCCGGGCGCCGGCATGCGGGACCGGAACGCGTCGAACAGATGATTGCTCATGAAGTCTTTTCCTGGGGTGGTGGAACGGCAGGCCTTGCATGCGTCGCAAGCTGCATGGGTTGGCAGCGAAGCGTTCGCGTTTCTCCGCGATGCCGTCAAGACTGGAGATGGCGGTTCACAAAGGCAATCGCTTTCCGACTTGTGGCGGAACCTGCCAATCGCCGAGGTCGGCGCTGCCCCTCATCGCCCTGCCGGGCATTTCTCCCCGTATAGTGACGGGGAGAAAGAGGCTGGCCGCAACGCAGGCGCCCTTTCTGCAATGCTGACAATTGGCGAAAGCGGCGATGACAGCGCCCCTCTCCCCGTCACTATACGGGGAAAGGGTGCCGGCAGGCAGGTGAGGGGCGGCGCTGGCCTGGAAAATAGTGCGTCGCGGCGGTTCGCCCAACCGCGTCAAATAAAAGGCTACTCGCGAAGGCTCGCCAGCTGAGTAATCACCGCCGGGCGCGTTCGGCCGAGGCGGCGACCTTTGAGGCTTCGCCTTGCTTGAAGCGTTCCATGCATATGGAAGCGGTCAGCTGGTAGTGATTGATCAGCGCCTGGACGGCGCCGTCGGCATTGCCGTCCAGCGCGCATTCGGCGATCAGCCGGTGTTCGGCGAAATCGTCGCGCTGGGCGCTTTCGCCGTCATTGGCCATCTGCCGGTAGCGATAGGCGTGATCGGAAAGCTGATCGCAGAAGCCCACCAGCCAGTGCGACCGGCAGGCTGAAATCAGCACCCGATGGAAGGTGCGGTGCAGCTTCTCCCAGTCCGGATCGAGCGACGTGGCATTTTGCGGCGTCATACGTGAGGCGCGGCCCAGGCGATGCAGCGCCAGCACCACCTGTTCTTCCCATTCAGCGGTGCGGTGGGCGATGGATTCGCGAAGCGCCCGCTCCTCGAGCCAGCAGCGGGTGCGCGTCAGCTCCTCGAGCTCCGTCGCACTGACCGGCATGATGAAAAAGCCACGCTGGTCGTGGCGACCAAGAAGCCCTTCGGACGCAAGGCGATTGAGGGCTTCACGAACCGGGGAAGCGCCGGCGCCATATTTGGAAACAACCCACTCGACACGCAGTTTGCTTTCGGTTTCGAGAGCGCCGCCGAGAAGATCATCCCGCAATTGTTGGTAGACCGTGCTGGCAAGTGTGCTCTTGGATCCTGTGCCGTCGTCGTTCAGGTTGGCAGCTCCATATGTCAAGGCTCACTCCTTGTCCCCAGTTTTCCGGGCAATGCGAGTCCGAGAAGGATCTTCCGTACATGTACCCTACAGTGTCTGCGTCAAGGGGCTCAAGCAGAAGATGGCGCTATTGTACTTAAGCACAAAGGAATATATCCCAATCTGCATCCGATCGTGGAAATTCGCATATCTCTACAACCAGCAGAAACTTAACATGTTTTGTATGCACGCAGGATTATCTGTTTCTTGTGTGCTTGTGCGAGCATCTTTTCTGTCGCGCGCAAAGACAGGCCGGTTCACCCGAATCAAGGCCTCCGGTGCGCGGTGATTCGGGTGCGGCGGACCCTGAAGGGTCATGTTCGCATGGGGACTCTTAGCCGACCGTTGGATTTTGAGCCGGAAGGGAACGCGATGCGCTAGCCGGCGGCCTTGTCGGCCGCTGTCCTGATCGCCTCGATGTTGGCGCGGTAGGCTTCGACGCTGTCGCCCTTGAAGATGGCCGCACCCGCCACCAGCACATCGGCGCCGGCCGCTGTGACCAGGGGGGCTGTTTCGGGCGAGACACCGCCATCGATCTCGATGCGGATCGGCCGGTCACCGATCAGCGCCTTGACCCTTCTCACCTTGTCGACGATCCCGGGAATGAAGGCCTGGCCGCCAAAGCCCGGATTGACGGTCATGATCAGGATCAGGTCCAGCCGGTCGAGCACATATTCGATCATCGTTTCCGGCGTCGCCGGATTGAGCGACACGCCCGCCTTCTTGCCGAGATTCCTGATGGTCTGCAGCGAGCGGTCGAGATGCGGCCCGGCCTCGGCATGCACCGTCATGCCGTCACAGCCGGCTTCGGCGAAGGCGGCGAGATAGGGATCGGCCGGGGCAATCATCAGATGGCAGTCGAAGAAGGCCCTGGTGCGGTTGCGGATCGCCTTGATGACAGGCGGGCCGAAGGTGATGTTGGGGACGAAATGGCCATCCATGACATCGAGATGGATCCAGTCGGCGCCCGCGGCGGCGACGGCTTCGACCTCGTCGCCGAGCTTCGAAAAGTCCGAAGCCAGCACCGACGGTGCGATCAAGGTCTTTCTGCTCATCTCGAGGCCTTTCCGGGCGCCCTTTTCATACCGGTCACTCTGGACCGACTGCCTAATGCGCGGCGGGTGACTTGTCGAGGGTGCAGACACGGCGGCTCCACAGGCTTGGGTGGCGTTGCCGCGTCTTTGCTCCCCGATTGCGCCGCGTCACGAAGAAACCCGCCGGATCGCTCCGGCGGGTTTCTGGTCTGGCGTCGAGCAGATCCTTACTGCTGCTGGAGCTTCAGGATTCTGTTTGGTACCGGATCCTGCTGATCGACCTGCGGCTGACGCCGTGGCAGCACCTGCTGCAGCAGCAGTCCCGGGTTGATCTCCAGCGATGGTTGTCCTCGGATCGGGCGGCAGTTTGGATACCGTCCGATCGTGCCTTCCGGGCAGCGCCGCTTGAAGATCGGCTGGCACTGGCCATCGATCATCTGCGTGCCCGGCGCGCATTCCATCTGTGGCCTGGGCCTGCGGCATGCGCCGTCGATCACTTCGGTCCCACGCGGACAGACACACTCGCCGCGCTTGTTGTGGACCTGGCCGCGTATGTCGCACTGCTCCAGTTGCGGCTGCTTGCGCCGGCATGCGCCGTCGATCACCTCGGTCCCACGCGGGCAGACGCAATCGCCATTGGCATCGTGCACCTGGCCACGGATGGCGCACTGCTCAGGCTTCGGCCTCGCCGGACGGCAGGCCCCGTTGCGCAGCTCGGTGCCCCGCGGACAGACGCAATCGCCATCGCCATTGCGGATCTGGCCGGGGATGCGGCACTCCTGAGGCTTCGGCCGCACCGGACGGCAGGCGCCGTTGCGCACCTCGGTCCCTTGCGGGCAGACGCAATCGCCATCGCCATTGCGGATCTGGCCGGGGATGCGGCACTCCTGAGGCTTCGGCCGCACCGGACGGCAGGCGCCGTTGCGCACCTCGGTCCCTTGCGGGCAGACACAATCGCCATTGGCATCATGGATCTGGCCGCGGATGGTGCACTGCTCGGGCCTGTCGGTCCTGACGCACTTCCCGTTCTCCAGCGCCGTGCCGCGCGGGCAGATGCAGCGCCCGTCCTCGGTGCGGATCTGGCCTTCGAGCAGCACGCAGCGCTTCGGCGGCGGCGGTGGCGTCGGCAGAATGTTGGTGCCGCCGCCAGTGCACTGGCCGTTGCGGAAGGTGGTGCCTTCCGGGCAGACGCAGCGGCCGGCATCGTTCATGACGAAGCCTGGCGAGCACTCCTTCTTCACCTCATGGGTGATGATGAAGGGGTGGCACGCATAGGCCTTGCCGCGATCGCCCTGCGCATTGGCAGCATCCTTGGGCAGCACGTCGCCGCCGCCCTGCACCCGCGAGTCGGGAGACAGGACGCCAACGCAGTTCTGGCCATTGACGTTGCCCTGCAGATTGGCGAGACGCCCGTCGTCGGGAATGACCACGGTGACGTGATGCGACTGGCTTTCGCCGGCGCCGAGCGTCAGGTTGGCGATGCAGGACAGAGGCAGGGTCGACGGTTCGGGCGAACAGCCAAAGGGCGGGTCGATCGAGGTGATCGCAACGCCGTCCAGCCGGCCGAGACCCTCCACACCGATCGCATCGCCGATGCGGACAGGGCCGGAGAAGGGGCTCGTCCCGTCATTGGTGATGGTGATGTCGAACGAGCATGGCTGGCCCAGCCGGCACTCGCGGTCGCCGGTCTTTTCGACACGGATGGTCGAAGAGCCGCCGCCCTTGGCGCAGGCCTGGCCGATCGGATAGACGACGTCGTCGCCTGGCGCCGGTCCGTAGGAGCCGCGCGCGCAGTTCTCGAACTCGCCATTGGCCGAGACCGTCACGTCGAAGTGCCGGCTGGTTCCGGGCGTCATGACGGCGCCGGGAATCTGGCACGACAGCGTGTTGGCCGGGACCGGTCCGCACGCCCATTCCGCGCCGTCGGGGGTGACGGTCTGGATCTGGACGGGCGCGCCGCCCGACACCAGCGTGGCGGCATCGTTGACCCGCACCGGACCGGTGGGGGCTGCCGTGCCGGCGTTGGAGACGGTGATGCGGCAAGAGACAACCGCGGCACCGGCGAGCGAGCCGTTGCACACCTTGGTGATGCGCAGGCCTGGCTTGCCGCCATTGGGACGGCGGATGCGTTCCTTGGCGCAGGCCTTGTTGTTGGTGAGGTCGACCTCACCGGGAATGGCCTTCACCGCGGCGCAGTTCTCGACCGTGTCCGACTGATAGCCTGCCGGCATGACCGCCTTGACGAAGATCGGCGTCGAGGCGCCCGCGGGCAGCGAGATGCCGGCATTGTCGCAGCGGAACTGGCCGGGGCCGTTCGGACGGCATGTCCAGGGCGGGCTCGGCCCAAAGGTCGAGGAGCTCGGCGCGCCGCCAGGATAGTTGTCGATCACCGTCAACGGCCCGTTATAGGTCGACGTGCCGTTGTTGATGATGTCGATCACGAAGTAGCAGACGCCGTCCGGCGTGCAGACCGGGATGCGCGCGCGCTTCTTCAGGATCAGGTCGACCTTCTTCTCGACCGGCGGCTGGCAGTCGCGGTCACGATCACCACGGCGGCAGATCGGGATCGAGGCGCAGCCACGGTCGTTTTGCTGGCTGCCGAACAACGGCTTGCCGCTGGCCGGATAATTGTAGGTGGCGCAGTTGCGCAGCACCTTGCCTTGCCAGCCCCCGGCCGGCTTGAAGCCGAGCTTGAGGTCGACAAAGGCCCCCGGATTGAGCGTCGTCACCGGATGGGTGCATGTCATCGGGGTGGTGCCGGGGACGCAGACCCAGGGCGGATTGGGCCCTGAACTCAGCGTCGAGCCGGCCGGCAGCGTCACCTCGTCGAGCACGATCTTGCCGTTGTAGGGCGCGGTGCCGACATTGGTGACCCGGATGGTGAAGTCGCAGCCGCCGGCCATGGTGCAGCGCGCGACATCGGCGCGTTTCTCGACCTTGAGGTCCGGCTCCTTGTCCTTGGGCGGGCAGCGCTGGTCACGCGGGATGACGATGTCGATGGTCTGCGTGCAGCACAGGCCCCAGCCCTCCTTCGGGCCGGCATAGGTCTCGATGCCGGTGACGATGAGGTGGATGACGTCGCCGGGCGATGCGCCGACGATCTTCCAGTTGAGCACGCCGCCGCCCGGAGGCACCAGCTGGGTGTCGGGGATGATGGTGATGCCGGGCGTGGTGGTCGACACCTGCACCCATTTGCCGCCCATCTCGGGGCCGACAGGCATGTGGTAGATGAAGGCGCCGCCGCCGGGCACGCAATCGACCGTGCCGCGTTCCACCTTGAAGCATTCCTTGCCGGGAGGTGGTGGTGGCGGGTTGCACTTGGTGACATCGATCTTGATCGAGGTCTTGACGCCGGTCTTGAAGTCGCCGTCGTCGGGCTTGCTCGGATCCTGCGACGGGAGGATGGCCCCGGTGCCGACGCCCGGCGTCGCCTTGATCACACCCTGGTTGTCGACGATCGTCGGCGCGGGAAACGCCGCGTGGTCGATCTTGGCGGTGATCCGGAAATTGATGACGCGTTCGTTCGCAGCACCGGCGCCGTCGAGATCGGCGGCGGAGAGCCGGAAATCGGAAACCGTCGCCGTGTCGTTGGGATTTGCCGAGGTGATGATCGAAGCGCCCGGCAGTGGCCCGCCGGAGGCATCCGTGCCGTCGCCGGACACATTGACGTTGACGATGGCAAGGCCGTGCGGAAGCTGGTCCTTGAAGTCGAGCTTGAGCTTGTTCAGCCTGGCCGCGAGGCTTGGGTCGGCAAAGCCTTGCGGATCGCCGCGCAAGCCGAAGCTCAGCGAGTAGACGACGTAGTCGCAGCCTCTCTGGGTGCCTGTCTTGGTGAAGAAAGGCACGAGCCGGTCCGGCCTCGGATTGACGACGCGCGAATTGTCGAGGTCGAGCTTCAGTTCCGGGGTGATCGGAGCGGCGTCTTCCGCGTGGCTTGCGAGAGGGGTGAACATGGCGACCGCGATACCGGCCGCCATCAGCCAGCGCGCGCCGCGCCTGGCGTATGACAGGGGTTTCATGATCGTCTCCATGACGGTTGAGTTGTTTTGCGCGAGCGGGGAGAGTGCGAGATTGTTCATCTTCCCCTCCTCAACGTTCGCAGCTGACGGCTGGGGTGCGGAGCGGCAAGGTCATCTTGCAGCAAGGGTAGTAGCCACCCTTGTCCTTGTCGGACTTCCTGTAGAAGCAAAGTCCAACATCCACTCTGTCGCCCGGATAGTGGCCGGTGATGCCGATCGTGTAAGGCGCGCCGGGCGCATGCGACATGGGTGAGGTCACCCCGACGCCTGGCGTCCTGGACTGGGCCTTGATCGAATCGCCGCCGAAGCCGGCATGGTCATGGAGATAGAGATCGGCCTCGAGGCCCGAAGGCGTGCAGTAATACCTGATATCCTCGACATCGAGACAGGGAGGCAGATTGCCGGGCGGTGGGAAGTCCGGCGGGTAGAAAGGTGGCAGATAGCCGCCCGGGACTTCTTCATAATAGCCGGCGCGGCCCTCGCAGGGGTGCCAGACGGCGACGTCGCCGACATGGCCTTCCACCTCGGGATCCTCGAAATAGCCGTCGAAATCGACGAACCAGGAGCCGAAGGGCGGCACGTTGGCCGGCTTGACCAGGTCCTTGGGCGTGATCTGCACGCCATGCACGGCGAGCGGCCCGCCGGCGGCGAGCTGGTCGGCAAGCGTCGGGTTGTCGCGCAATTTGTCGCCGGTGTTGACCAGCGTCTGCGTGCAGACCGAGGTGTCGAGATTGCCGTCGGCGTCATAGCCATATTGCAAGTCGAGGCCGCCGGCCGACTGCCTGTTGCCCTGCGGGAACCCGACCGCATATTCCTGCGGCGCTTCCACCCAGACCGATTCCGTTGCCGGATCGTCTGGATTCTCTCTGAAGTAGCGGATGACCTCGCCTTTGCCGGAATCGGCGAACTGGCTGTAATCGTAGCGGTTTTCGACCGGGCCGCGCTGGGCGAGATACATGAAGCCGCTGTTGTCGAAGGCGATGTCGGTGACGGCGTAATCCTTGTCGGCCTTGACGGTCAGTTCCCAGCGCGGGTCGCCGGCAAAGCTGCCGTCACGGGCAATGCCCACCGACCAGATTTCCGACTTTTCGCCGACCGAATAATAGAGCCGGCCGCCATGATAGGAGACGGCCCAGACGCGGCGCTCATCCTGGGTGTAACCCCAGGTCTCGGGGTCTTCCGTGTCGAAGGCGGCGCCCTGTATGTCCATCACCGCGCCATCGTCGGCGACCGGAGCCAGACTGTGCGCCGGGCGCCCGGCGACGCCATGATCGAACGTGTCGATCAGCCCACCGTTGGCGTCGATGCGATGGATCAGGCCGGTGTCGAGGTCCGAGGCGAAGAACTGGCGGTGATTGGGATCGAAGGTGAGGTTGCCGATGCCGGGACCGCTGTTGGTATCGATATCGGCGAATTTGGCGACCTGGCCGGTGATGCCGTCGATCTTCCAGATGGTGCCCGGCCCGCCACCGTTTTCGGTGCCGAACTGGCCATCCATGAAGGTGGCGCCCGCCGTGCCGCGGCGCTGCCGCTCCGGCCTGCCGTCGCTGTCGGTATCGGGCGTGACGATGCGGATGCCGTGCAGCGAGGTGGCGGCGGCGTAGAGGTTGGGAATGCCCGACGGAACGCCGTCGCGCACGCCGTCATCATAGGTGACGCCGAAAACCTGGCCGATCTGGCCCGCCGTCACCTCGAAAGGCGGCGGCGTGAAGACGAGCTGGCCCGAAGCCGGCCCGCCGAGATGCGAAACGTCGAAAACGCGCAAGGTGGCGCGCGTGGTGTCGATGAAGGTTTCGTCGACCGGATCGACACCGGGCGGCAGCCCTTCATCGAAATTCGGGATGACGGTGCCGGAAAATCCGGTGACCGCCATCGAACCGGGGTAGATGATCTGGGTGTCCTGCGCCCTGGCGATGCCGCCAAACCAAAGGCCGGCGGTCAGGGCAAATGCAAGAAGTCCGCCGGTTGCCTTGATCAGGCGGTGTAAACGGCTGGTGTGAGAAGACACGAACAGGCCGTGATCGCAAGACATGGAACTCCCCCCGAAGTCTACGGGAGGAACTTCCGGTTGGGCCGCGCGAACCAGGGCAAGGCGCGGCGGTCCGGCTCGTTCTTCCCTGCTCGAATTGTCTGCTTTCCTCATTGTCACGATACGCCTGCTCTTACGCAGGGTCAACGGAATCAGCGGGAAGCCCAGCGCATCGACCCCGTCCCGAAGGCGGTGGTCGCGCCGAGCTCCTGTTGTTCCCGGAGACCCAGGAGTCTCTGGGTTGCTGGTCATGGGGGCTTCCTTTCCGGGCCGCACCATGCGGCACCTGGACCTCAGTCGCGGCCGGAGGTGGAAAGGTTCACGGAAGCCTTGCGCAGAATGCTTGCGCCCGATGCCGCCTGTTCTTATATACGCGCCAAGCCGTGCGGCGCCGGAACTCCGGTTGCCGGACGGGATTTCTTGTGAACAGGGGCTTTCGTCGGAACGCCTTCACGGGTCCTGAAAGCCTGCTTAGCGGAGAGACTAGAAAAATGGCAAAAGTAATCGGTATCGATCTCGGCACCACGAATTCCTGCATCGCCATCATGGATGGCAAGGAGCCCAAGGTAATCGAGAATGCGGAAGGCGCGCGCACGACGCCTTCCATCGTCGCCATCTCTGGCGACGGCGAACGTCTGGTCGGCCAGCCGGCCAAGCGCCAGGCGGTCACCAATCCAGAAAACACCATCTTCGCGGTCAAGCGCCTGATCGGCCGCCGCTATGACGATCCGGTGACGGAAAAGGACAAGAAGCTTGTCCCCTACAAGATCGTCAAGGGCGACAATGGCGATGCCTGGGTCGAGGCTGGCGGCAAGAAGCAGTCGCCCAGCCAGATCTCGGCCATGATCCTGCAGAAGATGAAGGAAACGGCGGAAGCCTATCTCGGCGAGAAGGTCGAGAAGGCGGTCATCACCGTTCCGGCCTATTTCAACGACGCCCAGCGCCAGGCCACCAAGGACGCCGGCAAGATCGCCGGCCTCGAAGTGCTGCGCATCATCAACGAGCCGACGGCCGCGGCACTTGCCTACGGCCTCGACAAGAAGGATGGCAAGACCATTGCCGTCTATGACCTTGGCGGCGGCACGTTCGACATTTCGGTGCTCGAAATCGGCGACGGCGTGTTCGAGGTGAAGTCGACCAATGGCGACACCTTCCTCGGCGGCGAGGATTTCGACATGCGCCTGGTCGAATATCTGGCGGCCGAGTTCAAGAAGGAACAGGGCATCGACCTGAAGAACGACAAGCTCGCCCTGCAGCGCCTCAAGGAGGCGGCTGAAAAGGCCAAGATCGAGCTGTCGTCGACCACGCAGACCGAAATCAACCTGCCCTTCATCACAGCCGACGCGACCGGCCCGAAGCACCTGACGCTGAAGCTGACGCGCGCCAAGTTCGAAAGCCTGGTCGAAGACCTCGTCCAGCGCACCATCGACCCCTGCAAGGCGGCGCTCAAGGATGCCGGCCTGAAGGCTGGCGAGATCGACGAAGTGGTCCTGGTCGGCGGCATGACCCGCATGCCCAAGATCCAGGAGATCGTGAAGCAGTTCTTCGGCAAGGAGCCGCACAAGGGCGTCAACCCGGATGAGGTCGTCGCTTTGGGCGCCGCTATCCAGGCCGGCGTGCTGCAGGGCGACGTCAAGGACGTGCTGCTGCTCGACGTGACGCCGCTGTCGCTCGGCATCGAGACGCTGGGCGGCGTGTTCACCCGGCTGATCGAGCGCAACACGACGATCCCGACCAAGAAGAGCCAGGTGTTCTCGACCGCCGAGGACAGCCAGTCGGCCGTGACCATCCGTGTCTTCCAGGGCGAGCGTGAAATGGCCGCCGACAACAAGGCGCTCGGTCAGTTCGACCTGGTCGGCATCCCGCCGGCGCCGCGCGGCGTGCCGCAGATCGAGGTCACCTTCGACATCGACGCCAACGGCATCGTCAACGTTTCGGCCAAGGACAAGGGCACCGGCAAGGAGCACCAGATCCGCATCCAGGCTTCGGGTGGTCTTTCGGACGCCGACATCGAGAAGATGGTGAAGGACGCCGAAGCCAATGCCGAGACCGACAAGAAGCGGCGCGCCGTGGTCGAGGCTCGCAACCAGGCCGAGGCGCTGGTGCATTCGTCCGAGAAGTCGCTGAAGGAATATGGCGACAAGGTCTCGGAAGCCGAGCGCACGGCAATTTCCGATGCCATCGCAGCGCTGAAGACCGCCGCCGAGGGCGACGACGCGGCCGACATCGAGGCCAAGAGCCAGGTGCTTGCCGAAGCTTCGATGAAGCTTGGCCAGGCCATGTACGAGGCCTCGCAGAAGGAAGCGGCGGAAGCCGACGCCAAGGCGGATGCCGCCAAGGATTCCGACGTGGTCGATGCCGATTTCGAGGAAATCGACGAGGACGACGACAAGAAGAAGTCGGCCTGATTCGCCTGACGGCAAGATAAAGCGAAAAGCCCGGCGTAAAGCCGGGCTTTTTTGCAACCATCTTTGAAAAAGTGCGCGGCCTCACCAAAAAAATGACAGAAAAACCCGGACAGGCGCTTACCAGCACTGGCATCCGGGCGGCACCGATCCTAAATCGAGGCGACGTGCCGGCAAACGACGCAACAATGCATCAAGACGTTGGGCATCCGGACAGCGGGAAAAAATGAAAGCTGATTTCTACGAAACGCTGGGCGTGCAAAAGGGCGCCGACGAGAAGGAGCTCAAGAGCGCTTTCCGCAAGCTCGCCATGCAGTTCCATCCCGACCGCAATCCCGGCGATCACTCCTGCGAGCACAAGTTCAAGGAAATCAACGAAGCCTATGAGACGCTAAAGGATCCGCAGAAGCGCGCGGCCTATGACCGTTTCGGCCACGCCGCCTTCGAACAGGGCGGCATGAATGGCGGGGCGCAAGGCTTTGGCGCCGGCGGCTTCGCCGACATCTTCGAGGATATTTTCGGCGACATGATGGGCGGGCGCCAGCGCCGCTCGTCTGGCGGCCGCGAACGCGGCGCCGACCTGCGCTACAACATGGAAATCTCGCTGGAAGAGGCGTTTGCCGGAAAGACCGCGCAGATCCGCGTGCCGGCCTCGATCTCCTGCACGGAATGCTCTGGCAGCGGCGCCAAGCCCGGCACCCAGCCGGTGACCTGCTCGATGTGCCATGGCCATGGCAAGGTGCGCGCCACGCAAGGCTTCTTCTCGATCGAGCGCACCTGCCCGCAATGCCAGGGCCGCGGCCAGACGATCAAGGATCCGTGCCCGAAATGCGCCGGGCAGGGCCGCGTCACCGAGGAGCGTTCGCTGTCGGTCAACATTCCGGCCGGCATCGAGGACGGCACCCGCATCCGCCTTGCCAATGAGGGCGAGGCCGGCCTGCGCGGCGGGCCTTCGGGCGACCTCTATATTTTCCTGGCGGTGAAGCCGCATGAATTCTTCCAGCGCGATGGCGCCGACCTCTATTGCAAGGTGCCGATCTCGATGACGACGGCGGCCCTCGGCGGCTCCTTCGAGGTGACGACGCTGGACGGCACCCAGACCAAGGTGAAGGTGCCCGAAGGCACGCAGAACGGTCGCCAGTTCCGCCTCAAGGGCAAGGGCATGCCGGTGCTGCGCCAGCCCAATGTCGGCGACCTCTACATCCAGACCGCTGTCGAGACGCCGCAGAACCTGACGCGCCGCCAGCGCGAGCTGCTGGAGGAGTTCGAACAGCTCTCCTCGCAGGACAATTCGCCCCAATCGAGCGGCTTTTTCGCCCGCATGAAGGATTTCTTCGAGTCCTTCGGCGAACGCTGATAGACGAGAACGGCGCGGGGTCAGGTGAAACGCACCATGTCTTGAGACGCGACGAAATCTATCTTATCCACGACATGCGTCTCGCAACGCCTTGCCTTGCGTCAACCAGGTGTTAAGTAGCTTTGCGGGGAGCCTTGAGGAGAGCTTGCATGACACGTGGTCACGGACTGCGGAAGGCGCTTGCCGAGAAGTTCGACGACGAACTCAAATTCTTCAAGGGCTGGATCGACAAGCCGAAGACGGTCGGTTCGATCGTTCCGACCAGCTCAATCACCGCGCGCAAGATGGCCTCGATCGTCAATCCCAGGTCCGGCCTGCCGGTGCTTGAGGTAGGTCCAGGCACCGGTGTCATCACCCGCGCCATCCTCGCCCAGGGCGTACGGCCCGAAAACCTCTATGCCGTCGAATACAACACGGATTTCGTGCGCCATCTGCGCCAGCTCTATCCCGGCGTCAACGTCATCGAGGGTGACGCCTTCAACCTCAACGCCACGCTTGGCGAGAGAAGCGGGATGATCTTCGATTCCGTCGTGTCCGGCGTGCCGCTGCTCAATTTCCCGGTCGCCCAGCGCATCGCCTACATAGAGAGCCTGCTCGACCGCATCCCGGCGGGCCGCCCGATCGTGCAGCTGACCTATGGCCCGATGTCGCCGATCCCGGCCGGCCGCGGCGACTATACGGTCAAGCATTTCGATTTCATCTTCCGCAACATCCCGCCGACGCAGCTGTGGATCTACCGGCGTGAAACATAGGGGAATAGGGGAGTAAGGCAGTATGGGAGTAGGGAAGCCGTCGGAAACCGAACCGTTCATGCCCTACTGCCGTACTCCCTTACTCCCCTACTCCCTTACCTTTCGTGGCCAATGGCAGTGATCCCGAAAATCCTCGTCTTCGCCGGCTCGGTGCGCAGCGGCGCCTATAGCGGCAGGACCGCCGATGTGGCGCAGAAGGAACTTGCGGTGCAAGGCGCCGAGGTGACCCGCATTTCGCTCGCCGATTATGCCTTGCCGATCCTCGACGAGGACCTGGAGAAGGAAAAAGGTGTCCCCGAAAACGCCGTCAAACTCGGCCGTCTGATCATTGCCCATGACGGGCTGCTGATCGCCACGCCCGAATATAACGGCTCGATCCCGCCGCTGCTCAAGAACACGATCGACTGGGTGAGCCGGGTGCGCCGGGATGGCGGCCGATCGGTCAGGCCGCTCGCCGGCAAGGTTGCCGGGCTCTGCTCGTCCTCCAACGGCCATTTTGCCGGCATACGCTGCATAAATCATCTGCGCGCCGTGCTGGTGCGCTGCCAGATGGAGGTGGTGACGCCGGAATGCTCGGTCCCGGACGGCGGCGACGCCTTCGACGAAGGCGGCAATTTCCGTGACGAAAGACTGTACAAATCGATGGAGCATTTATGCCGCACGCTGATCGAAACCTCGCGCATGCTGTCGACCCGGATCGAGGCGTGATCGCCGCAACCATGCAGACCCAATCCATGCAGGCCAAATCCATGCAGGAAAGACTGATCGTCGGCCTCGACGTGCCGACCGTGCGGGAAGCCGAGCAGGCGGTGCGAGAACTCGACGGCGTCGTCTCCTTCTACAAGATCGGCTACCAGCTGGCCTTTGCGGGCGGGCTCGACTTCGCCAGGGAACTGGCCAGCGGCGGGACCAAGGTCTTCCTCGACATGAAGCTGCTCGACATCGACCACACGGTGGCCAAGGGCGTCGAGAACATCGTCAAGATGGGCATGACCATGCTGACCATCCACGCCTACCCCAAGGCGATGCGGGCGGCGGTGGAGGCGGCCAGGGGCAGCGAACTTTGCCTGCTCGCCGTCAGCGTGCTGACCTCGATGGACGAGCAGGACATGATCGATGTCGGCTATGAATACGATCCGCACACGCTGGTGCTGAGGCGCTCGGAACAGGCCCTGCATGCCGGCATGGGCGGCATCGTCTGCTCGGCCGCCGAGGCCGAAGCGGTGCGCCGCATCGTCGGACCCGACATGGCCGTGGTGACGCCAGGCATCCGACCGGTGGGCAGCGACCATGGCGACCAGAAGCGCGTGGTGACGCCGGCGCAAGCGATCCGCAACGGCGCCAGCCATCTGGTTGTCGGCCGCCCCATCGTCGCGGCAAGCGACCGCCGTGCGGCTGCGCAAGCGATCCTCGACGAAATGCGCTCTGCATAGAATTAAGGGAGAGAAGAATGCCCAAGGGATATTGGATCGCCCGCGTCGATGTGCGCGATGCCGAAGGCTACAAAGAGTATATCGCCGCTTCGAAACTCGCCTTCGACCGTTTTGGCGCGAAATTCCTGGCACGCGGCGGGGCGCATGAGCTGGCCGAGGGGCCTGGCCGCGCCCGCAACGTGATCATCGAATTCGAATCGCTGGCGATCGCGCATGACTGCTACCACTCGCCGGAATATCAGCGCGCCGTCGCCATCCGCCAGAAAGTCGCCGACGGCGAGATCGTGCTGGTCGAAGGAGCGTGAAGCCTATCCCGGTCCAGCAGGGTTAGCTTCCTTGTTTTTGAAGCAATTCCCGAGGAAAGCGCCACACAGTTTTCCTGGAATTGCTTCAGACCAAGTCCTGCAGGTTCACGTCGCGCAGCTTGGCCCCGCCAAGCAGCGCGCCGACCAGCTGATGCTTGAGGGCAAGGCACTGCGCGCGGGCAAGTTTCACGATGCCGGGAACGTCGCTCTTCTCGCATGCCTGAAGCAGCTGCTTCTGCTGTTCGACGATCAGCGGCATGAAATCACGCGACTTGAAGCCGAGATGGAGCGCCCGTTCCGACTGGTCGAGGATCTGGCTGAGAAGCTGTGCCAGCCGCAAATTCTCGGAAAGCTCGGCAATCGCCAGGCGAAAGGCACGGTCTGCCGCAAGGAACGCGACAGGGCTGCGCAGCGTCTCAGGCTTCAGCACCTTTCTCGCCGCCAGCCTGATCTCCTCCAGTCCACGCTCGGTGATGCCTGACGTGGCGACCCGGAACACTTCCGGCTCGATCAGGCCGCGCACGTCGAAGATCTCGTTGACGTCGCGCAAGGTCAACGTCGTGATGACATAGCCGCGGCGCGGCTCGCTCCTGACCAGGCCTTCCTGCATGAGGCGGGCAAGAGCGGAACGGATGGTCGCCTTCTTGATGCCGTAGCGCGCCTCGATCTGCTTTTCGGTCAAGGCTTCACCGGGCGACAGGACGCAAGCGACGATATCGCTCTTCAGCTGTTCGTAGGCCTGTTCGCTGCGCAGCAGATCCGCCGTCGACAGCGCCGGCGTCCCGCCTTCGGACGCGGCCGATTTCGATGGCGTGGCTTTTGTCGGCTTCATGCTTCTCTCGCTTTGCATCGGCCTTGACATTGGCCATCTTAGCCATGCTAACTGAGCATCTCAGTCAGGAGCTGTGGCATGCCTCTACCCGCCGACTCCCCTCTCTACCGCGCGATCAAGGATATCGTCAACGCGGCGGCAGGCGCCAATCCCTTCGATCAGGTCAAGGCCGTCTTGAGCGACTATACCAACCGCTTCCATGCGCTCGGCGGGCTTGTCCATGAGGAGGATGAGGATGAGCTGTTGCTGCATGCCAGCCCGCAGCTGACGATCTACCACATCACGCTTTCGCCAGGGGTGCAGTACCCGCCGCACAATCATCTGATGGACGCGCTGATCGGCATCTATTGCGGCGGCGAGACCAATTTCATCTACCCGCTCGCCGGCGAAAAGGTCGACGAGCCGGAGCGGCAGGATTTTTCGGCGCCCGCGCTGGTGCACATGTCTGCCAGCACCATCCACTCGGTCGCCAATACCGGCAGCGCCCGCTCCGGCGCCCTGCATGTCTATCTCGGCGACTTGCCAGGCACCGACCGCCAGCTGTGGAGCCTGACCGACAACCAGCCGGAACCCTTCGACAACAACAGGTACATGGCCGGCGCGCGGCCGATATAGGCTGAGCCTAGCCGTAGCGCCGCTGGCTGGTCAGCCGGCTCGCCGCCGTCGCGGCCATGGCGTCCGCCAGCTCGAGGCCCCATTGCTTTCGGCAATAGTCGCGGAAGTCGAAGCAGGGCAGGCCTGGGCAGACCTCGAACTCGATCATGTGGACGGTGTCGTCGGCCTCGACGCGCAGGTCCACGGAAAACACGTCACGCAGGCCGAGCCCGCCGATCAGCCGCCCGGCGATCGCCCTGATCCTGGCGTCGGCGAGGGGCTGGACATCGGCGACGGCAACGAGCTGCGGTTCGGCATAAAGTCCCGCCGCCTTCGCCTCCTCGCCGGTTTCGCCGTAGAGCGCCATGCTGTCCGCCATGGTCTGGAAATCCGCGCCTGAATCGACAAAGGCGACGCCGAGCGCTTCGGTGCCGGTTTGCGGCGTCAGCCCGAGGAAGCTGGCGCGCACGTTGCGGCCGGCGACATAGGGCTGGACGACGACATCGTCGCGATAGGCGGCGAAGACCCGCCGGCTAAGCTGCAGCGCGTGGCCGAGATCACCCACACGCGAATCCGGCCAGATGCCGATCTTGGCGCCAAGCCGGTTGGGCTTGACGAACCAGCCGGCGGCGGAGGCCGGCGGCTCGACCAGCCATTTGCCGTCGCGGGCGAGACCGGCCTGCGGTACCGGCAAGCCGAGCGCGCCGAGCACGGCGCCGGAGCGGAACTTGTCCTGGCAGAGCGCGAACAGCGAATCATCGGCGCCGATCGTCCGCAATCCTTTGAGCCGGGCGAGCGCCGGCGCGGCGCCGCCACGGAAATAGGCAATGCCGTCGGAGAGCGTCCAGACCAGCGTGTTCTCAGCATCCGCGCGTTCCAGCGCCTCGCCGGCATCGTCGAGTGCTACCGGCGCAAAGGCGAGACCGCGCGCCGAGCAGGCGGCGGCAAGTGCCGCGAAGTCGGCGGCGATATCCGTCGACTGCGCCAGATAGGACGAGATCTCGGTGGCGCGCTGCGGCGGGAAGCCGTCAGCGAGCAGCCGGTCGAAGCAGGCCTTTTCCGGCTCGTAGACAAGGATCAGCTTCGGCTTGTGCTTTGACATGATGGAGCGGGATTCCAGCAGGGGCGATGACTTGGAGCGCGTCGCGTCGAAACGACATGCATTACCATCGCACGGCGGCTGCCATCGGCTTTCGCGAAACCGACCGTGCCGGGCGGTTGCGTGACAACGCCCGGCGAAAACAATCAGCCGCCGCTCCTGCTCAGGCGATCAGCACGCGCGGTTCGAACCGGCCGTTGACGGGGATGTCGATGAGGAAGGTCATGCCCGCCTGCGGGTCGAGCTTGCGCTGCTTGTCGTCCTTGCCCTTCCAGGCCGAGGTCACCGCCAGCCGGTCGGCCTTGGCGCCGACAAAGGCCGGGCAGGACGCCTGCGTCGCCGGCATGGCAATTTCGCGCAACAATGTGCCATCGGGCGAATAGGCCTTCACCGCCTTGCCGCCCCAGACGGCGTTCCACAGCACGCCGTCGCGGTCGACGACGGAACCGTCGATGTAGCCCTTCGACGAGCGGTGGTCGACGAACACTCTGGATTCGCCAACCGGCAGGCCAGTCAACGGATCGCAGGCGATGCGCATCAACAGGCCGGTCGACGTGTCGGTGTAGTAGGCGATCGTCCCGTCCTGCGAAAAACAGATCGAGTTCGACACGGTGATGTCCGAAAACAGGCGGCGCAGTTCGCCCCTGAAGAACCAGTAGATCGAGCCCGCGCCCTTGCTCTCGTCCTTGGCCATCGTGCCGACCCAGAAGGCGCCGCAGGGATGGACGCGGGAATCGTTGGATCGCGTGAGCGGATTGTCGGCCTCGATGGGCGTGTGCAGCGTCATCGCGCCGGTCGCGACGTCGCGGACAAAAAGCCCGGTCTCGGTGGCGATCAGCTGGCGCTGCTCGTCGATGATGGCGATGGCGCTGGCCATCTGGCCAAGCTCATGGATTTTCAGCGCGCCGGTGAGCGGCTTTTCCAGAAGCTTGCCGTTGACGATGTCGAACCAGAACAGCGCATCGGTGGCCGGATCGTAGCTCGGGCCTTCGCCGAGCTGGCAGATGTAATCGGAAAAAACCGAAACCGCGTTCATCATGCGTCTCCGAACACCGCATCCCAGGCCGCAACGGCGGCGTGCGCACGGGCGGCGACGTCGTCGACGCTCATGCCAGGCTTGAACAGGCTGGAGCCCAGCCCGAAGACCGTGACGCCCACCGCCTTGTAGCCGGCAAAGTCCTTCTCCGAAACGCCGCCGACAGCACCGACAAGGGTCTGCGCCGGCAGCACCGCCCGGATCGCGGAAATGCCCGATGCGCCGAGTGCGCTGGCCGGAAAGAATTTCAAGGCCGAGGCGCCCAGCCGGATCGCCTGAAAAGCTTCGGTCGGCGTGAACACGCCGGGCATGGTCACCATGCCATAGTGCATGGCGCGCGCCATCACTTCGGCGTCGATATTAGGGCTGACCAGGAGCCGTCCGCCGGCCTGGTGCAGGCCATCGACATCGGCCGCCGTCAGCACCGTGCCGGCGCCGATCAGGGCCGACTTCGGCAGCACCTGGACAATCCTGGCGATCGACGAGAAGGGCTGGGGCGAGTTGAGCGGCACTTCGATCGCCTCGATGCCGGCGTCGAACAACGCCTGGCCCATGGCAATCGCCTCGGTGGGTTTAAGGCCGCGCAGGATGGCGACCAGCCCGCGCTTGAGTTTCGGGAAGGCTGCGGTCTCGGTCATGCCAAGGCTCCGGTTCTGGCGATCATGCCGTTTTCGCGCGCGGCTTCGATGAGGCCGGCGCGCACCGCTTCATCCGCGTCGACGGTGCGGACGGCAAGCCCTGCAAGGTCGAGCGCAGCCTGGTAGAGCACGGCGAGCGCACCCGAGGCAATCAGCACGACCGGCGCATCGCCGGCGCCATAGCGGCGCTTCGCCGAGGCGATCTCGCCGCCGATCAGAAGCCCGGACAGGCAGGCCGCCGCATCCTCCGATTTCAGGTCCTGCAGCAGCCCGGCGGCGCGGATGGCAAACAGTTTCGAGGTGACGTCGCCGCCCTCGCCAAGCGCCCGTTCGCACCATTGCCGGAAGAACGGGCTGTCCGCCGTGACGGGTGCCGGATGCTCGCCCAGCGAATGTTTGAGGATGGAATGCGCGGCCAGTACCGAAAACAACTCGCCGGTCGGCCACGTGCCGAAGCCGGCAACAGCGCCGTCCTCGACCACCACCCATTTCGAATGGGTGCCGGGCATGCAGGCGAGATGCCGCCCCTTTGCCGGCAAACCGGCGCCGGCCAATTGCGTTTCCTCGCCACGCATGACATCGGGCGCATCAGCCAGGCGCTGGGCGAGGCCGGGAACGATGCGGATGTCGCGGCGCTCGCCCTCGATACGGGCCGCGCCGCGCAGGATGGCGCCGATCGGCGCCGGCACGGTCACATAGGGCGCCTCGATCCAGCCCTGGCGAGAGCCGGCCATGCCGCAGATGATGACAGGCAATGTATCCAGTGCGCCCAGGGCGGCCAGATGGCCTTCCAGAACGTTCGAAAAGCCTTTTTCGCGTGCGGTGATTAGGCCGTCATCGCCACGGCGCTCGGCAAGCACCTTGCCGCCGCCGTCGATGAGCCATGCGCGAAGCCGGGTCGTGCCCCAATCGAGCGCGGCGACCGCCGGAGTGTTGCTGGCGATCCCCTGGCTCACAGAAAACCTCCGTCGACGATCAGCATCTGCGCGGTCAGCATGCGCGAGGCATCCGAGGCCAGGAACAGCACCGTGCCGACCATGTCGTCCGGGCGCATGACCTCCTTGATGCACTGCTTGGCGACATGGGCGGCAAGCGCCCCTTCGGTCACCCAGCGTTCCTGCTGCCGTTCGGTGATCACCCAGCCGGGCGCGACGGCGTTGACGCGGATGCGGTCCGGCCCGAGCTTGCCGGCCAGCCCCTTGGTGAGGCCGAGAATGCCCGCCTTGGCGGCGGTGTAGGCCGGCATGTCGGGATGGTTGATGAGATAGGATGTCGAGGTGAAGTTGATGATCGAGCCGCCGCCGGCCCGCTTCATGCCCGGCGCCACCGCTTGCGCGGTGAAGAAATGTGGCCTGAGGTTAATCGCCTGGTTGTTGTCCCAGAACTCCACCGTCACGTCCTCGACGGCGTGTCGTTCGTCCCAGGCGGCGTTGTTGATCAGCACGGTGACATCGCCATGCGCCTCCGCCGCCCTGGCCATCGAGGCGCGTAGCGCCTCGATGTCGCGCAGGTCGGTCTTGAGGTAGAGCGGCCGGCGGCCGAATTCCTTCTCGATGCGGTCGGCAAGCAGCGTGCTCGGACCCTCGGCGATGTCGATGAAGGCGACATTGGCGCCCTGGCGCACAAACCCCTCGGTCAGCGCCGCGCCGATCCCGGAACCGCCGCCGGTGATCAGCACCGAGGCGCCCTTGAGGTCGGCAAAATCCGCCGATGGCATCATGTCTTTTCTCTCCGAGCATGGACGGCGCGCATCCTAGCCACGCAAGTCGCGCGGGCAAGGGCGAAAAGCCGGATTTGCTGGCTTATGTCAGACAAAACGACAATGCGCCGCACTCGCCGCAAGGCCGCGATGGCCGACAGCGAGAAAATCGCCGATCAGATCGCCTTGGCGCGTAGCGCGCCGCGGAAGGAATCGCGGAGATAGCCGAGCGTGGCGTCGGCATCGACCGGCTTGCCGAAGAGATAGCCCTGCCCGCCGGCGCAGCCGAACTGGACCAGGCGATCGGCCTGCGCTTCCTCTTCGATGCCTTCGGCGACCACATCCATGCCCAACCCTTCGCACATGGCGAGAATGGCGCGGATGATGTGTTCCGACGGGCGGTCGTCGAGAATGGAGGAGACGAAGGCCCGGTCGATCTTGAGCTTGTCGAAATGGAATTCGCGCAGGCGGCCGAGAGAGGACTGGCCGGTGCCGAAATCGTCGAGCGAGACGCGGATGCCGACGCGCCGCAGGTCCTCGACGATCTGCGCGGCCGAGGCCGGATCGTTCATCAGGCCGGTTTCGGTGATCTCGATCTCCAGGCGGCGCGGATCGAAGCCGGTGCGGTCGAGAATCGCCAATATGTGCAGGCCGGTGTTCTGGTCGACGAGCTGCGAGGGCGACAGGTTGAAGGACAGGAACAGGTCGCTCGGCCAGCTTCGGGCCGCCTCGGTCGCCTTGCGCAGCACGAGCTGCGACAGCGGGCCGATGATGCCGCGTTCCTCGGCGATGGGGATGAAGACCGTCGGCGGCACCGCGCCGAGATCACGATCGGTCCAGCGCGCCAGCGTCTCGAAGCCGATGGTGCGGCGCGTGGTGAGGTCGACGATCGGCTGGAAATGCGGCTCCACTTCGCCGGCGGAAACGGCGCGGCGCAGCGCCTGCTCGATGCGGGTGACGCGCTTGGCCGCCTCTTCCATCTCGCGTGTGTAGACGACGACCCGGCCACGGCCGGAGCGCTTGGCGTGGTAGAGCGCCGTCTCGGCCTTGTTGATGAGGATCTCGGTGGTCTCGTCGCCGGAATAGAACAGCGAGCAGCCGACCGAGGCCGACAGCCTGGCGGTGCGCTCGCCGACATCGTAGGGCGCCGACAGGATTTCGATCAGCATGCGGGACTTTTCCGCCGCCGCTTCCTCGGAGAACACCAGCGGATAGAGAAAGGCGAATTCGTCGGCGCCGATGCGGCAGACCGTGGAATGGCCGTCCATCGAGGCGCGCAGCCGCATGGCGACCTGGATCAGGATGTCGTCGCCGGCCTTGTGGCCGAACAGATCGTTGATCGGCTTGAAGCCGTCGAGGTCGAGAATGCCGACGGTGAAGGGCGCGGGATCGTCGGCACGGTCGCTGATCAGGCGATCGACCTTGTCGAAGAAGCGGCGATGGTTGCCAAGCCCGGTCAACGGATCTGTGAAGGCCAGATCCGTGCTCTCCCTGTTTGCCTGACCGGTGCCAAACGAAGTTTGCATCGGTGTCCCTGTTTTTGACATCGGAATTTATGCGCGAGACTGGCAGCAAACCCTTTAGGAAACGTATCTCGAAAATCGATTTTTCGCGGCCGGGGCATGATCGGGAAGACGGAGCCCGGTTTTCACCGGCGATCTTGCCGCGGCAGAGAGCCGGACCTTCGGGAAGCCGGCTAAACCACGCGTCAAGCCTCTGTTTTCGTGCTGATTTCAGCCACTGACCTTGACGCGATAGAGCTCGAGCGGCGCGCCACGGGTCTCGGCCACCGGCTCCAGCCAGTCCGGCACGTCGCCGCGCATCAGCCCGCCCAGAAAGCCGTCCGGCGCCCTGGCCGCGAAGAGCCGGCTTTCGGGATTGCCGCGGCAGAGCGCGACAAGGCCGACATGGTGGCTTTCGAGGATCGTTTTCGCGTCCGTGGCGGAACCCAGCAGCGCGTCCAACGCGAGCAGGTTCCCGGCGACGTTGCGATGGTAGAGCCCGGCCAGCGCGCGATGGCTGGTAAAGGCAAGGATTGGCGAGCCAAGATTGGAGATGCTGAGAACCGTGGTCGCCGGCAAATGGCCGAGCGCGGCGAAGGACGGCTTGGCGTGGCAGAGCGCATCGGTGTCGGGCTCCTTGCCCGCCGCGCCGGTTTCGAAGGCGCCTGACGCCGCGCCGGCCGCGCCCGCCCAGATCGCGTTGACCGAGATCAGCCACGCCGCCGCCATCCGGAGCACGGCGCTCCGCGATGGGCTGGCCTCCGCCCGCTGCCGCCACTTGGCGATCCAGGCGCAAAGCGGGATCACCGCCAGGGCAATCGAGAAGGTCGAGCCGCGCACTTCCCAGGCGCTGACCAGGAATGCCACAACCAGCAGCGCGCCGACGAGGCTGTCCTGCCGCCGCCAGCCGCCACGGCCGAGGCGAAGCGCCATCAGCATAATCGCCACCGCCGGCGTGGCGAAACGCGCCACCACCATGCCCGGATCGCTCGAGGCAAGCTGGATGATCGACTGCGCCTCCTGGATATGGCCGAGCCATATCTGCCCGAGGCGCGGATCGAGCTCGGCATAGGGCGCGGCCAGGCATTGCGGGAACAGCAGCACCATGACGGCCGCAAGCGCGAGCGCAAGCAGGCCGAGCGCCGTCAGGCGCCGGCCCATCGTGGCGTTGGCCACGCCGAGCGAAGCCACGGCGGCGAGGCCGCATCCGGCGAACGCGGCCACCACGAACTGCACTGTCGAGAAGGCATCGCATTGCGGCTGGCCCCAGGCCGACGGGGCGACGGTGGTGACAAAGACCAGCCCTGAAACGCCGGCAAAGCCAAGGCCGAAATCCCTGGCGATCCGTCGCTCACCGCCGGGGTCGGCGACAAACAGCAAGGCGACGCAGGCGCCGATGGTGGCGACATAGGGCGCCGTTTCCATGCCGACGGCCAGCGTCAGCGCCGCGCACAGGCCGGCAAGCAGCGCTGCCCATCGCCGCACGGTTGCTTCGAGCAGCAGGCTCAGGCAGGCCACGGTCAGCGTCAGCTGGACATTGTGATGATCGAGCGAGCCAGGCGAAAAGATGCCGATGAAATGCAACGCAGCGGCGCCGATGACGACGGACGGCAGCACGGCGGCGGCGCCGGCGAAACTGCGCGCCGCGCGGATGATGAAGAGCAAGGCGAGACAGAAGAGCAACGCCGGCCAGAGCACCTCGGCGATGGTCTCGGCCATGGCCACGCTGCCGGTCAGCGCCGAGGCCATGAAAACGATGGCGGCGAGCGGCGCATCGACCAGCCGCGACCAGTGCATGACGAAGCCGCCTTCAACGCCCATCCGGTACTGATGCAGGTCGAACCAGCCCTGGCCGGCCAGCATGTCGCGAACCTCGACCAGACGCAGCAGACTGTCATTGTCGCCGCCGGCGTCGGTCAAGTCGCGGAATCCGCCGAGAGCGCTGACGGCAACCATCACCAGCGTGGCGACGAACGCGAACGCAAGGTCGTTGCCCCGTGACGCAGGTGGCGTGGCCTCGACGGAGATCATGGTATCGGCAGGAGTCACGGCACGGCCTCTGGGCGCTTTCTTGATGAGGAAAGCTATCGCGAACTCACTGCGCAAACCTTAAATCGGCCTTGCGCCAAGCAATCCCATGCCGCGAAACGCTTTGTTTGCCATTCACCGATATGGTCCGGATCAGACGATGAACAGCCGTTCGATCGGGGGGCCTTGGCATGAGCGTTGTGGCGATCGAAAAAAAGTTACTGAATGCGGCCCATGGCCGGGCCGTGTTCCAACGCCGCATCCGTGTCCTCTCCGAACATGTCGGCGCCATGCTGGGCGCCGAAGGCACCGTTCTTGACCTCGGCTGCGGCGATGGTTCGCTCGCCAAGGCGGTGATGGACAGGAAACCGGGGCTGTCGTTTCGCGGCATCGATGTCTTCGTGCGGCCGCGTACGGCCATTCCCGTAGAGGTTTTCGACGGCGTCACGATCCCGGCGGCTTCCGGATCGTTCGACTGGGTGACCATCGTCGACGTTCTCCACCACACGGACAATCCCGGCCATCTTGTCGCCGAGGCCGCAAGGGTCGCCCGCAAGGGCGTTGTCATCAAGGATCACTTGCGCGACGGGCTCTTCGCCTACAGCACGCTTCGGTTCATGGACTGGGTGGGAAACAAGGGTCACGATGTCAGGCTGCCCTACAACTATCTGTCCAGGCAGGAATGGGACACGATTTTCGGCCAGATTGGTCTTAAAGCCCAAAGCTGGCGCGAAGACCTGGCGCTCTATCCCTTTCCGGCGAACCTGCTGTTCGACAGAGGCCTGCACTTCGTCGCATTGCTTCGGTAGCCGCCGGCCGCGATCGAACCGCTCTTCACGCGGCTCTTTGATCGTCGCGAAACACCCAGGCCGATGACAGCGCATAACTCGCCGCGCCCGCGGCGAGCGTGATGATGGCCGACATGACCAGCGGCGAGGCGGAAAATACCGACACCGCGACATGGGCGGACAGGCCTGCAAACACCGCGCAGACCAGTTGCGTGACGAGATAGCGCGGCAGCGTACGGCGATGGTCGTGCTGTCCCTCGAACGTCCAGCCACGCTGTGCCGAATACGCCACGACAAAGGCCAGCATGTAGGCGATCACGCTTCCGGCAAATGGCGGCAGGCCGGCCGACACCAGGGCCCATGACAGCACGAAGAACAGCAGCGCCGCGCCGATGCCGACGACCGCGAAGCGGACGAGCCGTACCGCGGTGAACTTTTCCAGAAGCCGGCTCATTTTTCGGCGGCCGCGGCGGGTTCGGCTGACCCGCTGGCCTGGCCGGCTTTCAGCCGCTTGACCGGGATCTCCAGGACGCCGAGCAGGAATGCCGAAAAGAAGGCCTGGAACGAAATGACGACCAGGCTCAGGCCGAGCACCACGATGCGCGGGATTTCCGAATCGTTCAGCGGGCCGAAGCCAAGACGCGCCCAGCGCATTACCGCATAGCCGCAGAACAAGATGCCGCCGGCAAAGCAGATGCCGGCATTGGCGGCAAGACGGTCGGTGCTGATGGTCCTGGTCAGCCAGTCGGACCCGCGGCTGCGCGGCAGGATGCCGGTGATCTCGGCATAGTATCGCGATATGGCGCCGAAGGTGATGAGCTGGATGCCGGTGATGATCATGAAGCAGGCGGCGACGAACGTGTTGAGGTCGAGCGAAAGATTGTCGATCACCCGCAGCGGCCCAAACACCAGCAGGGCCGCGAACAGCGTGCCCAGGCCGCACAGCACCGCGCCCGGAATGAAGAACATCCAGCGCGGATTGTAGACGAGCAGGAATTTCAGATGCCGCCAGCCGTCACGCCAGGTCCTGAGATGCGGCGGCCGGCTGCGGCCGTCGGGCTTGAGCGTGGTCGGCACTTCCTCGATGCGCAGGCCGGCAAGCGCGCTGCGCACCACCATTTCGCTGGCGAATTCCATGCCGGTCGTCTGCAAGTCGAGCTTGCGGATGCTTTCGGCGTTGAAGCCGCGCAGGCCGCAGTGGAAGTCCCCGGTCTTGATGCGGAAAAACAGGCGACCGACGAAGCTCAGCACCGGATTGCCGAGATAGCGATGCAGCGGCGGCATGGCGCCGCTCTCGATGCCGCCCTGGAAGCGATTGCCCATGACCAGGTCGGCGCCGTCGCGCAGGCGCGCCATGAAAGCATCCAGCGCGCCGAAATCGTAGCTGTCGTCGGCATCGCCCATGATGATGAAACGCCCCCTGGCGGCGGCGATGCCGCCCAGAAGTGCCGCGCCATAGCCCTTCTGCGCCACCGGCACGACACGGGCGCCGCCCTCTGCCGCGATCTCCTGCGAGCCATCGGTGCTGCCATTGTCTGCGATCAGCACCTCACCCAGGATTCCGGCCTTGTCGAGGAAGGCCCTGGCCTTGCCGATGCAGACGGCCAGCGTCTCGGCCTCGTTGAGGCACGGCATCAGGATGGTGAGTTCAAGCTGTTTGGTCGCGGCGGCGCGAATGGCGGTGAGCGCGTTCATGGTCGTTGTTCCATCGAGGATCCCCATCCGGCGCCTGCCGTTGGGGCATTCGAGGCCCATTCTTGTACGGCAAGGCTTAAGAAAACGATGACGCGGCCCCTTGCCTTGTCACGATCAGGCCGGCGGGGGTTGCGTCCTGCTGCTGCCGATCTTCAGATGTCGCGATTGGCAGAAGGCCCGGCGACCCTTATATCGCTCTCGTCGACTGCGCTGGGGACCCGCCATGAAGCTGAAAATCGCCGTCCAGATGGACCATATCTCCACCGTGTCGATCGCCGGTGACACCTCGTTCGCGCTGTCGCTGGAAGCGCAGCGGCGCGGCCATCAATTGTTCCACTACACGCCCGACCGGCTGTCGCTGCGCGACGGCAAGGTGTTTGCCCGCATCGAGGCGATGCAGGTGCGCGACGAGAAGGGCAGCCATTATTCGCTGGGCGAGAAGGTGCGCACGGACCTGTCGGAGATGGACGTGGTGCTGCTGCGCCAGGATCCGCCCTTCGACATGAACTACATCACCACCACGCACATCCTCGAGCGCATCCATCCGAAGACACTGGTGGTCAACGACCCGGCCTGGGTGCGCAACAGCCCGGAAAAGATCTTCGTCACCGAGTTTGCCGATTTGATGCCGGACACGCTGATCACCAAGGATCCGCTGGAAGTCGCCGCCTTCCGCAAGGAGTTCGGCGACATCATCGTCAAGCCGCTCTACGGCAATGGCGGCGCTGGCATCTTCCATCTGCTGGAAGCCGACCGCAACCTCGCCTCCCTGCTCGAAATGTTCGGCCAGCTGTTCCGCGAACCCTATATCGTGCAGCGCTACCTCAAGGACGTGCGCAAGGGCGACAAGCGCATCATCCTGATCGACGGCGAGCCGGTCGGCGCCATCAACCGCGTGCCGGCCGAGCATGATTCCCGCTCCAACATGCATGTCGGTGGCCGCGCCGAAAAAACCGAACTGACCGAGCGCGAGCGTGAGATCTGCGCCCGCATCGGGCCGGCGCTGAAGGCACGCGGCTTCATCCTGGTCGGCATCGACGTCATCGGCGACTACATGACCGAGATCAATGTGACGTCACCGACCGGCGTGCGCGAGGTGCAGCGTTTCGGCGGCGCCGACATCGCCAGCCTGTTCTGGGACGCGGTCGAGAGCAAGCGGCGGTAATCCTTCGGCTTCAAAACCGTATCGGCCGATGCCCAACAATAGATGAGCTCTGACGCCTATCGCGTCGTGCAGCGCGCTTTCCGCTGATTGTCCGAGACCAGAGACGATCTCCCGTTCGCCAGATCGCGATTTCCGCTCTCGCCAGGGAAGCATAAAAATATAGCTAAATTTTCCGTGCATACAAACAAATATCACGTGAATTTGTCTCTATCTTGGTAGTTTTTGTGCAACCTTCATTAGAGATTACTCAAATATCTATAGTGCTCCTAATAAATATGGATAATGATTTAATGACCGTGCGCCGATAGATGGCATTCGACTCCACTCGACTGAAGAATTGTGAATACCCTTGCCACCTCGGAGCGCGGGTAAACAGCCAGTCACCAGGAGGAAAGTCATGCCAAAAGCGAGAGACGTTGCAAACCTTCTGAATGAACTTCACGACCGAAAGATCGTGAATCTCGACACCTCTCTGAAGTCCGTCCTCCAGCCCTCCGCGCTGGACGAGCTCGACCCAGGCGGCAAGGTCGCGACCTCGGTCGTTGCCTGGGACGGATATGGCCTCGTGATCAAGGGCAATGTCGCATCCATCGGCGAAGTGTCGGCTCTTGGCCAAGGCATCCGCCAGCAGCTCGGCTCGAGTGCCCAGAAGACGAGTGAGTAGCCCTGCCGCCGGCTTGCGCCGCAGAAGCGACGCCTGGTCGAGCGAATGGGACGACTACGGGGTTTCGGCGAGATGGTTCCGACAATTGATCCAGAGCTGCTTGGCAACCGTCTCGCCGACGTCCTCGAGTTTTCGCTCAGGCATCTGCCGAGTCTCGACCGATATTCGAGGCTGTGGCCGGATGATCCCAATGAGGACGCCGTTCAGATGCGGGACAAGGTCCTGGCCGAAACGGCGATCCTTGTCCTCTTGGCATCACGCGTCGAGCAAACGGGGCGAATTGCTGGTCTGATCGAGCAGTTGGTCGACGTCCTGGAAGGATGCAGCACCGACAACCGGACCAAGGAATTGCTGCTGCGTTGTCCACACATGGCCGCGCCCCTCGGCCTGACACAGATCGTGCTCGCGCAACGCGGACGCGGCGACGCCGAGACGCAAACCATTCTGCGAAACATTTTCAGGGACGGACTGGCCGACACGCTCGAGCGCATACCCTATCGCGCCATGGAGGTCGAATGGGTGGAATCCCTGCTCAATCTCGGGTTCCGGCCGGATTTCGAGGCTGCCTTCCCAAGCAACGTTCTGATGAAGGACGTCCACCCGATCAGCATGAGCCGTTCGACAGGCTACGGCGTGACCCACGGTCTTATGTATGCGACCGATTTCGGGTCCCGTCCGCCGCCATGCTGCGTCGACGTCTCCCTGGCGCGCGGACGCATCGACGCCGCGGTCGCCTGGGTCCTCGTCAATGACGATCTCGATCTGCTGATAGAGTTCATCATTGCGACGACGCTGTTGCGGCAGCCGTGGTCTCCGTATGTCTGGCTGGCTTGGCATCTTTATAACGGGGTCGTTGAAGAACTCGGATTCCTGCCAAGCCCGAGTTTCGATCCGGCCCAGTTCGCCGCTCTGCAAGGTGACGAGGCGGCCGCTTACGCCTTCCGCCATGTCTACCACACCGTCTATGTGGCGGGACTGCTCAGTGCGATCCTGTTGACCCCGGAGGCAACGGGCGTCTCCGGCGATTGGACGGCACCACGAGCGTCGATGAACGGGGCCGCCGCGGCGTGCGCCGATGCCGCGCAGCGGGGACGGACGTTCGCCCGCGTGCCGGTCGAGGGCCAGGACGCCGAGGCGATAGCCGGGCGCACGATAGACCCCGCGACGGCGCTCACGCGTGTCTCGGACCTGCTTGACAATATGCTGCAGGAGCATCGCCAGTGGCGCAAAGTTCTTGAGGCGCATTCGTTCGAACCCGCCCTCCTGGCGCAGGTCCTGGGCGATGCCGCGATTATCCATGCCGCCCGCCGCTATGACCTGCCGAAGCTGATCATCGCGATCGAAACCATGCTGGCGATGCCGCTGCCGCCATCCCCGACCCTGATCGAGGGCGCGTTGTTCCTCGCACGCCAGCAACTTCAGGACGGCTGTATCGGCGTCCAGTTCCTCAGCCCGGAGCTGCGTGAACTGGCCGTCGCCGCACAGACCACGGAGGTGGCTTCGAGTTGTCTTGAAGCATGCGCCCGACGTTTTGCCATGGCGTGACAAGCCTTCGGCTTACCCGAAAGGAAGGTCCATGTTCCGCGTCCTGCTTGTTCAAATGCCGTTTGCCGACATCAACCGTCCGTCAATCGGCATCAGCCTTCTGAAGGCGGGGCTGGCTCGTGTCGGCATCGCCTGCGACATCGCCTATCTCAACCTGGATTTCGCCAGGCATATCGGCGTCGAAAACTACGGCCACATCGACCGGTTCAATGGCGCCCCGCAACTTGGCGAATGGCTTTTCGCCGAGGCTCTGTGCGGTCCCGGCTTGCCCGACGTCGCGACCTACTACAATGAGGTTTTGCGACCGGCGATGGCCGAGCCCTTCGGCCGGAGCGCAGCGTTCATGGCCGATCAGGCCGAGGACCTGGAAATGGTCGCCGGCCTGACACGCCTTCGCCGACAGGCCGCCGATTTCCTGGACGAATGCCTGAACGCCTTCGATTGGGGGCGGTACGACATCGTCGGCTTCACATCGACCTTCCAACAGAACACGCCGTCGCTCAGCCTCGCCCGGCTGGTCAAGAGCCGACACCCCGGCGTGCTCATCGCGCTCGGCGGCGCGAACTGCGAAGGCAAGATGGGTGTGGCCATGCACCGTCTGTTTCCCTTCATCGACATCGTCTGCTCGGGCGAAGGCGACAAGAGCTTCGTAACGTTCGCGGCCAGCCTTGCGGCCGGCGAAGTACCCCCCACCATCAACGGCATCATCCGCCGCGTGGACGGTGAAACGCTGGTTCCGCCGGCGCTTGCCAATCCGGTTCAGGACATGGACTGGCTGCCCGTCCCAGACTACCGCGATTTCTTCGACACGCGTCTCAAGCTGGCCGGCGCGGCAGATGATTTGACCGTTCCAATCGAGTCCTCCCGCGGATGCTGGTGGGGCGAGACCGCGCACTGCACTTTCTGTGGCCTCAACGGCGGCACCATGGCCTTCAGGACGAAGTCCGCGGATCGGTTTCTCGGGGAACTGACGGATCTGGTTGGCCACTACGGGATTCGCAATTTCGCATCCGTCGATAACATCATCGACATGCGATATTTCCAGTCCGTGCTGCCGAGGCTGGCGAAAAGCGATCTCGGCGTGACGCTGTTCTACGAGACCAAGGCCAACCTCAACCGGTCGCACGTTCGCTTGCTGAGGCAATCCGGCGTGACACAGATCCAGCCCGGCATCGAGAGCCTGAGCACCGCCACCCTCAATCTCATGCGCAAGGGCGTGCACGCCTACCAGAACATCCGGCTCCTGCGCCTGTGCGCGGAGTATCTCGTGCATCCCAGCTGGAACATCCTTGGCGGGTTTCCCGGCGAAGATCCGGACGAATACCGTCGTCAGGCCGACCTGACGGAACTCATCGTCCATCTGACGCCGCCGATCTATGTGGGCTGCGTTCGGCTCGACCGCTTCAGCCCGCTCTTCGAGCACGCGACGGAAATGGGCGTCGGCAGTGTCCGCCCGATGGCGGCCTACCGCTACATCTATCCGTTCGCACAGAACGAGCTCACCAATCTGGTCTACTTTTTCGACTTCGACTATCGCGATGGCGAGATGCCCGAAATCTACCTAAGCGATTTGCGAGACGCGGTCGGTCGCTGGAAGGCGTTGAATGCCCATGAAGCGCTGGTCTATCTCGACGACGGCGAGAAGATCATCATCGCCGACCGTCGGCCCGTGTCGGTCGAGAAGCGGATCGTGCTGGCCGGCCTCGATCGCGAGGTCTATCATCTTTGCGAGGATGGTGCGTCGCTCGCCGCGATCGTCCGCTCGCTGACCGCGGCCGGTCGAGCTGCATCCGAAGCTTCCCTGCACCGTATTGTCGAGAGGCTCGTCGGCCTGCGCCTCGTGATCTATCTCGATGATCGATATCTGGCGCTCGCTGTCGACGGAAGCCCGCGCATCGAAATGCTGGCGGATTGCCTCGCCGCGGGTGACGAACCGCCTTCCGATGTCGCAAAGTCGGTGCGCAAGCTGTTCGATGAACTCCCCGATGTGTTCGGACGCCGCCTGATTCACCATCTGGAGCGGAACGCCTCGAAGGAACCTGTCCATGCGTAACGGCTCCTGGGACCTGCCGCGGCTGCTTGCCCCGTTTCGCACGCAATCCTTCTACGACGGTCACTGGGAAACCGATGCGTTGCGCGTCGCGGGCCGGGATGGAAACTATTACGCGTCGCTGTTTGGGATGTCCGACATCGAGGCGCTTCTCGCCTTCACGGCCGGAGGCAATGCGCGTCTCGTCCAGTGGCGCGATGGACGCGTCATTTCGAAGGCACTGCCGCTAACGGGTGATGGCGTGCCGAACATGTACATGATCTATCGGTCCTACCATGGCGAGGGCTATTCGCTGAGCGTCGACCGTCTCGATCTGCGCTGGAAGCAGGTCTCGGCCCTCTGCAAGGAACTGGAGAGCAAGCTGCACTACCCGGTGGCAGCCAATCTCTACATGACGCCACCCGGGGCACAGGCATTTCCGGTGCATTTCGATACGCACGATGTCTTCGTGCTGCAGCTGGCTGGCTCCAAGAGATGGCGGATCTACGGTACGCCGGTTGTTCTTCCCCTCGCCGATACTCCTTCGGCCCTCTCGCCAGGCGAAGCAGGAGAACCACGCGACCCCATCGATCTTGTCGCGGGCGATCTGCTCTACCTGCCCCGCGGCTTGGCGCACGAGGCGCAGACGCTCGGCGAAGCCTCGCTGCACCTGACGATCGGTGTCCATGTCTTTCGTTGGGCGGATGTGCTTTCGGAAGCGCTGACGATGGCGACGCGGAAAGACAGCCGCTTCCGGCAGGCGCTGCCACCGCGATTCCTGGATCGTGATGCGAAGGATTTTCGCGAACCGTTCAAGGCCCTTCTGTCGGTTTTTGCGGACATGGCCGATTGCGAGACCTCGATCTGGCGGGTGGGTCAGCGGCTCCTGACCAATGGTCAGCCTCAACCGGACGGTCATTTCACCACACTGGAGCAACTGCCGCAGCTGAACCCGGGCAGCCTTGTCGCCCAGCGCGCGGGGATGATGTGCAAGGTGACCTCGAGCGGAGGCTCCGCAGCCATCCACTACCCCGGCAACGTGGTCTCGGGGCCTGCAGCCATAGAGCCCGCACTTCGGTTCATCGCCGAGACCCCGAAATTCGCAGTCCGTGACCTGCCGGATTGTCTGGCGGATACCGACAAGGTGGTGCTCGCCGCACGCCTCGTTCGCGAGGGACTGCTGACGATCGTTCGTCTTGGAGCGGCAGAGGCGGCGAACGAAAGGGTGACGCCCTCCCGGCGGAGCCGCCAGGCCGCCAATCGTGCGTGACACGCGCCACTTCGCGGCGCCGACAGAGACGGTGGAGCGAGCCGTTTTCACTTCGTATTAACCATGTTCCGTTTTTGCAACCGGGCTCAATCCCGCCGCAACCCTTGCGTTTGCCTGTTCCTGTAATGTTCTTGATTTGACCGGCAATCTGTGATTGTCTTCCGCGAGGGCCCACGTTCCGGGCCAATCGCAGGGGTTGCGGCCCTTATTTGGGGTGGGGAAATGGTGGCGCGGGTTCGCACGGTCGCTTTCCAGGGCATCGAGGCCGTGCCGGTCGACGTGCAGGTGATGATCGCGCCGGGCAAGGTCGGCATGCAGATCGTCGGCCTGCCCGACAAGGCGGTGGCCGAAAGCCGCGAGCGGGTGCAGGCGGCGCTGCATGCGTCGGGCCTGTCGATGCCGTCGAAGAAGGTGACGGTCAATCTGGCGCCAGCCGACCTGCCCAAGGAAGGCAGCCATTACGATCTGCCGATCGCGCTTGGCCTGATGGCAGCGCTTGGCGCCATTCCGGGCGACATGCTGGCCGGCTATGTCGTGCTGGGCGAGCTCTCGCTCGACGGCACGATTGCCGCCGTCGCCGGCGCCCTGCCGGCGGCGATCGGCGCCAATGCCGAGGGCAAGGGCCTGATCTGTCCGTTCGCCTGCGGGCCTGAGGCCGCCTGGGCCGGCAAGGACTTCGACATTCTGGCGCCGCGCAGCCTGATCGCCATCGCCAATCATTTCCGTGGCACGCAGGTGTTGTCGCGCCCCGAAGCCGGCATCCATGCCGCGGCGCGCGACCTGCCCGACCTCGCCGACATCAAGGGCCAGGAGACCGCCAAGCGGGCGCTGGAGGTGGCGGCGGCCGGCGGCCACAATCTCTTGATGGTCGGCCCGCCCGGCTCGGGAAAATCGATGCTGGCGCAGCGGCTGCCGTCGATCCTGCCGCCGCTGGCGCCGAAGGAATTGCTCGAGGTCTCGATGATCGCCTCGGTGGCGGGCGAACTCGGCGAAGGCAAGCTGACCGACCGGCGGCCGTTCCGCGCCCCGCACCATTCGGCCTCGATGGCGGCGATGGTCGGCGGCGGGTTGCGCGCGCGGCCGGGCGAGGTGTCGCTGGCGCATCACGGCGTGCTGTTCCTCGACGAATTCCCCGAATTCACGCCGCAGACGCTCGATGCGCTGCGCCAGCCGCTGGAGACCGGCGACTGCATGATCGCGCGCGCCAACCACCGCGTCACCTATCCGGCGCGCATCCAGCTGGTGGCGGCGATGAACCCGTGCCGCTGCGGCATGGCCGGCGAACCGGGCTATCGCTGCCTGCGCGGCGAACGCTGCCGCACCGATTATCAAGCGCGTATTTCCGGTCCGCTGCTCGACCGCATTGACCTGCGGATCGAAGTGCCGGCGGTCTCGGCCAGCGACCTGATAAGGCCGGACCGGGCGGAGAAGAGTGCTGATGTGGCGCTGCGCGTGGCACGTGCCCGCACCTTGCAGCGCGAGCGTTTCGAGCGGCTCGGCGTGACCAGCGCCACCACCAACGCCCATTGCGCGCCTTCCGTGATCGAAGACATCGCCATGCCCGATACCGCTGGCCTGTCGCTGCTCAAGGATGCCAGCGAGAAGCTCGCCTTCTCGGCGCGGGCCTACCACCGCGTGCTGAAAGTGGCGCGCACGCTGGCCGACCTCGACGCCAGCGAAACCGTCGGCCGCATCCATCTGGCCGAGGCGATTTCCTATCGCATGAGTTCGGAGCGCGTTGCGCAGGCGGCGTAGTCGAAGGCATTTGCCAGCTTCGCCAGGTCCGTTTTCTCCGGACCGATCCGCTTTTGCCCGGATCAAACGGTCGCCGGAATCAACTTCTGAAGCGTCGGCGTCAGGATCATGCCGAAGGTCAAGACATCGCCATAAGCGCGCGCGGAAAGCATTGCGCCATGCACGGTTGCCATGAAGGCCTCGGCCTCGACGCGAGGCGAAGCGGAAATTGTCAGCGTGCCTTTTTCGGCGCCGCGTTCGATGACGCCGGTCAGCCATCCCGAGAGGAACTGAAAATACGCCCGCACTTCCACGGCAACCTCCGGCGGAAGGGCCGGCAGTTCGCTGGCAAGCAGCGCGCAGACGCAGAACGGCACGCTCGCATCCTCGATGCATCGGGCCCAAATGCCGGCATAGGCCCGAAGCAACGCCGGCGGCACGGGGACATCGCGCTCTAGCCCTCCCATGCCCGTGACGGCCTCCTCGAGGTAACGCTTGAGCAAGGTCTGCACGAGGTCGACCTTGCTGGGGAAATGGTGATGAATGCTGGCTTTGCGGATGCCGATCACTTCGGCGATATCGGCGTAGCTGAAGCCATTGTATCCGCCGGCGATGATGAAGGTTCGCGCGGCGGCCAGGATCTCGTCGGCAGTGTTCGAAGGCTTGCTCATAATCTGCTCCGCGGAGGCTCCTCCATACTTAGCGGGTCGCCGTTTTCACGCAAACGATGACCCGCTCTTTACGTCTTTGGTTTTGAATCCCGGACCGAGGCTACGGTGAAAGTTGCCGAGCCACGTCCTGGAATTGCCCTAGCTTGCGACGCGCGGCGACTTGCGAAGCACGTCGCTGACCGACAGCCACAAGGCGGACACGAGGAAATAGAAGGCGCCGAATGCCGCATAGGGCGCAACATTGGCGATGCCAATGATCTCCGTGCCGCCGGCCATCTTGACGAAGAAGACACCCGCCAGCGCCGATTGGGCGCCGCTCAGGATCATCGGCCATTGCGCACCGTTGGTTTTCCAGCGCCGCGCCGCCGTGAGGAGCTGAAGCACGCCGGAGACAGCGGCCCAGACGCCGTAGACCGAAAGCACCGCGTTCATGCTGTGGCCGAGCGCGATGGCGACCGCAATCGCAGTGACGATGCTGACGGCGAAGTTCAACAATTGCGACTTGTTGCGGCCGAGCCCGCCGGTACGCCGGGCGTCGATGTAATTCGCGAGCGCGTCCCATGCGGGATAGGCAACCAGCATGACGGCGGCGAGCGCCGGGCTGCTTTTCGCGACGGTGAATGCCGCCGCAACCCAGGCCGCCGATACGGCAAACCGCAGATAATAATAGCTTTTGAGCCAGCCGTTTGATGACGCGGCGCGGCTCTGGTCATTCATTTGTCCAGGCATGATGGGATCTCTCGTTTCGATTGTCTACCAACTAGTAGGTAGACATCTGATCGTCAAGGCGCCAAGAACCGGTTCGCCAGTCAATCGACATCGCATTTATGTGATCGGTGGCTTGATCTCGTGACGCCGGTTCGCTGTCCAACCAATCGCAGCGCCGCCCCTCATCCGCCTGCCGGCACCTTCTCCCTGTATAGTGACGGGGAGAAGGGAGCTACTGCGCCCTCGGCGCTCTTCCTGCGACGTGGGTGATTGGCGAAATCGGCGATAGCAGCGTCTTTCTCCCCGTCACTATACGGGGAGTTGAGAGGCGGTCCGCGAAGCGGACGAAAGTCAATTGCTTGGCTTTTCGAGCGACGAACGCCCGGCGGGGTAATGAGGGGCAGCGCGGATCGACGATACCCAATCGACCCGCTGCATCAGGTCATTTCAACGCAAATCCGCTTAGCCCTGCTGCGCCTTCAGCTCCAACCTCCGCGCGTGCAGCACCGGCTCCGTATAGCCGTTGGGCTGGCTGGTTCCCTTGAACACCAGGTCACAGGCGGCCTGGAAGGCGATTGAAGTGTCGAAGTCCGGCGCCATCGGCCGGTAGAGCGGATCGCCGACATTCTGGCGGTCGACGATGGCCGCCATGCGCTGCAGCGAATCGCGCACCTGAATCTCAGAGCACACTTTGTGGCGCAGCCAGTTGGCGATGTGCTGCGAGGAGATGCGCAGCGTGGCGCGGTCTTCCATCAGGCCGACATCGTTGATGTCGGGCACTTTGGAACAGCCGACGCCCTGGTCGATCCAGCGCACGACATAGCCGAGTATCCCTTGCGCATTGTTGTCGAGTTCGCGCTGGATCTCGTCCGGCGTCCAGTTCGGCCGCACGGCCACCGGTACCGACAAGATGTCGTCCAGCTTGGCCTTCGGCCGGCTCTTCAGCGCCGCCTGCACGGCATGCACGTCGACCTTGTGATAGTGCGTCGCATGCAGCGTCGCCGCCGTCGGCGACGGCACCCAGGCGGTGTTGGCGCCGGCCTTGGGGTGGGCGATCTTCTGTTCCAGCATAGCCGCCATCAAATCCGGCATCGCCCACATGCCCTTGCCGATCTGGGCGTGGCCGGCCAGCCCGCATTCGAGCCCGGTGTCGACATTCCACGCCTCGTAGGCGGAAATCCAGGCGGCCTGCTTCATGTCGCCCTTGCGGATCATCGGGCCGGCTTCCATCGAGGTGTGGATCTCGTCGCCGGTGCGGTCGAGGAAGCCGGTGTTGATGAACACCACGCGCTCCCGCGCGGCGCGGATCGCTTCCTTGAGGTTGACGGTGGTGCGCCGCTCCTCGTCCATGATGCCCATCTTGATGGTGTTTTTGGCCATGCCGAGCAGGGCCTCGACGCGGTCGAAAATCTCGACGGCGAAGGCAACTTCCTCCGGCCCGTGCATCTTGGGCTTCACCACATACATCGAGCCGGCGCGGGAATTGGCGCGACGGCCCTTCGCTCCGACATCGTGCAGCGCAATCAGCGCCGTCAGCGCGGCGTCCATGATGCCTTCCGGCACCTCGTTGCCGTCGCGGTCCAGGATCGCCGGATTGGTCATCAGGTGGCCGACATTCCTGACCAGCATCAGCGAGCGGCCGGGCAAGGTGAGCGTGCCGCCGGCGGGCGCGGTGTAGACGCGGTCGGGATTGAGCTTGCGGACGAAGCTCTTGCCGCCCTTGACGATCTCTTCGGCCAGATCGCCCTTCATCAGGCCGAGCCAGTTGCGGTAGATGACGACCTTGTCCTCGGCATCCACCGCCGCGACCGAATCCTCGCAGTCCTGGATGGTGGTCAGCGCCGATTCCATGATGACATCGGCAATCCCCGCCGGATCGGTGCGGCCGATCTGGTTGGCGCGGTCGATGACGATCTCGATGTGCAGGCCGTTCTTCACCAGAAGCACGGCATCGGGGTTGGCGGCATCGCCGCGATAGCCGACGAACTGCCTGGGGTCGGCCAGCGTGGTGCCGCCGGCGCCGGCGCCAAGCTTCAGCGCGCCATGCGCCACCGACAGGCCGTTGACCCCAGCCCATTTGCCGGAGGTGAGCGGCACCGACTGGTCGAGGAAATCCTTGGCCCAGGCGATGACCTTGGCGCCGCGCGCCGGATTGAAACCCTTGCCCTTTTCGGCGCCGCCGGACTCGGGAATGGCATCGGTGCCGTAGAGCGCGTCGTAGAGCGAACCCCAGCGCGCATTGGCGGCGTTGAGCGCATAGCGTGCATTCATCACCGGGACGACCAGCTGCGGCCCGGCGACGACGGCGATTTCCGGATCGACGTTGTCGGTCGACACGCTGAAGGCCGGCCCTTCAGGGATGAGATAGCCGATCTCCCTGAGGAAGTCCTTGTAGGCCTCCATGTCGACGGGCGCGCCATTGTCGCGATACCAGCCGTCGAGCTTCTCCTGCATGGCGTCGCGTTTTGCGAGCAGCGCGCGGTTCTTCGGAGCGAGGTCGTGGACGATGGCGGAGAAGCCGGCCCAGAACGCATCGGCGGCGATGCCGGTACCGGGCAAGGCCTCTCCAGCCACGAACTCATGCAGCGCGCGGGCAATCCGCAATCCGGCGATCTCGATGCGATCGGTCATCAGGCTACTCCAGATGAAAGGCTTTGCCGGGCGTTTGGCATGTTGAGGTTGCAGGGTCAATTCAGCTTAGGGTGAAGGTGGGGCATTTTGGCAAGTTGGCGACGCTGCCAATCTCCCCCCTCGAGGGGGAGATGGCCGGCAGGCCAGAGGGGGTCGCCGGACATAAGGCGCCAGCCTCTTCTGTTCCAAGGGAAGGTCGCGTCCCGTCGAACCAACCCCCCTCTGTCGCCTTCGGCGACATCTCCCCCTCAAGGGGGGAGATCAGCCGCTACACCGCGATTCGCGGCCGTCCCGAGGCCACCGCCACGACATGCGCCTCGATGAACATGCGCTGGGCTTCGACCGTGGAGACCTTGAACTCGGTCGCGACGTCGATCTCGGCGCTGTCGGTGCCGGCGTCGCGGGCACGCTCGGCGACGATCGCCCGCACGTCGGCCTCGGCGGCCGCGATCGCCGCCGCCTCGTCGAGGAAATCGCGCACTGTTTCTCCGGATGCGAGACGGAACAGCCCTTCCTTGGGCTGGCTGACCCGCGCCTCGGCCGAGACCCTGACCTGGCCGACGACGGCGCCGAGCGCATTCGCGACATCGGTGTCTTCGGGCACCACGCAGTCATTGCCGACCAGGGGCGCCAGGCCGGCATAGTGCAGCGGCGCGGAGGCGCCGAGGCCGATGACGGGGCGGTCGAGCGCGACGCTGAGGCGGGCGATGCCTGGATGGGCGTCGACGGCGCGCTGCACCAGCGCATGCGCCACGGTCGCCGCGCCATCGAGGCCGTCCTCGGCGAAGGCGGTTTCGAGAATGTATTCGGCCGACCAGCGCGTCAGCGTCACCAGCACGCGCTCCGAGATCACTTCCGGCGATGCGGCAATGGGCTGGCCACGGCCATCGCGCTTGCGGGCGAACAGTTCGGCGCCCAGGCGCGCGGTGGCGGCATCCCAGTTGGCCTGCTTGCCCAGCACGTGTGCGGCGTCCGACGGGGTGAAGCCGCAGATATGCACCAGGCCGCGCGAGACCAGCCGGTTCAAGGTGGCGTTCTGGGCGTTCGACGACAGCAGCCTGTCGAGGGCAAGCGGGGTCGCGCCGATTGCCTCGTAGAGCCGCGCTTCCGGAGCGGTGAGACCCGCGGCGAGCCTGTCCGGCACGCCGGTGCGCACCGCGAAACGGCCATCCATGCGGCCGGGATTGGGCGAACGCAGCTGGCGTTCGAGTTCCGATCGGACGGCGTCGCCATGCGCCATGCCGGCCAGCGCCAGCGGCACCAGGCGGCGCGGCCCAAGCAGGATCTTCGGATTGAGCGCGCCGTCCTCCAGCGCCACTTCGGAATCGCCGCCAAGGCCGAAAGTGCGCATGGCGACCGCCTCGACCATGGTGCGGAAACCGCCGACGGTGGCGCCCTCGGGATCAAGCCGCGGCCGGCCCTGGTCGAGCACCGCGACGTCGGTGGTGGTGCCGCCAATGTCGGAGACCACGGCGTTGTCGAGCCCGGTCATGTGGCGGGCGCCGACGAGGCTGGCGGCCGGGCCGGACAAAATGGTCTCGATCGGCCGCTGGCGGGCGAACGCCGCCGAGACCAAAGCGCCGTCGCCGCGCACCACCATCAGCGGGGCGGCGATGTTGCGGGCTTCCAAAAACCCTTCGGTCGCGGCCACCAGCCGGTCGATCATCGAGATCAGCCTGGCATTGAGCAGCGTGGTCAGCGCCCGGCGCGGGCCGCCGAGCTTGGCCGACAGTTCGTGGCTCGCGGTCACCGGCAGGCCGGTCTTCTCGCGGATCAGCTCGCGGGTGGCGACCTCATGCGCCGGATTGCGGGTGGCGAAATAGGCGCAGACGGCAAAGCCGGACACCGAAGCGCCGAGTTCCGGCAGGATTTCCTCCAGCCCGGACAGATCGAGCTTGGCGGCATTGCCGTGGACATCATGGCCGCCCGGGCAAAACACCACCGGATCGGTGCCGAGTGCGGTCTTCAGCCCGTCGCGGGCGAGATCCGCTTCGGAAAAGCCGATCATGACGAGCGCGACGCGGCCGCCCTGGCCCTCGACCAGCGCATTGGTGGCAAGCGTCGTCGACATGGAGACCAGCTTGATCGCGGCCGGATCGGTGCCGGACTTTTCGAGCACCGCGTCGACCGCGCCGGAAATGCCGACGGCAAGATCATGCCTCGTGGTCAGCGCCTTGGCCTTGGCCAGCACCTTGCCCTTGTTCGGCCCTTGCTGCGGGCCCTCGGTTTCCGACCACAGCACGGCGTCAGTATAGGTGCCGCCGGTGTCGATGCCGAGGAAGAGGGGTTTTGGCTTGGCGGTCATGGCTGATGGGGGTCCGATTTATCTGCCCCAGCCCATTAGCCGATACGGGCGGGCCGATAAAGCCGCGAGCGCTGGGCCAAGGGAGGAGATCGATCTCCCCCCTCGTGGGGGAGATGGCCGGCAGGCCAGAGAGGGGGGCGCTGCCCCGCCGACCTCACCACGACTACAGCTCGTCCAACCGATTCATTGAAGGCGCGTCTCCGAGCCCGACCGCAATCACAATATGCTGGCAGACATTGTCGATGTCGCGGATAAGGTCATCGTTCCAGAAGCGCAGGACGGTCCAGCCGTCTTGTTTTGTCGATGCTCGCTGGGTGTTGAAGGTAGCGCTCTACGGCGCCCCCCTCTGCCCTGCCGGGCATCTCCCCCACGAGGGGGGAGATTGGCAGCTTCAACCCACAAACCCCACCCGCTTATGCGATCCGTCACAAAACGGCTTGTTGGCAGAGTGGCCGCAGCGGCAGAGGAAGGTGCGTTGGGTGCGGTCGATCGTGTGGCCGGTGCCGGTGACGATCTCGACATTGCCTTCAAGCTTGAGCGGGCCGTTGGTGGTCGGCGTCACTTTCAGCGGGCCATTCCTCGCGTCGAGCGCCGGCGCATCCTTCAGCGCCGGTTCGCCGGTGGCGGTGAAGCCTGATTTGCCGTGGCTGCCGTCGCAGAACGGCTTGTTTTCCGACGCGCCGCAGCGGCAGAGCGTGGCGCGATAGAAGGTTTCGCCGTCGAGCACGATCTCGGCGTGCACGGCGAGCGGGCCGTTTTCGCGCAACCGCACGGTGTTGACCACCGGCGGCTGTTCCTGCGGCCCGCCATCCTTCCTGACATAGGTGATGGCGCCGGATGGGCAGCTTTCAGCGATGGCGACGATCTTTTCGACGCTGGCCGCGTCGGGATGGATCCATTGTCCTGGCGCGTTGGGCACGAAGACATGCGGGTCGCCGAGCACGCAATTGCGCGAATGGATGCAGCGCTTGCCGGCAAAGCCGACGTCGATCTTCTCACCCTCGACCGGGCCTGCCATTGCCGTGCTCCTCTTGCCTGGAGCGCGTCGCGGCTACAGACGCGGCGCGCTTTGGGTATCGGCACAGGCTATCGCTCCCATGGGGGAGACCGTCAAGCTGGCAAACCGGTCAGGGGACGAGATTGATCTCCTCGGTCTCGCCGCCGCTGCAGGTGTAGCAGCAATCCTCGCATTTTTCCTTGTTGCCGGGGCCGACGCCCCAATAAGTGCCCTCGTCGCCATCGACCCAGGCGCCGTAGCAGATCGATTCGCCTTCGTTGCAGGAGATCGGCAGCGACTTGGTTTCGCCATCGTCGAGGTAGAAGTCCTTGCCGTTGCCCGGCCAGACATAGTCGCGGTCCTGGCTGTAGAGCTCAAGGCGCATGGCGTTGGGATGGCTGTTCTTGACGGAAAAGGTGACATCGCCGGCATGGGCTGATGATGCAAACAGGACGGCGAACGAAAACGCGGCGGCAAGCCGGCGCGCTGGTATGAAAGACATGGAAACCCCCGATGAAGAATCGGCCCCCACGGCCGATCGGGGGATCATGCCATGACGGGGGCCGGCGCTAAAGGGGGATGACGACAATCCCAGATATAATCGCACGCGCAGACCGGCCAACCGGTGTCATTGCAATCGTCGTCTATCGTTGCCAGAAGGGCAGCTTGGCGATCTCTTCATCGACCTCACGTCTGGTCAGGCCGATATCGTCGATCAGATGCGGATTGACTTCCAACATCCGCTTGAGATCCCAGCGAAAGCGTCTCTGCCGACGCCATGTGGCGATGGTGTTTTGCAGGCTCGCGAGGCTATAGTGCCGACGCGATGCCTGCCCCGCGCACGTTCCCAGCCGCACTGTCTGATGCGGGGCCGATGCAAGAATATTGGTCATGGCAACCTCCATGTGGTTTGGCGCCCATGGGTTTGAGAATGGGCAGCCCTTGATCTGAAAGTGGTTGAATTCTGCAGGATATGGAGGGCGCCGTAATTAAGCCCTCCCAAATAGTTCCCAAAAGTTCCAAATGGACCTTAACTCTTTGTTTTGGCTCCATTCCCGAGAAGTGCCGTGCGCTTTTTCCCGGCAAACCGCCTCACACATTTCCCGGAATTGCTCTATAGATGCGCGTATGCAGGGATCACGCTTTGCCTTTGGTCCGTTCGTGCTTGATCCGGGTGCGGGAACGCTGCTTCGGAACGACGATCCCGTTGCCGTCGGCTATCGCGGGCTGAAGCTGCTTGCCGCACTCGTCGAACGACCCGGCGAAATCCTCGAAAAAGCCGAGCTGATGGACGCGGCGTGGCCGGGGACAGCGGTCGAGGAAGGCAACCTCACCGTCCAGATCGCGCAGCTGCGCAAGCTGCTTGGGCCGCCCGCCGATGGCGGCGAATGGATATCGACGGTGCCGCGCGTCGGCTACCGCTTCACCGGCGCCATCGAACAGCTCGATCGGACGAAGCGCAAACCCTTGCCGCTGCCCGACAAACCATCGATCGCGGTGCTGCCCTTCGTCAATCTCAGCAACGACCCCGAGCAGGAGGCCTTCGCCGACGGGTTGACCGAGGATTTGATCACCGACCTGTCCAGAGCCCCGGGCCTGTTCGTCATCGCGCGCAACTCGACCTTTGCCTACAAGGGCAAGGCGATGGACGTGCGCGCGATCGCCGAGGAGCTTGGCGTGCGCTATCTCCTGGAAGGCAGCGCCAGGCGCGCCGCCGGGCGCGTGCGCATCAACGCACAGCTGGTCGACGCCAAGAGCGGCGAGCATCTGTGGGCCGAACGCTTCGATCGCGGCCTGGACGATATCTTCGCCGTTCAGGACGAGGCCACGGCCAAGATCGTCGAGGCGCTGCTCGGCCGGCTGCGCGCGGCGCCGCCACGCAACCGGCCGACCAATCTCGAGGCCTACGATCTTTGCGTGCGGGCGCGCAAGCTGATCGACGAATCCCCGCAGACGGCGCGGGAAGCGCATCTGTTGCTGACGCGCGCGGTGTCCCTCGATCCGGACTATGCTGAGGCTCATCGCTGGCTTGCCATGAACCATTGGATGGGATGGGTGCATTGGGGCGAGCCCGTCGAACCCAACCGCCGCATCGCGCTGGAACTGGCGCGCAAGGCCGTGGCGATCGATCCCAACGATGCCGGCTGCCGCTGGGTGCTCGGCAATCTGCTGGCCTACGAGCACAGCTTCGAAGAGTCGGATGCCGAATTCGCCAAGGCGTTCGAACTCGACCCGAACGAGGCCGACGCCTGGGCGACATTGTCCGACATCGCGGTGCTGGCCGGAAAGGTCGAGGAAGGCCTCGAGCACATCCGCAAGGCGTTCCGGCTCAATCCCTATCCGGCAAGCTGGTACTATCTGACGCTCGGCGAGGCGCAATATGCGGCGCGCGATTACGAAGCAGCCGTCGAGACCCTGCGCCGGGAGGAAACCTACCGGACGAGCTCACGCCGTTTCCTGGCGGCAAGCCTGGCGCAACTCGGCCGGCTCGACGAGGCGCGCGCCGAAGTCGAAATGTTCCTCATCGGCAACCCGCATTTCACCACCAGCCACTGGGTCTGGACGGAACCTTTCCGCGACGACGCGATGCGCGATCATTTCGTCGATGGTTTTCGCAAGGCCGGTCTTCCGGATTAACGTGACCTCCTGCGCGGAGGCGCGCCAATCACGGCACCAGATCGATGGTCTCGGTCGTGTGTTCGACGCAGATGAAGCAGCAGGTGTCGCAAGGCTGGTCGTTGTCAGGCCCGACGCCGGCGGATATCCGGTCATTGCCGTCGACCCAGGCGCCATAGCAGATGCGCTCTCCGGAATTGCAGGACAGCGGCACCGATTTCTGCGAATTCGGGTCGATCAGGAACACCTTGCCGTTGCCCGGCCAGACCGTCTCGCGGTCGCGGCTGAACAGCTCGACCGCAACTGCTTCCTTGCGCAGGTTCTTGACGAAGAAGGCCATGTCGGCAGCCTGGGCCGCACTGGAGCAGACGAGCGCCGCGAGCACGGCCATACGAAACAGCGTCACGGTCGGGTCCCCCGAATCACCGCCGCAGAATCGCATGACCGCCCATGCCTGTCGCCCGCTTTTGGACCTATTTCGCGTAAGGACCTTCCGCCGCGATCTCGCGTCCCAGCCGCACCGTTTCACTGATCAGAAGGTCGAGGTCCTCGCGCCTTGTGCGGTGGTTGGCGATCGCCACGCGCAGCCAGTGTTCGCCATGCACGGTGGTATCGGAAAGGACGGCAATGCCCAGTTCCTGCAACCGCAGCATGATCTCGGTGTTGAGCGTCTTCAGCGCCTCGCCGGCAACGCCGGGCTGATAGCGGAAGCAGACGATGTTGATGGTCGGTGACATGGCCAGCTGCAGTGACGGCTCGGCCTCGATCCTCCCGGCGAGATAGGAGGCCTGCGCAATGTTCTGGTCGATCAGGCGGCCGAATTTGTCGACGCCATGCTCTTTCAGCGCCATCCAGACCTTGAGCGCGCGAAAGCCGCGCGAGGTCTGCAGGCCGTAATCGTGCAGCCACTCGCCGGAAGCAAGACCGCGCGGCGTCGATTCCAGGTATTCCGGCGTCACCGCGAAGGTCCGACGATGCGCCACCGCATCCCTGACCAACGCACAGCCGACCTCGAACGGCGCGTGCAGCCATTTGTGCGGATCGAGCGCTACCGAATCCGCCCATTCGATGCCGGCAACGCGGTGCGCATTGTCCGGCGCAATTGCGATCAGCGCGCCGATGCAGCCATCGACATGGAACCACAGGCCTTCCTCATGCGCGAGCTTGGCGAGCGCCCGCAGATCGTCGATCGCGCCGGTGTTGACCGTGCCGGCATTGCCGATGACGCAGGCCGGCTTGAAGCCGGCTGCGCGGTCTTCAACGATCGCCGCCCGCAGGGCCGGTATGTCGATGCGCAGGCCGGCGTCGGTTGGGATGCGGCGCAGCGCCCTGTTGCCGAGGCCCAGCGCTTCCATCGCCTTGCGGTGGCAGGAGTGAATCTGGTCCGAGCCATAGAAGCGCAGCGGCTTTTCGATCGCCGCGACGCCGTGCTCGCGCACGTCGATGCCGGCCCTGGTGTTGCGCGCCACGGTCAGGCCGATGATGTTGGCCACCGAGCCGCCGCTGACCAGCGTGCCGGAGGCGGAAGCGGGAAAGCCCAGCATCTCTTTGCACCAGTTGACCACCTGGCTGTCCATCAGCCCGGCGGCGTGGTTGCCGCCGGCGAGATTGGAGCCCTGGATTGCCGCCAGGAAATCGCCGAGCGCGCCGGTGAAGTTGCTCGACCCCATATACCACGCCCAGAAGCGCGGATGGATGTTGCCCATAGGGTAGGACATCACGGTGCGCGAGACCTCGCCGTAGACGGCGGCCAGCGGCGCGGGGAAGCGAGGCAAGGGTGCCGCGAAGGCTTCTCGCACCTCGGCCGGCATCTCCCGCCAGGCCGGGCGGTCCCTGACATTGCCGAGGTAATCGACGGCATCGTCGATGACCTGGTGCGACAGGGCCTGGACGGCGGCCCAGTCGGCGGGGTCGAGCGTTTCCTCGGCCAGCAGCCCAAGGGATTCCTGCGCGATGTCCATGGCCGGGCTCCCGTCAAGCCGCCGGAAACTGGCAGCCGGGCGTCGAGCGCGACAGCGCCATCTCGTCGGCGTCCATCTCGGCCTCGATGCCGTCGAACAGCGGCGTCGACATATAGCGCTCGCCGGTGTCGGGCAGCATGCACAGGATCACCGATCCGGCTGGCGCCTTCTCCGCGACCTGCCGCGCCACGGCGAAGGTGGCGCCGCCGGAAATGCCGGTGAAGATGCCTTCCTTCTGCGCCAGGGCCTTGGCCCATTTGATGCCTTCGGGCCCGGCGATCGGCATCACCTCGTCATAGAGGCTGGTGTCGATCGCTTCCTGCAGGACATTGGGGATGAAATCCGGCGTCCAGCCCTGGATGGGATGCGGCTCGAAGGCCGGATGGCTGGCCGCAGGCGCGCCATGGGCACCGCGCTGCTGCGCCTTGCCGCTGCCGATAAGCTGGGCATTGGCCGGCTCGGAGAGCACGATGCGGGTGTCCGGCCGTTCGCGGCGCAACACGCGCGCCACGCCGACGACGGTGCCGCCGGTGCCATAGCCGGTGACGAAGCAGTCGAGCCGCGAGCCGGCGAAATCATTGACGATTTCGCGTGCCGTGGTGGCTTCGTGGATGGCGGCGTTGGCGGCGGTCTCGAACTGGCGGGCGAGGAACCAGCCATTGGCCTCGGCCAGCTCGACCGCCTTCTTGTACATGCCAAAACCCTTTTCGGCGCGCGGCGTCAGCACCACCTTGGCGCCGAGCATGCGCATCAGCTTGCGGCGCTCGACCGAAAAACTGTCGGCCATGGTGACGACCAGCGGATAACCCTTCTGCGCACAGACCATGGCAAGCCCGATGCCGGTGTTGCCGCTGGTCGCCTCGACCACCGTCTGGCCGGGCTTCAACGCGCCGCTGCGCTCGCCCTCCTCGATGATGTTGAGCGCCAGCCGGTCCTTCACCGAGGCGGCGGGGTTGAAGAACTCGGCCTTGACATAGATCGTCGCATGGGCCGGTCCGAGATTGTTGATGCGGATCACCGGCGTGTCGCCGACCGTGTCCAGAATGCTGTCGAACAGGCGCCCGCGCCCGGCGGTGGTTCTGATTTTCCGTTGCTGCAACATGGAAGAACTCCTTGTCTGTGCTCGTTGTCATCACAGGCCGGTTACAAACCGGCGGGTTGGGCGGCGAGATTTCGAGACCTTGCCGCGCTAGGACTGACGTGCCGGCGATGCGGCAACAGCCGCATGCGGCGTGCGATTTGCCGCCGGATGCGTCGTGTCGAGTTTGGTGATAGGGCATCGGCCGACGGGCCAGCGTGGGAGCAGGCGTGGAAACGGACGTGGAATCCGCACCATCGAGGCTGGACGGCGACAGGCCGGTGCTTTCCGTGCGCCTGCTCGGAGCGCTGGAGATCCTGCGTGATGGCGCGCCGGTGGCGCTGCCGGCCTCGCGCAAGCTGCGCGCGCTGTTGGCCTATCTGGCGCTGGCGCCGCACGCCGTGGGTCGCGGCCGCCTGTGCGAGCTGCTGTGGGACGTGCCCAACGATCCCCGCGGCGAACTGCGCTGGTGCCTGAGCAAGCTGCGCGCCGCCCTCGACACGCCGGACCGGCGCCGGGTCACCACCCAGGGCGATACGGTCGCGCTCGATCTCGACGGCTGCCTTGTCGACGCGCTGGAGGTCAGCCACGCCGCCGCGCAAGGAATCGCCACGCTGGATGCGGAGCGGCTGCGCGCGCTGGCAGAGTTCTTCGCCGGCGATCTGCTCGACGGACTGGTGCTCGAGCGAAGCCCGCTCTTCGACAGCTGGCTGATCGCCCAGCGCCGGCGTTTTCACGCATTCCACGCCGCCATATTGGAACAGCTTGCTGCAACCGATCCGGCCGGCTCGCCTGAAATGTCCACGCATCTCGACAAATGGGTCGAGCTGGCGCCCTTCGACACCCGCGCGCATCTGGCCTTGCTGTCCAATCTGGCGAAGCGCGGCGAGATTGGCGCGGCCGAGCAGCATCTGGCTTCGGCGGAACGGTTGTTTCGGTCCGAGGACCTGGAGTTCGCCCCGCTTCGCGCGGCCTGGCAGACAATCCGCGACCAACAGTCCGGCACCTCGCTCAAGGCGCAGCCGGCCGGCCCGTCCACATCACCGCAATTGGCCCCAACGGGTGATGCCGGTCCGGTCGAACCCAGCCACGCTTCGCTGGCGGTGATGCCGTTTGTCGACGAAAGCGGCGCGCGCGGCGGGCTGGCCGACGGTTTCACCCACGACATCATCACCCGGCTTGCCAAGCTCAGGGATTTCTTCGTCATCGCGCGCGGGTCGGTGTTCGCGCTGGCCGAGAAAGCCATCGCACCGGAGGAGGCCGGCAGAAAGCTTGGCGTCGACTATGTCGCCACCGGCACGGTGGGCAGCACGGCCAGCCGGCTGATCGTCAGCGTCGAGCTGGTCCAGGTGCGCACCGCCAGGATCGTCTGGGCGGAGACCTTCGAGCGCAGGCCCGACGACCTTTTCGCCGTGCTCGACGATATCGGCGACAGTATCGTGTCGTCGATCTCGGCCGAGATCGAAACGGTCGAGCGCAACCGCGCCATGCTGAAGGCGCCCAATTCGCTCAACGCCTGGGAGGCCTATCATCGTGGCCTCTGGCACATGTACCGCTTCACCCAGGCCGAGAACGAGCAGGCGCGGCATTTCTTCGACAAGGCCTTGCAGCTCGACCCGACCTTTGCCCGCGCCTATGCCGGTCTGTCCTTCACCCACTGGCAAAATGCCTTCCAGCGCTGGGGCGACCGCGACCGCGAAAGCGCGCTGGCCTATGAGAGCGCCGGCCACAGCCTGCTGATCGACGATCACAATCCGGCCGCACACTGGGCGATGGGCCGGGCGCTGTGGCTGCGCGGCGAGCGGGACGGGTCGCTCGCCGAACTGGGGCGGGCGGTGGACCTCAGCCCCAATTTTGCGCTCGGCCATTACGCGCTGTCCTTCGTCCATTCGCAGTCGGGCGACCCGCAGGCGGCGATAAGCTCGTCGGACCATTCGCGGCATCTCAGCCCCTTCGACCCGCTGCTGTTCGGCATGCTGGGGTCGCGCGCCATGTCGCATGTACGGCTCGGCCAGTTCGAGGAGGCGGCCGAGTGGGCACTGAAGGCAGCGGCGCGGCCCAATGCGCACACCATCATCCTGGCGATCGCCGCGCACTGCCTGGCGCTGGCCGGCCGCCTCGACGAGGCGCGCGGCTTTGCCGCCGCCATACGCAAGACATTGCCTGATTATCGCGCCGACGATTTCATCGGCACCTTCCGCTTCGACCCCGATGCCGAGGCGCTGTTCCGGCAAGGCGCCAGAAGGATCGGGCTCAGCTGATTTCGCGCCTGAAGTCCGCCGTTAACGAAGTCGGAAGGAGTTGCTTAACCGTTCACCTCTATGTGACCCCTCGGGGGGTCCATGGCAAAGTGAGTATGATGAGCGACAGCCCCGACAAGCGCAGCGAATGGCGCGCCATTCTTCATGTACAGGCCCGCGTCGCCGTGCTGTTCGTTCCCGTCGTCGCCAGCCTGCTGATCATAGCCGCCCTTGCCGGCAACGACCGCAAATCCGTTCCCGACGTCGACCGCACGGTCACCGGGTCCGTGCGATAGGCGGAGCGGCTCCGAGCCGCCTGTCGGGAAGCCCCGAACTTGTGTCATGCCTTGACAGGCGGACGCCATGAAGGAGTGTCGGGCGGTTGGCGTGCGCTATCGGCGCCTCATCATTTGGCGCTAAGGTCGCCAATGGCCGCGACACTGAGTGAATGGGCACGAACGATCAAGCGCGACGTACATGCGCTCTACCTCGCCGCGCGCGATCCCCGAACGCCGTGGTACGCCAAGGCGCTTGCCGTGTGCGTCGCAGGTTACGCCTTGTCGCCGATCGACCTGATTCCCGATTTCATCCCTCTGGTTGGCTATCTCGACGACGCGATCCTGGTCCCCTTGGGCATCCTTGCCGTGGTCAAGATGATACCGCCCGAGGTCATGGCGGAACACCGGGAGGCCGCCGCCCTTGCCGTCGACAGGCCGGTGAGCCGTGGCGCGGCGGTGATCATCGCCTGTATCTGGGTCGCTTCGGTCGCGCTGGCGGGATGGCTGGGCTATCGCTACTTCGTGGGCTGATCGAAGCCGCGTCCCGCGCCTGGCTGGGGGATTTTGGTCACCAGATTGTCCAGACGGGAGTTCTCGCAGTAAGCCAGCCGCACCATGAGAGGAACCCCGATCTGGGAGACGCCCATCATCGTTTCATCGAGAAACGGGCTGATGCCGGCCGCGGCATTTATCCAGTGTGTTAAAGCTACATCGATTTGGCGTGGGTTTCCGTGGCTGGTTGTGAGGTGGATTCTTGAAACCCGTCGATGAACACCGCATCCATCAGATCTTCGAAGTCAGCGTATGGCTGAAGGGTGTGCACGCCCTGATCGAATCCATCGGCGGGATCCTGCTCTATGTCGTCACGACCGGTACCATCGCCTCCTGGGTCAACGCCCTCACCGCGGATGAACTGATCGAGGATCCGAATGATTTCATAGCTGGCCATCTGTCGCAGATGGCCAGCCATTTCTCGATCGCCAGCAAGGAGTTTTATGCCTTTTACCTGCTCAGCCACGGCCTGATAAAGCTTGCCCTGGTTATCGGGCTTTTGCGAGGCAAGCTCTGGTCTTATCCGGCATCGCTCGCGGCGTTGGGCTTGTTCATGATCTACCAGGTCTACCGCTACTCATACACCCAGTCATTCGGCCTGCTGGTGCTGACCGTCTTCGATGCTGCCGTCATGGTGTTGATCTGGCACGAATGGCGGATCGTGCGACAGCACAAGCCGGCATGACGTTTCCCTGACGCGAGGAACCCCACGCGCTGCCGGACATTGTGTTCCAGGACAGAACCTGGAGGACGTGATGACCCGAGCCCTCGACGTCAACGACAACACCGAAGAAAACCCGGAGCACCCGCCGCAGCCGCGGACCGGCGACCGTCTGAAGAAAAAGCCGGTCGAAGGCAAAGCCTTCCAGGTGAACGAGAACAGCGTCGACAATCCGGCGCCCGCGCCGGCGACGCCAAAGCGGGACTGATCGCTGTCAGGGCGTGCTTTGCGGCAGCATGCGCTTGAGCACGTCGTCCTTGCGGATGAAATGATGCCACAGCGCCGCCGCCGCATGCACGCCGGCAAGGATGAGGATCGAATTGGCGCAGAGGCTGTGCAGCTCCCTGATGAACCGGGCCGTGTCGCGATCCGGCGAAACCGGAGCCGGGATGGTGAAAAGACCGAAGAAGCTCAAGGCATCGCCCCTGTACCAGGTCAGCAGGATGCCGAGCACAGGAATGGCCACCAGCAGCGCGTAAAGCAGAAGATGCGCGACCTTGGCCGCCCATCGTTCGAGCGGTGACATTTCCTGAGGCAGTCCGGGCGTCCCAAGCGCCAGGCGCAGGCCGACACGGATGACGACCAGCGCGAAAAGCAGCAGCCCGAACGAAATGTGCAGCCACCAGACGAACGCGCGGCCGGGATCGCCGCGCGGAAAGAGCTCCTCCAGATAGGTCAGGCCATAAAGGCCGATGACCAGCAGAAACACCGCCCAGTGAATGGCCTTCTGCGCGCTTGTGTAGGTGGGTTGCATGCGAGGCTTCCAGTTTTGAATGTTTCTAAACTAGCCGCGATCATGTCAAAGCTTTGTCCGGCGACGATCCCGTTGGCCGCGCCCGAAAACGACAAAAAGCCCGGACGAACCGGGCTTTTCGGATTCTTGATCGTCGAGCGGTTCAACTCCTTTCCGGCCGGCTCAATAAAACCTTGGGATCGGGCCGTTCTGCGGCGTCGTGCGGTCGCCGAGGTCGAGAAAGACCTCGTCGACATAGCACCAGCCCCAGCCTTCCGGCGGATCGTAGCCCTCGATGACGGGATGGCTGGTGGCGTGGAAATGCTTAGTCGCGTGGCGGTTGGGCGAGTCGTCGCAGCAGCCTACATGGCCGCAGGTGCGGCAAAGCCGCAGATGCACCCACCACGAGCCGCTTTTCAGGCATTCCTCGCAGCCGAGCGCGCTCGGCGTCACGTCCTTGATCCCGGCCGCATGCTTGCATTCGTCCGCCATCACACTCTCCTAGCTATCTTTTCGTTGAAGCATGATCTTTTCCGAAAACCGGTTCCCACTTTTCGGGATCATGCTTTGCGTCGCGCCGGCTTGGCTGCCGTCTCGCGCGAGATAGGCATGCAAGGCCGCGACCACCTGGGCGCCCTCGCCGACGGCCGCCGCGACGCGCTTGACCGAACCGCAACGCACGTCGCCGATGGCAAACACGCCGCTGCGGCTGGTCTCCATCAGGCCATGTTCCGGTCCGAGCTCCGATCCGGTGCGGATGAAGCCCTTGGCATCCAGCGCCACATTGCATTGCGACAGCCAGTCCGTATTCGGGTCGGCGCCGATGAACAGGAAGAGATGGCGGATCGGGCGCGTCGTCTCCTCGCCGCTGACGCGGTTGCGCCAGCGGACAGTGGCAAGGTTGCCGTCCTCGCCGTCCAGCGCCTCGATTTCGGTCTCGGTCAGCACCTCGATGTTCGGCTGCGCCTTGATACGCTCGACCAGATAGCGCGACATCGAGGCATCGAGGCTGCCGCCGCGCGCCAGCAGCGCCACCTTGCGCGCATGGCTGGCGAGGTAGACCGCCGCCTGGCCGGCCGAATTGCCGGCGCCGACCAGCGCCACTTCCTGGCTGGCGCAAAGCCGGCCTTCGATGGGCGAGGCCCAATAGTGCACGGAGGTGCCCTCGAACTGCGACAGGTTGGCGACGTCGAGGCGGCGGTAGCGCGCGCCGCTGGCGATCACCACGCTGCGCGTGCGCACCGTCTCGCCATCGCCGACATCGAGCAGGTAACGGGCGCCTGAATTGTCGGTCGCCGCGCTCAAGAGCTTCGCCTCGTCGGGGATCACCATTTCGACGCCGAATTTCTGCGCCTGGTTGTAGGCGCGCGCCATCAGCGCCATGCCGGTGATGCCGGTGGGGAAGCCGAGATAATTCTCGATGCGCGAGGAGGCGCCGGCCTGCCCACCAAAGGCCCGGCAATCGAGCACGATGGTCGACAGCCCTTCCGACGCCGCATAGACGGCCGCGGCCAGCCCCGCGGGCCCGGCGCCGACAATGGCGACATCATAAAGCGTGTCCGCGTCGATCGGCCTGAGCAGGCCGATGCAGCGGGCGAGGTCCTTCTCGCTCGGATTCATCAGCAGCCTGCCGTTCGGGCACAGCACCACCGGCCGATGGTGCGGATCGACCTCGAAGCGCTCGACCAGGGTTTTGGCGCAGGGGTCGCTGCCGGAATCGAGCACGCGGTGCGGCTGGCCGCTGCGGGCCAGGAAACCCTGCAGCCGCAGCACGTCGGCATTGCCTGATGGTCCGATGATGATCGGACCGCTGGTGGCGCTTTCCAGCAGTCCGACGCGGCGCAGGATCAGCGCCCGCATGATGCGCTCGCCGAGATTGGCCTCCTGCACCATCAGGTCGCGCACGCGCCGCGAGGGGATGACGAAGGCCTCGACCGGCTCGGCGGCCTCGGCATTGACCAGCGAGGGCCGGGCCGAAAGCTGCGCCAGCTCGCCGACGAAGCTGCCCGGGCCGTGGCTGACGATCGTCTCGCGCCGGCCGAGCCCATCCTGCGTGATATCGACCTTGCCCGACAGCACGACGATCAGGCCGGGCGCGACATCGCCGGCCTTGATGATGTGCTCGCCGGCGGCATAGGCGCTGGCCTCGCCGAAGCGGCGCATATGGTCGATGTCGGCCTCGCTCAGCGTGGGAAAGGCCTGATCGCGACGGGCGCCGAAGATTGCGGTGGAGGATTGAGACATGAGCGGGAGCGTAGCGAAGAGGCCGCGCGGTTTGAAGCGGTTTGTTCGGGGACTGGCCAGGAGGGGAGGTTTGGCCTCTGCGCTTCGTCATCCTCAGCCCGGGGATCCGCGACGATGATCCGCCCGGAAATGACGAAGTCCGTGGTCAAGATTTATGAGAAGGAATTCGCTCGTCCCGTTGGTAGTCGGGAAAAAATGGTGCCCAGAAGAGGACTCGAACCTCCACTCCTTGCGGAACACGGACCTGAACCGTGCGCGTCTACCAATTCCGCCATCTGGGCTGGTGCGGGCTCATGTAAGCGGGCAAGCGATGGCTGTCAACGCGCTTTTTTGAGGGCCGATGCTCGCCGGCTCAGTTTCGGGCGTTGGCGCCGCCCCTCACCTGCCTGCCGGCATCCTCTCCCCGTATAGAGACGGGAGAGGGACGCTATCATCACCGATTTCGCCAATCGCCGGTGTTTCGGCCAGCAGCCCCTTCTCCCCGTCACTATACGGGGAGAAGGTCCCGGCAGGGGGATGAGGGGCAGCGCCGACTTTTACAATTGATGACCGAGGCTTATCGCCGTCAGCCCTCCAGCACTTCCTTCGACGCCACGGTCGAATCGGCGTTGAGCTGGTAGATGACCGGTACGCCAGTGCCGAGTTCCAGCTTGACGATCTCCTCGCCCGACTTGCCGTCCAGCGCCATGATCAGTGCGCGCAGCGAATTGCCGTGGGCGGCGACAAGCACCGTGCCGCCGCGCAGCACGTGCGGCTGCAGGTCGTGGAGGTAGTAGGGCCAGACGCGGGCGCCGGTGTCCTTCAGGCTCTCGCCGCCGGGCGGCGGCACGTCGTAGGAGCGGCGCCAGACATGCACCTGCTCCTCGCCCCATTTCTTGCGGGCATCGTCCTTGTTGAGGCCGGAGAGGTCGCCATAGTCGCGTTCGTTGAGCGCCTGGTCGCGGATGGTCTTCAGATCGCTCTGGCCCACCGCGTCGAGAATGTGCTGGCAGGTCTTCTGCGCCCGGGTCAGCGCCGAGGTGAAGGCGATGTCGAACTTCAGGCCGCGCGCCTTGAGTTTTTGCCCGGCGGCCTTGGCCTCGGCGTGGCCCTGCTCGGTCAGGTCGACGTCGCGCCAGCCGGTGAACAGGTTTTTCAAATTCCATTCGCTCTGGCCATGGCGCACGAGCACGAGGGTTCTCGACATGTTTGCTCCCTTCAGATTGGCAATTTGGCAGATTGGCCGTTTCAGCTCAGGCCGAGCACGTCCCGCATCGAATAGAGTCCCGGCTTCTTGCCGCGTGCCCAGAGCGCCGCCTTGACGGCGCCGCGGGCGAAGATGGCGCGGTCCTCGGCGTGATGGGACAGCGTGATGCGCTCGCCTGTGCCGGCCAGGATGACGCTGTGGTCGCCAACCACAGAGCCGCCGCGCAGCGTGGCGAAGCCGATCGTGCCCTGCTTTCGCACGCCGGTATGGCCGTCGCGTGAACGCACATCGTTGCCGGCGAGCGCAATGCCGCGCCCGGCGGCAGCGGCCTCGCCGAGCAGCAGTGCCGTGCCTGATGGCGCGTCGACCTTGTGCTTGTGGTGCATTTCCAAAATCTCGATGTCGAAATCGTCGGCGTCGAGCGCACGCGCCGCCTGCTCGACCAGCACCGCCAGCAGGTTGACGCCGAGGCTCATATTGCCCGATTTGACGATCGTCGCGTGGCGCGCGGCCGCCGCGATTTTCGCATTGTCGTCGACCGAACAGCCGGTCGTGCCGATGACATGGACGATGCGCGCCTGCGCCGCGTAGCCGGCGAATTCCACGGTCGAGGCCGGCGTGGTGAAGTCGAGCACGCCGTCGGCCTTGGCAAAGACCGGCAGCGGATCGTCTGATATCGGCACGTTGATGATGCCGATGCCCGCCAGCTCACCGGCATCCTTGCCGAGATGCGGCGAATCCGCGCGTTCGACCGCGCCGATGACGCGGGCGCCCGGAATGGTGTGGATGGCGCGGATCAGCGTCTGGCCCATGCGGCCGGCCGCGCCCACCACCACAAGGCCCATGTCGCCTGCCGGCTTGCCGGCTGTTGCCGATGTCTCGCTCATGCCTTGCTCCCGGCGCTGGCCTCGGTCTCAAAGTCCTGGGACGAAGTCTGGATCGGTGCGCTGTCGTCGACAAGCCCCAGCCCCTTCTTGCCCTGCACCCGGTGGAACCGTGCATAGACACTGTGCGGGTCGGCCATCAGCGCGGCATGGGAGCCTTCCTCGACCACCCTGCCCTGTTCCATGACGATGATGTGGTCGGCATTGACCACCGTCGACAGGCGGTGGGCAATGACGATCGTCGTGCGGCCTTCCATGACATGGGTCAGCGCTTCCTGGACGCGCGCTTCCGCCTCGTTGTCGAGCGCCGAGGTCGCCTCGTCGAGCAGCAGGATCGGCGCCTGGCGCACGATGGCGCGGGCGATCGAAACGCGCTGGCGCTGGCCGCCGGAAAGGGTCGAGCCGCCTTCGCCGACCGGCGTGTCGTAGCCTTGCGGCTGCTGGCGGATGAACTCGTCGGCCGCCGCCTGTTTCGCCGCGCGCTCGATCTCGGCGTCGGTGGCAGACATGCGGCCATAGCGGATGTTGTCGCGGATCGTGCCTTCGAACAGATAGGGCGACTGCGAGACATAAGCGATCGAGCCGCGCAGCGACTGCTTCGTCACCTTGGAAATGTCCTGCCCGTCGACCTCGATGGAGCCGGACTCGACATCGTAGAAGCGCTGCAGCAGCGCCACCAGCGTCGTCTTGCCGGCGCCCGACGCGCCGACGATGGCGGTCATCTTGCCGGCGGCGGCGACGAAGCTCAGCTCCTGCAGCACCGGCATCTCCTCGACATAGCGGAAGGAGACATTGTTGAAGCGCACTTCGCCTGACGTGAAGTGTGCCTCGACGGCATCCGGCGCGTCGCCCTGCTGCGGCTCGAGGTCGAGCAGTTCGTAGATCATGCGGGCGTTGACCAGCGCGCGCTCCATGCCGACCTGCATGCGCGCCAGGCGCCTCGCGGGGTCGTAGGCCAGGATCAGCGCGGTGATGAAGGAAAACACCGCGCCCGGCGGCTGGCCGAGAACCAGCGCCCGGTAGCCGGAATAGGCGATGACGGAGGTGACGGCGAGGCCGGCCAGCATGTCTGAAATCGGCGCCAGCCGCTCCGAGACGCGGGCGATCTTGTTCGAGCGCTGCTCGGCCGTGTCGGCCAAGGCGCCGATGCGGCTTGCCAGCTGGTCCTCCATGGTGAAGGCCTTGACGATGGCGATGCCTTGCGTGGCTTCCTGCACGGCGCCGATCAGCCTGGAATTGATCAGCACGGATTCCCGCGTGATGCGCCGGACGCGCCGCGTCAGGTAGACAACCGCCCAGATCAGCGGCGGTCCGATCAGCAGCGAACTCAGCGATAGGATCGGATCCTGGTAGATCATGATGCCGACAAGGCCGACCAGGGTCACCGCGTCGCGGGTGATGGATGTCAGCGTGATCGACAGGAGGTCGCGGATGCCGCCGACATTCTCGTTGACCTGCGCCGCCAGCCGGCCGGAGCGGGTGTCGTTGAAGAAGCCCACGCCGAGCTTCATCAGATGGTCGAAGATGCGCTTCTGGTAGCGCGCCACCAGATTGTTGCCGATCGTGGCCAGCGCCACCGCCTGGCCGTAGCCGGCGAAACCACGCACCAGGAAGGCGCCCATGATGCCGGCGCAAATCCACACCACCAGATCGCCGCGCCGTTCGTAGAAGATCTGGTTGACGATCGGGCTCATGATCCACGCCGTGAAGGCGGTCGTGCCCGACACCAGCAGCATGCAGGAGACGGCGACGACATAGGACCAGCGATGATCGCGGCCGTTTTCAGCGAGAATGCGGCGCAGCACGGCGTTGACCTCGCCAACGCTGGCTTTCTGCTTGTTTGGAGCTTGAAGTGTCAAATCGGGAGCTTCGTGGGTTTTCCGCCAGGGACCGGGCTGTAATTCGGCACTCCTCTTAGCGCCATGCGGCCGGCTTGCCTATGCCCGCGGCTGATTAACTTCGTCGCGGGCGGCCCGGGCGCTTCGAGCCGGGTTTCAGGCCTGCCAGCGCCGGCCCGCCGTCTGGACGCCGAACAGCGACGGGTTCCTTGCATAGGCGGCAAGGCCGAGAAGTGCGGCCAGCGGGTGGGTGATGACATAGACGGGCATGGTGCGCATCAGCGCGCTGTGCGGCGCCTTGTCCTCGAAGGCGGCGCGGAAATTGCCCTCCTTCAGCGCCGGCACGATCTTCTGCGCGATTCCGCCGGTCAAGAACACGCCGCCACGGCTCATGAACACCAGGGCAAGATCGCCGGCGGTGCGCCCGAGGCACGTAACGAAGGTCTCCAGCGCTTCCTCAGCCACCGGATCGGTCTTGGCCAGGGCCGCGCCGGTGATCTCTGCCGGCGTGGTGAAGGGCGAGGGCTTGCCGTCCGCCTTGGCCACCGCCCGGTAGACGTTGACGAGGCCGCGCCCGCACAGGATCTGCTCGCCCGAAATGCGGCCCTCGAGCTTCTCTATATGCGGGAAAACCTCGAAATCGCGCGGCGTGCGCGGGCCGATATCCATATGGCCGCCCTCGCCGGGCACCGGAATCCAGTGGCGCAGCGCATGGACCAGCCCGGCGACGCCGAGACCGGTTCCGGGGCCGAGCACGACGCGGCCGGCATTGGGCTCCGGCGTGCCGCCGCCGATCTTTTCCATATGTTCTTCGCCGAGCGCCACGACGGCCAGCGCCTGCGCCTCGAAATCGTTGAGCACGACGATGTCGCTCAGGCCGAGATTGGCGAACATCTGCCTGGGCTTGACGACCCAGGGGCAGTTGGTGAGCTCGATCTCGTCGCCATCGACCGGACCGGCCACCGCCAGCACCGCCGAATTGGGGCGGACCGACGAGCGGTCGAGCACCGCCGCCTGGATCGCCTCGTCGATCGTGTTGAAATTGGCGGTCTGGACGATCTGCGGCTCGGTCGGTTCGGAATTGGCGTCGAGCACGATCGAAAAGCGCGCATTGGTGCCGCCAATGTCGCCGATCAGGATCGGAAACCGCAAAGCTGTTTCGTCGTCGCCTGCCATGCTCTTCGTCCGCCTCGTTCTCGGCAGCCTCTCACCGCCTCGTCGTTGACTAGCGCATGGCCCCGCAAAGGGAAAGCCGCTTGAGTGTCAGTTTTCGAGCGCTGGCGCCGCCCCGCATTGACGCGGCAAGAAGGGCGCCCGCGTCCAGGCAGGCTTCTTTCGCCCTGTTTACGGGGAGAAATGCCCGGCAGGGCAATGAAGGGCTGCGCCGACTTCGGAGGTTTGCCCATTCCCCAGCTCAAACCGGACGCTAGAGCGCCGTCATTTCGCTGGCGGCCGTGGCCGTGGCACCGGCGCGCCCATTCTGGGGGTCGCCGCGAAAGCATTTGCCGCGCCTGGCAAATCGGCCCCGCCACTGGCCGTGGCGGCAGGCTGAGGCGGCGTTTCCGGTTCGGGTGCGGCGACCGCGACCGGCACGGCGCTGCCATGATAGGTCGCCGCCTCGGCTGACTCTGGCCCCGGCGCTTCGAGCACGGCGCGGCATTCCTTGGGCAGGTTGGCCATGGTCATCACGTCGCGTGCCTTCGGCGCATCCGGGTTCTTGTTGGGCCGCCACGGTTCTTCGGTGAACCACCAGGCCAGCGGCTTGCCGCAGCCGTCATCATCCGGCGTCGCCTCCTGCGCCTTGCAGTTGGGCGAGCCCGGCTGGCAGCCGATGCGCATGTGGAAATGATAGTCGTGGCCCCAGAACGGCCGGATCTTGCGCAACCAGCCGCGGTCGCCCTTGACGGTGTCGCAGAGCTTTTTCTTGATCCCGGGATTGACCAGGATGCGCTCGACTTGCGCGTAGCTCGCCGCCCGCTTCAAGAGCGCGGTGTGCTGCGGCGTCCACAGCGCGTCCTTTACCAGATGGGTCTTCTCGTCGACCATCAAGGTGGCGCTCATCGATTCGCGCTGCGCCCTGGTCATGGTGCGGTCCGGCATCGGCGTCAGCCAGACGTCGGCGTCGAGCCCGATCTGGTGCGAGGCATGGCCTGTCATCATCGGGCCGCCGCGCGGCTGCGAAATGTCGCCGATCAAAAGGCCCGGCCAGCCATCGGCAGCAGCGTCGCGCGACAGTTTCTCGATCAGCGCGATCATCGCCGGATGGCCCCAGCGCCGGTTGCGCGAGGGCCGCATGACCTGCCAGGTCGGGCCGTCCATGGGGATGGCGACACCGCCGGCGAAGCAACCCTTGGAATAGAAGCCGAAGGATTGCGGAGCGGTCGCGGTCGGCAGTTTCTCGGCGCCGAACAGGTCCTTGGCCCGTTCCTCGGACAGTGCCGGCTGCGCGGCAAGACCAAGCAGACAGAACACCGCTGCCAGCAGTGATTTCTTGCCGAGCCGCATCGCTGTCTTCATGAAACCGGATCCCCACTGCAATCCCAGGCCCAAATCATAGCACGCAACGCAACGTGCTTCGATCGCCCTACCCCTTGGCGCAATCAGCACTTTATCGGGCTGCGCGCCTCGCCGTCGCGCCAGTCGCCGCTTGCCCACATATGGTCGAAGGCGGCGCGGTAGTCCGAAAAGCGAAAGCCATAGCCCGCCGCCTTGATCGCCGCATTGGCGACACGCTTGTTCTCGCCATAGAAGGACCGTGCCATGGGCGAAAGTTGGGCGGTCTCGAAAGGAATTTCCGGCGGCGGCTCGACGCCCATCAGCGACGCGGCATAGGCGACGACATCCTGCGGCGGCGCCGGCTCATCATCGGTGACGTTGAAGATGCCGCCTGTGTTGCCTGCGATAAGCTGCCAGAGCGCGCCGGCGATATCGTCGCAATGGATGCGGTTGAACACCTGGCCGGGCTTGACCAGCCGCCTTGCGGTGCCGCTCTCCAGATTGACCAGCGCATTGCGGCCCGGGCCGTAAATGCCGGACAGACGCAGGATCGCCACCGGCCGGCCGATTTCCTCGCCGAGTTTCAGCCACGCCTGCTCGGCCTCGACCCGCATGACAGAGCGCTTCGACACCGGCCGGCAGGTGGTCTTTTCGTTGACCCAGGCGCCGCCGTAGTCGCCATAGACGCCGACGGTCGAGAGATATGCGATCCATTCCAGTGCCGGCATCCCTGCGATTGCCGCCCGGGCGGCATTCAAGACGGGGTCGCCGGCCTCTTCCGGGGCAACCGAAATCACCAGATGCGTCGTTTCCTCCAGCGCCGCGCCGATTTCGTCCGTAAGCGTGCCGTCAAACTGCAGCGGGGCGATGCCGGCCTGGCGCAGCGACGCGAATTTTTCCTCGGACCGCGTCGTGCCAAGGATGGCAACGGCATCCTTGTTGGCGCGGGCAAAGGCCTTGCCGGAATAGCCGGCGCCGAAGATGAAGATCTGCTTTTGGCTCATGCATGCGCCCTGTCTGGCCGCGCCAGGCGCCATTCCTCGCGCACCGCCGCATCGTTCTCGGTTTCCAGACCGGTCACGGCCCGCTCCGCATATTCGGCATCGGGCACCAGCCGCGCCAGCGCCCATATTGCCGCGCCCCGCACCAGCGGCGAGGGATCGGCGAGCAACGCACGCACCGGGACGGCCAGAGCGGCATCGCCGGAATTGCCGGCGGCGATCAGCACGTTGCGCACGAAACGGTCGCGGCCGATGCGCTTGATCGGCGAGCCGGAGAAGAAGGCGCGGAAGGCCGTGTCGTCCAGTTCGAGCAGGTCGGCGAGCGCCGGCTCGCGCAAATCGTCGCGCGCGGCGAGTTTGGCTTCCGACGCTGTCCGCGCGAACTTGTTCCATGGGCAGGCGGCCAGACAATCGTCGCAGCCATAGATGCGGTTGCCGATTTTTTCGCGGAATTCATGCGGGATCGGCCCCTTGTTCTCGATGGTGAGGTAGGAAATGCAGCGCCGCGCATCGAGCCGGTAGGGCGCCGGGAAAGCATCGGTCGGGCAGGCGTCGAGGCAGGCGCGGCATGAGCCGCAATGGTCGATCTCGGCGTGGTCGGGTGTGAGTTCGGCCGTGGTGAAGATGGTGCCGAGGAACAGCCAGGAGCCGTGTTCGCGACTGACCAGATTGGTGTGTTTTCCCTGCCAGCCGAGGCCAGCGGCTTGCGCCAGCGGCTTTTCCATCACCGGAGCGGTATCGACGAACACCTTCACGTCGCCGCCGGCGCGCGCCACGATCTTGCCGGCGATTTCCTTCAGCCGGCCTTTGATCACATCGTGATAATCGCGGTTCTTCGCGTAGACGGAGATGGCGCCCAGGTTGTGCCTGGCCTGCAGGTCGCGCGGATCATGATCCGGCCCGTAATTCATCGCCAGCACGACGATCGAGCGCACGTCGGGCCAAAGCGTGGAAGGCTCGCTGCGCCGCGCAATCGTCTCGGCGATCCACTCCATCGAGCCGTGAAAACCGTCGGCGACGAATTCGGCCAGGCGCGCCGGCGCCAGCGGGATGGCATCGGGAGAGGTGACGGCAATGGCATCGAAGCCGGCGCGCTGCGCCTCCGCGTCGATCAGCGCGCGCAGTTTTGCGGCGTCAGAAATCGAGGTCCGCATAATGCGACACCGGCGACAGGCCGCGCACGCGGTCGGTCAAGAGCGGCCGGAAGGAGGGCCGCGACTTCACCCTAGTGTACCATTCGCGCGCAGCAGGGTGTTCGCGCCAGTCGATCTCGCCGAGATAATCGAGCACCGACAACGTCGCGGCGGCGGCCAGATCAGCATAGGTGACCCGGCCGCCGGCCAGCCAATGGCGGGTGCCGGCCAGCCAGTTGGTGTACTTCATGTGCTGGCGGATGTTGGCGCGCGCGGCGCGGATGGCGCCCGAATCGGGCGAGCCGCCGCCCGCCGTTTCCGGCATGACGGGCTTCAGCACGCGTTCACGCACCAGATGGCGGGTGACTTCGCTTTCGGCCTTGTTGAGGTACCAGTCGATCAGCCGGCGGATTTCGGCGCGCTGCATCGGATCCTCGGCGAACAGCCGCTTGTCGCGCTTCAAGACGCCGCGCGTCTCGTCGAGATACTCCGAGATCACCGTCGCACCGACGATCGGCACATCGCCTTCGGCGAGCAGGATCGGCAGCGTGCCGGCCGGGTTCAGCGCCAGAAACTCCTTGCGCCGCGTCCACGGCTTTTCCTCGATCAGCGCCAGTTCCTCGCCATACTCGCCAAAGGCGAGGCGGACGAAGCGGCAGGTTGCGAACATCGGATGGTGGAAAAGCGTCAGCATGGTTCCGCGATGATAAAGCGCACTGGCGAATCGCCGGGCGCACCGGTAAGTCTTGGCCGCCCGGTTAGCGGGCCGTCAGGGGTGTTGCGACCTATAGGGGGAGTTCAACGCCATGACAAGCAAGCCGTTCTGTTAGCCGTCGCGCAAAGCCGAGGTAGCCATGGAAAGCCAGACCATCGTCGAAGCCCTGCTGCTCGGCCTGCTGGAGGGGCTGACCGAGTTCATTCCGGTGTCCTCGACCGGCCATATCCTGCTCGCCGGCCATTTCCTCGGCTTCAACTCCACCGGCAAGGCTTTCGAGATCCTGATCCAGCTCGGCGCCATCCTGGCGATTTTGAGCGTCTATTTCCGCCGCCTGTGGCAGATGCTGCTCGATTTGCCGCATGACCGGCTGACGCGGCATTTCGTCATCGGCATCCTGATCGCCTTCCTGCCGGCGGCGATCATCGGCGCGCTGGCGCATGATTTCATCAAGACGGTGCTGTTCGAATCGCCACGGCTGATCTGCATCATGCTGATCATCGGTGGCGTCGTCCTGCTGGCGGTCGACCGCATGAACCTGAAGCCGGTCTATCGCGACGTCGAGCGCTTCCCCACCCGGCTTTACCTGCAGATCGGGCTGTTCCAGTGCCTGTCGCTGATCCCCGGCACGTCGCGCTCCGGCTCGACCATTGTCGGCGCGCTGCTTTTGGGTGTCGACAAGCGCGCGGCGGCGGAGTTTTCCTTCTTCCTGGCCATCCCGACCATGGTCGGCGCCTTTGCCTTCGACCTGTTCAAGAACCGCAACGTGCTGACATCGGCCGACCTGCCGATCATCGCCATCGGCTTCGTCGCCGCCTTCGTTACCGCGCTCATCGTGGTGCGCTACCTGCTCGATTACGTCTCGCGCAACGGCTACTCGCTGTTCGGCTGGTGGCGGCTGGTGGTGGGTGGTGTCGGGTTGGTGGCGTTGATGATCTGGGGGTGAGCGAACGCGCATCGTTGTAGGCTCCCCCTCACCCGGATTGCCAACCGAATTGCGAAGGGCCATTCGGGACAATCCGACCTCTCCCCGAGGGGAGAGGAGCCTGTCAGCGCCGGCGTAGTCTCTTCTCCCCAACGGGGAGAAGGTGGCCGCGCAGCGGCCGGATGAGGGGGCGGCCTCGCACAAGCTTTTGGTCAATTCCGCCCATAAAACGCATTCTCGACATGCACCGGCCAGCGCCAGGGCAGCACCGCGACCATGTCGAAGCGCATCGACAGCCTGCCATAGTCGGGCTGGCGTGACAGCCAAATGTCGGCGGCGGCCTCGATGCGGCGTTCCGATTCGTGGCCGATCGCTTCCATGGCTTCCATCAGCGAACGCCGCGCCTTGACCTCGACGAACAGAACCAGGTCGCCGCGCCGCGCGATCAGGTCGATCTCGCCGAAGCGGGTGCGATGGCGGCGCGCGAGAATGCGGTAGCCCTTGAGCATCAGCGCGGCGGCGGCCAGCCATTCGCCGCGATGGCCGCGCCGATAGGCCTTTTGGCGGCTGGCGCTCGGGCGCTCAGCCACTGCCCTCTCCGGAGGCATCCTTGAGTTCCAGCAGCCGCCGGTAGAGTGCCTGTTTCTGGCCGCCGGTCATCTTTGCCGCTTCCGCCGCCGCCTTGGAGGCCGGCATTTCGGCGGCGAGCGACAGCAACAGGCGATCGATATCGGCGGGCTCGTCCGCCTTGGCCTCGGCCGGGCCGACGCAGACTACGATCTCGCCCTTCGGCGTATCGGCGGCTGCGTAGTGGTCGGCCAGTGCCTGCAATGTGCCGGTGCGCATTTCCTCGAAGGTCTTGGTCAATTCGCGGCCGATGGCGGCCTTGCGTTCGCCGCCGAGTGCCTCGACCATGGCGCCAAGCGATTCGGCCAGCCGGCGCGGCGATTCAAAGAAGATCAGTGTTGCCGGTACTGCCTTCAGCGCCTCCAGCCGCGTCAGCCGCTGCCCTGATTTCACAGGCAGAAACCCGGCAAACAGGAAGGCGTCGGACGGCAGGCCGGACGCGGTGAGCGCGGCCAGCGGCGCCGACGGGCCGGGGATCGGCACGACGCGAATGCCGTGCTCGATCGCCTCGCCGACCAGCCGGTAGCCGGGATCGGAGACCAGCGGCGTGCCGGCATCGGAAATCAGCGCCACGCTCTGTCCGGCCTGAAGTGCTGCGATCAGTTTCGGCCCGGCCTCGCCGGCATTGTGCTCATGATAGGCCGTGGTGCGGCGGCGGATGCCGTAGCGGTCGAGCAGCACGCGCGACACCCTGGTGTCCTCGCAAGCGACGATGTCGGCGGCGGCCAGCGTCTCCAGCGCGCGCAGCGTGATGTCGGCGAGATTGCCGATCGGGGTCGCCACCAGATAGAGCGCCGGCTCGAGCGGACGGGCGGGAATTTCGGTCTGCCCGACCACATAGCTGCGTCTGCCCGTCTCGTCGGTCACTGATCAAGTCTCCATTCGGCCCTGTTTGGCCTGCCAGATCTTGTTTGGCCTGCCAAACCCTTGTTTGGCATGGCTGATGCCGGCTTGCAAAAGCTCACGCCGATGTAAGGCAATCGCCATGCCTTCGCCACAGTGGGGAACCAAACCGGAATTGGCAGATTTAGCCCCTGATTCCTAAAGGGAGGACAGGATGGACAGCCTGAAGATACAGGACGCTTTCGAACCCTATTATGCCGGCCGCAAGCGCGTTGCCGCACCCAGGGACAAGCGCCTGCCTGCCAAGACCGACACCAGCCTGACCAAGCAGGCGGCAACCGCCTTGCCTACGAATGTCAGGATTTCCGACAACGAACCAGACAGCACGACGGAGCACTGACCGTACGATGCCCAATCGCTTCGATATCTTCATCACCCGCCTTGAAACGAAAACCGCCAGGCAAGGCGTGCCGCCGCATCCGATGAACGACCAGCACAGCGTTCGCCGCGAAAAGGCCGACGCCAAACCGGCGCGGAGCGGACAAACGCATGCCGAGAAAGATCGCGGCAAGCGCCGTTTCAAGCACGACGCCTGACCAGCGCGACCTCCGTGACTGCTCGCGCTTCGTCATCTTGGGCGGGGTGATGCGGCGCGGATCAGAGGATGGCGAGGATCTGGTTCACTGGAGATACCGTGCGACTCGCGCCTTCAGAAGGTCAATCAGCTCCAGATCCATGAATTCGTAGTTGTCAGGTATATCGAGGCAGATGACCCGGGCCTTCCTCAGGCTCGCCTTGAATTTCTTCTGCAGTTTGGTGCGGTGCACCTTTTCCATGACGAAGATGATGTCGGCCCAGGCGACCAGCTCATGCGTCAGCGGCGTGTCGGCATCGTGGTTTGTGCCCGCCGACGCCACCTCGATATCCCTGCGCGTTGAAAACACCTGCTCGGCGGTCGGGCTTCGCAAGCGGTTCTGGCTGCAGACAAAGAGAACGTTTTTCAAAGGATTAGCGCGCCAGATCCGCCACCACGGCGTCGAGCACGATCATGCCGGCCGGCGTGGCGCGGAGCCGCGCATTGCCGATCGGCGCCACCAGCCCCTCGCCCTGCAGAACCGACAGCCGCGCGCTCGACAGGCCGCGGCCGGAAAACGCCTCGTAGCGCGAGAGGTCGATGCCTTCGGCCAGCCTCAGCCCCATCAGCAGGAACTCGTCGGCCTCTTCCGAGCGGGTCAGGATCTCGCCCCCGGTGACGCCATGACCCTTGGCCTCGACCAGATTGGCCCAGGTCTCCGGCATCCGCTCGGCGATCGTCACCGTGCGATGGCCGTTCTCGACGAAGCGGCCATGCGCGCCGGGGCCGACGCCGACATATTCGCCATAGCGCCAATAGGTCAGGTTGTGCCGGCTCTCGGCGCCCGGCCGGGCGTGGTTGGAAATCTCGTAAGCCGGCAGGCCGTGCGCGGACGTAATCTCCTGCGTCAGCGCATAGAGGTCGGCGGCGTGGTCATTGTCGGGAATGGCGAACTTCTTCGCCGCATGCAGGGCGTGGAAGGGCGTGCCTTCCTCGATGGTCAGCTGGTAGAGCGACAGATGGTCGGCGGCGTGGCCGATCGCCTGTTCGAGCTCGGCGGCCCAGGCTTCCGGCGTCTGGCCGGGCCGGGCGTAGATCAGGTCGAAGGACAGGCGCGGGAAGATTTCGCGCGCGAGCCCGATGGCGTGGAGCGCCTCATCGACATTGTGCAGACGGCCGAGGAAGCGCAAATCCTTGTCGTTCAGCGCCTGCACGCCGAGCGAGACGCGGTTGACGCCGGCCGTGCGATAGCCGCGAAAGCGTTCGGCTTCGACCGAGGACGGGTTGGCCTCCAGCGTCACTTCGATGCCGTCAGGCACGGTCCAGTTCTTGGCCACGGCGTCCAGGACCCTGGCAACGGTTTCCGGCTTCATCAGCGACGGCGTGCCGCCACCGAGGAAGATGCTGGTGACCTCGCGCGGTCCGGTGCGCTGGCGCATCGTCGCCAGTTCCGCCTCAAAGGCGGCGGCAAAGCGCTCCTGGTCGACCGGCTGGTGGCGGACATGGCTGTTGAAATCGCAATAGGGGCATTTGGCCGCGCAGAACGGCCAGTGGATGTAGACGCCGAAGCCGGGCGTCCGGTCGAGCGGCATGGTCATGCCGTGTCCAATCATGCCGAACCCGATCCGAGCGTATTCAACCGTGCCTGGGCGAATTTCTGGAAGGCGCGGGCGCGATGCGACAGCGCCGTCGGCTGGCCGGGTTTCCAGCCGTGTTTTTCCTCGGCGCTCATCTCGCCGAACGTCTTGTCGAAGCCATTGGGCAAGAACACCGGATCATAGCCGAAGCCAAGCTCGCCGCGCGGCGGCCAGACCAGCGTGCCCTCGGCCTCGCCGCGATAATATTCGGCCGCGCCGTCGGGAAACGCGAGACAAATGACGGCGACGAAGCGGCCCTTGCGCTGCTCGGCCGAGGCGGCGCCGACCTCCTGCAGCGCCACTTCGGTGCGCTGCATGGCCATGGCGAAATCCCTGCTGCCGTCAGCGGTTTCGGCCCAGTTGGCGGTGTAGACGCCGGGCGCGCCGTCGAGCGCGTCGACGCAGAGCCCAGAATCGTCCGACAGCGCCGGCAGGCCGGTCGCCTTCGCGGCGGCCAGCGCCTTGATGTAGGCGTTTTCCTCGAAAGTCGTGCCGGTCTCGTCAGGCTCCGGCAGGCCATAGTCCTTGGCCGACTTCGCCTCGAAACCGAACGGCCCCATCAAATCGGCGAATTCGCGCAGCTTGCCGGCATTGTGGCTGGCGACGACGATCTTCTTGCCATCAAGTGTATGCATCAAAGGCCCCAGATTCTCGGCTCGGCGAACTCGATCGAATTGCCCGAGGGGTCGCGTATATAGAGCGAACGGCCACCTTGCGGCCATTCGAATTCGCTTTCGATGGCGATTCTTTTTGCCTCCAGATGCGCTTTCCAGGCCATGATTTCGGCGGCGGTTGCGGCAAAGCAGAGGTGACCCTCGCCGACCGCGCCGTGCGGCGGCACCGGCAGCCGGGCATCCGGCGCCGGAGGTATTTTCGTCGCTTCGGCATTGAATACCAGCAGCACGCCTGGTCCACAGCGGAAGAAGAGATGGCGGCCGTCGACCTTGCCGAGCAGGGTGAGGCCGAGGATGTCGGTGTAGAACGTTTCGGCGGCCGGAAGGTCGGTGACGTAGAGCGCGGATTCCAGGATTGCAGAGGGTATCACGAGGCGCCCCCCTCTGCCCTGCCGGGCATCTCCCCCTCGAGGGGGGAGAGTGGCTGTGGCTGCGCCGGCATCCCTTGTGCGACGTTGGCGATTGGCGAAGGCCAAGGCAACATCTGATCTCCCCCCTTGAGGGGGAGATGGCCGGCAGGCCAGAGGGGGGCACTCACGCTCGGCATCTAAATCCTAAGCCACCGCCATCTGCTGCAAACTCACCAGGCGCTGGATGCCTTTCTTGGCCAGGCCCATCAATTCGGCAAACTGGTCCTCCGAGAAAGGCTCGCCCTCGGCGGTGCCCTGGATCTCGACGATGCCCCCCTTGCCGGTCATGACGAAATTGGCGTCGGTGCCGGCCGCGGAATCCTCGAGATAATCGAGATCGATGACCGGCTGGCCGTCATGGATGCCGCAGGAAATCGCCGCGACGTGGTCTTTCAGCACCTTGGCGACGCTGGCCATCTGGCGCGCTTCCATCCAGCGCAGGCAGTCGTACAGCGCCACCCAGCCGCCGGTGATCGAGGCGGTGCGGGTGCCGCCATCGGCCTGGATGACGTCGCAGTCGACGGTGATCTGCTGTTCGCCCAGCGCCTGCAGATCGACCACCGCGCGCAAGGAGCGGCCGATGAGGCGCTGGATTTCGAGCGTGCGGCCGCCCTGCTTGCCGGCCGAGGCCTCGCGGCGCATTCGCTCGCCAGTCGAGCGCGGCAGCATGCCATATTCGGCCGTCACCCAGCCCTTGCCGGAATTGCGCATCCAGCCCGGCACCTTTTCCTCGAGGCTGGCGGTGCACAAGACATGGGTGTCGCCGAACTTCACCAGGCACGAACCTTCGGCGTGCTTGGAGACGCCGCGCTCGAAGGAGATGGCGCGCATTTCGTCGAATTGGCGTTTGGAGGGGCGCATTCAGGCTTCTTTCCAGTCATTTTTCGGAATCGTGGCCGGCTTTTAGACGCATGGGGGGCGGCGCGCAAAGGAAAACGGACCCGGTGAGCCGACACGAGAGACCGGGTTGCGTCCACCGCGCCGAAGTCTATATCCTGAACAAGGAGGTTTTTGGCCGAATGACCAAGGCAATCGATCCCGGTTCGCAGTCGCTTGCACTTCAATCACTCGACATGCGCTCTCGTGACATCTTCCGGCGCATCGTCGATTCCTATCTCAGGGATGGCGAGCCCGTGGGCTCGCGCAGCCTGTCGCGCATCCTGCCTTCCTCGCTGTCGCCGGCCACCATCCGCAATGTGATGAGCGACCTCGAGCATCTCGGGCTGATCTACGCACCGCACATCTCCGCCGGCCGGCTGCCGACGCAGGCGGGCCTGCGCTTCTTCGTCGATGCCTTCATGGAACTTGGCGACCTCTCAGACGAGGAGCGCCGCACCATCGAGGCGCAGGTGCGCGCCTCCGGTTCCGGCGCGACACTGGAGCACATGCTGACCGAGGCCAGCCAGATGCTGTCGGGCATGTCGCGCGGCGCCGGCCTGGTGCTGGCCGCCAAGAACGAGGTGGCGCTGAAGCATATCGAGTTCATCCAGCTGGAGCCGACCAAGGCGCTTGCCGTGCTGGTGTCGCAGAATGGCGACGTCGAGAACCGCGTCGTCGAGCTGCCCGCCGGCATCACCGTCTCGCAACTGCATGAAGCCTCGAATTTCCTCAACGCGCATATCCGCGGCCGCACGCTGGCCGAAGCGCGCACCGAAATCGCCCGCATCAAGGAAGAGACGAGAGCGGCGCTGGATACACTGTCGCAGGACCTCGTCGAGAAAGGGCTGGCGGTGTGGGCGGGCGCCGAAAGCGGCCTGCCGGCACGGCTCATCGTGCGCGGCCGCGCCAACCTGCTCGAAAACGTCACCGCCCAGGCCGATATCGAACTCCTGCGGCACTTGTTCGAGGACATGGAGACGCAGGACGGTCTGATCCAGCTGCTTGACCTCGCCGAGCAGGGATCGGGCGTGCGCATCTTCATCGGTTCGGAAAACAAGCTGTTTTCGCTGTCGGGCTCGTCGCTGGTGGTCGCGCCCTATCGCGACAAGGATGCCCGCGTCGTCGGCGCGCTCGGCGTCATCGGCCCGACCCGGTTGAACTACGCCCGCATCGTGCCGATGGTCGATTATACCGCGCAGCTGATTTCGCGCATGCTAAGGTAGCGCCCCGGACGGCAAGAGACGGGCAGCAAGGAGAAAAACAATGGCGCTCGAAGAACTCAAGGCCCGGATCAGCCTGCTGCTCGAGGAGATGGTCAACCAGCCGGAAGACCAGCACGAAATCCAGGAACAATTGCGCGAGAAGCTGCAGGAAATGCGCGCCATGGGCTTGCCGCTGCCGGCCGATCTCGTCGCGCTGGAAAAACGCCTCGACGACGATTTCCTGGCTGCCGGGACATAGGCAGGGAACCTGCTTCCCCTCAACTCGTCGTGTGAGGCGGAACCCGGGGACAGATCGGCCGTTGGTTTCCTTCGCGACCAGATGGAGGACAAAATGATCCGATTGGCCGGACTGGTGCTTCCAGCACTCTTTCTCATGACAAGCGCGGCATTCGCCCAGCAGGCCGATCAGCCCGTCCTGAAGGGTGCGGCCGCCTTCGGCGACTGGCGCGCCGACAGGCCGGGCGTGCGCCGCCTGATCAAACCGGAAGACCTGCCAAAACCCTACGTCACCAAGTCGGCCTCGAACAGCGCCGGGCTTGCCGACATGCCGGCGGGCGCGAAGCCGCAATTGCCGCCGGGTTTTTCGGCCGAGCTGATCGCGTCCGGCATCGACAATCCGCGCGCCGTGCGCGTCGCGCCCAATGGCGACCTGTTCGTCGCCGACAGCGAGGCCAACCAAGTCCGCGTCTATCGCCTGGCCAAGGACAGCGCCAGGCCCGCCGAGGACGGCATTTTCGCCGGCAATCTCAATCAGCCCTATGGCATCGCCTTCTATCCGCCGGGCGATGACCCGCAATGGGTCTATGTCGCCAACAGCGACAGCATCGTGCGCTTCGCCTATCAGAAGGGCGAACTGAAGGCATCCGGCGAACCGGAAATCATCGTCGCCAACATTCCCGCGAACCATCACTGGACCCGCGACATCGCCTTTTCGCCTGACGGCAAGACGCTCTATCTGTCGGTCGGTTCGGGCTCGAATGTCGCCGAGGACATGGGCAAGGCGCCGGAGGGCGGCCTCGACGCCTGGGTGACATCGAAGCCACTCGGCGCGACCTGGGGCTCCGAAGAGGGGCGCGCCGACGTGCAGGCCTTCGATCCGGACGGCAAGAACGGCCGCATCGTCGCCACCGGCTTGCGCAATTGTTCCGGCATGACCATCCAGCCGGCGACGGGCGCGCTGTGGTGCGTTGTCAACGAGCGCGACGCGCTGGGCGACAATGTGCCGTTCGAATACGCCACGTCGGTCAAGGACGGCGCGTACTACGGCTGGCCCTGGTACTATATCGGCAACCACGAGGATCCCCGCCACAAGGGCGCGCGCCCCGACCTCGCCGGCAAGGCGACCATTCCCGACGTGCTGATGCAGGCGCATTCGGCGCCGCTCAACATCGCCTTCTACGACCGCAAGGACCTGCCCGCCGACAGCGGTTTTCCCAAGGAATACCGGGGCGATGCGTTTGTCGCCCTGCACGGTTCGTGGAATCGCGGCAACAGGACCGGCTACAAAATCGTCCGCCTGCTGTTCAAGGACGGCAAGCCGACCGGCGAATACGAGGACTTCATGACCGGCTTCGTCGTTTCCAACGGCGAGGTCTGGGGCCGACCGGTGGGGGTGGCCGTAGCCCATGACGGCGCGCTGATCGTGACCGAGGACGGCAACGGCACGATCTGGCGCGTGACCTATGATGGCGGGCGTTCCTGAGGGACATTACTCGGCAGCGCAGACCCCCTCACCCGGATTGCCGAAACCGAATTGCAGGGGCAATTCGGGGCAATCCGACCTCTCCCCGGTGGGGAGAGGAGCCTGCGAGCGCCGTCGCTTTCCTCTTCTTCCCCACGTGGCCGCGAAGCGGCCGGATGAGGGGGCTTCACAAGGCGAAGACCGGGCTGTCTGGTGCAATCAAATCCAATCCCCAGGAAATTCAATTCTATTTGGATGTATGCGATAAAGCCCGCTGATCTGGGACGCTATCCATGACCCTCACCGGCTTCCTCGCCTACAGTGCCGCCCTCGGCATCGCCGCCGCGATTCCCGGCCCTGGCGTCACCGCGCTTGTCGCGCGGGCGCTGGGCTCGGGCTTTCGCTCGTCGCTGGCCATGTCCTTTGGCCTGATGCTGGGCGACCTCACCTATCTGACCGCCGTGGTGCTCGGCCTCGCCTTCGTCGCGCAGACCTTCGGCATGGTGTTCCTGGCGATCAAATGGGCCGGCGTCGCCTATCTGGCATTTCTGGGCTGGCGCTTCTGGACCGCGGGCATCACGCCCGAAACGGTCGAGGCGAAAAAGGGCAAGGGCGGACTGATTTCGAGCTTCATAGCCGGCCTAACCGTCACGCTCGGGAATCCGAAGACGATGATCTTCTACCTTGCCATCACACCGACTATCGTCGACCTGAAGACCATTGCGCTGGCCGACTACGGCATTCTCGCCGCGCTGACGGTGGTCGTGCTGTTCGTCGTGCTGGTTCCCTACCTGGCGCTCGCCGCCAAGGCGCGCTGGTTCCTGAAATCGCCGCGCGCGCTGAAGCTGCTGAACCGCACCGCCGCCGGCTTCATGGTTGGCGCGGCAGCGGCGATCGCGGCCCGTCAGTAGCCCACTTCCAGCCAAAACATTCCGGGGCGAGGCTTCCCCGCGAAATGCTTTTCCGGGACACGGGCGTTTTAGACAAGAGGCCCACTCGGATATTTCCGGCCGACAGCTTATGTTGCGCGGCTGAAAGCCCTATCTTGCCGGCTGCAATGCCACTTGCCTGAAATCCTGGGAGCGAAACCAATGAACAAGCCCGTCACCTCCGCCCGCGTCCCCGGCCGCGGCCGCATTTACAGTTCCATCACCGACACGATCGGCGACACGCCCCTGGTCCGGCTCGACAAGTTCGCCAAGGAGAAGGGCGTCGTCGCCAATCTGGTCGCCAAGCTCGAATTCTTCAACCCGATCGCCTCGGTCAAGGACCGCATCGGCGTGGCGATGATCGAGGCGCTGGAGGCGGCCGGCAAGATTGCGCCCGGCAAGACCACGCTGATCGAGCCTACCTCGGGCAATACCGGCATAGCCCTTGCCTTCGCCGCAGCCGCCAAGGGCTACAAGCTGATCCTGACCATGCCCGAGACGATGTCGGTCGAGCGCCGCAAAATGCTGGCGCTGCTCGGTGCCGAACTGGTGTTGACCGAGGGTCCGAAAGGCATGAAGGGCGCCATCGCCAAGGCCGACGAACTGGCCGCGACGATCCCCAACGCCATCATCCCGCAGCAGTTCGAAAACCCCGCCAATCCGGAAATCCACCGCACGACGACCGCAGAGGAAATCTGGAACGACACGCAGGGCGAGATCGACATCTTCGTTGCCGGCATCGGCACCGGCGGCACCATCACCGGCGTCGGCCAGGTGCTGAAGAAGCGCAAGCCCTCGGTGCAGATCGTCGCCGTCGAGCCCGAGGCTTCGCCAGTGCTGTCGGGCGGCCAGCCCGGCCCGCACAAGATCCAGGGCATCGGCGCCGGCTTCGCGCCAAAGATCCTCGACACCACGATCTATGACGAGATCGTCAAGGTCTCGAACGAGGATTCCGTCGCCAATGCGCGCCTCGTCGCCCGCCTCGAAGGCGTACCGGTCGGCATTTCGTCGGGTGCCGCCCTGCAGGCGGCGATCGTCGTCGGCTCGCGGCCGGAGAACAAGGGCAAGACGCTGGTGGTGATCATCCCATCCTTCGCCGAGCGCTATTTGTCGACGATTTTGTTTGAGGGGTTGGGAGCTTAGGCCACCGCCTCTTCGACGGACCGCCGCGCTGGCCCGCAGAAAAATCCTTCCGTGGCGCCTGCCTCCGGCTTGAGCCGAACCCTGCTTCCGGTTCATATCGCCTCGGCCCGCTTTGCACGGGCCGGGGGAGGATTTCATGTACAAGCTCTATACCCGTCCGGGCAGCGGCGGCTTTGTCGTCGAGGCGGCGCTGGCACTGGCCAACGCACCGTTCGAGCAGATCGACGTGCCGAAATCCGACAGACCCGGTCCGGCCTTCCTCGACATCAGCCCGCTGAACCAGGTGCCGGTGCTGACCTTGCCGGACGGACGCTCGATGACCGAATCGGCGGCGATCTGCATCCTGATCGCCGAGCGCCATCCGGAGGCCTGCCTGGCGCCGGCGGTCGGCGCACCGGCCCGCGCCGATTTCCTGCGCTGGATGGCGTTCATGTCGTCTGTGCTCTACCCAGCGGTGCTGCGGTTTTACTACGCCCATCGCTACACGGCCGACGCCGAGGGCACGAAAGCCGTCAAGCAGGCGGCCATCGCCGAGATGGACCGCGGTTTCGCCGTGCTCGATGCCGCTCTGAAGGGACGTGACTGGCTGGTTGGTGACCAGATGTCGCTGGCCGACATCTATCTCGTCATGCTCATTGCCTGGCATCCCGACATCGACACCGCGCGGACCGCCTGGCCGAACATCGAACGTTTATGGGCAAAGCTGCGTGAGCATCCCCTGATGAAGACGCTCAACACATCGCATGAGATGTGGCCCGGCTGACGGTCAGTTTCGCAGCGCCGCCCTCTTACCCTGCAGGAACCGGCGCACCGCCGGGTCGCGTTCGAGGCCGATTGCCCTGTCATAGGCCTCGGTTGCCTGCGGCACCTGGCCAAGCCTGGCCAGGAGACCGGCGCGCGCCGCCCAATAGGGCTGATACTCATTGAGCCGCTTGTCGTCGCCCAGCACGTAAAGCGCCGCCAGCCCCGCCACGGCACCCTCCGTCTCGGCAAGCGCCACCGCGCGATTGATCGCCACCACCGGCGATCCGGCGATCGAAAACAGCGCGTCGTAAAGCGCGCGGATCGCCGGCCAGTCGGTGCGGCCGGTCAGCCGCCGCGCCGCGTGGGCGGACTGGACGGCCGCCTCGAGCTGGTAGCGGCCGACGACGCCGCTCGACGCGGCATGGGACAGAAGCGCCTCCGCCTCGTCGATCAGGGCGCGGTCCCACAGGTCGCAGTCCTGTTCGGCCAGAGGCACGAAGTCGCCTTCGGCGCTGCGCCGGGCCGTGCGGCGCGCCTCGGCAAACAGCATCAGCGCAAGCAGACCGAGCGCTTCCGGCTCTTGCGGCATCAGCCTCGCCACGAGGCGGCCGAGCCAGATGCCTTCGGTGGCGAGGTTGCGGCGCTGCGTCTCGGTGCCGGCCGGATCGGACCAGCCTTCGGCGAAGGCGGCGTAGATCGCCTCCAGCACGGCACCCAGCCGCTCGCCAAGTTCGGCCCGCTCCGGCACACGGAACGGAATGCCGGTTTCGCGGATGCGCGTCTTGGCGCGCACCAGGCGCTGGCCCATCGTTGCCGGCGAGACCAGGAAGGCGGAAGCGATCGTCGCGGCATCGAAGCCCAGCACCGTCTGCAGGATCAGCGGCGCCCGCACGCCGGGTTCGATCGCCGGATGCGCGCAAGCGAACATCAGCCGCAGCCGTTCGTCGGGCAGTTCTTCGTCGGTCATGCGCGCCTCCATCTCCTCGGCAATCAGCTTGAGATGATCGCGGGCAGCTTCCCGGGTGAGCCGCCGGCGCACCGCATCGACCCGCCGGCGCCGCGCCACGGCCAGCAGCCAGGCTTCCGGCTTCTCAGGCACGCCCGATTTCGGCCAGCGTTCAAGCGCCGCGGCAAAGGCGTCCGCCAGCGCGTCCTCGGCCGCGGTCACGTCGCGCGTGCGCGCCGCGAGCCAGGCGACCAGCTTGCCATAGCTTTGCCGGGCGGCGGCCTCGGCGGCCGCCCGGGCGATCTCCGGGCGACTGTCCATCACATGGTCATTTCTTGGCAGGTCGTCATTTCTTGGGCATGTAGTCGGCCATTTCCCAGATCGGCCGCAGCTCGACCGTGCCGGTGCTGGCCGCCGGGCAGCGCGCCGCCCATTCGATGGCGGTGTCGATGTCGGCCGCCTCGATCATATAGAAGCCGGCGAGCTGCTCCTTGGTGTCGGCATAGGGGCCGTCGATCACGTTGGTCTTGCCGTCGGCGATCCGCACGGAGGTGGTCGCCTGTGTCGGGCGCAGCCGTTCGCCGGCCAGCCACGCGCCGGACTGTTTCAACGCGTCGGTATAGGCGCTGTAGGCCGCGCTCATCTGCTGGGCCTTCTCGACCGGCATGGCCGCCATTGTGGCTTCGTCATTGTTGATCATCAGCATGTATCGCATGGGTCTTCTCCCGTGATTCGAAGGCCACGTCCTTGCGGGGCCAGACGTATGTCGCGCGGCGTCGACCGATTTCGACAGGGCGCAAGAAAAAACTTTCGGTCCTGATCGGGCGCGGCGCAAGCGCGGAGCCCGCACCCGTGCTGATCAAGGCTTGGGCTCATGCGCTGCCGCCCGAAAGCGCGCCGCATCGAAGCGGATTCATGCGACGCTTCCGGCTCTCTGTTTGTGCATGTCGCCTCCCAAAACCGAGGCCGCTTTTGAGAGACAAGCATTGGCCTTCAGCCGATCAGGAGCCCGCGCAGCTCGACCGACGGGATGTCGCAGCTGTCCTTCCGGCCGAACAGGGCGTAGCGGTTCCCGGCGATACGCCTATAAAGCCAGTCACGCAGCGGGCGCGGCAGCAGCAACAGCGCCTTTGCCGCGCGCCACGGCCAGCCGAGTGCCGACATCACCGCGACAAAGCTCTCGAGCTTCGTGAACGCGACGCCATCGATGAGAACGAGATTGGTTTCGTAGGAGTCCGTGCGCAGCCCATGCTTCCTGAACAGCGCTTCGCCGAAGGGCGATTGCGCGGTGGCGAAGCGGAAGCGGCCTTGACGATCCAGCCTGACGACCATGCGCACGAAGCCGGAGCACAGCACGCAGACGCCGTCGAAGACGATCAGCGGATGGCTTGCATCGAAAGACGGTTCAGCGGGAGGGCCGGGCTTGGCCCGATTTGGCTGGGCCGGAATTGATTGGGACAGACTTGACTGGGAAAGGTCGGTCACGCGGGCCTCGGCTGCTCGTGTCCGCAGACACTAGGCCAGCCGGAGGCGGGATCAAAGACGTGGCGTTGTCGCACGCCGCCCGTCGCTCAGAGCCGGGCGCTCGGAACGATAGGTGGTGGCGCGGCTGTTGGCGCCCGGCCTGCAGATGCGGCTGTTGTGGCGGCTCTCGAAGGTCATGGTCAGTGCACGCCCAGCGAGGTGCCGCGGCGGGCGCAAGCCGGACCGGGGCCGCGCATGTAATAGCGCTCCGGCCGATAGGTCGGCGCGACGAATTCGCGGATGGCGGCGGCGTAGCCGATGAGGTGCGTGAGGAAGTTCATTTACCCTGTCCCTGTCCCGATTTTCGGATGTCCCTTCCGAATTGCGCGAAGGATAGCATCGAGGCGTGAATAGTCGGTGAACACGATGTTAATATCTGGTCGAAAACCCGTTGCTTCGTGGCCGGAATGCGGCTGATTCGGGGTGTTTCCGTGCCTTTTGTCGCCATTCCGGCTTGTGTGACTTTTGCATCACATATGTTTCGTTTGAATGTCGCCCGCGCGCGGTTCTGTTTCAATTTCTGGCCGGCGGGCGAAATTTCCGTTCGTGCCGCCACGATGGCTCGGGCGCGCCTGGCATGCGTAATGTCGCGCGCGGGCGGAACTGGAGCGGGCTCTGGCCGTTCTGACTTTCATCTGATCGCTTAGAGGGAAATTGCCATGGCGCCGCGACCTGCCTGGAAGGGTTATCTGAAGCTGTCGCTGGTCACCTGCGCGGTCGAACTGACCAATGTCGTCACCCACACCGAAAGGGTCTCGTTTCGCATCCTCAACCGCAAGACCGGCAACACGGTGAAGCGCATCTATGTCGATGCCGAAACCGGCAAGCCCCTGGATGAGGGCGACGAGATCAAGGGCTATGAATTGGACGACGGCGATTTCGTCCATATCGAGGAGGACGAGATCGAGGCGGTGCAGATCGAATCCTCGCACACGATGAGCCTCGACGGCTTCGTCGACAAGGCCTCGATCCAGCAGATCTATCTCGACACGCCCTACTATGTGGCGCCGGCCGACAAGGTGTCGGAGGAGGCGTTCGCCGTCATCCGCGATGCCATGGCAGGCAAGAAGATGGCCGGGCTGGCGCGCATCGTGCTGTACAGCCGAGAACGCCCCGTGGTGATTGAGCCGCTGGGCAAGGGCATGGTGCTGACGACGCTGCGCTACGACAATACGGTGCGCCAGCCTGACAGCGTGTTCGACGAGATCAAGGCGGTGAAGACCGACCAGGAGATGACCGATCTGGCCGAACTGATCATCGACAAGAAGAAAGCGAAATTCGATCCGTCGAAATTCGACGACAAGTATGAGGACGCGCTGCTCGAACTGATCCGTGCCAAGAAGGCCGGGCACAAGGCGCCTAAGGCCAAGGCGGCGCCAAAACCCTCCAACGTCGTCAATCTGTTCGACGCGCTGAAGAAGAGCCTGTCGTCGTCGGATTCCGGGGATTCCGGCTCTGCAAACGCATCATCCGCGAAAGCCAGGCCGGCGCCCAAACGCGCCAAGCCGAAAGCTGCCGCGCCCAAGCGCAAATCGGCCTGAGGACAGGGAACGATGGCCGGCCTCGAACAATATCACGCCAAGCGCGATTTCAAGAAGACGTCGGAGCCGGCGGGCAAGGTGGCGCGCACAGGGAAGGGCGAGGCGGGCGGTATCTTCGTCATCCACAAGCACGCGGCGACCAGGCTGCATTACGACCTTCGCCTGGAACATGGCGGCGTGCTTTGGAGCTGGGCGGTGACACGGGGACCCAGCCTCGATCCGCATGAGAAGCGGCTGGCCGTCCATGTCGAGGACCACCCGATCGACTATGCGCCGTTCGAGGGCACGATCCCCAAGGGCGAATATGGCGGCGGTTCCGTCATCGTCTGGGACGAGGGCACATGGCTGCCCGAGACCGACCCGGCCAAGGCGATGAAGAAGGGCCATATCAGCTTCGAGCTCAAGGGCCACAAGCTGCATGGGCTTTGGCATCTGGTGCGGTTGCAGCCGCGGGCGGGTGAAAAGCGCGACAACTGGCTGCTGATCAAGTCGGACGATGCCGCGGCGCGCCCGGGCGAAGACATTTTGAAGGACAAGCCGGAATCGGTGAAGTCGGGCCTGACGATCGAGGAGGTCGGCGAGGGCAAGGCGGCCAAGGGCGAGAAGCCTGAAGTCTGGCACTCCAACAAGCCTGCCGCCGGCAAGGCAAAGACCACGGCCCGGAAACTCGACTTCATCGAACCGCAGCTTGCGACGCTCGAACGGGACGCACCGCCCGGCAAGGACTGGCTGCACGAGGTCAAATTCGACGGCTATCGCATGCAGGCGCAGATCGCCGGTACCGATGTGCGGCTCTTGACCCGCACCGGCCTCGACTGGACGGAGAAATTCGACGGCGAGATCGTTGCCGAACTCGCCGCGTTGAAATGCAACGATGCCATCATCGATGGCGAGATCGTCGTGCTGGCCGACAGCGGCGTCTCGTCCTTTGCGCTGCTGCAGCAGGATTTGTCGGCGAAGCGGACGAACCGCTTCCTCTATTATGTGTTCGATCTGATGCGCCTCGACGGCAAGGATTTGCGCGGCGAGCCGCTGGTCGAGCGCAAGCAGGCCTTGCAGGAACTGCTTGGCAAGCAGCCGGAAAACGCGGCGGTGCGTTTCTCCGACCATTTTTCCGAGCCCGGCAAGATCATGCTGGAGCATGCCTGCCGCATGGGGCTGGAAGGCGTCGTTTCCAAACGCGCCGACGCACCCTATCGCAGCGGGCGCGGCCCGACCTGGGTGAAGTCCAAATGCACGGCGCGGCAGGAATTCGTCATTGGCGGCTATCTGCCCTCGGACAAGACCGGGCGCGGGCTGCGCTCGCTGTTGGTCGGCTATTACGAGGGCGGCAAACTGCAGTATGCCGGGCGCGTCGGCACCGGTTTCTCCGCGAAGGGCGCGACGGAGCTGAAGAAGAAGCTCGATGCGCTGACGGCCAAGGAATCGCCTTTCGACAAGGCCGTGCCGAAGGGCAAGGGCATGGTCTGGGTCAAGCCGGAGCTTGTCGGCGAAGTGGAGTTCCGCAGCTGGACATCGGACCGTATAGTACGCCATGCCTCGTTCCAGGGACTGCGCGAGGACAAGCCGGCGGAGGAAATTGTGCAGGAAAAGCCCAAGGCAGCGACAGGCAAGGCCAAGCCGGCGTCAAGCGGCGCCGGAACATCCGCCGGGACGATGACGACGACGGTTAAGCTTTCCCATCCCGACAAGCTGCTGTGGCCCGAGGAAAAGATCTCCAAGCAGGGGCTGCTCGAGCACTACGCGCAGGTTTGGCCGCGCATGGAGCAGTTCGTGGTCAACCGGCCGCTCAGCCTGGTGCGTGCGCCGGACGGCGTCGGCGGTCCGCGCTTCTTCCAGAAACATGCCTCGGCCGGGATGAGCGACAAGATTGCCCGGATGAAGGACCCGACCGATGGCGAGGAGATCCTGTTCGTGCGGGATTTCGATGGGGTCGCCGCACTCGTCCAGTACGGCGTGGTCGAGATCCACATCTGGGGCTGCACGATCGACAAGCTCGAGCAACCCGACCAGATCATCTTCGATCTCGATCCCGATGAAGGCGTCGATGTGAAAGCGGTGCGCGAGGCGGCGCTCGATATCAGGGGCAAGCTCGATGAGCTGTCCCTGCCGAATTTCGTCAAGACGTCGGGCGGCAAGGGCTATCATGTGCTGGTGCCGCTGAAACCGTCGGCGGATTGGGAAGCGGTGAAGACCTTCGCCCATGATTTCGCCAAGGCGCTGGAACAAGGTGCCCCCGATCGCTACACGGCGACGCTGTCGAAAAAGGCGCGCACCGGCAAGATCTTCGTCGACTATCTGCGCAATGGCAGGGGCTCGACCACGGTCGCGCCCTATTCGTCGCGCGCCAAGAAGGGCGCCACCGTGTCGATGCCGGTGACCTGGGCCGAGATCGAGGCCGGCCTGGCGCCGAACGCCTTTCCGATCGGTGACAAGACGACGCTGGCGAAGCTGGCGCAAGCCGATCCGTGGAAGGATTTTTTCAAGCAGGGGAAGGCGTTGAAGCGCGGGTGAGCTGCCCCGCTCAAGCCAAAAACACTCTCTCAAACGCCTGTTTGCCCGCCGGCGAAAAAATCACCGCGCGGCTGTCCTTCTCGCGGCGCGCCCATTTCTCGGCGAGGATCTTGTCGAGGATGGCGGCGCCCAGCGTGCCGGCGAGGTGCGAGCGGCGCACGCTCCAGTCGAGGCAGGCGCGGCAGACCGGGCGACGCGGCCTGGCGTCGACGTCGATGCCGATGGCGGAAAAATGCGATGCCGCCGACGGGCCGAGCCTGATCTCCCTGTCGTCACGCAGCAATATCTCCTTCTCGACCAGACGGTCGAGCATGGCCACGGCCTGCTCGCCGGCGAGGTGGTCGTAGCAGACGCGGGCCACGCGCATGGCGCCGTCGCGCGGACCCGGCCGCACGCGCTTAGGGCCAACAGCTTCCGCGACACCGGTGATGGCCTCGATCATGCCCGCCACCTGCGGGCCGGCGAGGCCGTAGTAGCGATGGCGACCCTGGCTGGCCAAAGTCAGCAGCCCGCCCTCCATCAATTTCGACAGATGCGAGGAGGCGGTGGGCAGCGACACGCCGGCCTCCAGCGCCAGTTCGCTCGCCGTCAGCGCCGTGCCGCCCATCAGCGCGTTCAGCATGTTGGCGCGCGCCGGGTCGCCGACCAGGCTGGCGATACGGGCAATGTCGGGTCCTTCACGCATAGTTCGATCCTTGTCGAAGCATCCCTGTGAGATAAGCACTAATCTGGTGTCAGCTCAAGGAGCCGGCGACGCAAGCGACGATGGCTCCTGACACGAAACTGCCTAGCACATCGACGCGCATGACGTTTCGACCGCGCTCGAAGCGTCGATGCAGGAACCCAGAGGAGACGACCATGCCCATCACCTGCTTCATCCGCTATGAGATCGACCCGTTCGGCAAGGCCGCCTTCGAGGAATATGCCCGCAACTGGGGCCAGGCCATTCCGCGCTGCGGCGCCGATCTGATCGGCTACTATGCCCCGCACGAAGGCTCGGCGACGACAGCCTACGCCGCCTACAACATCGAGAGCCTGGCGGCCTATGAAGCCTATCGGGCCCGGCTTGCCGCCGATCCCGCCGGCAAGGCAAACTATGAGTTCGCCAAGCGAGAACGATTCATCCTCAAGGAGGACCGCATGTTCCTGAAACACGTCTCCGGGCCGCACGCCAAGCTGGTGCTGCCGTGATCGCCGTCATCTTCGAGGTCGAACCGGCGGAAGGCAAACGCGATGCCTATCTCGGCATCGCCGCCAATCTGCGTCCCTTGCTCGACGGCATTGACGGCTTCATCTCGATCGAGCGCTTCCAGAGCCTGGCCGACCCGAAACGCATCCTGTCGCTGTCGTTCTGGCGCGACGAGGAAGCGGTGAAGGCCTGGCGCAACACCGAAGAGCACCGGCAGGCGCAGCAGGCCGGCCGGGGCGGTATCTTTGCCGGCTACCGACTGCGCATCGCGCATGTGGTGCGCGATTACGGGCTGACGCAACGGGACGAGGCGCCGGCGGACAGCCGGGCGGTGAATGGGTAGGCCGTGCAGGCCCCCTCACCCAGCCTCCGCTTCGCTCGGCTGACCTCTCCCCGAGGGGAGAGGAGATCACCGGCGCTGGAGCCAATCTCTTCTCCCCAGTGGGGAGAAGGTGGCCGCAAAGCGGCCGGATGAGGGGGAGTCCGGCCCTCAGGCATTCCCGATCAGCACGCCCGCGGCGAACACCAGCGCGCCGCCCAGAACCACCTGGAAGGCGGCGCGCAGGAACGGGGTCTGCATGTAGCGGTTCTGGACGAAGGCGATGGCCCACAGTTCGAAGAACACCACGACCGCCGCCACCGCCGTCGCCGTCCAGAAGCTCGGGATGAGATAGGGCAGCGCGTGGCCGAGACCGCCGAGCGTCGTCATGATGCCGACGGTCAGGCCGCGCTTGACCGGTGAGCCGCGGCCCGACAATTTGCCGTCGTCGGACGCGACTTCGGTGAAGCCCATCGAAATGCCGGCACCGATCGAGGCGGCAAGGCCGACCAGCAGCGTCTGCCAGGTGTCGTGTGTGGCAAAGGCGGCGGCGAAGATCGGCGCCAGCGTCGACACCGAACCGTCCATCAATCCGGCAAGGCCCGGCTGGACATAGGTGAGGATGAACTGGCGCTGTTCGGCGGTGGCCTCTTCGTCCTTGACGTCGCCCGGAACATGCTTCTGCTCCAGTTGGTGCGCCGAGTTCTCGTGCCCCTGCTCGGCCGCCGCCAGGTCGCCGAGCAGTTTGCGGGTCGAGGCATCCGTGGTGCGCTTGGCCGCTTCGACATAGAAACGGTAGGCCTGCTGCTCCATCGCCTCGGCCTGGCGGCGGACATGCTCGATGCCGAGCGGCCTCACCAGCCAATCGGGCTTGCGTTCATAATAGCCCCTCACATGTTCGCGCCGGATCAGCGGAATGCGCTCGCCGAAGCGCTTGCGGAAGAGCTCGATGAGGGAGTCGCGATGGCCGTCCTCTTCCTCGGCCATCGCCTCGAACACCTTTGCCGATTGCGGAAAGCTTTCCGCCAGCCCGTCGGCATAGGCGCGGTAGATGCGCCCGTCATCTTCCTCGGATGAAATGGCCAGCGCCAGGATCTCCTGCTCGGAGAGCGATTCGAAGGGGCGGCGGCCGAAGCCGAAAACACGGGAAAGCATGAGGAAATCACCCTAGTTTAGAATTGTTCTAAACTAGGGTTTGGCGTGCTCCGGGTCAATCGCGCTGAGGGTCACGGGTTCAAGAATTGTTGAAGAGTGCAAGCGGCTCCACCTCTTCATTATTGATGAAGATTAACCTATATAGCTGAACCTAACACAAGAGTGAGGATCCCGCATGACGAAACCGCACCCCCAGCATTTCGACCCGAAACCCGTCCTCGATCTCATCGCCAGCATCGAGGCCGATCTGCAGCGGCTGAAGGGCCTGGTCGAGCAGCAGATCGAAAAATTCGACCCCGCCAACCCGCACAACAAGGCCCCGGACGGCAAGCTGACCGAGGAAGGGGTCGAGTGCTGCTACCGCCTGTTCGACGAAGGCAAGTCGCGCTATTCGGTGGCCCAGCAGATGAAGATCTCGTTCGCCGCCGCGACGCACCGCTTCAACAATTGGCGCAAGCTTGGCGGGACGAAGAGGCAGCGGACGCTGCTTGGCTAGGCCTGGGCTAAACGGCCTGGCGGACAGGAGGCGGCCAACTGGCGATCTCAGCGCCGCCTCTCATTGCCCTCCCGGGCATTTCTCCCCCGTAAGCGGGGAGAAAGAAGCTGTTTCAGCGCCGCCACCTCTTCTGCCACGCTCACTCGCTGGCGAAACCGCCGACAACATCGCTCCTCTTCCCGTCGCTATACGGGGCGAGGATGCCGGCAGGCAAGGTGAGGGGCAGCGCTGCCGTTGGCAGTGACTCACCAACATTGTCACGGTCACATTTTTTCAATGGTACGCCGCGTGTCTTTGCGGGCATCATGAGAAGAGAATGCCTCTTCCACTGGACCTCGCATGACCGCCACCACCCCTCCCGGCATCGCCGACATCCACGCCGCCGCGGCCCGCCTCTCCGGCCTGATCGTCGAAACCCCGCTGCTCGAATCGGCGGAGCTGAACAAGCGCTTCGGCGGGCGCATCCTGTTCAAGCCGGAGACGCTGCAGCGCACCGGCTCGTTCAAGTTCCGCGGCGCCTACAACAAGCTGTCGTCGCTGAGCGAGGAAGAGCGCAGCCGTGGCGTCGTCGCCTTCTCCTCGGGCAATCATGCGCAAGGAGTCGCCGCTTCCGCCGCCATGTTCGGCGTCAAGGCGGTCATCGCCATGCCGGCGGATGCGCCGGCGATGAAGATCGGCAATGTCCGCAAGATGGGCGCGGAGGTGGTGCCGTTCGACCGCTTTCGCGATGACCGCATGACCGTGGTTCGCCGCTATACCGACAAGGGCATGGTGCTGGTGCCGCCGTTCGACGATCCGGCCATCATTGCCGGGCAAGGTACGATCGGCCTTGAACTGATGCGGCAGGCCAGGGCGCTTGGCGTCGACCTCGACGCTGTCGTCATACCCTGCGGGGGCGGCGGCCTGTCGAGCGGGATTTCGGTCGCGGTCAAGGATGCCTCGCCAGACACCGCGGTCTGGGCGGTCGAGCCCGAGCATTTCGACGACACGCGCCGCTCGCTCGTCGCCGGCGCCCGGGTTTCGAACGAACCGGGTTACAGCTCGATCTGCGACGCGATCCTGACCGCCGAGCCGGGCGCCATCACCTTCGAGATCAACCGCAAGAACCTCGCCGGCGCCATCGCCGTCTCCGACAAGGCGACGGCGCAGGCGATGCGCGACGCCATGGCCTATCTCAAGCTGGTGGTCGAGCCGGGCGGATGCGTGGCGCTGGCTGCGCTGTCTTCGGGCGAGATCGAGCTGTCCGGCAAATGCATCGCCGTGGTGCTGTCCGGCGGCAATGTCGATTTCGGCACCTATGCCGAAATCATGGCGGCCGCCTGATCGCTGTCCCGCCCAATCCTGTCGGCTGAAGGTCGCATCACCAGCAGCCTCCTTGCGCGTGGTCAGTCCAGCGTGCGCCTGAACCGCAAAAGCGCGGTGCCTGCGAACACCAGCACGAACACGGCCAGCCAGCCGATCTCGGTGGCGATGGCGTGGAAGTCGGCGCCCTTCAGCATGACCGCGCGGGTGATGCGCAGGAAATGCGTCAGCGGGAAGATTTCGCCCAGCGTCTGGGCCCAGCCCGGCATGCCGCGATAGGGGAACATGAAGCCGGACAAGAGCAGCGACGGCAGGAAGAAAAAGAAGGTGAGCTGCATGGCCTGCATCTGCGAGCGGGCCATGGTCGAGATGGTGTAGCCGAGCAGCACCAGCGACAGCACGAAGACAAGCACCGACGACAACAGCAGCGTCAGGCTGCCGACGAACGGGATGTCGAACAACAGCTTGGCCGCCACCAGCACCACCGCCACCTGGACCGCGCCGACGACAAGGAAGGGCAGCACCTTGCCCAGCATGATCTCGGCCGGGCTGGACGGCATGGCGAGCAGGTTCTCCATCGTGCCGCGCTCGGTTTCGCGGGTCAGCGCCATGGCCGTCATCATCACCATGGTCATCTGCAGGATGACGCCGAGCAGGCCGGGCACGATGTTGTATTGCGAAATGCCTTCGGGATTGTAGCGATGGTGCACCACCACCTGCAGCTGCTGCCTGGCATTCTCGGCGGCCGCCGCCTGCATGCCTTGCGCGCGCAGCAGCGCCTGGCTCGCCACCGTGCTCAGCGTGGAAATCGCGCCGCTCGCCGCCGACGGATCGGTCGCGTCGGCCTCGATCAGGATCTGCGGATTGTCGCCGCGCTCGACGCGCCTGGCGAAGTCGGCCGGGATGGTGACTACGAAGGAAACGTCGCCGCGCGCCATCAGGAACTCCGCCTCTTCGGCGCTTTCGGTGACATGGTCGAAATGATAGTAGCCCGTCACCTGCAGCGCCGAGACCATGGCGCGCGTATACTGGTCGTTGCTCATCGCCACCAGCGCCGTCGGCAAGCCCTTGGGATCGTTGTTGATGGCGAAGCCGAACAGGACCAGCTGCAGCAGCGGCACGCCGAGCATCATGGCGAAGGTGATGCGGTCGCGCCGCATCTGGATGAATTCCTTGATCAGCAGCGCGCCAAGCCGGGCAAAGGAGAAGACGCCGTTCATGCCATGTTGTCCTTCGACCCCGACATGAACTGGATGAAGACATCCTCCAGGCTGGTTTCGCCCGGCGCCACCGTCACGCCCTTGTGCTCCTTCTCGACACCGGCAAGGGCCGCTTCGAGCTTCTTCCTGTCGGACCCCACGACATGCAGCGTGGCGCCGAACGGCGCCACCTGGTCGACGCCAGGGCGGCCCTGCAGCTCTTGCGCCACCTTGGCCAGCAGCGGCCCCTGGACCACGAAGGTCGTCAGCCCGGCATTCCTGACCACCTCGTCGACGGTGCCGGTGGCCAGCATCTTGCCGTAGGAGATGTAGCTGATGCGGTGGCAGCGCTCGGCCTCGTCCATGTAGTGGGTCGAGACCAGCACGGTCAGCCCGCCGCTGGCGAGGCGATGGATCTCGTCCCAGAATTCGCGCCGCGCCTTGGGGTCGACGCCGGCCGTCGGCTCGTCGAGCAAAAGCAGCTTCGGCTTGTGCATGATGCAGGCGGCGAGCGCCAGCCGCTGCTTCCAGCCGCCGGACAGCGTACCGGCCAGCTGGTTGCGGCGTGACGTAAGGCCGAGTTCGTCCAGCGTCTTTGCGCAATAGTCTTCGACCGGCTTCAGCTGGTAGAGCCGCGCCACGAATTGAAGATTCTCGCCGATGGTCAGGTCCTCGTAGAACGAGAATTTCTGCGTCATGTAGCCGACTTCACGCTTGATCCTGAGCGATTCCGTGCGGATGTTGAAACCCAGCACCGTGCCCTCGCCCTCGTCCGGCGTCAGCAGCCCGCACATGATGCGGATGGTGGTGGTCTTGCCCGAGCCGTTGGGGCCGAGGAAGCCGACGATCTCGCCCTCGGCGACCGACATCGTCACATGGTCGACGACGGTCTTGTCGCCGAAGCGCTTGACCAGGCCATGAACGTCGATGGCGTTCATTTTGCCGTTTCCGCGAGATCGACGTCGACGATCTGGCCGGGCTGCAGCGGGCCGGCATCGCCTTCCGGCCGTGCCTCGACGAGATAGACCAGCTTCTGCCGGTTCTCGAGCGAATAGATCACCGGAGGGGTGAATTCGGGATCGGGCGAGACATAGCTCACGCGCGCCCTCACGTTCGGGCCGCAGCCGTCGCAATGAACGCTGAGCAGGCTGCCGATCCGGACCGAGGCGAAGGCGGCTTCCGGTATGTAGACGCTGAGCTTCACCGCGCCGTCCGGCAGCATAGAGATGACCGGCGCGGTCGGGCCGGCGGTGTCGCCTGGATTGCGGATGACGTCGTTGACGCGGCCGGGTGAGGGTGCCGCAAGCACCCGTTTTGACAATCGCCACTGCGCCTGCTCGAGCGTCGACTGAGCCTGCTTGACCTGATTGTCGGCGGCCTTGATCGTCTCGGGCCGCGCCGGCAGGCCGCCGACGGCGAGATTGGCCTCGGCCTGGCCGACCTGGGCGTTGGCGGTCTCCAGCGTCGCCGAGGCGGTGTCATAGTCCGCCTGCGTGCCGGCGCCTCGCTTGAACAGATCGGCGGCGCGGTCGTATTTGCGCTTGGCGTCGGCCGCCTGGGCTCTCGCCATGTCGACCTCGGCCTTGAGCACGGCGATCTCTTCCGGCCGCTTGCCGACCTGCAGGTCGGCAAGCTGCGCCTGAGCCTGCGCAAGACCGGCTTCGGCTTGCGCCACCGCGATCCTGGCGTCGGCGCTTTCCAGCGTCACCACGGGCGTGCCCGGCGTGACGCGATCCCCGCGCTTGACGGTGACCGTATCGACCTGTGCCACCTCGATGGGCGCCAGCAGCACATAGTCGCCCTCGACATAGCCGACGGCGAGTGGCGCGGCGGGGGCACAGGCCCCGAAGAGCTGGGCGGCAAGCGGCAAGGAGCAGAGGAAACTCATTTTTTTGATCCCATTTTGGGTTTTGATCCCATTCGGGCGGCCAGGATGGCGCTGAGATTGTCCGTCGTGACCGCCACGACCTTGGCGGCCTCGGCGGCGCCGATGTCGTGCCAGCCCATGCGGCGCTTCACCGCCTCGCGGCCGATGCGGAAATAGACGACTTGGCCGACCAGCGTGAACACGGTGAGCCGGGTCCGCTCGCTTTCGGCCGGCTCGCCGGTCGCCTGCTCCCAGAGATGGCACAGCCGGCGATGCGTCGGCTCGAACACACCGTTATAGATGCGGTCGAGCGCAGCGGTGGGCTGCTGCAGTTCGCGCAGCAAGAACTGCACGATTTCGCCGGCGTGCGGCTGCACCACGACAAAGCCGACGATTCCCTCTATTGCGGCGAAAAGCTGCGCGCGCGCCGCCTCCGCATCCCTGGCCGGCGCGGCCTGGCCACTGCCTGGCGCCTGGCTGCCGGCGCCCAGTGCCTGGCCGGCAACCGCCTGGATGGTCTCGACGATATAGTCGGCGGCGGCGGCGCGGAGGCCTTCCTTGCCGCCGAAATGATAGGCGATCGAGCCGATATTGGCCTGCGCCTCGGCGGCGATCTCACGGGTCGAGGTGCCGTCGAAACCCTGCCGGCCGAACAGTTTCAGCGCCGCCTGCACGAGTGCGGCACGGGTCAGCTCCGGAGAGGTCTCGCGGCGTGGATTTTTCGCGTCGGGCAATCTGGTCATGGCAGGTCTTTAATCAATCGATTGATTAAAGTCAACTTGTGTTCGGAGTCGTCTTGCCATCGCCCGCGCCAGACGCTTTAGTGCGCGGCCATGGGCAAGGAAGTCGAGCGCAAGTTCCTGGTCTCCAGCACCGTATGGCGGGAGCTGGCCGAGTCGAATATCCGCATTCTCCAGTTCTATCTCGCCACGGCGCCGGGGCGAACCGTCCGCATCCGCATCAGCGACGGCGCTTCCGCCAAGCTGACGCTCAAATTCGGCAGCGGCGTGCGCGAGCGCGACGAGTTCGAATATCCGATACCACTGGCGGATGCCCGGGAGATGCTGGACTTCGCCATCGGACGTGTCATCGAGAAGACACGTCACCATGTTAGGCATCGCGGCTATCTCTATGAAGTCGATGTCTTCGGCGGCGCACTCGCGGGACTTGTGGTGGCCGAACTCGAGACTCCGGAAGATGTGCCGGACGAAATGCTGCCTGACTGGCTCGGCCGTGAAGTGACCGGCGAGCAGAAATTCTACAACGCGTCGCTCGCCCTCGGGGGGATACCGGAGATCGCCGCATGAGCTTTCGCATCGACCCGCGCCTGCCGCTGACCGGCGAGGTCCGGCGCATCCTTGCCGAGGAAATCGGCAAGGCGCTGCAGCATCTGGATGCGGCACGCAGCCGGCCGGAACAGGGACTGCACAAATGCCGCAAGCGACTGAAGAGCGTTCGCGCCTTGCTGCGCCTGGTTCATTCCGGTGACGAAACATTCTGTACGACAGAGAACCAATGCTATCGCAACGTGGCGGCGCTGCTTGCCGGACCGCGCGAGGCGACGGCGCTGATCGAGACCGTCGACCGTCTGGCGGCGGCTTTTGCCAAGGAGAGCGCCGATGGCGGGCTGGATGCCGTGCGCGACAGGCTGATCGCGCGTCAGCACGATCTGCATGAGGGCGCCGGCCTCGAAGCGACGATCGGCGCGGCGACCGCCGCCTGCGAAGACGGCATGAAGCGGATCGAAAGCCTTGCCTTGCCCGACCAGCCGGAACAGGCGGCCGACGTGCTTGCCGCGCCCGTGTCACCTTGCGGCGCGCCAAAAAGGCGCTCGACAGGGCCGGCGCGCGCGGTGAAGCCAATGATTTCCACGATCTGCGCAAGGCGGCCAAGACGCATGGCATGCACCTGTCGCTGCTGGGCAGGCTGTGGCCGACGCCGATCAAGGCGCGGCGCAAGGCCGTCGATGAGTTGGGCGAGCGGCTTGGCGAACTGCACGACCTGTTCGTCATGCGCGCGCTGCTCGAGGCCGACGGCGAGCCTCTGGGGCCGCGTGAGGACACGAAGCTTCTCGGCAAGCTCTTGAAACGCTCGGAGAAGAGCCTGAGGAAATCCTGTCTTGCCGAAGCAGCCGAGCTGTTCGGCGACAGCCCCAAGCGCTCGACACGCAAACTGGCCCGCAAGGCGCGCGACGACCTGGCCAGCCCGCCGCATGACGAGACGAGTGCTTCCGCCGGCTGACCAGGCGCCGGCGCGCTGGCCCTTCCCCGCTGGCCCGTGCTTTATCTCAACGCAATTCCGGACGGAAAAACCGCTCACACTTTTCGTGGAATTGCTTTAGTCACACTCCACCATGACCGAGCCCGGCGACACGCTTCTGGACCGACTTGGCCGCTGGCTCGCCGGCCGGCTGCAGGAAGAATCCTCCGGCTATGAGCCCTACACGCCGTCGGACGCCGAGACGCTGCGCCGCACGCTGGAGCCCGGCGACATCCTGCTGGTCGAGGGCAACCAGAAGATTTCGGCGGCGATCAAGTACCTCACCCAGTCGACCTGGTCGCATGCGGCCTTCTATGTCGGCGACGCGCTGGCCGAACCGGAGGACGGAACCGAGCGGCGGCGGCTGGTCGAGGTGACGCTCGGCGAAGGCTGCGTGGCGGTGCCCCTGTCGCGCTATCGCACCTACAACACCCGCATCTGCCGGGCGAGCGGGCTGACCCCGGAGGACCGCGATCATGTCGTCGCCTTCATGATCGGCAAGCTTGGCCTGAAGTACGACCTCAAGAACATTTTCGACATGCTGCGCTATTTCCTGCCGACACCGCCGGTGCCGGTGCGCTGGCGCCGCCGCATGCTGGCCTTCGGCTCCGGCGACCCGACGCGCGCCATCTGCTCCTCGCTCATCGCCGAGGCCTATGGCCAGATCCACTACCCGATCCTGCCCGAGATCACCCATGCGCCGGGCCGCGCTTCGGCGCAGTCGAGCTATATGCGCAAGGAAATCCTGCACATCCGCCACCACTCGCTCTACACGCCGCGCGACTTCGACCTGTCGCCGTTCTTCCGCATCGTCAAGCCGACGCTGGAATATGGTTTCGACTACCGGCAGATGGTCTGGGACGACAAGGCCGCCGAGACGAAGGCCGCCGAGTAGCGGCCGCCTGCCTCGAAACCCGCCCATCAGCCGATTCCAGGCGCCAGGCGGCCGGAAGATGAAATTCCCGTTTGTTGCTTAAGCAGAGCTGCTGTAATCTTGTCACCGTCCAGTCGCATGGACGGATCGTTCGACAGCATCACTTACACTGCAACGTCATATACTGATCTGAATTGCCGATCGACCTGGGCTTGTTACCGATGGCGGCTTTTTCGTGCGGCAATTCTCGCATCTTCCTAAATCGCCAAGCAGGAGAGGGATATGAAACAGGCGAAATTGCGAATCCTCATTGCGGGTATTACGGTCGGCCTCATGGTGAGCGCGGCCAATGCCGCGAACCGGACATGCACGATCTACTCGGATCGCGACTACGGCGGCTCTCATTGGACGCTGGGGCATCGCGATGACATGAAGATGGTGAACCCGCCCGAATTCGGCATCTCGGACGGCATTCATCGCTTCATCTACGAACCCTCCTGGAACGACAAGGTGTCGTCGTTCAAGGTCGGACGCGGCTGCACCATCACGCTGTGGGAACATGTCGAGCGCGGCGGACATCACTTTCGATCCGGAAGGAGCTATTCCTATGTCGGTAGCGGCTGGAACGACAGGGCAAGCGAGGCGGAATGCGATTGCGGCGGCGGCGCGAACTATTGACCAATTGCTAAGCCGGCAATGGTCGTAGCTTTTTCGCCTGGGGCGGCTGATCCTTCATCGGCGCCCCGGCATCGCGCGGGTGCGGGCCGATCGGCATGATCGCGGGGAACGGCGTCGCGCCGAAGGCAAACGTGAATTTGTAGCCGGTGAGCCCGTCCTCGGGCGTCGTGTGCTGGTCGTGATGGGCGAGCAGCTTGGCGCGCTCGGCCAGTTCCTCGGCCTCGCGCCGCACCATCTCCGCCGTCTGCGGCCGCATCCGCCTGGAGAAGCTGACGAAGGTCGCCTCCTTGTCGATATGGGTGATGGCCCAGCCGATGAAATTCTTGTTGGTCATCTCGAACAGCGGCCGTAGCGGCCCTTCGAAATTCCACTGGATCGGCGTCTCGACCAGCAATCTTGCCGAAAGACCCCGGCCGAGCGCGATCAGGCCGAGTTCCTCGAGGTCGCGCAGATAGAGGAACATCGAGGCCTCGCTCAGCCCTTGCGAGCGCATGATGCCTTCCGGCGTGAATTTTTCCGACAGCATGACGAAGATGAACAGCAGCGCCGGCCGGCCGGCGAGCCGGCGCTCGATCTCGGGCGCGATGTGGTTGGCCGGCCCCGGCCCGCGGTTCATCGAGCCCAGCACGTTTTCCAGTTCGACGCCGGCGGCCGCGCAGATCTCCACCAGCCGGTCGAGCTTGCAGTTCTTCTCGTGAAAGATGCGCTTCACCGTCGGCTCGGAAACGCCCATGCGTTCGGCAAGCTCGCGATAGGTGACGCCCTTGGCCTTCAGCGTCCGCTTCAGCGCCTCGAAGATCAGACCGTTCATGGCATGCACCCTCTTGCCGGCAATTTCGTATCGATATTTGATACTAGCGGCAATCAGACTTCCGGAAAAGTATCGAAAATCCTAGCTCTCGCCTGTCATCACAGGAGAACAGCCATGAACCACCTCATCCTCTCAGCCTTCGCCGCTACCATCAGCATGGCGGCCGCGCCCGCCGCCCAGGCCGGCGAGCTCTGGCGCGCCACGGGCCTCGAACAGCCGGAATCGGCGCTGTTCGACGCCGCCAACAATCGCATCATCGTCTCCAACATCGTAGGCGATCCCGGCGCCGCCGACGGCAACGGTTATCTCTCGGTGCTGTCGCTGGACGGCAAGACCGTGACCCAGCACTGGACCGACGGCATGGACGCGCCCAAGGGCATGGCGATATCGGGCGGCAAGCTCTATGTGGCCGACATCACCAAGGTCCGCGTCGTCGATCTGGCCAGCGGCAGGCTGATCGCCAGCATCGCGGTGCCGAATGCCGTCTTCCTCAACGACATGACCTCGGACCACACCGGCAAGGTCTATGTCAGCGACATGCTGGCCGACACGATCTACCGCATCGACGGCGACCGGCCGGAGCTGTTCGTCAAGGACGCACTGCTTGCCTCGCCCAACGGCGTCTTCGCCGATGGCGACAGGCTGATCGTCGGCTCCTGGGGCAAGGGCATCAAGCCCGACTTCAGCACGGCGGAGCCAGGCGGGCTACTGGCCGTCGATCTCGCTAGCAAGGCGATTTCGCCGCTGCCCGGCGCTCAGACATTCGCCGATCTCGACGGCGTCATCGTCATCGGCGACACCATCTACGCCACCGCCTACATGACCGGCACGCTCTATCGCTACAAAACCGGCGGCGCGCCGGAAGCGATAACGCATTTCAAGCCGGGCAGCGCCGACATCGGCACCGACGGCAAGTCGATCCTTTACGTGCCGCTGATGAACGAAGGCGAGGTCGCGGCGCTGAAGCTCGATTGAGAGCGCTCCTGGGGCCGATCCGCACTCCTCGCTAACAGCCGTGGATGGACCGTGCTACGACGATCCATCCACGGCGATAGCCAAGGAGGTTTGACATGGACGATGGGGAAATCCCTGCGGCTCTGGATCGCCACTGGGCGGCTTCCGATGCCGGCGACTTCGAGGCCGAGCATGAGATCTACCGGGACGATGCGGTGCTCGACTATCCGCAGTCGGGCGAGCGCATCCGCGGGCGGCGCAACATCCAGTCGTCCCGCGCCGCGCAGCCGAACCGCAAGCGTTTTGCGGTGCGGCGGATCACCGGCGCCGAGAATCTGTGGGTCACCGAATATGTCCTGACCTATGACGGGCGGCCCTCCTTCACCGTCAGCATCATGGAGTTCGTCGGCGGCAAGGTGGCCCGCGAGACGCAGTATTTCAGCGAGCCGTTCGACCCCGGACCGTCGCGGGCGCAATGGGTCGAACGGATACCGTGAGCCACAGCAACGATCATATGCCGCTCAGTCGCTCGGAGCTGCCCGACGATACAGTCGCCCTCGCCCGCTTCCTGATCGGCAAGCTGGTGGTGCGGGCGTTGCCCGAGGGCATGGTCAGCGGCCGCATCGTCGAGACCGAGGCCTATGTCGTCGGCGACGCCGCCGGGCATGGTTTCAGGGGGATGACCCCGCGCAACCGTTCGCTGTTCCTCGAGCGCGGCCACGCCTATGTCTATCTCGCCTATGGTACCTCCATGATGCTCAACGTCTCGAGCGAGGCGGAAGGCGTTGGAACCGGGGTGCTGATCCGGGCGCTGGAGCCGCTTGAAGGCATCGAAATCATGCGGCGCAATCGCGGCGTCGAGCGCTTGCGCGACCTGGCGCGCGGGCCGGGACGGCTGGCTACGGCGCTGCGCATCGATCGTTCGCTCGATGGGCTCGATCTCTGCCGGAGAGGGCCTTTGTGGCTCGCAAGGGATGACCTTGAACCAGGCAAGATCGGGCAGAGCATCAGGATCGGCATCACCAAGGACGCCGACCGGATGCTGCGGTTCTATGTCAGGGGCAGCCCGTTCGTCAGCGGTCCGAGATCGCTTCGGGAATAAAAGACCCGCCACAGTCGCAGCGCGACGCGCTCAGACCGCGATTTGCAGCGTCCCGTAACGCCTTACCTCGACCTCGATCTCCCTGACCAACGTCTCGAGCGCGGGGTTCCTGGGCGCGCGTGCGCGCCGGATGACATAGGCCAAGTCCGGAGGTTTGGGGAATTTGCCGTCGACGATCTCCATGTCGGGCTGCAGGTGGCGCTGGCTCAAGAGGGCGACGCCGAGCCCGGCGGTCACGCCGGCAATGATTCCTGCCGCGCTGGAGCATTCGAACACGGTTTCCAACACCGTATCCTCATCCTGCCCGACATCGATGCCCCAGCGCCGGTAAAAGCAATTTTCGTCGAAGGACAGAAACGGGACCGGCTTGCCGGTCGCCAGAACCAGATCGCGCGATTTCACCCAATGCAGCGTCTCGCGAAACAGCAGGACGTCGGCCGGGCGGACCTCGTGCTGGAAAACCTGGATGATGGCGGCATCGAGGGCTCCCTGGCTGACCAGATCCTGCAAGACGAGGCTCATGCGCACCTGCGTGCGCACGCTCACGTCTGGGTAGAGCCGGCGGAAACGGCCAAGAATGCGCGACAGGTCCGTACAGGTCGTATCCTCGGTCATTCCCAGCGCGATCTTGCCTTGCAAAGTGCTTTTCGACAGGCTGAGCACCGCCTCGTCATGGATGCCCAGAATGCGCCTGGCATAGCCCAGCAGATCCTGCCCGGCCGTGGTGAACATCGGCGCGTTGGCCTTCCGGGTAAGGATTTCGCAGTCGAGGCTCGTTTCCAGTCGCTTGATCTTATGGCTGACGGCCGACTGCGACAGGCCGAGTACTTCGGCCGCGCGCGTCACACCGCCATGCTTCTCGATCGCGACCAGTGCGCGCAAGGCGTCGACATCCAGGCGGCGGCTGATCACTCCGGCCATGACAATCCTCGCTCGAAACCAACCAGATGCGCCAATTTCTGATCCCCTCATGCCTCTTAGGCAAGTTGGTATGCTGGTTTTCGGGTAATTTCATGATCATATCGAAATTTGTCATGTGCAAAGGCGTGTGCGTGCCGTCAATAGTCCGCGCCAAAATCGGCCGTGATCCGCTTGCGGTCACAGGCGGCTGACCAAAGAGATGACATGACGCACACCACAGCCCATCGCCTCGTGTGGCCAATGATGGCGACGGCGCTGGTCGTCAGCTGGAGTTCCGGCTTCGTCGGCATCCGCTACGCCAGCGAGAATGCCGATGTCATGCTCGTGCTGTTCTGGCGGACACTGATGTCCGGATTGACACTCCTGCCGTTTGCTCTCCTGATCGGACCGCACATAAGCGCCCGTGCCCTGGTCCAGCAGATGGTCTTCGGCGTGGCGATGATGTTCCTCTATCTCGGCGGATTCGCGCTTGCCATCGGCCAGCGCGTGCCGACCGGCCTTGTCGCGCTGATTTCAGATCTTGTGCCTCTCGCCATCGCGGCCTTGTCGCAGCCGGTTCTGGGACACCGGCTGACTGGGAGACAATGGATCGGAACGGCACTGGGCGTGACCGGCGTTCTCATCGTCTCGGTGGACAGCCTGAGCCTCGGGACGGCCCCGGCCTGGGCATATCTGTTGACGGTCGCTTCCATGATGGTTCTGGCGCTGGCCACCCTGATGCAGAAGCGGATGGGGACGATCCATATGCCCATCCATCAGAGCCTGTGCATTCAATGCCTGACGGCAGCAATCCTTTTCGCCGCCTGCGCAAAATGGAATGGCGGGCTGATGCCGCCGCTCGATGCCCGGTTCGGATTCGGCATCGCCTGGCTGGTGCTGTTTTCGACTTTCTTCTGCTACAGCGCCTACTATGCAAGCCTGCGCCTCTACACCGCCTCGCAGGTCAGCAGCGTCATCTATCTCAGCCCACCGGTGACGATGCTGTGGGGCTGGTCGGTGTTCGGCGAGCCGCTTTCAAAGGCGATGTTGGTTGGCCTTGCGGTGACATTGTTCGGCGTCTGGTTCACCTCGTCGGGCAGCGCGGCGTCGAAGAACTTTCAGCTCAGCCGGCAGCAGAGCGGCTGATCCCCGAGGCGAAATCGACCTGATGATTGATGGCGATCCACGCCGGCGCCGCTTCGCTCACGGACATCAAGGAGGCAAACCCATGAAGCTCACAGATTTCAAAGCCCTGACCTTTGACTGCTACGGCACCTTGATCGATTGGGAATCCGGCATGATCGACGGGCTGAAGCCGCTGACCGAACGGGCCCCCCGCGGCTTGAGCCGGAACGACATTCTGGAGGCGCACGCCCGGCACGAAGCCAGCCAGCAGAAATGGACGCCGGGGAAACGCTACCGCGACCTTCTGGCGATCGTTTACAAGCGACTTGCGGAGGAGTGGGGTGTCATCGTCACGCCCGGGGAATGTGTGGCGTATGGCGAAAGCGTGAAGGACTGGCCGGCTTTTGCCGACTCCGCGGATGCCTTGCAGTACCTCAAAAAGCACTACAAGCTGATCATCCTTTCCAACGTCGACAACAAAAGCTTCTCGTTCAGCAACAGGAAGCTCGGCGTGGATTTCGACGCGATCTATACGGCGGAAGATATCGGCTCCTACAAGCCGTCCCTGGGGAATTTCGACTATATGCTCGAAAAGCTCGGTACAATCGGCATAGAGAAGCGAGAGATCCTGCACACCGCGGCAAGCATGTTCCACGATCACGCTACGGCCAACCGCAGCGGCCTGACATCGTGCTGGATCCATCGGCGGCATGCGGATCGGGGCTTCGGCGCCACGATGAACCCCGGCGACGTGCCGACCGTGGATTTCCGCTTCGACAGCATGGCGGACCTCGTGAAGGCGCACGCTGAGGAAATTGCGGGGGGCTGATATCAGAGCCGCAACACAGCCTAGTGCGTGACAGGACGCGCCGGCGTCCCCGCCAGTTGCGCCCGCGCATCGCTGATCGAGGCGGCATAGGTCACCAGCGGGCGCTTGACGCCGTGGTTGATCAGCATGCGTCGTATCTGCGGCGCCGCACCCGCTATGACGAAGCGGATCCCGGCGCGCCTGGCCTTGTGGGCCGCGCTTTCGATGACATTGGCGGCGGTCGAATCGAAGAGCGGCACGGCGGAACAATCGAGGATAAAGTTCTTGCGCTGGTCGGCGATGCGGTCGAGCACGCTGCCGACAGTGGAGGCGGCGCCGAAGAAGAAGGCGCCGGAGATGCGGTAGACGATGGTGTCGGCGTCGCTCGCCTCACTGGCATCGTAGGCGCCGGCGGCGTTGACGGTGTCGGCGACGTCGTCCTGCACCAGGTCCGCCTCGACCGCGACGGACTTGGCCATGCGGTCGATGAACAGGATCGAGCCCAGCGCGAAGCCGACGACGATGCCTTCGGTCAGGTCGCGGAAGACGACGATCAGGAAGGTCGCCATCAGCACCAGCGCATCGCCGCGCGATGCGCGCAGCAGCGTCGCGAAGGCCTGCTTCTCGAACATGTTCCAGCAGACCACCGCCAGCACGCCGGCAAGGGCGGCAAGCGGGATGTAGCTGGCCAGCGGGGCCGCCACCAGCATGAAGACCAGCAGGAACAGCGAATGCAGCATGCCTGAGACCGGCCCATGCGCGCCGGCCCGCACATTGGTGGCGGTGCGGGCTATGGTGCCGGTGGTGCAAATGCCGCCGAACAGCGCCGAAGCGATGTTGGCGAAACCTTGCGCCACCAGTTCGCAATTGGAACGATGGCGCCGTCCAGTCATGCCGTCGGCGACGACGGCAGACAGCAAGGATTCGATGGCGCCGAGCAAGGCAAAGGCAATGGCGTCCGGCAGCACCGCGACCGCCTTGCCCAGGCTGAGCGCCGGCAGCGCCGGCCATTGCAGGCTGCGCGGAATGCCGCCATAGCGCGTGCCGATGGTTTCCGCCGGCAGTGCCAGCAGCGCCACCACCAGCGAGGCGAGCCCTACGGCGATCAGCATGCCCGGCCAGCCCGGCCGCCAGCGCTTGACCGCGACAATGGTGGCAATGGTCAGCACCGCCACCAGCGTCGCCGAGATGTTGACCGTGCCGGCCGCCTGCCCGATCGCCATCAGTTTCGGCAGCAGCGGCCCGGGCTCCGGACCGCTAAGCTTCAGCCCGAACAGCTCGACGATCTGGCCGGAGAAGATGATGACGGCAATGCCGGCGGTGAAGCCGACCGTCACTGGGTAGGGAATGAATTTGATGTAGGTGCCAAGCCTGAGATAGCCGATGGCAAGCAGGAACACGCCGGCCATAATCGTCGCCAGGAGCAGGCCGTCGACACCTTCGCGCTGCACCGTTGCCGCCACCAGCACGATGAAGGCGCCGGCCGGGCCGCCGATCTGGAAGCGGCTGCCGCCGAGCGCCGAGACGATGAAACCGCCGACGATCGCGGTGAACAGGCCGCGCTCCGGCGTCACGCCCGAAGCGATCGCAATCGCCATCGACAGCGGCAGCGCGACGATGGCGACGGTCAGCCCGGCCATGAAGTCGGCCTTGAACTGCGGCAGGTGGTAGCCCTCGCGCCAGACAGTCACCAGCTTCGGCGTGAACAGTTCGGCAAATGTCGGCTTTGCCGACTTTTGGGCCGACCGATGGGTGGATTTGTTGACCGACTTGTGGGTCGGTTGATGCGCTGCCTGCCGTGTCTGATCCATGGACTGCCTTCCGCACATGAAGGCGGCGGGATCGTCGGCAGGAGTGTCGGCGGTCGCCGTCGCGACTTATGCCGGCTCAGCCCTGGGATCTGGCGGCACGGCGGGTTTGAGGCGCACGCCCCTGCCGCCACGCTCGCTGGCCTGGTTCTCGCCGATCAACTCCACCCCGGCCTCGTCGAGCGCCTGGATGACCTTCATCAGCGTATCGACCACGCCCCGAACCACGCCGTCGCTCGCTTCCATGCGCTGGATGGTTGGAAGCGAAACGCCTGCGCGCTCAGCGAGCGTCTTCTGGTCGATGCCGGCCAAGGCCCTTGCGGCACGCATCTGTGCGGCAGTGATCATTGGTCGGAACCCATGTCTGAGTCTGCAGTAGTAAGGTATAATACCATTGTCATGATGTTTCAAGCATCAATATGAATGTCTGAGGCGTAACCCTCATGCCCGGTTGTCCATTTTCCGATACTTTCCGGGGATTGCGAGCTAGGGTGTCGTCCATCTGGGGCAGGGGGTAATGCGGTTGACTGTTTTCAAGACCTTGATGACATCGGCGTGCTTGCTGTCGATGGTTCTGGCCCTGGCAGGCTGTGGTGGACACCTCATCAACAGATTGATCTGAGCACAAGGCTGGAGTGCAGTCAGGCGCCATCGGCATCGTCGCCCACCACCTTGCGGCGCTGCAACGCGCGCGCCACCAGCCAGCACAGCATCGCCCAGGCGAAGCCGGCGCACCAGCCGGCCAGCACATCCGACGGCCAGTGGACGCCGAGATAGACGCGGCTGACGCCGACCAGCACCGTGGTCAGCACGGCCAGCGACAAGACGTAGATCTTCGTCGCCCTTCCATGCAGGAAGCGCGCGGCGAGAGAACCGAGCGTGAGGTAGGTCACCGCCGAAAGCATGGCGTGGCCGCTCGGGAAGGAAAGCGACGTCTCGCTGACCAGATGCGAAACGAGCTCGGGCCGCGGCCGGTCGACCCCTACCTTGAGCAGGCTCGACAGCACCTGGCCGCCGGCCACGGCGACGAAGATGAGAAGCGCGGTCCCCGGCCTGCGGATCAACAGAAGATAGATGATCATCGCCGCCGTGATCAGCACCAGCACGCTGGCGCTGCCGAGGCTGGTGATGTCGCGCACCGCCCCTTCCAGCCATGGCGGGCCTAAGGGAATGCCGGGCTGGCCCGCCTGGCGGAAGGCAAGCAGGATTTCGGTGTCGAAGGCGTGCGGCGCGGTTGCCCGCGCCACCTCCATCAGCTCCTCGAAGCCCCACAGGCCGCCGGCGATGACCAGGCCGGCCAGCAGGACCGGGAATTCGATGCGGTTGAACAGGGTGTTTGCGGTGTCTTTCATCACAACGGTATCGCAGTCCTCATCTGGATCAGCGCCCTTGCAGATAGGGTCCGAGCGTGATCAGCGCCACGGCGGCGATCGCCAGCACGATGCCGGTGGCCTGCAGCGCGTTGACGCGCTCGCCGAAGAACACCAGTGCAACGACGTTGACCGAGACCAGCTGGATGACTGCCGAAAGGCTGAACGACACCGACATGCCGAACTCGCGGATCAGCCGCAGCATGATCAGATTGCCCAGCGAATAGAGCGCCAGCGTCAACAGGATCTTGCCCAGGCTCGGCGCCAGTCCCCATTGCTTGGCGGCGGTTGCCGCCAGAAGGAAGATCACCGTCGAAAAGCCAAGCTGCAGCAGTCCCGAAAAACTCAACGTCCCATCCCCCTCGAAGCGGCTGCCGCCGCATGTGCCGCGGACCTTGTTTCGCAAGCGCTTCGAGACGTCAAGCGACCTCGTTCTAACGAAGGTCTTGGCAACGGCAAGACTGAGGCTCAATGTGCCGATATCGCCTAGCTGATCGATGGAGGGGCGGTCAGGGGCTCATGATTCGTATTCTGCATAACTTGACGCGGCGCTGGAGCGAGCTTTCCCTTGCCCTGCAATTCCTCGTTGCCGGAGGCTTTGGCCTTCTGGCCGTCATGCTGGTGGTGGGCGCCTGGGTGACGTCGCAGATCCGGGACGGCGTCATCCGCAATTCGGCCGCCACGACGGCGCTCTATGTCGACAGCGTGATCGCGCCGCTGCTGCCGGACCTGCGCAAGAGGGAGGAGCTCAGCGATTCCGCCAAGCAGGCGCTCGACGAGACGCTCGGCCAGGGCGCGCTCGGCAAGCGCCTGGTCTCGTTCAGGCTCTGGCGCCCCGACGGCACCGTGCTCTATGCCAAGGACGCGACCTTGATCGGCCGCCGCTTCGATCTGACAGACAGTCTCCGGTCCGCCTTCCAGGGCAACGTCACCGCGCAATTCGATGTTTTCGATGGAGACGAAGTCAAGGAGCGGACCGTCGGCGTGCCGTTGCTGGAGATCTACAACCCCGTGCGCGAACCCTGGTCCGGCGAGGTGGTGGCCGTCACCGAATTCTTCGAGGTCGCCACCGATTTCAAAGCCACGCTGGCCTCCGCCCTGCTGTCGAGCTGGCTGATCGTGGCCGGCACCACCTTGACGGCCTTTCTGCTGTTGTCGAGCATCGTGCTGCGCGCGAGCCGCACCATCGACGATCAGCGCGGAGCGCTGCGCCGCCAGGTGTCCGAGTTGCAGGGGCTGGTGACGCAAAACAGCGCCTTGCGGCAGCGTGTGCAACGGGCGTCCCGCCGGGCCACCGCCCTCAACGAACGATACCTGCGCCGGATCGGCGCCGACCTGCATGACGGACCGGCGCAACTCGTGGCCCTGGCGGCGCTGCGCATGGACAGCCCGGTATTCTCCGGCGACGGCAATTGGGGCGAAAACCGCGCGACCGAGGTCGCGATGATCCGCAAGACGCTGGAGGATGCGATGCGCGAAATACGCGGTATCTGCACCGGTCTCGTCTTGCCGCAGATAGAAACGGCCGCGGCAACGGACATATTGCGGCTGGCCGTCGATGAACATGAGCGCCGGACGGGAACGTCGGTGACGCTCACACTGCCCAGGCATTTGCCTGAACTCGGCGCTTCCGAGAAGATCAGCATCTATCGTTTCGTGCAGGAAGGGCTGAACAATGCCTATCGCCACGGGCGGGCCAAGGATCAGACGGTGCGGGCCGGGATGAAGAATGGCAGGCTTTTTGTCGAAGTGTCGGACGGCGGGCCGGGTTTCGACCCGGCGCGGGTCGACGGGTTGGGGCTCGCCGGTCTCAGGGAGCGGGTCGAAAGCATTGGCGGCCAGTTCGAGACCTTGACGGGAGCGCAAGGCACACGATTGGTGATCAGTCTTTCGGTCGAGGAGCAAGCATGATTGGGGCTATCCGTATCGCTATTGTCGACGATCATCCGCTGTTTCGCGAAGGCGTGACGCGCAGCCTGTCGGAGATCGGAGGTTTCGAGATCGTCGGCGAAGGCGCGACAGCGCAAGATGCCGAACGCATCGCCTCAACGGTGCGCCCTGACATATTGCTGCTCGATATCTCGATGCCGGGCGGCGGCCTGTCCGCGGTTGCAAGCATCCTTGCCGACCATCCCGCCCAGAGGATCGTCATGCTGACTGTCTCGGAGACCAATGCCGATGTAACCACGGCGCTGAACGCAGGCGTGCAGGGCTATATCCTCAAGGGTGTCGGATCGCGCGCGCTCGCCGACATCCTGCGCAATGTGGCGGCCGGCGAGAGCTATCTTTCGCCGGCGCTGTCGGCGCGGCTGCTTTCCGATCTCCAGTCCCCGCAAGCCACCAACGGCGTGACGGACCGGTTGCGGCAACTCACCGAACGGCAAACGGAAATCCTGCGGCTGGTGGCGGAAGGGCTCTCCAACAAGGAGGTCGCCTTGCGCCTGGAGTTGCAGGAGAAGACGGTCAAGCACCACATGACCGGGGTGCTGTCGAAACTCAATGTGCGAAACCGCACTGAAGCGGCGCTCATGATGCGCGAGTTGCGCGACCGGGACAGAAGCCGCTCTTAGAGCAACTCCAGGAAAGCGGTTTTTCCGGGAAAAGCGCGTAGCGCTTTCCCTGGGGAATTGCGTCAAAACAAAGAGCCAGGCCATTGCGGGACCGCGCGAGGCCCGGACAAGGAAATGTCACCTCCGCCGGGGGCGGCGGAGGTGACATGTGAAACCGGCCGTTGCCTGTTGGCCGGTTTCACAAGGCCTTTAGCCGGCTGACGTCGGCCGGCGTGGCTCGGCGGTCGATGATCGTGCGACCCAGCGCATCCTTCATCTTGAAACGGCCGTTCTCGATCTTTTCGGTGATGCCGTCGGGATGCGTGACGGTGATCTTGTTGCCGCTCACCTCGACCTTGTCGCCGGTCGAGACGTTGACATGGCTGACGCCATTGTCGCTCTGACCCTTGCCGGATGCCGAGTTGTCACCTTTGCCATCCGTTCCGGAATTGCCGCTGTTTCCATTCCCGTTGCCGCTGTTACCACCATTGCCGCCGCTGCTGTTACCGCCGCTACCACCGCCGCTGCTGCTGTTACCGCCGCTACCGCCACTGCTGCTGCTGTTACCGCCGCCGCTGTTACCGCCGTTGCCACCGCCATTACCGCCGCCGTTGCCACCGCCGTTACCGCCGCCGTTGCCACCGCCATTGCCGCCACCGTTACCACCGCCATTGCCGCCACTGGCGGCCTGTGCCGACGCGGCGTCGATTCCGGGGTTGGAGTGGTGCAGGGCAATTCGATAGGGAATGATGGTCAACGCCAGGGCAGCCGCCGAAACGAGCGTCAGCCGGCCACACCGGGCCGTGATCGATCCGTGCATCATGATCTCCGTCGATTGAGCCGGCGCGCCCACCCCAACGTTGCAACCCGCAACATCGCCGAAAGATGTATTGGCCGGAAGCGACCTCCGACCGTTGCGTTTGTCCTCCAGGACCTTTGCAAGCGCAAGGTTGGACTAAAGTCCGACATCACGGGTGACATCCGCCTCGCCCGGAGCGTCGGGGCAGGTATGATGTCACGAAAATGTGATCAGCCGGCTGTAGGGGTCGAAGGGCGACAAAAGCTCCAGCCACTCCAAAGCCAGAGGCCCCTCATGACCGAACATCGCTCCTCCGACACCCGATTCCGCACCAGCCTGCTCGAGGAAAACGACGGTCCGGCCATCAACCCCACCGAAAACCGCACCATGGGCGAGATCATCGCCGCGCGATTCTCACGCCGGGGGTTCCTGAAGGGATCGCTCGCCGTCTCGGCGATCGCCGCGACCGTCGGCCCGCTGGCCTTGACCGCCGCCGACGATGCCCGCGCCGCGGAAGGCTCGGCCTTCAAATTCGACGAGCTCCAGGCCGGCATCGACGACAGGCATCATGTCGCGCCGGGCTACGACGCCGACGTGCTGTTGCGCTGGGGCGATCCGCTGTTTGCCGATTCGCCGGAGTTCGACCCGACGAAACAGTCGGCTGAGGCACAGGCCAGGCAGTTCGGCTACAACAATGACTATGTCGGCTACATCGCGATCGACGGCTCGGCCGAGCACGGCCTGCTCGTGGTCAACCACGAATACACCAACCCGCATTTGATGTTCCCGGGCATCGTTTCGATCGTCGAGAAGGACGGGAAGACGAAGGCCGAGGTCGCCCCGCTCTCGAAGGAGCAGGTCGATGTCGAGATGGCGGCGCATGGCGGCACCATCGTCGAGATCCGCAAGCAAGGTGGCAAATGGCAAGTGGTGCGCGACGGCAAGCACAACCGCCGCATCACCTCGACCACCGAAATGGCGCTATCTGGTCCGGTCGCCGGCCATGATCGCGTCAAGACCAATGCCGACCCGTCCGGCACAAAAGTGTTCGGCACTTGCAACAATTGCGCCGGCGGCGTCACGCCGTGGGGCACCTATGTGATGGCCGAGGAGAACATCCACGGCTATTTCTCCGGCGAACTGCCGGAAGGCCACAAGGAAGCCGCCAACTACAAGCGGCTCGGCATTCCGGAAGGCGCCTATGAATGGGGCGCGCATTACGACCGGTTCAATCTCGCCAAGGAGCCGAACGAACCCAACCGCTTCGGCTGGATCGTCGAGGTCGACGTCAACGATCCGAATTCGACGCCGAGGAAGCGCACCGCCATGGGCCGCTTCAAGCATGAAGGCGCCGAATCGATCGTCGCCAAGGACGGCCGCGTCGTCTTCTATCTCGGCGACGACGAGCGCTTCGACTATGTCTACAAATTCGTCACCAAGGGCACGTTCAACGCCAACGACCATGCCGCCAACAAGGACCTGCTCGACGACGGCACGCTGCATGTCGCCAAATTCGCCGAGGACGGCACGGTGGACTGGCTGCCGATCGTCTTCGGCCAGGGGCCGCTGACGGCGGAAAACGGCTTTGGCAGCCAGGCCGACGTGCTGATCGAGACGCGGCGCGCCGCCGATCTGCTCGCCGCCACCAAGATGGACCGGCCCGAGGACATCCAGCCCAACGGGGTCAACGGCAAGGTCTATGTCATGCTGACCAACAATTCGAAGCGCAAGGCCGACCAGGTCGACGCCGCCAACCCGCGCGCCGAAAATGCCTTCGGTCACATCATCGAGATCACCGAGACCGACGGTGATTTCACCGCCGCAAAGGGCAAATGGGAGGTGCTTTTGAAATGCGGCGATCCCTCGGTTGCCGATGTCGGCGCCACCTTCTCGACGGCGACGACGGCCAATGGCTGGTTCGGCATGCCCGACAATTGCGCGGTCGATTCGGCCGGGCGCCTGTGGGTCGCCACAGACGGCCAGGGTCCGAAGGCCACGGGCCGCACCGATGGCCTGTGGGCGGTCGACACGGAGGGGGCCGCGCGAGCGACCTCAAAGCTGTTCTTCCGCGTGCCGATCGGCGCGGAAATGTGCGGCCCACTGTTTGCGCCCGACGACCAAACCGCTTTCGTCGCGGTCCAGCATCCGGGCGATGGCGGCGAGGATTGGGAAGGTTTCGGCCGCCCGTCCTACTATGAGGATCCGTCGACCCGTTGGCCCGACTTCAAACCCGACATGCCGGTGCGGCCCTCGGTCGTCGCCATCACCAGGCAAGGCGGCGGCAAGATCGCGGTTTGATATCCCGCGAGGCTATGCGTGGACGGGCTTCGGTGATCCCGAAGCCCTTCTTCTTGCATTCAAGCCTCGGGAAAGATTGGCAATTTACTGGTGGCGCCCTAGGTCGTTCTCAGGAGACCATCGCCATGTCGAAGTCAGTCTATGACCGCGGCCTGCTCAAGCCCGCCGACATCGCCAGGCTGCAGCGCGTCTTTGACGAAGCCTGCCTGCGGCGCGAGGCACGGCCCGATTCGCCGGAAGCACGCGAAATCGCCCTGAACCTGCTCGCGCTCCACAATGCCGGCATGGTCGACGAGGAGATGCTGACGGACGCCGTCGGTTTCCGCCGGCTGGAGCCGAAATCGGCGTGATGTCAAAAGCGGTCATATGCTTTTCGCGCGGATCTGCGATCAAATCAGCGTGAGGCGCCAGCTTGCTGGCGGCCGGCACCGGCGATCCGCCTGGCGATCGCCTTGCCCAATATGGCGGCATTGGCGAAGCAGCCGCGAATACTCGGCCGCATGCCGGTGAACCACAGGCCCGGCAGTTTCGGATCGGCCTCGCCGCCGTTGAAGAGCGGGACGCCCTTGCCGTCGAGCACGCCGAGATTGCCGACCATGCGCTCCAGCCCGGTGCGGTAGCCCGTCGCGGCAATGACGATATCGGGATCGATCAGGCTGCCATTGGCAAGGACCACGCCGTCGCGGCTGAATTCCCGTATCGCCGGCACCACGGTGATCTTGCCCGATTTGATGGCGTCGACCGCGCCGTCATCGGCGGCGATCGCAGTGTAGTCCGAGGTCAGGCGGCTGGCGCCGCCCGACGGCGCGGGCGGCATGCCGAATTTGGTGAGATCGCCGAAAACCAGGCGCTGCGTCGCGGCGATCGCCGCATCGGCGACGCGCAGCGGCAGCCGCGCCATGAGCGGCGAAAGCCGGTGCACGGCGATCTGGCCGATGCGCTTGGGCAGAAGGGCGGGGCCATTGCGGGCCGACAGCCAGAGAGAAGCCACATCCACACCGGCCAGATGATTGAGGGCGTCGAAGCCCGAATTGCCGGCGCCGACGACCAGCACCTTCTTGCCGGCATAGGAGTTCGCGTCGCCGAAATCCGCGGAATGGATGATCCGGCCCGCGAAGGCCTGCATACCCTTCCACTGCGGCGTGAAGGGCTCCTTGTCGCGGCCAGTGGCGACGACGACGTGACGCGCCAGGCGCGAGCCGGCGCTGGTGCGCACCGCCCAATGGTCGCCCCGGAACACGAGGGTCTCGACGGCGACGCCGAACTCCACCGGCAGCTGGTTCGCCTCGCGGAAATCGTTCATGTGGCGGATGACGACGCTCTTTGGTGGAAAGGCCGGCGTACCTCCGGGATAGGCAAGGCCGGGCAGCGCCGAGAGGTCGCGATGGGTGTTGAGATGCAGCTGCTGGTGTCGCCGATGCCAGGGCTCGGCAAGCCGGCTCTCCTTTTCCAGAATCGCCACCGGCACGCCGGCCTTGATAAGGGCCTGCGCGACCGCCAGTCCGGCGGCGCCGGCGCCAATGACGATCGCCGGCTCGACCGCCGTCATCTGCTCCGCCCTCTGTCTGGTTGTCGTATCAGCCATTCACTCTCAAAACCCATTCAACCGCCGCTGCATCCCGACAAGGTCGCAGGACGCTGTAACCGTTTGATCGCGCGCAGACCCATTCAGCGGATCGGTGCCGATCGCCTGGGCCTTGCGCCGGGCCGCGGTTGCGCACCAGAGCATCGCACCCACCTGACAACGCCCATCACGCAAATGCGGCCAAAACAACGACATGGCGCGCAATGCCCGCTTCTGTCCGAAACCATGCAGCCCTATATGGCATATCGGCGGCATCGGCGATAATCAGGTCGCGGCAATGTGATTGATTCGAGTTCCGGGCGCTGGCGGATCTCATTACCGACGCAGGAATTCGAAAGCGCAGCGATTTCGGCTTCCCGCGAAAAATCAAGGCGCCGTGGCGCGTCTTGCGTGCCGAAAGGCACGTCGCGTCACAGACGGCACGCGGAATCTCGACCATGCCCTCCTTGCGGATCTATTTCGACAAAATCCTCGAGCGTGCCTCGCCCAGGGTCGAGCGCCTGGCGCTGACGCATGTCGAACGCCTGGCGATGGTTCGCCGCCATGGCGACTTCTCGCTCGCCTATTCGACTGCCGTGCAGCACAAGCTTTCCTATTTTGGCGACGCCGACGGCTACATCGCCTTCGGCACCAAGATGAAACATCATTTCGCGCTTGGAGACCCGGTGGCGGCGCCCGCGCGGCGGCCTGACTATATCAGACGCTTCGTCGAGGCCGCCGGCGACCCGTGGTTCGTGCAGATCAGCGCGCAGACCGCGCGCGTGCTGGCCGGGCTCGGCTACAAGGTCAACCGGCTGGGCATCGACACCCGCCTTGTCCTGCCCGAGCATGACTTTTCCGGCAAGCGCAACGAGACCGTGCGCTATTCCGAGCGCTGGCTCTTGAAGAAGGGCTTTTCGTTCGAGGAAGACAGGCGGACGGTCTTCCTCGATGAGATCGCCCGGCTGTCGGAGAACTGGCGCGGCGACCGCATCGTCAAGCGCTGGGAAATGGGCTTTCTCAACCGGCCGTTCTACGATCAGCTCGGCACCGACATGCGCCGCTTCGTCCTGCACAGTCCCGATGGCGAGCTGATCGCGCTGCTCGATTTCGATCCGTTGTTTGCCGACGGCAAGGTCATCGGCTACACCACCGCCTTCAAGCGCAAGCACATCGATGCCTCGCCGCATGCCGAGATCGGCCTGACCAAATTCGCCGTCGACCGGTTTCGCGAAGAAGGCATCTCGGTGGTCACGCTCGGCCTGTCGCCGCTGGTCGACATCACCCCGAGCGGATTTGCCGAAAGCGATTTCTGGCGCGACACTTTCCAGCGCGCCTACTCTTCGCCATGGGTTAACCGCCGCAGGTTCAACCTGCAGGGCCAGGCGGCCTTCAAGCGCCGCTTCCATGGCATGGAAGAGCCGGTCTACATCGCTTTCCGCAAGGGGACCTATGTCGAGATGCTGGGCCTGCTGCGGCTGGTGAAAGCGATATAATCCCCGGCGCACGGTCCTGGCCAAAGCCTTTATTCGTCACCTTTTACACTGCACCGCTTCGCTCCTTGCCTCGCGCGGATGACGAATGCCGGGTTGCCATGGAAGATATTTCCGCACCACGGCGCCAACTCGCAAAATCATTCCTCTACTAAATTTATAGAACTACCTAGCCTTGTCCCTCATCCAACCGGCGAGGACGTTTTCCCGGCGCCGATCCGCAGCGAAGGAGAGGGACCATGTTCAATCTGACGAGACGCGTGTTCGGCATCGGCCTGCTCGCCGCTACCGTCGCCCTGTCGTTCGGCGCCGCCGCGCAGGAGCTGACGCAGCTCAACATCGGCTATCAGAAGACCGGCCTGCCGGTGATCGCCCGGCAGCAGCAGGTGATCGAGAAGGCGCTCGCCGACAAGGGCGTCGCCGTCAAATGGGTGGAATTCACCGCCGGCCCACCCCTGGTCGAGGCGCTCAATGTCGGCGCCATCGACGTCGGCTGGACTGGCGACGCGCCGCCGATCTTCGGCCAGTCGGCCGGCGCCAACATCGTCTATGCGGCGGCATTGCCGTCCAATGGCGACGGCGAGGCGATCTTCGTCAAGCCGGCCTCGCCGGTCCAGTCAGTCGCCGACCTCAAGGGCAAGCGCATCGGCGTCGGCAAGGGCACGTCCGCGCATAATCTGCTCGTCGCCGCGCTGGAAAAGGCCGGCATTGCCTTCGATCAGATCACGCCTGTCTATCTCAGCCCCGCCGATGCCGCCGCCGCCTTCGCCAGCGACCAGATCGACGCCTGGGCGGTCTGGGATCCGTTCTTCGCCATTGCCGAAACGCGCTACCAGCCGCGCGTGCTGGCCCGCTCCAGCGAGGTGCTCAAGGTCAACACCTATTTCCTCGCCAACAAGGATTTCGCCAAGGCGTGTCCCGAGATCATCACCACCGCCATATCAGCGCTCGGCGAAGCGGCGAAATGGGCGGACCAGAACCGTGACAATGTGGCCGAGGCGCTGCACGAGGTGACCGGTGTACCGCTCGACGCCCAGACCATCGCCGCCAACCGCACCAAGTTCGGCATCTTTCCGATCACCGACGAAATCGTCGCCAGTCAGCAGGCGACCGCCGACCGTTTCTACAAGCTCGGCCTGATCCCGAAGGCGGTCCGCATCTCCGACGCCGTGTGGACCGCGCCGGGAAACTGATTTCTTTCATGCGGCGCCGGGCGGAAACGTTCGGCGCCGTTGCCGTTTGTGCCTGTATCTCCGGGAGTTCCGCTCGTGCCAGACATCACCCCGCCCGCCAGCCCGCTCGATTTCTTCTGGTTCATCCCGACGCATGGCGACGGCTCCTATCTCGGTTCGGAGCAACAGCAGCGGCCGCCGGAATTCGGCTACTTCAAGGAGATCGCCCAGGCCGTCGACCGGCTAGGCTTTCCCGGCGTGCTTTTGCCGACCGGGCAGAATTGCGAGGATTCCTGGATCACCGCGACGGGCCTCGCCACGCTCACCGAAAAACTCAAATTCCTGGTGGCGCTGCGGCCGGGCGTGACCCTGCCGACCTTCGCCGCGCGCCAGACGGCGGCACTCGACCGGCTGAGCAATGGCCGCCTGCTGCTCAACGTCGTGGTCGGCGGCAACCCGACAGAACTCGCCGGCGATGGCGTCTTCCTGCCGCATGACGAGCGCTATGCCCAGGCGCATGAATTCCTGACCATCTGGCGCGGCCTGGTGTCGGGCGAGCGCGTCAATTTCGACGGCAAATATTATCGCGTCGAGAATGGCCGCCTCGACCTTTTGCCCAGCCAGGAACGGCCGCCGCTCTATTTCGGCGGCTCGTCCGATGCCGGGCAGGAACTCGCCGCCGATCTCGTAGACATGTATCTTACATGGGGCGAGCCGCCGGCGCAAGTGGCTGAAAAGCTTGCTTCTGCACGTGCGAAGGCAGCGCGGCGCGGCCGGAAACTGCGTTTCGGCATCCGGCTGCATTTCATCGTCCGCGAGACCGAGGACGAAGCCTGGCGCGCCGCCGACCGGCTGATCAGCCATGTCACCGACGCCCAGATCGAAAACGCCCAGGCGCGTTTCCTCACCCAGATGGACTCGGTCGGCCAGCGCCGCATGGCCGAACTGCATGGCGGCCGCCGCGACAGGCTTGTCGTCTCACCCAATCTATGGGCCGGCGTCGGCCTGGTGCGCGGCGGCGCCGGTACCGCGCTGGTCGGCACGCCGGAGCAGATCGTGGAGCGCATCCGCGAATACCAGGCGATCGGCATCGACACCATCATCGGCTCCGGCTATCCGCATCTCGAGGAAGCCTACCGCGTCGCCGAGCTTTTGTTCCCGCGCCTCGGGCTCGGCACCAGCCGGCAGGGGGCGCATCGCGACATCGCCAACGAATTCTCGGTCGGCTTCCATGGTGCCGCCCGCCTGCAGGCCTCCTCATGAGCTTTTCAGCGCGCCTCCACGCAAACGCCATCGGCTGGGTGTTGCCGGTGCTGGTCATCGCCGGCTGGGAGATTGCCAGCCGCGCGGGCGTCATGCCGGCCAATGTCCTGCCGGCGCCGAGTGCCGTCGCCGAGGCCTTCTGGCGGCTGACGCTGTCGGGCGAGCTGATCCGCAACATCGGCGTTTCCACGGCGCGCGCCCTTGCCGGCTTTGCGGTGGGCGGTTCGATCGGCTTCGCGCTCGGCCTCGCCAACGGGCTGTCGCGGCTCAGCCGCGGCCTGACCGACACCACGCTGCAGATGATCCGCAACATCCCGCATCTGGCGCTGATCCCGCTCGTCATCCTGTGGTTCGGCATCGACGAGGAAGCAAAACTGTTCCTGGTGGCGCTCGGCGTGTTCTTTCCGATCTACATCAACACGCTGCTCGGCATACAGAGCGTCGATCCGCAACTGGTCGAGATGGGCCGCGTCTACGGCATGGACCGGCGCGCCCTGTTCTTCCGCGTCATCCTGCCCGGCGCGCTGCCGGCGATCTTCGTCGGCCTGCGCTATGCGCTCGGCATCATGTGGCTGACGCTGATCGTCGCCGAAACCATCTCGGCCAGTTCCGGCCTCGGCTACATGGCCATGCAGGCGCGCGAATTCCTGCTGATCGATGTCGTCGTGCTGTCGATCCTGATCTATGCGCTGCTCGGCAAGCTCGCCGACAGCCTCGCCCGCCTGCTCGAGCGGCTGTCGCTCGGCTGGCATCCCGCCTTCCAGAACGGATGAGGTTCCGATGCCAGCCGCCAGCCTGACCTCCGTCCGTTCCTTCGTCGCCGCACCGGTGCCCACGCGTCCGGCGATAGCGGTCGAGGGACGCCGCGCCTTCGCCTTCAAGGGCGTGGAAAAACGCTTCGGCGACAAGATCGTGCTCGACGGCATCGACCTCGACGTGCCGGCCGGCCAGTTCGTCGCCGTCATCGGCAAGAGCGGCTGCGGCAAGAGCACGCTGCTCCGGCTGCTGGCTGGGCTCGACCGGCCGACATCGGGATCGCTGACGCTGGGCGCCGAGGAAGAAGGCCACAGCCGCACCCGCTTCATGTTCCAGGAGCCGCGCCTGCTGCCATGGGCGAGTGTCGTGAAAAATGTCGAGGTCGGGCTGACCGGCATCGCTGCCGGCGCCGATGCAAGGCAACGCGCGCTCGGCATTCTGGGCGAGGTCGGCCTTGCCGATCGCGCCGGCGAATGGCCCTCGGTGCTGTCAGGCGGCCAGAAGCAGCGCGTGGCGCTCGCCCGCGCTTTGGTCGGCCACCCGCAGATCCTGGCGCTCGACGAGCCGCTCGGCGCACTTGACGCGCTGACCCGCATCGAGATGCAGCAATTGCTGGAACGCATCTGGCTCGCCCAGAAATTCACCGCCGTGCTGGTCACCCATGATGTCGCCGAAGCGGTCGCGCTCGCCGACCGTGTGGTGGTGATCAGCGAAGGCCGGATCGCGCTCGACCTGGAGGTGCCGGTCGCCCGCCCGCGCCGGCGCGGCTCCACCGAGCTCGCCCGGCTTGAGGGGATGATATTGGACCGGCTGTTCGGTTAGGGTTGTCGGGGGCGCATTCTGTCCGAACCGGATCGATAGGTAACAGAATGGACCGACTGTTCTCTTGCACGTCGGGCTGTGCCCATCTTGCGGCGACGGTGCGATTGACGAGCGCCTTCCCCCACTCCGTCGCTGCTTCGCAGCGCCACCTCTCCCCCCTCCGGAGGGAGAGGAAGGGAGCCCAGGTAGGCCAGCTCGCGCCTTTCCTCTCCCCCGTCGATCGGGGGAGAGGTGGCTCGGCGAAGCCGAGACGGAGTGGGGGGTCGACCTCTCCTGTCGAAGCCCTACCGGTTCGCCCATACCAGCCCGGCCAGGCCGACAAGCATGGCAACGAGGCCGATATAGAGCCATTGCGACTGGCCGGTCATGAAGCTGCCACCGACCACGCCGATGCCTTGCAGCGACCACACCGCGCCGACAGCCAGCACAATCAAGGCCAGCAGATTTTTGCTCATTCTCATTGACGGATCTCGCTTTTCAAGTCGATCGTTTCGCATGCGATGAGCGTGATGAAAGAGCCAAAGGAAGGGGCTCAATCACGTCGGATTCTACTTGGATATTAATCCGATATCTTGTCAAAGCGACTCTCGAAATCGGCCCGAAGATCATCGAAAGTGGATCAAATCGTGCCGGAAAATCCCTGACAGACTGTTACCCGCCGACTCCAAACGTGTGATCTTGCCACGGAACTGACAGATCATCGCCGCATTTCCTGCCTTATTCAGCACCTAACGGCTGGGGTCTGTCAAAAACGGAGCCATCCCTCAAATATGAAGACGCTAAATCAGACCGCGCTTGTCGCGGTAACGATCGCTGCTGGCCTGATGGTCGGCGCTTCCGCCACTTCAGCAACCGCCGCCGCCGGCCAGTGCGGCCGTGCTTCCTGGTACGCGCTGCATTCGCGCACCGCATCGGGCGAGCGCATGAACCCGTCGGCGATGACCGCCGCCCACCGCACCCTGCCGTTCGGCACCAAATTGCGCGTCACCAACAAGAACAATGGCAAAAGCGTCATCGTGCGCATCAACGATCGCGGCCCGTTCATCAAGGGGCGCGTGCTCGACCTGTCGAAGGGCGCCGCCGGCCAGCTCGGCTTCATCGGTTCCGGCCATACCTCGGTCTGCATGGCGCGTGTCTGATTGCATTTCCCTGGACCATGATCTCTTCCGAACCGCAGGTCAGCGAAGCAAAAACCGGCAACCACTTTTCGGGATCATGTCTGGTGTCCGGCAGCAGGGCCGGACACATTTCCTACACATTTCGGCACTGCACATTGAGCCGGCTCGGCCGTTCAAGCCCGATTTCCGGCGCTTTGGACGAAAGAACCATTGGTCACGCCACGTGACGTATTGCATCGCAGCAATTAGTTGTTAACTTCGCCACGAGACATTTGAGGCTCGGCGCTGCTCGTCGTCCCTTCGGTCGCAGCAGCAGCGGGGTTGTCGATGTTCTACCAGCTCTACGAATGGAACCATGCGGCGCTGCAGCCGGCCCGGCTCTATGCCGACGCGGTGCGGATGTTCTATTCCAATCCGCTCAATCCGATTGCGCACACGCCCTGGGGCCGTTCGGTCGCGGCGGGCGCCGAACTGTTCGAACGCACCACGCGCCGCTACGGCAAGCCTGTCTTCGGCCTCGACAAGACCGTCGTCGACTGGAAGAGCGTCGAGGTCACCGAAAAAACCGTCTGGTCGAAGCCGTTCTGCAATCTCGTGCGCTTCGAGCGCGCCGTTCCCGCCGGACGCAAGGCGGATCCGAAGCTTTTGATCGTGGCGCCGATGTCGGGCCACTATGCGACGCTGCTGCGCGGTACGGTGGAAGCCATGCTGCCCTATGCCGATGTCCACATCACCGACTGGCTCGACGCCCGCATGGTGCCGCTGGCCGACGGCAGCTTCGATCTCGACGACTATATCGACTACATCATCGAGATGTTCCATGCGCTCGGTCCCGACACCCATGTGATGGCGGTGTGCCAGCCTTCCGTGCCGGTTCTGGCGGCGGTGGCGCTGATGGAGGCGAAGGGCGACCCCTTCGTGCCGTCGACCATGACCCTGATGGGCGGGCCGATCGACACACGCCGGAACCCGACCGCGGTGAATCTGCTGGCCGAGGAAAAGGGCATCGACTGGTTCCGCGACAATGTCGTCATGCGCGCGCCCTGGCCGGTGCCGGGCTTCGGCCGCGAGGTCTATCCGGGCTTCCTGCAGCTGTCGGGCTTCATGAGCATGAATCTCGACCGCCACATCATCGCCCACAAGGACTTCTTCATGCACCTTGTGAAGCATGACGGCGACAATGCCGAAAAACACCGCGACTTCTACGACGAATATCTGGCGGTCATGGACCTGACGGCGGAATTCTACCTGCAGACCGTCGACACCGTGTTCGTGCGCCATGCCTTGCCCAAGGGCGAGATGACGCATCGCGGCACCCGCATCGATACATCGGCCATCCGCAACGTCGCCCTGTTCACGGTCGAGGGCGAGAACGACGACATATCGGGCCTCGGCCAGACCAAGGCGGCGCAGGATCTGTGCGTCAACATCCCGGCCGACAAGAAGGCGCATTACATGCAGCCGGCGGTCGGCCATTACGGCGTCTTCAACGGCTCGCGCTTCCGCTCCGAGATCGTGCCTCGCATCGTCGACTTCATCACCAGCTATGGCCGCCAGACCCGCGTCGCGGTGAAGCCGAAGCTGGTCCGCACCGCCAAGCGGTAGGCCATTCCGGAACAAAGTCCGAGAAATCGGCCGCCGGCCGGTTCTGTTGCACAATAGACGCTGTGCCTCCCCGCGGGTAACCATGCCGCAAATCAGTCCGTCGTCGTAATTGACACGGACTGTCAATCGCCCTTAACGTTTCGTTAACAACAGGGTGAGCGGGGACAATGAATTCCTCAACAATGGCGAGAAGGCTGCGTTTGTGCGTGGCTGCGGCCGGTCTGGCAGCCACGGGAAGCTGGCCGGCAATGGCTGCCGGAGCGATGGCGACCGGCGGCATCACCTCGCAGCCGATCGGCCACTACGATTTCTGCAAGCAGCACCCCGGCGAATGCTCGATCCGTCCGAGCAATCTGGCACCGGCCAGGATGACCAACGGCCTGATGAGCAAGCTCGCCGGCGTCACCGCCCGGGTCAACGCCGCCGTCAAGCCGATGAGCGACATGGACATTTACGGCAAGGACGAGGTCTGGGCCTATCCCGACAAGGGCGTCGGCGATTGCGAGGACTACGTGCTGGAGAAGCGCCGCCGGCTGTCCCGCATGGGCATATCGCTTTCCGACCTGCTGATCACCGTGGTGCGCAAGCCCGATGGCGAAGGCCATTCCGTGCTGACCGTGCGCACCGACAAGGGCGACTACGTGCTCGACAATCTGAACGACAAGGTCAAGGCCTGGGACCAGACCGGTTACCGCTTCCTCAAGCGGCAGGCGATCGACAACACCGGCCGCTGGGTCTCCATCCGCGGCGGCCAGCAGGTGCTGGTCGGGTCGGTGGAGTAGGGGCGGGCCGCCTTCGCGGTCCCTCTGACGTTCTCTTCAGCAAACTGCCGAGGCTGGCGCCGCCCCTCATTGCCCAGCCGGGCATTTCTCCCCGTATAGTGACGGGGAGAAAGATGCTGTCATCGCCGCTTTCGCCAATCATCAACGCCGCAAGACAATCGCCGACGGCGCGGCTGTTCCCTTCTCCCCGTCTCTATACGGGGAGAAGGTGCCGGCAGGCGGATGAGGGGCGGCGCCGACGTTGCCGGCTAGTCCCCTTTCGTAGGCCTCCACGCATCCCTCCCAAAAAAATCTCCACCTCTCCGTGAACCATTTCCGTCCACCCGGCGACACACAGCCGTGAACGACGAAACCCAACCATGGAGACTTCAAATGACTGCTCTTCTGCGCAACACCCTTCTCGCCTTCGCCGCCGTGTCGGCCCTGGGCGGATCCGCGATGGCCGACCAGACGGTCAGCTGCGTGCACACCAACCTCAATGACCTTTGGGCCGGCCGTTGTTGCGGCACCGCCGGCGCGTCGGACTGCCTGGGCGGCGGCAACAATGGCCACGACCATGACCGCCCGGGCACCAAGGGCGGCAACCCCAATGGCAGCACGGCCGGCAAGCCTTGATCCAGCCACAGCTGCCCGCTGGCGGTTCGCCGGCGGGCACTGTTCTGTGCTCCGGCAGACCCTCCGCGAAATCCGGGTAAAACCTGTTACTTCAGCCGGCCGAGTGCAGCGCGGATCGAGGCGGTGATGCGGCGCAGTTCCGCTTCGTCAAGCTTCTCGATGTTCTCGGCCAGGAGGTTGGCGAGCTCGGTGGCGGCGGGATTGAGGCCCGACGTATCGAGTTTTACACGCGGGTGCGAAGCTTCGGCCAGCCGCGCCAGCTCCTCGGCGTCGTCCCAGATGACGTTGAAATAGCCGATGATCTTCTGGATCAGCGTCCAGGTCGGCGCGCCGCGCCTGCCATGCTCGAGCGCCGAGAGATAGGCGGCGCTGACGCCGATCGCCGCCGCCATGTCCTTCTGGCTGACGCCGCGCTCGAGCCTGAGCGCCCGCAGCCTCTCGCCGAACGGCGTCATATGCACGAACTCACGGCGTCCGGCCTCATGCGCGTGCCCGCCGCAGCCGGATATAGAGCGCGCCCGCGCCGCCATGGTTGCGGGCGGCATGGTCGTGGCTGGAGACCAGCGGCCGGAAGGCCGGCGTCGACAGCCAGGTCGGAACCGCGCGCCGCAACACACCGTCGCCGCCGGAGGATGACCCCTTGCCGGTGATGACCAGCACATAGCGGACGCCGCCGGCATGCGCCCGGTGCAGGAACGAGAACAGCAGCGAATAGGCCTCGTCCTGCGTCATGCCATGCAGGTCGACGCGGCCTTCGATCGGCAGCCGGCCCTTCGACAGTTTGTCCAGCGTCGGTTCGTCGAGCCGGTGCGTGACATGCTGCGCCTTCGGCTTTGCCGCGCCCGGCGCATTGGCGGCGGGCTGGGCCGTCTGCGGCGCGGACGGCTTGGCCTCGATGGCCATGTCGGGAATCTCGACGGAGGTTTTGCCCTTCAGCGGCTTGGCCGTGCGCGCCACCAGGTTCCACAGCACCCGGTCGTCCTCGCTCAGCCTGTCCGGACGCTTGCTCATCTTGCGCCCCCGGCCAGCGCGCGCGGCACCAGCGCGTAGAAATCAGCGGTATTGCGCACCACGCCGGCGATCTCGCCGGCCGCGTCGCCCGAACCGGCGAACAGGTCGCCGCGCGCCGGTCCGGTGATGGCCGAGCCGGTATCCTGCGCGATCATCAGCCGGCGGAACGGTTTTGCCTCGAAAGCGGTCAGCGTCGGCGCGTCGATATAAAACGGCGTGCCGAATGTGTGCAGCAGGCGGTCGACCGCCACCGAGCGGCCCGGCGTCAGCGGCACCTTGGCGGCGGCGATCGGGCCAAGTGCTGCATCCTCCACGTCAGCCTCGCGGAAGAAGATGTAGGAGCGGTTCTGCCACAGGATCTCGTCGATGCGCCCGGGGTGCGCCTTGAACCAGGCGCGGATCGACTGCATCGTCACCTCAGCCAGCGGGATCTCGCCGAGCTCGCTCAGGATTTTGCCGGGTCCGGTGAAACGCTGGCCCGACTTGGCGGCGTAGGTGACGCGGCGCAACCGGCCATCTGTCATGGCGAGCCGCGCCGCCCCTTGCACATGGATGAAGAATGCGTCGACCTTTTCGGCCAGCCAGGCGATCTCCAGCCCCTGGCCGGCCAGCGCGCCGCGCTCGATCGCGCCACGGTCGAAATACTCGGCCAGTCCATCCGCCGTCCGGCGCGCGAAGGCGAGATAGGAATCCATGCCCTGCGGCCGGTTGGCGTCGTCGACATCGACGAGATCGGCCGGCCGCGACATGAGCGGCACGGTGAAGCGCCCGGTCCGCACCGGCGAGGCCTCGACCTGTGGCTCGTAAAAGCCGGTGACGAGGCCGGCGCCACTCTCGGGCCGCACCAGCATCGGCACAAAATGGCGCTCGAAGAAAGTTCGCGCCTCCGCCCGGCTGGCGGGTGCTGCGGTGCGCGCCTCGGCATAGGCTGCGGCGAAGGCGCCGAAATCGACGCCGAGCGCGCCGCTGCGATAGGGCTTTGTCAGCACATGGAAAGCGGAGCGGCGGAACGCCTCGAAGGCTAGCAGGGGGTCGTCATCGCCCCAGCCGGGGAGATCCTCGAAGGACTTTTCGACAAAGAGAGGCGATAGCGACACCGGAGCCTCGCCGCGTTTGCCGGGCTCAGTCTTCTTCTTCGGTGGCGACGAGCTTCCAGTTCGGATCGCGCGAGCGCGTGTCGCGGGCGAAGGTCCAGACATCCTTGACCTCGGCCACGGTTTCCGGATCGCCGTCGATCACCGCGCCGGCCTTGTCGCGCGTCGCCGAAATCAGCTCGCTGATGATGCGCAGCGTCACATGCGCCTCGCCGCCCTTCATCTCGGCCGAGACGATGTCGGCCTTGTCGATGCCGACGAAGGAGGACTGGATCTTTTCGGACTTCGCCTCGCGCTCGCCGATCGCCGCGACGAAACCGTCGAACACCTCGCGCGACAACAGGTTCTTCAGCGTTTTGCGGTCGCCGTCGGCATAGGCCATGACGATCATCTCATAGGCCATCTTGGCGCCGTCGATGAAACCCTTCGGGTCGAAGGACGGGTCATTGTCCTTGATCGCGCGCAGGCCCTTGTTGAGGTCGGTGTCGGGCTTGGCAAAGGCGTCGATGGCCGTGTAGGCGTCGGCAGGCGCCGGCTCGCCCGGCTGCCGCTTGCGCGGCAGCGAAACGACATTTTCCGGCTTCTGCGTGGCGTCCTTTTCGGTGCGCGCCGCCGTGTAGGGGTCGAAGGGCGGCCGCTCGCTACCGGTCCGACGGCCCAGCACGTTGCGCAGCTGGAAGAAGATCACCACCGCCGCGATCAGGAAGAAAATCGTGCCGAAGTCGAAGAAGCCCATATCTTCCGCCAATCAATCCCTGCCTCTAGGCCGGACCATCCGGCCAACAGGCCGCGGTCGCATAGCGTTCAACATTCAAAGCATATAGAACGCAAGGTGCAATCATTCAAATTAAAGGCAGGCATACCTATCTAACGGCCTCAGTGCCAGCGGCGATTGCCGCCAAGGCCAAAACAATCGAAACGACCAACGACCGGAAGGTTGGCAAGACTTGCGCATTTCGCTGCTTCCCCTTTTTCTCCTCGCCCTGCCGCTGCTGGAAATCGCCGGTTTCGTCATCGTCGGCCGCGAGGTCGGCGCGCTGGCGACGGTCGGCCTGGTGCTGGCCTCCAGCATCGCCGGCGTGCTCCTGCTCCGGCACCAGGGTTTCGGCGTCATGGCGCGGGTGCGCGCCGAGATGGACGCCGGCCATGATCCGAGCCGCCATCTCGCCCACGGCGCCATGATCGTGGTCGCCGCGATCCTTCTGATCATCCCCGGCTTCATCACCGATATTATCGGCCTGCTGCTGTTCCTGCCGCCGGTGCGCGACCTGGCCTGGCGCCGGTTCAAGGGCCGCATCGTGGTGGCCACGGATTTCTCGGCCGGCGGTTTTCGCCGGTCGCGCGACAAGGTCATCGACCTCGACGACGGCGACTATTCGCGTGAGGACGATTTCAAGCGCGGCCCGGATCATAATTCGCCGTGGCGGCGGCTGAAGGACGATTAGGTCGCGGGTGCGGCCCGGCCAGGCGCCTTTCCTCTCCCTCCGGAGGGGGGAGAGGTGGCTCGGCGAAGCCGAGACGGAGTGGGGGAACCACCTGGCAATCGACGCGAACGGATATTGAAAAGGGACCAAGGCGCAGGCATTGCCTCGCCTTGCGCCCAAGGGTCGACCCCCACTCCGTCGAGCTTCGCTCGACACCTCTCCCCCGATCGACGGGGGAGAGGAAGGGCGCCCTTCATGCAACGCCGGCGATTGGCGAAATCGGCGACAACCGCGTCCCTTGCCCCGTTTACGGGGAGTTGAGGAGTGGTCCGCGCAGCGGACGAAAAGCCAACTGCTTGGCTTTTCGAACGACGAACGCCGGCAGGCAGGTGAGGGGCGGCGCCGACCTCGAATTGATTTCTCCAATGCAAAGTCGCAGCCGACACAGCCCAAAGCGATCGCCCCCGAGCCCCAAGGCGGCAAACCTTGTCTTGTCATGCCGACCATGGTAGCGAACGCCCGATTTCAATTCGGTCAGCAACGCTGCCCAGGGGAAAAGGAAATAAGGCTCATGGCCAGCAATGATGACGCGCCGACCGGCGCAGCCAACGGAAACGGCAATGCGGCGCAGCCGTCGCTCAACGTGCTTGCCCAGTATGTGAAGGACCTGTCCTTCGAAAGCCCCGGCGCGCCGAACTCGCTGCGCGGCCGCGACAAGGCCCCCGGCATCGCCATCAACGTCAACGTCAACGCCAACCCGCTGTCCGACAAGCAGTTCGACGTCAATCTGACGCTGAACGCCAAGGCCTCCTTCGACCAGGAAGTGCTGTTCAACGTCGAGCTGGTCTATGGCGGCGTCTTCGCCATTTCGGGCTTCCCGCAGGAGCACATGCTGCCGATCCTGTTCATCGAATGCCCGCGCCTGTTGTTCCCCTTCGCTCGCCAGATCATCGCCGAGGCGACCCGCAATGGCGGCTTCCCGCCGCTGATGCTCGACCCGATCGACTTCGCGCAGATGTTCCAGCAGAAGATCGCCGAGGACCAGGCAGCGTCGAAGGTCCAGGTGAGCTGAGCTATATCTACGGAATGCCTCGAAAAACCCGGCCTTGAGCCGGGTTTTTTGTTGCCTTGGTGACCCTTGGCAACGCCGGTGGGACAGCACCCATTTGCACCACCTAACGGTTCTGGTCGATCGAAATACAACGGTCGAGCCATGGTCGACCCCCACTCCGTCGAGCTTCGCTCGACACCTCTCCCCGATCGACGGGGGAGAGGAAGGGCGCGAGTTCGCCAATCCTGGCGCCTTTCCTCTCCCTCCGGAGGGGGGAGAGGTGGCTCGGCAAAGCCGAGACGGAGTGGGGGAAGCCGCTGGTGAAACGCGAAGCCGCAGGCCAGGGGGCGGACCTCGGCAGCCACCAGAAATGGATTGCCCCACAGGCCACGTCTCTGCGGAGCGTCGCACAACTCCTGCGGATTCCAGAACACTTCCCAACGTCACCCCGCCCTATCATCGCCGCCTCAGGCAGAAGCGTCCCGGCGGTCGCAGCCGCTCCCGCGTCGGCGATTCGCCGGGACGAGTCTGATTCCGTGCATGTCCCAAACCCCCGCACTTTTGGGCGGCATGCACCAACGACAAGAGGGAACGACGATGAAATTCATGCTGACCGACCGCAAGCTGCATCCGCGGGCCAAGCCCGTCGCCGCGGATTTCAAGACCGGCGGCATCAACCGCCGCGAATATTTTGCCCTGATGGCCGGCCTCGGCGTCAGCGCCGCCGGGGCGTTTGCCTTGGGTGGCCTGACCGCGGCGCCTGCCCGCGCCGCCGAGCCGAAGAAGGGCGGGACCTTGCGCGTCGCCATGAACGTCAAGGGCTTCAAGGACCCGCGCACCTTCGACGGCGTCGAAATGTCCAACGTCGCCCGCCACTGCAACGAATATCTGGTGCGCTGGAACACCGATTTTTCCTTCGAGCCCTGGCTGCTCGAGAAATGGGAGATGAGCGATGACGCCAGGACGCTGACGCTCTATATGCGCAAAGGCGTCACCTGGTCGAATGGCGACGCCTTCAACGCCGACGACGTCGTCCACAACCTCACCCGCTGGTGCGAGGCCGGCGTCGCCGGCAATTCGGTCGCCGCGCGCATGGGCGCGCTGGTCAATGCCGACACCAAGAAGGTGGTCGACGGCGGCATCGAGAAGGTCGACGACTTCACCGTCAAGCTGAACCTGCCAAAGCCCGACATTTCGCTGATCGCCGGCATGGCCGACTATCCCGCCTTGATCATGCACCGCTCCTATGAGGGCGACGGCGACCCCATGAAAGCGCTGGCGATCACCACCGGCCCCTGCGAGCTGGTGAAATGGGACGCCGAGACCGGCGCCGAGGTGAAGCGCAAGGAAAAACCCTGGTGGAAGGGCGAATTCTATCTGGATGGCATCCAGTGGATCGACTACGGCTCCGACCCCAACGCCATGCTGTCGGCCTTCGAATCCGGCGAGATCGACACCGACCACGAAACCGCCTCCGACGCCGTCTCGCAGACCGAGCAGATGGGGCTGAAGAATTTCGAGATCGCCACCGGCTCCACCATCGTCGCCCGCTTCAACATCGGCAACGCGCCCTATGACGACATCAAGGTACGCCGCGCCGCCCAGCTCGCCATCGACAATGCGGCCGTGCTGGCGCTCGGCCTCGGCGGCCGGGGAAAACCGGCCGACAACCACCATGTCGGCCCCATGCACCCCGAATATGCCGATATCGGCCCGGCCAAGCCCGATGTGGAGGAGGCCAAGAAATTGCTCGCCGCCTCCGGCAAACCGGACCATGAATATGAGCTGATCTCGGTCGACGTCGAATGGCAGAAGAGCACCGGCGACGCGATCGCCGCGCAGATGCGCGAGGCCGGCCTCAAGATCAAGCGCACCGTGCTGCCCGCCGCCACCTTCTGGAACGACTGGAGCAAATACCCCTTCTCCTGCACCGAATGGCTCGGCCGCCCGCTCGGCGTCCAGGTGCTGGCGCTGGCGTATAAATCCGGTGCGGCCTGGAACGAAAGCGCCTACGCCAGCAAGGAGTTCGACGAACTGCTGGACAAGGCGCTGGCGATGCCCGACGCCAAGGCCCGCAAGGAGATCATGGCCGGCATCGAGAAGAATTTGCGCGATAGCGGCATCATCATCCAACCCTACTGGCGCTCGGTCTACCGGACCTACCGCAAGGGGGTCGAGGGCTGCGAACAGCACCAGGCGCTGGAACAGCATTTCGAGAAGGTTTGGATTGAGGGGTGAGGCGCCGACGCTGATCTTCCCTTCTCCCCTTGTGGGAGAAGGTGGCCTCGCGAAGCGAGGTCGGATGAGGGGTGCTCCAGCTTGACGCTACTTAGACAACAAATCGAACGAGAGAACACCACCGCCTCACTCCGCTGGAGCACCCCTCATCCGTCTCGGCGCTAGCGCGCCGATCACCTTCCCCCACAAGGGGGTAGGAAGGCAGCGCCGAGCCCTGCGCACTAACCTTCACCGCCGGCGCCACCCCTCACTGTCCTGCCGGACATCTCTCCCCGTAAACGGGGCGAGAGGGGCTGGCGGCAACGCCGGCGCCTTCTTTGCAACGTTGGCGATTGGCGAAAGCGGCGACAACAGCCCCTTCGCCCCGTTTACGGGGGGTTGAGGAGTGGTCCGCGTAGCGGACGAAAAGCCAACTGCTTGGCTTTTCGAACGACGAACGCCGGCAGGCAGATGAGGGACAGCGCTGACGCTCATCTTCCTGTCGCGGACTTCGACGGACGCTGACACGGGCACTAGTTACCGCCCGTCCCTCACCAGCGTCCAGATCCACCCAATAAAAGTCAGGACCAGGAACGGATACCCCGCCGCCGGCAGCGGCGCTGAAATCGGCAGCAAGGGCGCGCCCCACAGGATCATGCCGGCCGAGACGACAAACAGCACGGCGGCCACAAGCGCGGTGAGCCGCATCCAGAGCGCGAAAATCTTCGGCGCGCTGACCATGACCAGCCCCGCCGCCCACAGCGAAATGCCGCCGACATAGGAAGGCACGCTGGCCTGTAAGCCGGCCGCATTGCCGGCCAAAAGCAGGCTCTCGCCGGCCAGGAAGGTCAGGAACCCCGCGGCGACGCAATCATGGCCCAGTCGCTGGTACTTCATAGTGAGCAGCGCGGTGGCGACGACCAGCGCCACGCCGTCGATCGTCCAGAGCGTTTCGCGCAGCGGAGCGCTGGCGACGAAGGTGCCGGCAAGGCCGAAGGCACCGCCGATGGCGAGGCCGAGAGAGGCGATGGAGTCTGAGGTGGTGCGCATGTGGTGTGTCCCCAAGGCGTGGAGAAGGATAACTCAGGAGGCAGGCGTCAAAAAGGGAGAGGTCGATTGCCTAGGAGGCGAAGCCCCCCAATTACCCCGCGCGCCCATCACAGCTGCGACAGATAAGGCTAACTTACAAAACCAACTAGTAATCTGAAGCAAAACTGCGATTGTATTCTGAAGCGTAAATTTTTCTAAATGGGATTTGAGCATGCGAGGGCGCATAATCATCGTTCATGGCCCTTCAAGCGCGGGCAAATCAACGGTCATTCACGCGTTGCGCGAAGCCCTTAGCGAGCCGTTCTGCTACTACAGCGTTGACCTCTTTACGGACAGCAGTTTCCATCCGGTGAGCTTGTATCCACAAGACCGGAACATAGGTGAGCAAACCCGTCAATTCATGCGAGGCTTTCACCGCTCAATTGTGGCATTTGCCGAAGCAGGGAATGATCTTATTGTCGAGCACGTTCTAGAAGCCCAAGAGTTCGCCGATGATTTAGTTGAGGTCGTCAAATCTTTCGACGCTTTCTTGGTTGCCGTTACCGCTAAATTGGACGAGCTTGAAAGGCGAGAGAAGCTCAGAGGAAATCGCTCCATAGGAACTGCCGCTCTATTTATTAAGTCTGTCGGTTTTTGCAAAAATGATATGGTCCTGGATACCACGAGCGGTACAACTGATGCTGCCGCTGAAATTATGATAGCATGGCAAAATAGACTTTTAGCTTGACCTCGAGTTGGCCGGATCCGAAAACCTTTCGCATCCGACAACGCAAAGGCATCGAATCACGACGACGCCAGTGTATCCGTGTCGCATTAAGCATCAGCGGTGAGGCGCGATCGTTTTGTGGCAGATGGTATGAAGGATCGCAACTGATGGCAGGTAAACGCCTAAATTTGGATGCGCTGATTAAGCGCGAGAACGCTGATACTGTAACCCACGGACCCGGAACCATTGGTCAAGGCGGGATCCCGGTTTCAGAGCTTGCGCAAGGGCGGCTGCATTTCAGTCTACTTCGCAAACCTGACTTCCAACGGGTGACCAATGATTGGGATATCGACAACGTCGTTACTCTAATCAAAAGCTTTCGTGACGGTAGTCTCATCCCTGCGCTCATCCTTTGGAAATCTGAGGCGGGATATACGTTTGTCGTCGATGGAGCCCATCGCCTTAGTGCTTTGATCGCATGGGTGAATGACGACTATGGGGCGGGGCCAATTTCTAACAAATTTTTCGATGGCCACATCCCACGTCAACAGCTGGAATACCACCGAGAATGCCGTAAACTAGTAGCCAACATCGGCACCTATGCGGACCTCAGCAAGGCACTCTCGGACGAGAATCCATCTCCGGAGCGTATTCGATGGGCGTCCAATATTGGTCAGCCCCTTTACGCACAATGGGTGGTTGGAGACGCGGAAATCGCTGAAAAATCTTTCCTGGCAATCAACCAGAGAGGTATTCAAATCAGCGATACTGAGAAATACATGATTGTCGCGCGAAGGAAGCCGAATGTTCAGGCCGCTAGGGCGCTAATCCGTGCGGCAACCGGCCATGAGTATGTTTCAGACTTTGACCCCTCAACCAAGCAAGCAATCTCAAAGGTCGCGTCGAACACTTATGGAATAATGTTCGAACCTGAGAGCGCGGAGCTAGGGCAGTCGATCGAGATGCCGGTGGCTGGCAAGCCTTATACCGCCGAAGCGCTTCGTATAACTCTGGAATTGATTAACTTCACAAACGAAATTGGCGCGCTCAGAGCCCAAGAAGAGTTACCTGACGATAGGGATGGAACTCAGACCGTCAGGTTTCTTGAGAGAGCTTATGGTGTCGTCAAGTACGTGGCCGGTAGTGGTAGCGCGAGCCTCGGGCTTCATCCCTCCGTCTATTTCTGGGGAACCGCAGGTAAGCATCACCCATCGGCTTTTTTGGCCGTGGTCAGTTTCATCCAATATCTCAACTTAAACAAACGGCTAATTGAGTTCTGTCAGCATCGGGCTATGTTTGAGGAATTTCTGGTAAGAAACCATTCTATCATCAAACATATTCTTGGTAAGTTTGGTGGATGGACAAAGAGTGTCCCTACCGTTTTGGCGATGTACAAAATAATTCTTGATGATCTTCGTGATGGCAAGGACTTCGACCAAATTCGTTCTGGAATAATAGCAGATCACCGGTTTAGCGGTTTGGCGGAGCTAGTTGAGTTAGAAGGCGCGCCCAACAAAAAAATTACGCGTGAGACCAGCCAGACAGTCCGCCGCCGTGAAATGCTTAAAACTACCTTGCGCTGTGCAATCTGCTATGCCCGATTGCCGACCACGGCCTTTAGTGATGACCACAGGCGACGAGTGCAAGATGGCGGCCGAGCAAATGAAGAAAACCTGCAGCTAACCCATCCCTACTGCAATCATGGCTTTAAGGAATATCTCGTCTCGGCCGGGCTTCCGTTTCCCTCTCGTCCACTGTTTCTGGCTGACGCTGCTGCCTAACAGTAACTGAAAACGATGGCGAACACTCTTACTCCCGGGGATCTGGCATTGCGCTAGTCGCCCATCTTAAGCGCCTGGATAAACGCCTCCTGCGGAATATCCACCTTGCCGAACTGCCGCATCCGCTTCTTGCCTTCTTTCTGCTTGTCCAGCAGCTTGCGTTTGCGCGAGACGTCGCCGCCGTAGCACTTGGCGGTCACGTCCTTGCGGAGCGCCGAGATGGTTTCGCGGGCGATGACCTTGCCGCCGATCGCGGCCTGGATCGGGATCTTGAAGAGGTGGTGCGGGATAAGCTCCTTCAGCTTCTCGCACATCTGCCTGCCGCGCTTTTCCGCCGCCGTGCGGTGCACCAGCATGGAGAGCGCGTCGACCGGCTCCTCATTGACCAGGATCGACATCTTCACCAGATCGCCCTCTCGATAGTCGGTGAGGTGATAGTCGAACGAGGCATAGCCCTTGGAGATCGATTTCAGCCGGTCATAGAAGTCGAAGACGACTTCGTTGAGCGGCAAATCGTAGGTCAGCATGGCGCGCTTGCCGACATAGGAGAGGTCGGCCTGGATGCCGCGCCGGTCCTGGCAGAGTTTCAGGATGCCGCCGAGATAGTCGTCGGGGGTGAGGATGGTGGCGCGGATCCACGGTTCCTCGATGGCCGAGATTTTCACCACGTCGGGCATGTCGGCCGGGTTGTGCAGCTCCTTCACCGAGCCGTCATTGAGCAGCAGCCGGTAGACGACGCTGGGCGCGGTGGCGATCAGGTCGAGGTTGAACTCGCGCTCCAGCCGCTCCTGGATGATTTCCAGATGCAGCAGGCCAAGGAAGCCGCAGCGATAGCCGAAGCCGAGCGCGGCGGAGGTTTCCATTTCATAGGAGAAGGACGCGTCGTTAAGGCGAAGCTTGCCGACGGCGGCGCGCAGATCCTCGAAATCGGCGGCGTCGACCGGGAACAGGCCGCAGAACACCACGGGCTGCGCCGGCTTGAAGCCGGGCAGGGCCTGCGCGGTCGGGCGCTTGTCCTCGGTGATGGTGTCGCCGACGCGCGTGTCGGCCACCTCCTTGATCGAGCCGGTGAAGAAGCCGAACTCGCCGGGGCCGAGCTCGTCGACATTGATGCGGGCGGGCGTGAACACGCCGGTGCGCTCGACCAGGTATTTGGCGCCGGTGCCCATCATGCGGATGGTCTGGCCCTTTTTCAGCACGCCGTCGATGATGCGCACCAGCACGATGACGCCGAGATAGGCGTCGTACCAGCTGTCGACCAGCATGGCCTTCAGCGGCGCGGTGGCGTCGCCTTCGCGCGGCGGCGGCAATTGGTGGACGATGGCTTCCAGCACGTCGGGAATGCCAAGGCCGGTCTTGGCCGAGATCAGCACGGCGCCGGAAGCGTCGATGCCGATCACCTCCTCGACCTGCTCGCGGATGCGCTCGGGCTCGGCGGCCGGCAGGTCGACCTTGTTCAGCACCACGACGATCTCGTGGTTGTTGTCGATGGCCTGGTAGACATTGGCCAGCGTCTGCGCCTCGACGCCCTGGCTGGCGTCGACGACCAGCAGCGAACCCTCGCAGGCGGCCAGCGAGCGCGACACTTCATAGGCGAAGTCGACATGTCCGGGCGTGTCGATGAGGTTGAGGATATAGTCCTCGCCATTGTTGGCGCGGTATTTCAGCCGCACCGTCTGCGCCTTGATGGTGATGCCGCGCTCACGCTCGATGTCCATCGAGTCCAGCACCTGTTCCTTCATGTCGCGCAACTCCAGCCCGCCGGTCAGCTGGATCAGGCGGTCGGCAAGCGTGGATTTGCCATGGTCGATATGGGCGACGATGGAGAAATTTCTGATGTGGTCGAGGGGCGTGCTCATCCGCGCGCTTTAGCAGGGGTGGCCTGCGGCGGCAAGGCTTGCGGCGCAAGGGCGGCGCCATCGATCACAAAGCGGTGAGCCGCGCCAAATACCGGCCCGGCGGCCGTGGATGATTAAACTTTGATCAATCGCATTAGACCTTGATTTGCCGGCCGCATGGTATCTGCGCGATCACTAATATCCCTGGGGGTAGAAAAATGCTGAAAGTTGCAGGCGGGTTCGCCCGTTCGCGCAGCGGCTCGATGATGCCGCTGTTTTTCCTGAGCCTGGTGCCCTTGATCACCGTCGTCGGCTTCTCGGTCGACTACACCGATGCCGTCCAGACCCGCTCCAACATGCAGGAAGCGCTGGATGCCGCGACGCTGGCCATCACCACGCTGCCGCCTGCCACCACGCTGCCCGCCCGCCAGCAGGCGCTGCAGGACAATTTCACCGCCAACAATGGCGAGGGCACCACGACGCTGGTGAACTTCAACGTCGCCGCCGACGGCACCGTCACCGCGCAGACCTCGGCAAGCTATGCCATGCCGACCGATTTCATGACCATCGCCAGGATTGCCACCGTGCCGGTCGCCGTCACGTCGGGCGTCCACAAGGCGCCGGGCCTGGTGCAGGCGACGTTCAAGGTCAGCGGCGTCTCGGGCTGGTGGAGCAAGACGATGACGCTCTACGGGACGCAATTCGGCGCCACGGTGGCCAAGCCGCTGATGACGATCGCCTATACCTACGGCAACACCAAGGATCCCAAGGGCTACGGCACCACCATCGTCAGCACGCTCACCACCAATTCAAGCGGCCAGACCGTCTCCACCATGGTGCAGAAACAGGTCTGCTCCGTCGGCAACAACCCGCCCAACGGGGTGGCGCTCAAGCAGGATTCGTACGGCACGAACTATTACTGCGTCGATACGATGTATCCGGCCAACAGCGCCGGCGCGGCCATCGACGTCAGCCAGATGGGCGGTCTCTATCTGCAGATGAACGTGCCGTCGGGCAACCCGCAGAACCTCTATTCGAACGACCCGAACACGTCCAACCGGCTCTACAGCGGAACAACCGCCAACAGCCTGGTCGAGACCGCCACCGGCCAGACCGTCGACATCTTCTCCATCGTGCCATGCGGGCAGACGGGCTATCAGGCCTGGGAAGACGGCGGAACCACGGTGCCGGCCGCGCCGTCCAATGCCGACTTCTTCTACAACGTCACCGGCAAGTGCGACTTCAACCAGCGGCCCTCGCTGACGGCGCTGACGCAGTAGGGCGCTGCTAATCTCCCCCCTCGAGGGGGAGATGTCGCCGAAGGCGACAGAGGCGGTCGGCACGACCGGACGCCAACCTTCAAATGCCGCAAAAGGCCGCGCCCAGCCGGACCGACGCCCTCTGGCCTCCCGGCCATCTCCCCCTCGAGGGGGGAGATCGGCTATCATGGCGGCCTTCAACGTCATCAGCCCCTGGAGAGAATTCCGATGTCCGATCCCGTGACACGCGTATCCATTCTGCGCTGCGATGCTGCGAAGTTCGCGCTGTTGCGAGAGATGATGCTGGAGGCCGAAGCAGATCTTCGGCCCGGCATCGAGGCCATGCCAGGGCTGCTCAGCTTTTACGCCGGCGCCGACGAGGCGACATCGTCGCTGATCAACACCAGTGTCTGGGACACGCTGGAGCACGCCAGGCAACTCGATACGTTCCAGCCGATGCTGGATGCGGGAAAGCGATTTGTCGCCGAGGGCGCAAGGTTCGAGCGGCCGATCATGCACTACACCTCGCTGTGGCGTTTCGGGCAAAGCGCGTAGGCCACGATCACAAACCGGTGAGCGCTGTAACGAAGCGGCAAATGGCGGCGAAGTGGGGGAATGACCGGCGCGTCCGAGCGCCGTCCCCCACGGAGCCCGCTTATGCCGAGATCCCCCGCAAGAAAGTTCTTTGCCCTGTTCAGCCTGGGGGCGCTGGCGCTCGCCGCCTCGCTCGGGGCCGCGGCGGCGCAGCCGCTCAGCGTGGTCGAGCTGTTCACCAGCCAGGGCTGCTCGTCCTGCCCGCCGGCCAACGCCAATCTCATCAAGGTCAAGGATCAGCCCGGCGTGCTGGCGCTGTCCTTCAACGTCACCTACTGGGATTATCTCGGCTGGAAGGACACTTTTGGCAAGCAGGAGTTCACCCAGCGCCAGGTTTCCTACGAGCCGACGCTCGGCCATGACGGGCCGTTCACGCCGCAAGTCGTGGTCAACGGCCATGCCGACGTGGTCGGCGCCGCACCGGGCGAGATCGAGCATCTGATTTCCGCGACCGGCAGGACCGGCGGCCCCGCGCTGTCGCTCGAAGGCGGCAAGGTCGCGATCGGCGCCGGTGCGGCACCGGGCGGCAAGGCCGATGTCTGGCTGGTGCGCTACACCAAGGGCGTCGTGCAGGTGCCTGTGGCGCGCGGCGAAAACACCGGCCGCACCTTGCCGCATGCCAATGTCGTGCACGCGCTGACAAAACTCGGCAGCTGGACCGGCGGCGCCACCGCCTATGCGCTGCCCGCCGCCCCCGGCGGCTTGAGCACCGCCGTGCTGGTGCAAACGCCGGGCGGCGGACCGATCCTCGCCGCCGCCACCAACTGATTTCTCTTTCCCTTCGCGCGGGGCCGCATTTGAGCGGCAACGCATCACCCGGCCCGCTTCCGCGCGCCAAAACCCAAGGAGACTATCATGACCAAGTACCTGACCCTGCCGGCGCTCGCCTTCGCGCTTTCGGCCGCCGTTTTCGTCGCCGGCGCCCGCGCCGACGACGCGACCAACGCCATGAAGCCCGCCAATGCGATGGCGACCGACGCCATGAAGCCGGCGGATGCGATGAAGGCGGCGGATGCCATGAAGCCCGCGACCGACGCGATGAAGCCGGCCGACCCGATGGCCACCAATGCGATGAAGCCGGCGGCGGACGCCATGAAACCGGCGGTGGATGCGATGAAACCGGCGCAGTAAGCCAGGTAGGCTGCCCCTCATCGCTTCGCTCGGCTGACCGTTCCGGGGCGAGCCGCTTGTCTCGCCCGTCCTTCGGGCCCCCAAAGAGGAGAGGAGACTACGAGCGCCGGCGCCAGCTTTCTCTTCTCCCCTTGGGGAGAAGGTGGCCGCGAAGCGGCCGGATGAGGGGGAGTCCCCGCCGCACGGCAAATTGAGAACCTCTTCCCGGCCTGCGTCGTATATATTGCAACAACAACAGGAGATCAGAACATGACCGGTATCGAAAAGACACGGCCGTTCTTCACCCGCGGCGCGATGGCCGTGCTTGGTTTTGCGGCGGTGGCGGCGGCCGCCTTCTGGCAGACGCCGGCGCGCTCGGCCGAGGACGCGGTGGTGATCCCGCCGCCGGCAATGGACGAAAAGGCCGCCCCAGGCAGCGAGACGGCGATCTTCGCCGGCGGCTGCTTCTGGGGCGTGCAGGGCGTGTTCCAGCACGTCAAGGGCGTCAGAAAGGCCGTGTCCGGCTATACCGGCGGCGCCAAGGATGACGCCGTCTACGAGACGGTCGGCACCGGCCGCACCGGCCATGCCGAATCCGTCGAGATCACCTATGACCCCGCGAAGGTGACCTACGGCCAGCTGCTGCAGGTCTATTTCTCGGTCGCCCACAATCCGACGCAGCTGAACTTCCAGGGCCCGGATTCCGGCACCCAGTACCGCTCGACCATATTCGCCGAGAACGACACGCAGAAGAAGATCGCGCAGAGCTACATCGAGCAGCTCGACAAGGCCAAGCTCTATCCGGCGCCGATCGTCACCACGATCGAGACCGGCAAGACCTTCTATCCGGCCGAGAACTACCACCAGGATTTCCTGACGCTGAACCCGACCTATCCCTACATCGTCTACAACGACCTGCCCAAGGTGGCGAACCTGAAGCAGCTGTTCCCGGCGCTGTACAACGACAAGCCGGTGCTGGTGCTGTCGGCCAGCAATTGAGGTTTGCGGCCTTCTCCCCGTCACTATACGGGGAGAAGGTGCCGGCAGGCGGATGAGGGGCGGCGCCGGCATCGAGAGGTATGGGACCAAACGGTTCCCTGGTTGACAGGGTTGCGCTGCCCCTCATTGCCCTGCCGGGCATTTCTCCCCGTATAGCGACGGGGAGAAGACGCTCCTCAATCGTACGTCAGGTCCGTCGCCTTCCCCCCGAACACACGGTAGGCGTAGAACGAGTAGAAGATGATGATCGGCAGCACCACCACGGTGCCGGCCAGGATGATGGCCAGGCTTTCGGTCGCCGACGCCGCCTGCCAGATGGTCAATTTGTCGGGCACGACGAACGGGTAGAACGACCAGGCAAGACCGGCAAAGCCGAGCGCGAAGATGGCGGCCAGCGTCAGGAACGGCGTCAGCGCATGGCGGTCGTCGGGCTTCGGCAGATGGAAGGTCTGCCGCCACAGCCACAGGAACAGGAGCGCCGACAGGATCGGCAGCGGCGAGAGATACAGCATCTGCGGCCAGACGAACCATTTGTCGAAGATGCGCGGACTGGCGAAAGGTGTCGCCAGCGACACCGCCGCCATGCCGAGCGCGGTCAGCACCAGCGCGGTGCGCAGCCAGCGCACGGCCTTTTTCTGCAATTCGCCCTCGGTCTTGTAGATCACCCAGGCCGCACCCATCGCCGCGTAGGCGGCGGCCAGGCAGAACGCCACCAGCACGCCGAACGCCATGCCGCCCAGGCCGACATCGAGGCCGAGCACATAGACGCCCAGCATATAGCCTTGCGCCAGCGAGGCGATGACGGAGCCGAGGAAGAAGATGCGGTTCCAGCGGTGCTTCTTGCCGCTCGGCACCTTGGCGCGGAAATCGAAGGCGACGCCGCGCAGGATCAGCCCGACCAGGAGCACGAAGACCGGAATGTAGAGCGCGGTGAGGATGACGCCATGCGCCATGGGGAAGGCGACCAGCAGCAGGCCGACGGCCAGCACCAGCCAGGTCTCGTTGGCGTCCCAGAACGGACCGATGGCGGCGATCATCGTGTCCTGCTCCGCGTCCTCGGCGACGGCGAACAATATGCCGATGCCGAGGTCGAAACCGTCGAGAATGACATAGATCAGGATGGCGAGCCCCATCAGTCCGGCGAAGATCAGGGGGAGAGCGGTTGGCCAGTCGAAGGTCATTTTTCTTACTCCCCAGCCGCCGGCTGCGACATGGCTGCTTTCATCACCCCCGGCAGCGGTGATGAATCACCATCCTTGGCCGCCTTCAGCGCCAGATGCACCAGCACGCCGAGATAGGCGATCAGCAGCAGCACGTAGAGGATGAGATAGACGGCCAAGGTCAGCGCGACATGGCTGCCGGCCACCGGGCCGACGGCGTCGGCGGTCTTCAGCACGCCGGTGACCAGCCAGGGCTGGCGGCCGATCTCGGTGGTGTACCAGCCGGCCAGCGTCGCCAGCCAGCCCGACAGCGCCATCGGCACCATCAGCATGGCGAGCGGCTTGGGCAGGCTGTGCCGGCGCTTGAGGAAGAAGGCGGCCGACCAGGAGACGGCGAGCATCAAAAGCCCGGTGCCGACCATGATGCGGAAACCCCAGAACACCGGGAAGACCGGCGGATGGTTGCCGGGGTAGTCGTTCAGGCCGGGCACCACGCCGCTTGTCGAGTGCCGCAGCACCAGGCTGGCGCCGTCGGGAATGGCGATCTCGAATTTGTTCTCCTTGGCCGCCTCGTCGGGCAGGGCGAACAGCACCAGCGGCACGTTGGGGCCGGTGTTCCAGTTGGCCTCCATGGCGGCGATCTTCTGCGGCTGGTGCTCCAGCGTGTTCAGCCCGTGCTGGTCGCCCGCAAAGATCTGGATGGGGATCAGGATCGCCGCGGTGAAGACACCGGTGCGCAGCGCCTTCCACATCGATTCCGAGCGGTCGCCGTTGAGATACCGCAGCGCCGACAGGCCGGCGACGAGGAACGACACCGTGAGACCCGAGGCAAGCAGCATGTGGACGAGACGGTAGGGCATGGACGGGTTGAAGACGATGGCCCACCAGTCGACGGCATGCGCCTTGCCGTCAATCATCTCGAAGCCGGCCGGCGTCTGCATCCAGGAATTCAGCGCGATGATCCAGAAGGCCGACAAGGTCGTGCCGCCGGCGACCAGCACCGTCGCCAGCGTGTGGACGCGGTTGGAGACGCGGCGGAAGCCGAACAGCATGATGCCGAGGAAGGCCGCTTCGAGGAAGAAGGCGGTCAGCACTTCATAGGCCAGCAGCGGCCCGGCGATGTTGCCGACCTTTTCCATGTAGCCCGGCCAGTTGGTGCCGAACTGGAAGCTCATGGTGACGCCGGAGACCACGCCCATGGCGAAGGACAACGCGAACACCTTCACCCAGGTGAAATAGGCGCGCATCCAGGCGGAATCGTTGGTGGCGTTGTAGCGCAGCTTGAAGAACAGCAGCACCCAGCCAAGTGCAATGGTGATCGTCGGAAACAGAATATGAAACGAAATATTCGCGCCGAACTGGATGCGCGACAGTATGAGCGGGTCCATGGCGGGCTCCGGCTGCTATTTGCTGGCGGCAGCGTATGCCCGTAATGCGAGTTGGTCAAAGCGGCGTCCTGCCGCGAGGCTCAACGCCACAGGACAATTTTACCGGTTGCGGCGGCCTTCAGGCGCCAGTCTCCGGCACTGCGCCTAGCGCATCCGCGAATTTGCGCATCAGGCGCACCAGCTCTTCGATGTCATGCGCATCCCAGGTCTCGAATATGGCGCGGCCGATCTTCTCGCGCGCTGCGTCGACGAGATCGGTCATCGCCTTGCCCTTCGGGCTGATCGCCGCCTCGCGCACGCGCCGGTCGGCGGCACTGGCCTGGCGCTGCACCAGGCCCAGGCTCTCGAGCTTGGCGACCTGGCGGCTGACGGTCGTGTAGTCGCGCCCGACACGGTCGGCCATCTCGACGACGCCGATCGGCCCGAAACGCTCTATGCCGACAAGCAGCGGGAACAGCGCCCGGTCGAGCGGAATGCCGGCCGCCTTGATCAGCAGCTCATCGCGCTGCGGCCGGTTCATCAGGCCGACAATATCGAGCACCGCTCCATGGACCTGGCGCAGCTGATCGGAGATATGTGTATTTTGCACGTTTTTTGTTGACGGCATGCCGGGACTCCTCATATGTGCATTATACACATAATTCGGAAAGCAGAAAGGCAGACCATCATGAAAGCCGCGATTGTTTCGAGCGCCGGGCAGACACCGGTCTACGGCGATTTCCCGGACCCCGTGCCGGCACCGGGTGAAAATCTTGTCACGGTGACCGCCACCGCCATCAGCCATGTCGTCAAGAGCCGGGCCTCGGGTTCGCATTACAGTTCTGCCGGCCAGTTTCCCTTCATCGTCGGCATCGATGGCGTCGGCCGGCTCAAGGACGGCAGCAAGGTCTATTTCGCGCTGCCCAGGGCGCCCAACGGCAGCATGGCGGAGCGGACCGTCGTTCCCGAGGCGCATTGCGTGGCTCTGCCGGACGGGCTGGACGACATCACCGCCGCCGCCATCGCCAATCCGGGCATGTCTTCCTGGGCCGCCTTCACCGAGCGGGCGAAGCTCAAGCCGGGCGAAACCGTGCTGGTCAACGGCGCCACCGGCACTGCGGGTCGCCTCGCCGTCCAGATCGCCCGGCATCTCGGCGCCAGGAAAATCATCGCCACTGCCCGCAACGCAGCCGCGCTCGACGCGGTCGCGGCGCTTGGCGCGGATGTGATGATCCCGCTCATCGAGGACGGGGCGGCTCTTGAGGAAAATTTCAAGCGGCAGTTCAAGGAGGGCGTGGATGTCGTCGTCGACTATCTCTGGGGCAGCAGTGCGCAACGCCTGCTGATCGCCGCCGCCAAGGCCGGTGCCGACGCCGTGCCTATCCGCTTCGTCCAGATCGGCGCCGTCAGCGGGTCCGATATCACCTTGCCGAGCGCGGTTCTGCGCTCATCCGCGATTGCCCTTATGGGCAGCGGCATCGGCAGCGTCCCCCTCGACCGCTTCATCGCCTGCACCGGCGATCTGCTGCGCGCCGTGGTGCCGGCCGGCCTTCAAATCGACACCACCCCGGTTCCGCTGGCGGATGTCGAACAGGCATGGGCCAGGGATGACAGCACAAGGCGCACCGTGTTCACGCTGGGCTAAGGCAATGGCCGTCCCGCGCTGGCTGTCCAGAACTGTCAGCAGCGCCATTGACTTGCGGTTGCATGCGACGACATTCGGCCTATATCAGGGGACCTCTTTCAGGCAGCCGTTTTCAGCCCATGCCCTCCATTCTGTCCATTTCCGGGGTCTCCAAGACCTACGCCACCGGCTTCACCGCGCTCAAGGAAGTCAATCTCGACATCCAGCGCGGCGAGATCTTCGCTTTGCTCGGACCGAACGGCGCCGGCAAGACGACGCTGATCTCGATCGTCTGCGGGATCGTCAACCGTTCGACCGGCACCGTCACGGTGGACGGCCACGACATCGGCAAGGATTACCGCGCCGCGCGCAGCCTGATCGGCCTTGTGCCGCAGGAACTGACCATCGATGCTTTCGAGAGCGTCTGGGCGACGGTCAACTACAGCCGCGGCCTGTTCGGCAAGCCGGCCAATCCAGGCTTCGTCGAGAAGGTGCTGCGCGATCTGTCGCTGTGGGACAAGAAGGACGCCAAGGCGATCACGCTGTCGGGCGGCATGAAGCGGCGCCTGATGATCGCCAAGGCGCTGTCGCATGAGCCGCGCATCCTGTTCCTCGACGAGCCGACGGCGGGTGTCGACGTCGAGCTGCGCCAGGACATGTGGGAGATGGTGCGCCGGCTGCGTGAGGATGGCGTCACCATCATCCTCACCACCCACTATATCGAGGAAGCCGAAGCGATGGCCGACCGCGTCGGCGTCATCAACCGCGGCGAAATCATCCTGGTCGAGAACAAGGCCGAGCTGATGCGCAAGCTCGGCCGCAAGCGGCTGGTGATGGAGCTGCGCAATCCGCTGACCGCCATTCCCGAAACCTTCTCGCGCTATGCGCTGGAGCTGTCGCCCGACGGCGGGCAGCTCACCTACACCTATGACAACCAGGCCGAGCGGCCGGGCGTTGCCTCGCTGATCCGCGATCTCGAGGCGTCAGGCATCCAGTTCCGCGACATCGACACGCAAAACAGCTCGCTCGAGGAGATCTTCGTCAATCTGGTGAGGAAAGACGCATGAACCTGCGCGCAGTCTGGGCGATCTACCGGATGGAGATGGCGCGTGCCTTCCGCACCGTGCTGCAGAGCATCGTCTCGCCTGTCATCTCGACATCGCTGTACTTCGTCGTCTTCGGCTCGGCCATCGGCTCGCGCATCACCGAGATCGACGGCATCAGCTACGGCGCCTTCATCGTGCCGGGGCTGATCATGCTGTCGCTGCTGACGCAGTCGATCTCCAACGCCTCCTTCGCCATCTATTTTCCGAAATTCGTCGGCTCGATCTACGAGCTTCTGTCGGCGCCGGTCTCCTATCTCGAGATCGTCATCGCCTATGTCGGCGGCGCGGCCACCAAGTCGATCATCCTCGGCCTGATCATCCTCGCCACCGCCTCTTTGTTCGTGCCGCTCACCATCCTGCATCCGTTCTGGATGGTCGGCTTCCTGGTGCTGACGGCGGTGACCTTCAGCCTGTTCGGCTTCATCATCGGCATCTGGGCGAAAAGCTTCGAGCAGCTGCAGCTGGTGCCGCTCCTGATCGTCACGCCGCTCACCTTCCTCGGCGGCAGCTTCTATTCGATCCACATGCTGCCGGGCATCTGGAAGACGATCACGCTGTTCAACCCGGTCGTGTACCTGATCAGCGGCTTCCGCTGGAGTTTCTACGGCAAGGCCGACGTCTCGGTCGGCGTCAGCCTCGGCATGACGCTGGTCTTCCTGGCCGCCTGCATCGCCATCGTCGCCTGGATCTTCAAGACCGGCTACCGGCTGCGCAACTGACCTCACTGCGACCAGTACTGCCAGGCCCAGTAGAAACTTTCGTCGCGCGGCGGCAGGCGGTCGCGGCCGGCCTGGAATTGCACCGGCGCCGGCGAGCGCTCCTGCCTCGTGGCCTTGTCATCAGAGGCAAGGCCGAGCAGCCAGGCGCCGAAATGGGCGAACAGCACGGCGGTGGAATGGGTCGTCATCGTCATCCTCCCGCGCTTTGCGGTTGATCATTCCCGTCCCGCCCACGGGACGAGCGCGCGCTCGATCCGGCGGATGGTGAATTCGAGCACGAAGGCGATGGCCGCGATCACCAGAATGCCCATGATCACCACGTCGGTGACCAGGAACTGCGCCGCCGACTGGATCATGAAGCCAAGTCCCCGCGTCGCCGCCACCAGCTCGGCCGCGACCAGCGTCGACCATCCGGCGCCGAGCGCGATGCGCAGCCCGGTCAGGATCGAGGGCAGCGCGCTGGGCAGGATGACGTGGCGGACCACCTGGCGCCTGGTCGCGCCGAGCGAACGCGCGGCGTTGATCGTTCCTGCGAGACGCCGCGGACGCCCGACGCGGTCGACAGCGCCACCGGCGCCAGCATGGCAATAGTGATCACCAGGATCTTCGACGGCTCGCCGATGCCGAACCAGATGATGACCAGCGGCAGATAGGCGAGCGGCGGGATCGGCCGCAGGAATTCCAGCAGCGGATCGAAGATGCCGCGGCCGACGGTGCTGATGCCGATGGCGAGACCAACCGGCACGCCGACGAGGAGCGCCGCGACGAGTGCTGCGAATACCCGGCCAAGGCTGGCGACAGCGTGCTGCAGCAGCGTCGCGTCGACGAAGCCGTCGCTGACAACGACGATGAATTTGTGCCACACGGCGGCGGGCGAGGGCAGGAACACCGGTGACACCAGTTGCAGGCGGGCCGACAGCGCCCACGCCGCCAGCACCACCAGTATGGTGACCGCGCTGATCATGCGGGCCGAAACGCCCTTGCGTTTCGGGCTTGGCCGCGACCACGGCACCGACAGGCCGTCGGCCTCTTCAGTCCTTTGGCCCGCGCGCTCCATGTAGGAGGAAATGGTCATGCCGCCTCTCCCTCGAAGATGGCATCGGTCAGTTCGCCGCGCGCCGCGGCGAAGGCCGGGTCGGCCTTGATGGCGCGGATGGCCTCGCCCGCGGCGTAGCGCCTGGAGAAGCCCGGCTCGAAGCTGCGCACCACGCGGCCGGGGCCCGGCGCCAGCACGACGATGCGGGTGGCGAGCACCAGCGCCTCCTCGATGCCGTGGGTGACCATCAGCACGCCGGCATGGCTCGCCGTCCAGAGGTCGAGCAGCGTCGTCTGCATGCGCTCGCGCGTCAGCGCATCGAGCGCGCCGAGCGGCTCGTCGAGCAGCAGGAATTGCGGCTCGGCGGCGAGCGCGCGGGCAAGGCCGACGCGCTGGCGCATGCCGCCGGACAGTTCCCAGATGCGCTTGTCGCCGGCGTCGCCGAGCTTGACCAGGTTCAGCAATTCATCGGCACGGCGCGCGCGCTCGGCCGGCCTGATACCGCGCAGGCGCAGCGCGAAGGCAACGTTTTCGCGCGCGGTCAGCCAGGGAAACAGCGCATCGTTCTGGAACACCACAGCCCGGTCGGAACCGGGTGCCGTGATCGGCCGGCCGTTGATCGTGGCGCTGCCGCGCGCCGGCGTGACCAGGCCGGCGGCGACGTTGAGCAGCGAGGTCTTGCCGCAGCCGGAACGGCCGACAAGCACGACGAAATCATGCCCGGCGACGTCGATCGACACGCGCTCGACGGCGGGGGCCGGCTGGCCGTCGTAGTGGATCGAGATCTTGTCGAGCACGAGATGCGGCATGGGGCCTCTCAGGAAGGTCATTGAACTCGCCCGCCCCGAAACCGCGCCTCGTCAGCGGTTCCGGGGCAGGCGGCACGCGCGGCGTCAGGGAAGGAGATCCCCGCGCGTTCAGGTGACGCCCGGCGCTCAGTTCGAGGCCAGCGCCTCGGTGACGTATTTCGATGTCACATATTTCGAATAGTCTGGCAGCACGGCGTCGACCTTGCCCTGCTCCTTGAGGAAGGCGGAGGCCGCAACGACCGCCTTGACCGTGCCGCCGCCGAGGAATTTGTCGGAGGCCTGCTCTTCAAGCGTCGGGAAGACATAGCCCTTCAAGAGCTCCGGCACCTCTTCCAGCTTGGCGCCGGTAAGCTTGGCGATCTTGCCGGCCTCAGGCGACGACACCGACCAGGCGTCGGGCTTGGCGAGGTACTCGGCATAGGCAGCGCCCGTCACCTTGACGAAGTCGCGCACCGCTTCCGGGTTCTTTTCGGCAAAATCGGTGCGCACGATCCAGGCGTCGAAGGTCGGCGCGCCCCAGGCAGCGACCTGCGCGGAATCCAGCACCACCTTGCCTGATGTCTTGATCTGGCCCAGCGCCGGATCCCAGACGTAAGCCGCATCGATGTCGCCGCGCGCGAAGGCGGCGGCGATTTCCGGCGGCCTGAGATTGAGGATCTGCACCGATTTCGGATCGACATTCTCGTGCTTCAGCGCGGCAAGCAGGCTGTAATGCGTGGTCGAGACGAAGGGCACGGCGACCTTCTTGCCGGCGAGGTCGGCGACCTTCTCGATGCCGGCGCCGTTGCGGGCGACCAGCGCCTCGGACGGACCGATCAGGCCGACGACGAAGATGGTCTGGATCGGCAATTCGCGGCTGGCGGCCGCGGCCAGCGGGCTCGACCCGACATAGCCGATATCGACCGAGCCGGAAGCGACCGCGGCGATGACATCGGCGCCGGAATCGAATTTGCGCCAGTCGATCGTGGCCTTGGTCGCCTTTTCATAGACGCCGTCGGCCTGCGGCACTTTGGACGGCTCGACCACCGTCTGGTAGCCGATGGTGATCTTCAGGTCCTCGGCCAAAGCCGGGCTGAGAAAGGCGGCCCCAGCAAGGGCAGCCGACGACAGAAGGAGAATGCGTCGCGAAATGGTGGACATCAAAAGGCTCCATGAAAACAGAGAAAACCGGATTGCCCTATGATAGTCCGCTAATTCTATCGCTCTTGTAGAGTTAAATCCTTCCAACGAAGGCGGGTTTGTTGAAAAAAACTTGTCGGTGTCGGAGGACCAGAGCGCAAAGGGCGGCTGCAACCGCTGTCATCATCCCCGATGACAACCGAACGGGGAATGGCTGTCCGCGAGCCCCCGATTTCGTCATACTAGGGCGAAGGTGGGAAGGGCTCGGGCAATTCTACAATCGTCCGCGCCCATCCCCTACGAAACGAAAATTTTCGCTTTTGCCAAGCACCACGAAAATCCATGCCTCAAACAGCTGCGGAATTGACAACCCATTCCGCGTGTTCGAGGGTAAGTATAGTATCCTTATCGACATGAGGGATTGGAGACGACGATGAGCGGGCACCCCACCACCATGATCGCTCGCGGCATGCGCCGGCTCCCGGCGCCGCAAGAGTTGGCGCAAGGCAGGGCTGTCCCGAGCGGAACTATTTGTCGCCTTGTCGCCGTCGCGATGCATTTCTGTGCTCTTATTGGCACAAAGGCCTGACAAAATGGCTATTGCGGCTTGAAAACGAAGCAAATTCAACGTTTCTCGGCTTGTACATCATGTCACTAGAATTTATGTGTCATGGAAGCTTGGGCGCGGCGGGGAGGCTCGCCAGGCGTTTCGTAACGGATGGCTTCACGCCATCGCATGACAGAGAAACGTTCGGTCAATGCTCACCAAAAAAGGCAAGTACGGCCTCAAGGCGCTGGTCCACCTCGCGCATATGCCGGCCGGGCAGCTGGCTTTCGTCAACGACATCGCGACCGGCAACAACATCCCGAAGAAATTCCTCGACGCCATACTCGGCGAATTGCGCAATGCCGGTTTCGTCCAGAGCCGCAAGGGCAAGGATGGCGGCTACCGCCTGGCGCGGCCGGCCGACGAGATCAAGGTCGGCCATGTCGTGCGCGTCCTCGACGGGCCGCTGGCGCCAATTCCCTGCGCCAGCCGCACACAATATCAGCGCTGTGAAGACTGCAACGAGGCGACATGCCAAGTCCGTCATCTGATGCTCGAGGTCCGGCAGGCGATCGCCGAGGTGCTCGACCAGCGCAGCCTCGCCGAGATGCGCGACATCGTCATCGACGAACTCCCAGTCACGGTGAAGGTCCAGGCCTGACGCCTGGTACTATGCGGAGGCGCGCATGAGCGGGCGCGCCAGTTCCATCATCATTGTCGGCGGCGGCGCCAGCGGCGTCGTGATGGCCGCGCATCTCCTGAAATCGTCCAATCCGGATCTGCGCGTCACGCTGATCGAAAAGCGCCCGCATTTCGGCCAGGGCATCGCCTATTCGACGCTGCTGTCGGCGCATGTGCTGAATGTCAGCGCCGCCGGCATGAGCGCCTATGCCGACGATCCCGGCAATTTCTGGCGCTGGCTGCAGGGGCGTGGCCTGGTCGACCCGGAGCAGACGCCACAGATACCTTTCTACGCGCCGCGCAGCCTCTATGCCCGCTATCTCGGCGAATTGCTCGACGAGCTCGAAGCGCGCGAACAGCCGAGCGGGCGGCTGCGCCTGATCCACGAAGAGAGCCTGTCGATCACGCCGACCGCCTCCGGCGTCGAGGTGGCGCTTGCCAACGGCACCAGCGTCGTCGCCCATCTGGCCATACTCGCCACCGGCCATGACGAACAGCCGGCGCAAGGCCATGCGATCCGCATGGGCTCGGAGGCCGACACCGCGCTCGATCCGGAAAGCCCCGTCCTGGTGCTGGGCACCGGGCTCAGCATGGTCGACGCGTTCCTGGCGCTGGAACAGCGCGGCCATACGGGACAAATCATCGCCGTGTCCCGGCGCGGCCTGCTGCCGTCGCCGCACCGCAAGGGCAATCCGATCAAGCTCGACGTCGCCGACATTCCACTCGGCACCCAGCTGTCCTATTTCGTCGGCTGGTTCCGCGACCTGATCCGCGAGAACCAGAAGGCCGGCATCGACTGGCGCGACGTGGTCGACGGTCTCAGGCCGTTCAACCAGAAGATCTGGCAGAACTGGCCGGCCTCCGCCAAGCGCCGCTTCGTCGAGCACACCAAGGCCTGGTGGGACATCCACCGCCATCGCATGGCGCCGGAAGTCTACGCCAAGGTGACGCAAGCCGTGCAGTCGGGCCGCATCCGGCTTGTCGCCGGCCGCGTCGTCGGCATCACGCCGGGCGAGGCTTTAAGCGTCGACGTCCAGTCGCGCCACAGCCAGCTCGTCGAGACTTTTGAGGTCGCCCGCATCTATGATTGCTCGGGGATCGTGCGGGACATTTCGACATCGTCGAACAGCGTGGTGCGCTCGCTGGTCGACCGCGGGCTCGCGCGGCCCGATCCGATGCGCATCGGCCTCGACGTCTCGGCCAATTGCGAGATCATCGCCGGCGACGGCACGGTCTCGCGCAAGATCCTCGCCGTCGGCCCGCTGACGCGCGGCACCTTCTTCGAGATCGACGCCATCCCCGACATCCGCGTCCAGTGCGCGCGGCTGAGCAAGCAATTGCTGGGGTGAATTTATGGTCGGGCTGCGCTCTACGGCGCCCCCCTCTGGCCTGCCAGCCATCTCTCCACAGGTGGGGAGATCGGCAGCTTCGGACCCCCGCGCGCCTTCCAACGTCGGTTATTGGCGAAAGCCGCAGGGCAGCCCATCTCCCCCCTCGTGGAGAGATGGCCGGCAGGCCAGAGGGGGCGTGCCCCATCGACCAGGCCGCAACCGGGAATTTCATTCCTCGTCTGGCCGTCTGATTGGCACGTTCTATCTTCTTTCCCGCGACAAACGGCTGGAAAAGAGGCTACGCTGCCGCTCTGCCCCCGAGCCGGTTGCTTGATCAGGGAGCTTCGATATGAGCGAGCACGGAAAAGCTGCGCCAGGCAGCCCGGATGGCCAATCCTCACGCTTGCGGCCGCCTTACAAATCGGTTCTCGACCTGATCGGCCAGACGCCGGTGGTCGAGCTGACCAAGTTCGACACCGGCAAATGCCGGCTGTTCATCAAGCTCGAAAGCCAGAACCCGGGCGGCTCGATCAAGGACCGCATCGCGCTGTCGATGATCGCGGCGGCCGAGAGAGAGGGCAAGCTCAAGCGCGGCGGCACCATCGTCGAGGCGACCGCCGGCAATACCGGCCTCGGCCTTGCCCAGGTCGGCATTCCCAAGGGCTACCGCATCGTGCTGGTGGTGCCCGACAAGATGTCGCGCGAAAAGATCCAGCATCTGCGCGCACTGGGCGCCGAGGTGCGCATGACGCGCTCCGATGTCGGCAAGGGCCACGCGGAATATTACCAGGACATGGCCGAGAAGATCGCGGCCGAAGTGCCGGGCGCCTTCTATGCCAACCAGTTCGCCAACCCGGCCAACCCGCTGGCGCACGAGACGACGACCGGCCCGGAAATCTTTTCGCAGCTTGATGGCAATGTCGACGCGGTGGTGGTCGGCGTCGGCTCCGGCGGCACGCTGACCGGGCTTGGCCGCTACTTCGCCGAGGTGTCGCCGAAGACCGAAATGGTGCTGGCCGATCCGGTCGGCTCGGTGCTGGCGCCGCTGATCAAGACCGGCAAGATGGAAGAGGCGGGCAGTTGGACCGTGGAAGGCATCGGCGAGGATTTCGTGCCGCCCAATGCCGATCTGTCGCTGGTGAAAAAAGCCTACTCCATCACGGACAAGCAAAGCATGCTGGCGGTGCGCGATCTCCTGTCGCGCGAAGGCATCCTGGCCGGCTCGTCCTCGGGAACGCTGTTGTCGGCCGCCTTGCGCTATTGCCGCGAGCAGACGACGGCCAAACGCGTCGTCACCTTCGTCTGCGACAGCGGCAACAAGTACCTGTCGAAGGTGTTCGACGATTTCTGGCTGGCCGAGCAGGGCCTGGCCGAACATGAGCAGCATGGCGACCTGCGCGACCTGGTCATGCGCTCGCACCGCACCGGCGACACAGTCTATGTCGGCCCGGATGAAAGCCTGCTCAACGCCTATGGCCGCATGCGCCGCTCGGATGTCTCGCAGCTGCCGGTGCTCGACAATGGCAAACTCATCGGCATCGTCGACGAGAGCGATATCCTCGCCAAGGTCGACGGTCCCTATGACGGGCGCTGGGAGCGGTTCAACGGCCCGGTGCGCACCGCGATGACCTCCAATCTGCACACGCTGCAGGCCAGCCAGACGCTGGACGCACTGCTGCCGGTGTTCGACCGCAACGAGGTCGCCATCATCTTCGACGGCGACGAGTTCGTCGGCCTGATCACCCGCATCGACCTGATCAACCATCTGAGGCGCGCACGATGACCAAACACACCCCGCCGGCCGGCAAAAACCGCCTGGCCTTCTCGACGCGCACCATCCATGGCGGCCAGAGCCATGACCCGCTGACCGGCGCGGTGATGGTGCCGATCTATGCCACCTCGACCTACGGCCAGCAGTCGCCCGGCGTGCACAAAGGGTTCGAATATGCCCGCAGCCAGAACCCGACGCGCTTCGCCTTCGAGCGCGCGGTCGCCGATCTGGAAAGCGGCACAGCCGCCTTTGCCTTTGCGTCGGGCCTGGCGGCGATCTCGACGGTGCTGGAACTGCTTGATTCCGGCGCGCATATCGTCGCCACCGACGACATCTATGGCGGCTCCTTCCGGCTGATGGAGCGGGTGCGCAAGCGCTCGGCGGGTCTCCAGGTCTCCTTCGTCGACTTCACCGACCTTGCCGCGGTGGAAGCGGCGATCCGGCCGGACACGAAGCTGCTCTGGGTCGAGACGCCGACCAACCCGCTGCTGCGCATCGTCGACCTCGAAGGCGTCGCCGCGCTGGCCAAGCGCAAGGGCATATTGTCGGTCGCCGACAACACGTTCTGCAGTCCGTATATCCAGCGGCCGCTGGAGCTCGGCATCGACATCGTCGTGCACTCGACGACCAAATATCTCAACGGCCATTCCGACATGGTCGGCGGCGTGGCCGTGGTCGGCGACAACAAGGAGCTGGCCGCCCAGCTGAAATTCCTGCAGAACGCCATCGGCGCCATATCGGGCCCGTTCGACAGTTTCCTGGCGCTGCGCGGCCTGAAGACGCTGGCGCTCCGGATGGAGCGTCATTCCGACAACGGGCTGAAGATCGCGCAGTGGTTGGAAGCGCGCAGGGATGTGCGCCGCGTGATCTATCCCGGCCTCGCCAGCCATCCGCAGCACGCCATCGCCGTCCAGCAGATGCACGCCTTTGGCGGCATGATCACGGTTGTGCTCGACCGCGATCTCGCCGGGACAAAACGCTTCCTTGAACGCACGCAATTGTTCACGCTGGCCGAAAGCCTCGGCGGGGTTGAGAGCCTGATCGAACATCCGGCCCTGATGACGCATGGGTCGATCCCGGCGGAGAAGCGGGAAGAAATCGGGATATCGGATTCGCTGGTGCGACTGTCGGCGGGGATCGAGGATGGCGATGATCTGATCGCGGATCTGGAGCAGGCGCTGGGGGGCTAGACCCTCAAATCGTAAAGGTCAGCGCCGCCCCTCATTGCCCTGCCGGGCATTTCTCCCCGTATAGAGACGGGGAGAAAGATGCTGGCATCGATGATTTCGCCAATTGCCAACGTTGGAGGAAAGGCGCCGAGGTTGCGCCATATCCCTTCTCCCCGTCTCTATACGGGGAGAAGGTGCCGGCAGGCGGATGAGGGGCGGCGCTGGCGTCTCATGATTATCGATCGGCATCACCCCGGTTGACCTCGCGCGCCATTCGCCCGAAATCTACCGCCATGGCCACGCGCGAACCCGAAAAACCCATCGAGCCCCTGACCTTCGCGGTGCTGGTGTTTCCCGGCTTTCCGATGATGGCGTTCAGCTCGGTGATCGAGCCGCTGCGGGCCGCCAACATCCTGGCGAAGCGGCAGTGCTATCGCTGGATCATCGTCGGCGGCACGAAAGGCGCGGTCGAGGCCTCGAACGGCGTCGTCATCCAGCCGGGGTTCTACGCGGAGGATGCGCCGAAGGTCGACCGCATCGTCGTCTGCTCGGGCGGCGACGCCGACCACCTCGTCGCCGAGGACGCGGCGAGCTGGATCCGCCGCAGCCTGCGCAATGGCGCGCATATCGGCGCGGTGGCGGACGCGGCGTTCTTCCTGGCGCGGGCCGGCCTGCTCGACGGCCATGCCTGCACCTTGCACTGGACCAGCCAGGCCGCCTTCACCGAGGCCTTTCCTGCAATCGAGCTGCGGCGCGATCTCTATGTCATCGACCGCAAGCGCTTCACCTCGGCCGGCGGCGTCGGCAGCCTCGACATGATGCTGGAGATCATCACCCGCGATTACGGCGCCGAGCTTGCCGCCGGCGTCGCCGAATGGTTCGTGCACAGCCAGTTGCGCTCCAGCGTCGACCGCAAGCTGATGCCGCTGCGCCTGCGCACCGGCGTGCAGAATGAGCTGGTGCTGTCGGCCATCGCCATCATGGAGGACGCGGTCGAGGAGCGGCTCGGCATGGCGGAGCTGACCGCGCGGCTCGGCGTGTCCTCCGACAAGCTCGAACGCTCCTTCCGCTCCGAACTCGCCATCTCGCCCAATGGCTATTACCGGCGCCTTCGGCTGAAGCGCGCCGCCGACCTCCTCGCACATTCGACGCTCGCCGTGCGCGACGTGGCGCTGGCCTGCGGCTTTGCTTCGATGTCGAGCTTTGCCCGGGCGTTTCGCGAGGAACATGGCCATCCGCCGAAGCTGGCGAGACGGCATTAGGCGCGGCGCTCTATGAAGGCCCCCTCATCCGGCCGCTTCGCGGCCACCTTCTCCCCGAGGGGAGAAGAGGGAAACGGTCGGCGCTGCAAGTCTCCTCTCCCCTCGGGGAGAGGTCAGCCGAGCGAAGCGGAGGCTGGGTGAGGGGGCGGCGCCATGCGTTGCAGCACTAGCGGCATTTCGCACAACAAACGCGGTTTTCCGCACAATCCTTCGATGCCTCCTGCGCCATGGTCTGACCTTGCAACAGACCCAAGGCCAGGCCCACATGAGCATCGTCGTATTCGACCCCGACAGCACCGAAGACGTCGACTTCAAGGACCGCATGCGCCACCCCGCAGCGGCCGATCCGGCCGGCGGCATGTGGCTGTCGGACACCGAGCCGTCCTTCATCGATGCCGACGCGCTGCGCAAAGGCCGGCTGGCCAAGCTGCGGGCCTGGATGCGTGACGCCGGCTATGGCGGCGTCGTGCTGTTCGATCCCTACAACCAGCGCTACGCCACCGGCTCGCGCAACATGTTCGGCTACTTCCTGCGCAATTCGACCCGTTATTTCTTCATCCCGACCGATGGGCCGATCGTGCTGTTCGAATATCCGCAGAGTTATCATGTCTCCATGGTGCTCGACACGATCGACGAGGCGCGTCCTTCCAAGCTCGTCTGGTCTTCGGTCTCCGGCCGCGACGACGAAACCGCCGGCCCCTTCGCCGACGAGATCGCCGAGCTCCTGAAGAAGCATGGCGGCGGCTCGATGAAGCTCGGGCTCGACCGCTGCAGCCATTTGCAGGCACTCGCCCTGGAAAAGCGCGGCTGCGAGGTCCGCGACTGCCAAGGCGAAATCCTGGCCGTGCGCGCGGTGAAGACGCCGGAGGAGGTGAAATGCCTGCAGGTGTCGATGGCCGGCGCCGAGGCCGCCGTTTATGCGGTGCGCGAGGCGATCAAGCCCGGTGTTTCCGAAAACGACCTGTTCGCCATCATGTATGGCGAGGTCATCCGCCAGGGGGGCGAGTTCATCGAGACGCGGCTCTTGACGTCAGGCCAGCGCACCAATCCGTGGTTCAACGAGGCCAGCGGCCGCAAGATCCGGCCCGGCGAGCTGCTCGCGCTCGATACCGACACGATCGGCTGCTACGGCTATTACTCCGATTTTTCGCGCACCTTCCGCTGCGGGCCGGGCAAGCCGACCCCCTACCAGAAATCGCTCTACCGCATGGCGCATGACCAGGTTCAGCACAATATTTCGATCGTCAAACCTGGCATGGCGTTTCGCGAGATTGCCGAGAAGGCCTGGACAATTCCGGACCGCTTCGTCGACCAGCGCTACACTTCGGTCATGCACGGCGTCGGCATGCATGGCGAGACGCCTTTCATCGCCCATGCCATGGATTACGAGACCTATGGCCGCGACGGCCATATCGTGCCAGGCATGGTGGTGAGCGTGGAAAGCTATATCGGCGAAAAGGGCGGCCGCGAGGGCGTCAAGCTGGAGGACGAGATCCTGATCACCGAGACCGGCACGGAGCTTCTGTCGCGCTTCCCCTATGAGGACGAGTTTTTGGCGTGAAGGCTCCCATCTCCATCAAGCGCGGCACCGTGGCCGCAATCTTCATCGACCTGCAGGAAGAGCACCGGCAGGACCCGCGCTACCTGGTCGAGGGTTTTGCCGGCATCCTGGCCAATGTCCAGCGCCTGCAAGAAGCGGCGCGCGCGGAAAAAGTGCCGCTCCAGCACTGGGCCTATATCGTCGATCTCGACAAGCAGGATCGGCCCTTTCATCCCGTCGGTGCCGATGGCAAGTCGGCCTTTTCCGACAAGAGCGATCCGCTGACCGAGGTCTGCCATGAAGTGTCGCCGGCCAAGGGCGAGGCGCTGCTGATCAAGGCCGAGGCCAGCGCCTTTCGCAGCGGTCCTGCCGCCGATCGGCTGAAGGCCTCCGGCATTGAATGGCTCGTCGTCGCCGGCGTCTGGACCGAGGCCTGCATCGACGCCACGGTCAAGGACGCCGTGGCAAAGGGATTTCGCGTGCTTCTGGTCAAGGATGCCTGCGGCAGCGGCAGTGCGGCGATGCACCAGACCGGCATCCTCAACCTCGCCAACCGGCTCTATGGCGGCGCCGTCACCGATACGGACGGCGCTTGTCGGCTGCTGGCCGGCGAGACGGTCACTGTATGGCGGGTCGAAGGTTCGGTGCCGCTGCGCTTCACCTTCGACAACGCAGCGGCGCTCTACGCCGATCTATGACAGCAGACCGACATGACCAGCCGCGGCAAATATGAAACACGGCTCGACCCGGCGCTGTGGGCCTATATAGAAAGTGTCAACGCCTGGTACCCGCCCGAAATCATCGGCCTGCCGATCGACAAGCAGCGCGCGGTCTATGACCGCATGTGCCGTGCCTTGCACCGCGGCCGCCCGCCGGGGGTCAGGGCCAGCGACGGCCTGGTCGCGGCGTCTGGTCATGGCATTCCGATCCGCCACTATCAGCTAACCGGCAAGGCCCCGGGCGCCATGGTGGTCTATTTCCACGGCGGCGGTTTCATCCTGGGTAACCTCGACAGCCATGACGACATCTGCGCCGAGATCTCCGCCGGCACCGGCTTCGACGTGGTGTCGGTCGACTACCGGCTGGCGCCCGAGCATGTCCATCCCGCCGCTTTCGACGATGCGATGGCCGCTTTCGCGTGGGCGGCGGTGACATCGGGCCTGCCGCTGGTGCTGTGCGGCGAGAGCGCCGGCGGCAATCTTGCCGCGGCCGTGGCGCAAGCGACGCGCCGGCATGCCCGCACGGCGGTCGGCCAGGTGCTGATCTATCCCGGTCTCGGCGGCGACGAGGGCGCCGGCTCCTATGTCGAACATGCCGAGGCGCCCCTGCTGTCCGTCGCCGACATCGCCTTCTACCGCGACGTCCGCTCGGCCAAGCGGCAATCGCCCGATGACCCGACGTTCTCACCGCTGCGCGACCGCGACTTTTCCGGCCTGCCGCCGACGGTCATCATCACGGCCGAGTGCGACCCGCTGTCGTCGGATGGCCAAACCTACCGCGACCGCATCGTTGCGGCCGGCGGCAAGGCGTGGTGGCATGAGGAGCCCCGTCTCGTGCACAGTTTTTTGCGCGCCCGCACCACAGTGCCCGCTGCCGCCCAGGCGTTCGCGCGGATCATTGCTGCGGTGGCAGTGCTGGGAAAGGGCGAGTGGCCGTATTTATAAGGATGCCGCAGCGCTTGCTTCGGATGAATTGGCCTTCAGCCACAGCGCCTTTTCACCAAGCGTGGCGACCATGGCGGCGTGCGCCGCGCGCTCGGCTTCGGTCAGGCGCGGCAGCAGCGGCCTCGGGCGCTCGGCAACGATGATCTCGATGTGCCTGATATTCTCGCCCTGTGCCGGCGCGGTGGCGCTGTCGAGGATGAGCGCGGCCTGCTTGCCGCCGATCAGCTCGATATAGACCTCGGCCAGCAATTCGGAATCGAGCAGCGCGCCGTGCTTGGTGCGCTTGGTGTTGTCGATGCCGTAGCGCCGGCAGAGTGCATCGAGGGAATTCGGGCCCATCGGATGCTTGCGGCGCGCCAGCGCCAGCGTGTCGACGACGCGGCCGGGATCGACGACGGGATGACCGAGCCGGCCGAATTCGACATTGAGGAAGCCGATGTCGAACGTGGCATTGTGCGCGACCAGCTTGGCGCCATCGGTGAAGTCCAGCCACTCCTGCGCAATCTCGGCGAAGGTCGGCTTGCCCGCGAGGTCGGCCGCGCTGATGCCGTGCACCGCCTGCGCCTCCTCATGGATCGCCCGGCCCTGCGGGTTGATGTAGTGGTGGAACGTCCTGCCGGTCGGGAACCGGTTGACCAGCTCGACGCCGCCCAGCTCGATCACGCGGTCGTCGCGCGAATCAAGGCCGGTGGTTTCCGTGTCGAAGATGATCTCGCGCATCGAATCAGTCGCTCCTAAGGGGGGCAGAATCGGGACAGCGGAACAAAATGGCAATGGGGAACGGCGTTACCTAGCACAATCGCCACAGGTTTGAGCTGCCGAGATCGGTCAGTCGAGCGCCAAAGCGATGTCGGGCCAAGCTTGTCTACCCGACCAATTCCGCAACGATGGCCTTCACCTGGGCACGCGCCGCGTCCAGCCCCTGGCTGGTATCGACAACGAAATCCGCCAGCCGGCGCTTCTCCTCATCCGGCACCTGCTTGGCCAGGATCGCCGCCAGTTTTTCTTCGCTCATGCCCGGCCGCGCCAGCACGCGCTGGCGCTGCACTTCGGCGGGCGCGGTGACGACGACGACCTTGTCGACGCGGCCACGGCCGCCGGTTTCGAACAGCAGCGGAATGTCGAGCACGGCGATCGATTCGCCAGCGTTACGATGCATGGCCAGAAACGCGTCGGCGTCGGCGCGAACCAGCGGGTGGATGATGGCCTCCAGCCGCTTCAGCGCGACGGCATCGCCAAGCACGCGAGCGCCGAGCTTTGCGCGGTCGACCACACCGCCAACCGTGGTGCCGGGAAAGGCGGCCTCGACCAAAGGCGCCGCGGCGCCCGCGTAGAGGCGATGCACCGCCTCGTCGGAATCATGGACCGGCACGCCCGCCTCGGCGAACATTTTTGCCGTCGTCGACTTGCCCATGCCGATCGAGCCGGTGAGGCCGAGCACGATCATGGTTTCGGCACCAGATCGGCGACGATGATCGCGCGGAGCTCCGCCGTGACCTCCGGCCTGATGCCGAACCAGTGTTCGAAGCCGGGCACGGCCTGGTTGAGCAGCATGCCGAGCCCGTCGACCGTCTTCAGCCCCCTGGCGCGCGCGGCGGCGAGCAGCGGCGTTTCGAGCGGCACATAGACGATGTCGGTGACGATGGCGTGGTCCGGCAACAAGGCCGGATCGGCGGCCAGGCCTTCATTGCCGACCATGCCGAGCGCGGTGGTGTTGACCAGCAGGCCGGCGTCGGCCAGCAATTCGTCGGTCGCCGCCGTGCCGTGCGCGGAGACGCCGGCGCCGAAACGATCGCGCAATTCCTGCGCCCGGGCGAGCGTTCGGTTGACGATTCTGATATCGCCGACGCCGCGTTGCTTCAGCGCCTGGATGACCGCGCGGGATGCGCCGCCGGCGCCGAGCACGACGGCGGGTCCCGTGTTCGCCCAGCCCGGCGCGCAATCATCGAGATTGGCGGCAAAGCCGTGGCCGTCGGTGTTGCCGCCCCACAAAGTGGCGTCCTCGAACCACAGCGTGTTGACGGCGCCGATCTCTTCGGCCGCCTGGTCGCGGCGGTGGGCAAGCGCGAAGGCAGCTTCCTTGTGCGGAATGGTGACATTGCCGCCGCGATAACCAGCCGCCTGCAATGTCGCGATGAATTCGGCGAAATCCTGTGGCGCCACGTCGATCGCCTCGTAGCTGCCGTCGATGCCATGTTTTGCCAGCCAGTGGCCATGGATCTTCGGCGAGCGCGAATGCTTGATCGGATGGCCGGTGACGAAGGCCTTTTTCGTTGCCTCAGCCATCGATGGCCCCCAGCGTGCGCAGTTCGGCCAGCAGCGGCAAAAGCGGCAGGCCGACAATGGTGAAATGGTCGCCCTCGATCTTCTCGAACAGCTGGATGCCTTCGCCCTCGATCTGGTAGGCGCCGACGCTGGTCAGCGCCTTGGCGCCGACGCGGGCGAGATGCCGGCCGATGAAGCCGGGGTCGAGCTTGCGCATGGTCATCCCGGCGATGCCGATATGGCGCCACAGCACCTTGCCGTCGCGCACAAGCACCGCGGCGCTGTTGAGCTGATGGGTCTTGCCCGACAGCGCCAGCAGATGACGGCGCGCACCTTCCATGTCGGCCGGCTTGTGGAACACCTCGTCGCCGAGCGAGAGCGTCTGGTCGCAGCCGAGCACCAGCGCACCCGGCCGGCGTTCGCTGACCTCGGTGGCCTTGGCCTCGGCCAGCACCAAGGCGACATCCTCGGGCGAAACGCCGCTATCCTGCAACGGCGCCTCGAGCGCCCGTTCGTCGACATCGGCCGGCACCGCCTCGACGTCGAGCCCGGCATTGAGAAGCATCGCCTTGCGGAACGGACTGCCTGAAGCGAGGATGATTTTTTCGGTCATTTTAGCACTCGGCGCAGACACAGGCGCGGTATGGGTTTCAATCTGCAACGTTGGCGCCGCCCCTCATTGTCCTGCCGGACATTTCTCCCCGTATAGAGACGGGGAGAAAGGGGCAGCATCGGTGCGGGCGCTTTTTTTCGGCTACGCTGGTGATTGGCGAAACCTTCTATGACAGCGCCCCTCTCCCCGTCACTATACGGGGAGAGGATGCCGGCAGGCAGGTGAGGGGCGGCGCCGAGTTTCCGCAAAGAAGTCTCGGAAAACGCACTCCTCGTTCAATTATCTGTTCTTCCCCCGCAGGGCAACGATGGCCGCCGCCGTTTCCTCGATCGAGCGGCGGCTGACGTCGATCATCGGCCAGCCGTGGCGCGTGCAGATCTGGCGGGCGTAGGCGAGCTCCTCGTTGATGGCGGCGCGGTCGACATAGTCGGTCGGCACGTAGGAGCTGCTGTTGCCGAGGATACGGTTCTGACGGACATGCGAGATGCGCTCGGCGGTGGCGATCAGCCCAACGATCAACGGCTTCGAGGCGCTGACCAGACTTTCCGGCACCGGCACGCCGAGCACGATCGGGATGTTGGCGGTCTTGATGCCTCTGTTAGCCAGATAGATGCTGGTCGGCGTCTTCGACGTCCTGGAAATGCCGATCAGCACGACATCGGCATCGTCCATATTGGCCGGCAGCTGGCCGTCATCATGGTCCATGGTGAAGTTGAGCGCATCGATGCGGCGGAAATATTCGGCATCGAGAACGTGCTGGGCGCCGACGCGCCGGCCGGCCGGCGTGCCGAGATACGACTGGAAGACGGTGAGCACCGGCTCCAGCACCGATACGCAAGGCAGGCCCATGGCCGCGCAGCGCTCGTCGATGCCGCGCGCCAGCTTCTGGTCGACGACCGTATAGAGAATGATGCCCGGCTCCTCCTCTATGTCCTCGAACACCTTGGCCACCTGCTTTTCGGTGCGGATGAGCGGGTAGATGTGCTCGATCGCCCGCGCGTCCTTGTATTGCGCCGAAGCCGCCCGGCCGGCGGCGAGCAGCGTTTCGCCGGTCGCGTCGGAAATCAGGTGCAGGTGAAAGAAGCTCTGGGGTTTGTTCACAGGGGATCACCTGGGGCTGTGGGCGGATGTGGATAAACCGGGACAGAAAGAGCGGCCGGTCGGAGGCGACTGTATCAGATGGCAGTTTGTCCACAATTCGGTCCTCTGTCAGCTTCGCCGGCCGGCTGGGGACAAGTCTGGGGACGGTCTCTTTTGCCTTTCGGCCATCCACAGGGCGGACTTTTTCCGTAGCTCCTTAAGACGTTGACTCCGATGGTGGATTCCAAACTATCCCCAGAACCCTGCAGCCGGGAGAACGAAGCGCGCGACAATATGCTTGCTGGCTTTTTGACTGGTGAAGCGGGACAGGTGACAACCACCACAACCAACAGACTCTTAGAATCAGAAGAATCTTAGATATAAGAATCTTTGATTATAGGAAGGCTGGGAGAGGGTAAGCGCTCGATGCCCAAAAGCCGGATCATGCTGGACGTCCTGAAGGGCGAGGCTCATTTTCCGCCTCCGCTCTGGATGATGCGCCAGGCTGGACGTTATCTGCCGGAGTATCGTGAAACACGCCGGCGCGCCGGTTCCTTCCTCGACCTCTGCTATGATCCAGACCTTGCGGTGGAAGTGACGCTGCAGCCGATCGAGCGCTTCGGCTTCGACGCATCGATCCTGTTCTCCGACATCCTTGTCGTTCCGCATGCGCTTGGCCGTGACGTGCGCTTCGAAGAGGGAAGAGGACCGCTTTTGACGCCGATCTCGGTTGACGAGATCATGGCTCTGGAAGGCGATGTGTTTCACGTGAATCTCGAACCGGTCTACGAGACGGTTCGCCGGTTGCGGACAAAACTGCCTGACGAGACCACGTTGATCGGCTTCTGCGGCGCGCCGTGGACGGTGGCGACCTACATGATTGCCGGCCATGGAACGCCCGACCAGGCACCGGCACGGCTGTTCGCTTATCGCGAGCCGGCGGCGTTCCAACATCTCTTGAAAGTGCTGGCCGATCATTCGGCGGCCTATCTGATCCGCCAGATAGAAGCCGGCGCGGATGTGGTGCAGATTTTCGATTCCTGGTCCGGCGTGCTCGACGATGCGTCGTTCGACCAGTTCTGCGTCTGGCCGGTGGCCGAGATCGTCAGGCAGGTAAGGGCTGTCCATCCCGATGTTCCCATCATCGGTTTTCCGAAGGGCGCCGGCGCGCGCTACCGGACCTATCGCCAGAAGACCGGCGTGACGGGGCTGGGGATCGACTGGACGGTGCCTCTGGCGGCGGCGAAGGACTTGCAGCGCTCAGGTGCGGTCCAGGGCAATCTCGATCCCTTGCGCCTCGTGGCTGGCGGCAAGGCGCTGTCGGATGGCGTCGAGACGATCCTGCAAGCGCTGGGAGACGGACCGCTGATCTTCAATCTCGGCCATGGCATCACGCCGGAGACGCCGATCGCGCATGTCGAGGCGATGGTGAAGCAGGTGAGGAGCGCGACACGCTGATGGCTCAGTCAAACAACACGAAGGACACTGGTAACACCAACAGCACGGGCCAGGCGATGATGCGCATGGTCGTCAGCATCGTTGTGCTGATCGTGGCGACGGCGCTTCTGTTTTTCGTCGCGCCGGAGAGCTTCTATCCCTGGGCAAAGGCGATCCATATCCTCGCCGTCATCTCGTGGATGGCCGGCATGCTCTATCTGCCGCGGCTGTTCGTCTACCATGTCGATGCCGAGAAGGGCTCGGTGCAGTCGGAGACCTTCAAGGTGATGGAGCGGCGCTTGCTGCGCGGCATCATCAATCCGGCGATGATCGTCACCTGGGTGTTCGGCCTGTGGCTCGCCTGGAAAATCTTCGGATTCCAGGGCGGCTGGCTGCATGCCAAGATCGGCCTGGTGCTGCTGATGTCCGCCGTTCATGGCTATCTGGCCGGCGCGGTACGCAAATTCGCAGAAGATCGCAACGAAAAGCCGGCGAGGCACTGGCGGATCGTCAACGAGATCCCCACATTGCTGATGATCGCCATCGTGATCCTGGTTGTCGTCAAGCCGTTCTGAGGCCGATCAGGCCTTTTAAAACGCGGCTTGCTCTTTCCCCCGACCGACGATAAAAGACGGGTCTTCCTTCCCGTCATGCGCCGCCCCTCATTGTTTTCGGCCGCGCCCGGCATTTGTCGCATCCCGCCGATATTTTTTCCCAAAGCTCACCCAGAGTCCGTCTATGCAAGAAATGAAACTTACCGAATTCAAGAACAAGAAACCGCCAGAGCTGATCGCTTATGCCGAATCGCTCGAGGTCGAGAACGCCAGCGTCATGCGCAAGCAGGAGCTGATGTTCGCGATCCTGAAGAAACTGGCCGCCCAGGACGTCGAGATCATCGGCGACGGCGTGGTCGAAGTGCTTCAAGACGGGTTCGGCTTCCTGCGCTCGGCCAACGCCAACTATCTGCCAGGTCCCGACGACATCTATATTTCGCCTTCGCAGATCCGGCGCTTTTCGCTGAAGACCGGCGATACGGTCGAAGGACCGATCCGCAGCCCGAAAGAGGGCGAGCGCTATTTCGCGCTGCTCAAGGTCAACACCATCAATTTCGACGATCCCGAGAAGATCCGCCACAAGATCCATTTCGACAATCTGACGCCGCTGTATCCGACCTCGCGGCTGAAGATGGAAATGGAGGTTCCGACCTCGAAGGACATCTCGCCGCGCGTCATCGACCTGGTGGCGCCGCTCGGCAAAGGCCAGCGCGCTTTGATCGTCGCGCAGCCGCGCACCGGCAAGACGGTGCTTTTGCAGAACATCGCCCACTCCATCACCACCAACCACCCGGAATGCTATCTGATCGTGCTTCTGATCGACGAGCGGCCGGAAGAAGTGACCGACATGCAGCGCTCGGTGAAGGGCGAGGTCGTCTCCTCGACCTTCGACGAACCGGCGGTGCGGCACGTCCAGGTCGCCGAAATGGTCATCGAAAAGGCCAAGCGCCTGGTCGAACATGGCCGCGACGTCGTCATCCTGCTCGATTCCATCACCCGCCTCGGCCGCGCCTACAACACCGTTGTGCCGTCATCCGGCAAGGTGCTGACCGGCGGTGTCGACGCCAACGCCCTGCAGCGGCCGAAGCGCTTCTTCGGTGCGGCCCGTAACATCGAGGAAGGCGGTTCGCTGACCATCATCGCCACCGCGCTGATCGACACCGGCAGCCGCATGGACGAAGTCATTTTCGAAGAGTTCAAGGGCACCGGCAATTCGGAAATCGTGCTCGACCGCAAGGTCGCCGACAAGCGCATCTATCCGGCCATGGACATCCTCAAATCCGGTACCCGCAAGGAGGACTTGCTGGTGCCGCGTCAGGACCTGCAGAAGATCTTCGTGCTGCGCCGGATTCTCGCGCCGATGGGAACCACCGATGCGATCGAGTTCCTTATCGACAAGCTCAAGCAGACCAAGACCAATGCGGATTTCTTCGATTCGATGAATACGTAAGGGTCGGTCCGAAGCTTCCGGATCTGTATAGAGCCCCATTCCGGGAAACCGGGATGGGGTTTTTCTTTGCCTGGGTTAGGTCGGCGGCCCCCATGCGGCAAATCGCATAAGTCGGCGCCGCCCCTCATTGCCCTGCCGGGCATTTCTCCCCGTATAAAGACGGGGAGAAAGAGGCAGTTTCCGCGCGGGCGTCTTTCTTCGACGACGCCGGCGATTGGCGAAACCCTCGATAACAGCTTCCCTCTCCCCGTCACTATACGGGGAAAGGATGCCGGCAGGCAGGTGAGGGGCAGCGCGAACGTTTGACAGGTGGGGCAGGAACAGTCGGCTTGGTTGCCTACCTACGAAGCAATAGACCTTCAAGTTCCCCAGCATCGGCCACCGCCGGCAAACACAGCTGCCCGGTGCAAAGCCAGGCACCCGGCTTGTCGGCCGGCGGCAGAATCCCGCCGGGGAGCAAGGGTCGATTCGTTTCCGAACCAATTGCGACGACAATGTCGACGCGGCGTGGGTCGGGGCATCGATTCGCAACCGGAACGAGCTTTGGATCCTCCAGGTCATCGACGATGACCAGTTTCAGCGGCTCGATGGCGAGCGCGCAGGCGTTGACGATGCCGGCCTGGCCATAGGCTTGGTGCGCCGCCCGGCCTGCCGCGTGCTCGGCGATCTTCCAGGCTTTCTCCTGCAATTCGAGATCGCCGGTGATGGAGGCAAGCCGCGTTAGCGCCTGGATGATCTGGCTGGTGGCTGAGGAGATGGCCTCGTCGACATCGCCCCTGATGCGGATCGGCACGTCGGTGCTGTCCGAGGCGGTCAGGTAGTAGCCTGTGCCGGCGTCGTCGGCGTGCCAATGGTCGAGCTGCTCGATGAATTGCTTGGCCTGATCGACATAGCTCCAGTCGCCCGACGCCTCGAACAAAGAGATCGCGGCATTGGCCATTGCGGCATAGTCGATCGACAAAGCAGGAAACAGTTTTCTGGCGCCGAGCATGGAATGCGGCAAGCGGCCGTCGCGGCTGGAACCGCTGATATGAGCAAAGGCCTTGGCCGCGGCCTCGGTCCAGTCGGGTCGGCTGAGCGAACGGCCGGCCTCGGCGAGTGCGGCGATCATCAGGCCGTTCCAGTCGGTGAGGGTTTTTGCGTCGAGGCCTGGCCTCACCCGCTCTTCACGGGCCGCAAGAAGCCTGGCCTTGAGCGGGATGAGCTTCGCGCGATCTGCCACGCCTTGGGCCTGCTGGGCGCGGGTCTGATGGATGACGGGCTTGCCCTCCCAGCCATGCGGGCTGGAAAGCGTGAAGTATTTGAAAAACAATGGCGAATCGTCACCGAGAGCGGTTTCGATCTCTTGCCTGCTCCAGGTGTAGAACAGCCCCTCCTCGCCATCGCTGTCGGCATCGAGGCTGGCGGCGAAGGCACCGCCGGCGACTCGCATTTCACGCAGCAGCCAGTCGACGGTTTCTTCGATTCGTACCCGGAACAAATCATTGCCGCTTGCCGCAAAAGCCCAATTGCAGAAGCGGATCAGCTCGGCATTGTCGTAGAGCATCTTTTCAAAATGCGGCACCAGCCATTCGGCATCGGTGGAGTAGCGGCTGAGGCCGCCGCCAATATGGTCGTAGATGCCGCCGCTCAGCATGCGTTCGAGGCTGACGAGCACATCGTCGCGGTGGGAAGCGTTGCCGTCGCGCAGCCAGGACAGCCATAGCGTCAGCATGAACGGCGCGTTGGGGAATTTCGGCGCGCCGCTTAAGCCGCCGAGATCGCGGTCGATCATGCCGTCGATGCGGCCGGCGAGGTCGGTGAGCGTGCCGCGGTCGAGGCTCTCCTTGGTATGCTTGCCGGAAAGACGCGCCTCGACATGGCTGGTCAGGCCGTCGGCGCTTTGATGCAGGCTATCGCGCTTCTCGCGCCAGGCCTTGTCGACCGCTTCCATCACCTGAATGAAGCCCGGGCGGCCATAGCGCGCCTCACGCGGAAAATAGGTGCCGCCCCAGAATGGCTTGCCGTCCGGCGTCAGGAACATGGTCAGCGGCCAGCCGCCTTGCTCGCCCATCGAGGAGAGCGCGGCCATATAGATCTGGTCGATGTCGGGACGCTCTTCGCGGTCGACCTTGATATTGACGAACAGACGGTTCATGACGGCGGCGACGCCGTCATTCTCGAAGCTTTCATGCGCCATGACATGGCACCAGTGGCAGGCGGCGTAGCCGACGGAAAGCAGGATCGGGCGATCGAGCGTCCTTGCTTCTTCGAGCGAAGCCGGCGACCAGGCCCGCCAATGGACGGGATTGCCGCTGTGCTGCTGCAGATAGGGGCTGGCTTCGTCGGCAAGCAGGTTTTGCGCGGGCAATGTCACAATGGCAACTCGGTTGTCCTGAAGGCGCGAGGCTAGGGCGGTTCAACAGAGCGGGCAAATGATTTCAGGCGATTCAATCGTTGCGCTGTCGAGCGGCCGCCTTCCGGCCGGTGTCGCCGTGCTGCGTATTTCGGGCCCACAGACTCGATTCGTGGTCGAAACGATCGCCGGTGGCATGGTTAAGGACCGTGTGGCCGCCTTGCGCAAGTTCAGGGCTCCGGATGGAACCGTGCTGGACAGCGGCCTGGTTGTCTTCTTTCCCGGGCCGGCCAGCTTCACCGGTGAGGATGTCGCCGAATTCCATGTCCATGGCGGACGCGCCGTGGTGGCCAGGATGTTGGAGGTCATCGCCGGTTTTGAAGGCGTCAGGCACGCGGAAGCAGGCGAATTCACGCGCCGCGCCTTTCTCAACGGCAAGGTCGACCTGGTCGAGACCGAGGCGCTGGCTGATCTGGTCAATGCCGAGACCGAGGCGCAGCGGCGCTTCGCGATCCGCAATGCCGAGGGCGTCCAGAGCGATCTGTATATGGGTTGGCGTCGCCGGCTGATCCATGCGCGGGCAATGATCGAGGCCGAGATCGACTTCGCCGATGAGGACGACGTGCCGGGATCCGTTTCGGATACGATCTGGTCGGATGTCGGCGCGATGATCGGCGAGATCGATCGTCACATCGCCGGATTTCACGCCGCCGAAATCATCCGCGACGGCTTCGAGGTGGTGATTCTTGGCGCGCCGAATGCCGGCAAGTCGAGTCTGTTCAACGCCTTGGCGCGGCGCGATGCAGCTATTGTAACGGATGAGCCGGGCACCACGCGGGACCTGCTCGAGGTGACGCTGGACCTCGGCGGCCTGCGGGTCAGGCTGACGGATACGGCGGGGCTGCGCGAGGCGCCGGGCAAGGTCGAGGCGATCGGCATCGAGAAGGCGCGTGCCAAGGCTGATCGCGCTGGTCTCTTGCTGCTGCTGGAAGACATGTTGTCTCCCGGAGACATCGGGCCGTTGCCGAGCACGGCACCTCTGCTGCGTGTCGGCACCAAGCTTGACCTGCTGGACGAGCGGGCGGCTCAAGAGAAGGCCGGTCGATACGACCATGTCATTTCAGTTATAAGCGGGGCCGGTGTGGAGGCGCTCTTGGCTGAAATCGGCCGTCGCGCGGCGGAGGCGGCCGGTGATGTCGGCGACGTGCTGCCGTCGCGCCTGCGCCATGTCGAACTGCTCAGCGAGACGAATCGCCATCTGGCTCGCGCCACCGACGATGGCACTGCGGGCCTGGAACTGCGCGCGGAGGAGTTGCGGCTGGCGGCGGATCGCCTGGGCCGGATCGTGGGTGCGATCGATGCCGAGGATATGCTCGATGTGATCTTTTCGCAGTTCTGCATCGGGAAATGATTCACGTGAAACAATGACTTGAGTGGGAGAGGCTTGGGTCCTCGGTTGATGATTGGTGGCGGCGTCAACCCCTGGCCATCCTCGGGAATCCGCCGCGCTACTTCGTGGCTGCTCTGGCCGTGGATGAACGCCTCGGCACTCCCTGGCGTGACTCACGTGAAACAATCGGAGCGGCCATGACTCACGTGAAACATCCGCCGAACGGGCCTCACCGTGTTTCACGTGAAACTTGCTGCGAAGTTTTCTTGACAGCTTGGCCCTGCGGGGACATGTGTCCGTCAATCTTTTGAGTCCAGGAAGTTTTGAAATGACCGATCACTATGATGTGGTTGTGGTGGGCGGCGGCCATGCGGGATGCGAGGCGGCCAGTGCCGCCGCGCGCGCCGGCGCCAAAACCGCGCTGGTGACGCTGCGCTTCGACACGATCGGGGTGATGTCGTGCAATCCGGCGATCGGCGGGCTCGGCAAGGGGCACCTGGTCCGTGAGATCGATGCAATGGACGGGCTGATTGGACGGGTGGCGGATGCCGCTGGCATCCAGTTTCGTTTGCTCAATCGGCGCAAGGGGCCGGCGGTGCGCGGGCCGCGCACGCAGGCCGACAGGAAGCTGTATCGCCTTGCCATGCAGGAAGCGATTCGGCAGCAGAACGATCTCGATGTTGTCGAGGGCGAGGTGCTGGATTTCGAGATCGTCGACGGACGGATCGCTGCTGTTCTTCTGGCCGACGGCCGCAGGCTTGCCTGTGGCGCCGTCGTGCTGACGACAGGCACCTTCCTGCGCGGCCTCATTCATATTGGCGAGAAGAAAATTGTCGCCGGCCGCATGAACGAGCAGGCGAGCCTTGGCCTGTCGGCGACGATGGACCGCGCGGGGTTCAAGCTCGGCCGGCTGAAGACCGGCACGCCGCCGCGGCTGGACGGAAGGACCATCGACTGGGCTTCGCTGGAAAGCCAGGCCGCGGATGAGGATCCGGTGCCGTTCTCCTTGATGACCGACCGTATCGAGACACCGCAGATCGAGTGCGGCATCACCCGCACGACAACGGCGACGCACGAGCTGATCCGCGCCAATCTCGGCCGCTCCGCCATGTATTCCGGCTCGATCGAAGGTGTCGGGCCGCGCTACTGCCCGTCGATCGAGGACAAGATCGTCAAGTTCGGCGACCGTGACGGCCACCAGATCTTTCTGGAGCCGGAAGGCCTGGACGACGACACCGTCTATCCCAACGGGATTTCGACATCGCTGCCGCAGGATGTGCAGCTCGACATACTGAAGACCATTCCGGGGCTGGAGCGGGCAGTGATGCTTCAGCCCGGCTATGCCATTGAATATGATCACGTCGATCCGCGCGAACTGCACCAGACGCTTGAGACGAAGCGGGTCGGCGGCCTCTTTCTCGCCGGGCAGATCAACGGCACGACCGGGTATGAGGAGGCGGCCGGCCAGGGCTTGCTCGCCGGGCTGAATGCCGCGCGGCTGGCGGCTGGCGGTGAGCAGGTCGTGCTCAGCCGCACGGAGGCCTATATCGGCGTGATGGTCGATGACCTGACCAGCCGTGGCATCAGCGAACCCTATCGGATGTTCACCTCGCGCGCCGAATTCCGGCTGTCGCTGCGCGCCGACAATGCCGATGAGCGGCTGACGCCGCTGGCCGGAAGGCTGGGGATTGCTTCTGCGCAGCGGATACAGCGCTATGGCGATGTCATGCGGCGGCTCGACGAGGCGCGCGAACTGGCAATATCGGTGGCGATGACTCCGAACGAGGCGGCACGGCATGGGCTGGAAATCAACCGCGATGGTGTGCGCCGGTCCGGCTACGAACTGCTGGCCTATCCCGATGTCGACATAGCCTGGCTAGCCAGGATCGAGCCGGGATTTGCTGGGATCGACGCCAAAACGGCCGAGCGGCTTGAAACGGAGGCGAAATATTCGGTCTATCTTGACCGGCAGAAGAGCGATGTCGCGCAGATCCGGCACGAAGAGAGCCGATTGATCCCGGAGACGGTCGATTTCGCCCGCGTGCCCGGCCTGTCCAATGAATTGAAGCAGAAGATGCAGGCGCGGCGGCCGCGCTCCATTGCTGACGCCCAGCGGATGGAAGGCATGACGCCGGCGGCGCTGGCGATCATTGTCGCGCATGTCCGGCATCATGAGAGTGCGCAGAGGCCGCAGAGCGTACAAAGGGTTGTTGCGTGAGCTCTTTCACCTGGAAGAGCCTGCAGGACGCCGCCGGCCCGGTTTCACGTGAAACATTCGATCGCCTGGTGGCGTTCGAAGCCATGTTCCAGAAGTGGAATCGCAGCATCAATCTCGTCGCTCAGTCGACCGCGGGCGATGTCTGGCAGCGCCATATTCTCGACAGCGCACAGCTGGCGCGCATAGAGCCAAATGCCACGCATTGGGTCGACATCGGTTCGGGCGGCGGATTTCCGGGCCTGGTCATGGCTTTCCTGCTTGCCGAGCGCGACGGCGCCAGCATCGATCTGGTTGAAAGCAACCGCAAAAAGGCGTCGTTCCTGCAGACGGTGATCGGCCAGTTCAGCCTGCCGGCGCGGGTCGTGGCGCGCCGCATCGAGGACAGCCATGCGCTTGTTTCGCAACCGCAAATCGTCACGGCGCGGGCCCTGGCCTCGCTTTCGGTCCTGTTGGATCTGTCGTCGCCGTGGCTGATATCAGGCGCGCGCGGGCTGTTCCACAAAGGCCGGGATTATCGCGCCGAAGTGCAAGAAAGCGTTAACCGGTGGGCCTTCGATCTGGTAGAACATCCCAGTGTGACGGACCCCTACGGCGTCATCCTGGAACTATCTAACCTGCGACCCGTCTGATCTTCGACCTGTCGGGCTATTTGGCGACCCAAAATGAATTTCTGGCATAGACCCATGATGAAAAACGGCCCTCGAATCATCACCGTAGCCAACCAGAAGGGCGGTGTCGGCAAGACCACCACCGCCATCAACCTGGCCACCGCTTTGGCCGCGATCGGCGAAAAGGTGCTGATCGTCGACCTCGACCCGCAAGGCAATGCCAGCACCGGCCTCGGCATCGACCGCAAGGATCGCACCGTCTCGTCCTACGACGTGCTGACCGGCGAATTGGAGCTGGAAGCCGCGGCCATTCCGACCGCCGTTCCCGGCCTTTCGATCGTGCCGTCGACGCTCGATCTGCTCGGCATCGAGATGGAGATAGCCTCGGCGCCGGACCGCGTGCTCAAGCTGCGCAATGCGCTGCGGGCCGCGACCGAGCGCGGAGCGCCCTTCGGCTATGTGCTGATCGACTGCCCGCCTTCGCTCAATCTTCTGACACTGAATTCTATGGCGGCGGCCGATTCGGTGCTGGTGCCGCTGCAATGCGAGTTCTTCGCGCTGGAAGGTCTCAGCCAGTTGCTGGAAACCGTCGAGCAGGTGCGCCGGTCGATCAATCCGGACCTCACCATTCAGGGCATCGTGCTGACCATGTATGACGGCCGCAACAATCTGGCCAACCAGGTGGTGCAGGATGTGCGCCAGCATATGGGCGACAAGGTCTACGAAACCGTCATTCCGCGCAATGTGCGGGTGTCGGAGGCGCCGTCCTACGGCAAGCCGGCGATCCTTTACGATCTGAAATGCTCGGGCAGCCAGGCCTATCTGCAACTGGCTTCGGAAGTGATCCGCCGCGAGCGTAAATTGCGCGCCGCTTGATTAGATCGGGTGCATGATTAACAGCCGATTCGATACCGAAACGATCAAAAGACGATTATCCAAAATAGACTTGGAACAGACATGAGCGAAGACCTTTCGAGGAAAAGACTCGGGCGTGGCCTGGCGGCACTGATCGGCGAGATCGACCGCCCGGCGGCACCGGAAAAGCCCGGCATGAGCGCCGACGGCAAGGTGCCGATCGAGTTCGTGAGCCCCAACCCGAAGAACCCACGCCGTCACTTTGGCGACGCCGAACTGACCGACCTCGCTCAGTCGATCCGCGAACATGGGGTGGTGCAGCCGGTGGTGGCGCGGCCGTCGCCGACGCAGGCGGGGCGCTACGAGATCATTGCCGGCGAACGGCGCTGGCGGGCGGCGCAGCGCGCCGGGCTGACCGAGATCCCGGTCATCATCCGCGAGGTCAACGACCGCACCGCGCTCGAGCTCGCCATCATCGAGAACGTCCAGCGCACCGATCTCAATGCCGTCGAGGAAGCGCTGGGCTATCAGCAGCTGATCGACGAGCACGGCTACACCCAGGCCGATCTCGGCAATGTCATCGGCAAGAGCCGCAGCCACGTCGCCAATACGCTGCGACTTTTGAAGCTGCCGGACGTGATCCGCGACATGCTGGTCGACGGCGCGCTGTCGGCCGGTCACGCCCGCACGCTGGTGACGGCGGAGGATCCGGCTGGCCTTGCCAAGCGCATCGTCGAGGAAGGACTTTCGGTGCGCCAAGCCGAAGCGCTGGCGCAGATGCCGGCCGGCCCCACGCCGGCCAAGCCGAAGCAGCCGCAAGCCGCGCCGGAAAAGGACACCGACACGCTGGCGCTGGAAAAGCTGATGACCGATACGCTCGGCATGATCGTGGCCATCGATCACAAGGGCAAAGGCGGCGAGCTGCGGGTGTCCTACCGGTCGCTGGAGCAGCTGGACGAGCTGTGCCGGAGATTGAAGCAGGAGCGGTAGTTAGCCGGCGAACTTCGACTTCCTTCTCCCCTTGTGGGAGAAGGAAAGATGCACCGCCGCCAGCGCGGCTTGACACTCCCGGCCAACGGCGTAACCTATATTAGATATGGCTTAAATAATGTGCCCTGGCGTGCCGGTCCATCGCGGCGAGGGCTGCTTGCCATTCCTGCCGTGTCGAGAAATGGCACCGCCTCGCCAAAGCGATATGCCGACGCGCCTGACGCAAAGCGGGAGGTGCAAATGGCAGTCCGTTGGCAATTGTCCGGAAGTTACTTCGAAAACTGCAGCTGCGATGTCGTCTGTCCTTGCCTGCTGTCCACCCAGGCACAGCTGACATCGAAGCCTACGAAAGGCTTTTGCGACGTCGGTCTGGCCTTTCATATCGACAAGGGCACTTACGGCGACGTTCCACTGGATGGGCTCAGTGTCGCCATGGTCGCTCACACGCCGGGTCCGATGGCAAACGGCAATTGGACTGCCGCCGCCTATATCGACGAACGGGCCGATGACAGGCAGACAGAGGCGCTGGGCGCCATCTTCACTGGCGCCGCCGGCGGCCCGATGGCGGTGTTGGCGCCCATGATCGGCACCAACCTCGGCGCCAGGAAGGTGCCGATAGACTACCGGGTAGACGGCAAGAAGCGGTCGGCGGCGATTGCGGGCGTCATGCGGATGGCGGTCGAGCCGCTGCCGACAATGCGCGAGGACGGGCAGATGTGGGCGGCCACCGGTCATCCCATCAATCCCGACTGGCTCGCTTTGGCGATGGGGTCGCAAGGCAGTACATTCAGCGACCATGGCATGAGCTGGGACAATTCAGGCCGGAACGGACATTACGCCCCGATCAACTGGTCTGGCGAGTAGTCGTCGGCCGCGCACAATACGGCACGTACTAACGCTGCCCCAGCCTCGCGCTTTCCACCGCGATGCCGAGCAGCGCCTGCCGTGCCAGCGCGACCGAAAGGTCCGGCCGCCGCCGCGTCTGCAGCACGGCGGTCTGCAGCCGGGTCAGCGCGCGGCTGAGGGCTTCGCTGCTCCAGCGCTCCAGCGCCTTCTCCACCAGCTTGCGCCGCGAGAAGAAAACCGGCGGACGTGCACCGGCGACGACCGATGCGGCATTGCGCCCGGCGGAGTCCATCTGGCCGCGCATGACCTGGATCTGCTGCAACTGCCGCATCGCCGAGGACAGCACCAGGAAAGGCGGGCCGCCGGACTGGCAATGGCGGGTGAAGGCGGTGTCGAAATCGCCGACCTTGCCTTCGAGCAGCGCGTCGACGGCATCGTCGAAGGAGGCGCCGGACACGTCGCCTGACGTCGCCCTGACATCCTCCAGGCCGATCTCCTTCTGGCCGTGGGCGTAGAGGATGAGCTTTTCGATCTCGCCGCGCGAAGCCAGCCGGTCGCCGCCGAGATTGCGGCGCAGCGCTTGCCTCGCCTCCAGCGTCATCGACATGCCGGCCTTGCGCAGTTCGTCGTCGATGACGGTGTCGATGTCGCGGGCCTCGTCGGCATAGCAAGGCAGCGCCATGGCGTTGTCAGCGCCCTCGACCACGGCGCGCAGGCCGACGCCCTTCTTCAGGTCGCCGGCCTCGATCAGGATGATGGCATCGCGCGCGGGTTCCGCCGTCAGCGCCTTGACGTCCTCGGCCAGCGCCTTCTGGCCGGTGGCATTGCGCACCCAGAGCAGGCGCCGGTCGGAAAACATCGGCACGGTGCGGGCCTCGTCGAGCAGCCGGCCCTCGTCGCGATCGACCTCCGAGCCTTCCAATCGGACCACGGAAAAGGGATCGTCGAGCGGCAGGCCGGTCTTTTCGGCAAAGGCCTTCGCACGCTCGGAGACGAGGCCGCGATCGGGACCATAAAGCAGCACGATGGAGAAGCGCGCGTCAGGCCGCGCGAGCCAGGAATCGACCTCGAAAGCTTTCTTCTGTGCCATGGCGGGTGGTTAGCATGGCAAGGCGGCGGCGTGAACAGAGTTCGATCTCCCCCCTCGTGGGGAGATCGGCAGCATCAACCCCAGCGCCCGACAAGTGAATCGCCTTATCTGGCGGAAACCCCAGCGCAAGCTTGCGCCTAATTGCGCGCTTCCCCTCAACATCGACAAGAAATTTCGCGGACATATCTCCATCCTAATGCGCGGGAGGCTGGGTCGGCCGGCGTGGCCGGTCCGATGACCTTCGACGAATTCGCACTGGACGCGCGGATGTGCAAATATCCTTGGCTAGGGATATTGGGGCCAGGCAACATTGGAGGACGAAGGTCATGGCCGATGCTGGGATGTTGCGTTTCCACGTTCCGGAGCCGGAAGTGCGGCCGGGCGGCACGCCTGATTTCTCCAACGTGACCCTCGCGGCGGCCGGCTCGGTGCCGCGCCCCGACATCGATGTCGATCCGCGCACCATCCGCGACATGGCCTTCTCCATTATCCGTGTGTTGAACCGCGATGGCGAGGCCGTCGGGCCGTGGGCGGGGCTGCTCTCCAACGAGGAGCTGCTGGAGGGCCTGCGCCACATGATGACGCTGCGGACCTTCGATGCGCGCATGCAGATGGCGCAGCGCCAGGGCAAGACCTCCTTCTACATGCAGCATCTTGGCGAAGAGGCGGTGAGCTGCGCCTTCCGCAAGGCGCTCGCGCCGGGCGACATGAATTTCCCGACTTATCGCCAGGCAGGGCTGCTCATCGCCGACGGCTATCCGATGGTCACGATGATGAACCAGATCTATTCCAACGAGGCCGATCCGCTGAAGGGCCGGCAGCTGCCGATCATGTATTCGTCGAAGGAGCACGGCTTCTTCTCCATCTCCGGCAATCTGGCGACGCAGTATATCCAGGCGGTCGGCTGGGCGATGGCCTCGGCGATCTCGAACGATTCGAAGATCGCGGCGGCCTGGATCGGTGACGGCTCGACGGCGGAATCCGATTTCCACTCCGCCCTGGTGTTCGCCTCCACCTACAAGGCGCCGGTCGTGCTCAATGTCGTCAACAACCAGTGGGCGATCTCGACCTTCCAGGGCATTGCACGCGGCGGCTCCGGCACCTTCGCGGCGCGGGGCCTCGGTTTCGGCATCCCGTCGCTGCGCGTCGACGGCAACGACTATCTCGCCGTCCATGCTGTCGCCAAATGGGCGGCCGAGCGGGCGCGGAAGAATCTCGGGCCGACGCTGGTCGAATATGTCACCTACCGCGCCGGGGCGCATTCGAGCTCGGACGATCCGTCCGCCTACCGGCCGAAGACCGAATCCGACGCCTGGCCGCTCGGCGATCCGATCGTGCGGCTGAAGAACCATCTGATCGGGCTCGGCGTCTGGTCGGACGAGCGGCACGCACAGGCCGAGGCGGAAATCCTCGACACGGTGATCGCGGCGCAGAAGGAGGCGGAAAGCCACGGCACGCTGCATGCCGGCGGCAAGCCGTCGACACGCGACATGTTCGAGGGCCTCTATGCCGAGATGCCGCCGCATCTCAGGCGCCAGCGCCAGCAGGCGGGAGTCTGAGCCATGCCGAGACGGACCATGATCGAGGCCATTCGCGACGCCATGGACGTGTCGATGGGGCGCGACGAGAAAGTCGTCGTGTTCGGCGAGGATGTCGGTTTCTTCGGCGGCGTCTTCCGCTGCACGCAGGGCCTGCAGGCCAAATACGGCAAGAGCCGCTGCTTCGACGCGCCGATCAATGAATCCGGCATTGTCGGCTCGGCCATCGGCATGGCCGCCTATGGCTTGAAGCCCTGCGTGGAAATTCAGTTTGCCGACTACATGTACCCGGCCTACGACCAGCTGACCCAGGAAGCGGCACGCCTGCGCTACCGTTCGAACGGCGATTTCACCTGCCCGATCGTGGTGCGCATGCCGACCGGCGGCGGCATTTTCGGCGGCCAGACGCACAGCCAGAGCCCGGAAGCCTTGTTCACCCACGTCTCCGGCCTGAAGACCGTGGTGCCGTCCAACCCGCATGACGCCAAGGGGCTGCTGATCGCGGCGATCGAGGATCCCGATCCGGTGATCTTCCTTGAGCCGAAGCGGCTCTACAACGGCCCCTTCGACGGCCATCACGACCGGCCGGTGACGCCGTGGTCGAAGCATGAGCTCGGCGAGGTCGCCGACGGCCACTACACCGTGCCGCTCGGCAAGGCGGCGATCCGCAGGGCGGGCGCGGCGGTTACCGTGCTCGCCTACGGCACCATGGTTTATGTCGCCCAGGCCGCGGCCGAGGAGACCGGCATCGACGCCGAGATCATTGATCTCAGAACGCTGTTGCCGCTCGACCTCGACACAATCGTCGCTTCGGTCAAGAAGACCGGGCGCTGCGTCGTCGTGCATGAGGCGACGCTGACCTCGGGCTTCGGCGCCGAGCTGTCGGCGCTGGTGCAGGAAAACTGTTTTTATCATCTGGAGGCGCCGGTGGCGCGGGTCGCCGGCTGGGACACGCCCTATCCGCACGCGCAGGAATGGGACTATTTCCCGGGGCCTGCCCGCGTCGGCCGCGCGCTGATTGAAACCATGGGAGCTTAAGATGGGCGAACACATCATCAAGCTTCCCGATGTCGGCGAAGGCGTCGCCGAGGCCGAACTCGTCGAATGGCACGTCAAGGTCGGCGACATTGTGCGCGAGGACACGGTGCTTGCCGCCGTGATGACCGACAAGGCGACGGTCGAGATCCCGTCGCCCGTCGATGGCGAGATCCTGTGGCTGGGCGCCGAGATCGGCGACACGGTAGCGATCGGCTCGCCCATCGTGCGGCTCAAAGTGCCGGGCGAGGGCAATGTGAAGCCGCAGGGCGGCGAGGCGGAAGCGGTCGCCGCCGAGCCACCGGCCAAGCTTCCGACACCGAAGCCCGAGGCCGCGCCGGTCGCGAAGACCGCGCCAAAGGCCGCCGCTCCGGAAGCGAAATCTACGCCTACCGTTTCGAAAGACATCGGGAAAACGTTCGTTTCCGGCGCGCCGCGCCCGGAGGGTGAAAAGCCGCTGGCGTCGCCGGCCGTGCGGCTGCGGGCGAAGGAGGCCGGCATCGATCTCAGGCAAGTCGCGGGAAGCGGTCCGGCCGGGCGCATCGGCCATGAGGACATCGAGGCTTTCCTGGCGCGCGGACCGCAGGTGGCCAAGGCTTCGGGTCTTGCCCGCAACGATGCGGTCGAGGACATCAAGGTGGTCGGCTTGCGGCGCAAGATCGCCGAGAAGATGACGCTGTCCAAGTCGCGCATCCCGCACATCACCTATGTCGAGGAGATCGACGTCACGGCACTCGAGGAGTTGCGCGCAGCGCTCAACAAGGAGAAGCGCGCGGACAGGCCGAAGCTGACGCTGCTGCCGTTCCTGATGCGGGCCATGGTCAAGGCGATATCAGACCAGCCGCAGCTCAATTCGCTGTTCGACGACGAGGCCGGCATCATCCACCAGCATGGCGGCATCCATATCGGCATCGCCGCGCAGACGCCGTCCGGGCTGGTGGTGCCTGTCGTCAAGCATGCCGAGGCGCGCGACATCTGGGATTGCGGCGCCGAGGTCAACAGGCTGGCCGAGGCGGCCAAGTCCGGCACGGCGACGCGGGACGAGCTCTCCGGCTCGACCATCACCATCACCTCGCTCGGCGCCATGGGCGGCATCGCGACCACGCCGGTCATCAACCATCCGGAAGTGGCGATCATCGGCGTCAACAAGATGATGGTGCGGCCGGTGTGGGACGGCACCCAGTTCATCCCGCGCAAGATGATGAACCTGTCGTCGAGTTTCGACCATCGGGTGATCGACGGCTGGGACGCGGCGGTGTTCGTGCAGCGCATCAAGGCGCTGCTGGAAACGCCGGCGCTGATCTTTGTGGATTGAGGCGATGAGAACGGTCGCAAGGTCCCCCTCACCCGGATTTCCAAGACCGAATTGCCAAGAGCAATTCGGGGCAATCCGACCTCTCCCCGAGGGGAGAGGAGGTCGTCGACGCCGGCGCCAGTCTCTTCTCCCCGCCGGGGAGAAGGTGGCCGCGAAGCGGTCGGATGAGGGGCCTTCACCAAAATGAGCGTGCCAAGATGAAAGAAATCTCCTGCAAGCTGCTCGTCATCGGCGCTGGTCCGGGTGGTTATGTCTGCGCCATCCGCGCCGGGCAGCTCGGCGTCGATACCGTCATCGTCGAGGCCGGCAAACCCGGCGGCACCTGCCTCAATGTCGGCTGCATCCCGTCCAAGGCGCTGATCCATGCGGCGGAGGAGTTCGAAAAGGTGTCGCATATGGCCGGCGGCAAGAGCCCGCTTGGCATCTCGGTCGCCGCACCCGCGCTCGACCTCGGCAAGACCGTCGCCTGGAAGGACGGCATTGTCAGCCGGCTCAACAGCGGCGTCGCCGGCCTGTTGAAGAAGGCCGGGGTGAAGACCGTGCATGGCTGGGCGACGTTCCGCGACGGCAAGACCGTGGAGGTGGAGACCGAGACCGGAAGCCAGGTGATCCGGGCTGAGACCATCGTCATCGCCACCGGCTCGGCGCCGGTCGAACTGCCGTTCCTGCCCTTTGGCGGGCCTGTGATCTCGTCCACGGACGCGCTGTCGTTGAGCGAAGTGCCGAAGAAGCTTGCGGTTGTCGGTGGCGGCTATATTGGGCTCGAACTCGGCATGGCCTTCGCGAAAATGGGCGCTGACGTGACGGTGGTCGAGGCCTTGCCGCGCGTGCTGGCGCAGTATGACGCCGAGCTGACCCGGCCGGTGGCCAAGCGGCTCGCCGCGCTCGGCATCGAAGTGATGACCGGGGCCAAAGCCAAGGGATTGTCGACCAAGGGCGACGCGCTGCTGGTCGAGACGGCGGACGGCAAGAATGCCAAGGTTACCGCCGACAGGATCCTGGTGACGGTCGGCCGCAAGCCGGTGACGGAAGGCTGGGGTCTCGAGCAGATCGATCTCGACAGGGCGGGCAAATTCATCCGCATCGACGACCAGTGCCGCACCTCGATGCGCGGCATCTTCGCCATCGGCGACGTCACCGGCGAGCCGATGCTGGCGCATCGCGCCATGGCGCAAGGCGAAATGGTCGCGGAAATCGTCGCCGGCCACAAGCGCAGCTGGGACAAGCGCTCAATCCCCGCCGTCTGCTTCACCGACCCGGAACTGGTGACGGCAGGGCTGTCGCCGGACGAAGCCAAGGCTCAGGGCGAGATCAAGATCGGCCTGTTCCCGTTCGCCGCCAATGGGCGGGCGATGACGAAGCTCGGCGAGGACGGGTTCGTGCGCGTCGTGGCGCGCGCGGACAATCATCTGGTGCTCGGCGTCCAGGCGGTCGGGCAGGGCGTATCGGAACTGTCGGCGGCGTTTGGCCTGGCGCTCGAGATGGGCGCGCGGCTGGAGGATATCGCCGGCACCATCCACGCGCACCCGACGCAAGGCGAGGGGTTCCAGGAAGCGGCGCTGAAGGCGCTCGGGCACGCGCTGCATATTTAGAGCGCTTACCCTCCCCCTTGTGGGGAGGGTCGATCCGCGAAGCGGAGCGGGGTGGGGGTCTTGACCGATCGTCGGCGCTCACCCCCACCCCGTCCCGCAATCTCCGCTTCGCTCCGATTGCGAGCCGACCCTCCCCACAAGGGGGAGGGTGAAGAGATCAGCTCGCGAGCCGGCTTACCATCTCGTGCTGCGCATAGGCCCGTCCAAAACGATTGGCCAGGAATGCATCCAGAGCGATGTCTTCCTGCTTGACGAAACCGGTGGCCGGCAGGCTGCCGTCGGCCAGCATGTCGAGCACGGCGCAGATGCCGGACGCCGTGGTGATCTGGATGGCGCTGCGGACCTGGCTGCCGACGCGCTGCGAATAGATCCTGTTGGCGTAGGTTTCCTGCAGCAGGCGGCCGTTGCGGCGGCCGGAGACGGTGACGAAGACGATGACCACGTCCTGCAGCGTCGCCGGCAGAGCGCTCTCAAAGATGTCCTTCAGCACGTCGCGGCGGTGGCGCAAGCCGAGGTCGTTGAGCAGCGCCTTCATGATGGCGGCATGGCCGGGATAGCGGATGGTGCGGTAGTTCAGCGTGCGCACCTTGCCCTTCAGCGTCTCGGCCAGCGTGCCCAGGCCGCCCGAGGTGTTGAACGCCTCGTAGGTCACGCCGTCGAGCGAGAATTCCTCGCGCTCTTCCAGCGGCGGCACTTCGATCAGCTCGCCCTCGACGATCGCCTCGCAAGGCTCGCAATATTCGTTGATGACGCCGTCGGTGCTCCAGGTGAGGTTGTAGTTCAGCGCGTTGGACGGATACTGCGGCAAGGCGCCGACTCGCATGCGCACGCTTTCCAGCGAATCGAAACGGCTGGCGAGGTCGTTGGCGACGATCGAGATGAAGCCCGGCGCCAGCCCGCATTGCGGGATGAAGGCGCTCTTGCCCGAACGCGCCAGTTCCTTGACGCGGCGGGTCGAGACGACGTCCTCGGTGAGATCGAGATAATGCACGCCCGCACTGGCCGCCGCTTCAGCGATGCGCGTGGTGAGATGGAAGGGAGCGGCGCTCAGCACCGCGAACTTGCCGGCGAGGGCTGCTTCCAGGGCGCCGGCGGCCGCGATGTCGAGTTCGAGCGTCTCGACGCCGGCCGGCACTTCGGCCGCGGCAAGCTGCGCCGCCGAGCGGTCGACGAGGGTGACGCGGTAGTCGCCGGTCGCGGCGAGCATTCCGGCGATGGTCGAGCCGATCTTGCCGGCTCCGACGATAACGATGTTGTTCATGGTCACATACCCCTGCCAATTTCGATTTGCTTTAAGCAATTCCCGGACGGAAACCGCTCCGCACTTGCTGGAATCGCTCGTGAATTGGCGGAATCATCGCAGCTTGCCTGTCGAAAAGAAGCGTGAAATCCTGCAGAATGAACCTTATCTTTAGTCGATCTGCCGAAGGGATTCGTCGAAATGCTCAGCGAAGCCGAATACGCCCTGCTTTCCCTGCTGCGCTCCAACGCCCGCGCCTCGACGGCCGAACTGGCGCGCCAGCTCGGCGTGTCGCGCACCACGGTGCAGAGCCGGATCGAGCGGCTGGAGCAGCGCGGCATCATATCGGGCTACGGCGTCAAGCTCTCCGCCGATTATGAGCAGGGGCTGGTCAGGGCGCATGTGCTGCTCACCGTAACGCCCAAACTCGCCGACAAGGTGGTGCGGGCGCTGCAGGCGCTGCCTCCCGTGCGGACGCTGCATTCCGTCAGCGGCAATTTCGACATGATCGTTGTCGTCGACGCGCCGTCGATCCGCGACCTCGACGCGCTGCTCGACCAGATCGGCGCCATGGATGGCGTGGAGCGGACCTCGTCGTCGATCATCCTGTCGACGCGGATCGATCGGTGAGTTCCTTCTCCTTGTCCAAGCCAAGGGAGGACCGAGCCGCTCCCGGCTCGGTCCCATTCGCTCTATTTAGCCGGCTGGATGCTCGATGCCGCCAGCTTGCCGGCCTTGGTCGAATAGGTCACCATCACCTTCTCGCCGACCTTCAGCGTCTCGGCTTCGATGCCTTCCGGCAGGACGAAGGTCTTGCCGTCGGAAAGCGTGATCGAGTCGCCCTTCTTGTCGATGCTGGCAATGGTGCCGGTGGCCGCCTTGGCGAAAGCACCGGTCGAGGATACGACGGCGAGTATCATTGCGGCTGCGATAGCTGATGTCTTCATGGTCTTTCTTTCCCGTTTGACTTGGGTTGTGGAGCCGTTGGCTATTGCCAGGAGCGGCCCCGTTATCCCGGCCGTTTGGCCGCCGGATCTGTCTCTTCGTCTTGCTCTGCCGAGAGACAAAACGAGCTTAGGCCGTGGAGTTGTCGAGGGGCTGGCCGCAGGCTTACAAATGGGTAAGCTCGTGTCCGGCCTCACAAGTCGCGCAGCTGTTCCGCCGCCTGTCCCGCCGATGGCCTGGCGGACCAGACGGCGACGGCCACCGAAGCGGCGACGAGACCGAGCATGACCGCCAGATAGAGCCAGGGGATCGACAGGGCTTCGGGTGGCGGATCGAAAACGCCGGTCAACAGCTTGACCAGCATCCATGCCGTCAGCAGGCCCGAAAGCAGGCCGAACGTCATGCCGCCAATGAGGATCAGCAGACCTTCGCTCCACAGGAAGGCCGCGAGCTGAGGCGGTTTGGCGCCGATCGCGGCCAGGATGGCGAAAGGCCGGCGACGCTCGAAGAACCCCAGCGCCAGCATCAGCCCGGCGGCGGCCGCGGCCATGACGACCGCGAAGCCCAGTTCGATTGTCGTCAATCCGCCGAGATCGACCGCGGTCAGGCTCGAGCCGATGAGATGCGCCGCCTGGCCGATATCGGCCACCTTCATCGACGGATCGGACGTGAGCACAGACGCAGCATGCCGCCCCAGCGCGGCAGGATCCGCCCTGGCTCGCATGAGCACGTATTCGGATGCATCGGAGCCGGTCATCCGGGCCACATAGGCCGAATTGGCGACAAGGAAGGAATCCTTTGGCGCGGTCGGAAATTCGCGGGCGACGCCGATGAACCTGAAGGCCACGGGATGATACTGGTGATCCCTGGCATCGATGAGCCGCAGGTTGATCGTATCGCCCTGCTGGAGCTGGAAATCCTGCACGGTCTCTTCGGACACCAGGACGCCGTCCGGTGTCGCGGCAAGCAGGGCGAGCGTGCCGGCGGCGCCGGCGCCACTGAAATAGGCGTCGGAAAGACCGGTGGCGCGTCCGATGCGGGCGGGATCGATGCCATAAAGGTCCTGCAGATCCGCGCCGACATAGGCAAAGCGATGCTGCATGGGCTCGGCCGCCGCCGCTTCGGGCAGCGAGGCGAGCGCCGCAAGGTGCGCTCCGGCCGGTCTGTCCGCCGTGCCGAAGACAGTGACGTCGGAGCCGTTCGTCAGCTCGGCGTCGATGCGCGCCTGGGCATTGTAGGTGGTGTTGAAGATGGCGGTCGACGTGGCGAAGGAGATGGCCAGCGCGGTCATCGCAATGCCGATCGTCAGCCGCCCCGCTTGCCGCGACAGGGCGGCCGATACAACGGGCGCCAGTGCTCCCGAGGCCGGGGCGACAATCATGCGCAGGAGCGCGCCATTGCGTGCGATGATCGTGGCCGACAGCCTGATCGTCAGCAACGCCATGCCAAGCCAGAACAAGGCCGGCGAGACGAATGCCTTGTAGTCCACCGCTGTCGCCGCCACGCCTTCGGGCGCAAGCACGATCTGGTATCCGGTGCTCGCCGATTGCCAGAAGAACAATCCCGCCGCGGCGAGCAGCAGCATGTCCAGCCACAAGCGCTGCCAGAGCGGCGCGCTCGGCCGGCTCACGGTCCGCCGCGCCGTGGTCACGCTCGCCCAGCGCGCGTCCCGCCAGGCCGGGTAGAGAAAGGCGATGAACCCGACCAGCAGCCCGAAGCAGGCGACAAGCAGCAATGTCGGCACGTTGACGCCAAGCCCTGCCATGAGACCTGGAACGATGATGGCAGCCAGCGATGCCGCGGCCATGCCAATCGCGGTGCCCGCGATGGCGGCGACGGCGGCTTCCGCGGCGGACAGCAACAGGATGGCCTTGGTCGTCGCGCCACGGACGCGAAGCAGCGCCTGCTCCGTGCGCCGGCGTGCCGCGCCGGACGCGGTGACGGCAAAGGTAAGCGCAACCGCCAGCGCGACGCCGGGCAGCCCGAGAAACAGGAACAGGACGGAGGCGTACAGCGCATCTTCGCGGACCGCCCCGAGGCGTGAACCGAGATTGTCGGCCACCAGAGCCTGGCCGGCGACCCGCGCCTCGAGATTGTGCCCGGCGGCGGTGACAAAAGTATAGGCCGTGACGGGATCCGGCGGCAGCGCCTCATGGGCAAGCCGCACATGCAATTGCAGGCGGGTGTCGGGGCGCGCCTTCTGCTGCGGATCGAACAATTGCCGCCAGGCTTCTTGCGGCAGGATGAGGACATTGTCGGGTGGCGCCTGTGGCGTTGCCTGGGGTGGCAGGCCGACAGCCTGGAACAAAGCGTCGGCGTCCGGAAGGTCGACCACGCCGGCAATCCTGACCTCCGCCGGCGGCAGACCGATCCGCTGGACCCAGACCGTGTCGCCGGGACCGACATGGAGGTTGGCGGCTGTCTGCTGGGCAATCAGCGCGCCGTCGAGGGTGCCGGAAAGCGGGCGAATCTCTGCCGGGAAATCGCTGGAATACCGGTTGTCGAAAGCAACCGCCTGGCCAGGCCCCGTGGTCTGGGTCGTGCCGCCGGTCCGTGCCTCGAAGCCGGCGACATCGGCATAGCGGACCCGATGCACGGCCTTGACCGGAGCAGCATCCGCCAGCGCCTTGCCGACGAGGTCGGGATCGGCACCGGAAATCACCTGCACCTGCCAGTCAATTGGAACCGCCGACACGGCTCGGGCGGTCATCGATGCCCCGGCGTTGGCGAGGAAGAGCGTCATCGCCGCGAGCAGGGCGACCGTCAGCGCGATGCCGGCGGCGGCACCGGCCACGCGCAGGAAACGGCGGGCGAGCACTCCACGAATCCACAGCAGGACCATCATGCCGCTGCGGCCCCTGGCCGGCGGCCGGTAACGAGCCGGCCGTGATCCATCGTCCAGCGCGTCGCCATGCGGTTGGCCACGGCTTCGTCGTGCGTGGCAACCACCAGGGCGATGTCGGTGCCGTCCAGGCGGTCGAGCACGACGTCGAAGAAGCGCAGCGCCGTCCGGCTGTCCAGCTGCCCGGTCGGCTCATCGGCCAGTACGAGTTTCGGACCCATGGCCAGGGCGCGCGCCATGGCATGCGCTGGGCCTGGCCGCCGGACAGTTCCTCCGGCAGCTTGTCGCCGAGTGCGCCAAGACCGAACGATTGCAGAAGCGATGCCCCGATGTCGCCGGCGCCGGTATGCTCGCCGGCCAGCAGCATGGGCAGGCCGACATTCTGGACAGCGGTGAGGGCAGGGAACAGGCTGGGCGACTGGAACACGAAGCCGATCTGGCGCGGCCTCAGGGTCTCGAATGGACCCAGTGCGGGCCATTCGACGCTGCCGGCCGTCGGCCGGTCGAGGCCGCCAAGAATATGCAGCAGCGTCGTCTTGCCGCTGCCCGAAGGTCCGACGAGCGCGATCCGCGCGCCCGACGCGATCTCGCAGTCGACATCGCGCAGCACGCTGATCCGGCCGGCGTTACCATCCCGGAAGTCCCGCCCGAGGCCCTTTGCGACGACGAGCGTTTCAGCCACGGACGATCCTCCCGTCCTTCAGCCTGACGATGCGATCGGCCCTCTGCGCCAACGCCTTGCTGTGGGTGGCCAGCAGCGTCGCCAGCCCGGCGTCGCGCCGCGCCTCGAAATGAGCGATCAGCCGGGATTCGGTCTCGCTGTCGACCTCCGCGGTCGGCTCGTCGGCAATCAGGATCGGCGGGTCGGCGGCCAGCGCCACGGCAAGGCCGGCGCGCGCCGTCTCGCCGCCGGACAGCTCGGTCGGAAAAGCGCGGGCGCGATGCGCAAGGCCGACACTTTCCAGCAGGCTGGCCATTCGCCGGCCGTCCGGCTTGTTGGCCAGCAGCATCTGCAATCGAAGGTTCTGCTCGACGTTCAGATGGCCAAACAGGTTTCCCGACTGCAGCAGAATGCCGAAGCTGGCGGCGCGAATGCGCGTGCGATGCGCCTCCGGTCGCCGGGTGAGCCGGATGCCGGCCACCTCGACATAGCCGCCATCCGGTTCGTCGAGGCCGGTCACGCAGGCCAGCAAGGTGGATTTGCCGCTGCCGGAAGGCCCGACCAGGGCGACGATCTCGCCGGCGGCCACGTAGAAACTGACGCCCCGCAAGGCGGCCGTCTCGTCGTCGCCTATATGGAAGAAGCGATAGATCTCATGCGCTTCCAACGCGTGCATCTCATTTCCACCGGAACGAGTTGGACATCAGTTGCCACTGATCGACATTGTCGGCGCCCTTGGGCGCATAAAGGTCGAGCGCGACGAGCTTGCCGTCCTTGAAATAGAGGTAGCGCTCGTTTTCGAGGCGAACCTGCCGGTTGGTTACCGCGTTCGGCTCGGAGTTCGAGGTGTAGACGATGCGGATCGCGGTGCCGGCCGGCAGCTTGACCTGCTTGACCGCGCTGACCCGCACAGCGCGTCCGGCGGCCTCGAGCTTGGCGACATAGTCCGCCTTGGCGCTGTCGACGGTCGGTGCGGCGTCGGCCCTGGAAACCGAGACAACGACCCCATCGAGCTTGTCGACGAAGCTTGCGCCGTCGGCGCGGTCGGACCGTGCCCAGCCCTCCGGCACTTTCAGGGCGAACCCTTGCGGCGAGGTGTAGTCGATGAAGACCTGCGAATCGGGAATGTCGCCCGGCGGGTTCTTCTCCGGCTGGACGGGCTTCTCGGCGGCCGAGGCCGGCAGGATGCCAAGGACCGGAACCAAGGCGGCTGCCGTGCCCAGGCTCGCCATGACGGCGAGAGCGGGCAGGACGCCGGTGGTTTTCCGAAAAAAGGTCTTCATTTTCCGCGGCCTTTCGATGAACGGTCAGGTCCATTCATCATACCGCTGCAAGCTTACGGGCGGGTCGCCGGCCTCATACGCTTTGGTAAACTATTGGCGCTCTGGTACGTTTCCGGCACCAGCTCTCAGCCCTATGACGCCGGCGATCTCACCAGCGGAAAGCTCACCACCACGGCGAGGCCAGGCTGACAATCGTCAAGGGCGATGGATGCGCCATGCAGATCGGCGATGGCCCGCACCAGGCTCAGCCCAAGGCCGTTGCCCGGCGTCGATCGGCTGTGGTCCAGCCGGTAGAGCCGCTGAAACACTTTTTCGCGCTCGTCGGCGGCAATGCCGGGTCCGTTGTCGGCGACAGTGGCAAGGACACGCTCGCCCTGGCGCGTCACCGACAGTTTGATGGTCGTGCCGGGCGGGCAATGGCGCAGCGCATTCTCGACCAGATTGGCATACATCTGCGTCAACAGTTCCCGGTCGCCATGAATCGGGTCTGCCGTTTCACGCAGTTGCGTCGACACCAACGACTTTCCGTCGTCCTCGGCAACGTCGGTGTAGATCTCGGCTATGATTTCCAGCACCTCGCCGAGATCGAGATCGGTGAACCGCGCCTTGCGGGCGCCGGCCTCGATCTGGGCGATGCGCAACAGCGCATCGAAGGTCTCGTTGATCTGGTGACCCTCCGCACGTGCGTCGGCCAGATCATCGGAGACGTCCTGATGCCGCGTTGCCTTGTCGGCGGCGCCCTCCAGGATCATCTGCAGCCGGTTGAGCGGCGTCTTCAGATCGTGCGCGATGTTGGCGCTGACCTGCTTCATGCCGTCCACCAGGCCCGACAGGCGATCGAGCGCCGCGTTGACCTGGCCGGAGACGATGTCGATGTCGTCACCCGTGCCGGTCAACGGAATGCGGGTATCGAGCCGGCCATGCGAGACATCGACCATGGTGGCGGCAATGCCGTCGAGACGGCGCTGGACACGCGAGGCAAGCAGCGCGCCGCCGGCGACCGCCAAGCCGGTGATGATCAGGGTTGCCCAGCCGAAGCTCATCATCGCCACGGTTTCCAGCTCCTCCGTTTCGGAGAGACTGAAGGCGACCGTCAGATTGTTGCCGCCGACCGAACCGGAATAGGCGCGATACTCCGTATCCGGAGGCACGCCTGGCAACACGGCGTCGAACGCCGAGAACCCGTCGGGAAGCCCGGCGGCGGTGAAATTGCCGGCCAGGTGGTTTCCGGCCGGGTCGGTCAGCGAAAACAGCTGTTCTTTCTTCGGGCTGAGCTTCGCATGGCTTTCGATCGTGGCGACAAGGTCCTCCAGATCGTTCGGGGCATAGGTGGCGGCGACGACCGAATAGGTTTCCTTGATGTTCTCGTCGAGCCGTTCGGCAAGATCGGCGCTCATCATCTGGTAGACGATGGCGCCCGACAGCACGAAGGCCAGCATGAACAGGAAGCCGAATGTCAGGGCGAGCCGGAACGGCGTGCTGCGCAGCAGGCGAGACCAGGTCCCGATCATGGCGCAAGCGGCGCGTGCAGGCTGTAGCCGGTGTTGCGGATGGTGTGGATGAGCTGGGCCTCGAACGGCTTGTCGACCTTGGCCCGCAGCCGGCTGATATGGGTCTCGACCACGCTGGTCTTGGGGTCGAAATGAAAGTCCCAGACGCGCTCCAGAAGCATGGTGCGGGTGATGACGCGGCCTTCGCCGCGCATCAGCACCTCGAGCAGGCTGAATTCGCGCGGCTGCAGGTCGATCGGCTGGCCGTGACGCGTGACGCGCCGCATGATGAGGTCCATCTCGAGGTCGGCGACCCGCAGCACCGTCTTCTGCTCCTGCGCCGCCGGCCGGCGGCCGAGCGCATTGATGCGGGCAAGCAGCTCGGAAAAGGCGAAGGGCTTGACCAGATAGTCGTCGCCGCCGGCCTCCAGACCCTCGACGCGATCGTCGATGCCGCCGATCGAGGTGAGGAAGATCGCCGGCGTGCGCACGCCGGCCGCGCGCACCGCCTTGATCATCGACAGACCATCGAGACCCGGGATCATGCGGTCGGCGATGATCACGTCATAGCTGCCGCTGGTGGCGGCGAAAAGCGCGTCATGGCCGTTGCGCAGGAGGTCGCAGACATGGCCGGCCTCGGTCAGTCCCCTGACGATATAGTCCGCTGTCTTGTGGTCGTCTTCGACAAGAAGAAGTCGCATGGCTGTTCCGGTTGATCGCCGATATCGGGCACAGGCTATCACCGGCATGGCCTCGTTCCTAGGATGGCACACACCGCCAGACGCCGAGGCCTAATCCGACTCCAGCAGGATCTCGTCGGCATCGTCGGCGGTCTTCTTCAGTGTCATGTAGAGAACAAGTGCCGCGATGCAGGCCAGGAAGATCAGGCTGGTGAAGGTGGTGCCGAAACCGAGGCCGCCATATTCGACCGGCTGCGACAGAAGATCGCCGAAAGAGGCGCCGAGCGGGCGCGTCAGGATGTAGGCCAGCCAGAAGGCCAGGATGGCGTCGAGGTGGATGAGATAATAGGCAAGCGCGATCAGCGCGATGACGCCGCCGAACATGAGGCCCGAGGTGAGATAGCCCATGTCGAAGCTCTCGGCGACGAGATCGCCGGCGGCGGTGCCGAGCGAGAAGGTGAACAGGATCGCCAGCCAGTAGAAGATCTCGCGCCGGGTGGTGAAGATGGTGTGGATCGACAGCGTTCTTTCGCTGGCGTACCAGACCGCGAAGGTGGCCACGAGCGCGACCGAGAAGGCAATCGTCGTCGTCTGCAGGCGCACGCCGAACGTGTCGACGAGGTTGTCGGTGATCAAGGTGCCGACGACGCTGATCAGCACCACCGCCAGCCAGTAGGCCCAGGGCACGTAGCGCTTCTGCGCGAACTGCAGGCCAAGGGCGACGATCAGCACGCCGGTCATGATCAGCGAGGTGACGGTCAGCCCGAGCCCGAGATTGACGGCGAGATAGTCGGCCGCCGTCTCGCCCATGGTGACCGCCATCAGCTTGATCAGCCAGAAGTCGAGCGTAACCTCCGGAACCCTGTTCAGGCTCTGTACGGCAGGCTGCTTGTTGGTTGGGAGCATGGCTGAGGTCCTGAGGTTGATGGTTGCGGCGGGAGGAAAGCGCATCGCGAGGGGGGTCGTGCGATCCGTCCCCTGCACACCCTCGGATGAGGCCCGAGGGTGCTTTGGACGGCATGAATTACTTGCCCATGACTTTCATCGCCTGGGCGAAGAAGTCGTCGGCACGCTTGTCGTCGTCGGCATTGCAGCGTTCGATCCCCTTGGTCTCCAGCTCCGAGACCTTGTTCTTGTCGGCGTCATTGAGCTTGGCTGCCGCTTCAGCGGCACGAAGGGCCTTCAAGCTTTCCTCACAAGGCGCGGGGGCCGCGTAAGCGGTGGAAATCGCTGTCGAGACAGCGAGGGTCCCCGCTGCGATGGCAAGTGAAAATCGTCTCATGAAACCATTCCCTATCCATGCCGGTGGTCCGGCTGCCGTAATTGAAGCCGACCCCTAATTGGCGGGCCGGCATTCGGACATTAGGGACGCGACTTCACTGCAGCCTGTCGCGGGGCATACAAATTCGTAAGGAAGACCGTGATTGGCGCAAAAGGCCTTTACGAACGCCGCGCGCTGCGCTGATAGAAGTGACCGCCTTGTATCCGCCATCAATGGCGCGCCCCAGTTCCGAACCTGCAATCCGTGCCCCAGGAAACACGAATGACCTACGCGTCCCTCAAGCCGGTTTCACAGGCCTTCGTGCAGCGCAAGCGGCTGATCTTCGTGCGGGCTGCGGCAGTGCTGGCGGTGCTGCTTTTGTTTCTCACCAAGCCGGCGCTCAGCGAAGGCTCGAACGGGCACGAAACGCTCGAATTCCTGGGCTTCTGCCTGGTGCTTGCCTGCGTTGCCGGCCGGCTGTGGAGCATCCTCTATGTCGGCGGCAAGAAGAACGAGGAGCTGGTTTCGACGGGACCGTTCTCGATGAGCCAGAACCCGCTCTATTTCTTCTCGACGGTCGGCGCGGTCGGCATCGGTCTGCTCTACGGCTCACTGGTGGCGGCGGCCGTGCTTGGCGTCGCCAGCTTTCTCATCTTCCGTGTCACGGCGCGCAAGGAGGCCGAGTATCTGCTTGGCAAGTTCGGCCCGGCCTACACCGCCTATATCAAGGCGACGCCCCGCTTCTGGCCGAACCCGCTGCTCTACCGCGACGACGACCAGCTGCAGTTTTCGACGCGCGCGCTCAAGCGCACCTTCTTTGACGGGCTCTATTTCCTCGCCATCTTCCCGGCCATCGAGCTGATCGAGTATTTCCGGGAGACGGGCCTGCTGTTCCCGGCGTTCGTCACGCTGTACTGATCGGCCATTGTCGGGCTAATTTGCGGGTCATGCCGCACTTCCAGGAGCCTGCAGTCTCGGCGCAAAGCGAAGGGGTCCGTGTGTTCACCACCGAACACGCGGCCGCCTGGGCCGAGCTGATTGCGGCGGCGCCGGCCGAGATCGGCGATCGCCTGGCGGCGTTGCGGAAGATCGCCGGGGTTACCGGCGTGGCGCATTGCGGCGAGGGCCGCCCGGAGGCGATCGTGGTCGGGCAGCGCCGGCCGGCTGCGGCGATGATGCGCATCGCCCTGTTCTGGACTGCCGCGAACATCAGCGCCGGCGCGCGCCTGCTCGAGGCGCTGGAGAAGGAAGCGCTCGCGCAAGACGTGCTCTGCCTGCGCGCCGACGAAGACACGGTGCGGCACATTGGCGGCCAGTGGGAGCGCCGCGATGGCTTCCTGCAGCGCTGGATCGGCATCGAACCAGTCCGCCGGCGCAGTCAGGTTCCGCCGTCCTGGCCGCAGACGGCCGGTTTTACCTGTGGGCCGTCAGCGCTGGCCATGGCAATGGCCGGGCTCGATCCGGCCTTGCTGCCGGACCGGGCGCTGGAGGTCGAGCTCTGGCGCGAGGCGACCACCATCATCGGCCCAAGCGGGCCGGGCGGCTGCGACCCCTACGGCCTGGCGCTGGCGGCGCACCGGCGCGGGCTGCGGGTCGAAATCTTCATGAGCAGCGCCGAACCGATCTTCCTCGACCGCGCCAGTTCGGAGGAAAGGCGCGGGCTGATGAGCTTCGTCCAGGCCGGCTTCAGGCGCGAGGCCGAAGCCGCGTCATTGCCGATCGAGGCACGCGCCTTTGCCGTCGAAGAGATCGGCCAGGCGCTCGACCGCGGCTTCTCGGCGCTGGTGCTGATCGACCATGCGCCGATGATGGGCGACACGTGCCCGCACTGGGTGCTCGTCCACGGCCATGGCGACGGGGTCTATTTCGTCAATGACCCCTGGATCGAGCCTGACCGGCTTGAACAGCCTATGGACGTCGTCGACCTCCCGGTCAGGGCGGCGGAGCTCGACCGAATGGCCTGGTACGGCAACCCGGCGTATCGGGCGGCGGTGCTGATCGGGCGATAATTTCTGGATTGGCTGAGACGCCCGTCACTTCGTCATCCACGGGCGGAGCAGCCGCGTAGCGGCGTCGCGGAGACCCGAGGATCCATGCCGGGACCTATGCCACGGAATGCAGCGGAGCAGAATTCTGCACGGTGGCAGCGCGTTGGGGTCCCGGCATGGATCCTATGGTCTGCGCCGCGTCGCTTCGCTCCTTGCTTCGCCATAGGATGACGAAGTCGGGAGGGGCTCCGCCAATCCCGAAGGTCTATGATAAGCCGACGAACGAACGGCGAAATCCCCCCAACCCGTCCCCGCTACGGCGCTCCTAAACCCCCAGCGGGTACGGCATGTAGCCGACGAAGCCGGCGATCTTCCAGCTGCCTTCGACCTTCCGGCAGAAATACAGCGTCTGCCATTTCAAGCGGTCGACGCTGCCGTCGGCCTTGGCGATGGAGCCGTCGAATTTCTTGTGCAACACGGCGCGGTCGCCGTCGACGTCGATATCGCGCAGGTTGGTGACGCGAAACAGCGCCTCGCGCAGCGGCTCGGCGAATTTGGTCGCCGCCGTCTCCTTGGCCTGGCGCAGCCACTCGTCGCGATAAATCTCCAGCCTCGGGAATTGCAACCGCCAGGCGTCGGCATTGGCGAGGAAATGCGCATGCATGCCGAAGAAGCTCTCGGCGATGAAATCGTTCTCGACCATGGACCAGTCCTGGCCGATGAAGGCATCGATGTCGCGCCGCACCAGCATCTCCCAAAGCGCGTGGCGGTCGGCGTCGCCTGACGGAAACGGGTTCTTGTCGAAGGTCATTCTCGGTCTCTCCAGTCTCGCACAGGCATCGGTCCGTCGCGGCTTGAAAGCCGTCCGGCAGGCGCGCACGATGCAAGCGCTCCTGTAATAAAGCAACATGAATTTCGAAGAATGTTGCTTTCCAACAAGGGCCCTATCGGGACCGGCCCGATCGCGCTAAATCTGCGGCGAAGCGGATGCCGCCCTGGTGTCCTCTCGCAAAATCAGAGGAGGCGATCCCGTGCCCAAGCAGACTTTTGGAGCATCCCACGTGCCGCTGTCGCCCGCCGTGCGGGCCGGCGACTTCGTCTATGTCTCGGGCCAGGTTCCGGTCGGCAGCGACGGCATCGTGGTCAAGGGCGGCATCACGGAACAGACCGAGCAGGTGCTCGCCAATGTGAAAGCGGCGCTGGCCTTGGCCGGGTGCACCCTGGACGATGTGGTGAAAACCACCGTCTGGCTGGAAGACGCGCGCGATTTCGGCGCCTTCAACGCGGTTTACGCCAGGCATTTCCCAAAAAATCCGCCGGCGCGCACCACGGTCGAATCGCGGCTGATGATCGACATCAAGATCGAGGTCGAGGCCGTCGCCTATCGGCCGGTCTGACAGGCGCAACGAAGCGGAGGTTCCCCTCATGCAATTCGACCTCCTGCTGAAGGGCGGACGGCTGATCGATCCGGCGTCCGGCATCGATGCGCCGCGCGATGTCGCCATCGCCAATGGCCGGGTCGCCGCGATCGATGCCGACATCCCGGCGGATCGCGCCGCGCAGGTCGTCGACGCGACCGGCTGCATCGTCGCGCCCGGGCTGGTCGACCTGCACAGCCACGTCTATTGGGGCGGCACCTCGCTCGGCGTCGATGCCGACAGGCTCGCGGCCAAAAGCGGCACCACCACCTTCATCGATGCGGGCAGTGCGGGCGCCGGCAATTTCCTCGGCTTCCGCCGCCACGTCATGGAGCGGTCCAGGGTGCGCATCCTGGCCTATGTCAACATTTCCTTTGCCGGCATCTTCGGCTTCTCGCAGTCGGTGTCGGTCGGCGAGTGCAGCGATCTCAGGCTTTGCGAGCCGCGTGAGGTGGTCGCCGCCGCGCGCGAACATGCCGATGTCGTGGTCGGCGTGAAGGTCCGCTCCGGCAAGCATGCCGGCGGCACCAGCGGCATCGCGCCGGTGGACCTGGCGCTGGAGGCCGCCGACAAAGCCGGCCTGCCGCTGATGGCGCATATTGACGAGCCGCCGCCCGGCCGCTCGGAAGTGCTGCCGCGGCTGCGACGCGGCGACATCCTCACCCATTGCTTCCGGCCGTTTCCCAACGCGCCGGTCTTCGCCTCGGGCGCGGTGCGGCCGGACATGCGGCTGGCGCGCGAACGCGGCGTCATCTTCGACCTCGGCCATGGCATGGGTTCGTTCGACTTCGACGTGGCGCGCGCCATGCTGGCCGAGGGGCTGGCGCCGGATGTCATCTCGAGCGACGTGCATCTCTACTGCGTCGACGGGCCTGCCTTCGACATACTGGTCTGCATGTCGAAGCTGATGGCGCTCGGCATGCCGCTGGTCGAGGTGCTGCGCGCGGCGACGCAAGCACCGGCGCGGGCGATCGCCAGGCCGGACCTCGGCACGCTGGCGGTCGGCACCGTCGGCGATGTCACTGTCCTTCGCCAGCGGCCGGGCCGTTTCACCTTCGTCGACGCGGTGGGTGCTGCGCTGGTCGCCGACCAGCGGCTGGTGTCGGAAGGCATCGTCATCGGCGGCACCTGGTGGCCGAACGAGGCGGTCAACGATGTCGGCGAGACCGAGCGTTTCGAGGCGCATGCCGCCCATACGCATGTCGAGGTGGCGGCCCGGCACTTCGGGCACCGGCATGAGTGATTAGGCGTCTATCGGGCGAGGCGGAGATGCCCGGTAGGCAGGGGTTGTAGCTGTCTTGCGGCGGCACATTTTGGAACCGCCTTCCCCACTCCGTCGCTGCTTCGCATCGCCACCTCTCCCCCCTCCGGAGGGAGAGGAAGGGAGCCTAGCTCGGTTAGGCTCGCACCTTTCCTCTCCCCGTCGATCGGGGGAGAGGTGTCGAGCGAAGCTCGACGGAGTGGGGGTCGACCTCAGCCAGCGTTGCTCGGCTTCCCGTAAACCGGCGTCGCGATCCCTTCCATCCGCGCCTTGATCTGCAGCGCGACATATTTCGAATAAAACCGCGACAGCGCCAGATTGCCGCCGTGGAACCACAGCGCTTCCTGCGCGGTCGGCTTCCACATGTTGCGCAGCTCGCCTTGCCAGGGGCCGGGGTCGCCCTTGACGCCGGAGCCGAGGCCCCAGCAGGGGCCGACCTTGTCGGCCACTTCGCGCGAGACGAGTGCCGCGACGTTCTCGTTCATCGACTGGTAGCCGGTGCAGGCGATGATGGCGTCGGCTTCGAGCTCGCTGCCGTCCTCGAACAGGATGCCGTTTTTCGTCAACGCCTTGATGGCAACGCCGCTGCGGATGCCGATCTTGCCGTCGATGATCAGGTCCGAGGCGCCGACATCGATGTAGTAGCCGGAGCCGGTGCGGTAGGCCTTCATCAAGAGGCCGGTCTCGTCGTCGCCGAAATCGATGGCGAAGCCCGAGGCCCGTAAGCGTTCATAGAAGGCCGCGTCGCGCGCCTTGATCACCTCGTAGAGTGCGCGCTGGCCCTTGGGCACCAGCGCGAAAGGGGTCGAGGCGACGATCATGTCGGCCTTCTCGGTGGTGATGCCGCGCGCCAGCGCGCTCTCCGAAAAGATCTCGAAGCCGACCTCCATCAGCGTGTCCGATTTGACCACCGTGGTCGGCGAGCGCTGGATCATGGTGACGTCGGCGCCGCTTTCCCACAGGTCGACGCAGACATCATGCCCCGAGCTGGCCGCGCCGATGACGGCGACCTTCCTGCCGCGGAACTTGTCGCCGCTCGCATACTGGCTGGAATGCAGCAGTTCGCCCTTGAATTCGCCGGCGCCGGCGAGGTCGATCTTTCGCGGCGGGCCGTAGGCGCCGGTGGCGAAGACGACGTGCTTCGGCTTCAGCGTGACCTGCCGGCCGACGCGGTCGACCACGACAGTCCATTCCTTCCGCGCCTCGTCATAGGAAGCGCTGAGGCATTTGGTGGCGACCCAGTAGTTGAGCTCCATGACGCGCGTGTACATTTCCAGCCAGTCGCCCATCTTGTCCTTGGGCGTGAAAACAGGCCAGTTCTCCGGGAACGGAATGTAGGGCAGATGGTCGTACCAGACCGGGTCGTGCAGCACGAGCGTGCGGTAGCGGTTGCGCCAGGAATCGCCGGGCCTTGCATTCTTCTCGATGACGATGGTCGGCACGCCGAGCTGCCGCAGCCGCGCGCCCAGCATGATGCCGCCCTGGCCGCCGCCGATGACCAGGCAATAGGGCTGCTCGGTGACGCCGAGATCGCGTGTCTCGCGCGCCCGCGCTTCCGACCAGGTCTCGCGCTCCGGGTCGGCCTTGTGGCGCACGCCGAGCGGCCGCGCCAAACCCTTGCGCTCTTCGAATCCTTTGAGATCGGTCATCGCGGTGAACAAGGTCCGGCAGCGGCCGTCGCGCAGGCGCATGATGCCCTGGCCTGACGCCACCGCCGTCTCGAAGGTGAACCAGGCTTCGATCGTGCCCTCGTCGGAGGTTGCGTCGCCGGTGATCTGCCATGCGGTTGGCCTGGTCGCCGCCAGCGTTGCCTCGAGCATCTCGGCGATGGCCTCGCGGCCTTCCATGGTCGTGACGTTCCAGGTGAAGGTCAAAAGATCGCGCCAGTAGCAGTCGTCGACGAACAAATTGCTTGCCGCGTTCGCATCGCCGGCGGCGAGCGCCTGCGCCAGGGAGTCGAGCCACGCGGTTGCCTGTTTCGTCGGTGCCATTTCGAGCATTCTTTTCCCTCTTCCTGCAGTGAACTAATCCCCGAGCGGCTCCATCTCCTTGCCGGTGCGGTGGATCTGGGCGTTGTATTTGATGCGGCGCACCGTTTCGCGGGCCGAGCCGTCGAGCTTGTAGGCCGAGGCCACGGCCAGAAGGTCGATCGCCGCCAGGAAGGCATAGCGCGAGGCGGTCGGCTTCAGCGTGTCGGGGTATTCGGGCACCGCCACGGTCAGCCTGACGTCGCAGGCCCGCGCCAGATCGGTGTCGGGCGCGGTCACGGCGATGGCGTTGGCGCGGTAGTGCTTGGCGAGTTCGACTGCCTCGATGACCTCGCGCGTGCGCCCGGTCGCCGAGATGGCGATCACCAGGTCGCCAGGCTTCAGCGTCGAGGCGGTCATGCGCATCAGATAGGGATCGCACTGGGCGCTGACGGTGATGCCGTAGCGAAACAGCCGGTACTGCGTCTCCTGCGCCAGTGCCGAGGAACTGCCGCCGAGGCCGAAGACGGTGACTTGCCGCGCCTTGGCGATCAGCTCGGCGGCCTTCTGCAGCTCACCCGGATCGAACTGGCGTTCGGCCTCCTGCAGCGCCCGGCGCGCCTCGCCAAAGACGGCGTTCCAGAACGGCATGCCATTGTCGTTGCTGACCGCCGGCGGCTTGGCCAGATAGAGCGCGCCGACGACGAGGCTCTGCGCCAGCTTCAGCTTGAAATCGCGCACGCCCTCGCAGCCGATGGCGCGGCAGAAGCGGGTCACGGTCGGCTCGCTGACGCCGGCGCGCTCGGCAATCGCCGCGTTGGAGGCGTCGACGGCATATTTGACATCGTCGAGCACGACATCGGCGACGCGGCGCTCCGCCGGGCTCAACTCCGCGTAGGAATCCTTGACCAGCGAGATGATGTCCGGGATGCGCCTGACATCGCGTCCCTCCGTGTCGTGGGTTGCAACAGGCTCGTGCTGGCTGTCAGCGTCGGTCATGAAGTCGGTCTTCCCTGCCTTTTCGACCTGACCTCTTATCATGTTTGCACGCTGTCGTTCCATGCGCCCGGCCGTGCTGCAACCCTTGCGTGCCACGGCGACAAGCTCGCGTTTCTTTTCGGAGTATGTAGGAAAGCAACAAGCATTTCAAGGTCGATATAACTCTGTAAAAACAGTGTATTAAGCGAAAGGTGGAATTTTCGTGATACGGTTACCACGTCGAGCGCTTGACAGCAAAGTAGGATAGTTACAGACTGATTTTGGCAGGGATGACCTACCGGATCATCACGCAATCTCCGAGGGGCGGATGAACGCGGGCGAGACAACAACGCCGAAGCTTGGCGTGCAGGCAGCGACCAAGATCTATCACACGGCGTCCGGTGACCTCCTGGCGCTGGACCGCTGCAGCCTCGATGTCCGGGCCAATGAAATCGTCTCGATCGTCGGCCCGTCCGGCTGCGGCAAGACCACGCTTCTGTGGTCGATGTCGGGCCTGCACAGCCTGACCAGCGGCGAAATCCGGCTCGACGGCCTAGGGATCACCGGTCCGCATCCCGATATCGGCATCGTCTTCCAGGAAGCCAACCTTTTGCCCTGGCGCAATCTCGACGCCAACATCCGCTTTCCCTTCGAGATCAAGGGCGAGAAACCGGACCGCGCCTGGATCGCGCATCTTCTGAACCGCGTCGGCCTCGACGGCTTCGGCGGCAAGTTCCCGCGCGAGCTTTCAGGCGGCATGCAGCAGCGCGCCGCGATCGTGCGGGCGCTGGCGCTGAAACCCTCGGTGCTGTTGATGGACGAGCCGTTCGGTGCGCTCGACTCCTTCACCCGCGAGGAGATGAACCGGCTGGTCGAGGAGATCTGGCTCGACACCAAGACCACCATCGTCTTCATCACCCACTCGATCGAGGAAGCGATCTTTCTGTCGGACCGCGTGGTGGTGCTGAGCGCCCGGCCGGGCCGCGTTGCCAAGGAATATCGCGTGCCGTTCGCGCGGCCGCGCTCGCTGGAGATCATGGCGACCAAGGAAGTCTTCGACCTCACCAACCGGATCAAGATGGACATTGTCGGCGAGCGCGCCAGGCCGAAGGCGCCGGGACAGGAGCGCGCCAGCGCCGAGATCGTGAGGATCAGGCCGTGAGCGACGCCATTCCGGAATTCTCCAAATCCAAATCGGGCGACGGCCAGGAGGTCAGCCTGACCAATCTGTCGGCCTTCGCCAGTGGCCCCGGCATCAAGTCGGGCAAGGAGGTGGCGGCGATCATCGCCGTGGCCGTGGTCATCATCGGCGGCATCGAACTGGCCTTGCGGCTGTTCCATGTGCCGCTCTACATCATGCCGCCGCCGAGCTCGATCGCCTATGCGTTGTTCGACGAGTTCCCGCTGATCGCGCCGCATCTCGGCTACACGCTGGTCGAGCTGGTATCCGGCTTTGCCATCGGCGCAGTCGTCGGGCTGGTGCTGGCCGCCGTCATCACCCAGTTCCCCTTCGCCGAGAAGATCGTCGCGCCCTACATCCTGCTGCTGGTCACCACGCCGATGCTGGCGCTGGTGCCGTTGCTCATCCTGCGCTTCGGCTTCGGCTACACGCCGCGCATCATCGCGGTGGCGCTGGCCGCCGGGCCGATGGTGATGATCAACGCCGCCACCGGCTTTCGCCGCGTCGACAGCGCCAAGATCGCGCTGGCGCGGTCCTACGGCGCCAGCACCTTGCAGATCTTCTGGAAGATCCGCGCGCCGATGGCGCTGCCGATGATCCTGGTCGGGCTGATGATCGGCGCCATCTTCGGCCTGCTCACCGCCGTCGGCGCCGAGATGGTCGGCGGCGGCTTCGGTCTCGGCAACCGGCTGACCACCTATTCGTCGATGATCCAGATGCCGCAATTCTTCGCCGTGGTGCTGATCCTGTCGACGCTCGGCATCCTGATCTACGTGCTGTTCTTCCTCATCGGCAAGAAATGGGCGAGCTGGGAGGCTTGAAAACAAGGATTTGAAGCAAGACGCCCGGCAGGCGGGCGGCAGACTGACGTCAAACAAAAAGGGGAAAGCGATGACCAAAGACAATTCGATCCGCCAGGCGGGCATCTCCCGCCGCTATTTCCTGCAGGTCACCGGCGCCGGCCTGGTGACGGCAACCGCGCTCGGCGCCAGCGGCCTCAAAGCCAGGGCGGCGGCCTATGAGAAATTCACCTGGATCTCGCCGCGCGGCACGCTCGAAGTGCTCGACGATTATCCCTATTGGGCGGCGAAGAAAGCCGGCTATTTCGACGGGCTCGACACCGACATGCAGCCGGGACCGTCGGACGGCACGGCGACGGTGAAGTTCGTCGATGTCGGCCAGGCGGACATGGGCTTCCCCTCGCCCGGGGTGTTCTCCTTCGCCATCCAGAACGGCATGAAGCTGAAGTCGGTGTTCCACATGGGCGCCCGCGACACGTTCAGCATCGCCTTCCGCAAGGGCGAGGGCTCGAACGATCTGAAGAAGCTCGAAGGCAAGACCATTCTGCTCGGCTCCGCCGCCTGGCAGTCGATCACCGATCCGCTGCTCGCCGCGCAAGGCGTCGACATCAAGAAGGTGAAATATGTCGAGGCCGGCTGGCCGACCTGGGGCACCGCGCTCGCCGGCGGCCAAGGCGATGCCGCCCTGTCATGGGAAGGGTTGCGCGCCGAATGGATCGCCAAGGGCCTCGACTTCGAATACTGGCTCGGCGTGAAGAACTCGAAGCTGCCGGCCAACACCTTTGTCGTGCGCGCCGCCGATCTCGAGGATGCCGACAAAAAGGCGTTCCTGGAAAAATACCTGCGCGGCTGGGCGATGGGCCTTGAATTCGGCTACCAGAACCCGCGCGCGGCGGTCGAAGCGGTGTTCGAGCAGTTCCCGACGCTGGCCAAGAATCTCGGGCCGGAGCTCGGCACCACCTCGATCCTGCAGCAGATCAACGTCTTCCGTGGCGACATGGACAAGCGCGGCGGCTGGGGCTCGCACGACATGGCGAGCTGGCAGGGCTTCTTCGACGAGATCCACAAGATCGGCCAGATCACCAATCCGGTGAAGGCCGAGGACGTCTGCACCAACGATTTGATCCCGGCGGCCAATGATTTCGACAAGGCCAAGGTCAAGGCCGATGCCGACGGCGTCAAACTGTCGGAAGGCTTTGCCGCGCTCGATGTCGAGAAGATCAAGGCGCATCTGTTCGATTCGGCGGTGAAGTAGGGACTGCGATCGTCGGGGTTGGCGCTGCCCCTCATCCGCCTGCCGGCACCTTCTCCCCGTATAGTGACGGGGAGAAGGGAGATGACCGCAACCTCGGCGCATCTTCTGCGGCGTTGGCAATTGGCGAAATCATCGATGTCGGCGTCTTTCTCCCCGTCTCCATACGGGGAGAAATGCCCGGCAGGGCAATGAGGGGCAGCGCCGAGCTGACGTGATTGCCCGAATAAACATACAGGCAGCGTCAACCGATCGCCGCCCAAGATCCAATCAAGAATGTGGGAGGCTGATGTGGCCGACAAGGTAAAAGTGCTGGTGGTGGGTCTCGGCAATATGGGTGCGTCGCACGCCAGCGCCTATCACCGCTCCGAGGGGTTTGAGATCGTCGGCATCATGAGCCGCTCGATCAAGAGCAACACCAAGATCCCGGCGGAGTTGGCCGGCTATCCGCTCTATGAGGATTTCGACCAGGCGCTGGAGGAGACGAAGCCGGACGCCGTGTCGATCAACAGCTGGCCGAACACCCATGCCGAATATGCTCTGAAGGCGATCGCGGCCAATTGCCATGTGTTCATGGAAAAGCCGCTCGCCACCAACATCGAGGACGCCGAGAAAGTCGTGGCGGCGGCACGCGCCAAGAACCGCAAGCTGGTGCTCGGCTACATCCTGCGCGTCCACCCCTCCTGGATCAAGTTCATCGAGGTCGGCAAGACGCTCGGCAAGCCGCTGGTGATGCGCCTCAACCTCAACCAGCAGAGCAGTGGCAGCGCCTGGCACTGGCACAAGAACCTGATCGATTCGCTGATCCCGATCGTCGATTGCGGCGTGCACTATGTCGATGTCATGTGCCAGCTGACCGGCGCCAGGCCGGTTCGGGTGCACGGCATCGGCGCCAAGCTCTGGGCGGAAGCCGACAAGCAGAATTACGGCCATCTGCATGTCACCTTCGATGACGGCTCGGTCGGCTGGTACGAGGCCGGCTGGGGTCCGATGATGAGCGAGACGGCCTATTTCGTGAAGGACGTGGTCGGCCCCAAGGGCGCGGTGTCGATCGTCGCCGGCCAGGCGCCAAGCACGGCCTCGGACGCCGAGGTTTCCAACTCGGCCGACATCGACCGCCACACCAAGACCGATGCGCTGAAGATCCACTATGCCGCGGTCGACGGTGACAAGAACTTTTCCAAGCCCGACGAGATCGTCAGCATGGAGGACGAGCCCGGCCATCAGGAGCTGTGCGACCGCGAGCAAGCCTTCTTCCTGCGCGCCATCCGCGAGGATCTCGATTTGACCGAACAGATGGACGCCGCTGTCAACAGCCTGCGCATCGTGCTGGCGGCGGAGCAGAGCATCGAACTCGGGCGGACGGTCGAGCTGGCCTGAGGTCGGCGCCGGCCCCCCTCATCCGGCCGCTACGCGGCCACCTGTGCCGGGGCGAGTCACGGGCCTCGCCCGTCCTCCGGACCCCCAGGGGAGAAGAGATAAGCGCTAGCGCTCGTAGTCTCCTCTCCCCCTCGGGGAGAGGTCAGCCGAGCGAAGCGGAGGCTGGGTGAGGGTGAGTCTCTCAGACATAGAAGGAGCAATACATGACCGCCGTCACCGACAGTCTGTTGAAAACCTATGCCGAGTCCGATGCGCTTGACCTCGCAGCTCTGGTGCGCGGCGGCCAGGTTTCGCCGGCCGAACTGGTCGAGGCGGCGATCACGCTGGTGGAGCGGCTCAATCCGGCGCTGAACGCGGTGATCCACCGCCTCTATGACATGGCGCGTGCGCAGGCCGCGACGGTCGACAAATCGGCGCCCTTCGCCGGCGTGCCGTTCCTGCTCAAGGAGCTGGCCTCGTCCTGGACGGGCGCGCCGAACACCAATTCTTCGTTCTATCTGAAGGACGTCGTCGCCGACTTCGACACCGAAGTGGTTCGCCGCATGAAGGCGGCGGGGCTGGTGCTGGTCGGCAAGTCGAACGCGCCTGAAAATGGCTGGTCGATCACGACCGAGCCGAAGCTTTACGGCACGACCAAGAATCCATGGAAGGAAGGCATCACGCCGGGCGGCTCCAGCGGCGGCGCGGCGGCGGCCGTCGCTTCACGCATGGTGCCGATCGCCGAAGCCAGCGACGGCGCCGGTTCGATCCGCATTCCCGCCTCCTGCTGCGGCATTGTCGGGCTGAAACCGTCGCGCGGCCGCGTCAGCCTCGCGCCGTTCGGCGACTATTGGTATGGCGGCGCCTATTTTCTCTGCTGCTCGCGCACGGTGCGCGACACGGCGGCCTATCTCGATGCCGTCGCCGGCGCGCTACCGGGCGATCCTTACACGCCGCCGGTTCCCGATGCCTCCTGGCTCAGCCTGTCGGCGCGGGCGCCGAAAAGGTTGCGCATCAGCTTCACCGTTGCGCCGCCCAACGGCACGGCCATCGATCCGGAGGTGAAGGCGGCGGTGCTGGCGACGGTGGCCGCGCTCGAGCGGCTGGGGCACGATGTCGAGGAGCATGACATGCCGCTCGACGCCAATGGCGTGTGGACGACCTACACCAACATGACCTGTGTGCAGACGGCGGCGACCTTCGACTATCTCGAAACGGTGATCGGCCGGCCGGTGACGCCAGCCGACGTCGAGGCGGTGACCTGGGCGATCATCGCGCGCGGCCGCGCGACCAGCGGCGTCAGGCACATCTCCGATGTCGAGCAGCTCCGGCAGACCGGCCGCGACATTGCCGGCGACCTCAACGCGTACGACCTCTTCATCACGCCGACGCTGACGCAGCTGCCGCGTCCATTCGGCTATTATGACATGTCGGAAACCGACATCGATCGCTACAACGCCAAATGGACGGATGCGGTCTTCGCCTTCCCCTTCAACATATCAGGCCAGCCGGCGATCTCGCTGCCGCTCGGATGGTCGAAGGGCGGCGTGCCGATCGGCGTTCAGCTGGTCGGCCGCTATGGCGACGAGGCGACCGTGCTGGCGGCGTCGGCGCAGCTGGAGCAGGAGATGCCGTGGCGGGATCGGCGACCGGCGGTGAGCGGCTAGGATGTGTTGATGTTAGGTGATGCGGCATCAATACAAAGCGACAATCTCTACCGTCGGCGCCGCCCCTCACTGTCCTGCCGGACATCTCTCCCCGTAAACGGGGCGAGAGGAGCTGGCCGCAGCGCCTGCGCCTTTCTTGCGACGTTGGTGATTGGCGAAATCGGCGATTAAGGCGTCCCTCTCCCCGTCACTATACGGGGAGAGGATGCCGGCAGGCAGGTGAGGGGCAGCGCCAACGGTTGGCCATTGTGAATAGCTGATGTGACAAAACAGGATGCTTAAAAATGTGCGGCCAGCCACACATCAAGAAGGCTTGGCTACCCAATCCCCTCCAGCCGCCTCGGCAGCCGGTTCATCGGCCTCGGCCCGTCCGCCGTGATCAGGAACTGGTCTTCCAGATTGAAGCTGGCAAGGCCATCGATATAGAGCGGGATTTCGAAGGCCAGCACCATACCGGCCTCGATCACCACATCGCTGTCGGCGGCGATGAACGGCCATTGCTCTGAGAATACCGATTGCCCCACGCTGTGGCCGAAATGGCCGCGGCGGTAGGAGGGCAGGCCTTGCCGCGCCAGGCTCCCGGTGGTGACGCGATGGACATGAGCGAGCGTGTTTCCGGGCATCAACGCCGCCAGCCCGTCCTCGAAGGCGCGCTCGGCGATCGCATGCAGCTCGGCCTGGTCGGCGGAAGGCGGTCCGAAGGTGAAGTTGCGCGACATGTCGGAGGCATACCCACCGACCGTGCAGACCATGTCGCATTTCAGGGGATCGCCGGCCTCGGCTCTGGCATCGGCGCCCTTGGCGCGGGCGCCCAGCGTCACATATTCGGCTGTCAGGACCGGATGCGACAGGCCGGCGGCCGCGTCGGTGACGCCCTTGCGGTAGAGCGCGACGAGATCGGCCTGGCGCATGCCGGCCATCGCGTCCACCTGCAGTCGCTCCAGCCCGGCTTCCGAGAGGAAAATGCCTTGCTGCAAGAGGTCGATCTCACGCTGTGATTTGATGGCCCGCAGCCTGTCCAGCACGGGCGAGCCGTCGACGACAGGGCAATCCGGCAGCAGCGCCTGGATGGAAGCGAAATCGGCGGCCGGGACAAAGTCGAGGTCGATGCCGAGCGTTGCGCGCGCCAGTCCGAAGTCGTCCAGCAGCACCCGCAGCTGGCGCAGCGAACCGGCGAGATCGAAGGTGGCGGGCCGCGAGAAATCAGGCGTGCGGCCAAGCAAGGCAAGGCCGGCCTCGATGCGTTCGGCCAGGGGCAGCCCGTGCGCTGTCTCGACTGGCGCGGATTCGATCCAGATCGGGTGCGAACGCACGACCGCCTCGGGCATGGCGAGCCGCAGCTGCGCCGCGTTGAAGTCGGCGACGACGACGCCGATCGGCAGGTCCTGTCTGGCCGGGATGACGACAAAGCCGCCGCCGGCGCGCCGGAACAGTCCCGCCGGGCCGATCCATGCGCCGGTGGCATAGTGGAAGGCTTCCGGCGCGCAAAGCACCAGCGCGGCAATGCCGGCGCGTTCCATCAATTGCGCGGCGTGCTGGCGGTCGACAAAGCCTGTCATGGGTTTCTCCGGATGGCCTGGCGGCAACGGAGCATTGCGGGCGCGGACAATCAAGCGCCGAATGGGAGATCCGGCGGCCGGCAGATCGCGCATTGGCTGGTGCTGCAGGCGACTGGCACGAAGACCCCGTGGGACTTGATACCCACCCCATCTCTTTCCAGGGGCGGCGCAAGCTTCGCCAATCGGCCGCCTCCGCCACGGGTTAGGATTGTTGGGCGCGTGTGCCCTACGGCTGTCGCAAGACAGCGAACGGCATTACCCGCTACTTGATCGATTCCAGCTTGGCCACCGCGGCGCCGAAGCCTTTGAGGGAAACCGGGATGGTCACCGGCTTGCGCGTCACCGATTCCATGCCGATGTTCATCGTCGTCCCCGACTTCATCGCCTTGGCCAGTTCCGGCGCCACCGGCACCGCGGCATAGGCGCCGTTCTGGTCGCTGGTCTGGATGGCGATGGTGACTTTCTTGCCGCTGTCGACCTGATAGCTGACGCCCGACGGCAGGAACAGGCCGTGCGGCAAGGCGAGCAGCATGGCCAGGCTGCCATTGCCGCTGTCGCGGCGCACGGTCACGGTCAACACGCGCTGGCCTGTCTTGGCCTCGGTGAGGTTCTGCGACACCTGGCACTGAAGGTCGCCGGCAGCAGAGTCGCTGGAACAGTTAACCGCCCATGCATTGGCGTCGGCCGGCTTGGATCCGGCGTCCTTTGATTGAGACTGTTTGGCTTGGGCCTCTTTGGTGGTGTCCTCCGCAAGCGCCGGGCCAGAAGAAGCCGACAACAGCCACAGAGCAGCCGATGCCGCGACCATGCGAAGTAGATTAGACTTCGCTAAAATAATTGCCATGTTCTTCATGCCCCGCAGTTTTCCTTGCCCCGGCAGGTATTCTCCTGGAAAAGGCTTGATACAACAAGGGCGACGGTTCCGAAAGCCGAGTCCCTGGCCAAGCAAGCCGGCAAATCTACTGTGGCAATATGGCCACAGGACAGAACTTTGAGGTCGGACAACAACACTCACAACATTCCGGGCTCGCTATACAATAGAATTCACGTAAGAATTAACACGCGGGACGTGTAGTCCCAGAAGGACTCGCCAGGGATGGGAACTACCGAGACGTCTCGGCAGGTTGGTGGGATGGTTGCGCGTGGGGAGGCTTTCCACGTGCGCGCCGGCTATGGCCGTTTGCGAATTGCAAGACAGCTGTGGAAGACGACGGCGCTGACGACGCTGGCGCTCGGCCTTTCAGGCGTGGTTGCCGATGCCGACCCCGACGGGCTCTGGCAGCCGCAGATCCGCGCCATTGTCGGCGCCGACAACAATGGCGGCAACGCCGCGCTCGAAGGCTTCATACCGATCAAGCAGACGGCGGAATCGGTGCTGTTCCTCGATGTCCGGGCCAAGCACGATTTCAAGGATGCGTCGGGCCAGGACATCGGCCTCGGCATTCGCCGCATCGTCAATCCGGACCTGATGCTCGGCGGCTACGCCTATATCAACCTCGAGAACTACAGCGGCACGCAGTTCACCGCCGGCACGCTGGGCGTCGAGGCGATCACGCCGAATTTCGACGCGCATGTGAACGTCTTTGTGCCGATCAAGGGCGACTCGACCGATCGTTCGACCAGCTCGACCCTGTCGATGGTCAGCAACCAGCTGATCGAACAGATATCGGTGCTCGACCACCGCGACTACGCGGCCTGGGGCATCGAAGGCGAGATCGGCGCCCAGGTTCCGGTCAACCTGCCCGACAAGCACTCGCTGCGGCTCGACATTGGCGGCTACCATTTCGAGGATCCGCACGGCGATGACGGCAGCGTGACCGGTGCCAAGGCCGGTTTCGAATACACGATCGGCGATGTCTTCGGCAGCGGCACCGAACTGGTCTTTGCCGGCGAGGTCCGCAACGACAATCGCGACGACACCCAGTTCGCCGGCAGCGTGCGGCTGAACATCCCGTTCAACCCCAGCCGCGGCTCGGACACGACCGCGGCCATCGGAACGGATCCGGTCTATCCGGTCAGCGAAGGCCTGCGCAAGCGCGTCAACGAACGCGTGCGCGGCGATATCGGCGTCAGGATCCAGTCGCAGGAGATCAACGGCGGCACGACGACGCGGGTCGCCATCAACGCCGCCACAAATGCGGCGTTCGGCAAGTTCTATTTCGCCGATGGCGGCCTGGCGGGCGCCGGCACGCAGGCCGACCCGACGACGCTGGACGACGCGGTCACCAAGGCCGGCACCGGCGGTTTTGTCGTCGCGCTCGGCGGCAATGGCAACATCCAGACCCCGGGCCAGACGATTGCCGCCGGCCAGACGCTTATCGGCGGCGGCGAAAGCGTCACCGCGAAACTGGCCAACGGCGGCACCGCCACCTTCAATCTCGGCGGCAGCGACGGCACGATCCAGGGCACCAATGTCGCCAACAATGTCATCACGCTCGGCACCGGCAACACGCTGAACGGCATCACCATCACCGGCGGCGCCAACGGCATCTTCGGCAACAACGCCGCCGGCACGACACTGACCAATGTCACGGTGACGGGCGCCGGCGGCAACGGCGCCGAATTCAAGGGCAATTCGACCAATGTCAGCGCGTCCAATTTCACCGCGACCGGCAATGGCCTCGACGGCCTGCATATAGAAGACAACGGCACCTACAATTTCACCGGCACGACATTGCTGTCGGGCAATCTCGACGACGGTCTGGATATCACTGGCCAGGGCACCTACACCTTCGCCACCGTCAATGCGCTGAACAATACTGATCGCGGCATAACCGTGCAGGGCACGTCGAGCGGCGGCAGCTTCACCACCACCGGCGGCACCGTGTCGGGCAATGGCGGCATGGCCGTCTTCATCGACCCGATCACCGCGCATGTGGTGCTGGATTCGATCAGCCAGACGGGCGGCACGTCGGGCGTGGTGCTCGACCATGTTTCGGGCAGCTTCACCGTCAACGGCGCGACGACGATTTCCAACACGACGGGACCGGCGATCGCCATTTCCGATTCGCCGGCGACGATCCGCTTCGGCGACATCAACATCACCAATCCCGGCGCCGACGGCATGTCGTTTGCCGGCGTCAACGCGGCGGTGGTGGCCGGCAACATCGTCATTTCCGGCCTCGGCGTCGGCACGGGTCTCGACTTCTTCGGCAGCCAGACCAATTTCACCGTGCAGTCGCTCAACATCACCGGGCCTGGTGCCGCCGGCACCATCGGCATCGATCTCGCAGGCACCACGGGCGGCGCTTCGATCATCATCACAAATGGCGGTTCCATTTCGGGCGTCGATACCGGCGTTCGCTTCGGCATATCCGGGTCGCTCGCCAGTTCGGCCAATGCCGAATTCAGCTTTGGCGGCGGCTCGATCGCCGGCAGCACCGCTTCGCTCGACGCGCGCGGCCTCAACCAGACGCTCGGCCATTACGCGTTCGGCTCGACCAGCTTCAGCGGCCCGCAGCTGTTCGACCCGCAGAACGTGATCTTCGTCGGCTCGACGGCGACCGGCCTGATGGACGGCTCCTCGCTGTCGAACCTCGCCTCGTTCACCACGGCCAATGCCAACACCGACAGCAACGCCATCTTCGTGCTGGTCAACGATGGTACGCCCATCGATGCTTCGGGTGGCTTCTCGCTCAGCAGCGGGCAGACGCTGGCGTCTTTCGGCAATGGCCGCTCCTTCTCGCTCGGCGGCGTGCCGATCAATATCACCGGCGACAATGTCCAGCATGGCGTGACCGTCTCGGACCCGGCCGGCGCGGCGACGCTGACCAATTCCGGGGCCGGCGATGTCGTGACGCTGGCCAACAACACCTCACTGCTCGACTTCAACATTTCAGGCGGCGGCGCCAACGGCATCCATGGCAGCGGCGTCAGCGCGGTCACCATCTCCGGCCTGAACGTCACGGGCGCGGCTTTGAACGGCGTGCTGTTCGACGGCACCAACAGCATCACCGCCAACAATCTGAACTCGAGCGGCAACACCGGCAGCGGCCTCGAGATCGACAGTGGCGACGGCACCTACAATTTCACCGGTACGACGACACTCTCGAACAACACCGGCCAAGGCCTGCTCGTCGGCGGCGCCGGAACCTATGGATTCGAGACGCTCGACGCCAAGAACAATGGCGCCCAGGGCGTCTTTGTCACCTCGCTCGGCGCCGCAAAACTGACGATAACGGGCGGCACGATTTCGGGCAACGGCCTCCAGGGCGTGCTGATCCAAAGTCTCGGGCTTGGCAACGGTACCGAACTCGATGTCACGCTGGACTCGGTGAGCCAGACCGGCGGACAGAATGCCATCGGCCTGTCCCACACCAGCGGCAATTTCTCCGTCACCGGCACGACGACGGCCTCCAACACGCTTTTTGACGGCATTTTCATAGGAGACAGCTCCGCCACCGTCGATTTCGGCGGCGCGGTCACCATCACCCAGCCATCCCGCGACGGCATCCGCCTGTTAAACAACACAGGCACGATCAGCTTCCACGGCACGACGACGATCACAAATCCGGGCGCCTTCAACAGCGCAATCAGGGTCGGAAACAGTGGCCCAGTCCACTTCGCCGATGTCGACGTCACCGGGCTGATCGGCGGCAGGAGCGGGCTCAGCGTCTCGGGGACATCGGTCTTCACCGCGACCACGCTCGATGTCACCGGCACCGGGACCTCGACCGGCATCGACCTCTCCGGCACCAATGGCGGCTCGGTGACCATCGGCAGCGGCGTCATTTCCGCCGGCACCGGCGTGCAGATGGGCACCAATGGCCAGGTCGGCACCACCGCCAACACGACATTCTCGTTCGGTGCCGCCGGCGGCGCCGTCATCACCGGCACGACGGCGTCGCTCGACATGCGGGGCCTGTCGCCAGGCAGCGGCACCTATGCCTTCAACACCACGGTGCTGAACGGTCCGCAGCTGTTCGACATCGCCAATGTCATCTTCGTCGGCGCCGCCAGCACCAACGCTGGTGACGGCTCCAGCGTCAACGACCTGATCAACGCCACCGCGGCGGACGCCCTGGCGGCTCCCGCCAACACGATCTTCGTGCTGGTCAACAACGGGACCGGAAACATCAACACGGATGCCGACGGCTTTACGCTTGCCGACGGCCAGTCGATCGTTTCCTTCGCCAATGGCGCCTCGGTGAGCCTTGGCGCGCCGCCCGCCAATGTCACCGGCACGAATGTCATCAGCGGCACGCAATTCCAGGCCGATCCTTTCGGCAATGGCGGTGCGACGCTCAACAATTCGGCCGGCAACACCATCGATCTTGCCAACGGCAACCTCGTCGCCAACCTCACCGTCAGCAGCTCCGCCACCGCAATCGATGGAACGGGCATCGCTGGCGCAACGATCAACGGCGTGACGGTCAGCAGCGCCGCGACAGGCCTCGTCCTCGACGGCGTGACCGGCACGGTGACGGTCGGCGGTCTCAATGTCCAGAATGCGAGCCAGACCGGCATCGCGCTTGTCGGTTCGAGCGCGATGGTCAATTTCACCGGCAACACGAAGATCGCCAACGCCACCAGTGTCGGGCTGTTCGCCAACAATTTCGACGGCACCGCCAGCTTCGACGATCTTGACGTCACCGGCGGCGGCACAGGCGTCGGCATCGTCGCCGGCTCGAGCGGAACCATGACGTTCGGGACCGGGAGTTCCATCGCCGGTACGATCAGCAACGCCTTCTCGATCACCAACTCCACGCCCAACGTCACCTATAACGGCACCATCAGCCAGACCGCTGCTGCAAGCGCGGTGAGAATTTCCAACATGACCGGCGGCACCGCCACCTTCGGCGGAAAGATCACCGCCAGCACCGGTGCGGCCAATGCGATCGACCTGACCGGCAACACCGGCGGCACGGTCAACTTCAATGGCGGTCTCGACCTGACGGCCGATGGCGGCTTCGCCTTCAGCGCCGTCGGTGGCGGCACGCTGACGGTGACCGGCTCCAGCAATACCGTGGCGACCGGTCTCGGGCCGGATGAAAAGGGCATCCAGATCGCCGGCATGACGATCGGCGCGGCCGGGGTGAACTTCTCCAGCGTTGCCGTGGACGGCTCGGGCGGCGGCGTTTCGACCGGCATCGCCATTTCCAACACCAGCGGCGGCAACGTCACCTTTGGCGGCGTCGACCTGTATCGCATCAGCGGCGTCGCCATCAGCCTCAACAATGTCAGCGGCACCTACAGCTTCAACGGCACGACCAAGGTCGACACCGTGGTGGGCGGCGGCGCCGGCTTCCTGGTTCAGAACAGCGCCGCGACCGTCAATGTCGGCAATCTCGTCACCACGAATATTGCCGGCGCCGATGTCAGCCTGGCCAACAACACCGGCACGATCGGCATTGGCGGCACCATCACCAACAGCGGCTCGGGCGACGGCGTCGTCGTCTCCGGCGGCAGCGCGGCGATCACGGTGTCGGCGGCCATATCCAGTTCGGCGACCGCACCGGGCACGGCGGTCAAGGTCGACGGCATCACCGGCGGCTCGGTGGCCTTCAGCGGCGCGGTCAATTCGACCGGGACCGGGACAGGCGTGTCGGTCTCGAACACCGCCGGCGGCAGCAGCGTCGGCTTCGGTTCGGTGACCGTGTCGGGTGCCGCCGGCAACGGCATCGACATATCAGGCAATGCCGGCTCGGTAACGTTCGCCGGCACGACCGGCGTGACGCTGGGATCGGCCGCCAACGCCGCCGGCATCAATTTCAGCGGCACCAATGCCAATGTCACCTTCGGCGCGACCAACGTGACCATGGGCGCCGGCGCCGGCCAGACCGGCATCGACTTCACGGGTTCTTCCACGACGGCCGGTTTCGGCGTGACAACTATCACCGGCACCGGCATTCTCACCTCGCGCGGCATCGACCTGTCGTCGACGACGGGCAACAAGACCATCACCTTCCAGCGCGGCTCCAGCATCACCAATCTCGGCATCGGTGTTGAACTGGCGCACGATCTCACCACCGCGACCTCGGCCAATGCCAACTTCACCTTTGGTGACGGCAATTCGGCCGACGGGCTGCAGTCCACCATCAGCGCCACGGCCGTTGGCGCCTACACCGTCAACACGGTCGGGCTCAATCCGGCATCCGGCAACTACGATTTCGACGACGTGTTCTTCACCGGCAACGCCAATCTGGCGTCGGCGGTCGGCGTGGTCACCTTCGTCTCGCAGTCGGGTGGCGTCATCGCCGCCGGCACGGACGGGCTCAGCATGTCGGTGAACACGATCTCGGTCGCCGCCGCCGATGCCCTGGCCGGCACGCAGACCTTCGCCTTCGTCGGCACCGTCGATCTCAGCGGCACGCCGTTCACGCTCGATTCGGGCCAGTCGATCACCGGCTTCGGCAACAGCAGCTCCATCCTCGTCTCCGGCACCATCCAGCCGGTCAATGTCCAGGGCAATCTCGGCGCCACCGGCGGCAACGTCACCGGCAATGAGGGCGTGGTCACCGGCACGGGCGGCTTGCTGAATCTGCTCGGCAACAATCAGGTGCGCGACACCGCCTTTGATTTCAGCGGCGCCATCGGCTCGGTCTTCACCATCGACCAGAATGCCGGCGGCTTCAACAATGCCGGTGGTATCGTCATCGAAGGCGTCACGGTCAGCAATGTCGCCAGCGGCAGCTTGGCGTTCAATGTCACCAGCCTCGACACCAACCTGTCGATCGCCAACAACAATATCAACGTTGCCGGCACGCTGCTCAAAGTCACTGGCGGCACCGGCAACATAACGCTGACGCGCGGCACCTTGCCGAACAGCGCTACGGCAGGGACGCTGACCGGCGGTGGCGTCAACATCGATAGCCGCACCGGCGGCCTGGTCAATTTCACCGACAAGGTGACCGTCAACGGCAATGGTGTCTCGCTCACCAACAACACCGGCTCCACCGTCACCTTCGCCGATGTCGATATCACCACCAACGGCGCGGCGGCGTTCACTGCAACAGGCGGCGGCGCGGTCAATGTCACGACCGGCACGATCAACGCCACGAATGCGCAAGCGGTGGCGCTTGACGGCATCACGGCCGGCATCAATTTCGCCTCGACCAGCGCGACATTCGCTTCCGGCAACGGCATCGACCTGCAGAAACTCAGCGGCACGGCGAGCTTCGGCACCGGCACGCTGACCAATACCGGGTTGGGCACGTCGTTCAATGTCGGCTCGGCGACCGCGCTCAGCGGCGGCAACGCGACGATTTCCTATGGTGGTACGATCGCCACCAACGGCGCCGGCGCCGCGGTTTCGATCCAGAGCATGACCGGCGGCTCGGTGACGCTGTCGGGCAACCTCGCCGACAGCAACGCGACGGCTGGCGGCAACATCCTCATCGCCGGCAATGACTCGGCCACGATCACCTTCTCGGGCTCGAGCAAGGTGATCAGCTCGGGCGCGACCGACGGCGTCAACATCGGCTTCCCCGGCGGCTTCCCGTTGGGCACCCCAAGCGCGAATACGAACTCCGCGATCAACTTCACCGGCGGCGGCCTCGACATAACGACGACGACGGGCGACGGCTTCGAAGCCATCGGGGATGTCGTCAATTTCCCGCCCGGCCCGCCTTCCACCATCACCGTCTCCGGGACCGGCAACAAGGTCAACTCCGGCGCCGACGGCCTCGTGGTTGTCGGCACGAATGTCGGCGCCAGCGGCATGACCTTCGACAGCATCACGGCGACGTCGACCAACAATGCCGCCGGCGTGTTGCTGCAGGCTGCCGATCTTGCCGGCGACGTCAACATTGGCGGGTTGAAGGACACCGGCTACATCGGTGCCTCGCTGGCCGGCCTGAGCGGCGCGGGCGTGGTCAATTTCACCGGCACGACCGATCTGGACGTCAGCTACGAAGGCTTCGAGATCGGCGGTCAGGTCGGCACCGTAAACATCGCCAATGTCGCCGGATCCACCTTGACCATCGATGGCAGTCAGATCGGCATTGCGCTCGCCGTCCTCCAGACCGGGACCGTCAACGTTGGCGGCAATGGCGGCAGCGCCAGCATCGGCGCGACGACAAGCACCACCGGTTCGGCCATAACCCTGTCCGGTGGCAACAACCTTGTTTCCGGTACGCTGAACTACAACGGCTCGATCAAGGTCGATACGGGCACGGTGCTGCAAGCCGGCGGCGGCGACTGGACCCATCTGAACATGAGCGGTTCGGTCGTTTCGACGACAGCAGTAGCCCTGCCGGGGACAGCGGCTTTCGTCTTCAGCGGCAACGCCGAGGGCGTGTACAATATTTCGAGCACGATCGATCATACCGGCACGGCCGTCGGCGTGCTGTTCGACGGATCGTCCGAGGGAACGGTCACCTTCTCCGGCACGTCGAAGATATTCAACACCAGCAGCGGCACCAACGACGCCATCGTCAAGGCCCCCAGCATCGGCGCGGGCCAGGGCACGGGTACGCTCAACTTCACCAATGGCGGCCTCGTCATCACCACCTCGAGCGGCGCCGGCTTCACCGCCAGCACCCTCAGCCCCGGCACGGTCAGCGTCAGCGGTACAGGCAACTCGATCACCACCGGCACGGGCACGGCGCTCAAGCTCGACGGCGCGACGGTCGGCGCGGGCGGCATCAATTTCGATACGATTTCGAGCAATGGCGCGGCGACCGGCATATCGCTCAACAATGTCAGCGGCGGCACGCTCAATCTCGGCGCGGTCAACCTGCAGAACATCACCTCGCGCGGCGTCGATGTCTCCGGCACGCTCGGCTCGACGCTGAATTTCACCAGCCTCAATATCGGGCTCAATGCCGCGAGCGCCGTCGGGCTCGATCTCAACGGCGCCGCGCTCGGCGCGAGCAACATCACGGCGGGCGATTTCGACGTCGACGGCGGCAGCTTCGCCGGCACGATCGGCATCGACATGGCCGGCACGACCGGCACCGGCACGATCCAGCTCGGCGACACCGTCAACAACAACCCCGGCCCTGCCGGCCAGACCTCGACCATCGCCAATGTCGGCTATGGCGTGCAGTTCTCCAGCGCCACCAACGCCAAGCTGGTGTTCGGCGACGGCCAGGGTCCGGCCGAATCGTCGATCGCGACCACCGGCGGCCAGGTCATCCACGCCACCGACACTTTGCCGACCAACGGCGACTACAATTTCAACGACGTCAATTTCACCGGCGATACCGCGAACCTGGCGTCGATCAGCGTCTACTACGTCACCGCGGGCGGCACCGGCGATGGCAGCCTCGCCAATCCGGGTAGCTATCTGGGAGCACAGGCGTCCACCGCCAATGTCGTGGTGCTGATCGACCAGAACGTCAACGGCGCCCAGGAAACCATCGACCTCAGCGGCACCACGTTCAACCTCGATGACGGGCAGGTGCTGCTCGCGTTCAAGAGCGGCGACGCGGCCGTCGACGTCTCGACGCTTGGCGTCGACACCAGCGGCGGCGCATCCGCGGCGTTCCACTTCACCACGGTGCAGAATTCGCCGATCATCGCGGCGCCGGGCGGCATCGACACGCTGCGCCCGATCCTGCAGAGCAACAACGCCACCTCGGTGATCAACTTTGCCACCAGCGGCACAGGCACCTTCACCGGCGGCATCGAGAACCTGATCGTCCGCAATCTCGGCAGCGGCGCCGGCGTTGCCGTCAATGCGGCGGGCGCCTCCAACTTCATACTCCGCAACAACGACATCGCCGCTGGGGGCAATGCACTCAACTTCGCCACGACCGGCGCGCCGGCCAATACGCTTCTGCTTTCCATCGACGGCAACACGCTCAGGTCGACCGCGTCCGGTCTGGCGGCGTCCTTCTCCGGCCAGAACATCAGCGCGACGGACAATTCGATCGCGATCAGGTCGTTTGCCGGCAATAAAGTGACCGGCGGCGCCGGCAGCGGCGGCATCGTGTTCAACAATGTGCGCTTCGATTCCGACGGCGCCGGCGGCACCGTCAGCGCCGGAACGCTCGCAATGGGTAATCCCGGCGCGCGGATCCAGGGCAATGGCCTGAGCTTCACCAACACCAGCGGCACCCTTGATCTGGGGCAACTCAACCTCGCCAACACCGGCGGCACCGGCGTCCTGGCCAACACCAAGGGCGCCGGCACGATCTTCACGCTGAACAGCAGCGCCGGCGTGGTCGCCACCAACAGCGGCGCGGCGTTCAACCTCGATCCGCTGACCGTCAACATGACGTTCTCCAGCGTGAGTGCCAGCAGCGGCGCCAGCGGCATCATCTTCGACGGCGTGGCCGGCACCTTCACCGTCACCGGCGCGACGAGCATTTCCAGCACGACGGGCTTCGGCATCGACGCCATCAACACCAACACCGGCACCTTTAATTTCAACACGGTGGCGGTGAACAACGCAGCCGCGACCGGTGGCGGCATCCATGTCGCCTCCGGCACGCTCAACGTCACCGGCCTCGCCAACATCGACACGACGAGCGGCATCGGTCTGTCGCAGAACGGTGGCACGACCAGCTTCACCGGTGGCCTGACCATCGACACCACCACCGGCACCGGCATCTTCGGCAATGGTGGCACCATAGGCATCACCGCCACCGCCGGCGCCGAGACCGTGAACTCGACCCTCGGCCAGGCGATCGACCTCGGCAGTATGCAAGCCAACATCGCGCTGGATTCGACCTCGTCGGGCGGCGGCGGCGACAATGTCAGTCTGGTACTAGTCGACGGCGCGCTGAATCTCGGCTCCGGCACGTTGACGGGCGCAACGAGTAGCTCGTTCAACGTGAACGGAGGCACGGCGGCAGTCAGCTATTCCGGCAACATCACCAAATCCTCTGGATCTGGCGCGGCTGTTATTGTGCAGGGTCGGTTGGCCGGTGCCGGTCTCGTCGCGCTGAGCGGCAACTTGACCTCCAACGTAAACGGCATCGTGCTAAGCGCCAATTCCGGCGGCACCGTCACCGTCTCGGGCGCATCCAACAATTTTACGGGTGCGGGATTTGGTATCGCGATCACTGGCAACAGTGGCGGCACTTACAACATCAACGGCGCAAGCTACACGATCGGCATGACCGGCGGCGGCACTGGTGTGAGCATCTCCGGCAACAGCAGCCCGGTGACAATGAATTTCGGCGGCGGCCTGGCGATCACCACCGCGGCGGGAGCGGGCTTCTCCGCCACCGGCGTCGGCACGCTCAACGTCACCGGCTCCAGCAATACGATCTCGACCGGTTCGGGCACCGCGCTCAGCCTCAACGGCCTCACCGTCGGCGCCGGTGGCGTGAACTTCTCCAGCGTCTCGGCCAATGGCGCCGCGACCGGCATTTCGCTGACCAATGTCATTTCGTCGGGCGGCGGCACGATCGCGCTCGGCACGGTCAACCTGCAAAACATCACCTCGCGCGGCGTCGATGTCACGGGCACGCTGGGTGTGGCGCTGTCCTTCAACGATCTCGACATCGGCCTGAACAGCTCGACCGGCGTGGCCTTCGACCTCAACGGCGCGGCGATCAACGCGGCGATAACGGCAAACGATTTCGATGTCACCAACGCGGCCGCCGCCGGCACCTCGATCGGCGTCGACCTGCAGGGCGCAAGCGGCGGCCAGACGGTGCGCCTGGGTGACACCGTGGTCGGTGGCAACAGCTCGAGCATTGCCGGCGTCAACACCGGCGTCTTCCTCAACTCGACGACGAACCTCGCCTTCGTCTATGGCGACGGCGAATCGGCGACCGACCAGCTCTCGACCATCAGCGCCAATGTCGGCATCGACGCTTCCAGCGCGCCGGTGGCCGGCACCTACAATTTCCAGGACGTGAACTTCCAGTCGAGCCCCGGCCTCGGCTTCGGCATCGGCAAGATCTATTTCGTCGGCGCCAGCGCGACCGGCGACGGCACCGGCCGCGACCAGAACAATCTGGCGACGCTTTCGACGGCCGAAGCGGCGTCGGTCGCCAGCGACATCCTCGTCCTCGTCAACGATCAAGGTGTCATCACCGCACAGGGCACCAATGGCAACGACACGCTGGTGCTGCTGGCCAGCGAACAGGTGCGCGGCTTCGACAATGGCAACATCAATCTGGCGCTGACGGTGCCGTCGGCCATCCAGCTTGCCAGCAACACCCTCTCGATCGCCGACCAGACGCCCGGCGGCACCACCACTTTGACGACCGCCGACGGCGCCAACGTCATCACGCTCGGCGCCAGCGGCAACATCATCGACGGCTTTACCATCGACGGCAACGACAGCACCGGCGCCAATGCCGCGATCGGCATTAGCGGCGGCACGGCGAACGCCACGATCCGCAACATGACGATCAGAAACGTCACCGCCACCGATATCGACTTCGGCGCCGGAGCCACCGGCACGACGACGCTGAGCAATCTCTCGCTTTTCTCGACGGGGGCGGCCGGGACGGGCATCAAATTCGGCGCTGCCTCCGGAACGGTCACCGCGACCAATGTCGACTTCTCGGGTGGCGGCGGCCTGTCCGTCGTCGGCGGCAGTGCGGTGTTCAGCTTCGACAGCGCGAGCTCGATCTCCAGCCTCGCCGGCACCGCTGTCAGCATCACCAACCGCACCGGCGGCAGCTTCGGCTTCGCCGGCACCGTCACGACGGGTACCGGGGGCAGCGGCATCGCCATCTCCGGCGCAACCGGCGTAGACACGGTCAGCTTCACCGGCGCCCTCAGTCTCGCCGCCAACGGCGGCACGGCTGTCTCGATCAACAATGGCGGCTTGGCCTCGACCGTCAGCTTCGCCAACCTCGCCATCACGACGGGCGGCGCCAACACGGCCTTCACCGCGACCAATGGCGGCACGGTCACTGTCACCACCGGCTCGATCAGCGCGACGAACGCCCAAGCGGTCAACCTCAACGGCATCGCGGCCGGCATCAATTTCACGTCGACCACCTCGGGCGGCGGCGTCAACAATGTCGCGCTCACCAACGTCACCGGTACGGTGAACCTGGGCAGCGGCGCTCTGAGTGGCGCGACGACGGGTACGGCGTTCCTGGTTTCGGGCGGCTCGGCCAATATCGATTACAACGGCACCATCACCCACACCGCCAACGCCACCGCGATCGACATCCAGAACCACAGCGGCACCGCCGGCGGCGCCAGCACGATCTCGTTCGACGGAACCGTGACGTCGAACGGCTCGAGCGATGGCATCAACCTGGTCAACAATGGCGGCACCAACGGCACGAATATCAATTTCACCAACACGCTGACGATCAATACGAGCACCAGCGGCAGCACCGGCTTCAATGCAACCGGCGGCGGCACGGTCACCGCGACGGGTGGCACCGGCAGCACGATCACGTCCGGCAGCGGCACCGCGCTTAATGTGGTCAACACGACGATCGGCGCCTCGGGGCTGACGTTCCGGAGTATTTCGTCCAACGGCGCCGCCAACGGCATCGTGCTCAACAACACCGGCACCAGTGGCGGGCTGACGGTCACCGGCGATGGCGGCGGCGCGAACAATGGTTCGGGCGGAACGATCCAGAACTCGACCGGCGACGGCATAAGCCTGACGTCGACCCAGGATGCCCACCTCGCCTACATGAACATCACCAACAATCTGGGCGACGGCATCGGCGGCTCGGGCATCAATGGGTTCGTGCTGAACCGGCTCAACATCTCCGGCAATGGCAATGACGCGGCGACGGACGAGTCCGGCATCAACATAACGCAATTGACCGGCACCGCCTCGAACGGCGCGCATGCGACGTCGATCAGCAATTCGGTGATCAGCAACAACAACGAATTCGAGATTCAGATCGCGAACAGCTCTGGTACGTTGACGAATCTCCAATTCATCAACAACACGATCTCCAGCAACGGCCTGCCGATCAACGGCAATGTCAGCTCGCCCCATGGCAACCTCGTCAACTTCCTTGGCACGGGGTCGTCCACGATGGGGATCACGGTCACGGGCGGCAGCTTCACCGGAGATTGGAATGCCGCCTCTCCGCCCGCGACGATCACGGGCACCGGTCTGTTCGCCAATTCCGGTGGTACCAGCATGACGGTGAACGTGTCGGGCGCGACGTTCACAAACAACAATGCCGGCGTCGACGTGTCGACCGACCCGGCCGCGACCTCGCTTACCTTCGACATCGAGAGCAACACGTTCATCGGGCAACGTTCGACGGCCATCAATCATTTCGACAATGGCAACGGGCCTTTCAACAGAACGGTCAACGGAACGATCAAGAACAACATCATCGGCAACAACGCGGTCACCAATTCCGGCTCGAGCGTCGGCACTGGCATCCAGATCCAGAACGAAGGCGCCGTCAACGGCAAGTATCTGATCGACGGCAATCAGATCTATCAAATCGCGACTGGACCCGGCATCAGCGTCAATGTCGGCCTTGCCGGTCAGGCGACAGGCGGTGGTGAAACCGATCTCACCATTACCAACAACATTTTCGACCATATCAACGGCAGCCGCGCGATCACCGTCCAGGACAATCAGGTTACCAATATCGCGTCTCCGCCGGGGGCTGGTCCTTTCCCGACCATCTGGCTCAACCTTCAGGGCAATTCCTTCGCCAACATCGCCGGTCAGGCCGGCAATGGCCAATACGTGCGTCTCAAACAGTCGTACGGCGTCTTCAAGGTCACGCAGTCGGCCGCCACTGCCGGAGCAAACGCCGGCGAACTGGATGACGCAAACGGCATCAACGACCCGACCAAGTTCAGCACCAGCAGCACCAGCGGCAGCATTCAATACGGCCAGGGGGCCGCGCCCTTGCCGACGACCAACCCTCTGCCTTGATCGGCCTGTGCCAAAGATTTTGTTTACCAGAGGGAGCTAAAAAACCAGCTTGCAAAGTAATGAAATCGGTTGTTGAATAGAGCAGAGAAAACTGTTCTAACTAGCAGAAAAATTTAAGTAACTGGGTCGGCCTTTTTGCAAGTGTCTCTTGCGAAATGGAAGGTCTGTGCTTGTTGTTATGCAAAGGGGCGACGATGGCGGAACCGTTTCTTTCCGAAATCCGAATCATGTCTTTTGTCTTCGCACCAAAGGGTTGGGCGCTGTGCAACGGACAGCTTCTCCCAATCAATCAGAACCAGGGGCTTTTTTCGCTGCTCGGCACCACTTTCGGTGGCGATGGCCGGGTGAACTTCGGCCTGCCCGACTTTCGGGGCCGTATTCCGGCCCATGTCGGCAACGGCCATACACTGGGCGAGCGGGGTGGGGAGCAGGCGCATACGCTTTCGATAGGCGAACTGCCTCAGCATACGCACGTCGCAAACGCATCCACCACGCAGGGCGACTCGAACAACCCGAATTTCGCGAATGTCGGCAACGTCCTGGCGAAGGATCCGGGAAACATCTATGGCCCCGCGAGCAATCTGGCGGCATTGAACGCCGGGAGCGTGTCCAGCATCGGCGGCAGCCAGGCGCATCTGAACATGCAGCCCTTCCTGACGCTCAGCTTCTGCATCGCCCTGCAGGGCATCTTCCCCTCGCCGACCTGAGGATTAGCGACCATGGCACAACCCTATGTTGGCGAAGTTCGTATGTTTGCCGGCAATTTCGCGCCGGCAGGCTGGATGTTCTGCGAAGGGCAGCTTTTGCCGATCTCTGAGAACGAGACGCTGTTCAACCTGATCGGCACCACCTATGGCGGCGACGGCGAAAGCACTTTCGCGCTGCCCGACCTGCGTGGCCGGCTTCCTCTTCACCAGGGCAATGGTTTTACCCTTGCGGAGACGGGAGGCGCCGAGGAGATAACGCTGACGATCCAGCAGATTCCGGCGCATTCCCATCCGTTTCTGGGGAACATCGGCAATGGATCGCAGGCGTCGCCACAAAACAATGTGCTTGCAAGTTCGACGCTGGTCCAACTGTACGCCGCGGAAACAGCCGACGCCAACATGGCGACATCAGCCATCTCCTCCGTAGGCGGCAGCCAGCCGCATACGAATTTCCAGCCCTATCTCTGCGTCAATTTCATCATCTCGCTGTTCGGCATTTTCCCGTCGCAGACTTGAAGAGAGACCGTCATGGCCGATCCGTTCGTCGCCGAAATCCGTATCTTCCCGTTCAATTTCGCGCCCAAGGGTTGGGCGTGGTGCGACGGCCAGTTGCTGCCATTGTCGCAGAACACGGCTTTGTTCTCGCTGCTGGGCACCACCTATGGCGGCGACGGCAAGTCCAATTTTGCCTTGCCCGACCTGCAGGGCAGCGTGCCCATGCACCCCGGCCAAGGCCCAGGGCTTTCCCTGCATGATCTCGGCGAAACTGGCGGTTCGGAAACCGTAACTCTGCTGGAGTCCGAGATTCCGATGCACAACCACACGATGCGGGCGACCGTCGAAAATGGAACGCAGGGTACGCTGACCCCCGGCATCACGCTGGCAACATCGGCCAACGGAGCCGTGTTTCAAAAGACCACCAACGCCAATCTGGTGCCTATGAGCCCCAACGCACTTGCCCCCGCCGGCGGCGACCAGCCGCACAACAATATGCAACCCTATCTCACCTGCTATTTCTGCATCGCGCTGCAGGGCGTCTTCCCGCCGAGAACCTGAATTCCGAGCCAACAGGGCACGACTCACGCGATGGCCAAGAAAGCAGAACCGAAATCGAAGTCATCGGCCCCCGCGACAAAGAAGCCGGCGGCACCGAAAGCCGCTTCCAAGGCGAAAGGTAATATCAGTTCGCGGCAGTCCGGACCCGCGCCCGTCTACCAGAGCATGCCGGGGGGCACGTCGTTCTTCGAACTGTCGCGGCTGATGGTGGTGGGCATCGATTCCGCCAAGAGCCAGCTGATTCAGAAGGCGCAGACCTCGCCGAACGGGCCTTGGCCTTCCGCATGGTCACCGATCGCGCCCGGCGCCTGGGTGATCATGACGGCTGGCCTGACGAAGGACGGCCGCGTTGCCGTGGTCGCACAGCCGTCAGGCACCACCAATCTGTCCTTCATCACCGAGGATGCCAACCAGATCGGCCCGATCGACAAATGGAACTCGCCGGTCGGCATCGGTGCACCGCCTGGCGCCACAAGCTACCAGAAGCTGACGATGGCCAATGATGCCGATGGCCGCATCGAAATCTTTCTCACCGACAATCAAGGCCGCATCTGGTGGATCTACCAGAATCCCGACCAGGTCGTGCAGGTGCAGAAAACCATCACGCCGCCCGGCACCACCGCGCCGATCGTCGTCACCGTCGATGTGCTCGCGCCACCGGCCAAGCCGTGGAGCGACTGGCAGCAGCTTACCGGTCAGCTGGTGACGGTCACCGCCATACGCCAGGGCGACGGCCGCATCGCGCTGTTCGGTATCAATTCGAACCTGAATCTCTACCGCTGCCAGCAGGCGAAGCCGCAGCCGCTGAAGGTGGCCGACTGGACGGGATGGGTACAGATTGACACCACGCAAACCGGCGGTTTCATCGAGATGGCGCCGGCGATCGGGCCGCTGGGCGCCACCAATCTGTTTGCCATGAACAGGGGCGGGCAGGTGCTGCACACGCGCCAGATGCCTGCCGGATCGGACAGCTGGACGCAATGGGCGACACCGGGTTACTCCAGGTGGCCCCAAAACGCGCTCGCCGCAGGCATTCAGGGCGATGGCGACATCGTGCTGGTCGCCACCGACCAGCAGCATGTCCTCCAGTTCAACGCGCAGTGGGATGCCAAGACCCAGAACTGGTCGGGATGGCGCGATTTCGGTTTCGCCCTCAACTCAGCGCGCCTGTCGCTCAACTACAATGCCGACGGTCGGCTCGCTTTGTTCATGCTGATGGTCATGCCCGACGGCACAAGTGGGCTTTGGACGATCAACCAGATGGCCATCGACAGCTCCGAATGGGAATATGACTGGATGGCGCTGACCACCAGTAACCTCAAGCAGATCGTCGTGGTGCGCGACCTGACGCCGCCGGTCTGACGCGCAGGCGGCATGGCGGGTCTGGAACAGTTCTCTCGGGTCTGGTCCCGGTCGCGCGAGGCCGGGCTCGCCTTTCGTGCCTCGACCGATGCGGATCTGCCGTTCCTGTCGCGTCTCTATGCCTCGACGCGCCTGGAAGAACTCGCCGTGACGGACTGGAGCGAGGCGCAGAAGGCCGCTTTCCTCGACATGCAGTTCCAGGCGCAGCACGCGCACTACAGAAAACACTATCCCGAGGCCGACTGGCTGGTGGTGGAGCGGGCCGGGCAGGACATTGGCCGCCTCTATATCGAGCGCTGGCCGAGCCAGCACCGCATCATCGACATCGCTTTCCTGCCGGAGCATCGCCGCAAGGGATACGGCTCGGCGCTGCTGCGCGACCTCATCGACGAGGCATGGTTTGCCGGCAAATCAGCATCGATCCATGTCGAGAAGAACAATCCGGCCAGGCTCCTCTATGTCGAGCTCGGCTTCAAGGTGATCGAGGACAAGGGTGTCTATGATCTGATGGTGTGCACGCCGCCTGGCGCCAGCACTCCATGATCGACGGGCGGCGCCGCCCCTCATCTGCCTGTCATCAACGGTTTCGCCAATCACAAGCGTTGCCGAGAATGCGCCGGCGTCGCAGCTAAATCCTCTCGCCCCGTTTACGGGGGGAGATGTCCGGCAGGACAGTGAGGGGCAGCGCCGACGGTAAAGATTGTCACATTCGGCCCAGTCACAATCCGGTAGGGCCTCCATGCATGTCGCCCAGAACCGTGTGCTAATTGAACACCGCCTCGTAAAGCCGCCCGGTCGCGTCGGCGGCGACCGGGACGATGAAGATGTCGTGCACCCCGCTTGTGCCGGTGAAGCGATAGGTCGCCTGCGGCAGCGGCGTTTCGCGCGGGCCCCGGAAGATCAGCGAAAAGCCGCCGCCCGGACGCGGGCTGGCGGGAATAGGTTTGACCGCGCTCAGTTCCAACGAGACCCACTGGCCGCCGGCTTCCACGGTGAATTCCTGCCCCTGTTCGAAATCCGCTAGCGACGCCATGCCATCCGCCTCATTCCACTTGCGTTGCGGGCGCAATCTCGCCGCTTCGCGGCAGGCTGTCCAGAGGCGGGCGGCAGCCCCGAGCGCCGGGCGAGACAATTCGCCGGGGCAAAGCGCAAAATACCGCAAGCGTCGTGCTTTTATGCGCGCCACGGACACTGTAGTACTTTGTTCCCGCGCCGGAGTCTTGGCCCAACCAAGATCAGCGCAACAAGAGCAGATGCCAGTCTTGGGGTCTGATGCGGAACAGCCGGCGCGATCAGCCGGCGGGAGAAAGGGACGGACCATGGCTGATATCGCGGCAAGGACGGAGGCGGCGCAGGCGGATGCCATGCCGCTGTTCTATTCCAGGCCCGAAGCGCTCAACCCGGTGCGGCATGGTTCGCTGGGCCTGACCGCGCGCGGCGACTTTGCCTTCGCGCGAGCCGCGCATGCCATTCCGGTGGTGGCGTCGGAAATGCCGGCGGCGATGCGCTCCTACCCGATCGTCTTCATCGGCCCGGCCAAATCACCTGTCATCATCACCGGCGTGCGCCAGGGCGAGAACCTGTTCGTCGATGCCGACGGAAGGTGGACCGCGCCGCACTACATCCCCGCCTATGTCCGCCGCTATCCCTTCATCCTTGCCGAGGATCCGACCACGGCAGGCCGGCTGACGCTGTGCGTGGACCGGGCCAGCGAACGGGTCATCGACCAACTGATGGCGCCATTCCGCGAAGACAAGATCGCACCGTTCTTCAGCGGCAACGAGCCGACCGAAGCGACCAAGCAGGCGCTCGCCTTCTGCAACCAGTTCCAGATCGACTTCAGGGCCACACGCGAAATGATCGACAAGATCGACGCGCATGGCCTGTTCGCGCCGCGCCAGAGCAAGGTGACGCTGGAAGGCGGCGAAGTGCTCAACCTCACCGATTTCCAGGTGATCGACGAGCCGGCCTTCAACAAACTGAGCGACGAGGCCTTCCTCGACCTGAGAAAATCCGGCGCGCTCGGCCTGCTCTACTGCCACCTCGCCTCGACCAACAGCTGGACATCGCTGGTGCACCAGGCATCGCTGCGCAAGGCGGGGTGAGGGCGAAATGAGGCTGAAACTGGCTTTCCCCATCGACAGTATTCAGGAAACAGCGTGCGATTGATTTGTAAGTGCCCTATCGGTCAACCCTTCTTCAGTCGAACCGTGACAACCTTTGTCTGGTCGCCTGTACGCTCCACTTCGAGTATTCCGGAAGCATCGGCCAGATCGCTCAATCGCTTATAGCCGTAGTTTCTGGCGTCGAAGTCTGGAGACTGCTTTGCCAGGTGATCGCCCACGCGCCCGAGGTGGGCGCGGCCGTCCTCATCCGCTGATGCCTCCACTGCTTTTTGGAGCATGCTCAGCGCGGCCTCGTCCAGTCGACCACTCGCCGCCGCTCCACCCTGCGCTGGATCGGCTTTTTCCGTTTCGATTTTGACGGGTACGGCGACAGCCTCAGCTGACTCCCCAACGGCCTTCTCGGGCGTGATCTGGGTTGTCTGCGGCGGCTCTTCTACCGCGTCGCCGAGCACATCGACATATATGAATTTGTCGCAGGCCGTTATGAACGGACGGAGCGTCTTACGTTCACCGAACCCGTAAACGGTTATGCCCTGTTCGCGGATGCGTGAAGCGAGCCTCGCGAAATCGCTGTCGCTCGAAACGATGCAGAAACCGGAAAACCGCCCCGTGTAGAGCAGGTCCATCGCGTCGATGATCATGGCGCCGTCGGTCGCGTTCTTGCCTTTCGAGTAAGCGAACTGCTGTATGGGCTGAATGGAATGCTCAAGCAAACATTCCTTCCAGCCGTTGAGGTTTGGCTTCGTCCAATCACCGTAGATTCGCTTGACGCTTGCCGTGCCGTAATTGGCGATCTCCGCGAGAAGTCCTGAGATGATCCTCGGTGATACGTTGTCGCCGTCAATCAAAAGCGCAAGTGTATCGCTCGTCATTCAACTTTCCCCCTGCCTGTCTTACACGATAACCCGAATTCCAGGTTTACGACATTTCGAATCGCCTGTTTCGAAACCGGCTCGTGCGAGTCTGGAAGCGGTTTCAACAACCAGAGCGGAGCGATGTGAGGGTGTAGAACGCCGGAAGTGCGGAAAGCACCTGCAGATGACTGCACAAGTGGAGCTCCGGAGGGAGCTCTAAGTGGCACGACGGTTCCTCGATACCTCGGCGGTGCGCTTTGCTCGTAAGAAACAGAATACGTCGTGTCGCCGTTATCGGTCGCGATTCCCGTCCGCCCCAAAACGCGAAAAAGCCGCGGCGGACCGCGGCTTTTCGATGCTTGATTTCCCCTGAGGAAACTGGAGCGGGTGAAGCGATTCGAACGCTCGACCCCAACCTTGGCAAGGTTGTGCTCTACCCCTGAGCTACACCCGCTCACACGGCGTCTTGGCCGCAAGCCGGGCCTATATGGCTTAAGAGCGCGGCGATTGCAACAGGGAAATCGCAGGCTTTTTTCAACATGCCAAACGATGCCGGCAAACCGCCCGCAACGCGCGGATTTCGCCACGCCGTTGCGCGATGGCCTTGTGTCGGCCACCGCATTGGCCGTAAACGGCAAGGCGGGAAAACGACGAAGAAGACGATCGATGCCGAAGACCGAAGCCGAACTTTTTGCCTTTCTCGCCGAACTCGGCATCGCCGTTTCGACGAAACGCCATGCGCCGCTCTATACGGTGGCCGATTCGCAGGCGCTGCGCGGCGAAATCGCCGGCGGGCACACGAAGAACCTGTTCCTGAAGGACAAGAAGGACAATTTCTTCCTGGTCACTGTCGGCGAGGACGCCGTCGTAGACCTCAAGCAGATCCACCAGCTGATCGGCGCCGCCGGCCGTGTTTCCTTCGGCAAGCCGGAGATGCTGATGGAGCTTCTGGGCGTCTCGCCGGGCGCCGTCACCGTCTTCGGCGTCATCAACGACACGGCAAAGCGCGTGAAGCTGGTGCTCGACGAGGATTTGATGGCGCATGCCGTCATCAACGCGCATCCGCTGACCAATGAGGCGACGACATCGATCGCCGCTGCCGATCTCATCAGATTCGTCGAGGCAACCGGGCACGATGCTGCTATCTTGAAAGTCTCGGCTTGATCGCCACATGCATGGCGAAACCGACTTCCAATGACATGGCGCCGACCCCGCGGGCCGGCGGCGCGACCGAAAGGGTGACGAGATGAGCGACAACAAGCCGTTTGGCGGGTCATTCGGCAGCAGCGGCGGCCAGTATGCCACCACCGTTCAGTATGGCGCAGCGCCCCCCGCGCCGGCAAAGGTCTCGCTTGGCGATGCGCCGGCCGCGCCCCCGGCCGATGTCATCAAGGACACCACGACCGCGGCCTTCGCCGCCGACGTCATCCAGGAATCGCGCCGCCAGCCGGTGCTGGTGGATTTCTGGGCGCCGTGGTGCGGCCCCTGCAAGCAGCTGACGCCGCAGCTGGAAAAGGCGGTCCGGGCCGCCGGCGGCAAGGTCAAGCTGGTCAAGATGAACATCGACGATCATCCTTCGATCGCCGGCCAGCTCGGCATCCAGTCCATTCCGGCGGTCATCGCCTTCAAGGACGGCCAGCCGGTCGACGGCTTCATGGGCGCCATCCCGGAGAGCCAGATCAACGAATTCATCACCAAGGTCGGCGGCAAGGGCAATGGTGCTGCGGCCGTGGCCGAGGCGCTGGCAGCGGCAGCGGAAGCGCGCGACGCCGGCGACATGCAGACCGCCGCAGACATTTTCGACGCCATCCTGGCGCAGGCGCCGGAGACGATCGAGGCAATCGCCGGGCTGGGCGATCTGCTGTTCGAGGCCGGCGACACGCAAGGCGCCGAGGCCTTGCTGGCAACAGCACCCGAGGCCAAGAAGGACGCGCCAGTTCTTGCCGCCTTGCGCGCCAAGATGGCGCTGGCCGCGCAAGCGGCGGAGCTGGGCAATCCGGCCGAGTTCGAGCGCCGCCTGGCCGAAAACCCGAAAGACCATCAGGCGCGTTTCGACCTCGCCATGATCCAGAACGCCAGGGGCGAACGCACGGCGGCAGCCGACAATCTGCTGGCCATCATCAAGGCCGATCGCGGCTGGAACGAGGATGGCGCGAGGGCGCAGTTGCTGCAATTCTTCGAGGCCTGGGGCATGACCGACGAGGCGACGCTGGCCGCGCGGCGCAAATTGTCGGCGCTGCTGTTTTCCTGAGCCGGAGGCTGTTTCGTCGCACGGGCTTGTGGTCGGCGGCGGCCGCGCCAGATTAGGAAGCTGACTTCGGCCTAGCCGACGATCCCGGCGGCGGGCGCAAGAAGTCGATCGGAGGAATGTGGTGCAAGCGGGAAACGCGCATTACCGGCTGGCCAAGGATCTGCCGTCGACGATCCCGATCTTTCCGCTCGAGGGGGCGCTTTTGCTGCCGGGCGGCCGCATGCCGCTCAACATCTTCGAGCCGCGCTATCTGCAGATGGTGGATGAAGCGGTCGCCGGCTCGCGGCTGATCGGCGTGATCCAGCCGCGTCTCGACGGCGCGCTGCGCGAGGATGGCGAGCCGGAGCTTTGCAATGTCGGCTGCGCCGGCCGCATCATCGCCTTCTCCGAGACCGGCGACGGCCGTTACCTGATTTCGCTGCAGGGCGTGTTCCGCTTCCGCATCGCCCATGAACTGACGGTCAAGACCCCGTTTCGCCAGGCCAAGCCGGCGCCCTTCCTCGCCGATCTCGACGACGATCCGGCGGCCAACGAGATCGACCGGCCGGCGCTGCTCAAGGCGTTTCGCGCCTATCTTCAGGCCAATGATCTCGAGGCCGACTGGGAAAGCGTCAGCCGCGCCGAAAATGCCATGCTGGTCAACGCGCTGTCGATGATGGCGCCCTACGGGCCGGCCGAGAAACAGGCGCTGCTTGAAGCCGCCGACCTGAAGACGCGGGCCGAGACGCTGATCGCCATCACCGAAATGGCGCTGGCGCGCGAGAATGAGGATTTTGGTTCAAGTCTTCAATGAGAGGGCACGATGGCGGCGGATGGGCGTGACGGAAAGAAGATCGATGTCGACCCCAAGCTGCTGGAGCTTTTGGCCTGCCCGCTGACCAAGGGGCCGCTGGCCTGGGATCCGGAGCGTGGTGAGCTCATCTCGCGGGTCGCCAAGCTCGCCTATCCGGTGCGCGACGGCATCCCGATCATGCTGCCTTCCGAGGCGCGGACACTGTCGGCGGAGGATGTGCTGGCGCCGCCGAGGCTGGGTGGGCCTTAGGGTATGTCGATATTCAGGTGAGGCCGGCCTGCAAACGGGTGATACCTGCGCTTCCCCGTTCTACTGCGTCGCAGTAGAACTGTGCTCACGTACGAAAAGTACGCTCCGCTTCGGTTCTCGGCATTTTCGGCTCGGCCTGACCTGAATCTCGACATACCCTGCCGCGCCGCCAAATGCTGAAGGTCGCCAAGCGCGACAGCCCTACTGAAAATTGCGGCCCTTGGGCATGACGCTTTCCGCCTCTTCCGACAGTGTTGCGAGGTCGTGCCTTGCCGGCGCCTTCCCTATCTCGGGCCGGCTGGGGCGATCCGAGCCTGCCTCTCTGGCGTTCGCCATCGGCTGGGCACCCGGCGCTCCAGCCCCGCTGACCTTCTCCAGAAGCACGGTCAGCCAGGGCGTCAGGTCCTCGATCTTTTCCGCGACGATATGGATGACACCGGATTCCGACTGCAATTTGCCGCTGACCTTGACGAAGCGCGCGCCCATGACGATGGGGCGGAAGCGGGTAAAGGTCCGCTCCCAGAAGATGACGTTGGCGACGGCCTTGTCGTCCTCCAGCGTCAGGAAGATCGCATTGCCCTTGCCTGGACGCTGGCGCACCAGCACCAGGCCGGCGACGGAGACCCGCCTGCCGTCGCGCACCGATGGCAGGTTGGCATTGGGCGTGACGCCGGCGCGGTCGAGCCGTTCGCGCAGGAAGGCGACCGGATGCGCCTTCAGCGACAGGCCGAGCGAGCGGTAGTCGTGGATGACATGCTCGCCGAGCGGCATTTTCGGCAGCTTCGTCTCCGGCTCCAGTTCGCGCAGGCGCAGCGCCGGCTGGTCGAACAGCGGCAGCTTTTCGGCGGCACTCCTGGCGCCCAGCGCCCGCACCTCCCACAGTGCGGCACGGCGGTCGAGGCCGATCGAGCGGAAGGCGTCGGCCTGGGCCAGGCGCTCGATCTCGCCGACATCGAGGCCTGAACGCAGCCAGACATCCCGGACGGTCGAGTAGCCTGAGCCGCGTCGCGCGACGAATTGCTCCATGCGTTCCTCGGACAGGCCCTTGATCTGCCGGAAGCCGAGCCGCACCGCATGGCTCGTCTCGATGACGCCGCGCATCTCAGCATGGCGCGGCAGGATGCGGGCCGGATCGAAAGGCGCTTTTTCCAGGGTGCAGTCCCAGACGGAATAATTGACGTCGACGTCGCGGATGTCGACGCCATGATCGCGCGCGTCGCGCACCAGCTGGGCCGGCTGGTAGAACCCCATCGGCTGCGAATTCAGGATCGCGGCGCAGAACACGTCGGGATAGAAGGTCTTGAACCAGCAGGAGGCATAGACGAGCAAGGCGAAGGAGGCGGCGTGGCTCTCGGGAAAGCCATATTCGCCAAAACCCTCGATCTGCTTGAAGCAGCGCTCGGCGAAGTCCCTGGTGTAGCCCTTGCCGACCATGCCGTTGATCATACGGTCGCGGTAATTGCCGATGGTGCCGGTGCGCTTGAAGGTGGCCATGGCGCGGCGCAGTTCATCGGCCTCGCCCGGTTTGAAACCGCCGGCGACGATAGCGATATTCATAGCCTGTTCCTGAAACAGGGGCACACCAAGTGTCTTGCTCAGGATCGCTTCCAGCTCCGGCTTTTGATATTCGGGCTTTTCCTTGCCTTGCCGGCGGCGCAGATAAGGGTGGACCATGTCGCCCTGGATCGGGCCGGGCCGCACGATCGCCACCTCTATGACGAGGTCATAGAAATCCTTTGGTTTGAGCCTTGGCAGCATCGACATCTGGGCGCGAGACTCGATCTGGAAGACGCCGAGCGTGTCGGCGCGGCCGATCATGTCGTAGACGCGCCTGTCTTCCGGCGGCAAGGTGGCCAGCACATAGGGTTGGCCATAGTCATCCCGTGCCTTCGGATAATGGTCCGTAAGCAAGGTGAAGGCGCGCTGCAGGCAGGTCAGCATGCCGAGCGCCAGCACATCGACTTTCAGGATCTTCACCGCGTCGAGATCGTCCTTGTCCCATTCGACCATCTTGCGCTCGTCCATCGCCGTCTTGACGATGGGCACGATCTCGTCGAGCCGGTCCCTGGTGATGACGAAGCCGCCGACATGCTGGGAGAGATGGCGGGGAAAGCCCATGATCTCATTGGCGCGTTCCATCACATGCTGCGACACCGGGTCGGTGCGGTCGAGACCGCCGGCGCGGGCTTCCTTCTCACCGAGTTCCGAGGTCGACCAGCCCCAGATAGAGCCGGACAGCGATGCCCGGACATCCTCCGACAGGCCCATGGCCTTCGACACTTCGCGCAGCGCCGAGCGGCCGCGATAGCTGATGACGGCGGCGGCGAGTGCGGTTCGCTTGGAGCTGTATTTCTCGTAGATGTACTGGATGACGGTTTCGCGCTTTTCGTGCTCGAAGTCGACGTCGATGTCTGGAGGTTCGTTCCTTTCCTCGGAAATGAAGCGCTCGAAAAGCGAATCGATTTTCTCGGGTCCCACTTCGGTGATGCCGATGCAGAAGCAAACCACCGAATTGGCAGCCGAACCACGACCCTGGCAGAGAATGTCCTGGCTGCGGGCGAATTTGACGATGTCGTAGACGGTCAGGAAGTAACGGGCATAGTTGAGGCGCTCGATCAGAACGAGCTCTTCCTCGATGCGCTTGATCACCGAAGCGGGCACGCCCGAGGGATAGCGCCGCGCCGCCCCCTCCCGCGCCAGCCTCTCCAGCTCGGCCTGCGGCCCTAGACCCGATTCCGTCGGCTCGTCGGGATAATTGTACTGGAGGTCGCTGAGCGAGAAGGTCAGCTCTTCGGCGAACCGCAACGTCTCGGCCAGTGCCTGCGGATGCCTGCGGAACAGCCGGGCCATTTCCAGCGGCGGCTTCAGATGGCGTTCGGCATTGGCGGTCAGTTCCAGCCCGACCTCGGCGACGGGCGTGTTGAGGCGGATCGCGGTCAGCACGTCCTGCAGCGGGCGCCGTTCGGCGGTATGGTAGAGGACATCGTTGGTCGCCATCAGCGGGATGCCGGTCATTTCGGACATTGCCGCCGCCTGCTCGATGCGGAACCGGTCATTGCCGGCATAGCAGGGTGAGACGCCAAGCCGCAGGGCCCTGCCGAAGCGGTCCTTGAGCTGGGCAAGCCCGGCAAGACCGTCTTCAGCGCCCGCCGCCAGGTCGGGCAGGACCGCCAGCGACATCAGATCCCCCCATTCGAACAGGTCGCCGCGCTGGAGCAGCGTCGCGCCCTTTTCGGTCTCCTCGCGCAGATTGGCTTGCGTCAGCATGCGGCACAGATGGCCCCAGCCGGCGCGGTTCCGGGGATAGGCGAGAATGTCAGGCGTGCCGTCGGCAAAAACCAGCCGGCAGCCGGGGTGATAGGCAAGTTTTTCGACCTTGGCCTGCTGCCAGGCGCGCACGACGCCCGCCACCGTGTTGCGGTCGGCAAGACCGATCGCCGAAAAACCCATGAGCTTGGCCGCGACCACCAACTCCTCCGGCTTGGACGCACCGCGCAGGAAGGAGAAATTCGACTGGATGCCGAACTCGGCATAGGGGATGACGGTCAGCGCGTTCATGCGAAGACCCCATGCATGAACCAGCGCGGCGCGGCTTGCGAGCCGCCGTAAAGGCCTTGCCGGTAGAGCCAGTAGCGGCGGCCTTCGGCATCCTCGATGCGGAAATAGTCGCGCGTCGATGCCGCCGCGTCGCTCGGCGCCTCGCGCCACCATTCGGCGGCGATGCGTTCGGGACCCTCGGCACGGGTGACGCGGTAGAGCGCGCGCCGCCAGCGGAAATTGAGCGGCGGTCCCTCCGGCATTTCGGTGGCCGGCACCTCGATGGGCTCGGGGGCGCGAAACAGGCGGATCGGCCGTTCCGGCGGGAAGATGGTTTTGGGCGCCTGCACCCTGTCCGGTCTCTTCGGCGGCGTGGTCCGGCGCGGCGCTTCGCTGAAGGGGACGATGGCGACGGCGCGCTCCGGCAGATGGCTTTCGACCGCGACCGGCTGCAGCACCGCGCCCTCGCCGAGCCGGGCGCGGATGCGGTCGGCGAACAGCGCGATGTCGGCGCCGTCATCGGTCACCTCGCCGGTCAGATCGGCCTGCGCCATGTCGAAGGCGGCGGCCGCCAGCACCGAAAGCCGCACCAGGTCGAAGCCGTAGCCGGCGTCGATGTCCTGCTCGAGTGCCGCCAGCCTTTCATGGAACAGCTTCTGGATCAGCCGGGGATCGCGCATCGGCCGCGAAGTGCCCAAGGCGATGCGGCTGACGGCGCCGTCGACGCGGAAGAGCAGCAGCGCCAGCGTCCGGGCGCCCTCGCCGCGGCGCTCGAGATCGCTCTTCAAGGTCGTCGCCAGCAGGCCGACCAGCCGCTCGATGTCCTCGGTGAGCGTAACGGGCTCGGCGAGATGCCGCTCGACCGAAAGCGGCGCGACGGGAAGGCGCGGCGAGACCGCCTCGTCGAGGCGGCCAAGCGCCTGGTCGAGGCGTAGCAGCAAGGTGGCGCCGAAGCGGCGGGCAAGCGGCGCGCGCGGGGCGGCCATGACGGCGCCCGCCGTGCGCAGGCCGACACTTTCCAGGCTGGCGCGGGTCTCCGGCGCGATGCGCAATGCCGCGAGCGGCAAAGGCGCCATCAGCGCTTCCTCCTCACCTGAAACAACGATGCGGTCGCCGCAAAAGCGGGCCGCCGCCCAGGCCGCCCCCGGCGTCGGGGCAAGGCCGGCGCGGACATCGAACCCCTGGTGCAAGAAGCGCCACAGGATATCGTCTAGCATGGCGCGTTCGCCGCCGAACAGATGGGTGCAGCCGGTGACGTCGAGGAACAGGCCGTCCGCCCCGTCCAGCGCCACCAGCGGGGTGTAGCGGTCGCACCAGTCGGCAAGGCCTTCGAGCAGGCGCCGGTCGGCCTCCGGATCGGCCTCGACGATGTCGATCGAGGGATGCATGGCGCGCGCATCGGCAATGCCCATGTCGCGCTTCAGGTGCAGCGCCTCAGCCCGCTCGTCGAGGGCTGAGATGCGCTGGGCGTTGCCCTGGCGGTGGCTGATCACCAGTGGCGGGTGCGATGGCGCCGGGTGATCCGACGGCCGGGAACGCCAGGATCGCCCCAGACGCTGCCGCAGGATCCTTTCGGCCGCCAGATAGGGAAACCACAGGGACAGGATTCTCTGTCCGTTGGCCCCTTCTTTCGTAGAATACGCGTTCATCGGGGTTCCACTCCAGTGTGAATTGTCCAGGCAGGGCCGTGCGGCTCTTGCCGATGGTGATGGTGAAGGCCGGGCGGCCGATCGATTCGGCGAGCGGCCCGGCAACCGTGGCGCGCGGCACGGCCGGCGCCGAGGAGACGATGAGGCGGACGGGCGCCGCCGTCGGTTCGGGTTCGGCCGCCTGTCGCAGCAGGAATACCGGGCGGCCGGCACTTTGCGCCCTCGCATGCAGCCGGCGCGTCGCGGTCAGGTCCAGCCGCTGCGGGTTGCCGCGAATTTCCAGGATGACGGCGGCGAGCGCCGTGATCCGTGCCGCTTCCTCAGTGACCCACAACGCGTCGACGAGCTTTGGCGCCTCGGAAAACAACAATTGCTCCGGCTCGATGCCGAAGGAGGCTTGCAGTCCCCTTGCATAGGGAAAGCCCGCCTCGCGGAAGATTTCCGTGGTGCCGATCCATAGGATGGGCAGCCCTTGCGCCTGTTTGAGGATCAGGCTGGTGAGCGAAAGGGCGAAGCCGGCGACGGCTCCGGCATCTCGGGTTTCCAGGCCATGGATTTCGCTGAGCGCGGCTTTCGGCAGGCCGCCGCTCAGGGCGTCATCGAGCCGTTCGATGCCGATCGGCAGGAAGGCATCCGGCAAGGCCGCGGCAAGGCCGCGCCGCACGATCGTGAGATCGGCGCCGGGTGTGGCATCGGCGCTGGCGTCGGCTTCAAGCGGCGCGCCAGCCGGCGCCTGCAGGCGCTCTGGCAGCGTTCCCTCGATCTTCGCGATCTGGCGGCGCAGGGCAAAAACAGTCTCCCGCGCCACGGCTGATATCGCCATGACGGTCAGTGTCCACTCACAATTGTTCCTGTTATGTTCCTATAGATTCCAGAGGCAACCTGAAGAGTCAAGCAGAGTCACAAGGAATTTATTCCTGCAGGCCCTGTGCGGCATGGGCGTATGGGCCGCTTCATTTGCCTCGACCGGTGCGAAAGCCTATATGCCGGGTCAAAGGACAAAGCATGGCCCGCATCTACAAAACCCGCACCTGGCATGGCGAACTCGCGCCCTCGATGGAGGAGATGGAGTTCCTGGCGCTGGAGGCCTACGCCCATCTGCCGGAGGACTTTCGCAAGCTGACCGGCGAGATCGTCATCCAGATCGCCGAGTTCCCGACCGACGAGATCATGGACGACCTGTCGCTGGAGACGCCGTTCGACCTGCTCGGCCTGTTCGAGGGGCGCGGCATCGCCGAGCGCTGGAACCCGCAGACCGGCGAAGGCCCGAACCGCATCACGCTCTACCGCCGCGCCATGCTCGACTACTGGGCCGAGAACGAGGAGACGCTGGGCGACATCGTCACCCATGTGCTGATCCACGAGATCGGCCACCATTTCGGCCTGTCGGACGATGATATGGAGAAGATCGAAGAGGCGGCGGAATGACGAAGAGAGGAAGGCAGCTAGCCTCTACCAGTCGCTGAGCTTCGTATCCGGCCCGTATTCCTGGCCATCGACATCCTTCACCACGGCCTGGCCACAGCGCATGGTCTTGGCTTTCTTGTCATAGGCGTAGGTCGGCGAGCCGAACAGGTGCCAGCCCTTGTTCAGCGCCGCCGTCACCTTGTGGCAGAAGCTGGCGTCGTCGGGGGCGGTCAGAAAGCGGTAGAGTTTCATGTCTCAAGTCCTGTCGTAAGTGCCATAGCCCGCGAGCATGGGCCGATATCATGCGCCGATGGCGGCCGCCTTCGCCAGCAATTTTTCAGCCTGCGCCAGATGCAGCCGCTCGACCATCTTGCCGTTCAGCGAAATCACGCCTTTTTCGACATTCTCGGCACGTGAAAAAGCGTCCTTTATCAGCCGCGCCTCGGTCAGCGCCTCCGGCGACGGCGCGAAGGTGCGGTTCGCCGCGTCGATCTGGGCCGGATGGATGAGGGTCTTGCCGTCGAAGCCCATGGCGGCCGCCTCCGTGCATTCGCGGGCAAAGGCGTCGAGGTCGCGGAAATCGTTGGCGACGCCATCGAGCATGTCGAGGCCGCCGGCGCGCGCGGCCAGCACCATCTGCATCAGCCACGGCACGAGATAGCGCCGGTCGGGGGTCGCCAGCACACCGGTGTCCTTGGCCAGGTCATTCGTTCCGGCCACGAAACAATTGAGGCGCGAGGCCGGATCGCGGCCCAGTTCGGCAATGGCGCCGATGTTGAGCAGAGCCTTGGGCGTCTCGATCATCGCCCAGAGTTTCACGCTGTCGGGGGCAAAATTGTCGTCGAGCACGTCGCCGACTTCAAGGATATCGCGCGGCGTGGCGACCTTGGACAACAGGATGCCGTCGGGCTCGACCTTCGCCACGGCGATGAGGTCGTCGGCGCCCCATTCGCTGGCCAGCGCGTTGACGCGCACGACCATCTCGCAGCGGCGGCCAGGAGTGCCGGCAGCCGGGCGGCTGGCAAAGATCGCGGGCAGCTTTTCGCGAGCGGCGATCTTGTCGGCCGGTGCGACGGCGTCCTCTAGATCGATGATGATTGCATCGCAGGACAGCTGCGCGATCTTGGCCAGCGCCTTGTCGTTGGAGGCCGGGACGTAGAGCACCGAGCGGCGCGGGCGATAGGGTTCGTTTGTCATGCTGGATCTATGCCGCCTGTGGGGGGTCGAGGCAAGCGTTGGGGTAATGGCTTTAGAAGTTTGCGTGACGTCGGCTAATCATCAAGATCAGCGCCGCCCCTCATCTGCCTGCCGGCATCTTCTCCCCGTATAGTGACGGGGAGAAGGACGCCCTCATCGCCGATTTCGCCAATCGCCAACGTTGCGGAAAGGGCGCCAGCGTTGCGGCCAGCTCCCTTCTCCCCGTTCACGGGGAGAAGATTGCCGGCAGGCAGATGAGGGGCGGCGGCAGCGTTCGCAGGATGGCGCGCTGCCTGCACGAAAACTGCACGCACCTGCCGAAAAGCTCCTCGGATCCGCCCTGCCATCTCCCTGCCGGTCTGCCAAACAGGCGGCATGCACAAGCGAGCAAAACCCCGTTGGTCCCTGCCCCGGCGCCTGCGCAGCGAAGGCTGGTGGCTGGTCGATCCGCCGCGCGCCAACCCCGCGGCGATCCTCATTCCCTTTGTCCGCAAGAGCCCGCCGCCATGGCGGCCGGGCACGATCAGGCCAGATGCCATCAGGAAGGTCAGTTCATGACATCGTTTTTCACCGCCGCACCAGGCTACTGCAGCCGCTTCGGCGTTGCCGTGCTGCTGGTCGTGCTGGCGGATTTCCTGTTCTACGGTCAGCCCGCCGACATCACGGTTTTCCTGTTCGCCATCCTGATCGCCGCCGCGGTCGTGGCCGTGCACCCCGCGGCCTTCAGCGACATCAGGGTCTGGCTCAAGCCCGCCGCCTTGCTTGTCGCGCTGCTGCCGCTGGCCGAAAATGTCAGCCCTCTGTCCGTCTCGATCGCGCTTGCGGCGCTGATCATCTTCGCGCTTTCGCTGAGCGGCCGGCTGCGGCACAGCCTGGCCCGCATTGCCGGCCAGATCGTGTTGTTCGGGCTGGCGGCGCCGTTCCGCTTCGTCAGTGATTTCATCCGCTGGCGCAAGACGGCGCGCCGGTTCGGCGGGCGGCGCGTGCGGCTGGCGGCGGTCGCCGTCTGGCTGATGCCGCTGACGCTGGGCGCCGTCTTCCTGGCGCTGTTCGGCGCCGCCAATCCGGTCATTGAATACTGGCTGTCGCTGATCGATCTTCTGAAACTGCTCGATCTGATCCAGCTGGCGCGGATCGCCTTCTGGCTGTTCGTGCTCGCCGGCGTCTGGGCTTTCCTGCGGCCGCGCCTGCCGCGTTTTTCGTGGGGCATCCGCCGGCCAAACCATGCCCTTGCCGCTGCTCAACCGGCGACCAATCCCCAACGACACGTGATCGAGGACATCGTCGGCAAGGCCGCCATCCTGCGCGCATTGATCGTCTTCAACGTGCTGTTTGCGCTGCAGACCGGGCTCGACGCCACCTATCTCTGGGGCGGGGTCGCCCTTCCCGATGGCTTGAGCTACGCCGCCTATGCGCATCGCGGCGCCTATCCCTTGATCGTCACCGCGCTGCTTGCCGCCGGTTTCGTGCTGGCGGCGCTCAGGCCGGGAAGCGAGACCTCGGGCGATCCGCTCATCCGCCGGCTGGTCTATGCCTGGGTGGCGCAGAACATCGTGCTGGTCATCTCGTCGATCCTGCGGCTCGACCTCTATATCGGCATCTACGCGCTGACCTATTGGCGCATCGCGGCTTTCGTCTGGATGGGGCTGGTGGCATCAGAGCTTGCGCTGATCATCGCCCGCATCGCGCTCGAAAAATCCAATGAATGGCTCTCCTCCGCCAATCTTCTGACGTTATCCCTGACGCTCTATGCCTGCTGCTTCATCAACTTTGCCGCGCTGATCGCCAACTATAATGTCGACCACTCCCTTGAAATGACCGGCCAGGGCATCCCCCTCGACGCCTGGTATGTGCGCTCGCTCGGGCCGGGCGCGTTTCCGGCGCTCGATCGTTTCTTCGATCATCAGGACCGGACGGCTGCCGCCGGCGCCGTCCGCGAGCTCGAAGGATTGCGAGCCAGCGACGAAGACTGGTACCGCACCGTTCAGCGGAACTGGCGGGCCTGGAGCTTTCGCGACTGGCGCCTGCTTGCCTATCTCGACAGCAAGGGGTCGCTCGTGCTTCCTCAGCCTACGCAACCTTCCTTGCCGGGCCGCTGACCGATGCCGCATCACATCCTCGTCGCCGACGATGACCCGCATATCCGCGAGGTGATCTGCTTCGCGCTGGAAAAGGCCGGCATGAAAACGCTTGGTGTGGCGGATGGTGCGGCCGCCTTGCAGGAGATCGGACGCCAGGCGCCGGATCTGGTCGTTCTCGACATCGGCATGCCGGAAATGGACGGGCTGGAGGTCTGTCGGCGGCTGCGCCACACCTCTGATGTGCCGGTGCTGTTCCTGTCCGCGCGCGACGAGGAGATCGACCGCATCCTCGGGCTCGAAATGGGCGGCGACGACTATGTGACGAAGCCGTTCAGCCCGCGCGAGCTGGTCGCCCGCGTCAACGTCATCCTGCGCCGTGCCCGCCCGGCGGCGTCCGAACCGGCCGACGACCGGCAGTTTTCGCATGGCAAGCTCACTTTGGCGCCGGCCAGCCACGGGGCATCCTTCGACGGCCAGCCGCTTGCCCTGACGGGGATCGAATTTTCTATCCTGAAAGGTTTCCTGGCGCGGCCGGCGCATGTGCTCGACCGCGACGCGGTGATGGCCAGCGCCTATGCCGGCAAGATCCATGTCGCCGACCGCACCGTCGACAGCCACATAAGAAACATCCGCGCCAAGCTGGCGGCGGTGGGTTGCCTGGACGCCATCGAGACCGTGCATGGCGTCGGCTTCCGGCTCGGCCGATGCGGCTGACGACGTCAAGCAAATGGATCGGCCGCAAATGGCGGCCACGGCTCGCCACGGTCGTCGTCGCCATCCTGATCATGGTGATGGCGCTGCCTTTGGTCGGGCTGTTCTTCTTCCGCCTCTACGAGAACCAGCTGATCCGCCAGACCGAGGCGGAACTGATCGCGCAAGGGGCGGCCATCGCCGCCATCTATGCGCAGCAGGTGCGCGACGCCGGCATTTCCCCGGAAAAACTCGGCGCGCCGATGCCGCAGGCCAATGGCAGCGCCAGCCGGGCCGACAATCCTGACGGACCATACCGGCCGATCGAGCCGCGCCTCGATCTGGCTTCGGACTATGTACTACCGACCCGGCCGGCGGCCATGCCCGTTACCGCCGCCGATCCGGCCTTCGCCGCGATCGGCACGCGCCTATCCGGCATTCTCGACGCGACGCAGAAAACCACGCTCGCCGGCTTCCGGCTGCTCGATCCCCAAGGCGTCGTCATTGCCGGGCGCAACGAGGTCGGGCAGTCGCTCGCCGGGGTCGATGAGGTGCGCACGGCACTTGGCGGCCACTATGCCAGCGCGCTTCGGCTGCGCATCCCCGACCAGCCGACGCCGCCGCTCTATTCGGTCAGCCGCGGCACCAAGGTGCGGGTCTTCGTCGCTCTGCCGGTGGCCGTCGACGGCCATGTCGCCGGCGTGGTCTATGTCTCGCGGACACCCAACAACATCATCAAGCATCTCTATGGCGAACGCGGCAAGGTGACACTGGCGGCGATCGCCATCCTTGGCGGCACGCTGCTCATCGGCCTCGTCTTCCTGCGTACCGTCAGCCGGCCGATCTATGCGCTGATCGACCGCACCCAGCGTATCGCCGCCGGCGAGCGCGACGCGATCCGGCCGCTCGACCATCACGGCACCTACGAAATGGCCGAGCTGTCCGCCGCCTTCCTCGACATGGCGGAAAAGCTGCAGGCGCGATCGGATTCGATCCAGACCTTCGCCACCCATGTCTCGCACGAGCTCAAATCACCGCTGACGGCGATCCAGGGCGCGGCCGAATTGCTGCGCGATTCCGGTAGTGCGATGGACGATGAGGAGCGTCGGCGCTTCTCAGACAATATCGTCACCGATGCCGGGCGGCTCAATCTGCTGGTGCGCAGGCTGCTCGATCTGGCGAAGGCCGAAAATCTTGCACCCAGCGGCGAAACCACCTCGATCGCTGCCTCGCTGGCGCTGCTGCCCGTCGACACCAGGCTGGCGGTCCGCGTCGAGGCGGGCGGTGATCTCGCTTTGCGCATCTCGGCTGAGAACGCCGCGATCGTGCTTGCCAATCTCATCGACAATTCCGCCAGGCACGGCGCGACGCTGGTTTCGATCACCGCGACCAGCGCCGGCGGCAAGGCGACGGTGCTGGTCAGCGACGACGGCGCCGGTATTTCGCCGAGCAACCGGGCGCGCATCTTCGAGCCGTTCTTCACCACGCGCCGCGCCACCGGCGGCACCGGCATGGGCCTCGGCATCGTGCTGGCCCTCCTGAAAGCGCATGATGGTATGATCCGGCTGGTTGACTCCGAGCGCGGCACGCGCTTCGAGATCACTTTGCCTTTATCAAGCTGAGCATGATCTTATCCGAAAAACCGGTACCCACTTTTCGGGATCATGCTCTGGAAGCCGGAGCTGAAAAATGCGCTACGACATCGTCATCATCGGCGGGGCCATCGTTGGGTCCTCCATTGCCTACTATCTGCGCGAGGAAGGCTTTTCCGGCTCCATCGCGCTGATCGAGCGCGATCCGCAATTCGCCCATGCGGCAACGACGCTGTCCATGGCCTCGATCCGCCAGCAATTCTCCATTCCGGAAAACATCCGCCTGTCGCAGTTCACGCTGAAGCTGTTCCGGCGGCTGAAGGAGACGTTCGGCACCGATGCCGATATCGGTTTTCGCGAGGGCGGCTATCTCATCCTGGCCGGCGAGAATGGCTTGCCCGTTCTCAAGGCCAACCATGAAGCGCAGGTCGCCGAGGGCGCCGACATCGTGCTCGAGGATCCAGAGCAGCTGACCCGGCGCTTCGCCTGGCTGTCGACCGAGGGCATTTCCGCCGGCGCCTATGGCCGGAGCGGCGAGGGCTGGTTCGACGCGCATGCGATGCTGACGCTTTTCCGCAAGGCGCTGCGCGACAAGAAGATCGATTTCATCGCCGCCTCCGTCACCGGCATCGCGCGGGACGGCAATCGCGTCACCGGCGTCTCCCTCGACAATGGCCAGACGCTGGAAGCCGGCATCGTCGTCAACGCCGCCGGACCGAATGCCGGCAAGGTCGCCGCCCTTGCCGGGCTGGCGCTGCCGGTCGAGCCGCGCAAGCGCAACGTCTTCGTCTTCGAGGCGCGCGAGAAATATGCCGACATGCCGCTGCTGGTCGACCCCTCCGGCATTTATGTGCGCCCGGAAGGCTCGGTCTACCTCACCGGCGGCGCCGAGCCGGAAGAGGGCGACGGTCCGGCCGATCCCGCCGATTTCGACGTCGACTGGCCGCTGTTCGAAGAGGTGATCTGGCCGGTGCTGGCGACCCGGATCCCCGCCTTCGAAGCCATCAAGCCGACCCGTGCCTGGGCCGGGCATTATGACTACAACACGCTGGACCAGAACGCGGTGATCGGCCCGCATCCAGAGGTCGGCAATTTCCTGTTCGCCAACGGCTTTTCGGGCCACGGCCTGCAGCAGGCGCCGGCGGTCGGCAAGGCGCTGGCGGAGCTTCTGGTGCATGGCGGGTACCGGACGATCGATTGCTCGGCGTTTGGGTACGAACGCGTGGCCGAGGGACGGGCGTTCCGGGAATTGAACGTGATTTGAGCGGTTTGGGACGGCCCTCAGAATTCGCAAAGCGCTATCAGTTTCTTCGTCATTCCAGGGCGGAGCAGGAGCGAAGGTCCGTCGCGGAGACCCTGGAATCCATGCCGTTACCGCTGCCGAAGGGCGTCAGCGCTGCAGAATGAAACGCCCGTGCGTTGTCCTAACAGTTCTGATCCGTCGCGACACATCGCCGCCGCCGCATGGATTCTAGGGTCCGCGCCGCGTCGCTTCGGGGTATCACCGCATCGACCTTGAGCGCATTGCCAAGCGCATGCCCGGCAGCCGTGTTGTCGAAAATCCCCCAGACTTCCGCCCCTGACGCGGCCGCAGCTTGCACGTGCCGGCTGATGCGGTCGAGCGCTTCGGCGTCGTAGTCCGAGTAATAGACACGCGGCATGCCATGCCAGCGAAAATAGGCGAGGCCGGCCCAGCCGCCCGGCACGGCTGCCGCAGGCACCGGAGCCGGGTCGGCGGCAACGCGTGTGATCTGCCGATCTGCCAGAAGCGCCTCCGCCTCCGCTCGGAACCAACTCGGATGGCGCGGTTCGCATACGAGCCTGGCCTTTGTCCGCTTGCTCAGCATGTCGAAGAAACCGCCGGCGACGTCCGGCTCGAAGGCCAAGCTCGGCGGCAGCTGCACCAGAAGCACGCTCAGTTTTTCGCCAAGACCATCGACCTGCTGCAGAAATATTTCGGCCAGCGCATCGCAATCCGCGAGACGATGCTCATGGGTTATTGCCTTGGGCGTCTTGACGGCAAAGCGGAAGGGCTCCGGCACGGAGCTTGCCCAGCGTTCATAGGTCTCACGGCGATGCGGCTTGTAGAAAGACGTGTCGATCTCGACGATCGGGAAGCGCTGGGCATAGCGTTCGAGATGTGAGCCGGGCTGCGGGAAATCTTGCTGGTATCGGGTTGGAATTCCCCAACCGGCCGTGCCTATGAAACATCCCTGTTTTTCCATGCATGGGATGTGGACCAGATGAGGTGCGGGTCAAGGCGGCACCCGCCGCCTAAGCCGCCACCCGCTTCCCAGCCTCGACATAGGCCTGCAGCCAGGCCAGCACCCGGCCCCAACCCTCGGCATGTTCAGCCGCCGCATCGCTGAGCCCAGCAAAACCGCCATGGCAGATGGTGAGACGCGTACCCCCGGTGATCGGCTGCAGCAGCCAGGCAAGTGTGGTTTGCCGCCGGCCAAGCGTCGCGTGATCCCAGCCATAGGCCCGCGTCTGCACGATCCGGCGCGGTGCCTCGATCTCGAGGAATTCGCCGCCGGCCGGCAGGTCGTTGCCGTCAGCTGTGCGGACAGTGACGGTCCAACGGCCGCCGACACGAAAGTCGGCGGACCAGTCGGCCATGCGGTAGGTGTCGGCCGACCCCCACCATTGCTCTATCTCGCTCGTGACCAGTGCGCGAAAAATGCGCTCAGCGGGCGCTTCGATCTCGGCGGATGCCATGATCGTGTCGCCGTTGGTCATGCTTTGCACCCTGGGAAAGTGCATCATGGACGCCTCCGGACAGAGTTTGTTTCGATATCGAAACGAGCCTTTTACCCTTTTGATGGCGGGCGCTCGAAACCCTTGCCGGTCTCAAGCAGGCTCTTGAGGCTGGCCAGCACCAGCGGCCAGCCCTTGCTGACATTGGGGATCAGCCGGTGCGGACCGTCGGCCTCGTGGGTGACGGCAAGCTTCATCAGCTCGCCGTCCTGTTCCATGGCGAAGGTGCAGCGCGTGTAGCCGTCTTCCCTGATCTCCGGCATCCATTCATTGCGCCATTTGATGACCAGGCGTCGCGGCGGGTCGATCTCGAGGATCTCGCCCGAGTCGGCGACGCGGCCGTCGGGGAAGACCAGTTTCCAGCTGGAGCCGACCTTCCACTCGCTCTCCTGGTAGGAGCAGAGGAAGAACTGCCGGTTGAACTCCGGGTCGGTCAGCGCCTCCCAGAGCTTTTCGGGCGTGGTGCGGATGTAGGTCACGTAGACGAAGCTGTTGCTCATCAGTCTTCCCTTTCGAGGCGTTTCTTCAGATCACTCAAGGCATTCAGCCGATGGCGCTCGAACTTGCCGATCCAGCGCTCGGCGATCTCGTTGATCGGAACCGGGTTGAGGTAGTGCTCCTTTTCGCGCCCCTTGCGGAGCGTGGTGACGAGGTTGGCTTCCTCCAGGATCGCCAGGTGCTTGGTCACCGCCTGGCGCGTCATGTCCATCTCCGCGCACAGCGCGTTCAGCGTCTGCCCGTTCCGGGCATGGAGACTGTCCAGCAATTGCCGGCGTGTCGGGTCCGCCAAGGCGCGAAAGACTGCATCCATGCTCATGGCTTTAATATGCAACCATTTGGTTGCATGTCAAGCGGCAAGATCGCACGCCATCGGCAAACGGATGCCGTCACAGGAGAAAGAATCAGCCCTTGCGGGAGAACCAGAAGGCGTCGGCCATGCGTTTCATGCCGATGCGTTCGTAAAAGCCGACGGCGTCCGGCATGGAGATCAGGCTGATGGCGACCGAGGGTCCGAGCTGCCGCCGGGCCTCGTCCATCAGGCCCTTGCCGATGCCGAGCCCTTGCGCCGATCGGGACACGGCGAGCTCGGAGACGTAGCAGACCCAGGCAAAGTCGGTGACCGCACGGGCCACGCCGACCAGCGGCTTGCCTTCGATGTCGAGGCGCGCGGTCAGCACCAGATTGGCACCGGACAGCATGGCCTGCAGCCTGGCGGGATCATCGACGGGCCGTGTCTCGCCGAGGCCGGATTCCAACAGCACCTTGCGGAATTCTGCGACATCGAGCGCGGGTTCGCTTGCGTAGAGGACATGGGAATTTTCAGCCATGCCGGCAGACTGCACCATCGGCCAGCGAATTCGAAGCCGCTTTGTGGGGTGGCTGTTGTGCCAATGCGCACGAACAGTTGCCTTTTATTTGCCCTCGGCTTTGTGTAAACGGAGCTTCAGCAAATCCCCCGCAACGAAAACACGGGCCAAAGCCATGGAAAAATTCACCAAGCTCACCGGCGTCGCCGCTCCGATGCCGATCGTCAATGTCGACACCGACATGATCATCCCGAAGGATTATCTCAAGACGATCAAGCGCACCGGCCTCGGCACCGGCCTGTTCGCCGAAATGCGCTACAATGACGACGGTTCGGAAAACCCGGATTTCGTGCTCAACAAGCCGGCCTACCGCAAGGCGCAGATCCTGGTCGCCGGCGACAATTTCGGCTGCGGCTCGAGCCGCGAGCACGCGCCGTGGGCGCTGCTCGATTTCGGCATACGCTGCGTCATCTCGACCTCGTTCGCCGACATTTTCTACAACAACTGCTTCAAGAACGGCGTGCTGCCGATCACCGTCAGCCCCGAGGACCTCGAGAAGCTGATGGATGACGCCTCGCGCGGCTCCAACGCCACTTTGTCGATCGACCTCGAAGCCAAGGAAATCCGTGGCCCCGATGGCGGCGTGGTCAAGTTCGACCTCGACGATTTCAAGCGGCACTGCATGCTCAACGGCCTCGACGATATCGGCCTGACCATGGAAAAGGCCGGCGCCATCGCCTCGTTCGAGAAGCGCAACGCCGAACAGCGCCCCTGGGCCTGAACGGCACCATCCGAATATAGGCCCGGCCCTTTCAGGCCGGGTTTGGCGGCGACTGAAGGGAGGGACAGTCATGGCACGTTCGCTTCTTGCCGGCGTTTGCGGGCTGGCCTTGTTGCTGGTGCCCATAGCCAGTGCCTTTGCGCAGACACAGACACCCGCAGCAGCCCAGAAGCCGGCCGACCAGCCAGCGACCGAACAGGGAGAGTCGAGCACCAGCGACGCGGCGCCCGCCGACGATGACAAGCAGGCGCCGATAGCGTTCGAGGGCGGCCAATTGACCATCACCCAGCCGGAGCAGGATGGCGAGAAGGTGCTTGCCTATGACGGCAAGCAGCTGGCCAGCAACTACGATGTGTTCTTCGACAAGGTGGTCAAGATCGGCGACGTCAATGTCGCGCTGGTCGATGTCGGCGACGGCGGCAATCAATGCGGCCCGGCCAAGGTCATCGTCTGGAAGCCGAAGGACGGCGAGATCAAGACCACGACGGTCGAGCAGGACGAATGCGGCGCGCCGCCGGCGGCGATCTCCGACAGCGCCATTTATTTCGTGCCCTATCTGCTGCCTGGCGAGATAAAGGCGGCGCTGCAATGGTCGCCGACCGAAGGCCTGACGACTTCAGGCAACCTCGCCTATACGCCGGAGCCCGGCACCGACTGGAAGGACATCGATCCGTCGAAATACGACAACATCATCGACGCCTTCCACAACGAGGCTGTCTACAAGGCGGCCAAGGCGCTGCTCGGCGACACCATGCCCGACATGGCGACCAGCCTGCTGGTCGGCGGCGGCACGGAGAAGACGGCGTCCGGCGCCTTCTACGCCACCGGCTGCGTGCCGCATGACTGCGGCGGCAATGACGGCTTCATGGCGGTCGACCCGGCCAAGCACACGGTCTATTTTTCGCGGCGCGGCGACGATGGCCAGCCAGCGGCCTGGCCGCCGCTGAAGGACTGGCCGGACGATATCAAAAAGGCGCTCGACGCCGCGCAGGGGTCGGGGAATTAGGGTTCTCCGCGCCCGCGCGCTTCGCTTCCGTGACAATGGTCCGCTCGGCTTGGCCCACGACCGGCGCCGCCTCGCCTGCTAAACGCAGGCCGACAACCCAACGAGGCCTGCCATGCGCAAACTGATCTCCACCGGCTCGCCCTTCGAAAAGACTGCCGGCTATTCGCGCGCGGTGGTGCAGGGCGACTGGTGTTTCGTCTCCGGGACAACCGGCTATGACTACGCGACGATGACGATGCCGGAGACGGTCGAGGCGCAGACGCGCAATTGCCTGGCGACGATCGGCAAGGCGCTGACCGACGGCGGCTTCGAGATGGCCGATGTGGTGCGGGCGCATTACTACATCACCGACCAGGCCTTCGTGGACGTGGTCTTCCCGATCCTCGGCGAGACATTCGGCGACATCAGGCCGGCGGCGACGATGATCGTCTGCCAGCTCAACAAGCCGGAAATGAAGATCGAGATCGAAGTCACGGCGCTGCGGCGCTCGGCTCCGGGGCGTTGAGAGCATGAAGGTCCGGCGCATCGTGGCCAATATCGAGACGCAGGATGCGGCGGCGGCGAAACGCTTCTACCAGGACGTGCTTGGCCTCGACGTGCTGATGGATCAGGGGTGGATCGCCACCTACGGTTCCGACGAACAGATGCAGGTGCAGGTCTCCTTCATGGCGCAAGGCGGCTCCGGCACGCCGGTGCCGGATCTGTCGATCGAGGTCGACGATGTCGAGGCGGCGCTGGAAGGCATGAAGGCCGCCGGCTTCGCCATAGAATACGGACCGGCCGACGAACCCTGGGGCGTGCGGCGCTTCTATGTGCGCGATCCCCTGGGCCGGCTGGTCAACATTCTCTCACATCGGTGATCGTGGTCCTGAACCGCAGGCTTGCGCTGCAAGCGCTTGGCGTTTAGCAAAGCGCCGGTTCAAATTCTTTTCTGGGACGGTTTTTCCATGGCAACGAAGCATCTTTTCCTGCTCCCCGGCGACGGCATCGGCCCCGAGGCCATGGCCGAGGTCAAGAAGCTGATATCGGCCATGAACGAGAAGCTCTCCAGCGGTTTCGTCACCGACGAGGGCCTGGTTGGCGGTTGCGCCTACGACGCGCATGGCGCGGCGATCTCCGATGCCGACATGGCAAAGGCGATGGCGGCGGACGCGGTGCTGTTCGGCGCGGTCGGCGGGCCGAGATGGGATGCCGTGCCTTACGAGGTGCGCCCCGAGGCCGGCCTGCTGCGGCTGCGCAAGGACATGGAGCTGTTCGCCAATCTGCGCCCGGCCATCTGCTACCCGGCGCTGGCGGCATCGTCCTCATTGAAACAGGAGGTGGTCGAAGGCCTCGACATCCTGATCGTGCGCGAATTGACCGGCGGCGTCTATTTCGGCGAGCCCAAGCAGATCATCGATCTCGGCAACGGCCAGAAGCGCGGCATCGACACGCAGGTCTACGACACGTTCGAGATCGAACGCATTTCGGGCGTCGCCTTCGAGCTGGCGCGGACCCGCAAGAACCACGTCACCTCCATGGAAAAGCGCAACGTCATGAAGTCGGGCGTCCTGTGGAACGAGGTCGTCACCCAGACCCACAAGGCGCGCTATTCCGACGTCAAGCTCGACCATATGCTGGCCGATGCCGGCGGCATGCAACTGGTGCGCTGGCCCAAGCAGTTCGACGTCATCGTCACCGACAATCTGTTCGGCGACATGCTGTCCGACATCGCCGCCATGCTGACCGGCTCGATCGGCATGCTGCCGTCGGCCTCGCTCGGCGCGCCCGATGTCAAGACCAAGAAGCGCAAGGCGCTCTACGAGCCGGTGCACGGCTCGGCGCCCGATATTGCCGGCAAGGGCATCGCCAACCCGATCGCCATGATCGCCTCCTTCGCCATGTGCCTGCGCTATTCCTTCGGCATGGTCGATGAAGCCGACAGGCTCGAAGGCGCGATCGCCGCCGTGCTCGACCAGGGCCTGCGCACCAAGGACATCTTCTCGCCTGGGATGACCGAGGTCGGCACGGTCGAGATGGGCGACGCGATCATCGCCAGGTTCCTGGCCTGATCCATGCCGGTCGACGTCCGCTGGGCAACGGACGCGGATGCTCCCGCACTCGCGGTCATGCTGTGCGCCATGGCGGCACATTACCGGCAGCCACCGCTCGACCATGATCGGGCCTTGTCCGCCGCTCGGAAATGGCTTGGCGAGGAAAGCCCGGCCTATCCACATTTCGCGCTCGCCTTCGTTGAGGAAGAGGTCAGCGGATTGGCGTCGGTGGCGATCGCGCATCCGGGCATCGACCTCGAGCGGCTGCTGTTCCTCAAGGATCTGTTCGTGCGTGACAAGGTCCGCGGCGCCGGCGTCGGCCGGGCGCTGATCGATTTTCTCGCCGATCATTGCCGCAGCCACGGCATCGGCCGCATCGATCTGACCACCGAGGACTGGAACGAGGGTGCGCTGCGCTTCTACGCGCGGCTCGGCGCCGAACGCCATGCCCAGAAGATTTTTCTCAGGCTTTCGGGCGATGCGCTGAAGGTGTTGAAACCCGACGCCTGACGGCATGGATAGCCAGCCAGTAGACAACTCATTGTTTTCTTAGGGTCTTTAGCGGGTATCCTTAAATTCGGACTCCCGCCGGCACCGGCCCCCACTGGTTTTCGCGGCCCTGAGTCGGGATGAGCGCGAAGACCAGGATGATCAGGCTGCCGAAGGTCGGGATCAGGATCAGCAGGCAGAGCCAGCCGGTCAGGCCGAGGTCGTGCAGGCGGCGCACGATCATGCCGAGGCTGGGCAGGAAGGTGGCCAGCAGGAACATGCCGAAAAGCCCGACCGTCATCGCCGGCAGCTCGGCGCTGTCGAAATTGCCTGTCTCGACATCGGCGAAAACGCCGATGCCCATGACGACCAGCAACGCGATCGTCCAGAACAGACAATAGCCCCAATATTCCTTGCGCCGGGCGCGGCCGGCGAAATTGAAATAGTTCTGGGTCACCCCACGCCAGAAATAGGACCAGAGATCGGTGGGCTCGGTCGGCTCGGCGGCCCGGCCGAAATGCTGCGCCTGCGGTGCGACGGCCGCCGGTGCGGGGGCGGCTTGCGCCGGTGCGGCGCTGGTGCCGGCGTCGGCAGCCGGGCCTGCCGCCTGTGCGGCGATCGCGAAAACATCACGCGCCTGGCCGCCGCCCGGCTGGAACTCGACCGCCGTGCCCTTTGTCATCGCGGTTTGCCGGCGAAGGTTCTCGCGGGTGAATGTGTAGCGGTTGCCGTCGGCCCCGGTGATGAAGCCGAAACCCTGGTCCTCGTCATAGTGAAGCACTTCGCCACGCATCGCCAACCCCCCTTGTCGCCGCGTCCCTGCCAAGGTGACACAGGGCCGAGCCCGCCGGCAAGGCCGTGCGACATGGCTACCATCTTAGCGGCAAATCGAGCATAACGCTTCACGTGCAGCCGTCTTCGCCAAAGCAGACCATGACAGTCGAGCAATCCGATGCAAGCGCCGCGACCGCGGATGGGCAGGTCGCATGGCCGCCGAGGCTGGCCCCTGCAGTGGCCGTCGATGCCACAGGGCTGATGTTCTGGCCGCCCGGCAAGGGCCTGGCGGGTATTCCGCGGGTGGAGAGCTTTCTCGTCAACGCGGCCTTGGCGGATCCCGACCCCGACGTGGAGGTGGTGGCGTTCAGGCCCGGGGAAGGCCGGTTCCGGCCGCTTGCGCCTTTCGAACAGGACCATGTCGCGGCGGGCGGGATTTCACCGCATCGTGCCAAGCGGTGGCCGGGGAGACGCGCGGCGCTGTCGCGGGCTTTCGAGGCGGTGCGGCAACAGCCCTGGGACAAGCGTGACGCGGACCGCCATCTGGCCAGGACGGTGACCAATGGCGGCAAGGGGATCGCCTGGCAGGCGACGCGGCTGTTGATCCGCGCCTATCGCCTTTACCAGCGGGCGCGGATCCGCGTTGGCTTGCGAGAAGATGCCCCAGCCCGGCCGGTCGAGACGGAGCCAGGCCTTGTGCTGATCAGCCATCACATCCTGACCCAGGAAGACCGGTCCGCCGTTTCGGGCAGCGCCGGCAAGCTTGCCTTCCTGTGCCACGATATCATCCCGGCATTGCGCCCTGACCTGCTCGGCTCGAGCGCCGGCGAGCGCCGTTTCGGCTCCGATCTCGAGCAGCTTGTGCGCGCCGGTGCGCCGGCATTCTGCGCCTCCGACGAGGTCGGCGCGACGCTGAGCGAATATATGCGCAAGGCCGGCATCGGCGCGCCGGTGGTGTACCGCTTTCCGATGCCGTCGATCCTGCATGAGACGGCATCGCGCATGGGCGCTACCGCGCGCATCGAGGCCGGCGAGCCGTTCGTGCTCTACTGCTCGACCATCGAAGTGCGCAAGAACCACATATTGCTGGCGCGGATCTGGCAGCAGGCGCGGGAAGAGGGCGTCAAGCTGCCAAGGCTGGTCTGCGCCGGGCGCTGGGGCTGGATGATCGAGCCGCTGCGCGCCTATCTCAAGGCGCATCCCGAGCTGCTCCAGTCGGTCACTTTCACCGGGCTGGTCAGCGACGAGCAGCTCATCCAATATTATCGCAGCGCCACCTTCGGCGTCTTTCCCTCGCATATAGAGGGCTGGGGCTACGGCGCCTCGGAATGCCTCGATTTCGGCGTTCCGGTCATCGTGTCGACGGCGCCGTCGCTGATCGAGGCGAGCGGCGGGCTGATGCCGGCAATCGATTCCGAAGACCAGGCCGGCTGGTACGCGGCGATCCGCAGGATGGCGGAGGATCACGCCTGGCGCTCCTCATTGGCGGAGCGCATCGCCCAAAACCATCGGCCGACGCCGGCGGCCACAAGCTGGGCGGTCATCAAGGCCGGACTGCGGGACAGCGCTGCCCGGCGTCTATAAGGGTTACGAAGGCCGCTTCTTCGGCTTCTTGTGCTTCGGCGGGCCGGCATTGTCGAATTTCGGCTTGCCCGGCTTTTTTGCCCACGGCTTTGCCTCATGCGCGGCTGCCGGCCGCTGGTCGGCGGCCGCAGCCGGCGGCCGCTTCTCGAACTTCCGCTTCGGCGCGTTCGGGTCGAATGGCGCCTTGCCGCGATGCGGCTTCTTGTCGGGGCTCGGCGGCTGATAGCCGGCGCGCGACAGGTCCGGCGTGCCGTCGAGCCGCTTCACGACGATGTTGCCCTGCAATTTGCGGTCTGGCCCGATGGCGGCGAGAAAGCGGTCGGCCCAGTCCTCGGCGATCTGCACGAAGGTCTCCTCCGGCTGCATCTTGATGGCGCCGATCTCGCGCTTCGAGATGCTGCCGGTGCGGCACAGCATCGGGATCAGCCAGCGCGGCTCGGCATTCTGCCTCCGTCCGACCGACAGCGAGAACCAGACGCTGGCGCCGAAATCGTCGCGGCGGCTCGGCGCTTCGTCGCGCTGCGCGAACTTTTCGTCCGCCGGTCTTTCACGGGAAGGCGTGAACGGCGCGACGTCCATGAGATCCTCGGGCGCCGAGCGGCTGGCGCGGCACTGGCGCACGAAGGCGGCCGCCACCTGTTCGGCGCCATGTCGGCTGAGAAGCGCGTCGATGAAGGCGCGTTCGTCATCCTTCACCGGCTCGTCGAAAGCCGGATCGGCCAGGATGCGCTCGTCGTCACGGCGGATCACGTCGTCGGCCGAGGGCGGGCTTGCCCATGTCGCCTTGAGGCCGGCGTTCTGCAGCAGCCGCTCGGTGCGCCGGCGGGCGCTGCCCGGCACGATCAGCGCGCTGACGCCCTTGCGCCCGGCGCGGCCGGTGCGGCCGCTGCGGTGCAGCAACGTTTCGGGATTGGTCGGCAGGTCGGCGTGGATCACCAGTTCGAGGTTGGGCAGGTCGATGCCGCGCGCCGCGACATCGGTGGCGATGCAGACCTTGGCGCGGCCGTCGCGCATTGCCTGCAGCGCATGGCTGCGCTCGTTCTGGCTGAGCTCGCCCGAAAGGGCGACGACCGAGAAATTGCGGTTGTTGAAGCGCGCGGTCAGATGATTGACGGCGGCGCGCGTGTTGCAGAACACCAGCGCATTCTTCGCCTCATAGAAACGCAGCACGTTGATGATGGCGTTCTCGCGGTCGGCCTGGGCGACGTTGAGCGCCCGGTATTCGATGTCGAGATGCTGCTTTTCCTCGCCGGCGGCGGAAATGCGCACGGCATCGCGCTGGTAGCCCTGGGCGAGCGTGGCGATGGAGCGCGGCACGGTGGCCGAGAACATCAGCGTGCGGCGCTCGGCCGGGGCGGCGTCGAGGATGAATTCGAGGTCTTCGCGAAAACCGAGATCGAGCATCTCGTCGGCCTCGTCGAGCACCACGGCCTTCAGCGCCGACATGTCGAGCGAGTTCCGGGTGATGTGGTCGCGCAGGCGGCCGGGCGTGCCGACGACGATATGGGCGCCGCGTTCCAGCGCGCGCCGCTCGGTGCGCATGTCCATGCCGCCGACGCAGGACGCCACCGTGGCGCCGGTCGGCTCGTAGAGCCATTCCAGTTCGCGCGTCACCTGCAGCGCCAGTTCGCGTGTCGGTGCCACCGCCAGCGCCAGCGGCGCTGTCGCTTGGCCGAAACGCTCCGCGCCGTCGAGCAGCGTCGGCGCCATGGCAAGCCCGAAGGCCACGGTCTTGCCGGAGCCGGTCTGCGCCGAGACCAATGCATCGGCCTGGCCGAGTTCCAGCACCGCCTTCTGCACCGGCGTCAGTTCGGAATAGCCGCGTTTTTCCAGCGCCTGTGCCAGCGCCGGGACGATACCTTCAAAGTTGGACATCTCGCTCTTTCGGAATTCAGGGGTCTGCGCTCATCATGGAGCACGAGCCGGGGCCGGCGCCGTGCCAGCCAAACAATCTTGGCCGTTCGTACTTCCTGCCGCTGCTCTTGTACAGGGCGCGCCATGAAGGCCATGCGATGCGCCGCCAATTGACTCCTGCCGCAAACCGCGTAAAAGCCCGCTTCGAACGGGATCGTTTTTCGATGCGCGGCCTTTTGATGGCTCTTCTTGCATTCGATGCCCCCAGCCTCAATGCGAACCATTGGGCCGGGCGTGTCGGCGCGTCCCCTCGTTCCAGCAAAACCATGGCCAAAAAAACCACCACCAAAACGGTGTGATTCCCTTGGCCTAACCACCCTCTCCCGGGTCCGGCCCGGGGGACGGAACCCGCATTGGCCGGCGGGTTTTCTCCAACAAACCAAGCGGAGAGGGACAGGAGATCTTTATGAGTTTCAAGGTTGCAGTCGTCGGCGCCACGGGCAATGTGGGCCGGGAAATGCTGAACATACTGGAAGAGCGCGGCTTTCCGGTAAGCGAAGTGGTGGCGCTGGCGTCGCGGCGCAGCCAGGGCACGGAAGTGTCGTTCGGCGACCGCACGCTGAAGGTCCGTACGCTGGACCAGTACGATTTTTCCGACACCGACATCTGCATCATGTCGGCCGGCGGCAATGTCTCCAAGGAATGGTCGCCGAAGATCGGCAAGCAAGGCTGCGTCGTCATCGATAATTCGTCGGCCTTCCGCTACGACCAGGATGTGCCGCTGATCGTGCCGGAAGTGAACCCGGACGCGATCTCGCTGTTCACGCGCAAGAACATCATCGCCAACCCGAACTGCTCGACGGCGCAGCTGGTCGTGGCGCTGAAGCCGCTGCACGATTTCGCCACCATCAAGCGCGTCGTCGTCGCCACCTACCAGTCGGTATCGGGCGCCGGCAAGGAAGGCATGGACGAGCTGTTCACGCAGACCCGCGCGGTGTTCGTCGCCGACCAGGTCGACGTCAAGAAGTTCACCAAGCGCATCGCCTTCAACGTCATTCCGCATATCGACGTCTTCCTCGACGACGGCTTCACCAAGGAAGAGTGGAAGATGGTCGCCGAGACCAAGAAGATGCTCGATCCCAAGATCAAGCTGACGGCGACCTGCGTGCGCGTGCCGGTGTTCATCGGCCATTCGGAAGCGGTCAACATCGAGTTCGAGAAGCCGATCACCGCCGACGAGGCACGCGACATCCTGCGTGACGCTCCCGGTTGCCAGGTCCTGGACAAGCGCGAGGACGGTGGCTACATCACGCCGCTGGAATCGGCCGGCGAGGACGCCACCTTCATCTCGCGCATCCGCGAGGATTCGACCGTCGACAACGGCCTGTCGATGTGGGTCGTCTCCGACAATCTGCGCAAGGGCGCGGCGCTGAACGCCGTGCAGATCGCCGAGCTCTTGGTCGAGCGCGGCCTGATCCAGCCGAAGAAGAAGGCGGCCTGACGGCTGTTATTTTTACGCTCACGGGCCGTATCGCCGCTGCCGCGGCGGGCCCTCCGCGAGGGCGCCGGGGCAGCCCGCCGTCGCGGGCTCGGCCTTCGGCCGTTAGCTCACTTCTCCCCGTTCACGGGGGTGAGAAGTGGTCCGCGAAGCGGACGGAAAGCCAATTGCTTGGCTTTCCGAACGACGAGCGCCCGGAGCGATAGCGAAGGGCCGGCATGCCGGCGGGGGGATGAGGGGCAGCGCCGGCCTGCGTTGAGAAACGTCTATGAGCGATCCCGCCAAAGTCACGCTGCGCCCAGCCATCGATTCTGACGCCGCTGCCATCGCAAAGCTCATGCGGGCAGCACTTGGCACGTTCGCCTGGATGCCGGTCATCCACACGCCGGCCGAGGATCTCGCCTTCATCCGCGACATCGTGCTGCCTCGGCAGCAGGTGACGGTCGCCGAAACCGGCAAGGAGATAGTCGGCTTCATTGCCGTCAGCGGCGATTGGGTGGACCAGCTCTATCTCGACCCGGCCTGGACAGGACAAGGCATCGGCGGCTGCTTGTTGAGCGACGCGATCGCTGCGCTGCCGGTCGTAAAACTCCATTGCTTCCAATCCAACACCGGTGCGCGGCGCTTCTATGAGCGCCACGGCTTCCGCGCAGAGTCGTTTGGCGACGGCACCACCAACGAGGAAGGCCTGCCGGATATTCTGTATGTCCGGCGGCGTTAGTCTGGCGCTGGCCTGGCTGTCGAAACTGCTCAGTCACGCGGTATCCGACGGCTTTGCCCGGCTTCCCAAATGATCTTGAAGCGCTCCACCATCGATGAGAACAGCCGTGGAGGTAGCATGCCGTAGTCGTAGCGATCGGTATGCGGCACCGGGCGGAGATCGTAGCCCGGCCATGCAAAGCGAATGCCATCGTCAAGCATCACCCCACGAGCGCTCGCCGTCCAGACCGAGATGGCGTTTGACGGCTGGAGGCAACTCGATCGCCAGAGACGGGTCCGCCGGCGGCAGATGTGTGATCGGCACGACTGTCACGATCACACCGTCGGCGTCTCGTTCGGAGGCGAGCACGATCACGCAAGGACGGTCCTTGCGCCCCTCTTCCCGTCCGGCTTGATGCTCATGATGCCACAGATAGGCATAGGAGATCACAAGGCCGAGCTGTGGATCGGGAAGAGGCATGCCTTATTTGGCGTCCATCAAGGCATTGAGATGGTCGTGTTCCGAGGACATGCGGCCACTGGCGATAGCCTCGATTTCCTCGCGTTGGAGATCCTTGGTCGCAAATGATTTCTGGGCCAGATTCTTGTAGCGCTGCAGATCTTCATACTCGACGGCCGAAACGAAATAACCGGTCGGCCGCCCGTGACTCATGACAGCGACAGGCTCGCGTTGCACGATTTCACGGTAGCGGCCGAAGTTGCGAGTGAATTCTGTGGTGGGAACTTCACGCATGGTGTTTCATCCTAAATTGCGCGATTTACGCGTTAAACGTAATTTACGCAATTTGAAGCGCGCTGTCAAAGGTCAGTCAACACTCTCCTTGGCCAACTCCATCAGCAATTCCATCGCCTCCTCCGCCCGCTCCGCGGGCACGAACAGATGGTCGTGATAAAACGCCGAGACCGGATTGACGCCCATGCCGGCGCCAGCCAGCCGTGTGGTGATGGCGGCGAGGAAGCCGACGGCTTCCAGCGATGAGTGGATGTTCAGCGTGATCATCCGGCAGCGGAACGAGGCGGCCAGCCCCGCTGCCTTTGCCGCGTCCTCCGTCACGATCAGCGTCGTGCCCTCGCGCTCGCGAAACAGCATCACGGGGTCGAGGCCATCGGGTTGGGGAACCCCAGGCGCCAGCGTGGCGAAGACATATGTGTCATCGAGCAATTCCGGCCTCATCGACGCCAGCAATGTCTTCAGATCGGTTTCGCCGGTCATTTCTCTCGCCTGAACTGGGATGGGCAACAGGGCTTCTTGATATCCGCAACCCGCACATGCCGATAGTCCGCGCCGCGCACGACATGGCGATGTCGCTGGCGGCCAGGCTTGCGGATCTGTCGCATCGCACAATAGAGGAGCTGAGGGCCGATGCCGGTCCATGAAAGGTCCGACCATGATCGTTCGCCCGCGCCCCAACTTCCTGCAGCTGTTCTTCATCATGCGCGGTTCGGTGGTGCCGCGCATCCTGCCGCAGATTTTTGGGTTCGCCATCTATTCGGCGGTCATCCTGGTCCTGGCGCGATGGTTCGCGCTCGATCTCGGCGTCTTCAACATCACGCCCTTCGGCCTGGTCGGCGTGACACTGTCGATCTATCTGTCGTTCCGCAACAACGCCGCCTATGACCGCTGGTGGGAAGCGCGCAAGCTGTGGGGCACGCTGGTCTTCGAAATTCGCAACCTGGCACGCGCCACGACCAGTCTCATTCCGGACCCAGCCGAACAGCGCGCCTTGCTGATGGAGGCGCTGGCCTTCTGCCATTTCCTGCGCGGCCAGTTGCGCAGGATCGACAGCATCAAGGACGCCCGCGCCTTCATCGACGCCGAAGCGGAGGCGGTCGCAGCCTTCGCCAATCCGGCCGACGAGATGGTCAGGCGCATGGGGCGGCGTGCCAATGGACAGCGGCGGTCGGGTGAAGTCGATCCGATCGGCTTCCGCATCCTCGATGAGAGGCTGGCGTCGATCACGGCCATCCAGGCCGGCTGCGAGCGGATCGCCGGCACGCCCCTGCCCTTCGCCTATACACTGCTCGTGCACCGCACGGCCTATATCGTCTGCCTGCTGCTGCCGATCGGGCTGATCTCGACCACCGGCTGGGCGACGCCGCTGTTCACCGCGCTGATCGCCTACACCTTCTTCGGTCTCGACGCGCTTTCGGAAGAACTGGAGGATCCGTTCGGCACCGAAGCCAACGACCTCGCGCTCGACGGCCTGTGCCGCGTCTGCGAGATCTCGGTGTTCGAGGCGCTGGGCGAGGCGCCGCCGAAGATGCTGCCGGCGGAGAAGTTTTATTTCTCCTAGAGCGTTTCACCGTTTCATGGAAACGGCGAACCACTCTAACTTTTTGTTTTGACGCAATTCCGGACGGAAAACCGCTCACACTTTTCCTGGAATTGCTCCTAGACCGTGGCCCAGCCGGCTTGCCATCCGAGGGACGGCTCAAAAAGAATGCGACCCCTGTAGGATTGCCGGCCGATGCCGCGTCCTTGGTTCGACCCCGGCGAAAGGGGCTCGAACCAGCAGGAGGGAACACCGATGAGCATTTCCGAAACCGCGCCAATCTCGTCCGGCGCCTTGTGGACCGGCCGTGCGCTCAGCGGCCTCATCATCCTGTTCATGATCTTCGACGGCGCCATCAAGCTGCCGCCGCTCGATGTCGTCACCCAGACGATGGTGCCGCTCGGCTGGCCGGCCGACGCCAATGTCGCGCGCATGCTCGGCGTCATCGGCCTGATCGCGACCGCGCTCTACGCGTTGCCGCGCACCTCGGTGCTCGGCGCCATCCTGCTCACCGCCTATATGGGCGGGGCGATCGCCACCAACGCGCGGATCGGCAATCCGCTGTTCTCGCACACGTTGTTCGGCGTCTACCTCGGCATCATCCTGTGGGGCGGCCTGTATCTGCGCAATCCAAGGATACGTGCGCTGTTGCCGTTCACCCTGTAGGCGCGAAAGGAGAGAAAAATGTTCAGCACCATCCTCATCATCCTGCTCGTCATCATCGCCGCGATCCTCGTCTACGCCGCGACGCGGCCCAATGATTTCGTCACCACCCGCACGGCCACCATCAAGGCGCCGCCGGAAGCGATCTTCCCGCTGATCAACGATTTCAGCCGCTGGCCGACATGGTCGCCTTACGAAAAGCTCGACCCCGACATGAAGCGCACGCTTTCCGGCGCGCAGAGCGGCAAGGGCGCCGCCTATGCCTGGGAAGGCAATGGCAAGGCCGGCAAGGGGCGCATGGAGATCGTCAGTTCGGTGCCGTCCTCGCTGGTCGCGCTCAAGCTCGACTTCGAAAAGCCGTTCCGCGCCAGCAACAGCGTCGACTTCACCTTGACGCCATCGGGCGACACCACCGCCGTCTCCTGGGCGATGCGTGGCAGCCGGCCCTTCATCGCCAAGCTGATGGGCCTGTTCATGAATTTCGACACGCTGATCGGCCGGGATTTCGAGATCGGCCTCGCCAATCTGAAGCGCAACACCGAGGCCTGAGCCGACTGACTCAGCCGCTCGCCGGAAGTCGCCTGAACGAGCGGAGCCACGATTTCATCCTCTCTTGGATCAAATTGGCCGTTTGCGAGTTTAGCCCTTGGCGGAGCGATGGCGATCCCCCTGTGAGAGGAACAAAAATGAAGAAAATCATGACCATTCTGGTGCTGACGATGGCGCTGGGCGCGTGTTCGCAGACTGAAAAAGGCGCGGCTATCGGCGGATTGGGTGGCGCGGCGGTTGGCGCCGCTGTCGCCGGCGATCCGGTGCAAGGCGCTGTCGTCGGAGGCGCTGTCGGTGCGGTGGCCGGGGCGCTGATCGGCCATGCCAGCGAAAGTGGCCAGTGCCGCTACCGCGACCGTCACGGCCGTGTCTATGTAGACCGCTGCCCGAGCGGTTATTGAGCGGCGACCAGCAGCAAAAACAGCAAGACGGCGGGCGTCAGACCCGCCGTCTTCGCCTGAAAACGCCCTACAGCAGGTCTCGGATCAATTCCCAGGCGTCGCGGCCGAGACGCGCATCGGCATGATCATTGCCGCCATGGGCGTGCGATCCCGATCGCGGCGTGGTTTCACCTGGCAAAAGAATGCGGTGGCCGGCATCGGGGCTCGAAACGAGGCACGTGGCTTTGCCGGCGTCTTCTCGACGTCGGACAATCGACCGGGCAAAATCGAGGGATGGCCACAGCGCATCGTCGCCGCCCGCGACGAGCACAATCCTTGCCGAGATAGTCTCGACGGGAATGGCGGCGCGGTCCGCCTCCTGTTTGAAGCTTGCCAGGCAGTGTTCGAAAAGCCCCTGTAGGACACAAGGCCGTCCACGTAGCGTGGATTCCAATTGGGCTCGGTCGGAACAAACGGGAGCGGGACCCCCTTCAGCGTCCATGACGATCGCTCCGGCCAGTTGATGCCGTCGCGGCGGCGTCGATGCGCGGGTCGTGCGTGGCCGCAAGCAGTGACGCCTCGGCGCCTTTCGACGTTCCGACATAGATGATGCGCCGGCATCCCAGTCCGACAAGATGGTCGGTCGCGGCGAAAAACGTCTCGAGCGGGATTTCGCAGATGCCGGGAACCTGGCCTTCGCCGCCGAACCACCGCAGCGCCAGCGCGGACACGCCCTCCCCGGCAAAAAGACCTGCGCGGGCGACGTCGACGCGGCCGCTGGATCCGCTCAGCACCACCACGCCCGTTTTGGCGTCAGCGCATCGCAGCAGCGTTCCGGCAACGCCGCCGGACAGGATTTCTTCGGTGACTGCTCGTTCGCCCATCTGCTTGGTCAGCCTGATGCCGTCATGGCACCGGCGCACAATAGCAAAACGGCGGGCACTGGCCCGCCGTTTCGTCGATGCGATGAAGCGATATTATTCGGCGCTGGCGGCTTCCGCCTCGGCGGGAGCTGCGGCAGCGGCCGCAACGGCGGCGGCTGCGTCTTCCTGCGCCTTCTTCAGCAGGGCGGCGCGTTCCTGCGCCTTCTTGCCCGGCTCGGCCTTCTTCGGGTTGGAGCGGGCGTCGCGCTTGGCGAGGCCGGCCTCGTCGAGGAAGCGCAGCACGCGGTCGGTCGGCTGGGCGCCATGCGACAGCCAATGCTTGACGCGGTCGGCGTCGACCTTGACGCGCTCGCCGTCCTTCGGCAGCAGCGGGTTCCACGAGCCGAGCGACTCGATGAACCGGCCGTCGCGCGGCGAACGGGCGTCGGCGACGACGACGTGGTAGTAAGGACGCTTCTTCGAGCCCGCACGGGCCAGTCTGATCTTCAGTGCCATTTCTATCTCCTAAAAGCTCTGATTTCGTTTGATTGCGTTGAGGCTGGTTGGTTCAGCCGGTTTTCGTCACGCCGTTGGCAGCGGCAATCTGTTCGTGGTGCCGGATCACTTCGCGGACGACGAAGTTGAGGAATTTTTCCGCGAAATCGGGGTCGAGATGCGCGTCCTTGGCCAGCTGGCGAAGACGGGCGATCTGCTGCTGCTCGCGCGCCGGGTCGGCCGGCGGCAGGCCATGTTCGGCCTTGAGCACGCCCACTGCCTTGGTGCAGCGGAAGCGCTCGGCCAACATATGGATAAGGGCGGCGTCGATGTTGTCGATCGAGGCGCGGTAGCCAGCCAGGATGGTGCGGGCGTCGGCCATGTCCTTTTCTTCATTCATGCATATTCTCACTTCTTCTTGCCGAGGCCGGGCAGTCCGCCGCCACCCAGGCCGGGAAGCCCCGGAAGTTTCATGCCGCCGGGCAGGCCAGGCAGGCCACCGCCACCGGGAAGTCCGCCTGGCAGACCCTTCATGCCGCCCAGGCCGGCTGCCTGCGCCTGCTTCTGCAAGGCTTCGAGCTGCTTGGGATCCATCTTGGAGAGATCGGGCATGCCGCCCATCCCCCCCATCCCGCCAGGCATCATGCCGCCGAGGCCCATCTTGGAGGCAAGGCCGCCCATCATGCCGCGCATCAGGCCGCCGCCTTTGCCCTTGCCGCCCATCGCCTTCATCATGTCGGCCATGCCGCGATGCATCTTGAGCAGCTTGTTGATCTCGGCGGCGTCGGTGCCGGAGCCGGCGGCTATACGCTTCTTGCGGGAATGCTTGAGAATATCGGGATTGGCGCGCTCGGCCTTGGTCATCGAGGAGATGATGGCGAGCTGGCGGCCGAACATCTTGTCGTCGAGGCCGGCAGCGGCCATCTGATCCTTCATCTTGCCCATGCCGGGCATCATGCCCATGATGCCGCCCATGCCGCCCATTTTCGACATCTGCTGAAGCTGCTGGGCGAGGTCGTTCAGGTCGAACTTGCCCGACTGCATCTTCTTGGCCATCGCCGCCGCCTGCTCGGCGTCGATGTTCTCGGCGGCCTTCTCGACCAGCGAGACGATGTCGCCCATGCCGAGGATGCGGTCGGCGATGCGCTTGGGGTGGAATTCCTCCAGCCCGTCCATCTTTTCGCCGGTGCCGATCAGCTTGATCGGCTTGCCGGTGACGGCGCGCATCGAAAGCGCCGCACCGCCACGGCCATCGCCGTCCATGCGGGTCAGCACAAGGCCGGTGATGCCGACGCGCTCGTCGAAGCTCTTGGCCAGGTTGACGGCGTCCTGGCCGGTCAGCGAATCCGCGACCAGCAGAATCTCGTGCGGGCTCGACACCTTCTTGATGTCGGCCATTTCGACCATCAGCGGCTCGTCGATATGGGTGCGGCCGGCGGTGTCGAGGATGACGACGTCATGGCCGCCGAGCTTGGCCGCCTGCACGGCGCGCTTGGCGATGTCGACCGGGTTCTGGCCGGCAATGATCGGCAGCGTCGCGACCTTGGTCTGCTCGCCGAGCTGGCGCAACTGCTCCTGCGCGGCGGGCCGCCGCGTGTCGAGCGAGGCCATCAGAACCTTCTTGTTCTGGCGCTCGGTCAGCCGCTTGGCGATCTTGGCCGAAGTGGTCGTCTTGCCGGAGCCCTGCAGGCCGACCATCATGATAACGACGGGGGCCGGCGCGTTGAGGTCGATGGCGACGCCTTCGGCGCCCAGCATGTCGACCAGCTCGTCATGGACGATCTTGACGACCATCTGTCCTGGCTTGATCGACTTCAGCACCGCGGCGCCGACGGCCTTCTCGCGCACCTTGTCGGTGAAGGAGCGCACCACTTCCAGCGCCACGTCGGCTTCGAGCAGCGCACGGCGCACCTCACGCAGCGCGGCCGAGACATCAGCCTCCGACAGCGCGCCGCGGCCGGTGAGGCCGTTCAGGATCGAACCAAGGCGCTCTTGTAGGGACTCAAACATTGGTCAACCCGCCGTGCGAGAGCGCCTTGGATTCATAGCGCTCCCTGTCGGGCCGATGGCCCTCCACGCCTCTTGTACGCTCCTGCAGCGATTCAAACATTCGTTTTCCTTTTCCCTGGCACCCGGATGGTGCCCGAGAGGTAATGCGTTCGCGCCAACTGTCCAATCAAAAGCAAAGCCCAAAACCAAAAAGCACCCGGGGGCGCATTGCGCTGCCGGGTGTTGGCCTCCAGGATCTTTTTACAGCACCCGCCTCAAAGAGGCTTCGGCGTCCTGGTCGGCTTGCTCGGAGGGATACTCGTCGCGGAATTCGAGGCGTGTAGACAGGAAATCGGCCGCAGAGTCAAGACAAGGCCACACGGCAAGGCCTGCCGCAGCTATCTCAGTGGTTTGCCGCCTGCCGGTTTTGCAGACAAGCGAGCGGCCACCTTGTGGCTATTCCCTCAGCTGGCCGGCTCGGCTGTGATCTTCACCCCGAGCGCCTTGGTGACGCCCAGCAACGTGGACAGGAACCCGTGGCAATCAAGCCTCGAGGCTGATCACTCACGCCAATCACAGAAGATGGTGTGCATAGCATAGCGATCGACGGGAAGAGGAAGGCGCCGACTTTGGTGATCGGCGCCTTCCAATCCGCTATTGTCGCCGCGCTTCGCGACGGCATCCGCCTTCCATCAACGCACCACGTACATGATGCGCCGCGTCTGCGGGTCGATCAGCGCCGGCTGACCGTTCACATAGACATAGCGGTAGTTGTAATCGGGAATTTCGCGCAGCTCGACCGTGTCCGGCAGGGTCGCGCCGGTCACCACCTCGCCGTCGAGATAGACGGGGTCGAGGCGATGCGTATCGACATAGGTGCGCACTTGGGCCGGAGGCGGCGGAAAGGCGTCCTCGGCCGGCTCGCCGGCGACGATCGCCCCGGTATAGTCGGTCGAATAATTGCCGATGTCTTCCGGCGGTGAGACGATCGCCACGCTGGAGCCGTGCGGGCGCTGCGTCAGGATCACGCGGCTGCCGCTGAAATCGGCCGTCACATAGTCGGAATAGACCCAGCCCTGGCCGCCGGCTTCGGCGATCGTGCACCATTTGCTGTTTTCGATGCAGCCGTTGAGCGTTGCCGACTGACCGGCGGCGAGCACGCCGATGACAGGATATTGCGGACCGGGCCCGGCGCGCACGTTGAGATCGGTGACGGCCGAGACGGCGGTGTCGGCAAAGGCGGCGCCCGACATCACGGTCATCATCCCGGCGATTGCGGGAAACAATAGGGATTTCATGGTTCTCTCCGTTTTCATGGTCCCTCGGCGGTGAAAACGGGGCAACGGCGCATGCGTTCCGGCTAAAACGCCCGCGCTAACTCACGATTTATTCCGGCGTCTTTCGGCAGGCCGGTCAAAAGCTCGTGAACGAAGGTCAGTTTTCGCGCCGTCACGTCCGAAATGACGAAGGGATAGAGGTCGGGCAGGCCCATGCAGCGGTTGATCGAATTGGAGGCTTCCGACAGCACCAGCCAGCGGGCAAGGATCTTTTCGAAGGGTTCGGGCGTGTTGGCTGGTTCCGACGGGGCCGCCTGCGGTTCGCCGCCTGTGTCGCCTCGCGGCAAATCGTTGGCCTCCACCGTCTCCAGCCGGCCGAGCGGGAAGTTCAGTGCGTGGACCATCTCCAGCGTGTCGGTGATGTGCAGATGGTGGGCCCAGGTCTCGGCCCAGTCCTCCCAGGGATGCGAGGTGGCATAGGCCGAGATATGGTTTTGCTGCCAGTCGGGCGCCGCACCATTGGCGTAATAGGCCCTCAGCGCCTGTTCGTAATCGGCGCGATCGTCGCCGAACAGAGCGCGGAAGGCATCGAGCCTCTGCGCATCGTCGCGGATCAGGCGGTCCCAGTAATAATGGCCGAGCTCGTGGCGGAAATGGCCGAGCAGCGTTCGGTAATTCTCACCCATCTCGACGCGGCGCTTCTCGCGCTCGGCTGAATCGGCCTCGGCGACGTTGAGCGTGATCAGGCCATTGTCATGGCCGGTCAGGATGCGTTCGCCGCCCGGGCCGACGCCGATCGGATCGGCCAGGAAGTCGAAAGCGAGGCCCACTTCGTCCGTCGGCGCCTGCTTGGGCGCCACCGGCAGGCTGAAGGCGAGCAGCGAATAAATGGCGCGCTTCTTGGCCGCCTCGACCCGGATCCAGCGGCGGCGGTTGCCGTCGACGGAGAGATCGGGGATCAGCTGGTTCAGCCCGCAGGCCCGGCAAAAACCGTGCCCCGGCTCGGCCATCCAGTTGCAGGCGCATTCATCGGCATTGGTGCACTGGAAGATGCCGTCGGCGCCTGACAAAGCGAAGCGGGCATGTTCGGGATCGTAGAGCACGAGGCTGGAGCAGTTCAGGCATTGCGCGTTCTCGAAGTAGAGACGGTGGCCGCAATGCGGGCAGTCGAACAGTTTCATGTCGGTCTCAATTCACCAGAAGAGGCACGGTGGCGGCCCGTGCCCAAACGCGAGCCGCCGGCCGGCGTTCCCCGCCTCATCGAGACTATTTCGCCGCAAGCTGGGCGGCGACCTGCCTGGCCACCGCCTCGCCCGACAGGCGCGCGCCGCAGGTCTGGATCAGCGGGCCGGTGACGTGTTCGGCGCCGACGATCACGACATCAACGTCTTCCATGGCTATTTCGACCCCGCCACAATTACCACTTGATCGTAGGCAAATTCCCCGGCATTCGCCAGCATCGTGCCGCGGACGGTGACAAATGCTCGTTTCGCTGGCAAATTCGCAGACGGGACGTGAATCAGGCAACCAGGAGAACAACATGGCATTTCTTGCCAAGGGTAGGATTTTAGCGGCCGCGGCGGTGGCTGTGCTTGGGCTGGCGACGGGCGCACAGGCGGCGGCCAGCTGTGGCAGCACCGGTGCGGGCTTCGATGCCTGGAAACCGGGCTTTGCCGCAGAGGCCAAGTCCGAAGGTGTCGGCGCCAAGGGTCTGGCCGCTTTGGCTGGCGCCACTTATGCGACCAAGACAATCTCCGTCGACCGCGGCATTCACAAGGCGTTCAGCGGCTCGGTGGACGCCTTCATGAAGCGCCGTGGCGGCGCGGCGATCATTTCCAAGGGCCGTTCGCTGAAAAAGTCGAACGCGGCGTTGTTCGGCCAGATCGAAAGCAATTACGGCGTGTCGCCCGGCGTCTTGCTGGCCATCTGGGGCATGGAGACCGGCTTCGGTTCGTCCATGGGCAACCAGAACACGGTCTCCGCCATTTTGACGCTTGCCTATGATTGCCGCCGCCCGGAATTCTTTCACCCGCATGCCATCGCGGCGCTGAAGCTGGTCGATCGCGGCGCCTTGAGCTCCTCGTCGGTGGGCGCCGCGCATGGCGAGATCGGCCATACGCAGTTCCTGCCCGGGAATGTCCTGAAATATGGCGTGGGCAGCGGCAACCTGCGCGACAAGGCCACGGCACTGGCATCCACCGCCAACTTCCTCAAGGCCCATGGTTGGCGGCGAGGCGCGAGCGCTTCGGACAATATCGGCGCCATTGCCGGCTGGAATTCCGCCAGCGTCTATCAGCAGGCCATCGCCCGCATCGCCGACGCGATCGACAACGACTGATTGCAATCTCCATTCGACAAGAGCCCGGCCATGCGCCGGGCTTTTTTGTTGGTGAACGAGATATCCAGCCGCCGAACCCGGATTTTCTATTTCACATCAAGCACGTAGGAGCAGCCGGCCAGCGTCTTGCCGGGATGGGACATGACGGTCGAGACGTTGAGTGTGATGCGCGTGGAAAGGCTGACGCCGCTGGAGTCGTCGGTGCTTTCGGCCACGACCTTCTCGCCAAGGAATTTATCCGGCGACGAGACCGTTGCCGGGACGCCGAGCTGCCGGGCGAGGTCAGGAGCGGCAATGCCGTCAAGCACCGCCATCGGCCCTGACGCGGTAAAGACGATTGTCCCGGTCTCGCGGCCGAAGACATGGGCCGGCGCCGGCAGTTGATACTGCCGCAGGAAGGCATTGCCTGACGGCACCTCTTTCCAGCCAAGCGTGCTGGCCGCGCCGGGATCCCCGGCCAGCCAAAGGGCATAGCCGGTATAAGCCGACAGATCGGCCCTGCACTCGATCAGCGCGGCAAGGTCGAGCGAGGCGGGATCATAGTCGTCGGCTTTGGCGACAGCCAAGCTCGCCAGGACAGCCAACGCCGGCAGGAAACCGGTTCCAAGAGTGGCAAAGCGCCTGATCACATCACTCTCAATGATTCGCGTAACCGCTCAACGGGCATTTCTGCGAAATGGGGACCTGGAAGGTGCCGTCAATACCGTTGCAGTTACGGAATCTGGGGTTCTGCGGCGGGGTAACCGCCTTTCGCTTGCCCTCGATGACCGTCGGGACTCCAGAACCCTGCGCGTAGCCGCTCAGCGGGCATTGTTGGGAAACGGGAATCTGGAAGGGACCGTCAAAACTTTTGCAGGTGCGGAACTTGGAGTTCCGCGTCGGAGGAGCCGCCTTGGGCTTGCCCTCGATGACCGTGGGGACTCCGGAACCCTGCGCATAACCGCTTAACGGGCATTGCTGGGAAGCGGGAATCTGGAAGGGGCCGTCAAAACTCTTGCAGGTACGGAACTTGGATGTCTGCGCCGCCAGGGCCTGCGTCGATTGGCACCCGGTAAAGACAGCGACCACGCCGAGCAGAAGAAAAATGCTATTTTTCACTGTAAAGCTCCCCTAACCCTTAAGAAAAGTAAGGCGCCGAGCGCCTGATCACATCACTCTCAATGATTCGCGTAACCGCTCAACGGGCATTTCTGGGAAATGGGAACCTGGAAAGTGCCATCAATACCGCTGCAATTACGGAATCTGGGGTTTTGCGGCGCCGGGCTAACCGCCTCTCGCTTGCCTTCGATGACCACTGGGATTCCGGAATTTTGCGCGTAGCCGCTCGCCGGGCATTTTTGGGAAGCGGGAACCTGGAAGGCGCCGGCAATGCCGCTGCAATTACGGAAGTTGGGTGACCGCGGCGCTTGGGATTGCGTGGGCGCAGCCGCCTTTGCCTTGCCCTTGAGCACCATCCAGATTTCCGTCGGCTGGTCGAGCTGCAGATTGTTTATGTCGGAATAGCTGATGCGACCGCTGCGTACCCCATCGGCGAGGCGCTGGCAAAACAGGGCCGGCATGCGTTCCTGCGAGACGCCCATGAACGAAGCCATCTCACGCTTGAACGTAAGGCTCGATGTTCGGGCGGCGGCGACGCATTCGTCCAGATCCGCCTTTGGCTCGCGCTTGGCGCCTGCCTGCGAGGACTGGCATACTGCCAAGACGACGACCGCGCCAAGCAGAAGAGAAATGCTATTTTTCACTGTCAAAACCCCCAAACCCGCAAATGAACTTAAATGAAGCCGCTAGAAGGTCAAACAGGAACCGACTACAGGTGGCTTCATTTTGCTTATATTAGTGGGACAAAATAAAAACCCGGCGTCTCCCGCCGGGTTTCTTGAATACGGGTTGGCAAAACGCAGACCGCTGCGTGAAAATCAGCCCTTGCGGTTGCGTGCGGCCAGCGTGCGTAGCCTGAGCGCATTGAGGCGGATGAAGCCGGCGGCGTCCTTCTGGTCGTAGGCGCCGCGGTCGTCCTCGAAGGTGACCAGCGCGTCGGAATAGAGCGTCTTGTTCGACTTGCGGCCGGTGACCATGACGTTGCCCTTGTAGAGCTTCAGCCGCACCGTGCCTTCGACGTCTTCCTGGCTCTTGTCGATCATCGCCTGCAGCATCAGGCGCTCGGGCGAGAACCAGAAGCCGTTGTAGATGAGCTCGGCATAGCGCGGCATGAACTCGTCCTTGAGGTGCGCAGCACCCCGGTCGAGCGTGATCGATTCGATGGCGCGGTGGGCCACGATCAGGATGGCGCCGCCGGGCGTTTCGTAGACGCCGCGCGATTTCATGCCGACGAAGCGGTTCTCCACCAGGTCGAGCCGGCCGATGCCATTGTCGCGGCCGAGATCGTTGAGGGCGGCCAGCATGGTCGCCGGCGACAGCTTCTTGCCGTTGAGCGCGATCGGGTCACCCTTCAGGAATTCGATCTCGATTTCGGTGACCTTGTCCGGCGCATCCATCGGCGAGACGGTGCGCTGATGGACGAATTCCGGCGGCTCGCTCCAAGGGTCTTCCAGCACCTTGCCCTCGGAAGAGGAGTGCAGGAGGTTGGCGTCGACGGAGAACGGCGCCTCGCCGCGCTTGTCCTTGGCCACCGGGATCTGGTGCTGCTCGGCGAAGTTGATCAGGTCGGTGCGCGACTTGAACGACCAGTCGCGCCAGGGCGCGATGACCTTGATGTCGGGGTTCAGCGCATAGGCCGACAGCTCGAAGCGCACCTGGTCGTTGCCCTTGCCGGTGGCGCCGTGCGCGATCGCGTCGGCGCCGGTCTCCCTGGCGATCTCGACGAGGTGCTTGGAGATCAGCGGCCGCGCGATCGAGGTGCCGAGCAGATAGGTGCCTTCATAGACGGTGTTGGCGCGGAACATCGGGAAGACGAAATCGGCGACGAATTCCTCGCGCACGTCGACGATGCGGATGTCCTTGATACCCATCATCTCGGCCTTCTGGCGCGCCGGCTCCAGCTCGCCGCCCTGGCCGAGATCGGCGGTGAAGGTGACGACTTCGGCGCCGAGTTCGGTCTGCAGCCATTTCAGGATGATGGATGTGTCGAGGCCGCCGGAATAGGCGAGCACGACTTTCTTGACGTCTTTGGTCTTGGACATTTCCGCTCCGTCGGTGGCGGACGCCCGGGCACGGGCGTCACGCATTGTCGGAGCGCCTTTTAGCAGGAACGGCAAAGCGAGCAAGCGCGTGCAGCGCCGGACCGCTGATCCAGCGCGCGGCGTGCGGCGATGCGCCAGACCAGGACGACGTCGCGTCGGATCGCCATCCTGGCGCTCTTTTTCGAAAAACCGGCTCCCGCTTTTTCGCGATCACGAGCGGGGAAAACAACCTGCTGCAATCGTGGGCTGCATTTATGGCCAGGATTTAAGCAAGTTTTCATGTCCTGCCGCTAAACCGGCGACACAGAATTGCCTTGGCCACGAAACCGTGGCGAAGCGGCGTTTGCCTGCTCATTGCGGGTGTCTCGGGCTTGGACCATTCCTGATGCGCGTCATATCATGCATCGTCACGGAGCATAATCTGTGGCTCGTCCTGCTGGCGGCGCTGATGTGCGTCACCGGCTGCTGGGTGACGATCGGTCTCCTCGACCGCGCCCGGAAAACCGTCGGCGTGCAGATGCGGGGATGGCTGTTCCTGACCGCGGTCGCGGCCGGTTCCTCGATCTGGTGCACGCATTTCATCGCCATGCTGGCCTATCAGCCCGGCGCGCCGATCACCTTCGATCCGGCGCTCACCATGATTTCCCTGGTCATCGCCATGGTCGGAACCGGGGCGGGCTTCGGCCTCGCGCTCGACAAAGGCCGCCGCCTGGCGCCGGAATGGGGCGGCTGTGCCGTCGGCCTGGCGATCTCGGCCATGCATTATACCGGCATGATGGCCTATCACGTGGCCGGCATCGTCGAATGGGACGCCGTCTATGTCGTCGCTTCGGTGATGATCGCGATGGCATTCGCCGCCGTGGCGATCGGCCAGGCGGTGCGCCGGCCGCACCGCTGGTCGCACTATCTCGGCATCGGGATTCTGGTGCTGGCGATCGTCGGCCTGCATTTCACGGCGATGGCGGCGGTGGCGGTGACGCCGCTCTCCTTCATCACCACCGGCACCAACCCCGACATCCTCGAAGCGATGGCCGTGGCGGTCGCCGTGGTCGGCCTGATCGTCGCCGCCACCGGTTTCGCCAGCTACCTGATCGACGAACGCGGCCGGCTCGAGAGCTTTGAGCGGCTGCAGCATCTTGCCCTCAACGACGCGCTCACCGGCCTTGCCAACCGGGTCTCCTTCAGCGACCGGCTCGACCATGAGATCGAGCGGGCGCGCGAGGATCAGGACACGATGACCGCCGTCATCGTCATCGACCTCGACCGTTTCAAGGAAATCAACGACCTCAGGGGACATGCCGCCGGCGATCAGGCGCTCAAGATCATCGCGCGCAGGCTGGCGAAGCTGGCCGGTGACGGCGAGTTCGTCGCCCGGCTCGGCGGCGACGAATTTGCCGCCATCAAGCGCTTCAAGGACCAGAACGACCTGCTCGGCCTGGTGTCGCGGCTGGAGAAATCATTGTTCGAGCCGTTGCGGATCGACGATTTCGAGACCGTCACCGGCGCCAGCATCGGCGTTGCCGTCTATCCGCGCGACGGGGCCGACCGGGAGAGGCTGGTCAGCAATGCGGACCTGGCCATGTACCGGGCCAAGAACGACGTGACGCGGGCCGTCTGCTTCTACGAGTCAACCATGGACGAGACGGCGCGGGCGCGCCGGGCGCTCGCCACGGACCTTCGCCTGGCGATCGAGCGCGGCGAGCTTTCGCTGCACTATCAGGTGCAGACCTCGGTTCAGACCGGCGCCACGTGCGGCTACGAGGCGTTGCTGCGCTGGACGCACCCCGTGCACGGCATGGTCCCGCCCGCAGAATTCATTCCGATCGCCGAGGAAAACGGATCCATCCTGGCGATCGGCGAATGGGTGCTGCGCACCGCATGCCGCCAGGCGGCCTCCTGGGACAATGTCCACAAGATCGCAGTCAATCTGTCGCCGGTGCAGTTCGCCCATGCCGATCTCGCCACGCTCGTCCATCAGATCCTGATAGAGACCGGCCTGTCGCCGAAGCGTCTCGAGCTCGAACTTACCGAATCGACGATCGTCGCCGACAAGGTGCGCACGCTGCACGTGCTGCGCCAGATCAAGGCGCTGGGCGTGACGATCGCGATCGACGATTTCGGAACCGGCTATTCCTCGCTCGACACGCTGCGCTCGTTCCCGTTCGACAAGATCAAGCTCGACCGTTCCTTCATGGCCGATGTCGAACGTAGCCCGCAGGCCAAGGCGATCATCCGCGCCGTGCTGACACTGGGGCGCAGCCTCGACATTCCCGTGCTCGCCGAAGGCGTCGAGACCCATGTCCAGCTCACCATCCTGCAGGTCGAAGGCTGCAACGAGGCGCAAGGCTATTTCCTCGGCCGGCCCAAGCCGATCGATCAGATCGTGCTCATCGCCGGGCCCGACGCCCAGGATGGCCGGCCCGCCTTCAAGGAACCTGTCAGGGTGCGGGCTGCCGCCGGCTGATACTCTCATTCCCTTCGCAACGGCTTGGCCATAGGCTGGAAAACTGCAACCGCTGAGGCGATTGCCTCGCTGGATCAACGCTTTATCTGGCGCCGCCGCCGCGCATCCTGTATAGGCCTAGGCGTTTCCAGGGGCCCGCCATGTCCTTCATTCCCGACACCGCCACGCTGATCCAGTTCGCCATCGCCACGGTCATCCTGGCGATCACGCCTGGTCCCGACATGACCTTGTTCGTCTCGCGCACGCTGAGCCAGGGGCGCGCCACCGGCTTTGCCTCGATGGCCGGCGCGCTGTGCGGCACGCTGATCCACACCACGCTGGTGGTGGTCGGCGTCTCAGCGCTGATCGTTGCCTCGCCGATGGCCTTCTTCGTGCTGAAGATCTTTGGCGCCGGCTATCTCGTCTTCCTGGCCTGGCAGGCGATCGCCAAGGGCTCGGCGTTCTCGCCGGAGAAGAAGACAGGCCCGCAGATCTCGCTGCTGCGCAGCTGGGCGGCGGGGCTCGGCGTCAATCTGCTCAACCCGAAGATCATCCTGTTTTTCATGACCTTCCTGCCGCAGTTCGTCTCCGCCCATGATCCGCACGCGCCGGGAAAGCTGTTCTTCCTGGGCTTGATGTTCATCGTGCTGTCGATCCCGGTGACGGCACCGATGGTGCTGGCGGCGGAGAAATTCTCGGCGGCGATGAAGGCCAGCCCGCGTGTCACGCGCGTGGTGGACTATCTCTTCGCCGGTGTGTTCTCGGCCTTCGCGCTCAAGATCCTGACGGCCCAGGCGAAGTAGGCGCGTTCGCCTCCTTCCACCAGCTTCCGGCCCAGCGCCCGGCGCTCAGCCAGTAGAAGATGCCGCCGACCATGCCGCCGCCGATCACCGCCATGATGGCGCTGGTGTCGGTGACCGCGAAGGTGGAATCGGGCGCGTGATCGACCAGGCCGAGGAAAACGGCCGCCACCACCGCACCCGCCAGCGCGTAGTACAGCCAGTCGCGCCGGCCGAGGATTTCGGCAAGCAGGATGACGATCACCGCCGGCAGGAAGGCGAAATAGGCGACGAACAAGGCGACGAGGGGAATCGAGAAATACAGCGAAGCCGTCGCCGTCGCATGCGTGTGGTCGGGCGTATAGCCGAGCGAGGCCAGGAACAGGACGTTGAGGAAGGCGCTCGCCGCCAGCGAGGCGACGGCGTAACCGAACAGGATCATGGCAAAGCGCACGAGGTAGGAAACGAAGCGGGTCATGCCAGGCCGTGTCCTTCAATCTTGCCGGACCTGCGTCCGGCGAGAAACCCTTCTCTTGCCAACGATCTTCGGTCCTGACGCATCATCGTGAGCCAGGGCGAATTCGCCAGATCAGCAGAGCGACCGCAAAGACATAGATCGCAAAGTCCACGCTATTTCTTCTGATCAGATAAATCACGTCCTTGCCGGACGGACTGTCCTGAGACTGCTTGTCCCTCGATTCGTTCGTGACCGGAATATTCGAAAACCCGGCCTCGGGAAATGCCCGCCTCAGGGCGACCTGGGACAGCCCGGAGAACTCGGTGACAAAGAACCACTTCATGCCGATGATCCGCTTGAGCACCTTCGTGAAATCCGACCAGGTGGGGGCGCGGTCGACGTACCACGTGTCCAGTATCTGGCGATAATGCGCGTTGTCCATGTATAGGCGCAGATTCGGGTTCTCGCTCCGGATAAACTCTGAAAAAGACTTGGTTCTGGCCTCTCTTACAGGTGCGGCGTCGACCTCGAGCATCTGCTCGAGATAGCTTTCGGGAACATTCTTTCTCCAGAAATTGTAGAGCGAGAAGATGCGGGACACCGGATTTCTGAAGTTCGTGACCAGGGCATGCCCGTCGTTCACCTCTTCGAAGACGCAATACCCATAGTGCCCGGCATAGTATTCATACCCCTTGAAGCGGGAATAATTTCTGCCGAGGTCGCGATATTGCTGAGGCGTATTCTCTATTTGCGGGGCAATAGCGTCGGGAGGGTACACGGATTCGAGCATCTGTTTGATCGATGAACCGCCGGCCTTCGGATTGTGGAGAAAGAAAAGTGGGAGCAACGCGTAACTTCATCAGCTGGATGGTCGGGAATGCGGAATCGAGGGTTGTTTTGTTCAGCGCCCCCGAAGGCGGCGCAAAGGCGATCTACTCCAGATGGCGGCGTGTGAGACGGCCGGATTTGTGCCCGGCCAAGAGCCAGTAGACCGAACCGGCGGCGGTGCCGGCCGTGGCGAGAAAGCCGAGAAAGCCCGGATTGAACACAAAGCCTCCGGCCGAGCCCGGGACGAGAACGCCAAAGGCGATGGAGGTGATCGCGCCCGTGACCGCGAAATAAAACCATCCCCGCAGCGAAAACCATTCGGCGACCAGGATCGCCGGTCCGACGATCACCAGCGCGCAGACCGCCACGGTCAGCACGGCGAGCGGGAAGGACCCCAGCCAATCGAAGGTGAAGACCAGGGACCAGTTGCCGTACTCGATCCCTTCCAGAAGCGTGATCAGCAGCACCGGCACCAGGATAGAGGTCAGCACGCCGGCGATGTAACCGACGGCTATCACGATGAAACGCTTGAACCCGGCGACGAGACGGCTCACGCCTCGCCGTGCCCCGCGATCATCATGGCTTCCAGCGCCAGCCGGTCCACTTTTCGCATGCGCTCGGATTCCGACTTCAGCTGGCCGCAGGCGGCGAGGATGTCGCGGCCGCGCGGCGTGCGGATCGGCGAGGCATAGCCGGCATTGTTGATGTAATCGGCGAATTTCTCGATGGTCTCCCAGTCCGAGCATTGGTAGTTGGTGCCCGGCCACGGGTTGAACGGGATCAGGTTGATCTTGGCCGGAATGCCCTTGAGCAGCTTGATCAGGCCCTTGGCGTCCTCGATGGAATCGTTGACGTCCTTCAGCATCACATATTCGAAGGTGATGCGCTTGGCGTTCGACAGGCCGGGATAGGCGCGGCAGGCGGCGATCAGTTCCTTCAGCGGATACTTCTTGTTGATCGGCACCAGCAAGTCGCGCAGATCGTCATTGGTGGCATGCAGCGAGATCGCCAGCATGACGCCGATCTCCTCGCCGGTGCGGAAAATCTCCGGCACGACGCCGGAGGTCGACAGCGTGATGCGCCGCTTCGACAGGGAAAGCCCGTCGCCGTCGGAAGCGATCAGCAGCGCCTTCTTCACCGCCTCGAAATTGTAGAGCGGCTCGCCCATGCCCATCATGACGATGTTGGACACCTTGCGGCCCTCGGCCGGGACAATGGCGCCGTCCGGCGTGTCGCGGTCGGGGAAGTCGCCGAGCCGGTCGCGGGCGGTGAGCAATTGCGCCAGGATCTCTTCCGCCGTCAGGTTGCGCACCAGCTTCTGCGTGCCGGTATGGCAGAACGAGCAGGTCAGCGTGCAGCCGACCTGCGAGGAGATGCAGAGCGTGCCGCGGCCTTCCTCGGGGATATAGACGGTCTCGATCTCGACCGGCCGGCCGGCGCCGCGCGGCGGGAAGCGGAACAGCCATTTGCGGGTGCCGTCGGAAGAGATCTGCTCCTCGACGATCTCGGGCCGCGCGACGGTGAAATGCTTGTCGAGCTCGGCGCGCAGGTCCTTGGAGATGTTGAACATGCCGGCGAAGTCGGAGACGCCGCGCACATACATCCAGTGCCAGAGCTGCTGGGCGCGCATCTTGGCCTGGCGCTCCGGCACGATGCCGGACGCGACGAGCGCCTCCGCGAGCTCGGCGCGCGTCAGGCCGATCAGCGACGGCTTCTCGGGCGCGGCTCGGGCGCGCAACGCGTCGCGGGCACCCTCAGTGGTGAGGTCGAAGGAAAGGGTCATGATCGCACTGATATAAGCGGTTTGCGGCCGATGTCATCCATCATGCCGGGAACTGAAGCGCGGCGCATAGCACAGGTTGAGGGCAGAGTCATGCCGGGGTAGGGGAATAGGGCAATAAGGCAGTAAGGCAGTAGGGCAGTAGGGCAGTAGGGCAGTAGGTTGGTCTGACTTCCTTAACTGCCTTACTGTCCTATTTCCCCCATCCCGAGGATCGACATGCCCGCCACATCGCGAAAATATCCCCTGTTTCGGCGCTCACGCGCCATGTGGGGCTCGCGGCGTGTGTGGCAGCCGCGGCTGGTTTTTTGGGCCGGTGCGGTGTCGATCGGCGTCATCAGCGTGCTGTTCGCGGTGCTGGCCGACAAGGCGCAGGCGCTGTTCCATGCTGTGATCGGCGATGGCGGGGGCTGGCGTTCCTATCTGCCGCTCGCGATCACGCCGCTCGGCTTCGTCCTGTGCGCATGGCTCGCCCATGCCTTCTTCCCGGGCTCGCAAGGCAGCGGCATTCCGCAGGCGATCGCCGCCCGCCATCTGCGCGAAGACGACGATCGCAATCATCTTCTGTCGTTGCGGCTGGCGGCGGGCAAGATCGCGCTCACCATCGTCGGCCTGTTCTGCGGCGCTTCGATCGGCCGCGAGGGCCCGACCGTGCAGGTCGGTGCCTCGCTGATGCTGCAGGCGGCGCGCTGGGGCGGCATGGCGCAGGCGCGGGGCCTGATCCTGGCCGGCTCGGCCGCCGGCATCGCCGCCGCCTTCAATACGCCGCTGGCCGGCATCGTCTTCGCGATCGAAGAGATGGGCCGCACCTACGAGGCGCGCACCAACGGGCTGGTGCTGACGGCGGTGATCCTGGCCGGCCTCGCCTCGCTCGGGCTGCTCGGCAATTACACCTATTTCGGCGTCTCGAAGGAGACGATCGCGTTTGGCGCCGAGTGGCCGCTGGTACTTGGCTGCGGCGTCATCGGCGGCGGCTTCGGCGCGCTGTTCTCGCTGCTGGCGCTGAAGATCACGCGGCGGATCCGGCGCTGGCGCACGCAGCAGCCCCTGGCTCGCGCGCTGCTGGTGGCCGCCGCCTGCGGGCTCGGCGTGGCGGTGATCGGCATCGCCTCGGGCGGGCTGACCTTCGGCACCGGCTACGCGCAGGCGCGCGGCGCCGTGGAAGGCACGCCGCTGCCGTGGTTCTTCTTTGCCGAAAAGTTCCTGGCGGGGCTGCTGTCGATGGTCTCGGGCATCCCGGGTGGCATCTTCGCGCCGTCGCTGGCGGTCGGCGCCGGCATCGGCAGTTCGCTCGGGCTGCTGTTCGGGGCCAGCGCGGGGGCCGCCGCGCTGCTCGGCATGGCCGGCTATTTCGCCGGCGTCGTGCAGGCGCCGATGACGGCCTTCGTCATCATCCTGGAGATGACCGGCAATCACGACAATGTCATCGCGCTGATGCTGGCCTCGATGCTGGGCTACGGCACGGCGCGCATGATCTCGCACGAGCCGCTCTATCACGCGCTGTCGCGCGTTTTCATCGCCGAGGCGATCCGGCGCCGGCGGGCGGAGGCGGTACCGGGATCGGGCCACGGCTGAAAGAAAAAGGCCGGGCTTGGTGGCCCGGCCTTTCATTTCAAAACGTGGCTTTGCCTATTTGCACTTGGCGATCGACGTCAGCGCCGCCGAAATGCCCTTCAGCGAGAAGACATAGGAGGTGGGATTGCCGCGGCCGGACTTCGCCGTCACCTTCATGTCGGTGCCGGTCTTCATGGCGGCGATCAGCACAGGTTCCTCGGCGGCGTTCTCGACCCAGGCCGACTTGCCGCGGGTGAACATCGAGAAGGACTTCTTGTCGATGGTGACGGTGGCCTTGGAGCCTTCCTGGAAATTGTAGCCGGCGATGAATTGCGGCTCGTAGGACACCTGCTGGCCGGGACGCTGGCTGACGAAGAAGAACATGTCGCCATGGTCGAGCGTCGGCGGCTGCTTGTCGGTCGGCACGGTGAGCACGTAGCAGACCTTGCCGCCCGATGCCTGGTAGCTGTAGGTGCCCCAGGCATTGTGCTGGCCGATCTTGGTCGCCTGCTGCGCCAGAACAGGCGCTGCCGAGGCCACCAGGACCAGACTTGAAACCAGTGCTATCAATCCGCGCATCGTCTTTCCCGTATTCCAAATGGTGCGGAGGCGGGCCGCATGGCGTCCTGCCGTCGCTTCATTTTGATTTAATCTGGGTTACCAAACGGTGAATTTCCCTCAAGAAAAGGACGCTCACCCCAGGAAACCGCCGCCATTCCCGCGCCGCCGCCTTGTCAGCAGCCGGCGCGACGTCCCTTGGGCGACTTGGAGGCCACGAAAGCGGCAAGAGTTTGACTTTTCAACCGCGCCGAAAAACGCCTCCATGCACAGGCCTGGCGCCGCGTGCCGACGCTCAGCCCTTGTCGGCGATGGCGTCCTTGGCGGCCTGGCGATGGGCCGGCGTGATGTGGGCGCTGACAGCGGTGATCGCGGCGGTCAGCACGGCGATGTCGTCGGTGAAACCGAGGCCGAAGATGAAGTCGGGGATGAGGTCCACCGGCAGGACGAAATAGCCGAGCGCCGCCACCAATATGCCCTTGGCGCGCAGCGGGGTGTTCTTGTCCATGGCGCAGTAATAAGCGGCGACGACCTCTTCCATGAACGGGATCTGCCGCGCGGCCTTCTTGGCGGTGCGCCAGAATTTCTCGCGCACTTCGCTCTCGCCGCCCAGCCTGTCGCCAAAGCCGAAGAAATCAAAACCGGGTTGTTGCGCCATCAATCACTCCTTGCGGGTCTCATGCGCGTCCTGGCGCATGCCTCGCGAAGGAAAATGTGGTGAAAGCCGGACCCGGCTGCAAGATGCCGGCGCCGATTTGGCGTCCCGTAGACGGCCAAGCGTACACTCAGCCGCCGAAATAGCGGTTCATCTTCTTCGCCAGTTCGATGTCGAGCGCCGTGACGCCGCCGGCGTCATGGGTGTTCAGCGTGACGTCCACGGTCTTGTAGACATTTGACCAGTCGGGGTGGTGGTCCATCTTCTCGGCGGCCAGCGCGACGCGGGTCATGAAGGCGAAGGCTTCGGAAAAATTCTTGAAGACGAAACTGCGCTTGATCGAGGCGCCGTCCGTGGCCAGCGACCAGCCGCCGAGTTCGGCAAGGGCTGCGGTGATGGCGTCCTTGCTGAGTTTTTCTCTCGTCATGATGAGTTCCCGTGCTATTTCGAATTTGACCCTCACCATAGTGCAAGTCGCCCAGAAGTGCTTTGCGTTTTGGGGTTCCAAATGCACAAACGGCGCATATCGAATGAGCATGAAGCCCATAAATTCCATTCTGTTCGTCTGCCTCGGCAACATCTGCCGGTCGCCGCTGGCCGAGGGCGTCTTTCGCGCCGTCCTGGCCGAGCGGGGCCGGGATATGCTGCTCGATTCGGCCGCGACCAGCGGCTGGGAGGTCGGCTCGGCGCCCGATCCACGCTCGATCGCGGTGGCCTTGCGTCACGGCATCGACATTTCCGGGCAGAGGGCACGCAAGGTCACGCCGCAGGATTTCTCCCGTTTCGACCTGATCCTCGGCATGGATCGCTCGAATGTCGCCGATCTCAAGGCGCTGGCGCCCGCGCGGGACCGGGTGCACCTGTTTCTGGAGTTCGCGCATGGACAGGCGCGTGACGTGCCCGATCCCTATTATGACGGGCCGGAGGCCTTCGCCGAGGTCTACCGCATGATCCGTGAAGCGTCGGAGGCGCTGGCGACACGGCTGGCGGCGCGGGCATCGTTGCCCGACAGCGGCCAGGCTTCCTCGACGATATAGGGGCCGCCGCCGACCGAATCGCGCGACGACATCAGGACGAAGCGGCCGATGCGGAAGGGCAGCGTCGAGAAATTGCCGCGCGCCGACAGATATTGCGCGACATCCAGCGGGCTCGAGTTGCGCAGCCGCGCCAGCGTGACATGCGGCATGAACTTGCGCGGATCGGCAGGGATGCCGAGCCGCTGGCAGATGCGCTCGATCTCGCCCTGAAGTGCTGCCAGATCGGGCGAGGCGGAGGCGCCGGCCCACACGGCATGCGGCTTTTTCTGGCCGAAAGCGCCGACACCGGACAAGGTCAGCGAGAAAGAGGGCCGGTGGACCCGGTCGAGCGCGTTGGCGATCTCATCGGCTACGTGACCGGGGACATCGCCGATGAAGCGCAGCGTCAGATGGTAGTTTTCGACATCGATCCAGCGGGCCCCGGGCAGGCCGCCCCGGAGCAGGGACAGCGAAAGGGCAGCATCACGCGGAATTTCGAGGGCGGTGAAAAGACGCGGCATGAAGAGCCTCCCTTCCTCGAATCGAACTGTCACCTATAGCGAATCATCGATAGCCTGACGGAGCAAGAGGTTTATTGGTCACAGGCCTTGCTAAAAACTTCCCTAACGGAAAGCGGTTCCGGCCGACCTCAGGTGCCTCCGGGCACCGCCGCAATGGCCCTCTCGACCGTCGGCAGGATGCGCTCGACCATCACGTCGACCCCTTTGGCGCTCGGATGCAGGCCATCCTCGAGTTGCATGCCGGGCTCGCCGACGACGCCATCGAGGAAGAACGGGTAGAGCGCGATATCGTATTTTTTCGCCAGCTGTGGAAAGATGGCGTCGAAGGCGGTCTGGTAGTCGGCACCGAGATTGGGGGCGGCGCGCATGCCGGCCAGCAGCACGGCGATCTTGCGTTGCTTGAGCTTGCCCAGCATCTCGTCGAGATTCTTCCTGGCGATATCGGGCAAGACGCCGCGCAGCATGTCGTTGGCGCCGAGTTCGAGGATGACCAGCTGCGTTCCGTCCGGCACCGACCAGTCGAGCCGCGCCAGGCCGCCGCTGGTGGTGTCGCCGGAGACACCGGCATTGGCGACGGTCACGTCACGGCCCTTGGCGCGCAGGGCGGCCTGGAGCTTGTCGGTAAAACCCTCGCCGGGCCCGAGACCGTAGCCCGCCATCAGGCTGTCACCGAAGCCGACGATCTTGAAGGGCTCGGCCCGCGCCGACGAAATGGCGCCGCAAAGGGCGAGGAAAAGGATCAAGCCTGCGGCTATCTGGCGTTTGAAAGACATGCGGCAGGCCCCATATGACCAAAAGATACTTCCGGGCGACCGCTTCCGGCAAGCAGAGCCTTCACGTTCCATATAGGACACTTTCATTTTGACAGAAGCCGTCATCGCGCTGAAAGACGTATCCCTGACGCTCGGCGAAGGCGCTTCGTCGGTCCATGTGCTGAAGGGCGTCAGCCTCGAAGTGGCGCGCGGCGAGGCGACCGGCATTGTCGGTCCGTCGGGGTCCGGCAAGTCGACATTGCTGATGGTGCTGGCAGGCCTGGAACGGGTCGATTCGGGTACGGTACGAATCGCTGGCGAGCTGCTCAACGGCAAAAGCGAGGACCAGATTGCTTCGTTTCGTGGCCGAAACATTGGCATCGTCTTCCAGTCCTTCCACCTCATCCCCAACATGACGGCGCTTGAAAATGTCGCCGTGCCGCTGGAACTGGCCGGCCATGCCGATCCGTTTTCGGTGGCGGCGCGCGAACTGGCGGCGGTCGGCCTCTCCGACCGCGTCACCCACTATCCCGGCGAACTCTCCGGCGGCGAGCAGCAACGGGTGGCGATCGCCCGGGCGCTGGCGCCGTCGCCGCGCATCCTCATCGCCGACGAGCCGACCGGCAATCTCGACCAAGCGACCGGGCGGCAGGTCGCCGACCTCCTGTTCGCCAAGGCGGCCGAACGCGGCATGACGCTGGTGCTGGTCACCCACGATCCGGCGCTCGCGGCGCGCTGTTCGCGGCAGGTGTCGATGCGATCGGGACGGATCGAAGCGCCGGCGCCGTCCTTGAAGGTCACCGCCTGATGCCGCTGGCGCAGACGCTGAAACTCGCGGTCCGCTTCTCGCTCAGGGAAATGCGCGGCGGCCTATCCGGCTTCCTGATCTTCCTCGCCTGCATCGCGCTCGGCGTCGCGGCGATCGGCGGCGTCAATTCCGTTGCCCGTTCGATCAGCGCCGGCGTCGCCGATCAGGGCCAGACGCTGCTTGGCGGCGATCTGCGCTTCCAGATCAACCAGCGCGACGCCAGCGAGGCCGAGCGCGGCTTCCTCGATGGGCTCGGCAGCGTTTCGCGCACCGCCAGCATGCGCTCGATGGCGCGCCTCGCCGACGGTTCGGACCAGGCGCTGGTCGAGGCCAAGGCGGTCGACGACGCCTATCCGCTCTATGGCGCGCTGGAAACCGAACCGAAGCTGTCGAAGCAGGAACTGTTCGGCGAAGAATCCGGCGTCTTCGGCGCGGCCGCCCCCGATCTGTTGTTCGAACGGCTGCATCTCAAGCCCGGCGACCGGCTGAAGCTCGGCACCGCGACCTTCGAATTGCGCGCCAGGCTGGTCACCGAGCCGGATGCCGTGTCCGACGGGTTCGGCTTCGCGCCAAGGCTGATGATCTCGACCGAAGGCCTGGCGGCCACCGGGCTGGTGCAGCCGGGCAGCCTGGTCGAAAACGCCTACAAGATCCGGCTGCCCGCCGATGCCGACGAAGCGCGGCTCAAGGCCATCCAGGATCAGGCGGCGAAGGATTTTCCCGAGGCCGGCTGGTCGATCCGCACGCGCAGCAATGCGGCGCCCGCGCTGTCGTCCAACATCGAACGCTTCTCGCAATTCCTGACACTGGTCGGGCTGACGGCGCTGGTGGTCGGCGGCGTCGGCGTCGCCAATGCGGTGCGCGCCTATCTCGACGGCAAGCGCGGCGTCATCGCCACCTTCAAGAGCCTGGGCGCTTCCGGCGGCTTCGTCTTTGCCGTCTATCTCGTGCAGATCCTGATCATCGCAGCCCTTGGCATTGTGCTCGGTCTCGTGCTCGGCGCGCTGATGCCGTTCGTGGCGAGTGCCGCGCTCCAATCCGTCATCCCGGTGCCGGCGGAGGGCGGCTTCTATCCCGGCGCGCTCGCCATGGCGGCGCTGTTCGGCCTGCTGGTGACGCTGGCCTTCGCGCTGCTGCCGCTCGGCCGCGCCCGCGACGTGCCGGCGACAGCACTGTTCCGCGAGATGGGCCTGGAAGGCCGCGGCCAGCCGCGCCCCGTCTATTTCGCGTCGGCGCTCGGCATCGCGCTGCTCTTGGCGGCGCTCGCCATCCTGTTCTCGGGCGATCAGCGCATCGCCTCGATCTTCGTCGGCGCCACCATCTTCGCTTTCCTGGTGTTGCGCCTGGTCGGCGCGCTGGTGCAATGGGCGGCAAGAAAAAGCCCGCGCGTGCGCTTCGTGGCGCTCAGGCTCGCCGTCGGAAACATCCACCGGCCGGGTGCCTTGACGCCGTCGGTGGTGCTGTCGCTGGGGCTCGGGCTGACGCTTCTGGTGACGCTGGCGCTGATCGACGGGAATCTCAGACAACAGATCTCGGGCAGCCTGCCGGAGCGGGCGCCGAACTTCTTCTTCGTCGACATCCAGGGCAGCGATGTCGACGCGTTCTCGGCGCTGATCGGCAAGGAAGCGCCAAAGGGGACGCTGGCCAAGGTGCCGATGCTGCGCGGCCGGGTGATGGCGCTCAACGGCGTCGATGTCGACAAGGTCAAGGTGCCGGCGGAAGGCGCCTGGGTGCTGAAAGGCGACCGCGGCCTGACCTATGACGCCAGGCAGCCGGAAAACGCGACGCTGACCGAGGGTAAATGGTGGCCGGACAATTATGCCGGCGAGCCGCTGGTTTCCTTCTCGGCGCATGAAGGCCAGGAGATCGGGCTGAAGCTCGGCGACACCGTCACCGTCAATGTGCTCGGCCGCAATGTGACGGCCAGGATCGCCAATTTCCGCCAGGTCCAATGGGAAACCATGGGCATCAATTTCGTCATGGTGTTCTCGCCCAACACATTCGCCGGCGCGCCGCATGGCTGGATGGCGACGCTGACTGAAAAGAGCGCCACCACGGCCGACGATGCGCGCATCCTCAATGCCGTCACCCGCGCCTTTCCGGCGGTGACGACGGTGCGGGTCAAGGATGCGCTCGATGTCGTCAACCGGCTGGTCGGCCAACTCGGCACGGCGATCCGCGCGGCGGCCGGCGTCGCGCTGATCGCTTCGGTTCTGGTGCTGGCCGGTGCGCTTGCCGCCGGCAACCGCGCACGCATCCATGACGCTGTGGTGCTGAAGACGCTAGGCGCCACCAGGCGAACGCTGATCACGGCATTTTCCCTCGAATACATGCTGATCGGATTGGCGACGGCCATCTTCGCGCTTGCCGCCGGCGGCATCGCGGCCTGGTACATTGTCGCGCGCATCATGACCCTGCCGTCGCATTTCATGCCGGAGGTGGCGGTGGCGACCATCGTCTTTGCGCTGGTGATCACGGTCGGCATCGGTCTCGCCGGCACCTGGCGGGTGCTCGGCCACAAGGCGGCGCCGGTGCTGCGCGATCTGTAATCTAAGGGCCGGAGCGGCCATTCCCGATTAAATCTTGGTAAGGATCCCGGTTGCAAAGCCCGGGAATCGGCCTTTCGGCCTCTCACGAACCGTTACATCCGGTTACGGTCTTGTTCTTGACGCGAATAACCATCATATTTCGCCATAGGCATGCTGGAGCCCCGCCAGCGGCGCCTGGGTCCGCAAGAGGCCCGACACCGGACGGGGCAGAAGCAATAGAGGATTCCAATGGCTGATCCCATTCGCAACTATCAGACGTCGGCGGTGCCCGGCGTCCGCGCCGACATCGATCAGGGTCTGCGCGCCTATATGATCAAGGTCTACAATCTGATGGGGCTTGGCCTCCTCATCACCGGCCTTGCCGCCGTCGGCACGATCATGCTGGCCACCACCACCGATCCGGCCTCGGCTGTCGCAACGCTGCCGACTGGCGAGATGTTGACCTCTTTTGGCGTTGCGATCTTCGGTTCGCCGTTGAAGTGGGTGGTGATCTTTGCCCCGCTGGCTGCTGTGATGTTCCTATCGTTCCGCGTCCAGTCGATGAGCGTTGCTGCGGCGCAGACGACGTTCTGGGTCTATGCCGGCCTCGTCGGCCTGTCGCTGTCGTCGATCTTCCTGATCTACACGCCAGCCAGCATCTCGCAGACCTTCTTCGCCACCGCCGCCGCCTTCGGTGCGCTGTCGCTGTTCGGCTACACGACCAAGCGCGACCTGACGGCGATGGGCTCGTTCCTGATCATGGGCGTGTTCGGCATCATCATCGCGTCGGTCATCAACATCTTCCTGCAGTCGTCGGCTCTGTCCTTCGCCGTCTCGGCAATCGGCGTGCTGGTCTTCGCCGGCCTCACCGCCTACGACACGCAGAAGATCAAGGAGATGTATTTCGACGGTGATGCTTCGGATGTCGCCGGCCGCAATGCCATCATGGGCGCGCTGAGGCTCTATCTCGACTTCATCAACCTGTTCATGTTCCTGCTGCAGTTCATGGGCGACCGCCGCTAAGGGGTCTGACTGGACCATCGGGTTTGGAAAGGGCGGCCCAACGGCCGCCCTTTTCTTTTGCGTCGGTCTTTGCTGTTATCGCAGGCACATGGAAGGCTTGCATAAAGAATGAGCAATATCGTGATTCGGGCGGCCAGCGCCGCCGACCTCGACACAATCAGCGAAATCTACGCCGACGCGGTGAGGCACGGCACGGCGAGCTACGAGCTGGAGCCGCCAAGCCGCGCCGAGATGGGCGCGCGATTCGCCACGCTCACGGACGGCGGCTTTCCCTATCTGGTGGCGGAGAAGGACGGCGCCGTGCTCGGCTATGCCTATGCCGGCGCCTTCCGGCCGCGCCCGGCCTATCGCTTCGTCGTCGAGGATTCGGTCTATGTCGCGCCTGAAGCCAAGGGCCAGGGTGTGGGACTCATGCTGATGCAGGCCTTGATCGCGACGGCCCAGGCGGCGGGCTTTCGCCAGATCGTAGCGGTGATCGGCGACGGCCATGCCGACAGCGCCTCGGTCAGGCTGCACGAAAAGCTCGGCTTTCGCCATTCAGGCCGGCTCGAAGGTTCCGGCTACAAGCACGGGCGCTGGCTGGACACGGTGTTCATGCAGCTGTCGCTGAACGGCGGTGCGTCACTGCCGCCCGATCCGGCCTCGCTGCCGGAACGGAAGTTTCGGGGAGGGAAAGAGGAATTGAAGAACTGAGGAATTGAAGGACTGAAGAAAAATGAAATAATATCAGGTGTTTAGCGCCTCAATTCCTCAATTCTTCAATTCTTCAATTCCCTAGTTCCCCAGTTCCCCTTCACGCCTCGACCACTCTCAGCTTGCTGTCGAAGACGCCGAGCACGCGGCCGAGCTCCTGGCCGCGCTTGAGGATGCGGCCGCCTGCGGCGATGACCGCGAAGGCGCCCTGCTTGCGCGCCAGTTTCGGATCCTTGACGATCTGGAACAGCGGCACTTCGCTGGCGCGGCGGAAGACGGAAAACACCGCCCGGTCGGTCAGATGATCGATGGCGTAGTCGCGCCATTCATTGGCGGCGACCATGCGTCCGTAGAGCCTGAGGATCTGGTCCAGTTCACGCCGGTCGAAGCGCACCGGCTGGTCGAGGCGTGCGCTGCGCGCCTCGTGCAGCGGGATTAATATTGCGGATGCGTCACCATCCCCCGTCCCGCCGCTGTCGTCAGTCATGCCTCGATCCTTCAAAATGAATCTTTGCCAACCAAAATTGGCCCCTTCGCGCGGCAATTGCAAGAGCCGGCGAAGCGGCGGCGGCGGCGCGCCGTTTCGGTCACGTCCAGTCACGTTTGCAAACCGCATGTTGGAATTGGTGATGCTTCGCCACATTTCTGCCTTTTTTTATCCGCGCTCATGCCCCAATGTCCGACGAATTTACCGGCGTTGCCTGAGACGGTTCGGTCCGGCACCGGCTCGTAAACCCCAAGCCCCCCGCCCACGGGTCTGCGTCGGATCGAACCAACCTCGGTTTTTCCTTGGAAAAATCGGGTGCGACGATCCCAAAACCTAAATGACCGGCGTCAGAAGCAAGCTGACGTCGGTTTTTTCATGCCTGAAGTCCGGACCGGGACAGATGTTGCCGAGCTTGCGCCACGGATCTTGCTTCGCATAGGTCGTTGTCCCAAAACGACCGCACGCAGATGACTGCATCGAGCCGCCCCGACCTGAGCGACATCCACCCCGGTGACTGGGTCGATCGCCGTTTGCCGTCGGCATGGCGCCCATACACAAGGCTGGCGCGCCTGGATCGGCCTGTCGGAATATGGCTCACGCTTTTTCCTTGCGTTGCCGCGCTCATCCAAGCCTCGCATGGATTTCCTGCCTTCTGGCAATTGATCGTCTTTTCTCTCGGCGCCCTGCTGATGAGAAGCGCCGGCTCCACGGTCAACGATATCGCCGATCGCAAGTTTGATGCGCATGTTGAGCGGACACGCTTTCGACCGTTGGCAAGCGGGCAGTTTGGGATCCGCCAGGCCGTTATCTTCCTGATTGTCGAACTCGCTCTCGCGGGCGCACTGCTGGTTTTCTTGAGCCCATACACGCGTTTGATCGCAATTTGCGTGCTGCCGCTTGTCTTCATCTATCCGCTTTGCAAGCGGTTCACCCACTGGCCGCATGCGGTCCTGGGGGCATCGTTCAACTGGGGAATGCTGATGGCGTGGGCCGAGGTGACCGGGCACGTGCCTACAGGTGCCATTGTCATGTGGGCCGGCGCCATCGCATGGCAAATCGGCTACGACACCGTCTACGCCTACGTGGATGTCAAAGACGACACGCGCCTCGGCTTGAAGTCGACAGCAATCCTGTTCGGCCGGAGGGGCAAGACCTATATTGGCCTGTTCTACGCTCTCACGGTCGCATTGTGGTCGCTGGGAGGCTGGCTGTCAGGCATGTCCCTGCCATACGCCGCCGGAATGGCGGTGATCGCCGCTCATTTGGCCTGGCAGGCCTGGTGTATTGTCCTCCAGCGCCCGGCGCTGAATTTCAGGCTTTTCCTGTCAAACATTTTGACCGGCGTGCTGCTGGCATGCACGGCACTCGCCGGAACATGGTGAGGGTTATCCGGCTTGCCGGAGATGGCTATAGTTCCTGAGCCTTGTTCTATGGCTTGTGGATGAAGGCGGCGCCGAGGATGGGGCCAGGCATGCCGTCCTTGCCGACAGACTGCAGAAGCACGGCGCAGCCGCCCTTCTTGGCGATCTCGCTCATCGGCAATTCATAGCGCTGCGCCTTGCCGTGCCACATGCCGGCGGTCTGGATGCCGGTGACGGCGTTCCAATAGGTCATCTTGCGGCCGGAGTTCTCGCCCTGGGCGATCTTGACCGTCTGCGGCGGCTCGAAATAGACGATGACGACATGGGCGTCGTTCGGACCGCCGCCCGCATCGCCGGCATCGATGATCACGCGATCGCTGGTGCGGCTGACCTTGACGGGCACACGCATGCCTTCGCCGGATTTCGCCATGCGGGCGAGCGCGCCGTCGACCTCGCCACGATTGGCGCCGTTGACATGCGCGCGGCCATTGAGGACCGCTTGCGGCGTATAGACCGAGCGGCTGCCGAAGGCGCGCATGTAATCATTTTGACGCTCGGTGTTTTCCTTGCGGCTCAGCGTGTCCTTCCAGCCGAGATAGTCCCAATAGTCGACGTGATAGGAGAGCGCGACAACGTCTTCCTTGGTGGCAAGCTCGGCGAAGAAGGCATCGGCCGGGGGGCAGGAACTGCAGCCCTGGCTGGTGAACAGTTCGACCACGCCAAGCGGCCTGTCGGATTGAGGTTTATCGGCCTGGATTCTCTCGGACTCCGCGGCATGGCCGGCACCGGCAAAAGCCGAGAAGGCCAGCGCAAAGGCTGCCAGCCAAAGTGATCTTCGCCAGGCCATGACCATTCCAATTCCCGCCGGTGGCGCCGGCTTTGTTCTGATTGTCAGAAATATGTGGCAGAAGCGGAAGTCAACGGGAAGTCACGTTGCGGTGAAATTTTGCCGTTGCAGCCGCATGTAAGGCCGCAATAGGAGAGACACTGCATTTTACGACGCGGTTCGATTCGGGAGTGGCATCAACACCATGTGGCAGATTCTCCTGACCCCGGTCGATCTCTATTGCGAGCGGACCGGGCCTGGACTTTGGGCCGAGCCGATAAATGCTTTGACCAATCTCGCTTTCATTGCCGCGGGATTATGGGGCGTGCGGGAAGTGCGCCGATGCAAGGCCGGCACCTTCGCCGAGGTGTTGGCCTGGTGGGTGGTGGCGATCGGCATCGGCTCGACGATCTTCCATACCTTTGCCACCAGGGGGACGATCTGGGCCGACATCCTGCCGATCGCCGGCTTCACGCTGGCCTATACGCTGTTCAATCTGCGTCGCTTCCTGCGCATGGAATGGGGCAAGGCGATCGCGGTCTTCGTCGTCTTCTATGCCGTGGCCGGGGCGATTGCCTTCGCCGTGCCGGACTGGCTGCGCCAGGCATCGAACGGCACGACGAGCTACCTGCCGCCGTTCCTGGCGCTCGCCTTCTTCGGCATCTGGGTGGCGGCAAGCGGCAACCGGGCCGGCTGGTACAATCTGGCGGGGTCGGCGATCTTCGTGGTGTCGGCTATCTGCCGGATGATCGACCCGATGGTCTGCGCCGGCTTTCCGCTCGGCACGCACTTCCTGTGGCACATGTTCAACGGGCTGATGCTGGGCGTGCTGCTGGCGGCGACGGCGCGGTTTGGGGCGCCGAAAGGTAGGGCAGTAGGGCAGTAGGGCAGTAGGGCAGTAGGGAGATGATTTCCTTGCCCTACTCCCTTACTGCCCTACTGCCTTATTCCCTTACTACGCGGCCAGATCGCGCAGCACGTACTGCAGGATGCCGCCGTTCTTGAAGTAGTCGAGCTCGTCCAGCGTATCGATACGGCAGATGATCGGCACGTTCTTCACGCTGCCGTCGCCATAGGTGACCTTGGCGGTCATCGTCTGGCGCGGCTTGATGGCGCTCAATCCGTCGATCTCGACCAGTTCGTCGCCCTTGAGGTTGAGCGAGGCCCAGGACGTGCCTTCCTCGAAGACGAAGGGGATGACGCCCATGCCGACCAGGTTCGAGCGATGGATGCGCTCGAAGGACTGGGCGATGACCGCGCGGACGCCGAGCAGATTGGTGCCCTTGGCGGCCCAGTCGCGTGACGAGCCGTTGCCGTATTCGACGCCGGCGAAGATGACCAGCGGCACGCCTTCCTTCTTGTATTCCATCGCTGCGTCGTAGATCGATTCCTCTTCCTTCGACGGGTAGTGGATGGTGTAGCCGCCCTCGCGGCCGTTCTCGCCCAGCATGTGGTTGCGGATGCGGATGTTGGCGAAGGTGCCGCGCATCATCACCTCATGGTTGCCGCGCCGCGTGCCGTACTGGTTGAAGTCGGCGACGCCGACGCCATGGTCGGTGAGGTATTTGCCGGCCGGCGAGGCGGCCTTGATCGAACCCGCCGGCGAGATGTGGTCGGTGGTGATCTTGTCGCCGAACAGGCCGAGCACACGGGCGCCCTTGATGTCACCGATCTTGCCGAAACCGGCGGTCATCCCTGCGAAATAGGGCGGGTTCTGCACATAGGTCGAGTTGTCGTCCCAGGCATAGGTCTGGCCTTCCGGCGCCTGCACCTTCTGCCAGTGCTCGTCGCCCTTGAAGACGTCGGCATATTTGCGGGCGAACAGCTCTCGCGTAACGTTCTTCTCGATGAACTCCTGGATCTCGGCCGAGCTCGGCCAGATATCCTTGAGGTAGACCGGATTGCCGTCCTTGTCCTCGCCGAGCGGTTCGGTGGTGAGATCCTTGGTGACGGTGCCGGCCAGCGCGTGCGCCACGACCAGCGGCGGTGACGCCAGGTAGTTGGCCTGCACGTCGGGCGAGACGCGGCCTTCGAAGTTGCGGTTGCCGGACAGGACCGCGGCGGCAATCAAACCCTTGTCGTTGATGGTCTTGGAGATCGGCGCCGGCAGCGGGCCGGAATTGCCGATGCAGGTGGTGCAGCCGAAGCCGACCAGGTTGAATCCGATCTGGTCGAGCTCCTTCTGCAGGCCGGACTTTTCGAGATATTCGGCGACCACCTGGCTGCCCGGAGCGAGCGAGGTTTTCACCCACGGCTTCTGCTTGAGGCCGAGGCGGTTGGCGTTGCGGGCCAAGAGCCCGGCGCCGATCAGCACGCTCGGGTTCGAGGTGTTGGTGCACGAGGTGATGGCGGCGATGACGACGTCGCCATGGCCGAGATCATGGTCGGTGCCTTCGACGGCGTAGCGCTTGGAGATCTCCGCCGCCTTCTTGTATTCGGTCTCCATCGCCTTGGCGAAGCCGGCCGGAATGCCTTCCAGCGCGACACGGCCCTCGGGGCGCTTGGGGCCGGCCATCGACGGCACGACGCTGCTCAGTTCGAGTTCGAGCAGGTCGGTGAAGACCGGGTCGGCGGAGCCAGCCTCGCGCCACATGCCTTGCGCCTTGGAATAGGCCTCGACCAGCGCGATGCGGCTTTCCTCGCGGCCCGACATCGTCAGGTAGCGGATGGTTTCCGAATCGACCGGGAAGAAGCCGCAGGTGGCGCCATATTCCGGCGCCATGTTGCCGATGGTGGCGCGGTCGGCGAGCGTCATGTTGGACAGGCCCGGGCCGAAGAACTCGACGAACTTGCCGACGACGCCCTTCTTGCGCAGCATCTGGGTGACGGTGAGCACGAGGTCGGTGGCGGTGACGCCCTCCTTGAGCTTGCCGGTGAGGCGGAAGCCGATGACTTCGGGCAGAAGCATGGAGACCGGCTGGCCGAGCATGGCCGCTTCGGCCTCGATGCCGCCAACGCCCCAGCCGAGAACGCCAAGGCCGTTGATCATGGTGGTGTGCGAATCGGTGCCGACGCAGGTGTCGGGATAGGCGGTGGTTTCGCCGTCCTCGGTGTTGGTCCACACGACCTGGCCGAGATATTCGAGATTGACCTGATGGCAGATGCCGGTGCCGGGCGGCACGACGCGGAAGTTGCGGAACGCCTGCTGGCCCCATTTCAGGAACTTGTAGCGTTCCTCGTTGCGCTCATATTCGAGCTCGACATTGCGGGCGAAGGCCATCGGCGTGCCGAATTCGTCGACGATGACGGAATGGTCGATGACGAGGTCGACGGGAACCAGCGGGTTGATCTTCTGCGGGTCGCCGCCGAGCGAGGCCATGGCGTCACGCATGGCGGCAAGGTCGACCACGGCCGGAACGCCGGTGAAATCCTGCATCAGCACGCGGGCCGGGCGATAGGCGATCTCGACGCCGGCGGTGCCCTTGTCGGTCAGCCAGCCGGCAACCGCCTGGATCGATTCCTTGGTGACGGATCGGCCGTCCTCATTGCGCAGCAGGTTCTCCAGCAGCACCTTCATCGAATAGGGCAGCTGGGCGATGCCGGTGAGGCCGTTCTTCTCGGCCTCGACGAGGTCGAAATAGGCATATTCGGTGCCGCCCGCGGTCAGCGTGCGACGGCAATTGAAACTATCGAGGGATTTTGACACGTGCGATCCGTCCTTGTCTGTTCAGCCTGAAAGGGAACGGACGCCGATGGCATGCAATCACGCGCAAAGGTGCGGGTACGGCCATTTCCGCTGTCCGTTCCCAAGCAACCCGAGCCGTTCAAGGCGGCGCGTGCGCTGGTTCGGCGCTAATTCTGTTCCCGCGCCGACCGCTGGCACGGATGCACCGCATATAGAGAATTTTCTGGAATAGTTCTAGACAGTCAAAAAGCAAATTTGTGCGATGCGGCAGCGACCGCGGAACATTGTTTTCGGGGCAAGCGAGGGATGCGGCTTATCGCCGAGAATCTAGGCGGCGAACGCGGTGGCGAGGCGGTTTTTTCCGGCATCGGCTTTGCGCTCGATCCAGGCCAGGCGCTGGTCGTCACCGGACCGAACGGATCAGGCAAATCGACCTTGCTTCGGATCGTCGCCGGGCTGCTGCCGAAGGCCGAAGGCCGGCTGCTGCTCGACGGCGGCGGCGATGACTTTCCGTCTGTTGCCTCGGCTTGCCACTATCTCGGCCATCAGAATGCGATGAAGACGGCGCTGAGTGTCACGGAAAACCTGCGGTTCTGGCGCGACTTCAACGGCAGTGGCGATTCGAGCGTCGAAGAGGCGCTGGACACGGTTGGACTGGGCGGCATCGGCCATCTGCCGTTCGGATATCTCTCGACCGGGCAAAGGCGGCGCGCGGCGATCGCCAAGCTTTTGGTCAGCCGCCGGCCGCTGTGGCTGCTCGACGAGCCGACGGCGGGATTGGACAAGGCGTCGGAGGCGCGGTTCGCCGGGCTGATGGCAAGGCACTGTGCCGGGGGCGGGATGATTGTGGCGGCGACGCATCTGCCGCTGGGGCTGGATGGGGCGAAGGAATTGGTGATGGGGGGCGCCACAGAACGCCGTCCTCAACAGGGGGCCACATCGTAATGTGGTCCCTCCTGCTGCGCGACATCCGCCTCAACATCCGCGCCGGCGGTGGCGCGCTGACCGGCGTCATCTTCTTCCTCGCCGTCATCGCCACCATCCCGTTCGGCGTCGGGCCGGACCTGAAGCTGCTTGCCCGCATCGGGCCGGCGATACTGTGGATCGGCGCGCTGCTTTCCTGTCTGCTCGGGCTCGACCGGCTGTTCCAGGCCGACCGCGAGGACGGCTCGCTCGATCTCCTGGTGCTGGGCAACGACCGGCACATGCTGGCGCTGACGGTGCTGGTGAAATGCCTGGCGCATTGGGCGGGCAGCGTCTTGCCGCTGGTGATCGCCGCGCCGCTGCTCGGCCTGTTCATGAACATGGAGCCGCTCGGCATCGGAGCGACGGCGCTGACGCTGCTGGTCGGCACGCCGGCCATCACCTTCATCGGCGCCGCGGGTGCCGCGGTGTCGGTGGCGCTGCCGCGCGGCGGGCTGTTGATCTCGGTGCTGGTGCTGCCGCTGACCATTCCGGTGCTGATCTTCGGCGTTTCGGCGAGCTATGGCGCGACGGCCGATCCCGATCCTTTCCTGCAGCCCTTCCTCATTCTTGCCGCGCTGACGCTGTTTCTTGCCGTGCTGGGGCCGGTATCAGCGGCACTGGCACTGCGGCATGGAACCGATTGAGCGAGGTTTGGCATGGTTTGCGCGACATCAAGGGCGGCGGCGCGGCGGCCATGTATGTTTGAAACCACGGTGCGTTGCGCAGCCATGGGCATGTCGCTAAGGGAAAGCATGATCGAACGAGGCAGACGGCTGAAAAGAGGCGCGCCGATGGGGCGGCGGCCATGAGTGTGCACGCACTCTATGTCACGGCCGCCTATGGCATCACGGCGGTTGTGCTGGCCGGGCTGATCGGCTGGATCCTGCTCGACCAAAAGGGGCGCAAGCGCGATCTCGCCGAGCTGGAAGCAGCGGGCGTGCGGCGGCGTTCCGACAAGGCGGAGGTAGAGAAGTCGTGAGCAGCGAGACAGAAACACCGACGCGCGGTCGCCGCCTGTTCGTGCTGTTGCCGCTGCTGGTCTTCCTCGGCCTGGCCGGCCTGTTCCTGTCACAGCTGCTTTCCGGCCGCGATGTTTCCGAAGTACCTTCGGCGCTGATCGGCCTGCCGGCGCCGCAGACCAATCTGCCGGCGCTGGAAGGGTCAAACCTGCCAGGGCTCGATTCCAGGGCGTTCGCCGGCAAGGTCACGCTGGTCAATGTGTTTGCGTCGTGGTGCGCGCCGTGCCGGGAAGAGCATCCGGTGCTCCTGGCGCTGTCGCAGGACAAGCGGTTCGTGATGGCGGCGTTGAATTATAAAGACCGGCCGGAAAACGCCCGCCGGTTCCTCGGAGACCTCGGCAATCCGTTCCAGGCCATCGGCGTCGACGAAGCCGGCCGCGCGGCGATCGACTGGGGGGTCTACGGCGTGCCGGAGACCTTCGTCATCGGCAAGGACGGCAAGATCGCCTACAAGCATGTCGGCCCGCTGACGGCGGAGGCGGCACGGGATCTTTTGCTGCCGCAGATCGACAAGGCACTTGCGGCGCCCGGTTAGACGCTAGCGCCAGGCCCCCTCATCCGGCCGCTACGCGGCCACCTTCTCCCCGTGGGGGAGAAGAGGAAGGCGTCGGCGCGATACAGATCCTCTCCCCTCGGGGAGAGGTCGGATTGCCCCGAATTGCCCTTGCAATTTGGTCTTGGCAATCCGGGTGAGGGGGACTCCCTCCAGCCAGACTCAGCCGTAGATCTGCTTGTGGATCTGGTAGAGCATTTCCGAGCGGTCGGCGCGCATGTCGGCCAGATCGCGGCTGGAGAAGCTGTCGATTTCGGCGACGAGGCGGTTGTAGTGCTTGCGCTTGGCGATGTTGTTGCGAGCGCGGGTCATGAGATCGTTGAAGATCATAGCAAGGTTCCTTTCGTGCCGCGTTCTGGCGGCCGGTTTCTTCCTCCCTTGATCGATACGGAACATGACATAGGATTGGTGCGTTGCAAAAAGAAGATGTTGCAATGCACCATTGCATGCAGCGCATAGCCGGTTAATCGAACCCTAAGGTGCGGTGGCTGGACGCTCGAGGGCTGGAATTGCCCGGGCGGCGGGTTCCTCTCCGTTTTGTCATACAAATTGCGAAGGCCGCGTCTTGCCAGATCGATCGCGGGCTGGCTTGATCCGGCATCACGTGATGCCGGGAGGAAATGCATGGCGGCCGCAGACTATTACGAAATTCTCGATCCGCGCTTTGCGCGGCTGTTCAACGGCAACGCGCAGGTGGAGAAGCTGTTCACCGGATGCCGCTGGGCGGAAGGGCCGGCCTGGTTCGCCGCCGGCCGTTATGTCGTCTGGTCCGATATCCCGAACAACCGCATGCTGCGCTATGACGAGACCGACGGCAGCGTCAGCGTCTTCCGCCAGCCGTCGGGCAATTCCAACGGCAACACCGTCGACCGGCAGGGCCGGCTGGTCACCTGCGAGCATTCGGGGCGCCGCGTCAGCCGCACCGAATATGACGGCTCGGTCACCACCATTGCCGCCAAATGGAAGGGCAAGCGGCTGAATTCGCCCAATGACGTGGTGGTGAGGTCCGACGGCTCGATCTGGTTCACCGACCCGACCTACGGCATCGACACCGACTATGAGGGCGACAAGGCCGAGAGCGAGATCGGTGCCTGCTACGTCTACCGGGTCGACCCCGACAGCGGTGAGATCGAGGCGGTCATCACCGATATGGTGCGACCCAACGGGCTCGCCTTCTCGGTGGACGAAAGCCTGCTCTATGTCGTCGACACCGGCCGCACGCATGGCGCCGAGAATCCCGCGCATATGCGGGTGTTCAACGTCGGCAAGCACGGCAAGAAAGTGTCCGGCGGCAAGGTCTTCGCCGACTGCACCGCCGGCCTGTTCGACGGTTTCCGGCTCGACGCCGACGGACGCATCTGGACCAGTGCCGCCGACGGCATCCATTGCTACGATCCGGATGGCACGCTGATCGGCAAGGTCAAGGTGCCGGAGGTGACCGCCAATTGCGTGTTCGGCGGCGCCAAGCTGAACTGCCTCTACATCGCCGGCACCACCTCGCTCTATTCGGTGCGGCTGATGGTGAACGGGGCCAAGACTTTTTGAGACTGCTCGAAACGCTTCTGCGGCGAGTCTTGATGGCGTTGCTGCGCATACAAGTGGCGCCAGTCGCGCCTCGGCCGCCGGAGCTGCCGTCATCCAGTTCTCCGGAGAGGATATCGAAGCAGGCTCTTGCCGGTATCAGACACAATTCAAGGGGAGGTCGTCATGCCATTCGTCAACATCCGCATCGTCAAGGAAGTGATCGCCGCCGATCCGGCAGGCAAGAAGGCTGACATCGCCAAGAAAGTCACGGCGGCCATCATGGAGGCGACCGGGCTCGGCAATGACGATGTCTGGGTGGTTTTCGAAGAGGTCAACGCCCGCGACTGGTATGTCGGCAAGACCGATGTCGAGACGCTGCGGAAGGGGTAGCTCTTCCCTTCTCCCCTTCTTGTGGGAGAAGGGAAAGGCCGCGCCGCTCAATGCGAGCGAATGAAATTTGCGAAGCCCTGCACCGCATCGCGCATCGCCAGCACATTTCCCGGCTCGGCCAGAATAGCCTCCACCTCCGGCGGCTTCTTGCCGAGCAGGGCGATCTCCAGCCCGTCCTCATACATCGCGAACGACATCGTCCGCATGATCTCGGCCAAAGCGGCACGGGCGAACAGCGAGCGTGGCGAGGCGTGAGCCAGCATGGCGGGCTTGGCGACGGCGGCGTCGCGCGAGACCAGCCAGTCGAGCGCGTTCTTCAGCCCGCCCGGCACGCCATGGGCATATTCGGGACAGGAGACGATGATGCCGTCAGCGCCGGTGACGGCGTCGATCAGCCCGGCGGATTCGCGCGGCGTGCGCTCGCCCTCATCGTCGGGATTGAAGATCGGCAGGCGGCCGAGCCCGTCATAGACGGCGACGCGGCAACCCGAAGGCGCGTTGCGCGCCAGTGCCGCGACCAGGGCCGAATTGGTGGAGGCCGCCCGCAGGCTGCCGGAGATGGCAAGGATGTTCAGCAAGGTGGAACCAGTCAGGACGAATCGTCGTCCGAAAAAACTACCACATCGTCTGCTTGTATTCCTCGTCGAGCCAGCGGTCGGTCGCATCGGCCGACTCGGCAACAACCAGCTGGTCACGCAGGATCTGGCCGAGCGTCGGAAGCGTCGCGCGGTCGTACCAGCTCTCCGGTTTCCACAGATCGGAGCGCATGAAGGCCTTGGCGCAATGCATGTAGGCCGCCTTGACCGTAACCACGACCACGCTTTGCGGCGCCTTGCCGTCGACGGCGAGGCGCTCGCGCAAACCGGCGTCGACGGTGATGCGGGCGTCGCCATTGACGCGCAGCGTCTCGTTCATGCCGGGGATCAGGAAGAGCAGGCCAACCGAGGGATTGCGCAGGATGTTCTCCAGCGTGTCCAGCCGGTTGTTGCCGGGCCGGTCGGGGATGGCGATGGTCCTGTCGTCGAGAACGGCGGCGAAGCCGGGCTTGTCGCCCTTCGGCGTCACGTCGGCATTGCCTTCGCCGTCGGACGAGCCGATCAGCACGAACGGGCTCTTGCCGATGAAGGAGCGGCAGTGGCCGTCGAGCGCCTTCAATTCCTTGCGGATCGAGCCGTCGGTCGGGCGCGGCGTCTTGTAGATCGTCCGCAATTCCTCGCGTGTGGTGACGAATTCCATGGCTCCCCCTATTTGACTACTTGCCGGCCTTCTCTTCCCCGCCTGCCTTGTCGTCCAGCGAATGGCGCAGGATCAGCGGCATCTGGCTGAAGGTGAACAGAAGCGTGATCGGCATGATGCCCCAGACCTTGAAGGTAACCCAGGCGTCGGTGGAAAAATTGCGCCACACCACTTCGTTGACGATGGCCAGGAACAGGAAGAACAGGCCCCACCGGAAGGTGAGCTTGCGCCAGCCCTCGGCATCGAGCTTGAAGGCAGAATCGAAGACATAGCCGAGCAGCGACCTGCCGAAATAGAGGCCGCCGAGCAGCACGCCGCCGAACAGCGTGTTGACGATGGTGGGTTTCATCTTGATGAAGATGTCGTCCTGCAGATAGAGCGTCAGCGCGCCGAAGATGAAGACGACGACGCCCGACACCATCGGCATGATCGGCAAGGTGCGCGTCAGCAGCCACGAGGCGATCAGCGCTATGGCCGTCGCGGCCATGAACAGGCCGGTGGCGACGAAGATCGGGCCGCCGAATTCGCCCAGAACAGGGAATTTCTGCACCAGCCACTCGCCGCGCGCATTGGCGAAGAAGAACACCAGCAGGGGTCCAAGCTCCAGCACCAGCTTGAGCACGGGGTTCACGCCTTCCTTTTTCTCTTTTTGCGGGTCGGACGGATCGCGTTCGAGAATGGGTGGGTTCATGATCTTCCTTCTTACGCGCAATCCCGTTGAAAAGGGATCATGCCGTTACGCCACTCCAGCGATCGCCCTGGCGAATTCGCTTGCCGAGAAAGGTTCGAGGTCGTCGACCTGTTCGCCGACGCCGATGAAATAGACCGGCAATTTGTGCTTTGCCGCGATCGCCACCAGAATACCGCCGCGCGCCGTGCCGTCCAGCTTGGTCATCACCAGGCCGTTGACGCCGGCGATGTTGCGGAAGATCTCGACCTGGTTGAGCGCGTTCTGGCCGGTGGTGGCGTCGACCGTCTGCAGCACGGTGTGCGGCGCTTCCGGGTCGAGCTTGCCCAGCACGCGCACGATCTTTTCCAGTTCCGCCATCAGCTCGGTCTTGTTCTGCAGACGGCCGGCGGTGTCGATGATCAGCACGTCGGAGCCGGCCTCCTTCGCCTTCTCGAAGGCATCGTAAGCGAGGCCGGCGGCGTCGGCGCCGAGCTTGGAGGCGATGACGGGCGATTTCGTGCGCTCGCCCCAGATCTTCAGCTGTTCGATGGCGGCAGCGCGAAAGGTGTCGCCGGCGGCAAGCATCACCGACAGGCCGCCATCGGTCAGTTTTGCCGCCAGCTTGCCGATGGTCGTGGTCTTGCCGGTGCCGTTGACGCCGACCACCAGGATGACATGCGGCTTGTGCGAGAGGTCGAGCTCCAGCGGCCGGGCGACCGGGGTCAGCACCTTCTCCACCTCGGCCGCCATGACGGTGCGGACATCCGTATCGGAGACATCCTTGCCGTAGCGGCTGGCGGCCAGCGCGTCGGTGATACGAAGCGCGGTTTCCATGCCGAGGTCGGCCCGGATCAGCACGTCCTCCAGATCCTGCAGCGTCTCTTCGTCCAGCTTGCGCTTGGTGAAGACGCCGGCGATGTTGCCGGTCAGTTCGCGCGACGAACGGGCAAGCCCGTCCCGCATACGCTGGAACCAGGAGCGCCGCGGCGCCGGCTCCGGCGCTTTTACCGGCTCGGCCTTCTGCTCGACTTTTTTGGCGACGGTCACCTTGCCGGGAGCGGGTTTCGGCTCGGGCTGCGGTTGTGGGACAGGTGGCGCGACGGGCGTGCGCTTTACCTCCCCCTCGATGGGGGAGGTCCCAAGCGCAGCTTGGGGGTGGGGGTGACTGGTGCCAGCGTCGGCGCTGTCACCCCTCCCCGCCACTTCGTGGCGACCCTCCCCATCGAGGGCAGGGTGGGGCGTCGGCGCTTCTTCCTTCTCCCCGTCCCTATACGGGGAGAAGGTGCCGGCAGGCGGATGGGGGGCGGCGCTAATCTCCGAAGTTGGCTGCACCACAGGCGAGGCCGGTGGTGGCACCTCGACCGGTGCCGGTGTTTCGACCGGAATCTCGGCAGGCGGGGCCGGCACTTCGATCGGCGCCGGTTCGGGCTGCCCTTCCGGGCGCGGCGGTGCAATCTCCGGCCCGGCTGGTGACGGAGCAGGAACTTCTTGCGGCTGCGGCTCGGGAGCGGGCTCCGGGGCGGCGGGAGGAAGCGGAATTTCCTCAGGTGCCTGCGGCTCTGGTTTTGGCGCGGGTGCCGGTTCTTCGACCGGCGCGGGCTCAGGCAGCGGTTCCGGTTCAGACGGAACGACTGGCTCCGGCTGAGCCGGAATGGATGGAGCGGGTTCGGGTGCCGGCCCTTCAACAGGCGCCGGCGCACTCTTTACCTCCCCCTCGATGGGGGAGGTCCCAAGCGTCGCTTGGGGGTGGGGGTGACTGGCACTGGCGTCGATGTCTGCGCCATCACCCCTCCCCGCCACTTCGTGGCGACCCTCCAGGGGAGGGTGAGGCGCTGGTTCTGGCTCGGTCAGCGCGACCTCCGCCTCGGGCAGGGGCTCCTCGCGCTTCAAAAACTCCGGAACGACCTGTTCGGCGGCCGGTTTCAGCGCATCGAGCTGGTCCCATTTGATCGGCGGCAGCGGGGCGGTCTCGTCAACGCGCTCCTCGACAACCTCTTTCTTGCCGAACGAAAATATCTTCTTGAAAAAACCAGCCATGCTTTGCGTTTCTCAGGCGGCGCGGGCGGCAAGCGGCACTGCGTTGAGCCGGGCGCCATCGTGGCCAGTAATTGTCGCTTCGACGATCTCGCCCGGCGTGCCGGTGCCGAGCGCGGCAAGCGTGAAGCCTTCGGTGCGGCCAAGCCCGTCACGCTCGATCAGGATCGACTGACGGGTTCCAGGCAGCGAGGAGAGATGCCGCCGATACGCGGCCTCGCCGGCGGCACGCAAGCGGGCGGCGCGCTGCTTGACCAGTTCGCGGCGGACCTGCGGCATGCGCGCGGCGGGCGTGCCTTCGCGCGGTGAAAACGGGAACACGTGAAGGTGAGTCAGGCCACATTCCTCGATGATCTTTATCGAGTTCTCGAACATCGCGTCGGTCTCGGTCGGGAAGCCGGCGATGATGTCGGCACCGAAAACGATTGCCGGGCGCAGTTTGCGGACATCCTCGCAGAAACGGATCGACTGGTCGCGCAGGTGCCTGCGCTTCATGCGCTTCAGGATCATGTCGTCGCCGGATTGCAGCGACAGATGCAGATGCGGCATCAGCCTGGATTCGCTGGCGATGGCGTCGAGCAAGTCGTCATCGGCCTCGATCGAATCGATCGAGGATAGCCGCAGGCGCTTCACGTCGGGTACCTGCTTCAAAATAGTCTTCACCAGTTTGCCGAGTTTCGGCGCGCCCGGCAGGTCGGCGCCGAAAGAAGTCATGTCGACGCCGGTCAGCACGATCTCGGCATAGCCGTTGCCGGCGAGCCGCTTGACCTGCTCGACCACGGCGCCCATCGGCACCGAGCGCGAATTGCCGCGGCCGTAAGGGATGATGCAGAAGGTGCAGCGGTGGTCGCAGCCATTCTGCACCTGGACGAAGGCGCGCGCCCGGCCCTCGATGGCGTCGACCATGTGACCGGCGGTCTCGCGCACCGAGAAGATATCGTTGACGCGGGCTTTCTCGGTGTCGTTGACACCGAAATCCGGCAGCGCGCGGTACGAGTTTGCCTTCAGCTTCTCCTCATTGCCAAGCACGAGATCGACCTCGTCCATGGCGGCGAATTTTTCGGGCTCGGTCTGGGCGGCGCAGCCGGTGACGATGATGCGCGCCTGCGGGTTGTCGCGGCGCGCCTTGCGGATCGCCTGTTTGGCCTGGCGCACCGCCTCGCCGGTGACGGCGCAGGTGTTGAAGATCACGGCGCCGCCTTGCAGCGCGCCGAGCCCAGCGCTTTCGGCCTCGCGCCGCATCACTTCGGATTCATAGGTGTTCAGCCGGCAGCCGAAGGTCACCACGTCGATGCGGCTGGGGGCCTCGGAAAGGGAGCCGTCGACATCCTGGCTCCTGGACAGAGCAACCGACATCAGGCCGCGCTTTCGGTGTCGCGGGCCCAGGTGCCGGTCGAGGGATCGAAGCTGCCGGAAAATTCCCATTCGGCCGCACCGGTCAGGATGACGTGGTCGTCATCGCGCCATTCGACATGCAGCGTGCCGCCGCCCGGGGTCAGCAGGTTGACGCTGCGGCCGGTGCGCCTGGTGCGGGCCGCGGCCACAACTGAGGCGCAAGCCGCGGAGCCGCAGGCCTTGGTCAGGCCGGCGCCGCGCTCCCAGGTGCGGATGATCATGCTCTCGGGCGAGGTCACCTGGGCGATGGTGATGTTGGCGCGCTCGGGGAAGATCGGATGGTTTTCGAGCAGCGGGCCGAAACGCTCGAGCTCATAGGACCAGACATCGCGGTCGACCCAGAAGATCGCATGCGGGTTGCCCATCGACACGGCGGAGGGTGAGTGCAGCACCGGCGCGTCGATCGGGCCGATCTGCAATTCGATCATGCGGGTGTCGCGGAACTCCTCGGCCAGCGGGATCTCCTGCCAGCCGAAATGCGGTATTCCCATGTCGACCGAGATCGTGCCGTCGGCATGTTCCAGGGCGTTGAGGATGCCGGCGCGCGTCTCGAAGGTGAAGGTCTTCTGGCCGGTCTCGGCGGCGAGCGCCTGGACGACGCAGCGCATGCCGTTGCCGCAAGCCTGCGCACTGGTGCCGTCGGAATTCAGGATGTCGACATAGTAGGCGGTGCCCGGCGTCTTCGCATCGTGGATCGCCATGATCTGGTCGAAGCGGGTCGCGGCATCCGCGTTCATCGCAAGGGCTGCGGCCGCCGTCACCTGATCGGCACGGCCGCGCATATCGGCGACGATGATCTCGTTGCCGATGCCGTTCATCTTGGCGAAAGGGGCAGTGCTTGCCATTGCTCCGCGAAATTCCGTGTCCGTTTGGCGCTATATGGCGGAAACGGGCGGGAATTACCAGTGCAGAGCAACCTTGGAGACCGTTTCGAAATTCGCTCTGGCGAGTCATATGAGGTGGTTTCGAGAACCGGAGCGCAGCGGACTTTTGGTCCATGAGCACCGGAAGCGCAGAAAACGCCTTCAGATGGCCGCCAGAGCAGAGTTTCAAACGGTCTCTTATGTCACGGCAAAGATGCCTAGCACCACCAGCAGGAAGATGACGAGAACGATGCCGATGAGGATACGCGCGCCGGTGGCGGCGGCTCCGGCCAGCGCCGGCATGCCGAGCAGGCTCGCCGCGGCGGCGACGATAAGCAGAATGATGATCCATTTGATCATGGGAATGCCTCGCAAACCGACAGATTTCAACCGCATGAAAACGCTTCCGTCGCGCTTGGGTTCCCGCCGGCCTGCGAGGCGATGTTAGTGTCAAAACTAGCCGGCGATCTCGATGTCGGTGCTGAACGGCGCCGTCTTGGTCGAGTTCTGGTCGTGCATGAGGAAATTGCACTTGTATTTCCCGGCCGGCAGACCATCGAGGGACAGGTCGAGCTTGAAGAACAGTTCGCGGTTGTGCGAGCGGGAAGCGACCTGAACGCTGCCGATCTTCTCGAAAGTGCCCAGGGCATCGCCCGTGTCGGAAAGCACGGTGAGGTCTACGGAAAGCGCGATCTGGCTGTTGCCCAGCCCGTCCGAGCCATAGCCATAGCCGACCGGCTCCATATAGAGCACGACCTTCTCGCCGGGCTTGTAGATGTGATTGGCGCGCTCGGTGTAGATGCCGAAGCCGCCAGCCGAATCGACCTGTTTGACATTCTGCACGGCGAGCGGCATCGCTTGCCACAAGGCCTCCTCGGCGCCGCGGAATTTCTCCAGCGCGCCGGCTCCGTCACCGGCCTGCAGCGCCTTTTCGGCATCGGCGGCCCGATCCGCGATGTCACCGGCGAAAGCCGCCGGCGCAGAAATTGCCACCACCATCAAAGCTGCAATGATTGATTTCATCCGAGGTCCCCTTTTGCTGGCCGGACCATCTGTGAAAATAATCGTGCCGTAAATGGCCAATACGGATTTCAGCGCTGCTCGATCTCCGGCACGTGCCAGACCTCGCCGGGTTGCAAGGCGCGAAAGCGTTCCCGCGGCAGGCCCTCGGCGTCCAGCGCCTCGGCCAATTTGCGGACCGGCTCGTCCATCGGTTCGTCGGTGAGCTGAAAAGTGCCCCAGTGGCAGCCGGCGGCGAAGGCTGCCTTGCACAGCTTCATGCCTTGCACCGCTTCGTCCGGGTTCTGGTGCTGCGGCGCCATGAACCAGCGCGGCTCGTAGGCGCCGATCGGCAGGATGGCGAAGCGGAAGCCGCCATGTTTGTCCGCCATCAGCCGGTAGTTGATGCCGTCATGGAAGCCGGTGTCGCCGGCGAAATAGAGTTTGCCGCCCGGCGCCTCGATGACGAAGCCGGCCCACAGCGCCATGCGCCGGTCGCGGGCGCCGCGCGCCGACCAGTGATGCGCCGGCTCGATGTGGATGGCGGTGCGGTCTGCGATATCGACCCGCTCGCCCCAGTCATGCGCCGCCAGCCGCATGCCGGGAACCGCCTCGCCGATCAGCACGTCGTTGCCGAGCGGCGTCACCACCAGCGGATCGTGTCTTTGCTTCAGCCGCTTCAGCGTGGCGAGGTCGAGATGGTCATAATGGTTGTGGCTGACCAGCACGAGGTCGATCGGCGGCAGATCGTCAAAGGCGATGCCCGGCGCATTGACGCGTTTTGGCCCGGCGAAGGAAAACGGCGAGGTGCGCTGCGACCAGACCGGGTCGGTGAGGATGTTCAGCCCGGCCGTTTGGATCAGCAGCGTGGAGTGACCGACCATGGTCACGGTCAGAACGGAGCCGTCTACCCGCGCGGCTGGCCTTGCCTGCGGAAAGGGGCTCGGACTGGTCGCCGGCCATTTCGCGCGCTGGCCGTTGAACTGCCATTTCATGAGATCGGTGAAGCGGCCAGGCATCCGGCCGCCGGGATTGAAGAACAAAGTGCCATCGAAATGGTCGCTGGGCGGACCTCTGTAATAGCGGTTGGCGGCTTTCTTTCCTGCGGCCAAGCTCGGTGCTCCAGCGGGTTTCGGCTCTTTGACATAGGTACCGCGCCGGTCGGCGCAAGCATCGCGTTGCCGAATTCCTGGGTCGCGGCGCGTGGGCAACAGGCTCGCGTGCTGGTGACGGCCACACCTTTCAGTGTACCATCGCCAGGCGCAAGGAGGGTCTCGCCATGCGGCGGCTGGCAATTCTGGTGGTCATCGCAACCGCGTCGATGGCATCGATGGCTGTGGGGCAGACACGGCAAGACAAGCCCAGTGCTTGCAGCCATGCGCCAGCCATCATGGCAGCGGCCGATTTTCTGCTCGCAGAGCCGGCAAAATTCCCGAATTTCTGGCGCGATCGTTTCGGCGACGACGCCGCTTATCTGAAGATACGCTATGGCGATCTCAGCCATGCCGAGGGCTTGGCGCTTCTGGCTGACTTGGAGAAACGCAGCCATCCGCCGCTGCGCATTGTCGAACTGAGGCTCGCCCACGCAACGACGCCGGAGCGGGCAGCGATGCTTGCCGGCATACAACCGCAACCCAACGCGAATTCCATTGTGCCTCAGCTTGGCCCATCTGCCTGGCGCGCGCTTGTCACCGAGGATGGTGGCGACTGGCTGCTGGGTGAAGTCGCGCGCTGGCAGACATCCGATGGCTACAATGCATGGGCCGCCATGGAGGGGATCGCGCCGGCCCTTGCCGACCTCGATGATGAGGCGAAGTCGCGCTTTGCCAAAAGGGCGGAAGATGCTGGCCTTTGGCGGCTGGCGCTTCGGTTACGGGCAACCCAGGATGATCTCGCCGATTATGTCGCATATCTCGATCGGCTTCCGGCCGCGGCCGAAAAGGACGCTCGCGCGTAATTGATACGCGAGGCGCTATACGTCGCTGATCTTCGTCCTTCCTTCGATATTTCCAGGCAGCCGGCAGAGGTCCAGGCGATCGACCGCAAGAATGGCATGGGTTCGGTTCTGCGCACTATCGGGCGCCTTGTTGCGGATGTTCCTCAAACCGCGATGCTGCTGCAGGTGATAAATTACAGCGGTGACCTGCGCGTCGGCACAACAGTGGCCGAAGCCCTCAACGCGCGCATTGCCGCGAAACAGTTCGACCCGATCAACAATCCCGATGCCGTCACGGCTGCCATGCTCGATGGGCTCGACTATATTCTCGGCCGCAAGGAGCGGGAGAATATCTTGGCTGGCTTTGGGGTTTCCGAAATGCGGGGCGAAACAGCGGAGTCTTTCGTCGAAAGGGCGTTGACGCGGTTTGCCCTGGCGCCCTTCATGCAAGGTGGTGCGGTGCAACCGCCACCTCGTCCGCAACAGCTCGCAGCCGCCTTCCCCTGGGAACAGTGGGTCGGATTGGCCACCAAGCTGAAGGCTGGCGAACCGGTCTCTCCGCAAGATCGAGTCGTCGCGGCGGATGTCATGATCGCAGCCGACCGCCCTTCAGATGCCTTGGCTTTGCTAAAAACAGCCGATGACTGGAAGACGGCGCTGCTGCGAACTCATGACTTGGCGCTCGCGCTGGACCGCCGATGCGCCGATCTCCTGCGGCCAGCAGTGGCTCTTGCGCAACCACTCTACCGCTTCGATCCGCGCTAGCCCGGGCAGGAGCCGGCAATAAGGATCGACGCCGCCCGAGCGCCCTTTGAGAAAATGGACTTTTGGCCGGCAGGTATTTTGCGATAAATTTGCAACAATCTTGCCGCAAACCCTATTTTAACCATATCGGGTTGAAATTTCGCCACCTTCTCCATCTTGGTGGAGGGTGATATTGCGCGGACGGCATTCCCCCCAGCCGGATCCGACGGAGGTTGTAATGAATTTTTCGAAAAGCGGTCTGGTGGCCGTATCGCTGGCGGCGCTCGTTGCGAGCGGCTGCTCAACCTCACGCTTCTCGTCTATGGACGACCAGCAGCCGGCGCCGCTGCAGCCGGCGCCGGCTGGCCAGGTGACCGCCAACCAGCTGCCGCCACCGGCTTCGCCGGGCGCCACCGACCCGTCGAAGTTCCCAACCGCGCCGGCGAACACGCAGGTTGCATCCTTGCCGCCCGACGGCCAAGCGCCCGCCGGAGCTTCGGATCTCAGCGCGGCAAGCGTCGCCGGCGTCTGGAACGCCAGCGTGTCCGGCCAGAGCTGCAAGATCGCGACGCCGCAGACCAAGTTCGGCGCCGGCTTCCGCGCCGGGCCGCTGCATTGCCCCGCGCCGATCGACGGCATCAAGTCGTGGAACGTCGCCGGCAAGCAGCTGACGCTTTACGATGAGAATGGCGGCTCGCTGGCGCGGCTCTATTCCTCGGGCGGCTCGAAATTCGACGGCCAGACTTCCAACGGGCAGCCGATCTCGCTTACAAGGTAGGCCCGACTTCTCAATGCATATCGTCCAGAAGGTCCCCCTTTGGGACGGCGACATGCATAGAACAAACGACGTGACCGATGCATCTGCGTGACGGCCTCCAGACCCATGCGACCGTCAGGCAGCGCTACGACCATCTGGTGGAGACCGGCGCGATCGAACGCGATCCGGCGCAGGAACGCATCGCCGCGGCACTCGACCGGCTGACATCGGAAATCTCGGCAAAGCGGCTGGCGCACAAATCAAGTGCGCTGGGCTGGCTGTTCGCCCGCAAGCGCGAGACGCGGGACATCGTCAAGGGCCTCTACATCCATGGCGGTGTCGGCCGCGGCAAGACCATGCTGATGGACATGTTCTTCGAGCTGCTGCCGGTCCGGCGCAAGCGCCGCGTGCATTTCAACGACTTCATGGCCGACGTGCAGGACCGCATCCAGAAGCACCGGCAGGCGCGCAAGAACGGCGATGTGAGGGAAGACGACCCGATCCCGCCGGTGGCAAAAGCCCTGGCCGAGCAGGCCTGGGTGCTGTGCTTCGACGAATTCTCGGTCACCGACATTGCCGACGCGATGATCCTGTCCAGGCTGTTTTCGGCGCTGTTCGCCAATGGCGTGGTGTTGATCGCCACCTCGAACGTGGCGCCGGAAAATCTCTACCGCGATGGGCTCAACCGCCAGCTCTTCCTGCCGTTCATCGGCATTCTGGAGCGGCACGCGCAGGTGCTGTCGCTCGACAGCGACAAGGATTACCGGCTGGAAAAGCTCGCCCGCACGCCGGTCTATGTCACGCCGGCCGATGAAGCGGCCGACAAATTGCTCGACGAGGCCTGGCGGACGATGACGCGCGGCGCGCCGACAGAAGCGACCTCGCTGACGCTGAAGGGCCGGCAGGTGGTGGTGCCGGCCGCTGCGGGAGACGCGGCGCGGTTTTCCTTCGCCGATCTCTGCGAAAAACCACTCGGCGCGCGCGATTTCCTGGCCATCGCCGGGCGCTTCTCGACCGTTTTCATCGACCATGTGCCGGTGCTGGGCGAAGGCAAGCGCAACGAGGCCAAGCGCTTCATCCTGTTGATCGACACGCTTTACGATCATCACGTGCGGCTGGTGGTGAGCGCCGAGGCGGCGCCGCAAGAGCTCTATGTGGCCAAGCGCGGCGTCGAAGTGTTCGAGTTCGAACGCACGGCCTCACGCCTGATCGAGATGCAGAGCCGCGACTGGCTGGAGGACTGGGCGGAGCGGCGGAAAGAAAAGGCGCCGCCGGCCGAGGCGCCGCGGGCTCAGGCCCTGCCTTCGTCGCCCTAAGCAGCGGAGACGCAGGGCAAAAAGAGGACCCTGGCCGCTAGAGCCTGTAGGCATACATGACGAAACCCTCGGCTTCTCCATGCGGCTCCTTGCCCGACTCGTAGAGTGCACGGGCCGGGAGGTTGTCGGGTTCGGTGCCGACCCAGGCTTCCTCGCAGCCATTCTCCCTGCCGATCGCGAACATCGCGTCGAGCATTTCGCGTGCGATGCCCTGGCGCTGGAAGGCGGGCGATACGCCGACCTCGTCGATATAGAGTTCGCTGACCTTGTCGGGATGGCGGTGGATGACGGCGGCACATTGACCGACGACCACGCCATCGGCGAGCGCGACGACCATGAAATGGCCGGGTTGGCCGAGATAGGCCGACAACCGGTCCGGCCTGACCGGCTCGTCGAACACATCCTCGGCAACCCGCATCACAAGGGCGTCATCACCGGCCTCAAGCCTTACGATCTCCATCTTCATTGTGTAAATTCTCCCAAGTCGGCTTACAAACTTTGACGTTTACGTAAATCCCAATCCATCTAACCGATTGAAAATGCTCACTCCAAAATAATCGTTTGAATTTATCTTGCACCGGGGCTATTGGGTGCGGCGAAATCTCGCGGGTTTCCTCGGCATTCCGGCCTCTTCCTCGACGCCGTCATCAAGTCGTCAAAGATTTGGGCGCAGTCACAGACAAAGGGAAAACATCCTCACATGGCACGCAACAAGATAGCGCTTATCGGCTCGGGCATGATCGGCGGCACGCTGGCCCACATGATCGGCCTCAAGGACCTCGGCGACGTGGTTCTGTTCGATATTGCCGAGGGTATTCCGCAAGGCAAGGGGCTCGATATCGCGCAGTCGTCGCCGGTCGATGGTTTCGACTCCCGACTGACCGGCGTCAACGACTATGCCGGTATCGAGGGTGCTGACGTCTGCATCGTCACCGCCGGCGTGCCGCGCAAGCCGGGCATGAGCCGCGACGACCTGCTCGGCATCAACCTCAAGGTCATGGAGCAGGTCGGAGCCGGCCTGAAGAAGTACGCGCCGAAGGCCTTCGTCATCTGCATCACCAACCCGCTCGACGCCATGGTGTGGGCGCTGCAGAAGTTTTCCGGCCTGCCCAAGACCCATGTGGTCGGCATGGCCGGCGTGCTCGACAGCGCGCGCTTCCGCTACTTCCTGGCCGAGGAATTCAAGGTGTCGGTCGAGGACGTCACCGCCTTCGTGCTCGGCGGCCACGGCGATTCCATGGTGCCGATGATCCGCTATTCGACGGTGTCGGGCATTCCGCTGCCCGACCTCGTCAAGATGGGCTGGACCTCGAAGGAGAAGCTCGACCAGATCGTGCAGCGCACCCGTGACGGCGGCGCCGAGATCGTCGGCCTGCTCAAGACCGGCTCGGCCTACTACGCGCCGGCGGCCTCGGCGATCCAGATGGCCGAAGCCTATCTCAAGGACAAGAAGCGCGTGCTGCCTTGCGCCGCGCACCTCTCCGGCCAGTATGGCGTCAAGGGCACCTATGTCGGCGTTCCCGTGGTGATCGGCGCCGGCGGCGTCGAGCGCATCATCGAGATCGACCTCAACAAGGCCGAGCAGAAGATGTTCGAAAGCTCGGTGGCGACGGTGCAGGGCCTGACCGAGGCCTGCGTCAAGATCGCGCCGCAGCTCGCCTCGAAGTAAACCCCGCCAAAACGTCCACCCCGGCAAAAAAGACCTGGAGATCGTTCCCGATGAACATCCATGAATATCAAGGCAAGGCGCTGCTGAAGAGCTTTGGCGCGCCGGTGGCCGAAGGCGTGCCGGTGTTCAAGGCAAGCGAGGCCGAAGCCGCGGCACGAGCGCTGCCCGGCCCGCTCTATGTGGTGAAGAGCCAGATCCATGCCGGCGGCCGCGGCAAGGGCAAGTTCAAGGAACTGTCGCCCGACGCCAAGGGCGGCGTGCGGCTGGCCAAGTCGGTCGCCGACGTCGTCGCCAACGCCAACGAGATGCTCGGCCACACGCTGGTGACCAAACAGACCGGCCCGGCCGGCAAGCAGGTCAACCGCCTCTATATCGAGGACGGCGCCGACATCGAGCGCGAGCTTTATCTGTCGATCCTGGTCGACCGTTCGGTCGGCCGCATTGCCTTCGTCGTCTCGACCGAAGGCGGCATGGATATCGAGGCGGTCGCCCACGACACGCCGGAAAAGATCATCACCGTCGCCATCGATCCGGAAAAGGGTGTGACGGCGGATGACGTCAAGGCACTCAACAGCGCGTTGAAGCTCGACGGCGACGCCGCCAAGGATGGCGGCACGCTGTTCCCGATCCTCTATAAGGCCTTCGTCGAGAAGGACATGAGCCTGCTCGAGGTCAACCCGCTGATCGTCATGAAGAACGGCCGGCTGCGCGTGCTCGACGCCAAAGTGTCGTTCGACAACAACGCGCTGTTCCGCCACCCCGACGTGCTCGAACTGCGCGACACCACCGAAGAGGACGAGAAGGAAATCGAGGCGTCGAAATACGACCTCGCCTATGTCGCGCTCGACGGCAATATCGGCTGCATGGTCAACGGCGCCGGCCTTGCCATGGCAACGATGGACATCATCAAGCTCTATGGTGCCGAGCCCGCCAACTTCCTCGATGTCGGCGGCGGCGCGTCCAAGGAAAAAGTGACGGCGGCGTTCAAGATCATCACCAAGGACCCTGCGGTCAAAGGCATACTGATCAACATCTTCGGCGGCATCATGAAGTGCGACATCATCGCCGAGGGCGTGATCGCCGCGGTCAAGGAAGTCGGGCTCAAGGTGCCGCTGGTGGTGCGCCTGGAAGGCACCAATGCCGAGCTCGGCAAGAAGATCATCAACGACAGCGGCCTGAACGTGGTGTCGGCCGATGATCTGGACGACGCAGCCAAGAAGATCGTGGCGGCGGTGAAGGGCTGAGCCTGTGCCTCCGCGCAAGATAAACCTCGTCGAGGCGGCGGATCAGAAGATCGAGAAGGTCTTCGATCCGCATATCGCCGGCGACGTCAATGACAGCCAGGCGAAGGTCGCCAAGTTCGGCGAGGCTTTCGACTGGCACGCTCATGACAATGAGGACGAGGCGTTCCTGGTGCTGCGCGGGCGCATCGCCATCGATTTCCGCGACGGTCCGGTCGAGCTTGGCGAGGGCGATTTCATCGTCGTGCCGCGCGGTGTCGAGCACCGGCCGCGTTCGCTGACATCAGAACCCGTGGTGCTGATGTTCGAGCCGGCGACGACGCTCAACACCGGCAACGCCAAGAGCGATCTCACCGTCACCGATCTGAAGCGGCTCTGACCCATGAACGCTGCATCCTTTTCTTCGCTTTCGGCCGATCACCAGCGCTTGCAGGTGTTGGTCGGCGCGTGGCGCGGCGAGGAAGAGGTGGCGGACACACAATGGGCCGATGGCGGCTCGGCGACTTCCGAAGTGCTGGCAGAGGCACAGTTCGGCGGCCTGTTCGTGGTGCAGCGCTATCGCCAGCGCCGCGACGGCACGATTTCCTTCGGCGCGCACAGCGTGTTCGGCTTCGACCAGCAAAACAGCCTCGTCACCATGCATCAGTTCGATTCGATGGGCTTCGTGCCGGCCTCGCCTGCCACGGGCACATGGGACGACACCACGCTGACGCTGCTGCGCTCATCACCGCGCGGGGCCGCACGCGTGACCTACGATTTCGACGGCAGCGACAGCTATCGTATGCGGTTGCAATTCCGACCCGTTGGCAGCGATGGCTGGCAAGACATGGTGAGCGGCGTCTATCGGCGCGTCCCGCCCTCTGAGTTCGGGGAAGGCTGAGCGATGGAGATCGTGGGCAAGACGGTTGAAGGATTACACATAATCACACATATTATGGCTGTGTGTTTATGTGGAGACGCGCGATGAAGAATGTCACCCTGGCCATGGACGAAGCTCTGCTCGAACAGGCGCGAGGCCTTGCCGGGCGCCGCAAGACGACCCTTAACGCCCTCATTCGTTCACTGCTTGCCCATGAAGTGGAGCAGGAAGACCGGATTGCCTGGGCCAAAGCAGGAATGAGGCGGCTCATGGACGAGGCCGCGAAACGGAGCGATAGCGCCGACACCCCTTACAAGTGGGATCGAAGGGACGCCTATGCCGACCGGCAAGATCGACTGCTTTCTCGACACGAACGTCCTGATCTACGCGGCTTCGGAGAAGAATCGTGACCCACGCCGCGCTCCAATCGCCGGGGATCTGGTGTCGAGCACTGTCTTCGGCGTGTCGGGGCAGACTTTGGCCGAATTCGCCGCGGTGGCGCGTGGGAAATCCCTTCTGGGGGACGATCTGCTCGACCAATGGCTGGTCCTCCTCGGGACCTGTCCGTTGGTGCCTGTCGATGAAAGCTATGTTCGCTCGGGACTCGACCTCGCGCGCCGTTACGAAATTCACTATTACGACGCCGCGCTTCTTGCCGCGGCTGAATATCTCGGCGCGCCGATTTTCTACACCGAAGATCTCAACCACAACCAGGTTTATGGCTCGGTCCGAGCCGTCAATCCTTTCTTGTAATCGCTGAATCCAGAGGCGTAATCACCCATGTCCATTCTCGTCGACAAGAACACCAAGGTGCTGGTGCAGGGCCTGACCGGCAAGACCGGCACGTTCCACACCGAACAGGCGCTGGCCTATCACGGCACCAAGATGGTGGGCGGCATCCATCCCAAGAAGGGCGGCGAGACGTGGACCGGGTCGAAGGGCGAGAGCTTGCCGATCTTCGCCACCGTCGCCGAAGGCAAGGAGAAGACCGGCGCCAACGCGTCCGTCGTCTATGTGCCGCCGGCGGGTGCCGCCGAAGCGATCCTGGAAGCGATCGAGGCGGAAATCCCGCTGATCATCTGCATCACCGAAGGCATTCCGGTGATGGACATGGTCAAGGTCAAGGCGCGGCTCGACCGCTCGACTTCGCGGCTGATCGGCCCGAACTGCCCAGGCGTGCTCACGCCCGACGAATGCAAGATCGGCATCATGCCCGGAAACATCTTCCGCAAGGGCTCGGTCGGCGTTGTTTCGCGCTCGGGAACACTTACCTATGAGGCTGTGTTCCAGACCACCAATGTCGGCCTCGGGCAGACCACAGCCGTCGGCATCGGTGGCGATCCGGTCAAGGGCACCGAGTTCATCGACGTGCTCGAGATGTTCCTCGCCGACGACGAGACCAAGTCGATCATCATGATCGGCGAGATCGGCGGTTCGGCCGAGGAAGACGCCGCGCAGTTCCTCAAGGACGAAGCCAAGCGTGGCCGCAAGAAGCCGATGGCCGGCTTCATCGCCGGGCGCACGGCGCCGGTCGGCCGCACCATGGGCCATGCCGGCGCGGTCATCTCCGGCGGCAAAGGCGGCGCCGAGGACAAGATCGCGGCGATGGAATCGGCCGGAATAAAAGTATCGCCCTCGCCGGCACGGCTGGGCACGACCTTGGTCGAGGCGATCAAGGGTTAAGACAGTAAGGGAGTAGGGCAGTATGGCAGTAGGGGAATAGGAAGAACGGGACGAGCGGCGGCAACGCCACTTTCCTACTGCCCTATTGCCTTACTGCCCTACTCCCCTCCAAACGCAAGGAGACGGAGCCAGGCTCCGCAGGCAAAAAATGGCAAGACAAGATCAGGCCAACGACCAATTTTCGCTCACCTCTTTCCTCTATGGCGGCAACGCCGATTACATCGACGCGCTCTATGCCGCCTATGAGGACGATCCGGCCTCGGTCAATCCTGAATGGCAGGAGTTCTTCGCCGGGCTGAAGGACGATGCCGGCGATGTGCGCAGGAATGCCAAGGGCGCTTCCTGGGCCAGGCCTTCCTGGCCGCTGCAGGCCAATGGCGAACTGGTGTCGGCGCTCGACGGCAATTGGGGCATCGTCGAGAAGCACCTGGAAAAGAAGGTCAAGGACAAGGCGGTCACCAACGGCGTCGTGCTCTCCGATGCCGACGTGCACCAGGCGACGCGCGATTCCGTGCGCGCCATCATGATGATCCGCGCCTATCGCATGCGTGGCCATCTGCACGCCAATCTCGATCCGCTCGGCATCGCCAAGCCGCTCGAAGACTATAACGAACTGTCGCCGGAGAATTACGGCTTCACCGCAGCCGATTACGACCGGCCGATCTTCCTCGACAATGTGCTGGGGCTGGAATTCGGCACCATCCGGCAGATGCTGGAGATCCTCACCCGCACCTATTGCTCGACGCTCGGCGTTGAGTTCATGCACATCTCCGATCCCGAGGAGAAGGCCTGGATCCAGGCGCGCATCGAAGGCGCCGACAAGGAAATCTCCTTCACCACCACCGGCAAGAAGGCGATCCTGCAGAAGCTGGTCGAGGCCGAAGGCTTCGAGCAGTTCATCGACGTCAAGTACAAGGGCACCAAGCGCTTCGGCCTCGACGGCGGCGAGGCGCTGATCCCGGCGCTGGAGCAGATCGTCAAGCGCGGCGGCCAGCTCGGCATGAAGGAGATCGTGCTTGGCATGGCCCATCGCGGCCGCCTCAACGTGCTTTCCCAGGTGATGGCCAAGCCGCACCGCGCCATCTTCCACGAGTTCAAGGGCGGCTCGGCCGCCCCCGACGAGGTCGAGGGCTCGGGCGACGTGAAGTACCATCTCGGCGCGTCGTCGGACCGCGAGTTCGACGGCAACAAGGTGCATCTGTCGCTGACCGCCAACCCCTCGCACCTGGAAATCGTCGATCCCGTTGTCATGGGCAAGGCGCGCGCCAAGCAGGATTATCTGTTCGGCCGCGGCCGCGAGGAAATCGTGCCGCTGGAGGAGCGCGCCAAGGTGCTGCCGCTTCTGTTGCATGGCGACGCCGCCTTCGCCGGCCAGGGCGTGATCGCCGAAATCCTCGGCCTGTCGGGCCTGCGCGGCCACCGCGTCGCCGGCACGCTGCATTTCATCATCAACAACCAGATCGGCTTCACCACCAATCCGCGCTTCTCGCGCTCGTCGCCCTATCCGTCCGACGTCGCCAAGATGATCGAGGCGCCGATCTTCCACGTCAATGGCGACGACCCGGAAGCCGTGGTGCACGCCACCAAGGTGGCGATCGAATTCCGCATGAAGTTCCACAAGCCGGTGGTCGTGGACATGTTCTGCTACCGCCGCTTCGGCCACAATGAAGGCGACGAGCCAGCCTTCACCCAGCCGATCATGTACCGCAACATTCGTACCCACAAGACGACGGTGCAGATCTATGGCGACCGGCTGATCGCCGAGGGCCATATCACCCAGGCCGAGCTCGACCAGATGAAGGCCGACTGGCGCGCGCATCTGGAATCGGAGTGGGAAGTCGGCCAGCACTACAAGCCCAACAAGGCCGACTGGCTGGATGGCGCGTGGTCGGGCCTGCGCACGGCCGACAACCAGGACGAACAGCGCCGTGGCAAGACCGCCGTGCCGGTCAAGACGCTGAAGGAAATCGGCAAGAAGCTGACCGAGGTGCCGAAGGGTTTCGAGGCGCACAAGACGATCATCCGCTTCCTCGAAAACCGCCGCGAAGCCATCGAATCCGGTGAAGGCATCGACTGGTCGACGGCCGAGGCGCTGGCTTTCGGCGCCATCCTGCTCGATGGCAACCCGATCCGCCTGTCTGGTCAGGATTCCGAACGCGGCACCTTCTCGCAGCGCCATTCCGTGCTCTACGACCAGCGCGACGAAACCCGCTACATCCCGCTCAACAATCTGTCGGCGGCACAGGCCGGCTACGAAGTCATCAACTCGATGCTGTCGGAAGAGGCGGTGCTGGGCTTCGAATATGGCTACAGCCTGGCCGAGCCGAAGGCGCTGACACTATGGGAAGCGCAGTTCGGCGACTTCGCCAACGGCGCCCAGGTGGTGTTCGACCAGTTCATCTCGTCGGGCGAACGCAAGTGGCTCAGAATGTCGGGTCTCGTTTGTCTCTTGCCGCATGGCTATGAAGGCCAGGGTCCGGAACATTCCTCGGCCAGGCTGGAGCGCTTCCTGCAGCTTTGCGCCGAAGACAATATGCAGGTGGCCAACTGCACCACGCCGGCCAACTACTTCCACATCCTGCGCCGGCAGCTGAAGCGCGACTTCCGCAAGCCGCTGATCCTGATGACGCCGAAGTCGCTGCTGCGCCACAAGCGGGCGGTGTCGACGCTGCCGGAAATCTCGGGCGAAAGCTCGTTCCACCGGCTGTTGTGGGACGATGCCCAGCTGTTGCCCAACCAGCCGATCAAGCTCACCAAGGATTCGAAGATCCGCCGCGTCGTGCTGTGCTCGGGCAAGGTCTATTACGACCTCTACGAGGAGCGCGAGAAGCGCGGCATCAACGACATCTATCTCTTGCGCGTCGAACAGCTCTATCCGTTCCCGGCCAAGGCGCTGATCACCGAATTGTCGCGTTTCCGCAACGCCGAGATGGTGTGGTGCCAGGAGGAGCCCAAGAACATGGGCGCCTGGTCATTCATCGACCCGTATCTGGAATGGGTGCTGGCCCATATCGACGCCAAGCATCAGCGGGTGCGCTACACCGGCCGGCCGGCGGCCGCGTCGCCGGCGACCGGATTGATGTCCAAGCACCTTGCCCAGCTCGCCGCCTTGCTCGAAGACGCGCTCGGCGAATAAAGCAGGCGAATAGAACAGAACCGACAAGAACGGACAGGCACAATGGCTACCGAAATCCGCGTTCCCACTCTCGGCGAATCCGTCACCGAGGCGACCATCGGCAAATGGTTCAAGAAGGTCGGCGATGCCATTGCCGTCGACGAGCCGCTGGTCGAACTCGAAACCGACAAGGTGACGATAGAGGTTCCGGCCGCCGCCGCCGGCACGCTGGGCGAAATCGTCGCCAAGGAAGGCGAGACGGTCGGTGTCGGCGCGCTGCTGGGCTCGATTTCGGCTGGTGGCGCTGCTGCCCCAGTGACCAAGCCGCAGGCGGTGTCGCAGGCCTCCTCGCCGGATGCGGCGTCGACCAGCAAGCAGGCCGCGGCCGAGACCGCCAAGATCGCCGGCGATGCCGGCGCGGTCGAGCCGCGCAGCATGCCGCCGGCGCCGGCCGCGGCGAAACTGATCGCCGAGAACAATCTGTCGGTCGACCAGCTTTCCGGTTCGGGCAAGCGCGGCCAGGTGCTGAAGGGCGACGTGCTCGACGCCATCTCCAAGGGCGCGCCGTCGCAGCCGGCCGAGACGCCGAAGGCAGCGCCGGCACCGATTGCCGTTCGCGCGCCGTCCTCCGGCGACGATGCCTCGCGCGAAGAGCGCGTGCGCATGACCAAATTGCGCCAGACCATCGCGCGCCGGCTGAAGGAAGCGCAGTCGACCGCCGCCATGCTCACCACCTTCAACGAGGTCGACATGTCTGCGGTGATGGCGCTCAGGACCAAATACAAGGACGTGTTCGAGAAGAAGCACGGCGTGAAGCTCGGCTTCATGGGCTTCTTCACCAAGGCCGTCACCCACGCGCTGAAGGAAATCCCGGCGGTCAATGCGGAGATCGACGGCACCGACATCATCTACAAGAACTTCGCCCATGTCGGCGTCGCCGTCGGCACCGAGAAGGGGCTTGTCGTGCCTGTCGTGCGCGACGCCGACCAGATGTCGATCGCCGAGATCGAGAAGGAGATCGGCCGGCTGGGCATCGCCGCGCGCGACGGCAAGCTGTCGGTCGCCGACATGCAGGGCGGTACGTTCACGATCTCCAATGGCGGCGTCTACGGCTCCCTGATGTCGACGCCGATCCTCAACGCGCCGCAGTCCGGCATTCTGGGCATGCACAAGATCCAGGACCGGCCTGTGGTGGTCGGCGGCCAGATCGTGATCCGGCCGATGATGTATCTGGCGCTGAGCTACGACCACCGCATCGTAGACGGCAAGGAAGCCGTGACCTTCCTGGTGCGCGTCAAGGAGAGCCTTGAGGATCCGGAACGGCTGGTGCTTGATCTGTGAGCAAGGCTGACCCCCGATGAGCGGCTGGCTGGAGCGGTTCGGTTACAGCCTGGGCCGGCGAGCCGGTGGCGTCCTGCGGTCTATTGGCCTGGCCGCCGCCGTCGTTCCGTCGCTGGCGACGGCAGCCCAATGGGACCCTTCGCAGGCGAGCAGCAATCTTGGCATTTTCGCTTTGAGCGATGCTCAACTGGAAGAGCGGAAGATCACCGTCACTCCGATCGGCGAACTCGAATTGCCGACCGGTGAAATCATCGCGTGCGATCCTCTGATCAGCGATACCGAGATGCCGGCCTTGAGCCGTAGGGTCAAACCGGGGCGCTACCCGGTTTCGCTGCTGGAAGCCCAGGGCCGCGTCGCGATTTCGGTGCTGCGCTTCAAGCCCGGCACGCCGGTTCGCTGGGAACTGGCGACAGTGCCCGGCCAGGATGCGTCGACCTTGAAGGGCGACGAGATCTTCGGCTATCCCGTCGATGCCGGCCTTGGCTCGTTCATGGACAAAACGGCGATGGCGCTGATGTCGGGTGAGCAGGACAAGCTCAAGGCCGAGCAGAATTACTATGACGACGTGCTGGCGGCCGAATTCGCGCCCAACCAGGACAGGTTCGTCATGCATCATCCGGTTGCCGGCAACCCGCTCAACATCGCCATGTTCTGGAGCGGCTGGGGTGACGGATTCTATCCATCGTTCTGGGGGCTGGACGCGGCCGGCGAGCCGCTGCTGCTGATGACCGATTTTGGCGTTCTGGAAAACGCCGATGGCCGCGAGAGCCAGTAGGGCACCGCGATGCAAAGCGCAATGTCGCCCACCATCCGATGTCTCGCTGGATTGCTGGCGATCTTGTTTACCAACTCTGCCGCTTATGCCGCCTGCCCGATCGAACTCGCCGTCTATGGTGACGCGCAGAGTGGCAGCGAGATCGACTTTACGCCGACCGGGACCTCAGCTGTTGTCACCAACAGTTACCGCATGATCCTCGACAACAATGTGGTGCTGAACGGCATTGTGATGTGGAGCTCGGGTGAAGCGCGGCCGAACGGTTCCTTGATGTACAAATGCCCCGAGGGCGACGTCACCGGCGGCGAACTTGCCGCCTGCACGCTGTGGAACGGTGTGATCTATACGTCGGATGAAAAGGGCGCGATTGGGCTGTTGCCGGCCGAAGGTGTCGATGCGCCGAAGACACTGATCTTTCCCGATCTTGGGCCGTCATTGCGGCATTCGCTGGCCTATGGTGGCAGCGGATTCTCAAAAGTGCCGTCGGATGTGTTTACGCTGAAGGGATGCCAGGAATGAGCGAGACGCAAAAGGTGCTGTTGGTCACCGGCGGCAGTCGCGGCATTGGCGCCGCGGTCTGCCGGCAGGGGTCCAAGGCGGGCTATCGCGTGGCGGTCAACTATGCCTCCAACAAGGCTGCCGCCGACGCGCTGGTCGGCGAGATCAAGGCTGCCGGCGGCGATGCTTTCGCGGTCAAGGGCGATGTCGGCAGCGAGGCCGATATCCTCTCCATCTTCGAGGCCGTCGACCGCGCCTATGGCCGGCTCGACGCCTTCGTCAACAATGCCGGCATCGTTGACGTCAAGGCGCGCGTCGACGAAATGAGCGCGGCACGGCTGGAGCGCATGATGCGCATCAATGTCGTCGGTTCCATCCTGTGCGCCCGCGAAGCGGTCAAGCGCATGTCGACGCGACACGGCGGCAAGGGCGGATCGATCGTCAACATCTCATCGGCGGCCGCGGTGCTCGGCGCGCCGGACAATTATGTCGACTATGCCGCCTCCAAGGGCGCCATCGACACGTTCACCGTCGGGCTCGCCCGCGAGGTGGCGCTGGAAGGCATCCGCGTCAACGCGGTGCGGCCCGGCATCATCGACACCGACATCCATGCCTCCGGCGGGCAGCCGGACCGGGTGGCGCTGATCCAGGACTCGCTGCCGATGAAAAGAGCCGGCACATCAGATGAAGTCGCAAACGCGGTCCTCTATCTTTTATCCGACGCCGCGTCCTATACGACCGGCGCGATCCTGAATGTCAGCGGCGGCCGCTGAGACCCAATCAAGAAGGGAAGTATCATGGCTTATGACGTCGTTATCATCGGATCTGGACCCGGCGGCTATGTCTGCGCCATCAAGGCGGCACAGCTTGGGCTGAAGGTGGCGGTGGTCGAGAAGAACGCTACCTTCGGCGGCACCTGCCTCAACATCGGCTGCATCCCGTCGAAGGCGCTGCTCCATGCCTCGGAAATGTTCGCCGAGGCCGGCCATTCCTTCGACACGCTGGGTATCGAGATACCGGCGCCCAAGCACAATCTGAAGAAGATGATGGCGCACAAGGATGCGACGGTGGCGTCCAACGTCAACGGCGTCGCCTTCCTGTTCAAGAAGAACAAGATCGACTCCTTCCGCGGCACCGGCAAGGTGGTCGCGGCGGGCAAGGTCTCGGTCACCTCCGAGGACGGCAAGGTTGAGGAGATCGAGACGAAAAATATCGTCATCGCCACCGGTTCGGATGTCGCCGGCATTCCCGGGGTCAAGGTCGATATCGACGAGAATATCATCGTGTCGTCGACGGGCGCGCTGTCGCTGGACAAGGTTCCCGGCCATCTGGTGGTGGTCGGCGGCGGCGTCATCGGGCTCGAGCTCGGCTCGGTCTGGGCGCGGCTCGGCGCCAAGGTCACCGTCGTCGAGTTCCTCGACACGATCCTCGGCGGCATGGACGGCGAGGTCTCCAAGCAATTCCAGCGGCTGCTCTCCAAGCAAGGCTTCGAGTTCAAGCTCGGCGCCAAGGTCACCGGTGTCGCCAAGGCCAAGAAGGGTGCCACCGTCACCTTCGAGCCGGTGAAGGGTGGCGCCGCCGAGACCATCGCCGCCGATGTCGTGCTGATCGCCACCGGCCGCCGCGCCTATGCCGACAGTCTCGGGCTGAAAGAAGCCGGCGTCGAGGTCGATGAGCGCGGCCGGGTCAAGACCGACGGACACCTGCGCACCAACGTCCCCGGCATCTATGCCATCGGCGATGTCATCGCCGGGCCGATGCTGGCGCACAAGGCCGAGGACGAGGGCGTGGCGGTGGCCGAAACCATCGCCGGTCAGGCCGGCCATGTGAATTACGAGGTTATCCCGAGCGTCGTCTACACCAGCCCGGAAATCGCCTCGGTCGGCAAGACCGAGGAAGAGCTGAAGAAGGCCGGCATCGACTACAGGATCGGAAAATTCCCGTTCAGCGCCAATGGCCGCGCCCGCGCCATGCTGCACACGGACGGTTTCGTGAAGATCCTCGCCGACAAGGCCAGCGACCGCGTGCTCGGCGTGCACATTGTCGGCTTCGGCGCCGGCGAGATGATCCACGAGGCGGCCGTGCTGATGGAGTTCGGCGGCTCGTCGGAAGACCTCGCCCGCACCTGCCACGCGCATCCGACGATGTCGGAAGCGGTGAAGGAAGCGGCGCTGGCCACTTTCTTCAAGCCGATCCATATCTAAAGGCCTTTCATAAACTCTACTCCGGCGGCCATCTGGTGCGGGTTTCTGCGCTTCTCACAGCGCCGCGCGCCCTCTTGGACGCGCAAAGGACGCTGTGACACTTTTGACTGGCGCATGATCCTTTCCGAAAATCGGACCGATTTTCGGGGTCATGCGCTGCTCACGGACCTGAATGTCCGCTGCGCTCCGGTTCTCGCAAATCACACCAGCTGACTCACCGGAGCGAGTTTCTGGAAAGGCCTTTCAGGCGCTATCGCCTCAAAACAAAACGGCCCGCCTTTCAGCGGGCCGTTGGTATCTGGTGCCGGGCCGATCAGTTGGCCGGTGCAGGCGCCGGAGCGGGAGCAGGCGCTGGTGCCGGAGCAGGCGCGGGTGCTGGCGCAGGGGCCGGAGCTGGCGCAGGAGCCGGTGCTGGCTCGGGTGCCGGAGCGGGCGCAGGCGCCGGGGCCGGTGTGCTGGCCGCTGGCGGTTCGGCGGGTGCCGGATGCTCGCCGCTTCTGCCGAAAACATAATACGCGACAATCGCCAGGATAACGACGACCAGCGCAATCAGCCAGGGGCTGCCGCCCCCGCCGCTTGGCCTGGGAGTGTCGTTCGATGGATTCGCCATAAAAGTGTCCTCCGTGGATGAAAATGATCAATCAACAGCCATCAACGCGCAACCGTTGAATGGGTTTCACGCTAGGGAAGGAAAGCGCCGAAAACGCGGCGTTTGGGCCCCTCACCGCCATCCGACTCAATTGACGGCGGTGACAGTATAGCCGGCTTTGCGGAAATCCTCGACCAGTCCTCTCCGGGCCGGCGGCGTTTCGCCACGCAGCGAGCCAAACCAACCGATGCTATCGTTGGTTGCGAGGGATTTGCCGATATGACGCCCACTGCACAAACCTTTCCCGATCCCGAAAGCGTTCTTGCCGGCGCTCAGTTCGCCGACCGGTACGTGCTGACAACCGATGGTCTTGCATTGACCGCCATGGGCGCGGCCGAACGCGCCCTGGCGCGAACACCGCGATGGGTCGGCCGGCTTACGGCGCTGCGCAACCTTGCCGTCAGGCCATTTGGGCTGAAAGGCGGGGCTGACCCCGACGCGCCGCCGGAAAGCAAGGTCGGCATGTTTCCGCTCATCAGCCAGGCGCCCGGCAGGGTCGTCCTTGGGCTGAACGACCGGCACCTCGATTTCCGCCTCCTGGTGGAGGTGAACGACCTCGGCGCGGGCCGGCAGGAGGTGGCCGCATCGACAATCGTGAAGACGCACAATCTGTTTGGGCGGACCTATCTCGCCATCATCATGCCGTTTCACCGCATCATCGTTCCGGCGATGCTGGCTCAGGTCTTGATCAAATAGGGGTCAAAGCCCCACTGCCGTGACAGTATAGCCAGCTTTGCGGAAATCCTCGACCAGTCCCTCGGGGCCTGGAAGATGCAGCGCGCCCACCGCCATGAAGACATTGCCCCTGGCCAGGATCGGCCCGGCGTGATCGACCATCACCTTGTTGCGGCTGGTGATCATGGTTTCCTCGAAGGCGGCATAGCCCGAGGCGTCGTTCTGCTCTTCGGGCATGGCGGCGCGGAACAGCGGCCAGAACATGCCGGTGTCGCCGCGCTGGTAGAGCACGATCATGGTCTCGTTGATGTCGTTGACCTTGTCGCCGAGCTTCAGCGTGTCGACCAGGCCCTTCATGTGGAAGGCGAGCGGCAGCGAGGCCATGGCGCGCAGCTGGCTCTCGGCCGTTTCCAATCCTTCCACCGGCTTGCCGGCCGCCTTGGCGCTCTCGGCCAGCTTGACGTCTAGCACCGGCGCGCCGCCGGACTGGCGGGCAAGCTCGCACGCCGGAAGCGCCATCATCGCGGACAGCATCCACGGCTTCATCTTGGCGACGCTCGCCGGCGGAATGCCGCGCGCGTCGAGCGCTGCATTCATCGCCGCCGCTTCGTCCGGTTTCAGCAAGGACGACAGCGTCGTGGAGTCGGTGAACATCATCAGGTCCGGCTCCTTCAGCATCGCTGACATCATCTTCTGCTTGTCGAGCACGTCGGTGGTTTCGATGATGAGGGTGCCGGCGGCGTCAAAAGCCTTCTGTGCTTCCGGAGGCAGCGTGGTGACGCGCGAGTCGGTCATGTGCATGGTGCCGAACAAATAGGAGGGCTGTTCGCCTGGCTTCTCCAGCTTCCACAGCAGGCCCCTGCCATTCAGCGTGGCGGCGGCTTCCGCCTCGATCTTGCTGTAGGTGGCAGGGCTGCTCTTCTGCAGGGCCGACAGCATGTCGGCGCCGCTGCAGGTCGGGACTTCCGCATGCGCCCTGCCGGCCGCGAACAGCAGCACGGCGAGGAAGGACAGGAAAAACAGCACGTTGAGCGCGACAAGCAGCTTCAGAGAGACGGAAGCAGCGCGGTCGGCGATGGCAATTATGCGTTTCATGATCCCATTCCTAGGACCGAAAAGCGGCAAAACGGTTAATTGGCACCGCGAAATTGAAGGGGTTACGCCCTCGGATGGGCCGATTCGTAGATTTCGAGCAGCCTTGCGGTGTCGACGCCGGTGTAGATCTGCGTCGTCGACAGGCTGGCGTGGCCGAGCAGTTCCTGGATGGTGCGCAGATCGCCGCCACGGCCGAGCAGGTGCGTGGCGAAGGAGTGGCGCAGCGCGTGCGGCGTCGCGGTGTCGGGCAGGTTGAGCGCCGAGCGCAGTTTGGCCATGTCGCGCTGGATGATGGCCGGGTTGAGCGGGCCGCCGCGCGCGCCGCGAAACAGCAGGCCCTTGGGGTCGAGATGGTAGGGGCAGAGCCGGCGGTATTCGGCGATTGCCCTGAGCGCCACCGGCAGCACCGGCACCAGCCGCGTCTTGCCGCCCTTGCCGGTGACGCGCAGCACGGTGTCAGCCTCCGATACCAGATCGGCGCCGGCGAGGCCGAGCGCTTCGGAAATGCGCAGGCCCGAGCCGTAAAGCAGCGTCAGCACGGCGGCGTTGCGGGCGGCGATCCAGGGCTCTTCGGCCAGCTGGCCTTCCACCGAGACGACCTGCTTGGCGTCGCTCGCCGTCAGCGGTTTTGGCAGCGATTTGGGCTGGCGCGGCGCGCGCAACGCGGCGGCGCCAGCGGCATTGGCCAAGCCACGCCGTTCGAGAAAACGCAACAGCGAGCGGATGCCGGCCAGACCTCGGCCCAGCGTGCGGGCGCCGGCGCCGGCGTTGCGGCGGGCGGCGAGGAAGCCCCGCAGATCGGCCGGGCGCAGATTGGCGATGTCGGAAATGCCGGGCGAGCCACCGCAATGGCCGGTGAGGAAATGCAGGAACTGGCGCGTGTCGCGCTCATAGGCCTCGACCGTTTCCGGTGACAGTCGGCGTTCACGCGCCAGCATCTTCAGCCAGTTTTCGCGCGCCGCCTGCAGATCGGGTTTCGCCGGGATGAGGAATTCCTGCATGGCGGCATCTTCCTGTATCCGGGTTAGGAAGCGGTGAAGAGCCCGTCATTGAAATGACAGCCGCGCGGGGTTAGAGCAGGCCAAAGGATATTTCGCGATGAGCAAGCCGCAAAACCCCGTCCAGATGGCCGTGATCGGCGCCGCCCACGGCATCAAGGGCGAGCTCCGGGTGAAGACCTTCACCGGCGAACCGATGGCGCTGGCCGATTATGGGCCGCTCTATGCCAGGGATGGCCGCGCCTTCCAGATCACGGACATCAGGCCGGCCAACACTGTCGTGGTGGTGCGCTTCAAAGGCATCAGCGACCGCAATGCGGCAGAGGCGCTCGCCGGCACCGAACTGTTCGTCGACCGCTCGATGCTGCCGGATGATGGCGAGGAGGATGAATTCTACCATGCCGACCTGGTCGGGCTGGAGGTTCGCGACGACACCGGCACCGCGCTCGGCAAAGTGGTCGCGGTGCATAATTTCGGTGGCGGCGACATTCTCGACGTGACGCTTGCCGGCCGCAAGGGCGTACTGATCCCGTTCACCCAGGCCGCCGTGCCTGACGTGTCGATCGCCGAGGGCTTTGTCCGCGTCGATCCGGTGGCGGCCGGGCTGGTCGAGGACGAGGACGGCGATGCGCCGCGGGAGGAAGATTTCGATCCGAAGGGCAGGCCGCGCGGACCGCGCGACGCCGGGGGCAACCGGTGAGTTTTGCTGCCTCGGTGCTGACGCTCTACCCCGAGATGTTTCCGGGCGCGCTCGGCCTGTCGCTGGCGGGCCGCGCCTTGGAGGCGGGCACGTGGTCGCTTGCAACGATCCAGATCCGCGATTTCGCCACCGACAAGCACCGCACCGTCGACGACACGCCGGCCGGCGGCGGTGCCGGCATGGTGATGCGCGCTGACGTGCTGGCCAGGGCGATCGACCATGCCTCGCCGCCAGGCGATACCCGTCCGCGCCTTTTGATGAGCCCGCGCGGCAAACCGCTGACCCAGGCGCGCGTGCGCGAGCTTGCCGCCGGGCCGGGCGCCGTCATCCTGTGCGGCCGCTTCGAGGGCGTCGACCAGCGGCTGATCGAGGCACGAGGGTTGGAGGAAGTCTCGATCGGCGACTTCATCCTGTCGGGCGGCGAGCCGGCGGCGCTCGTACTGCTCGATGCCGTGGTGCGGCTGCTGCCCGGCGTCATGGGCAACGCCGTGTCCGGCGAGGAAGAAAGTTTCGAAAACGGCTTGCTCGAACATCCGCACTACACAAGGCCGCAGGAGTTCGAGGGCCGGGAGATTCCGCAAGTGCTGATCTCCGGCAACCACAAGAAGATCGCGGCATGGCGGCGGGAGCAGTCCGAGCGGCTGACCCGGGAGCGGCGACCGGATCTTCTCAGCGCTCACCCCTTGGCAAAATAATAAAACGCAAGAAACAGGCCGACGGCGACGACGAAGCCGCGCACGACGTTTTGCGGCACGCGCTTGGCGATCCAGACGCCGGCATAGCCGCCAAGCGCGCCGCCGGGGATCATGACGATCGCCTGCGGCCAGGCGACGACGCCGCCCGAGACGAAGACGGCGATGGCGACAGCGGCGATGACCACGGCCAGCATGTTCTTCAGCGCGTTCAGCCGGTGGTAGTCGCCGGCCTGAGTCAGGCCGAGCGTCGCCAGCATCATCACGCCCATGCCGGCGCCAAAGAAGCCGCCATAGATGGCGGTGACGAACTGCGCCAGCGAGCCGGCGAGGGAGCCGACCGCCGCCTCATGACCGGGTTTTGGCGCCGGCTTCAGCCACGGCCCGGCGGCAAACAGGGCGGTTGCAGCCAAAAGCAGCCACGGCACCATGACGCGGAAGGACGGGTTGGACAGCGCCAGCAGGATCAGCGCGCCGACCAGTGCGCCGACCGCCGATATGGCGCACAGCAGCAGGGCGCCGCGCCAGAAGTGGCGGATATCGGTCCAATAGGCGAGCGTCGAGGTGATGTAGCCCGGGAATTGCGTGACCGAGGAGGTGGCGTTGGCGACGATTGGCGGCACGCCGACCAGTGTCATGGCGCCGAAGGTGATGAAGGTGCCGCCGCCGGCGACCGCGTTGGCGGCGCCGGACAGGAAGCCCGCCAGGAACAGCAGGATGGCGTCGAAGACAGACATGGAATGCCGCCGCTCAAAAACTGTGCTATGTCAGGCTTAGAAAGCCGCGGAGAGCGGCGCAACCCGGCACGAAGCGATTACGATGATGCCATGCCGGCAAAAAAGACTCGCGCCCGGGCGTGACAAAGCGCTGAAATAGCTGTATGTGCCCGCCGAACCGGAAGAAGAATCTGCCGGACCCGTCAACAATGACGGTGTAGTCGCCCCTGTCCGATGTCATCTCGACAAAGGACATAGCCGAGCGGTCAATGGAACTGCAAGGCGAGTGTCGGACGCTCTGACTGTCGGAAGAACAAGAAGTGGATTACTAGAGATGGATCTCATCCGTCAGCTCGAGGCCGAGCAGGCCGCCAAGATCGAAGCCAAGCGCAAGCTCCCCGAATTCCAGCCCGGCGACACCGTGCGCGTCCAGGTCCGCGTGACCGAAGGCACCCGCACCCGCGTCCAGGCCTATGAGGGCGTCGTCATCGCCCGCGCCGGTTCCGGCTTCCAGGAAAATTTCACCGTCCGCAAGATCTCCTACGGCGAAGGCGTCGAGCGCGTGTTCCCGGTCTACTCGCCGATGGTCGAGGGCGTCGAGATCGTGCGCCGCGGCAAGGTGCGCCGCGCCAAGCTCTATTACCTGCGCGATCGTCGCGGCAAGTCGGCCCGTATTTCGGAAAACACCGGCGTGCGCGCCCGCAAGCTCAACGATGAGGAGCGCGACGCGCTGAACGCCGAGAAGGCCCGCATCGAGGCCGAGAAGGTCGCCGCCGCCCAGGCGCTGGCCGCCGAGACGGCCGCCAAGGAAGCCGCCGAGAAGAAGGCCGCCGCCGAGGCAGCCGCCGCCGCTGAGGCCACTCCGGCCGAATAAGGCTTTCGACGAACGAGTTTCTGAAAAGGCGGCTTTGGCCGCCTTTTTTCGTTTCACCAGACTGTGAACGTATTCAGCCCCGGAGACAGCATCCGGTCGTTGACTTTGCATTATCTTGTGTACTAAACAATCGTACACAAGATAATTGGAGATTTGAAATGGCACTTTACACAACCCAGGCTCACGTCACCGGCGGTCGCGCCGGCCATGGCGAGACCAGCGACGGCCTGCTCAAGGTCGACCTGGCGATGCCCAAGGAACTCGGCGGGCCGGGTGGCGCGACCAATCCCGAGCAGCTTTTCGCCATCGGCTACGCCGCCTGCTTCGAAAGCGCCATCCGCTTCGTCGCGCGCAAACAGAAGCTGCAGCTGACGGATGCCGGGGTAACCTCCACCGTCAGCCTGCTTCCCAATGGCGAAGGCTTCAGGCTCGGCGTCGCGCTCGCGGCGGAGACGAAAGGCCTTGATCAGGCGGCCGCCGAAGCGCTTGTATCGGAAGCACACAAGATCTGCCCCTATTCCAACGCCATCCGGGGCAATGTCGACGTGGCGCTTTCGGTAAAGGCGGCATGACGGGAAGGACCACAGAGAGCGCCAGCGACGTCCCGGCGGAGGCCGCCGGGACGCTTCACGTGCCGCGGCTCGACCAGCAGCTCTGTTTCGCGCTTTATTCGGCAAGCGGACTGATGACCAAGCTCTACCGGCCGTTGCTCGATCCGATCGGCCTGACCTATCCGCAATATCTGGTCATGCTGGCGCTGTGGCAGCACGCGCCGAGCACGGTGGGCGCGCTTGGCGAGGCGCTGGGGCTCGATTCCGCGACGCTGACGCCGCTGCTCAAGCGGATGGAGGCAGGCGGGCTGCTTACCCGCCGCCGTGATGCCGCCGATGAGCGCCGCGTGCTGGTCGAACCGACGGCCAAGGGCCAGGCGTTGCGCGCGCAAGCGAAGGATGTGTCGGTGGCACTTGCCTGCAGCGTGCCGATGCAGCCTGGCGAGGCGAAAGCGCTGCACGCGACGCTCACTCATCTCGTTGCCGGTCTGCGCAACGCCGTAGCGGAAGACGCCTCGGCGGATGCGGAGGCGCTGGTTTCTGGTTCGAGATAGCCAGATCATCGCGAAATCCCTGGATACAGGGCATCCGAATCCCTTTTCACGCGCGCTGACGCAGCGGACCGTCTTGCATGGCGCATGCGGAAAGCTAAAGTCGGCGCCGGATTTTCCTTGGAAGCCCGGCCGATATCCGGGCGCTTTCAATTTTCGGGAGTGTGTCATGACCAAGTCGAAACTGCTGCTGGCCGGCCTGCTTGCCCTCGTGCTGGCGCCCGTTGCCGCCTTCGCGCAGGCGCTGCCCGATCTCGCCGGCAAACAAGTGGTGGTGGTCACCGAAAACGCCTATCCGCCGCTGCAATTCATCGATCCCAAGACGGGCAAGCAGATCGGCTGGGAATATGATGCGATGAACGAAATCGCCAAGCGGCTCAACTTCAAGGTCGAGTACCGGAACACCTCCTGGGACGCGATGATCCAGGCGGTTTCCGATAACCAGTACAACATCGGCATGACCGGCATCACCATCAAGGACGACCGCAAGGAGAAGGTCGATTTCTCCGACCCCTATATGCGTTCGGAGCAGTTCATGCTGGTGCGCGGCGACGAAAGCCGCTTCACCGACGCCAAGACCTTCGGCGCCTTCAAGGACGGGCTGATCGGCGCGCAGCCCGGCACCACGCCCTTCTACACCGCCGTCTACAGCGTGCTCGACGGCAATGAGCAGAACCCGCGCATCAAACTGTTCGAGACTTTCGGCGCCACGGTGCAGGCCCTGAAGTCGGGCGACGTCGATGTCGTGCTGACCGACGGTACCGCCGGCAAGGGCTATGTCGATGCTTCCGAGGGCAAGCTCAAGCTGATCGGCGGCCCGCTCGGCACCGAGGATTTTGGCTTCATCTTCCCGAAGGGATCGGATCTGGTGAAGCCGGTCAACGCCGCGATCGCCGCGCTCAAGGCGGACGGCACGTTCGATGCACTGAACAAGAAGTGGTTTCTTGATTACAAGATGGGGCAGTAGTTTCGTTGGCGCGCGTGCTTGCTGATGATGGTGCGCCGCAAATCGCGCTGACCCTGCGCCAGGGCATACCTCTCTGTCCTGCCGGAGCCTGCCCTTCGCTGTCGCTCCGGGCGTTCGTCGTTCGAAAAGCCAAGCAGTTGGCTGTTCGTCCGCTGCGCGGACCTCTCCTCACCCCCCTCAAGTGGGGAGATTGGCAGTCCGTTCGGCTTTCGCCAATTTTGGGCGATGCAAGATGTGCGACGGCGCTGAACCTGCTGATCTCCCCCCTCGAGGGGGAGATGGCCGGCAGGCCAGAGAGGGGGGCCTTGGCGCTATCCTCTCGGGACGTCAGATCCACCGGCATCGCCTGATGGCTGCACCCGCATCCACCAAATCCGAATTCCCCTGGTGGCTTGCCGCTGCCGCCGTGCTTGCACTGGCGGCGGCCTTGTTCATCGCGGCCAGCGATCTCTATGCCCATGTCTTCGCCACGGTCGCCAAGGGCATCGGCATCACCGTTTTCGTCACCGTGATCGCCTTCGCGCTGGCGTCGATCATCGGTCTCGGCATTGCGCTGATGGGCCTGTCCGCGTCACCCTGGCTGCGGCAGATCGCGCGGTTCTATGTCGAGATCATCCGCGGCGTGCCGATCCTGGTGCTGTTGTTCTGGATCGCCTTTGCCGGCGCGCCGGCCTTCGTCGCGGCCTGGAACATGCTGACCGCGCCGCTGCAAAGTGCGGGCTATTTCGGCGAACTCTTGGTGCGCGACGTGTCGCTGTTGTGGCGGGCCATCATGGCGCTGACCATCGGCTACTCCGCCTTCATCTCGGAGGTCTTTCGCGCCGGCATCCAGGCGGTCGAGAAAGGCCAGATCGAGGCGGCCAAGGCGCTGGGCTTGAGCCGCTCGCAGCGCTTCCGGCTGGTCGTCTTTCCGCAGGCGATCCGCACCATATTGCCGCCGCTCGGCAATGATTTCGTCGCTCTGGTCAAGGATTCATCGCTGGTCTCGGTGCTCGGCGTCGCCGACATCACCCAGATGGGCAAGGTCTATGCCGCCGGCTCGTTCCGCTTTTTCGAGACCTATTCGATCGTCGCCTATATCTATCTCATCCTCACCGTCGGCCTGTCGCTGGCGCTCAGGGCGCTGGAGCGGCGCCTGCGCCGCCAGCACGAGGAATAGTTTTTGGGCGAAGACAGGGTTACGATCCTGTCGACATCGAGGGAGGTCTCATGATCGTCGACAAGGCCAATGCGGCGCTGGATTCCGTCTATGGCGCCGACACGCCGGAAACGCTGGCGCAGGCCTATGCCGCCTGGGCCGCGACCTATGATAGCGAGACCGCCTCGCTCGGCTATTTGCTGCCGTTCCTGATCACCGCCTGGGTTACGCGCTATGTTCCGGCCGGCGAAGGGCCGCTGCTCGACGCCGGCTGCGGCACCGGCCTGTCGGGTCCGTCGCTGAAGGCGTTGGGTTATAGCGATATTGCCGGGCTCGACCTGTCGGACGACATGCTCAGGATTGCCGGCAGCCGCAACGCCTACAGCGAGTTGAAACAGGCGATGCTGGGCGGGCCTCTGCCCTGGCCGGACGGTCATTTCCGCGCCTTCTTCTCGACAGGGGTGTTCACCATCGGCCACGCGCCGGCCTCGGGCCTCCACGAACTGGTGCGCATCACCAAAAAGGGCGGCCACGCCATCTTCACGGTGCGCGACCAGGTGTTTGAGAGCGGTGGCTTTCAGGCCGTGTTCGACGAGCTGGAGCAGGCGAAGAAATGGCGCCTGGTCGAGCAAAGCCCGTGGTTCAGGTGTTACGCCATCGCTGAGCCGGATGCGCTGGTGAAGACGTTTGTGTTCGAGGTGATTTGAGCGGTGCGTTCTTCCTTCTCCCGCAAGGGGAGAAGGGAAGACGCCTCGCCACGCCGCAATTGCCGAAAAGCCAAAACATTGGTATGAGCCACGCCATGGAAGAGCTTTTTGGCGATCCGGCTTACAAGGGGTTCGTGCTGCAGGACAGAAAACGCCTGCCGTCGCGCTTCTCCGCGCGCGTCTGCGGCGCGCTGACCAGCCGACTTAGCTAGGCCGCTTTCGCCGGGCCAAGGCCCTGCGGCGTTAAACTCTTCCCATTCTCATATCGACGGATTTACGCACATGAGCGCACCGCGCACCCTCTACGACAAGATTTTCGACGACCACGTCGTCGACCGCCAGGACGACGGCACCTGCCTGCTCTATATCGACCGCCATCTCGTCCATGAAGTGACCAGCCCGCAGGCTTTCGAAGGCCTGCGCATGAGCGGCCGAAAAGTCCGGCATCCGGAAAAGACGCTGGCCGTGGTCGATCACAATGTCTCGACCTCGCCCGAGCGCAAGTTCGGCATCAAGAACGAGGAAAGCCGCATCCAGGTCGAGGCGCTGGCCAAGAACGCCAAGGATTTCGGCGTCGAATATTATTCCGAGAACGATATCCGCCAGGGCATCGTCCACATCATCGGCCCGGAGCAGGGCTTTACCTTGCCCGGCATGACCATCGTCTGCGGTGACAGCCACACGTCGACGCATGGCGCGTTCGGCGCGCTGGCGCACGGCATCGGCACGTCGGAAGTCGAGCATGTGCTGGCGACGCAGACGCTGATCCAGCGCAAGGCCAAGAACATGCTGGTGCGTGTCGACGGCCAGTTGCCGGAAGGCGTCACCGCCAAGGACATCATCCTGGCCATCATCGGCGAGATCGGCACCGCCGGCGGCACCGGCTATGTCATCGAATATGCCGGCGAGGCGATCCGCGCGCTGTCGATGGAAGGCCGCATGACGATCTGCAACATGTCGATCGAGGGCGGCGCGCGCGCCGGCCTGATCGCCGCCGACGAGACGACCTTCGCCTATGTCAAGGACAAGCCGCGCGCGCCGAAGGGCGCGGCCTGGGATGCCGCGCTCGCCTACTGGAAGACGCTGCAGTCCGACGAAGGCGCGCATTTCGACAAGGTCATCGTGCTCGACGCCGCCAAGCTGCCGCCCATCGTCTCCTGGGGCTCCTCGCCCGAGGATGTGGTTTCGGTGCAAGGTGTCGTTCCCAATCCGGAAGAGATCACGGACGAGAACAAGCGCACCTCAAAGATCCGCGCGCTCGACTATATGGGCCTGACGCCGGGCACCAAGATCACCGACATCGCGCTCGACCGCGTCTTCATCGGCTCCTGCACCAATGGCCGCATCGAGGATCTGCGCGCGGCCGCCAAGGTGATCGAGGGCAAGACCGTCAATCCGCGCGTCAATGCCATGATCGTGCCGGGCTCCGGCCTGGTCAAGGAACAGGCGGAAGCCGAGGGTCTCGACAAGATCTTCCGCGCCGCCGGTTTCGACTGGCGCGAGCCGGGCTGCTCGATGTGCCTCGCCATGAACGACGACCGGCTGAAGCCGCATGAACGCTGCGCCTCGACCTCGAACCGCAATTTCGAGGGACGGCAAGGCTTCAAGGGCCGCACCCACCTGGTCTCGCCGGCCATGGCGGCGGCGGCGGCGATCGCCGGCCACTTCGTCGACATTCGCGACTGGAAGTAACCGCCAGTCCACACGTTCCGATGACTGCCAGACCCCGGACCGCATTGCGGTTCCGGGGTCTTTTCGTTCGCGCGGTGCGCATATTCGCTCGGGCTTAACCGCTTGTTTGGGCTTGCGCTCTAAGCTCTTCCCTCACGTCAAACGAGGGGAAGTCACCGTCCTTTGGACACCGGCCTGTTGATAGCGCTGCTCAACCCGACGATCGCGCTGGCCCTCGGCGCGGCCTTCTTCGTGCTATGGATCTATCAGCGCCACCGGCCCTATCTGGCCGTGCTGGCGCTCAGCTACTGCGCTTCGGCGTCCGGCTTCCTGTTCCAGTATTTCACCTTGCCCATCGGCATGGTGCTGACCAAGCTGGTGTCCAATATCTGCTTCACTATCGCCGGCTGCTGCCTGTCGGCCGCCATCGTCGCCCGCTATGGCCGCAAGGTGCCCTATGTGGCGATCGGCGTGCTGGCCGGTGGTGGGCTGGCCTCGTTCTGCTGGTTTCTCTTCGTCGCGCCGGATCTCACCTGGCGCATCCTGGCGATGAATTTCGCCTTCGGCGGACTCAGCCTTCTGGTCGCCGCCGAACTCAGGCCGGTGCGCAACAACGGCCCGACCGAGAAAATCCTGTTCGTGCTGTCGCTGCTGTCGGGCCTCAACTTCTTCGTGCGTACGCTCGTCGTGGTCATCGCGCACGGGCCGTTCACCAGCTATGACGGGTTCTACGGCTCCTCCTATTGGACGACGGCGCTGCTGTCGCATGCGCTCTTGTCGCTGCTGATCGCGCTTTGCCTGTTCACCGCCGCGGCCCTCGACGTCATGAAGGCGCTGAAGGCCGAGACGCATACCGATCCGCTTTCGGGCCTGCTCAACCGTCGCGGCTTCGAGGAGCGCGCGGCCCAACTCCTGCAGCACTGCGCGATGGCCAGGTTTCCCGTGGCGCTGGTGCTGGCCGACCTCGATCATTTCAAGGCGCTCAACGACGTGCACGGCCATGCCGCCGGCGATCGGGTGATCGCCGATTTCGCCGCCAAGCTCCGCTTGGCCACCGGCGCGCGCGGCGCTGCCGGACGCATCGGCGGCGAGGAGTTCGCCGTGCTCCTGCCCTTGACCGATCTCGCCGCCGCGCGGCTGTTCGCCGAGGCGGTGCGCACGCTCTACTCGGCCGGCGGCGTCGATGGGCTTCCCGCCGGCACCAAGGTCACCGCCAGCTTCGGCGTGGCGGCCCGCAGCGGCGAGGAAGCGCTGGAGCCGTTGATGCGCCGTGCCGACGAGGCGCTCTACAAGGCCAAGAAGAACGGCCGCGACAGCGTGCGCCTATCTTACGAACGGCCCGAAACGCTGTTCGTGCCGGAGCCGTCCAGGGCCGGCTGAAGCCGCACATCCCGGCCCACGTTAACGTCTTTTTCGCCCGTCGGTGTTTAGGTGAGGCACGGGGTGGGAAAGAGATGAGCGGCGCGAACTTCATCCTGTTGATCAATTTGTCGGTTGCCGGCCTGCTGGCGGCATCCTTCATGGCGGTCGCGTTCCATGATGTCGGCCGCACTCCGGCGCGCTGGTTTGCTTCCGGCTATGTCCTGGGCATGATCTATTCGGCGATCGAATTCAGCATTCCCGCCTTCACCGATGCCCGGCTGCCGGTGGTCACCGCCTTCGCGGTTTTCCTTGGCGCGACAATGGCCTTCAACGCCGGACTGGCCCGCAAATACGGCGTGTCGCCGCCATGGTCGCCGATGCTGCTCTTCCTGGTCGCCGCCACCAGCCTCGTCTATTTCGTCCAAGATCTGCCGCGCCAGTCACTGGTGCGCATGATGGCCTACCAGCTCCCCTATGCCGTCATGCAATTGGTCGGATTGGCCATCGTCTGGTCGTCCAGGCAAAGGCGTGGCCGGCTCGATCGCATCCTGATGGCGGTGCTCGCCGCCAGCGCTGCGCAGTTCGCGTCAAAGCCGTTCATCGCGCATGCGCTCGGCGGCTGGGGCGCCAATCCGCAGGCCTATCTGCAAAGCAACTACGCGCTGGTGTCGCAATCGCTCGGCACGGTCTTTGCCCTGGCCGTGGCGCTGCTGGCTCTGGCTATCCTGGTCCGCGATGTGTTGGCTGAAGTGACGTCGCGATCGGAGACGGACACACTTTCGAGACTGCTCAATCGCGGCGCCTTCACGCGCCAGGGCGAGCAGGCCGTGCTTGGCGCCATGCGGCAAGGCGTGCCGGTGGCGCTGGTCATCGCCGATCTCGATCACTTCAAGAGCATCAACGACAATTTCGGCCATGCTTCCGGCGACCGGGTGATTGAGACCTTTGCCGGTTTCCTGCGCGAAGCCGCCGCCGGGCACCATGTCGCGGGCCGCATCGGCGGTGAGGAATTCGCCATCATCCTGCCGGGAACCAATCTGGCCGCCGCCCGGCTGTTCGCCGAAGGCACGCGCAGCGCGTTCGGCGCGCTGCCCATCGACGGGCTGCCGGCGGACAATCGCTGCACGGCGAGTTTCGGGGTTGCCGAACTGCATCCGGGTGAAACCATCGCCGATCTCATGCGCCGCGCCGACGAGGCGCTCTATCTGGCCAAGAATGCCGGGCGCGACTGCGTCCGGGTCTCGTCCGGGCCTGGAGGCGAGTGGTCGTCCAGCGCCATCGTCATCAATTCCAGATCGGGATGACGTCCGGTTCGATCGTCACCCTGATCCATCTCTTCGCCGTCTCAGCGAAACGATGAAGTGTTCTAGCGGCAGGGGCTGAGTTCCGGCATCTCGCCGTCGGAAAGCCCGTACATGTAGCTGCGGCCCTTGACGAAGACCGGCGGCCGGTAGCAATCGCCGTAGCCTGAAATCTCGTCGGATTCGTTCTGGTAGATCACCTTGGGCTGGCCGGCGCTGGTGTAGTCGGACAGCTGTTTGGCCAGCTTGCCCTCGCCGACGATGATGCGCTTGTAGCCGGCGGCGCTGTCGATAACGAGATTGCCGAAAGAATCGGCATAGACGCGATCCTGGTGGCGCCCATTGGCCAGCGTGGGCGTCGCCAGGCCGGCGAGCGAGACCGCCACCATAAGCGCCGAGAGGCGTGATCTGCTTGAGTTCGAACGCATGGTGTCTTCCTGATGGCTAGAGGAAAGCCTCCTCGAATCAGAAATTAACTCTTTCTTAACCTTTGTTAAGAGGCCGGCGCGTCGCGCGGCGATGTCTCGTCAAACATGGTTAATTTCCGACTGGAGGGAAAACCCGACGGCCATCATTCGGCCATGCTTGGCGGCACCATCGCGGCCGGCATCGAATGGGATCCAAAGGTGGCGTTGGGCGACCTTGATCTTGGCGCGGCATCGTGGCTAGTCTGCCGCGCGGGAGGACAGCATATGGCGCTACGCCGGACGGTTGGGGTGTCCGTTTTGCCGTTGCTTGCCATCGTTGCGGCCTGCGTGCCGCAGGATGGCGCGCCGAAGGCGGCCAATGTCGTCTCGCCCGCGCCGGCTCAGCAGCCCATCGCAGCCGCCGCGCGCCCGGCATCCGCGCCTCCAGCAGCGCCAACCAAGATCACCACCGATCTCACCGCGCCGCGATCCTCGGTGGGTACGGCGACCTATGGATGCGGCAATGGCAGTGCGATCACCATTCAGAATCTCGGCTCGTCGTTGCGTGTGATCGAGCCGAACGGCGCGACCGAAGAGTTTGCGGCGTCGCCCGCCAACCAGTCCAGCCGCTACCAGGAAGCCGCCACGCATAACGCAATCGTGATCGACGGGCGCGAGGCGCTGGTGATGAAGAGGGGATCGACGCCGCAGACCTGCAAACGCTAGTTCGACTCTTGGCACCAGCCGAGCCTGAACCAGATATGCTGCACTGCAGCGATATCGAGCCGGCTTCGGGTCCTCGACCCCTAATCGATTGAAGCCTCGACCTGCCTTTTTGTCAGACTAAATGACGTTTCCAAAACGATTTTCTGGCTTTGACGCGGTGCAAAAAGAGCATTAGAAACCGGCTGTCCGAAGTCGCAACCGGAAGCGGCAATGCCGCATTTCCACCTGAGGCTCCAGAGACGCCGAACCTGGGGGAGCCATGAGCAAATCACCAGCCACCCGCGAATTCGCCAGACGTGAACGGCCGCTGTCGCCGCACCTGACGATCTACCGGCCGCCGATCACGATGACGATGTCGATCATCCATCGCATCACCGGCGGGGCGCTTTACTTCGGCACGCTGCTGGTCGCCATCTGGCTGATGGCGGCGGCAAGCTCGCAGGCGACATTCGACTGGGTCAACTGGGCTTTCGGCACCTGGCTCGGCCGGCTGATCCTGTTCGGCTACACCTGGGCGCTGATGCATCACATGCTGGGCGGCGTGCGCCACCTGGTCTGGGATACGGGCGCCGGGCTGGAGAAGCACACCGCCTCGAAGATCGCCTGGGCGACGCTTGTAGGTTCGGTCCTGCTCACCTTGCTGATCTGGATCGCCGGCTATATGGCACGGGGAGCCTGATCATGAGCGGCAAGAACAACACCGACATGCGTACGCCGCTGGCGAAAGTCCGCGGTCTTGGCTCCGCCCGTGAGGGTACACAGCATTTCTGGCGTCAGCGCCTGACAGCCATCGCCAACATCCCGCTGACGCTGTTCTTCGTCGGGTTCCTGATCGCGCTCAACGGCGCCGGCTATACGGAAGTGCGCGCGGCCCTTGCCAACCCGTTCGTTGCGCTGGTGCTGGCCCTGGTGCTCATCTCCGGGCTCATCCATATGCGGCTCGGCATGCAGGTGATCATCGAGGACTACATCACCGGCGAAGGCCTGAAGCTGGCGACGATCGCACTCAACACATTTTTCACCGTAGCGGTCGGCGTCGCCTCGATCTTCGCCCTGCTCAAGCTGGCATTCGGAGGCTGAAGTTGGCCAAGGACGCGAAATCAGCCAACACGGCAGGTTATAATTTTGTCGACCACAAGTTCGACGTGGTGGTCGTCGGCGCCGGGGGGGCTGGCCTGCGCGCCACGCTCGGCATGGCCGAGCAGGGGCTGCGCACCGCCTGCATCACCAAAGTGTTCCCGACGCGCTCGCACACGGTGGCCGCGCAAGGCGGCATCGCCGCTTCGCTGTCCAATATGGGTCCCGATTCCTGGCAGTGGCACATGTACGACACCGTCAAGGGGTCGGATTGGCTGGGCGATGTCGACGCCATGGAATATCTGGTGCGCGAAGCCCCGGCCGCGGTCTACGAGCTCGAGCATTACGGCGTGCCGTTCTCGCGCACCGAAGAAGGCAAGATCTACCAGCGGCCGTTCGGCGGCCACATGATGAATTACGGCGAAGGCCCGCCGGTGCAGCGCACCTGTGCGGCTGCCGACCGCACCGGCCACGCCATCCTGCACACGCTCTACGGCCAGTCGCTGAAGAACAACGCGCAGTTCTTCATCGAGTATTTCGCGCTCGACCTGATCATGGAACCGGACGGCACCTGCACCGGCGTCGTCGCCTGGAACCTCGACGACGGCACCATCCACCGCTTCTCGGCCAAGATGGTGGTGCTGGCGACCGGCGGCTATGGCCGCGCCTATTTCTCGGCGACCTCGGCGCACACCTGCACCGGCGACGGCGGCGGCATGGCGGCCAGAGCCGGCTTCCCGCTGCAGGACATGGAATTCGTGCAGTTCCACCCGACCGGCATCTACGGCGCCGGCTGCCTGATCACCGAAGGCGCGCGCGGCGAGGGCGGCTATCTCGTCAATTCCGAGGGCGAGCGCTTCATGGAGCGCTACGCGCCGTCGGCCAAGGACCTTGCCTCGCGCGACGTCGTCTCGCGCTGCATGACGCTGGAGATCCGCGAGGGCCGTGGCGTCGGCAAGAACAAGGACCATATTTTTCTCCACCTCGATCACCTCGATCCGGCGGTCTTGCACGAAAGGCTCCCGGGCATCTCGGAATCGGCAAAAATCTTCGCCGGCGTCGATCTCACCAAGGAGCCGATCCCGGTGCTGCCGACGGTGCACTACAATATGGGCGGCGTGCCGACCAATTATTGGGGCGAGGTGCTGAGCCCGACGGCCGAGAATCCAGACCGGGTTTCGCCCGGGCTGATGGCGGTGGGCGAGGCCGGCTGCGCCTCGGTGCACGGCGCCAACCGGCTGGGCTCGAACTCGCTGATCGACCTGGTGGTGTTCGGCCGCGCCGCCGCGATCCGCGCCGGGCAGGTCATCGACCGCAAATCGGCGATCCCGTCGCCCAACGAAGCCTCCGTCGAAAAGATCATGGATCGCTTCGACGGGCTGCGCCACGCCAATGGCTCGACGCCGACGGCGGTGCTGCGCGAGAAGATGCAGAAGGCGATGCAGGATGACGCCGCCGTGTTCCGCACGCAGGAATCGCTGGAAAACGGCTGCAAGCGCATTTCGCAGATCTGGGGCGAGCTCAAGGACATCAAGGTCTTCGACCGCTCGATGATCTGGAATTCCGACCTGGTCGAGACGCTGGAGCTGGAAAACCTGATGGCCAACGCCATCACCACCGTCTACAGCGCCGAGGCCCGCAAGGAGAGCCGCGGCGCGCACGCGCGTGAAGATTTTGCGTCGCGCGACGATGCCACCTGGCGCAAGCACACGCTGGCGCGCGTCGCCGAAGACGGCAAGGTGACGCTGAGCTACCGGCCTGTGCATACCGAGCCGCTGCTGGCCGAAAAGGACGGCGGCATCAGCCTCGCCAAGATCGCGCCCAAGGCCAGGGTGTACTGACGATGGCGCCGGCGGCCACGGGATATTCCGGCACGCCCCTTCCGGCCAAGCTCGGCCTGAAGGACGGCATGACTGCGGCCTTCATCGCGCTGCCGCCGGAACTCGCCGACCTGACGGACGCCGTGGCATTTGCCGAAGTCGATCGGCTGGCCGAATGGTCCGACATTTCGGGCAGCCATCAGAGATACGACGCCGTCCACGCCTTCACCCGGCAGCGTGCCGAGATCGAGGATCGCCTCGGCGATATCGAGGCGGCGATCAAGCGTAACGGCATGGTCTGGGTGTCCTGGCCGAAAAAGGCATCGAAAGTGCCGACCGATGTCACCGAAGGTGTCGTGCGTACCGAGGCGCTGAAGCGCGACCTTGTCGACGTCAAGGTCGCCGCTGTCAATGAAATCTGGTCCGGGCTGAAGCTCGTCATCCGAAAGGACCTGAGGTAATGGTCGAACTGACGCTCCCCAAGAATTCCAAGATCCAGCAGGGCAAGACCTGGCCGAAGCCGGAAGGCGCTACCAATCTGCGGGAATACCGCATCTACCGCTGGTCGCCGGATGATGATGAGAACCCGCGCATCGACACCTATTTCGTCGACATGGACGATTGCGGGCCGATGGTGCTCGACGCGCTGCTCTACATCAAGAACAAGATCGACCCGACGCTGGCTTTGCGCCGCTCCTGCCGCGAAGGCATTTGCGGCTCCTGCGCCATGAACATCGACGGCTCCAACACGCTGGCCTGCACCAAGGGCTGCGACGACATTTCCGGTGCGGTTAAAGTCTATCCGCTGCCGCATATGCAGGTGGTCAAGGACCTGGTGCCCGACCTCACCAATTTCTACGCCCAGCATGCCTCGATCCAGCCCTGGCTGCAGACGGTGTCGCCGACGCCAGCCAAGGAATGGCTGCAGAGCCATGAGGACCGCGAGAAGCTCGACGGGCTCTATGAGTGCATATTGTGCGCCTGCTGCTCGACCTCGTGCCCGAGCTACTGGTGGAATGGCGACCGCTATCTCGGCCCGGCGACGCTGCTGCAGGCCTATCGCTGGCTGATCGACAGCCGCGACGAGGCCAAGGGCGAGCGGCTCGACAATCTCGAAGACCCGTTCCGGCTCTATCGCTGCCACACCATCATGAACTGCGCACAGACCTGCCCCAAGGGCCTGAACCCGGCCAAGGCGATCGCCGAGATCAAGAAGATGATGGTGGAGAGAAGGGTTTAGGCCTAGCGGATTTGCTGCTACCTCGGACGTAGCGATCCGTGGCGCCCCCCTCTGTCCTGCCGGACATCTCCCTCATGAGGAGGGAGATTGGCCGTTGTTGCGGCTTTCGCCAATCTCCGAGGTTGAAGGATGACGCGCTGTCGACGAAGCTGCTGATCTCCCCCCCATGTGGGGGAGATGTCCGGCAGGACAGAGGGGGCGCTGTCCCTCCAGCCCAGAAAGGATAGCCACCCAGTGAGCGAAGACCTTCCCATCCTCAATCCCGTCGAAGTCCGCGTTCTCGGCTGCCTGATCGAGAAGAAGGAGCTGACGCCCGACGTCTATCCGCTGACGCTCAACAGTGCCCTTGCCGCCGCCAACCAGAAAACGGCGCGCGACCCGGTCATGGCGCTGGAGCAGACGGAGGTGCATCGGGCGCTGAAGCTGCTGGAGCAGAAGGGGCTGGTGCGGCAGATGTTCGGCTCGCGCGTCGAGCGCTACGAACATCAGATGGCGCAGCGCTTCTCGCTGACCACACCGCAGACCGCCTTGATCGGCCTGCTCCTGCTGCGCGGACCGCAGACGGCGCATGAGCTCCTGGCGCGAGCCGAGCGCATGGCGCGGTTTTCGTCGATAGAAGACCTTCGCGCTGAACTCGACATGCTGATCGGCCGCCGGCCGCCGCTGGTCCAGGAAATCCCGCGTGGGCCGGGCCAACGCGAGGACCGCTACGTGCATCTCCTCGCCGGGCCGGTGGACGTTGCGGCGCTGTCGGCGCAGCGCAGCGCGCCGGCCATGCCTCATTCCGACCTGGAAGCGAGAGTGGAGGCACTGGAGCAGGAAGTCGCGGCATTGCGCGCCCGGCTTGACGCGCTGGGGGCGTAAATGCGGTCTAGGCAATCCGGTTTCAATTATTGCCGAAGTTCGCGCCGCCCCTCATTGCCCTGCCGGGCATTTCTCCCCGTATAGTGACGGGGAGAAAGGATATGGCCGCGCCGCCGGCGCTTTCTTTGCAACGCTGGTGATTGGCGAAGCTGGCGACGACAGCGTCCCTCTCCCCGTCACTATACGGAGAGAGGATGCCGGCAGGCAGGTGAGGGGCAGCGCCGGCTTTTGAAATGAATAACGCTCGCAGACGGTAGTATCTTCTCACCCCAATTTCGCGTCGAGCGACACCTTGATGGCGCCGAGCGCCTTGGAGACCGGGCATTCGGCCTTGGCCTTCTCGGCCAATTCCTTGAATTTCGCCGCATCGATGCCGGGCACCTTGCCGACCAGCGTGATCGCGCTGCCGGTGATGCCGGTGCCTGGAACCAGCGTCACCACGGCCTTGGCGTCGAGCTCGGCGGCGGGCGTGCCGTTCTCGGCCAGGAAGTGCGAAAGCTGCATGGCGTAGCAGCCGGCGTGCGCGGCCGCGATCAGCTCTTCGGGATTGGTGCCGGATTTTCCGCTTTCGTCCTCGAAGCGCGCCTTGAAGGAATATGGCGTGCCCTTGAGCGTCCCGCTCTGGCTGTCGAGCGTGCCCTTGCCTTCTTTCAGATTGCCTTTCCAGACGGCGGTTGCGGTGCGGTCCATGAAGTCCTCCTTGGTTGTCGCTAACTTGGGGTTGTCGTGAACTTGGCCGGGCGAGCCCCGGCGTCGGGTCAACTATAGCGCGGGCGGGCGCGAAGACCACTGCGCTGTTTGGACCACGGCACGACGACGGCTCATTGCCTCCGGAAAAAATTCTGGGCCGCCTGTAAAAAATATTCGCGCAAGAATGTCGACTTCCATCCGGCCCGACCGTCCTGCGGGCGGCCATGGGATTGTGGCCTGATGGAGGTTCACTTGGACAATCTGTTTTTCGCACTGTGGAAGACACCGGGCCGCAAGTCCGGGCGACAGGAAGATTTCTGGCTGGACCCGCCGGCCCCTGTCTTCGGCAAGCTGCTGGCGGCGGTCGCCATCATCGGGGTCGCGGCGTGCCTTCTCGACCATGCGGCGGCGGTCGAAGGCAAGGCTGACACGCTCGTCGTCGCATCCTATGGTTCGTATCAGCAGGAGAGCTCGCGATGAAATATGTCTGCCTGGTCTATGGCGAGGAAAAAGACCTCTACGCGTTGACCGCGGAGCGCGGGGCCAAGCTCGACGCGGATTCACTGGCCTATGACAGATCCCTGGACCAGGAGGGCAAGCTGATCATCGCGCAGGCGCTGCAATCGGTGAGGACGTCGAAGTCGGTGCGACGGCGCGAGGGCAAGCGCCTCGTCACGGACGGCCCGTTCGCCGAAACCAAGGAGCAGCTGCTCGGCTTCGTCATGGTCGAGGCCGACAGCCTCGACGAAGCGCTGGACATCGCCGCCGGCATTCCGCTGGCCGAACTCGGTACGATCGAGGTCCGGGCGATCTACGACATACCGGGCTCATAGGCAGCACCTGGCTTGGCGGCCGGGCCTGCAGCCCGGCTTGTTTGATCGCCCAAGCTTCACCAGCCGCAATTGAATTTTCTTCGCCGGTGGCAACCCGTGCGTGTTGAAGCAACGCGGCAGTTCTCTTATCGTCGCACGCATTCCTGGGGGATTTCGACATGCCTTTCCTGATTGCTGTCCTTGGCGTGCTCGGGGCGGCGGCGTTCTGGTGGTACCGGATGAAGGCGATGAACGACGCCGCGCGCGAGGTCGCCGATGTCGTCGGGCGCGTGCAAGGCAATATCAGGCGCAAGAAGCTGCGCAAGCAGGCGGCCCTGTCGCCACTGACGGCCATCGACGATCCGGTGGTGGCCGCCGCGACGCTGATCACGGCGATCGTCTCGGAGAACGGGCCTATCCTGCCGCAGCGCGAGGCGGTCATCCGCGCCGTCATTTCCGAGATCGCCGACAAGAAGAAGACCGATGAGGCGGTGATCTACGCCAAATGGGCGGCTGCACAGATCGACGACACCACCATCGTCATCGACAAGCTGGCGCCGTTTCTGCGTGAACGTCTCGACGTCACCGAGCGCAACGATCTGCTGCAGATGGTCAACCGTGCGGCCCAGGGCGGCGAGAAGCGTCTGGAGATCGCCGATCAGCGCATTCTGCGGCTGCGGCAGAAGCTGGGTTTCGAGGTCAATTGAGGGTGTGCTGATATTCAGGTGAGGCCGGCCTGCAAACGACGGCTTCCTGCGCTTCCGGTGCTCACGTACTTAAGTACGCTCCGCTCCGGTTCTCGTAAGCCATCGTTTTCGACTCGGCCTGACCTGAATCTCAACACACCCTGGCGTGTGCGTGAGACAGTCAGATCGCCTCGCCCTTCAGCAGCCTCGGCGTGGCGGCTGACAGCCCCGATGCCTGGCGGATGAAGAACGCCTTCAGGCGCGGCATGCGCTCGACGAGGCCGAGGCCGATATCGCGGACGGTGCGCAGCGGGGTGATGTCGTTGGAAAACAGCCGGTTCAGCACATCCGTCGTGACACCCATCTGCACCGTGTCGAAGCGGCGCCATTGCTGGTAGCGTTCGAGCACGTCGAGCGCGCCGATGTCCTGGCCGAGCCGGTCGGCCTCGACGATCACTTCGGCAAGGGCTGCTACATCCTTGAAGCCGAGATTGAGGCCCTGGCCGGCGATCGGATGGATGCCGTGGGCGGCGTCGCCGGCAAGGGCGACGCGCGGGCCGACGAAGGCGCGAGCGATAGTCAGGCCAAGCGGCCAGGCGCGCGGCTTGTCGGCAACGCGGATCTCGCCGAGCTTCAGCCCGAAGCGCTGTTCCAGTTCATGCTCGAAGACGAGATCGTCGCCTTCGACGAGCGTTTTGGCATCTTCCGTGCGTTCGACCCAGACGATCGACGAGCGGTTGGTGCCGTCTTCATCGGGCTTCAGCGGCAATGTGGCAAAGGGGCCGGCCGGCAAGAAGTGTTCTTCGGCGCGGCCATTGTGCGGGCGTTCATGCGCCACGGTGCAGACGATGCCGGACTGGCCATAGTCCCATTTCACCGTCTTGATGCCGGCCATGTCGCGCAGCTTCGAATTGACGCCGTCGGCGGCGACCAGCAGCCGGGCGGTCAGCGCGGCGCCGTCGGCCAGATGCACCGTGATGCCGGCGCCATTGGTCTGGAAAGCCTGCACCGCGACGCCTTCGATGATGTCGATGCCGAGCTTTTCGGCCCTGGCGCGCAAGGCGCCGTTCAGCGACTTGTTGGCGACCATATGGGCGAAGGGCTCGCCCGGCGCCACTTCGCCGCCGAAGGTCAGGAAGACCGGGCGCACCGGATCGGCGCTGCGCGAATCGGTGATGATCATCTCGGTGATCGCCTGCGCCTGTGGCGCGATCTCGGCCCAGACGCCGAGCTGGTCGAGCATGCGGCAGGCGGCCGCCGCTATGGCCGAGGCGCGGCCGTCGCGTTGCCAGGCGCCGGCGGGCGCGGCATCGACCAGCGCCACGGCCAGATGCGGCCGCGCCTGCTTCAGCGAGACGGCGGTGGCCAGTCCGACATAGCCGGCGCCGGCGACGAGAACATCGAGCCCGGATCTGGTCTTGGCGTCCGCCTTGCGTTCCATGGTCTTGGCTCCTTGCGCGCCGGCCCGGCCTCGCGCCCTTGACGGCTCGTTCTTCCTGTCGGAAACCGCCATAGCAATTTTGCGGCGAGGTCACAAAACATGACGGCGGCGATGGACGAGCTTCTGAGCATTCTCGACCTCGAGAGGCTGGAACACAATCTGTATCGTGGTCGCAGCCCCCAGGTGGAGTGGCAGCGCGTGTTCGGCGGCCAGACCATCGCCCAGGCGCTGGTGGCGGCGCAGCGGACGGTGGAGCCGGACCGCTTCGTGCATTCGCTGCACGGCTATTTCATGCGGCCGGGCGACATCAGGGTGCCGATCGTCTACGAGGTCGACCGCATCCGCGACGGCGGCTCCTTCACCACCCGCCGCGTGCTGGCGATCCAGCACGGACAGGCGATCTTTTCGCTGGAAGCCTCGTTCCAGGTCGACGAGAAGGGGCTGGAGCACCAGTTCGCGCTGCCGGACGACGTGACGCCGCCGGAAGGGCTGCAGACGCAGCGCCAGCTGCTCGAAAGGGCCGAACGTGTGCCGGAGGCGGTGCGCCGCTTCTGGGCGCGCGAGCGGCCGCTGGAACTCAGGCCGGTCAATCTCCAGCACTATGAAAGCCGCGACAAGCTGCCGCCCCGGCAGAATGTCTGGATCCGCCTTGCCGGCCCGGTTCCCGACGACCGTGCGCTGCAGTCGGTGCTGCTCGCCTATCTCTCCGACATGACGCTGCTGGACACCTCGACCTTCGCGCATGGGCGCGGCCTGTTCGATCCCGACATCCAGGCGGCGAGCCTCGACCATTCGATGTGGTTCCACCGGCCGCATTCGCTCGACGGCTGGCTGCTCTATGCGCAGGACAGCCCGTCGAGTTCGGGATCACGCGGCTTCAGCCGCGGCACGCTCTATGCGCGCGACGGCACGCTGATCGCCTCGATGGCCCAGGAAGGGTTGATCCGGCTCAAGCGTTGAGCATTGCTGAGTCTTGTTTGAGCAGGATCACTGGGCAAACGAAAACCGTTTGTCCGGGAAAACCGGGCACGGCTTTTCGGGATCATGCTCAAAGCCGGCAAATTAGGCAAAATCAAAAAATTGCATAATTTTTGAGCACATGCCGTGCCGCAGGCATTGGCACCTGCTGCCTCCAATCGCCTCATTCCCTTTGTTTACAACAGGTTAACACGCTGCTTCGGCACTTGGCACGGAGCTTGAATCCTTGTGGGCACTCTCCGGCTCTTTGGGATCGGTGAAGGTGTGCAAACGCGGGGGACCGCAACAGCAAAGGGTGAAACCTTATGAAAATCGTGATGGCAATCATCAAGCCGTTCAAGCTGGACGAGGTGCGCGAAGCGCTTACCGCCGTCGGCATCCAGGGCCTGACCGTCACCGAAGTCAAAGGCTACGGGCGTCAGAAGGGACATACGGAAATCTATCGCGGTGCGGAATACGCGGTCAGTTTCCTGCCGAAGATCAAGATCGAGGTCGCGGTCAGTGCCGACACGGTCGACAAGGCCGTCGAAGCCATCACCGCCGCGGCGAAGACCGGCCAGATCGGCGACGGCAAGATCTTCGTTTTCGGCATCGATCAGGCGGTGCGCATCCGCACCGGCGAAACAGACACCGACGCGCTCTGAGCGGCGAACACGTATTCCAATGGAGAGTTCAATGAATATTTCTTCCACCTTGAAGACGACGGGACGGGCGGCCCTGCTGGGCTCGCTTGCTCTTGCAGCATTGGGCAGCGTCGCCGCCTTTGCGCAGGAAGCCGCTCCGGCCGCTGCCGCCGCCGCGCCGGCTGCCGCTCCCACCCCGGTGCTCGACACCGGCAACACCGCCTGGATGCTGACCTCGACGGCCCTGGTGCTGATGATGACCATTCCGGGCCTGGCGCTGTTCTACGGCGGCATGGTTCGCAAGAAGAACGTGCTCGCCACCGTCATGCAGAGCTTTGCCATCACCTGCCTGGTGACGGTGCTGTGGTTCATGTTCGGTTATTCGCTGGCCTTCTCCGACGGCGGCGGCATGAATGCCTATCTCGGCGGCTTCTCGAAATTCTTCCATCACGGCATCACCACCTCGACGCTGTGGGCGCCGGGGGTCGCGAACATTCCTGAATTCGTCTTCTCGATGTTCCAGATGACCTTCGCCATCATCACGCCCGCCCTCATCGCCGGCGCCTTCGCCGAGCGCATGAAGTTCTCGGCGCTGCTGATCTTCATGGCGCTCTGGCTGCTGGTCGTCTACGTGCCGGTCGCGCATTGGGTCTGGGGCGGCGGTTTCCTCGCCGGTTGGGGCGTGCTCGACTTCGCCGGTGGCACGGTCGTCCACATCAACGCCGGTGTCGCGGGCCTGGTCTGCGCGCTGGTCCTGGGCAAGCGCGAAGGCTACGGCACCACCAACATGGCGCCGCACAACCTGGTCTATTCGGTGATCGGCGCCTCGCTGCTGTGGGTCGGCTGGTTCGGCTTCAACGCCGGTTCGGAACTGGCGGCCGACGGCCTTGCCGGTGCCGCCATGCTCAACACCCAGGTCGCCACCGCTGCCGCGGCGCTCGCCTGGATGTTCGCGGAATGGATCGTCGCCAAGAAGCCCTCGGTGCTCGGCATCATCTCGGGTGCCGTCGCCGGTCTCGTCGCAGTGACGCCGGCTTCCGGCTTCGTCAACCCGACCGGCGCCTTCATCGTCGGCATCGTCGCCGGCGTGCTCTGCTACATCTCGGCGGTCAAGGTGAAGCACATGTTCGGCTATGACGACTCGCTCGATGCCTTCGGCGTCCATGGCGTCGGCGGCATCATCGGTGCGTTGCTGACCGGCGTGCTCGCCGATCCGGCAATCAACAGCCTGTCGTCGGGTGCTTCGCTCGTGAAGCAGTTCTACGGCGTTGCTGTCACCATCATATGGACGGCGATCGCCACCTTCGTGATCCTCTACATCGTCAAGGCGCTGGTCGGCCTGCGTCCGACGACCCAGGAAGAGGTCGAAGGCCTCGACATCTCCCAGCATGGCGAAGTGGTGCCGTAAGGCGAGCTTTGCCAACGGGGCCGGCGGATCCTCCTCCCGCCGGCCCCATGGTTCCCAGCGCATTTCCAGGGAAAACCGCAATCCGGCTTTGTCTGGAACTGCTCAAGAAATCCCGTCGTGATGCTCCCGCAAGGAGGTCACGCCTTGAGGCCCGGATTGTTTCCGGGCCTCTTTTTTGGTAAAATGTTCTGGCTATACCCCTGGTTCACGCAATCACGTTCGCGTGATGGACCTTTGGGAAGAAACATCGACCGCATTGGTTCCGAACTGTGGGGGCGACCGTCGTTTTGACGCTCGTGCAAAAAAACAGGGAAGGAACTTTCTCATGAACCTCAAGAATATCTGCCTCGGAGCGCTCGCTCTTTCCATGGTTGGTGGCGTGGCATTTGCCGGTGCTCTGGACGAACCGGACAACATGGCGCCGTTCTTCACCGATTCCAGCATGAAAACCATGAAGCCCAAGGCCGAATTCAAGGCCGCCTGGGATGCGATGGCGAAGGACAAACAGGGCGCGATGATGAAGGAATGCCAGGACGCGGCCATGAGCAAGCCGCACGCCGAGTTCTGCGCGAACCTGCAGGCGCTTGGCGGCGCCAACTAGCAGGCGGCTCGATCCGGCCGAGGCCAGATCGTTTTCTTGCAAGCGAACGAATGATGGCGGGCCAAAGCGCCCGCCATCACTCGGCTTGGCGGACTTCGTACGCAGCGCCGCGCTTCCAGGAAAGTGTGGGACGGGTCGGTGGCAGGCTATCCGCCGGCGCCGTCGTCCATCATGGTGTTTGTCAGCGTCTCATAGGCGCTGCTGCACATCTGGGAACGCGGGCAATCGCGGACGATCAACGTCGGCGCCACCGTCAGGGTGGCTGCAATCAGAACCTGCAGGGCAAGAGCCGGCACCCCAAATCCCTTGCCGAAGAGAGCCCTGCACAGAAAGTACAGGCCCTGTATCAGGCAGGCCGAGGCGAGCAGGTGCAGGAGTGGGCCGGTCGCCCTGGCAAAGGGCGTCACGTGACCATCCGGAAAGCCCACCATCCCGAGCTCGACAAACCAGTGCGTGGCAAGCAGCAGACTAAGCCCTGCCCAGGCCAGGGCCGCCACGCGAAGGAAGATGGACCGCATGCTTCTATCCACCCTGACGGCCGCACGGCGATGTTGCGCATCCGCCGGCTTCCGCTGCAACCTGAAGTGACAGGTTTGATGATCTCAACCTCTTATAGTTAATGCGCCCTTAACCTTCCCCCCGATAGTCTGGCATCCGAATCTGCCGGAGTGCGTCATGCGCTGCGGCCAGGCAATCACTGACGGGGAAGAGCATGCGTTCAGGGGCTTCAGCACCGCTCGCGATGACCGACACGGGGCACGGCATCCAGGCTTTCGCGCGGCGCCAGGTCGGCCGGCTGGTCGGCGTCGGCCTGTTTCTGGCTGTAGCCTTCGGGATTGCCAGCCTCGCCACCTGGAACGTCGCCGATCCAAGCTTCTCGCACGCCACCAACAACACCGTCACCAACGCCATGGGCTATGCCGGCGCGGTCTTCTCCGACCTCGCCATGCAGTTCTTCGGTCTTGCCGCGGTTGCGGCGCTGGTTCCGGCGGTGATCTGGGGGTATCTCCTGTTTTCGGCGCGTGGTGTCGACAGGCTGCCCAAGCGCGGGCTGTTCTGGTTCGGCTTCGCGCTGCTCGCCGCCGCGATCGCCGGCTGCATCGTTCCGCCCAAGACCTGGCCGCTGCCCACCGGCCTCGGCGGCGTGTTCGGCGACATGGTGCTCAAGATTCCCGGCGTCCTCATCGGCGGCTATCCGACCGGGCTGATCGCCAGCGTGCTAGCCGTGCTGCTGGCCGGGCCGACGCTCTGGCTGTTCGCCTATGGCTCGGCGCTGATCGGGCGCAAGAACGGCTTCGCCGTGATGGAAGAGCCGGCGGCCGCGGACCCGCGCGAGGATGATCTTCTGTTCGACAATGAAGAGGATGAGGGTGACGAGGGCATATTGGCGCTCGGCGCCATCACCCATTGGTGGCTGTCGCTGCGCGCGTGGATGCATCGCCGCGCGGTGCGCCGCAGGCAGGAGCGCGACGAATACGAGCCGGAGATGGAGCCGCGCCCCAGCGCCTGGCGACGCGCCGCCGAGCGCGTCGAATCGGCAGAGTTCGCCGAGCAGCGGATGAGCCATGACGGCCGCGCCCGCGTCGAGCCGGAATTCTTCGCCGCCCTGGTCAATGATCGCAGCGTATCGGTCGATCCGGACGATGACGATATCTTCGACCGCGACGACGAGGACATGGATTTCGACGACGAGCCGGTCGCCCAGCGCCGTGCTGCGCCAACGGCCAAGGTGCAGCAGTTCCGCTCCGACGCCGCGACCCGCGTCGAGGCGCCGGCGCCGCGCCCGGCGCCGGGCGCGCGCGTCCAGCGCGAGGCGCAGACCTCGCTGATCGGCTCGGACAAGTTCGAAATGCCGTCGCTGCATTTCCTGTCCGAACCGAAGAACGTCGCGCGCGACCCAAGTCTCTCCAAGGATGCGCTGGAGCAGAACGCGCGTCTGCTCGAAGGCGTGCTGGAGGATTTCGGCGTCAAGGGCGAGATCATCGCCGTACGGCCCGGCCCGGTGGTCACCCTCTATGAGCTGGAACCGGCGCCCGGCATCAAATCGTCGCGCGTCATCGGCCTCTCCGACGACATCGCCCGCTCGATGAGCGCGATCGCGTGCCGCGTCGCCGTGGTGCCCGGCCGCAACGCCATCGGCATCGAATTGCCGAACGCCAAGCGCGAGACGGTCTACCTCAGGGAGATCATGGCCAGTCGCGACTTTGAAACCACCAAGGCAAAGCTGGCGCTGGCGCTGGGCAAGACGATCAATGGCGAGGCCGTCATCGTCGACATCGCCAAGATGCCGCACGTGCTGGTCGCCGGCACCACCGGTTCGGGCAAGTCGGTCGCCATCAACACCATGATCCTTTCGTTGCTCTACCGGCTGACGCCGCAGGAATGCCGGCTGATCATGATCGATCCGAAGATGCTGGAACTCTCCGTCTATGACGGCATCCCGCATCTGCTTACGCCCGTCGTCACCGATCCGAAGAAGGCGGTGGTGGCGCTGAAATGGACCGTGCGGGAAATGGAAGACCGCTACCGCAAGATGTCCAAGGTCGGCGTGCGCAACATCGACGGTTTCAACGCCCGCGTTCAACTGGCCGAGAAGAAGGGCGAAAAGATCTCGCGCACCGTGCAGACCGGCTTCGACCGCCAGACCGGCGAGGCGATCTACGAGACGGAGGACCTCGATCTCGAGCCGATGCCCTACATCGTCGTCATCATCGACGAAATGGCCGACCTGATGATGGTCGCCGGCAAGGACATCGAGGGCGCGGTGCAGCGCCTGGCGCAGATGGCGCGCGCCGCCGGCATCCATGTCATCATGGCGACGCAGCGCCCGTCGGTCGACGTCATTACCGGCACCATCAAGGCCAACTTCCCGACCCGTATCTCCTTCCAGGTCACCTCCAAGATCGACAGCCGCACCATTCTGGGCGAGCAGGGCGCCGAGCAGCTGCTCGGCATGGGCGACATGCTCTACATGGCCGGCGGCGGCCGCATCCAGCGCGTGCATGGTCCCTTTGTCTCCGACGACGAGGTCGAGAAGATCGTCGGGCACCTGAAGTTGCAGGGCGTGCCCGAATATCTCGACGCCATCACCGAGGATGACGGTGAGGACGAGGACGAACCGTCCGGCAAGGGTGGTGGCACCAGTGGCGGTGGCGGCGGCAATTTCGAAGATTCCGACGACCCCTACGACCAGGCGGTGGCGGTGGTGCTGCGCGACGGTAAGGCGTCGACCAGCTACATCCAGCGCCGGCTCGGCATCGGCTACAATCGCGCCGCCTCGATCATCGAGAAAATGGAAAAGGAAGGCATTGTCGGCCCGGCCAACCATGCCGGAAAACGCGAAATCCTGGTGCCCACCGAGGACGACAAGTTCTGATGGCGGGGCGCTCACGGCAACCTTGAACTCTCTGGCGCGTTGAGGCGAAGCAGCGCCGCTCTACCGCCAAACTTCAGCCCAACTGGGGGTTCAGGACAGCGACGGATACAGGAATCACCACGAGAGTGACCAACATGAAAAACGATCTTTCCAAGCTCAGCGATTTCGCCCCGACGCGCCGCCAGCTCCTCGGCCTCGGCCTTGTCGCAGCGGGTGCAGCCGCCTTCAACGTGGTGCCCGGGTTCGAGCTTCTGGCCTCGGCGCAGGCGGCCGTGCCCGCCGCCGCGCAGAAGATCGCCGACCATTTTTCCTCGGTCAAATCGATGAGTGGCGAGTTCGTGCAATTCGGCCCCAAGGGCGAGCAGACCGGCGGCAAATTCTTCCTCGAGCGGCCGGGCAAAATCCGCTTCAACTATGACGGGGCGTCGAATTTCAAGGTGATTTCCGACGGCAAGTCGGTGGTCATCCTCAACAAGAAAATGAACACATCGGACCTCTATCCGTTGTCGAAGACGCCGCTGAAGCTGCTGCTCGATGACCGGATCGACCTCTCCGGCGACCGCGTCAAGAGCGTCAAGGAAGAGGACGACCTCACCACCATCAAGCTTGCCGACAAGTCGGTGTTCGGCAATGCGACGATCACCATGATGTTCGATCCGAAAACCTATGATCTGCGCCAGTGGACGATCACCGACGCGCAAGGCAAGGACACCACGGTGATGATCTTCAACACCAAGGAAGGCGTCAGCTTCGCGCCCGACACATTTGCGATCGACTATACGGCGAACCGCGAGCTGAACACGAAGACGCGCTAAGTACGCAGATATTCAGGTGAGGCCGACCTGCTGATGGCGGGCGCCTTAGGCGGCCGCGCCTGAGCAGGTTTCCCAGCATGGCCCGGCTTGTCTTTGCGGCGCTTGGCTGGCAGTTTCCGGACTGACTCCCTCAAAAGGCGTCTTCCGCGTCAGGGTCCATCGGTCCTGGCTGGGAAGCACGCTGTCCCGGATTGCCAATGCCCTTTTCCATCGCCACCTGGAACATCAACTCGGTTCGCCTGCGCATGCCGATCGTGGAGCGATTGCTCGATGAATACGCGCCAGACGTGCTCTGCCTGCAGGAAACCAAGGTTCCCGACGAACTGTTTCCCGAAAAGGCGTTCCGCAGGCTCGGCTACCAGCACATCGCGTTCCATGGCCAGAAGGGCTACCACGGCGTGGCCACGGTGGCGCGGCGGCCGATCGAGGTGGTGGAAAAGCGCCGCTTCTGCGAGATCGAGGACAGCCGTCATCTGTCGGTGACGGTGCGCGCCGGCGGCAAGACGATCCTGCTGCACAATTTCTACGTGCCGGCGGGCGGCGACGAGCCCGATCCCGAAATCAACAAGAAATTCAAGCACAAGCTCGATTTCGTCGCCGAGATGAACGCCATCCGCGCCGAGCACAGCGAAGTGTCCGCCTCGGTGCTGGTCGGCGATCTCAACATCGCGCCGCTCGAGCACGACGTCTGGTCGCACAAGCAATTGCTCAACGTGGTCAGCCACACGCCGGTCGAGACCGAAAATTTCGAAGCGATGCGGCTCGCCGGCAACTGGGTCGACCTGATGCGGCACAACGTGCCATTGGACGAGAAGCTCTACACCTGGTGGAGCTATCGCGCGCAGGACTGGGAAGCGTCGAACCGGGGCCGGCGGCTCGACCATGTCTGGTCCTCGCCCAATCTGGTGCCTGATTTCGCCGGCTACGAAATCCTGCGGGCGGCGCGCGGCTGGGAGCGGCCGTCGGACCATGTGCCTGTGATCGCGCGGTTCGATCTGGATTAGGCCGCAGGCCAAAGGGGTCGTTGAATGGAAATAGTGGCAGCACGAGAGCCGGACGTGACATCGGCGGCCGACTGTCTGGCGGCTGCCTTTGCCGATGATCCGCAGATGGCTTTTTTCTTTCCGGGCGATCCTCCGCTGCGTCGGGACCTGGTGACGGAATTCTTCTCGATCCTGATGGCGGCGCGCCTGGCGCTTGGAATGCCTGTGCTGCTGTTAAAGAGCGATGGTCGCATCCTTGGTGCGGCGATGGGCTATGATACGCAGCGGCCTGAATGGCCTCCGGCGCACCAGCAGAGATGGGCTTTGCTTCAGCAAAGGCAGGCATCGATGGCTTTGCGCTTCGAGCGGGCAGACGCCATAAGTGAAGAATACAAGCCGCAGGAACCGCATTTCTACCTTGGGGTCTTGGGCGTTCACCCCTCGATGCAGGGAAAAGGGGCTGGCGGCGCGCTGATCAAGGCTTATTGCGATCTTGCCGAAAGAGATCCTGTCTCGGCAGGGACGTTTCTCGAAACCGCACAAAGCAAGAATTTGGCTTTCTATAAGCACTGCGGGTTTCAACTCCTCGGCCAAGGTGAACTTGCGCCAGGGAAGCCATTCTGGTGTCTGTTCAGGCCAAAACCTGTTCGAGACGGCAATTAGATTTACCCACTAAACCGTGGCGCCAGCTTCTCGATGCGTCGGATCATGGCCTGGAATTCCTCGGAGATGCGCTGGTGCAGCTTCACCGCCACCTCCGGATATTCCTCCAGGATGCGGCGGAACATCTTGCGGCTGAGCCGGATCACTTCCGAGTCGATTTCGGCCGACGCACTGGTCAGCCGGTTGGTGTCGGCGATCAATGCCAGTTCGCTGAGGATGGTGCCGGGGCCGGCGGTGCCGATCGGGATGCGCTCGCCGCCCTGCTCGCGATAGAGCACGATGCGCCCGCTGACCACGACATAGGCCGAATCGGCCTCGTCATCCTCGCGGTAGAGCTTGTGGTTGGCCAGCAGCAAGGTGTTCTCGGCGCCGAAGGCGAGCAGACGCAGCTGTTCCTGCGTGAAACCCTCGAAGAGCCCCACGGCGGACAGGATGCGGATGTCGTCATCCAACGCCATCTCTAGCTGCGTCCCCGAACGGTCAGTCCAATCCCTCCTTCACGAGTCGATCCTTAATCCCCTCCACAGGATCGCACCCGAAAGCGGTCCCGCCCAGACCGCTTATTGGATAATGAAATGTTTAAGGAACCAGCTTGTAGCCACCGCTTTCTGTCACAAGAATTTCCGCATTGGAAGGATCGCGCTCGATCTTCTGGCGCAGCCGGTAGACATGGGTTTCCAACGTGTGCGTGGTGACGCCGGAATTGTAGCCCCAGACCTCCTCGAGCAGCACGTCGCGCGTCACCACCTTCTGGTCGGCGCGGTAGAGATATTTGATGATCGAGGCTTCCTTCTCCGTCAGCCGCACCTTGCCGCCACGCGGGTCGATGAGCAGCTTCTGGCTGGGCTTGAAGGTGTAGGGGCCGACCGAGAAAGTGGCGTCCTCGCTCTGCTCGTGCTGGCGCAGCTGGGCACGGATGCGCGCCAGCAGCACCGCGAAGCGGAACGGCTTGGTCACATAGTCGTTGGCGCCGGCCTCGAGGCCCAGAATCGTGTCGGAATCGGTGTCGTGGCCGGTCAGCATGATGATGGGCGCCTTGTAGCCGCCCTTGCGCAGGATCTTGACGGCCTCGCGGCCGTCCATGTCGGGCAGGCCGACATCCATGATGAGCAGGTCGATGAGGCCGCCGCGGGCCGCGGTGACGCCTTTTGCCGCAGTCGCTTCCTGCAGCACGTCGAATTCCTCGTAGAGGGCGAGTTGCTCGACCAGTGTGCCGCGCAGGTCGTCGTCGTCGTCGACGATTAGGATGGTGCGTGAAGTCATGGATCAATCCGTTGTTTTGAAAATGAAATTCAGTTGACCGCTGCGTATTTATGCGGAAGCTGGCCGACACAATAGCCGATCACAGTGATTTGTTCCGTGGCACGATCATACAAGAAAAAATGCGATCGCAATGCAGCCGGCGCAATTTTGCCGAAACGGCTGCGTGTGCTGACCGTGCGGGCAAGGCCCGGCCACCCCAGCCAGGGCCTGCTGCAGGCCGGAAAAGCAGTGTTTGCCTGCGCGTTGGGGCGCGGCGGCATCTCGGCCGACAAGCGCGAGGGCGATGGCGCCACGCCGCTCGGCTCGATGCGGATCCTGTCGGGTTATTTCCGGGGCGACCAGTTTGCCGGCGGCCGCCGGACGCGGCTGGCGATGACGCCGATCGGGCCCGATCTCGGCTGGTGCGAGGTGCCGGACGACCGCAATTACAACAGGCCGGTCAAGATCCCCTATGGCGCCAGCCATGAGCGCATGCGGCGCGACGACCGGCTCTACGATGCCTGCCTGGTGCTCGACTGGAATATTTCGCCGCGCCGCCGGGGGCGCGGCAGCGCCATCTTCTTCCATCTGGCGCGTGATGGTTACACGCCGACGCAAGGCTGCGTGGCGGTCACCGCGCGCACGATGGCGCGGCTCTTGCCGCTGCTGTCGGATAGGACGGTGATGAGGGTGGTGAGATAGGGCAGTAGGGCAGTAGGGCAGTAGGGCAGTAGGACTGTCTCTCGGCGCCCGACTTCCCCTATTGCCGTACTGCCCTACTGCCTCACTCCCCTATTTCCGCCCCGGCTTCTGCCAACCCGTGCCCAGGAGCCCGATTTCGCGAAGCTCCCGGTCCATCGCCTTGGCGATGTCGCGGCGTTCGCCGCCGATATCGCGCAGTCCATGGTCGGAGAGGTCGTCGACCGATTCCAAGGGAAGCCTGGCGGCGACGTTGGCCTGGCGCAGCCAGTCGATCGTGGCGCGCAGCCACTGCGGGAGAGATGATTTCAGGGCGGTGTGGGACTTCAGAGCGATCTCGATCATGGCTTTATCCGGTTTCTCCGGATGTCAAATCCGGTTTGAAGGTATCTCGATGCCGGGATCATGCCGGATTGAAAAACAAACGGGAAACGAGTAGTTCTTTTCAGATCATCAAGTTTTGTTGGAGATCAGATGGCCCGCCTCCTGCCCGGGACGCGCGCGCTGAGGACCTTCGAGGCGGCGGCGCGTCACCTCAATTTCACCCGCGCCGCCGACGAGCTTGGGCTGACGCCGGCCGCGGTCAGCCACCAGGTCAAGGAAATCGAGGATCAGCTCGACCTGGTGCTGTTCACGCGCACCAGCCGCACCATGAGGCTGACGGAAGCGGGAAACGTGCTTCATGAAGCGTCGATCGACGCGCTCGACCTGCTCAACCGGGCGGTATCCCGCGCCCGCAAGATGACGCGCGGCACGGCGCTCTTGAAAGTGACGCTCGACGCCCAGTTCGCGACGAAATGGCTGATGCGCCGCATCGACGATTTCCGCCATCAGCGGCCAGGCATCGAACTGCGCTTCGACATCACCTACGATGTCAGGGACTTCGAGCGTGACGACGTCGATATCGGCATCCGGTTCGGCACCGGCAAATATCCGGGGCTTGCCGCGCACCGGTTGTTCGACAACATCATCATCCCGGTGTGCAGCCCGGCCCTGCTCGCTTCAGGCCCGCCGCTCAATGAACCGCGCGACCTCTTCCGGCACACGCTCGCGCATATCGAATGGTCGCGGCAAGGCGTCACCTGGCCGAACTGGAGCATGTGGATGCAGGCGGCCGGCGTCGACGATTTCGACGACAGCCGCACCCTCGTCTTCGGCTCCTCGACCGATGCCACCCAGGCGGCCCTCGACGGAAATGCCGTGGCGCTGGCCGACTTCGCCATGGTCGCCAACGATTTGTCGCAGGGGCGCCTCGTGCGCCCCTTCGAGCTCGGCATCAAGGTCGCGCCGGAATTCGCCTATTTCCTGGTCTATCCTCAAACCGTGAAGGACGATGCCCGCATCGCGGCGTTTCGTGAATGGCTTCTCGAGGAGGCGGCAAAGACGCACGGCACGGAGAAGGCATAGGCGGCCGCCAGGCCTGTCTTTCGGTCACGACCGGGCGTTATGGCCGAAGATCATGCGCGTGTATTTCTTCCACGTCCATTTCACGCTCTTGTAGAGACGCGGGTATCTTTTCGCCGAAATGGACGTCTCGAACGCCCCGTTTTCGCTGCCCTGTTCGACAATCGGCCGTTCGAACCACAGCATTTCAATGCCGAGCTTCTCATCCATCTGTTCGACCTGGTGATCGATCGAGGTGTAGATCTTGTTCTGCTCGATCCAGGCGCAACGGGCTTCAGCGACGGGGCGGGTGATGAGGTAGGAATCCGTGCATCTGGCATGCAGCGCCGGGTAGAGCCATTGGCCCTTCCGCAGTTTCCAACTCGGCGTGTAGTAGTTGCTGCCGTTGCCGAGATAGATGACAGCCTTGCGCGCAGGGCTGCCGAGTTCGGAAAGCCCCTGCCGGAACTTGGCGACGAAGTCGCGGGCGAGGAAGACGTCGTCCTCGAAGACCAGGCAATAGGGCAGGTCGGTTTCGAGGAAATCGCGCCAGATGCCGACATGTTTCAACGCCAGCGAAACGGCCGCCGGGTGGGTAAAGGCGGGCGCGACCAGCTCGTCGCGGATCTGCGGGGTGATGTCCGGCCGGTCCCAGTCCGTGTAAAAATAGACCGGCACGCCGCGCCGCTCGAATTCCCGCACGATGTGGCGGCGCCGGTCGTCATAGCCCTGTTTGACGTGGCAGATTCGGGTGAACACCTGGTCGCGTGGAAATCCGGACTCGTCGGCCATCGTCAGCGCGGCGCCTCAGCTAGCTGCGGCGCCGAACCAACCGATCACCGCGCCGATGATCAGCAAGACACCCAGCCAGTGGCCGCCGTCGATGAGGGTCAGGTCCCAGCCGAAATTCTCGTAGCGATGGTTGACCGACAGCGTCGTGGCGACAAAACCCAGCCAGAGGACGAAACCGAAGACAAGCCCGGCAACCAATGTCGGTTCACCGCCGGTCATCGCGGTGACGATCAGCGCCATGACGAGCGCCATGACCAGTTCGGCGATGAAGCTGATGACGAAAGGCAGCGGCGATTTCTTCATCGTCGCCGCATCGAGCTTGGCGGCTTTCAGCCACGGCTTGCTCAACGCCATGTACCAGGCGGCGCCGAACAGGCAGGCCAAGACGGCGGCGGCGATGACTGCCAGCCAGTTCACTGCTGAAAAATCCATGAGCTTCCCCCTCCAGATGCAGGTCGCGTGACATCTTTTTGTTTTGCCGCAATTCCGGTGGGAAAACCGCTAAGCACTTTTCCTGGAATTGCTCCATGAACTTTGTATCAGGCGCTTCGGCGATGGCGTCAAGCAAAGCGCCAGACGGTGGTGCGCTTGACCAGGGAATCCTCCAGCGCCCGCGTGACTTCGACTTCATAGACCGCAAGCGGCTCCAGCCCTGTTTTCGGCATATACGATCGGCCGGGATCGCCGACGAAGATCTCGGCGCCACGCGCCTTGAGCGTCGCGAACCACGGCATCAGGCGGTCGGCGAAGGATTTGTCGTAGAAAACATCGCCGGCCAGAATCACGTCCCAGCCCGCATCGGTGCCGATGCAGTCGGTGCCGAGGAAGTCGATCCCGACGCCGTTGGCCTCGCCGTTGAGGCGGATCGCCGTGGCGCAGAACGGGTCGATGTCGGCGGCGATCACTTCGGCGGCGCCCGCCCTGACGGCGGCGATGGCGACAAGGCCGGAACCCGAGGCGAAGTCGAGCACGCGCTTGCCCCGCACCGTGCCGGGATTGTCCAGGACATAGCGGGCGAGGCCCTGTCCGCCGGCCCAGGCAAAGGCCCAGAAGGGCGGCGGCAGGCCGATCTCGACCAGCTCGTCCTCGGTCCGCTGCCACAGATCGTGCGCTTCATCGGCCAGATGCAGCAGAATCTCAGGCACATGCGGCGGCGCCATCAGCGCCGTATTGTCGAGGATGAATTGCTTCGCGCTATGCGGGGTCAGCGCCGTCACGGCGCGGGCGTCAGGCCGCCCATGCGGCAGACTTCCTTCCATTCGGCCGGAGTGACCGGCTGCACGGAAAGCCGGCCAAGCCGCACCAATGCCATTTCGGCAAGCTTCGGATTGGCTTTCACCTGTTCCAGCGTCGGCGGGTTCGGCACATCGCGAACCGCGCGGATGTCCACGCATTCCCAGCGCGGATCGTCCGACGTGGTGTCGGGGTGGGCCAGCGCGCAGACTTCGGCGATGCCGACGATGTTGAGCCCCTCATTGGAATGGTAGAAGAAGCCGAGATCGCCGATCTGCATGGCCTTCATGTTGTTGCGGGCGGCGTAGTTGCGCACGCCGTCCCACTGCGTGCCGGCCTTGCCCTTGGCCTTCAACGCCTCGAAGGAGAAAACCGAGGGTTCGGATTTGAACAGCCAGTAGTTCATGTTTTCTCCTCCGTGCGATCCAGGTGCGGCAACCGGAATTAACTAGCCGCCGGCTTGTTGAACGTCCAGTTCCACTGGCGGATTTCGACGCTTTCGAACAGGCCGGCCTCGGCATAGGGGTCAGCGGCGGACAAGGCCTGCGCAGCGGCCAGATCGGGCGCCTCGACGACCACGAGGCTGCCATTGGGCTTGCCATCGGCATCGAGGAATGGACCGGCGAAGGCCAGCTTCTTCTGCGCATTCAGCCCTTCGAGGAAGGCGAGATGCTCGGGCCGCGTGTCGAGGCGCACCTGCAAGCTTCCGGGTTTATCCTTGCAAACAAAAGCAAACAGCATGGGTCTCTCTCCTGGTTGTTGGGATTGAAGTTGGGGATCAATCGTTGATTTCGGTCTTCAGCGGCCGGGTCATCAGGGCCGTCACCGCCTGGCGAATGGTGATGGCGCCGTCCAGTATGGCTGCGACAGCGGTAATGATCGGCGCGTCGATGCCGCGCTCGGCGGCAATACGGGCGGCGATCGCCGCCGTCGGCACGCCCTCGGCCAGCGGCAGCCCGGCAAGCGCCTTGCCTTGTCCAAGCGCCAGCCCGTAGGCGAAATTGCGCGATTGCGTGGATGAGCAGGTCAGCAGCAGGTCGCCAAGGCCGGAAAGCCCCATCAGGGTCTCCGGCCTGGCGCCGAAGGCCGCGCCGATGCGGCGCAGTTCGACGAAGCCGCGCGTTACCATTGCGGCCTGGGCGCTGGCGCCGAGCCCGGCGCCGGTGACCGCACCTGCGGCAATGGCAAAGACATTCTTCAAGGCGCCGCCGATCTCGACGCCGATCAGGTCGTCGCTGGAATAGCAGCGCAGGTTTTCAGCGGAAAAACGGGCGGCAAGGTCAGCTGCTAGCGCCTCATCATGGGCGGCGACCACCACCGCTGTCGGCAGGCCGCGGGCGACGTCGGTGGCGAAGCTCGGGCCGGACAGCGCGGCGACCGGATTTCGCGGCAGGATTTCCTCGACAATTGCCGACAGCAGGGCGCCTGTGTCGCGCTCGATGCCCTTGGCGCAGAGAACGAGCGGGATGCCGTCGGGCATATGATCCTTCGCTGCCGCCAGTGTCGCACGTAGCGATTGCGCCGGCGTCACCGCCAGCACGCAATCGGCCCCGGAGAGCGCCGTCGCGATGTCCGATGTCGCCTCGATGCCGGGCGCGATGGCGATGCCGGGCAGGTAGCGCGGGTTCTGGCCACGGCCGATCGCCGCCACGGTTTCCGGGTCGCGCGCGAACAGGCGCACCTTATGGCCGGCGCGCAGCATGGCCAGCGCCAGCGCCGTGCCCCAGGCGCCGCCGCCGAGCACGGCAACTCGCCAGCTGCCGTTGCCGGGATCGCCGACGTCTTGGCCGCGCATCGCTTCACCAGTCATGCCTTGGCTCCGCGCCGGCCCGAACCAACCATCGGCGCCGAGATGCTGTCGAGCGGCCAGCGCGAGCGCGGCACGAAGTCGAAGCCGTTCTCCTGCGCCATGCCTTCGCGCAGCCGTTCGATGCCGGCCCAGGCGATCATCGCGGCATTGTCGGTGCAAAGTTTCAGCGGCGGTGCGACGAAGGTGAAGCCGGCGTCGGTGCAGAGCCGTTCCAGCGTTGCCTTGATGGTGCGGTTGGCGGCGACGCCGCCGGCAACCACCAGAGCCGGGTTCTTCGTGCCCGGAAATGTCTGGCTGAACCGAGCCAAAGCGCGCGAAACGCGGTCGGCCAGCGCATCGGCGACCGCCGCCTGGAAGGAGGCGCAGATGTCGGCGACGTCCTGGTCGCTCAAGGGTTCGATCGCCGTCGCCGCCTGGCGCACGGCGGTCTTCAGGCCGGAGAAGGAGAAATCGGGTTGCGCCGAACCCTTCATCGGACGCGGGAAGGCGAAGCGCTTGGCGTCGCCCGTCTGCGCCGCCTTCTCGACATTCGGCCCGCCGGGATAGGGCAGGCCGAGCATCTTGGCGGTCTTGTCGAAGGCTTCGCCGAGCGCGTCGTCGATGGTGGTGGCCCAGCGCTGATAGTCGCCGACGCCGCGCACGGCCAGGATTTGCGTGTGGCCGCCGGAGACCAGCAGCAGCAGATAGGGGAATTCAAGCCCGTCGGTCAGCCGCGCCGTCAAGGCATGGCCTTCGAGGTGATTGACGGCGATCAGCGGCTTGCCTGCGGCGGCGGCGATCGCCTTGGCCGTCATCAGCCCGACGATCAGGCCGCCGACCAGGCCGGGGCCGGCCGTGGCGGCGATCGCATCGATATCGGCAAGGGCCGTACCCGAATCGGCAAGGGCGGCCTCGACGATACCGTCCAGCGCCTCGACATGGGCGCGCGCGGCGATCTCGGGCACGACACCGCCGAAGGCGGCATGTTCCTCGATCTGGGACAGCACGATGTTGGACAGGATTTTCGGCGCGGCATCGCCCTCCAGCGCCACGACGCTGGCGGCGGTTTCGTCGCAACTCGTCTCAATGCCCAGAACGCGGATCAATTCGTCGCTGTCTCCAGAGATTGTGTAGCCAGGCGTTCCCCTTTAGGAGAGTGCCCGGAGAAGGCCTCGGTTATTTTAGCCGCATTTCTGCGACGCCAAGTGGCTCCACTTGGCTGCAAAATGCTCCGGCCGGGGGTTATCACGGACCGCGCGTCATGCAAACAACCTTGAAAATCGGAACACGCGGCAGCCCGCTGGCACTGGCCCAGGCGCATGAAACTCAGGCGCGGCTGATGGCCGCGCACGGCCTGCCGGCGGAAGCGTTCGAAGTCGTCGTCATCTCGACCAGCGGCGACCGCATCCAGGACCGGCCGCTGTCGGAAGCCGGCGGCAAGGGCCTGTTCACAAAGGAGATCGAAGAGGCTTTGCTGGCGGGCAAGATCGACATTGCCGTGCATTCGTCGAAGGACATGCCGACGCGATTGCCCGATGGCCTGGAACTCTCCGCCTTCCTGCCGCGCGAGGACCCGCGCGACGCCTTTGTCGGCAAGGCGGCGAAGACCATCGCAGAGCTGCCGCGCGGAGCCAAGGTCGGTTCGTCGTCGCTCAGGCGGCAAGCACTGATCCGCCGCATGCGGCCGGATCTCGACGTGGTGATGTTCCGCGGCAATGTGCAGACGCGGCTGCGCAAGCTCGACGAAGGGGTCGCGGCCGGCACCATCCTCGCCTTTGCCGGGCTGAAGCGGCTTGGCCTGGAGCATGTCGCCACCGATCTGATGCCGCTCGACATTTTTCCGCCGGCACCTGGCCAGGGGGCGATCGGCATCGAGACGCGCATCGGCGACCCTGACGTCGAAAAGATGCTGGTCGCCATCCACGATGTGCCGACCGGACAGGCGCTCGCCTGCGAACGCGCCTTCCTGGCGGCGCTCGACGGTTCCTGCCGCACGCCGATCGCCGGCTATGCGGCGATCGAGACCGGAAAGCTTTCTTTCGCCGGGCTGATCATCTCACCCGACGGTACGCAGTCGCACACGATCGAACTGCAGGGATCCGCAGCTGATGCCGCAGGCATCGGCGAGGAGGCCGCACGGTCGGTGCGGGCCAAGGCCAGTGAAAAGTTCTTCGACGGCTGGCTCTGAACATGCTTCGCGTCCTGGTGACCAGACCGGAGCCGGGCGCCTCGCGCACGGCGCGGCGGCTTCAGCATATAGGGTTCCAGCCGATTCTCCTGCCGTTGACCGAAACGGCGGCCTTGCCGGCCGATACGGGGTTCGTCACCGGCGATGCCATCGCGGTTGCCGTCACCAGCGCCAATGCCGTGCGCCATGCCTCGAAAGAGGTGATCGCGGCGCTGGCTGACCTGCCTTGCCATGCCGTGGGCGCCAGGACCGCCGAGGCAGCGCGCAAGATGGGGTTCTCTTGCGTCATTGAAGGCTCCGGCGATGCCGAGGCGCTGGCCGAAAGCATCGCGGCATCGCATCCCGGCAAGGCAATCGCCTATCTCTGCGGACGCGTGCGGTTTCCGGTGTTCGAACAGAGGTTGAAGGAGGCGGGAGTCCAGGTCCGCGCCGTGGAGACCTACGACACGCTGCCGGTGCGGCATTCCGACGAGACCGTCCTCGCGCTGCTGTCCGGCCAGCCAGTCGATGCTGTACTGCTCTATTCGGCCAAGGCGGCCGCCGCGATGCAGGGCTTGACCAAACGGCCTGCACTGCAAGGAGCCTTTGAAAAGACTATGTTTTTCGCACTTTCCGCGCGCATCGCCGCTGCTTTCGACGGCGGCGCCGGCACAGCAATCCGCATTGCCGCACAGCCCGACGAGGAGGCGTTGCTGGCGCTTTTGCCGGTGCTGCCCTGAGCCGCGTCATCACACCGCCCCTTTTCACCGCTTGGTGATGTGCTAGACCCTTTCTGAACCATCACGCGCCCCCAGGCGTTGAGACGAAGCGAATTTTGCGGAGCCCAGGCATGGTCAAGACGCCGAAGATGCGACACTCGAAAAGCCGCCGCGAGCCGGTGACCATCGATCTCGAGCCCGGTGCCGTCTCCCGCATCGTCGACGAGGATGCCGCCAAGGCAGCGGCCCAGGCCGACGAGGCGAAGGAAGCCGCCGATGCCTCGCAGCCGGAGGCTCCCGAAGAGCCGGTGCACGCCGACCAGACCGATCTCGAACCCTGGGAGCATGCCGATGGCGTGGGGCAGGCCGGGGCGGAGCCGTCCGCGCAGGCCAAGGCCATTGAGCCGGAACTGCCCTATCCCGGTTCGGATAAGCCAGCCGATCGCCCTGCCGCCTCCGACTACAATTTCGAGGACGCATCGGCCAAGCGCAGCGACGACAGGCAGGAAAAAACCCAGACGCGGGAGGAAAAGATGGCGCCGACACCTCCGGCAAAGCGTGGCGGTCTCAACGGCATTGCCGCCGGCATTATCGGTGGCGTCATTGCGCTCGCCGGCGCCGGCGGCTTGCAATTTGCCGGCGTGCTTGGCGCGCCGGGTTCCGGCGCGGGAGTCTCGCTCGACGGCGTCAATGGCGAGATTGCTTCGCTGAAGAGCGACATCGCCAGTCTCAAGGAAGCCGGCGGCAACAACGATGCAGCGGCGAAGGTGGTCGGGCTTTCCTCTGGGCTGGAGCAGGTAAAGGCCGATATCGCGGCGCTGAAATCGGCGGTCGAAAAGGGCGGCGCTGGTGACAATGCCGGGCTTGCCGCCCTTGGCGACAAGGTCAAGCAGATCGAGACCGCGGTCGCGGCCCTCGGCAAGGCCGGCAGCGCAGCACCGGTCGATCTCGCCCCGCTCAACGAGAAACTGGCCGGTCTCGACGCGCTGGTGAAATCGGCGGGCGAGGCGGCCAAGGCGCAGGACGGCCGGCTGACCGCGCTGGAACAGTCGGTGTCGCAGCTTTCCGGCAAGGTCGACGCCCAGGCGTCGCAGCCGAAGATCGCGCTCGCCATCGCCGCTTCGGCGCTCAAGTCGGCACTCGACCGCGGCGCGCCATTCTCGGCCGAACTCGATACGCTGGCGGCGATCTCGCCCAATGCTCCGGAGCTTGCGACCTTGCGGCCCTATGCCGAAAAGGGCGTGCCGACCCGCACCGAGATCGCCGCGCAGATGGATGCCGCCGCCAATGCCATGGTCGCCGCCGCCACGCCGGTGGACCAGAATGCCGGTTTCCTGCAGAACCTGATGTCGAGCGCCGAATCGCTGGTCAAGGTCCGGCCGATCGGCGCCGTCGAGGGTCCGGGCGCGCCGGAAACCGTGGCGCGCATGGAAGTGGCGGTCACCCAGGGCGACTACGCCAAGGCGCTAAGCGAATACAACTCGCTGCCCGAGGCCGTGAAGGCCGCCGGCGCCGACTTTGCCGGCAAATTGAAGGCGCGCATCGAGGTCGAAACCCAGGTCGACGCGCTGATCTCCGGCGCGATGAAGGCATGAGGGCAACAATATGATCCGCCTGCTCGCCTTCCTCATCGTCGTCTTCGCAGTCGGGCTGGGCTTTGCCTGGCTGGCCGACCGGCCCGGCGACATGGTCGTCACCTTCAATGGCTACCAATACCAGGTCAGCCTGATGGTGGCGGCGGTAGCCATCGTCGCGGTCGTTGCCGCGGTGATGATCGCGTGGTGGCTGCTCAAGTCGCTGTGGAACAGCCCCTACACCATCTCGCGCTATTTCCGCGTGCGCCGCCGCGACCGTGGTTACCAGGCGCTGTCGACCGGCATGATCGCCGCCGGCGCCGGCGACGGCGCGCTGGCCCGCAAGAAGACCAAGGAAGCGGCCAAGCTGATCCGCTCCGACCAGGAGCCATTGATCCATCTGCTCGAAGCGCAGGCGTCGCTGCTCGAAGGCGACCATGAAGGCGCTCGGCAAAAGTTCGAGAGCATGCTCGACGATCCCGAAATGCGGCTGCTTGGCCTGCGCGGGCTTTATCTCGAAGCCGAAAGGCTGGGCGACCGCAACGCCGCGCGGCACTACGCCGGCCGCGCCGCCGCCGTTGCGCCGCAACTCGCCTGGGCGGCCGAATCGACGCTGGAGGAATTGACCGCGCGCGGCGACTGGGACGGCGCCTTGAAACTGGTCGACGCGCAGAAGTCGACGCGGCAGATCGAGCGCGACGCCGCCAATCGCCGCCGCGCCGTGCTGTTGACCGCCAAGGCGCAGTCGCTGGCCGACAGCGATCCCAATGCTGCCAGGACAGCGGCGCTCGAGGCCAACAAGCTGCAGCCGGATTTCGCGCCGGCAGCCGTTGCCGCGGCGGCAGCGCTGTTCAAGCAGAACGACGTGCGCAAGGGCTCGAAGATCCTGGAGACGGCCTGGAGGGCCGAGCCGCATCCGGAGATCGCGGAGCTCTACACCCACGCCCGTCCGGGTGACGCCGTGCTCGACCGCCTCAACCGGGCGAAGAAGCTGCAGGAGCTGAAGAAGAACCACGCCGAATCGTCGATGACGGTGGCGCGGGCCGCGCTCGACGCGCAGGATTTCTCGACCGCCCGCCGCGAGGCCGAGGCGGCGATCCGGATGGACCGCCGCGAGGGCGCCTATCTGCTGCTTGCCGATATCGAAGAGGCGGAGACCGGCGACCAGGGCAAGGTGCGGCAGTTGCTGTCCAAGGCGGTGCGGGCGCCGCGCGATCCGGCTTGGGTCGCCGACGGCGTCGTGTCGGAGCGCTGGGCGCCGGTGTCGCCTGTCACCGGACGGCTCGACGCCTTCGAGTGGCGCGCGCCGATGGAGCGGCTTGGCCAGTTGATCGACAGCCGCGACGATGCGCCTGAGACCACGGCGCCGGTCATCGGGGCGCTGGCGAAGCCGGCCAGTGAAAAGCCGATCGACGCGATCGAACCGGCCACGGCGGGCAGCGAGACGACGGCAAAAGGGACCGACAGAAGCGAGGACCACGTCACGCCGGTCACGGCGGCGGCCTTCGCGGCGGTGCCGGACGATGCCGAGGCGGTCGAGCCGGCGGAAGAACTGGCGCGCCTGCCGGACGATCCGGGCGTCGATCCGGACGAGGAAGCGGAAAAGGCGCCGCGCCGGTTCCGGCTGTTTTGAATTTGGGCCGGCTCTTGGGCCGTTGGGGAATGGATTGATGTTCGAACGCGTTCTGTCGTTTCTCAGGGATTTGCCGGCCGGCGCCGGCGCGCAACCCAGCACGGACGATCCGCGTGTCGCGGCTTCGGCGCTGCTCTACCATGTGATGAACGCCGACGGCGTGCGCCAGGACGTCGAATGGGAGCGGTTCAAGGCCGTGCTCTCGGAGAGCTACTCGATCAGCGGCGCCGAACTCGAAGCGCTGGTCGCCGCCGGCGAACGGGCCGACAATGAGGCGATCGACCTCTATGCCTTCACCAGCGTGCTCAAGCGCCATCTCGACGCGGAAGGGCGCAAGGCCTTTATCGGCCTGATGTGGGAGATCGTCTATGCCGATGGCGAACTGCACGAGCTCGAGGACAATACGGTTTGGCGCGTCGCCGAGCTGATCGGCGTCGAGCGCCACGACCGGGTCGAGGCGCGCCGCAAGGCGGCGGCGCACGCGCCGGGCGCCCGTGGAACATCCAGCGACGAATAGACGGGATTTCGCCTGACGATGCCGCGCGCAACGAGCTCGAAGCCAAAAATCCTGATCGTCCTGCATCAGGAGAATTCGAGCCCCGGACGCGTCGGCCACATGCTCATCGAAGAGGGTTTCGAGCTCGACATCCGCCGCCCGCCGCTGGGCGATGCCTTGCCGGAAACGCTGGACGGCCACGCCGGCACGGTGGTGTTCGGCGGGCCGATGAGCGCCAATGACGAGGACGAGTTCGTCCGCCGCGAGACCAGCTGGCTGGAAATCCCGCTGCGGGAGAACCGGCCATGCCTCGGCATCTGCCTCGGCGCGCAGATGCTGGTCAACCATCTCGGCGGCAAGGTCGAGGGGCACGGCGAGGGGCTGGTCGAGATCGGCTGGTATCCGCTCAAGGCGACCGAGGCCGGCAGGAAGCTGATGCACTGGCCCGACATGGTCTACCAGTTCCACCGCGAGGGTTTTTCCTTGCCCAGGGACGCGACGCTGCTGGCGACGGCCGAGACCTATCCCAACCAGGCCTTCCGCTATGGCGACAATGCTTGGGGCATCCAGTTCCACGGCGAGTTGACCCGGGTGATGATGCAGCGCTGGGTGGTGCGCGGCGCGCATCGCTTCGAACTGCCGGGCGCACAGCCCGGCCGCGATCACCTCGGCGGCCGGCTGATCTGGGACATGCATCTGAAACGCTGGCTGGACGAGTTCTTGCGGATGGTGTTTGGCAGATCGGCAGTGCGGTAGCTCTATCGTCACTCTGGACGGAGAACCGCTCTTGCGGCTCCTCTAGGGTTCGAGCACCGGCCGAAGGAAGCTGCGCTCGTAGCTTAGGATGCTGCGATTGCGGTTTTCCGTTTCAAACACCTCCTGGCATTCCGGGTCGGCGGCCATCCGCTTGCGATAGTCCTCGTAGTCGGCAAGGCTCGGAAAGCTGAACATGGCGTAGGCGATATTGTTGGCTCCTTCGCTCGGGAGGAAATAGCCATGATGGTTTCCGCCGAGGCGATTGACCAGGCCGATCCAGCGACGGCCATATTCTTCAAACTCGGCAAGCTTGTACGGATCGATGACATATTTCAGGTAACAGGTAATCATGGCAGCTCCTGTGACAGGGTAATCATGCTGAGCATCAGTTTCGCCCGTTGAGGTGGCGCACCTTGCGCAACTGCGGGAACAGCCACGCCCACAACCCCGCCACCGCGATCGCACCAACACCGCCGATCACCACGGCAGGCACCGTGCCGATCAGCGCCGCCATGGTGCCGGCGCGGAATTCGCCGACTTCGTTGGAGGCGCCGACGAAGACCTGGTTGACGGCGTTGACGCGGCCACGCACCTCGTCCGGCGTCCACAACTGGATCAGCGTCTCCCTGATATAGACGCTGAACATGTCGGTGGCGCCGAGGAGGGCGAGTGCGACGATCGACAGCCAGGTGACGGTCGACAGGCCAAACAATACCGTGCAGGCGCCGAAGGCCGCGACGAAGCCGAGCATGATCTTGCCGGCATTGTCGCGAAGCGGGTGCCCGGCCAGCCATACCGCCACGCAGATGGCGCCGATGCCGGGCGCCGAGCGCAACAGGCCGAGGCCCCACGGGCCGAGTTCAAGAATGTCGCGCGCATAGACCGGCAGCAATGCCGAGGCGCCGGACAGGAGCACCGCGAAGAGGTCGAGCGAGATGGCGCCGAGCACGATCTTCTCGCTCCAGATGTAGCGGAAGCCGGCAAACAGCGTCTCCATGGAAGGCTTGTCGGTGGCGGTCCGCTGGGCGGGCCTGGGAATGGTGAAAATCAAAAGGGCGGCAACCAGCATCAGGATGGCGGCGGTGCCATAGGCCGCTTCCGCCGACACGCCGTAGAGCAGGCCGCCGGCAACCGGTCCAACGATGGTCGCCGTCTGCCAGGCGGACGAGTTCCAGGCAATCGCGTTGCCGAAATCCTCCGGCGGCACCAGATTGGCGAACAGCGACGAAGAGGCTGGTCCGTAAAAGGCGCGCGCCATACCGAACAGCGCTAGAACCACAAAGATCGGCAGCGGACTGACGAGGCCGCGAAGCGTGAAGTACAGGAGAACGAGCGCGCAGCCTGCCTCGGTCACCGTCGACAATGCCATGATCAGCCGGCGGCCGAAACGGTCGGCGACGACGCCGGTGACCAGCACCAAAAGCAGGGACGGCAGGAACTGGACGATGCCGACGATGCCGAGATCGAAGGGATCGCGCGTCAGATCATAGATCTGCCAGCCGACGGCGACAGAGACGATCATGGTCGCGAAAGTGGTGAGGAAGCGCGCCGTCCAGTAGCTGAGGAAGGCTTTGTGCCGGAAGGCAGCGTAGCGCTGCTCAGGTGAAGTTTGTGCTGATGTCATGGAGAGAGGCCCCGTTGCGATGGCATTGATCGGCGGGGCACTTCCCGGATGGGCGCTGGTCCGACCAATGGAACGTCTAACAAAGTTCGCGGCGGGATGTGCGCTAAAATCAGGCCTGGATCAAGGGATTTCCGGACTGTTCCTTCGATCGCACAAGGACGTTACTGCCGAAGCGCGGCCGAAATGGCGTCCAGCCCGCCCCTCAATTCAGCTTCCGTTGGCCAGCCGAAACCGACGCGGAAGAAGCGTTTTTCCATCTCGAACCAGTGGCCCGGTCCGACATAGGTGCCATGGTTTTCCAGCAGATTGAGATAGAACTTGTCGAGGTCGAAGCCTGGTTCGACGTTGAGGCGCGGGAAGCCGACGACACCGCCCTCGGGCCTGATCCAGTCGACCAGCGGCTCGCGGTCGATCCAGGCCTGGACGATGTCGCGACGCTTGGCCATTTCGGGCAGCAGGGCTCCGAGGAAAGCTTCCCGGCGCTCCAGCATGCCGCGCGCAATGCCCTCGTCGATGACGCTGCCACAGATTCCGATCTGCTCCTTGGCGGCGAGGAATGTCTCCTGAAGCGCTGCATCCCTGGTGATCAGCCAGCCGATGCGGATGCCGGGAATGCCGAAGGCCTTCGACAGCGACGAGACGCTGATCGCCTTCTTGCTGAGCGAAGCCGCCGATGGCAGGCGCCGGCCATAGGAGAGGTCGCGATAGGTCTCGTCGACCAGCAAATGGCAGTTGCGGCTCTCCGCGAGCGCCACCAGCGCGTCGAGATCGGCTTGGCCCATCATCGTGCCGGTCGGGTTGTGCGGGCAGGTGACGCTGATCAGTTTCGTGTTCGGCCGAATCGCCGCCCTGACAGCCTCGACATCGATGGCGAAGCCGTCCTCGAAAGCGAGGTCGACAAAGCTGATGGCGCAGCCGATCGCGCGCGGGGTTTCGATGTTGGTGGCATAGTTGGGCCTGATGACGACGAGATGATCGCTCGCCGACAGAAGCGATGTCGAGATGATGAACAGCGCGCCGGCGGCACCGGCGGTGACCAGGACATCGTCAGGCGAGACGCCGGCATCCTGCGCCGCGATCAGCGCGCGCAGTTCCTTGTCGCCGCGATGCTCGCCGTAGAACAGCGTGAGATCAGGCAGCGACAGGCCGATGTCGGAAAGCTTCTGGTCGGCGATCGAGCTTTCGGAGAGATTGAAGCGGATGCGGTCGTAGCCGTATTCCTCCGGCGCTTCCTTCTCGATCACCATCCTGGTGTAGTTCATGGCTTCCCCCGGATCACCCTTGCCTGGTCTATCCAAGCCACAAAAACAGGAAGCCTGCCAAGGCGGTTTCGCCGGCAGGCTCCTGTTCCAGTCGTTCTAAATATTGGCTCAGGCCTGAATGCTCAGGCCGAAACCTTGACCTTGCGGCCCTTGGTCTTGACGGGCACCACTTCGACGGCCTTGCGGCCGAGGCCGATCGACTTCGCCAGTTGCGAGCGCGAGGCCGCGTAATTCGGCGCAACCATCGGATAATCCGACGGCAGGCCCCATTTGGCGCGGTAGGCGTCCGGCGTCAGGCCGAAATGCACGCCGAGATGGCGCTTCAGCGATTTGAACTTCTTGCCGTCCTCGAGGCAGATGATGAAATCCGGCGTCACCGACTTCTTCGGGTTGACCGCGGGAACCAGGGGGGCGGCCACCGGCACGGCCGGCTTGCCGAGCCCGCCGATCGAGGTGGCGACGCTGGCGATGAGGTCCGCCAGGCCGGAGGCGGGCAGGCGGTTCTTCTCAACGTAGGCGGATACGATGTGGGCGGTCAGCTCGAGAAGGTCGATGCGAGCGTCGTTGCTATCGTCGGTCAATGTTTCCTCCGTCTATGGTGCACGGCCTCGAAAATGGGGATCGTTTTCGAAAGGGCGAGGCACAAAATCGAAAAAGATGCTGAAGCGTCTCTGGCGTATCCAGTGAAGCACGCGGGGGCAGCGCGCGAAATTCCTAGTCGGCAAATCTGCGCAACGCAATGATCAAGCGCGGCGCCACACGTTATTTTGAACAACTATACTAAACTGTAATACTATCAGACAATCAGGACTTTGTCTCGCCACAGACGAAATCCGCCTTCGAAGGCGCGTGTGTTGTCACCGCGCCTGGCCTCGGCTGGTAACGTGTCGAGCTTGTCGACATTGCCGCCGCCAATGACGATATAGTCTGGCTGCAAGGCGGCGCGCAGCCGGGTGACGACGTCGAAGACATATTTGCGCCACTTCTTCTTGCCGCGCTTTTCCAGGCCGCGCTCGCCGACATAGTCCTCGAAACTCTGGCCTTTCCTGTAGGGAAGATGGGCGAGCTCCATCGGCTGCCCGACATTGTCGAAGACCATCGCCGCGCCGAGGCCGGTACCGAGCCCGAGGAACAGCATGCGCCCGCCTTCATAGCTGCCGATGGCCTGCATCAGCGCATCATTGACCACCTTGACCGGCTTGTTGAACTGCGCGGCGAAATCGAAGCCGGCCCAGCCCTTGCCGAGATTCTTGGGGTCGAGCACCGGCTTGTTGTGACGCACCGGACCGGGATAGCCCATCGAGATGACGTCATAGGACAGGCCCTCGGCGAGCTTCTTCACCTTGTCGATCATCTGCTGCGGCGTCAGGTCAGGGCCGGAATCGTCGCGGCGCTCCTCGCCGCCGGCGCTGGTCAGGATCTTGACGTGCGAGCCGCCAATGTCGATCGTCAGCACGATCTGCTCGGCGCCCAATGCCGGTTGCTTCACTGCCTTGGCCATCGTGTCCCCTCCACTTCTACCAACGGAACTCATGCCACCGGGTCGATCCAGCCATTGGGCGGCCCGAAGCCGGCCATGGCGTCGGCCGGTCCCCATGTCTTCGGCTCATAGAGATGCGGCGGCGTGGTGTCGCCAAGCACCGGGCCGACGATGCGCCAGGCGAGCTCGGCCGCGTCCTGGCGGGTGAAGAGCTGGCCATTGCCGTTCATGGCGTCGCCGATCAGCCTTTCGTAAGGCGGCATGTCGGCCTTGCTGTCGTCGAGCGCCGTCAACTCCACCTGCTCGCCGACCATGTCGTCGCCGGGCGCCTTGCGCTGCGCGCCGATGGCGATCACCACCTGCGGGTCGATGCGGAAGCGCACGTAGTTCTGGTCGGCGGGCTTGATCGGGTCGAAGACGTCGAGCGGCGGGCGCTTCAGCCGCACCACCACCTCGGTGACATGCACCGGCATGTTCTTGCCGGCGCGGATGAAGAACGGCACGTCCTGCCAGCGCCAGGTGTCGACGAAGAAGCGCACCGCCGCGAAGGTCTCGACCGGCGAGTTCGGCTTCACGCCGGGCTCGGCGAGGTAGCCGGTGAACTGGCCGCGTACGACATCGTCTTTCGTCAGCGTCCGGATTGCCCTCAGCACCTGGACCTTCTCGTCGATCAAATCGTCGGCGGAGCGGCCGACCGGCGGCTCCATGGCCAAAAGCAAGAGGATGTTGAGCAGGTGGTTCTCGATGACGTCCCTGATGCAGCCGACATCGTCATAGAATTTTCCGCGCCCCTCGATGCCGAAATCCTCGGCCATGGTGATCTGCACGCTTTCGACGAAGTTGCGGTTCCAGATCGGCTCGAGAAAGGAATTGGCGAAGCGGAAATAGAGCAGGTTCTGGATCGCTTCCTTGCCGAGATAGTGGTCGATGCGGAAGATCGACTGTTCGTCGAACACCAGATGCAGCACACGGTTCAGCCAGCGGGCCGATTGCAGATCGTGGCCGAACGGCTTTTCCACCATCAGCCGCGCGCCATGCGCGGTGCCCGATTGCTCCAACCCTTGCACGACCGTTTCGAACATGGTTGGCGGCACCGCCATGTAGTGCAGCGGCCGCCGGGCGCTGCCGAGTGCTGTCTTCAGCTTCTCGAAAGTGGCCGGATCGCGATAGTCGCCGCTGACATAGCGCAGCAGCGAGGCGAATTTGGCGAACACCTTCTCGTCGATCTTGCCCAGCGCATTGACGATGCCGTCGCGGGCGCGGGCCTGCAACTGCTTGATGTCCCAGGCGTCGAAGGCGACGCCGATCACCGGTTCGGTGAGCGTGCCCTTGGCGACCATCTGGTAAAGTGCTGGGAATATCTTCTTGTGGGCGAGGTCGCCGGTGGCCCCGAAGAGTACCAGCGTGTCGGACCGTTCCTGGCTCATGCGTGCGTCTCCCGCTGTGGCGTCACTTGCCGGCCTTCGGCTTTTCGACATGGCCGCCGAAGGCATAGCGCATGGCCGACAGAAGCTTGTCGGCGAATTCGGATTCGCCTTGCGAGGAGAAGCGGTCGAACAGCGCCGAGGACAGCACCGGTGCCGGCACGCCGGTGTCGATCGCGGCCTTCAGCGTCCAGCGGCCTTCGCCCGAATCCGAGACGCGGCCGCCGAACTGCGCCAGGCCTGGATCGCTCTTCAGCGCGCCGGCGGTGAGATCGAGCAGCCAGGAGCCGATCACACTGCCGTGCCGCCAGACTTCGGCCACCTGGGGAAGGTCGATGTCGAACTGGTAGTATTGCGGGTTTTCCAGCGGGCTGGTCTCGGCGTCCGCCGTGCGTTGCCGCTTGCCGGCATTGGCCGACTTCAGGATGTTCATGCCTTCCGCATACGCGGCCATGACGCCATATTCGATGCCATTGTGCACCATCTTGACGAAGTGGCCGGCGCCGCTCGGTCCGCAATGCAGATAGCCGAAGGGCGCGGTGCCGGCGGCCTTGTCGGGAGCCGGCGCGCCGGCATCGGCGCCGGGCGCCAGCGTGGCGAAGACCGAATCGAGGTGCTGCACCGCCACGTCGGGACCGCCGATCATCAGGCAGTAGCCGCGCTCGAGGCCCCAGACACCGCCGCTGGTGCCGACATCGACAAGATGGATGCCCTTGGCGGCCAGTTTCGCCGCCTGATCGACGGCCTCGTGATAGTAGGAATTGCCGCCGTCGATGACGATGTCGCCGGGTTCCATCAGGGCCGAGACCTGATCGATGATCTTGCCGGTGATCGCCGCCGGCAGCATCAGCCAGACACAGCGCGGCTTGGCGAGCTTGCCGACGAATTCCGTCAGGGAGGCCGCGCCGAGCGCGCCGTCGCTCACCAGAGCCGCGACGCTGGCCGGATTGATGTCGTAGACGACGCATTCATGGCCGTCGCGCATCAGGCGCCGCACCATGTTGGCGCCCATCCGGCCCAGTCCCATCATTCCGATCTGCATGGTTTCGTCCTGATTGCTTGAGGAAAGAGAAAATCGAGCGGCCCGGCTGCGTTAATCATGATGCGTCGATGCCGACGCTGAAGTCGACATTCTCCCAACGCATCGCATCGGGCCAGAAAAAAGTGAACACGATTGCTGTTCCCGCCGCCAATCCGGCGGCCGGCAGGTCGACCAGATGGACGCCAAAAGCGTTTTCCCTTGTCTTGTGGTCCTGGATCGTCAGCCAATTGTCGCTGCTCCAATGGACAACGCCGGGCGCCGAAAGCTCGACGCGCAAAGCCTTGCCGGCGGGAAAAGAGCGGATCTTGTTGTTGAAGCGCCATATCCTGAGCGGCGAGCCTGTCTTGCCCTTGATGTAGCGCTCGACGCCTTGCGGCGGCGTGTCGAAGACCACGCCGTCGCGCAGCGAGCGCAGCAGCTTGACGTGCTCGGCATGCGCCCAGACCAACGGCATGGCGCTGCCCGACGGTTTGCCCAGCCATAGCTCGCGGCCCGGCACATCCGGGCTGTCCCAGACCTGTTCCGGCAGCAGCCCGCCCAGGCCCGCCGAACGCTCGAAGGTCTCGAGAAGCTGCGCGGCTTTCTCCTTGCGGCCGGCGGCTAGCTCGTAATGCGCCCGCTCGCCGGTGAGCAGGGGCCAGGCACGTCCCTGGCCGGTGCCGTCGAAAGGCGTGCCATCCTCGTGCTCGCCATAACCGTCGTCGGTATAGCGGTACCAGACCGGGCCTTGCGGCAGATCGCAACGCAAAAGCGTATCGACGGCCTTGACGGTGTCGACGATGCGCGGATCGTCAGCCGCCCTGAGGCCAAAGCGAACCAGGGCCAGAGCGTCGGGGCTGATTATGGCTTGCGCCGGCTTGTCGGTGTCGCCCGGCGGCCGGTTCTTGATCGGCACGAAGCCGTCCCTGGGTGAAGCGGCGCCCGCATCATCCGGCGGCGCGATGCGGACATAGTAGCCTGTCACCCCCGCCTCGATGCAGAGCTGGGTGCCTGTGACGTAGGTCCAGCGTTCGATCTGGTCGTTCCAGCAATCAGCGGTTTCCCGCAGGTAATTTGCCGGCTCACTCTTTCCGGCGATATCCAGCATATCGGCGGCGGCAAGCAGCGCGGCGATCTCGACGGCCAGCGTGAACGGGCTGTATCCGGCGTCTTCCTCCCAGCGATCCTCGCCGGTGACGGGGCCGTTGCGCACGACATAGGAGGCGGCGGTTTCGATCATGGCCAGGAAATCGGCGAGCCTGGCGCGCGGCAGGTGGCCCGCCCGGCGCAAGGCGTCGGCCAGAAGCAGCGGAAAGGCGCATTCATCCATCTGGATGCCGGGCCAATAGGCTGACCCGTCCGACCAGACATTCTGCGGCCAGTGACCGTCCGGCTGCTGGATCGAGCGCAGATAGGTCAGGATCTGCAACGCCTGCTTGCCGTCGCCGGCGGCAAGGAAGCCGCCCGCGGTCTCGACCAGGTCGCGCGGCCAGACCAGATGGTAGCCGCCCAGATCGTCGTCTCCCTTGTTGAAGCCCCACGGGATCGACAGGCTGGCAACGGCGGCGCCCGGTCTGGCGACCGAGAGATGCGAGGCCAGGACCGCCGTGCTCACGCGATAGGTGTTCAGCCCGGAGGCAGCGTGTCGGTCGAGCTTCTCAAGCCTGGCCTGGAATGCCCTCCAGTTTTCGACATAGGTTTCGGCGGCGACTTCGAAACCCTGTTTGAGACTGGCCAGCGCCAGGTCGGCGGCTGCTTGCGGCGACGCGCCGAAGCCAAGCGCCAGCAGGGCCGTGGTTTTGCCGGCGGAAAAACCGATCTCGCCGGTCAGGGCGACATTGCCGTCTTCCGCCCGCTGGCAGGAGGGATCGAGCGCGCCGCCGTTGCGCAATTGCTGCCATCCGTCGGAGAAACCGACATAGCCGGCCGAACAGCCATTCCAGGGCAGTGAGGAGGCCAGCGCCAGGGATACGCCGCGCCCCGTGGCGAAGAGCATGCGCTGGCCCTTGTGTTCGCCGACCCAGGCAGTGTTGCCCATGCCGGCGTTGACGAGGTGCGGCGCAAGCAGTGCGTAGATCTGGTAGTCGGCCGCCGAATTTTTCAGCGGTACGAATGCAATCTCCTGCAGCAGGACAGGCCGTTTCGGGTCCGTAATGATACGCTTTTCGATACGGTAGTCGCCGTCCGCCGCGGTGTTGGTCAGCCTGTAGCCCGGCACGCCGTCCTCGAAGGGCGCCACTGCGTGCGCGGCGTCGCGCTTCTCTTCCGAGAAATAGCCATCGGGACCGGTGACGATCAGCTCCACGTCACGCGTGCAGGCGCTGTCGAGACGCGGATAGTAGATCTCGTTTAAGATGCCATGGCTGATGGTGAACCAGAGCGGGCTTTTGGCTGAAAGCGACGTCCCCACGCCACTCTTGGCGCTTGACGTCCAGCGCGCCGGAATACCCGGTGCGCCCGGGGGAACGATCGGCGTCACTGCCATTCCTGTCTGGCCTCCTGTGCGCATGCCTTACCCATCCACCGAGGCCATTTCAATCATTGCACCGCAAGTTGATCGCCTGGCTCATACTGATTGCAGTTGACAGGCCGCCGCGCCATCTGCATTTGTCTGACAATCGATAAAAAACAGGAATCCGGGCTCGACTTTCCACCTGAAATCCGCACGACCAGCAACTCTTGGGAGGAGTATGACATGAAGAAACTGTTCGTATTAGGCGCCCTTGCCGCGATGCTCGCATCCGGCACCGCACTTGCCGACACCAGCGGCAAGAAGATTGCATTCTCCAACAACTACGCCGGAAATTCGTGGCGGCAGGCCATGCTCGACAGCTATGGCATCGTCACCAAGAAGGCGGTTGAAGACAAGATCGTCGGCGCGGCCGACATCTTCACCACCGCCGACAAGGAAGTGCCGACGCAGGCGGCGCAGGTGCAGAACCTGATCCTGCAGGGCTATGACGCCATCGTCATCAACGCCGCCTCGCCGGATGCGCTCAACGGCGCCATCAAGCAGGCCTGCGATGCCGGCATCGTCGTCGTCTCCTTCGACGGCACCGTCACGGAGCCCTGCGCCTACCGCGTCGTCGTCGACTTCAAGGACATGGGCAAGCAGGAAGTCGAGCAGATGGCCAAGTTCCAGCCCAAGGGCGGGAACCTTTTGGAAATCCGCGGCCTGGCCGGCACCTCGATCGACGATGCCATCCATGCCGGCATCCTCGAAGGCGTCGCCGCTCATCCCGAATTCAAGATCGTCGGCTCGGTGACCGGCGACTGGGACCAGACGACGGCGCAAAAGGCGGTCGCGACCATCCTGCCCTCATTGCCCGACATCGTCGGCATCGTCGACCAGGGTGGTGACGGCTATGGCGCCGCACAGGCTTTCGCCGCCGCCGGCAAGCCGCGCCCGACCATCATCATGGGCAACCGGCAGGACGAGTTGAAGTGGTGGAAGGAACAGAAAGACAAGGACGGCTACAAGACCTGGTCGGCTTCGATCGCGCCCGGCGTGTCGTCGCTCGCCTTCTGGGTGGCGCAGCAGGTGCTCGATGGCCGCAAGGACATTCCGCACGACCTGCTGGTGCCGTATCTGGCCTTCACCCAGGACGATTTCGAGGCAGCCCTGCCGAAGATCAAGGAAGGCGGCGTCGCCACCCACGAATACACGCAGGAAGACGCCCTCGCGGCGATCAAGGCCAACATCAAGTAAATGTCGCGCCAGCGTTGCCCTTCGTACCATCGTGCGGATATTTCTAAGCATGCCTGAAGGGAACGCTGACTTCATCAGACTGAACGGCGCCGAAAAACATTTCGGCGCCGCCAATGTCGACATTGTAAGGCTTGACGGTGCCGAAAAGCATTTCGGCGCCGTCAGGGCGTTGGGCGGCGTGGACTTCCATGTCCGGCCCGGTGAATGCGTCGGCCTGGTCGGCCACAATGGCGCCGGCAAATCGACGCTGATGCACATGGTGGCGGGCACGCTCACGCCCGACAGCGGCACGATCGGCGTGCATGGCGGCAGCGAGGACAACTACTCGGTGTCGCGGGCGCAAAAGCTCGGCATACGCTGCGTGTTCCAGGAACTGTCGCTGTGCCCCAATCTCAGCGTCGCCGAAAACACGCGCATCAACCACGCCTCGCTCTCGGGCCTCGGCTGGCGGCGCAAGGCGGCCTCCCTGATCACCGCCAAGCTCGACGAGATCTTCCCGGACCATGGTATTTCGGCCTCAGACATTGTCGGCGACCTGTCGATCGGCCGGCGCCAGATGGTCGAGGTGGCGCGCGCCTTCACGGTCACCCAGGACCGGCTCGACCTCGTCATCCTCGACGAGCCGACCTCGTCGCTTGACGCGCATACTGCTGGCCAGCTGCTGGCCTTCGTGCGCCGTTTCACTGCCGGCGGCAAAAGCTGCATCCTGATCTCGCATGTGCTGGGCGAGGTGCTCAGGAATGCCGACCGCATCGTGGTGATGCGCGACGGCAAGGTGGTCGTCACCGACGCGGCGAATGCCTTCGACCGCGACCGGCTGGTGACGGCCATGGGCGGCGCGGAAGCGCGCCAGAAGATCGCCGCCGAGATTGCCGCCGCCAAGCCGGCGGCCGGTCCGCTGCGGGTGCGGGCGCGTCCCGCCGCGCAGAAGGACGGCGCCGACCTTGTCGCCCGGGCCGGCGAGATCATCGGCCTTGCCGGGCTGGCGGGGCACGGCCAGACCGACCTGCTGCTGGCGGTCTTCGCTGCCGCCTCACGCGCCAGGGCAGGCATCGAGGTAACCGCGCCGGTGGCGTTGGTGGCCGGCGACCGGCAGTCGGACGGCATCTTTCCGCAATGGTCGATCGCCGAGAACATCGGCATCCGATCGCTGGCGCGCCTGCGCAGCGGCCTGCTGATCTCGCCGCGGCGCGAGGCCGAACTGGCCCAGTTCTGGCAGAAGAAGATCGGCATCCGCACGCCCGACATGAACAACAACATCTTCTCGCTGTCGGGCGGCAACCAGCAGAAGGCGCTGTTTGCCCGCGCGCTCGGCTCCGATGCCCAGATCGTGTTGATGGACGATCCGATGCGCGGCGTCGACATCGGCACCAAGCTGGAAGTCTACGACCTCGTGCGCGAGGAGGCTGGCCGTGGCCGCACCTTCCTCTGGTACACCACGGAAACCGAGGAACTCGACAATTGCGACCATGTCTATGTCTTCAAGAACGGCCGCATCGTTGCCAATCTGGGTCGCGACGAATTGACCGAAGAGAAGATCATCCAGTCCTCCTTCGGCGACGCGGCCTGAGATGACCGCCGCCAGCCTCGACACCACAGCCAGGAGTTCCGCCGAGCGTGGCGCGCTGGCCCGTGCCCGCCTGCTGCGCGGGCTGCTGCCGGCGCTGTCGCTGGCATTGGTGCTCGCCGCCATCGCCTGGCTCAACCCGCGCGCCATCAGCTATTTCGGCTTCAGCCTGATGCTGAACCTGGCGATCCCGATCGCGCTGGCGACGATCGCGCAGATGTTTGTCATTTCAGGCAATGAGCTCGACCTGTCGATCGGCACCTTCGTCGGTTTCGTCGGCTGCGTCACCGCGACCTGGCTGAAGGACGCGCCGCTCATAGGCGTCGCCATTCTGCTCGGCTCGATCGGCGTCTATGCGCTGCTCGGCGCGCTGATCCATCTGCGCAATTTGCCGTCGATCGTGGTGACGCTCGGCATGAGTTTCGTCTGGCAGGGGCTGGCCATCCTCGTCCTGCCCAAGCCCGGCGGCAAGGCGCCGGACTGGCTGCTTGGCCTCATGGCGTTCAAGCCGCCTCTCATTCCCTTCCCGATCATCGCGGCGCTGCTGATCGGGCTCGTCGTCCATTTCGGCCTGATGCGCACCTCCTACGGCGTGATCCTGCGCGGCTCCGGCGGCAATCCGGCGGCGCTCAAGCGCGCCGGGTGGTCGCTGCTGAAGACCAAGATCGTGCTGTTCGCGCTGGCCGGCCTGTTCGGCGTGCTGTCCGGCATGGCGCTGATCGGCATCACCACCTCGGCCGATGCCAATATCGGCAATGGCTACACGCTGCTGGCGATCGCCGGCGTCATCCTCGGCGGCGGCGAATTCGTCGGCGGCCGGGTGTCGCCGATCGGCGCCGTGATCGGCGCGCTGACACTGGCGCTGGCGGCTTCGCCGCTGCTCACCTTCATGCACATCCCGCCGGACTGGCAGGTGGCCGCCAACGGCGCGATCCTGATCATCGTGCTGGCGGCGCGGGTGCTGATCAGCCGCAAGGAGAGGTGAGCGATGGTTTTGGTTAAATCGCTGGCCGGCAAGCCCTGGGTATGGTCGTTCCTCGGCGCGCTTGTCGTGTGGCTGGCGACGATCGCCTTCACCGGCGGCTATGGCGCCGGCGGCATGGTCACGGCGGCGTTGTCGCTTGCCGTGTTCACGGTCATCGTCGGTGTCGGCCAGATGTTCGTCATCACGCTGGGGCCCGGCAATGTCGACCTGTCGCTGCCGGCCAATATCGGGCTGGCCAGCGCGGTCGCCATGAAGGTGATGGCCGGCAGCGATTCGATGATCGTCGTCGGGCTGATCGCCGCGCTCGCATGCGGCGCGGCGATCGGCGCCGTCAACTATCTGCTGATCTGGGCGCTGCGCATTCCGCCGATCATCGCCACCTTGTCGGCGAGCTTCATCATCCAGTCGATCGACATCAGCTACGGGCGTGGGCTGCAGATCAAGCCGCCGCCGGGCTTCGCCGATTTCACCAACTGGCAGGTGCTGGGCATTCCGGTGCTGGCGGTGCTGACCGTGCTGTTCACCATCGGCGCGGCCATAGCCCTGCAGCGCATGATCTATGGCCGCTCGGTGCTGGCGATCGGCCAGAACATCCGCGCCGCCTGGCTGGCCGGCGTCAATGTCGGCCGCATCCGTTTCCTCACCTACACGCTGTCGGGCGCGCTCGGCGGCATCGATGGCGCGCTGCTTGCCGGCTATTTCCGCGGCGCCAATGTCGATATCGGCAATGAATACCTGCTCGCCTCGATCGCCGTCGTGGTTATCGGCGGCACCTCGGTCGCCGGCGGCAAGGCCAATGTGCCCGGCGTCTGGGGCGCCGCGCTGTTCCTGGTGCTGCTCTTGACCATGCTCAACACGTTCGGCGTCAGCGCCGGCGTGCGGCTGCTGCTGACCGGCCTGATCATTGTCGGCGTGATTACCGCGGCGGGTGGGGAGAAGGCACTGCGGTAGCGTGAGGGATCACGACGCATCGGCACTGGGTTCCCGGACAATCGTTAGTCCAGCCCGACAGCGGGTTCCCATTCGCGGCGCGCCCTAGTAAACCCTTCCGCGATCTCAGTCGGTCCCGGGAGGGCTCTGCTTGTCCAATTCTGTCAGTGTCGTGATCGACAATGGCGTTGCCATCGTCACCATCGACAATCCGCCGGTCAATGCGCTGAGTTTCCATGTCCGCGAGCCGCTGATGCAGGCGCTGTTCGCCTTGCGCGACGAGGCTTCGGTCACGGCCATCGTCATTGCTTGCGCCGGACGGACCTTCGTTGCCGGCGCCGACATCACGGAATTCGGCAAGCCGGTGCAGCAGCCCGACCTGCGCGCCGTCGTGGCGACGCTGGAAACCATCACCAAGCCGACGGTTGCCGCCATCCACGGCACTGCGTTCGGCGGCGGGCTGGAACTGGCGCTCGGCTGTCATTTCCGCGTCGCCGACGCCGGCGCCAGGCTCGGCCTGCCGGAGGTGAAACTTGGCCTGCTGCCGGGCGGTGGCGGCACGGTGCGGCTGCCGCGCCTGGTCGGGGCGGTGAAGGCGCTGAAGATGATTGTCTCGGGTTCACCGGTTGGTGCCGACGAGGCGCACGCCGCCGGTCTGGTCGATGCCGTTTTCGAAGGCGATTTGACCACGCATGCCGTGAACTTCGCTCGCGAAATCGCCCGCAAGGGTGGTCCGTTCACACCGGTGCGCGATCGCGATGAGCGGCTCGGGGAAACCGACCTCGCGGCTTTCGATGCCGAGGCGGCGGAGCTCGCCAAAAAGGCACGCGGGCTGGAAGCGCCGGTCGCCTGCGCGCAAGCGGTGCGCAACACCCTCACGCTGCCCTTCGACGAGGCGCTGGCGGCGGAGCGAGCGCTGTTCGTGAAACTGGTCGCCAGCGACCAGTCGCGGGCGCAGCGGCACCTGTTCTTCGCCGAACGTGAGGCGGCAAAGCTTCCCGGCAAGGACACGCCCAAGCGCAGGATCGCGCGCGTCGGTGTCATCGGCGCCGGCACGATGGGCGGCGGCATCGCCATGGCCTTCGCCAATGGTGGTTTTTCCGTCACCTTGCTGGAGACCAGCGAGGAGGCGCTGCAGCGGGGGCTGGGCATGATCGAGAAGAACTATGCCGTCTCCGTTTCGCGCGGTTCGCTGGCCGAAGACGCCAGGCGTCAGCGGCTCGCCCAGTTCAAGGGCTCGACCGATTATGCCGATCTCGCCGAATGCGACCTGATCATCGAGGCGGTGTTCGAGGACATGGCGGTGAAGAAGGAGGTGTTCGGCAAGCTCGATGCCGTGGCCAAGCCTGGCGCCATCCTGGCCACCAATACGTCCTATCTCGACATCAACGAAATCGCCGGCTCGATCTCGCGGCCGCAGGATGTGCTTGGCCTGCATTTCTTCTCGCCGGCCAATGTCATGAAGCTGCTCGAGATCGTGCGGGCCGACAAGACCGCGCCGGACGCGCTGGCGACCGTCGTCGACCTCGCGCGGCGGATCGGCAAGGTGGCGGTCGTCGTCGGTGTCTGCCACGGCTTCGTCGGCAACCGCATGCTGGCGGCGCGCGGGTCGGAATCGGAAGCGCTGCTGCTGGAGGGCGCGACGCCCAGCCAGATCGACAAGGCCTTCACCGATTTCGGCTGGCCGATGGGGCCGTTCCAGATGGGCGATCTGGCCGGCCTCGACATTGGCTGGCGCAACCGCAAGGCGCGCGGCCTGAGCGCCGTCATCGCCGACACGCTGTGCGAACAGGGCCGTTTCGGCCAGAAGACCGGCCGGGGTTTCTACCTCTACGAGGCCGGCGCGCGGGCAGGCGTCCCCGATCCCGAGGTCGAGGCGCTGATCCGCGAAAAGGCCGCCGAGAAGGGCATTGAGCCGCGCGCGATCAGCGCGGACGAAATCATCGAGCGCACGCTCTACCCCCTGGTCAACGAGGGGGCGAAAATCCTCGAGGAGAAGATCGCGGCCCGCGCCTCCGACATCGATGTCGTCTGGGTCAATGGCTACGGTTTTCCCATCGGCAAGGGTGGCCCGATGTTCTGGGCCGGTCTGGAAGGGGCAGCAAAGATCGTCGAACGGCTCGACCACTGGCACCAGCGGACCGGCAAGGACGTGTTCAAACCTGCCCCGCTGCTGAAGCGGATGGCCGATACCGGCTCTTGGGAGGTCGAGGCCACAGCCTGACCAGATGACCGCTCAAGGCGAGGGCGATTATCGGATGCGCGCGTCGATGATCTCGACGAAGCGGGCGAACAGGCCGGCCTGCGACTTGATCTTGAGCTTGCGGTAGATGTTGCGGCGATGAACCTTCACCGTTCCCGGCACGATGCGCATGGCCCGGGCGATCGATTCGGTGGAATGGCCCTGCAGCACCAGGTCGACGACATGCTTTTCGCGCGGCGTCAGCGACAGGCTCTTCCAGATATGGGCGCGGTCGAACTCGTTGACCGAAGCGATTGTCTCGTCCTGTTTCGCCTGGGCCGGTTCGTCGGCCGGGAGAGAAGGCCAGCGCAACCTGATGAAATTGATCACTGCCGGCGCCATGTCGCGCAGCAGCCTGGCGTCGGCGGTGCCGAACGGGCCCGAGGCGCGCAACCGCATCAGCGACAGCACCAGCGCGTCCTTGCCGGGCAATGGCACGAAGAAACCGACCTCCTCGGCCAACCGGGTCTGGCTGTAGTAGGAGCGGAAATATTCGCTGGCGTAGAAGCGGTCGGGCGCGAGTTCGCGCATGCGCCAGAACCCTTCCTTGCGCTCGACCGCCGCGTGGTGGAACGGGTCGAGCAAATAGGGCCCTTCCTGGTAGAGCGCGACGAAGACATGGCTTTCCGCCGGCGAGAAGGTCTCGAACAGCAGCGGTGGGCGTGAGGCGCCGCGATAGCCGAAGACCACGCAGTGGTCGAAGCTGACATGCTGGCGAAGCCAGTCGACCATCGCCTTGCCGAATTGATCGCCGGCCGTCTCCCGCGTCGCCGCGACCAGGGCGGCGAGCCGGCTGTATTCGTCGCTGCGCGATGCGCTCAATCCATACCCCTCTAAACGAGAAAATAGATCAGATATACCACCTGCGAGGTATATACTAGCGGCCATTGGCTCTGGTAGCGTTCTGAAATTGCCCTGTCGCTGGAGTCCGCAGCCTTTGACCGCAGTGCCCGACATCGAGTTTCGCGGCGTCACCAAGCGCTATGGCGCGGTGACCGCGGTCAGCGGCATCGATCTCTCTGTGCCGCCCTCCGCTTTTGTGGCCCTTCTCGGGCCGTCCGGCTGCGGCAAGACGACGTGCCTGCGCATGATCGGCGGCTTCGAGCAGCCGAGCGAAGGCCAGGTGCTCATCCGTGGCCAGGACATGGCTGGCACGCCGCCCTACAGGCGGCCGGTCAATATGGTGTTCCAGCAATATGCGCTGTTCCCGCATCTCGATGTGGAAGCCAATGTCTCCTACGGGCTGCGCCAGGCACGGCCGCGCCTGTCGTCGCAGGAGATCGGCCGGCGCGCCGGTGAAGCGCTCGAAATGGTGCGGCTCGCCGGTTATGGCGGCCGAAAGATCCACGAACTGTCCGGCGGCCAGCAGCAGCGCGTCGCGCTGGCGCGTGCGCTGGTCAACAAGCCGGCGGTGCTGCTGCTCGACGAGCCGCTGGCCGCGCTCGACAAGAAGCTGCGCACCGACATGCAGATCGAGCTGCAGAACCTGCAGCGCGAGATCGGCATCACCTTCGTGCTGGTCACCCACGACCAGGAGGAAGCGCTGTCGATGAGCGATTTCGTCTGCGTCATGAATGGCGGGCGCATCGTCCAGCTCGGCCAGCCGAGCGAAATCTATGACGAGCCGGCCGACCTGTTCGTCGCCGATTTCGTTGGCAAGACCAATCTGCTCAGCGGCAAGGTCACCGGACACTCGGGCGATCTGGTGGATGTGGCGCTGGCCGACGGCACAATCATCGCGGCGCGCAAGCGCACCGCCTTGCGCCAGGGCGAGAGCGTTTCGGTCAGCCTGCGTCCTGAATCGCTCAGCCTCGGCGCTCCGCAAAACGGCCCGCTGAAGGGCATCGTGCGCAATCGCATCTTCCTGGGCTCGACGGCGGAATACGCCATCGAGGTTCAGGGCATCGGAACGTTGCTGGCCAAGGCCGACCATCTGATCGGCCAGGGCAATCTCTTCAAGCCGGGTGAACCCGTCGCCATCGGCTACGCCACCGGGACGCCGCTGGCGTTTCCGGAGACCAAGAACAACGGGACCAACCAGAGGGTAAACCAAAATGTCGAAATCATATCGTGACGGACTGCCGATAAGCCCCGAGAACTTCGTCGACCAATTGATGCGCCTCAAGCGCGGCTCGATCGGCCGCCGCGACTTTCTTGGCCTCACCGGTCTTGGCATTGCCACGGCCCTGATGGCGCGCGAGATCGGCATCATGCCGACGCCGGCCTTCGCCGCCGAAAACCTCGGCGACCGCATGTCGATCGCCACCTGGCCGAACTATCATGACCCGCAGACCTTCGAGAATTTCAAGAAGGACACCGGCGTCGCCGTCGAGGTCAACGTGTTCGGCTCCAATGAGGAGATGCTGGCCAAGCTGCAGGCCGGCGCCTCGGGCTGGAGCCTGTTCGTGCCGACCAATTATACGATCTCGACCTACAAGAAGCTCGGCATCATCGAGCCGCTCGACATGGCGAAGCTGGCGAATTTCGACGGCACGCAGGAAGATCCGCGCTTCACCTCGGAGGGCACGATCGACAAGGTAATCTACGCCGTGCCGAAGAACTGGGGCACGACGGGCTTTGCCGTCAACACCAAGAAGCTGACCAAGCCGATGACGAGTTGGAAGGAATTCTGGGACACGGCCATGGCCGAAGGCGACGGCCGCACCATGGTGCACGACTACCAGTTGACCACGATCGGCAATGCGCTGAAGTACTTTGGCTACTCCTTCAACTCGCTGAAGCAGGACGAGCTCGCCAAGGCCGAGGAACTTCTGCTCAAGGTCAAGCCGCATCTGTTCGCGGTGTCCTCCGACTATCAGCCGGGCATGCGCGCGGGCGATGCGTGGATGACCATGTGCTGGACCAATGACGGCGCGCAGCTCCATCGCGACATTCCGGAGATCGCCTATGTGCTGGGCAAGGAAGGCGGCGAGATCTGGACCGACTTCTACGCCATCCCGAAGGACGCGCCGAACAAGCCGGCGGGCTATGCCTTGCTCAACTACCTGATGAACCCGCAGGTCGCGGTGAAGGAGCATCTCGCCAACGGCGCGCCCTCGACCGATGCCCGCGTCAACAAGCTTCTGCCCAAGGAAGTGCTGGACAATCCGATCCTCTATCCGGCGGCGGATCTGTTGACACCGCTGGAGTTCGGCGCCGCGGCAACGCTGACCGATCCGGGCCGTGCCGAACTGATGGCGCGCTTCAAGTCGGCCTGACGCGGACAATTGACCGGCGGGCACATGCCCGCCGGAATCGGGGCGGTTTCAATGCACGGCAACAGATTTCGTCACAATTTCCTGACCGCCTTGCTGCTTGCCCCGGCAACGGCGTGGCTGGTGGTGTTCCTGGTGCTGCCGTTCATCGCGATCGCCATCTTCAGCGTCGGCGAGCGGGCGCCGGAAGGCGGCTATCAGGCCGCCTTCACGCTGGCGCAATATGCCAATCTGCCGGCTCGGGCGACCGCCTTCTGGAACACGATGGTGCTGGCGCCGGTCGGCGCGCTCGCCTGCCTGCTCGTCGCCTATCCGGTCGCCTATTACCTCGCCTTGCAGGCGCCGCAGCGCTGGCGGCTGATCCTGCTGGCGCTGGTCGTCATTCCGTTCTGGACCAGCCTTTTGATGCGCACCTATGCCTGGATGTACATTCTGGGCGGGCGCGGCATCCCTGCTCTGCTCGCTCTTGTCGGCATCGAGGATGTCAGGCTGATCAACACGCCCGGCGCCGTCCTGCTCGGCATCGTCTATGGCTACCTGCCGCTGATGATCCTGCCGATCTATGTCAGCCTCGAACGGCTCGACCGAAGGCTCTTGGAAGCCTCCGCCGATCTCGGGGCGACGCCACTGTCGACCTTCCTGGGCGTGACCCTGAAGCTGTCGCTGCCGGGCGTGATGACCGGTTTCTCGCTGGTGATGATCCTCTTGCTCGGCGAATACCTCATTCCGACGCTGCTTGGCGGCGGCAAGGTGTTCTTCATCGGCAATGCGCTGGTCGACCTGTTCCTGCAGTCGCGCAACTGGCCGTTCGGATCGGCCATCGCCATCACGCTGGTGCTGGTTTCGGTCGTGGTGCTGATCGCCGCCAACCGCATCTCGACCCGTGTCTCGGGCGCTCGCCGGGTGGATCTGATCTGATGCGCGCCTTCGTCATTGCCGTCTTTGCCTTCCTCTATTTGCCGATCGCGCTTGTCGTGCTGTTTTCCTTCAATGCCGGCCACCATGCCAGCGAGTTCACCGGCTTTTCGGTGCAGTGGTACGGCAAGGCGCTGTCGAACCCGTTCCTGGTCGAGGCGCTGAAGAACAGCCTGTTCATCGCCACCACCAGCGCGCTTCTGGCGGCAGTGTTCGGCACTGCAGCAGCTCTCGGCCTGGCGCGCGTTGGTGTGCGGACCCGTGCGGTCTTCGACGCGCTGCTGGGTGCGGCGATCGTCGTCCCCGGTGTCGTCATCGGCATCTCGACGCTGGTCGCGCTCGTCCAACTGTTCGGCGTGGTCAATCCGTTCCTTGCCTCGATCTGGCCTGACGATCAGCCGCCCAAGCTGTCGCTTGGCTATGGGTCGATCATCGCCGCGCACGGCCTGTTCTCGATGGCGCTGGTGACGATGATCGTCGGCACGCGGCTGGGCAGTCTAGACCGCAACCTGGTCGAGGCCTCGAGCGATCTCTACGCCACGCCGCTGACGACGTTCCGTTCGATCGTCCTGCCGCAGATCATGCCGGCGGTGGTCGCCGGCTTCCTGCTCGCCTTCACCTTTTCCTTCGACGATTTCATCATCGCCTTCTTCGTCGCCGGCGCGCAGACGACGCTGCCGATCTATGTCTTCGCCTCGATCCGGCGCGGGGTGACGCCGGAGATCAACGCCATCGCGACGATCGTGCTCGTCGCTTCCGTGCTGCTCGTGGTGCTTGCCCAATGGCAGCTGCGCCAGCGCAAGCCGTCCAACTGAAAGCCGCATCATGATCCTCAAAGACCGCATCGCCGTGGTGACAGGCGCCGGTTCCGGCATCGGTCGTGCCGGCGCCATGATCATGGCCAGGGAAGGCGCAGTGGTGGTCATCGCCGACAGGGACCATGCCAGCGGCGAGGCGACGGCGTCGGATATCCGCGCGGCTGGCGGCAGGGCCGAGGCCATTGCCACCGACGTCTCGGATGACGCTGATGTCGACAAGCTCCTTGCCGGCACGCTCGACAGGCATGGCCGTATCGACATCCTGCACAATCACGCCGGCATCCAGGTCGGCGGCACGCTGACCGAGGTCGGGACCGATGGCATGGATGCGTCGTGGCGCGTCAATGTGCGGGCGCAGTTCCTGGCGGCGCGGATCGTCATGCCGACGATGATCGCGCAAGGCGGCGGCGTCATCCTCAACACCGCTTCCAATTCGGGCGTGTTCTACGATCGCGAGATGATCGCTTATGCGACGTCGAAACATGCGGTGGTGGCGATGACCAGGCAGATGTCGCTCGACTATGCCCGCCACAATGTCCGCGTCAACGCGCTCTGCCCCGGCTGGGTCGACACGCCGTTCAATGAGCCTTTCATCGCCCAGATGGGCGGCCGCGAGGCGATCGAAACCTATGTCCGCACCAAAATCCCGATGGGGCGCTGGGCGAGCGCGGAAGAAATCGCCGAGGCGATCCTGTTCCTGGTCTCCGACCGCTCATCCTTCATGACCGGCCAGGCGCTGGTGATCGACGGCGGCGAGAGCATTGGCTGATTGAGTTGCCTCGGCTCTCAGCCAGTCGGAGAAGGTGGTCATCGCCTGTGAGTGCTGGCGCCGGCGCCTTGCCGACAGCCAGTAGCGTCCGACATCGACCGTGCTGGCGAAGGGTTGCACCAACTGGCCGGAGCCAAGCTCACGGCTGAACATCGAGACCGGCAACAGCGCCACGCCGGCGCCCTGGACAGCGGCGTTGGCCATGGTGACGGAGGAATCGAAGACGATGCCCTTGATCGGCGGGCAATGCCGTCCCGCCGCCTCGAACCAGCGCAGCCATTCGTCCTCCCGGTAGGAGCAGAGCAGCGTTTCGCGCACGAGATCGGAGGGGTCGCGCAGGCGCGCGGCGATGTCGGGCGCGCAGGCCGGCGAGAACGAACCCGGCAGCAGCGGCGTGTTGTCGGTTCCCTGCCAGGAGCCGTCGCCGAATCGGATGGCGAAGTCGAGACCGTCGGCGGCGAGGTTGACCCGGTTGTTGTTGGTCGAGATCCGCAATTCGATATCCGGATAGGCCTGGTGGAACAGCGGCAAACGAGGGATCAGCCAGCCCGAAGCGAAAGTGCCGACGACACCGACGGTGACGATGTCGTGGAAGCGGCCGCCCTCGAAACGGTCGAGCGTCACGCTGATCCTGTTGAAGGCATCGCTCAGCACCGGAAGCAAGGCCTCGCCTTCCTCGCTCAGGGCAAGACCGTGCGGCAGCCGGCGGAAAAGCCGGACGCCAAGCACCTCCTCGAGGCCCTTGACCTGATGGCTGACGGCGGCCTGGGTGACGCGCAGTTCGAGACCGGCGCCGGTGAAGGAGAGATGCCGGGCGGCGGCCTCGAAGGCGCGCAAGCCGTTCAGCGGAAGATGCGATCGTTTCATCGACGCAAGCCCTAGTTTTTCTAATGGCAGAGGCGACGTTTACTCGTTTGCGGCAGCGCCGGATCCGGTCCAGTTCTGCGGCGCGGGGCAACAGAGAGTATGGACATGACGAGCAGACGCAGTTTCATCGGTGGTCTCGCAATGGTTTTGACGGCCCCCATCACGCTTGGCGCGATGGCGAAGGCGGCAACAAGCCCGACAAAATTTGATGGGCTGGCGCCGAAAATAAGGCGGATCGAGGCGAAAAGCGGTGGCCGGCTTGGCGTGGCCTGCCGGATCGCCGGAACGACGGTTCAGTTCGGCTATCGCGAGAACGAGCTGTTCCCGATGTGCAGCACCTTCAAGGCGCTGGCGGCCGCACTGATCCTGCATCGTGTCGATGGCGGCATCGAACAACTCGACCGCAGCATAGAGGTGCCGCATGACGCCATCATCGCCAATTCCCCGACGACCAAGAAGTTCGCCGGCGGCACTATGACGGTGGCACAGCTCTGCGAGGCCGCGGTGACGGTCAGCGACAATGGCGCGGCCAATCTGCTGCTGGCTTCCTTTGGCGGGCCGCCGCAGCTGACCGCCTATCTGCGCTCGATCGGCGACACGGTGACGAGGCTCGACCGGATCGAACCGGAGCTGAACGAGTCGACACCGGGCGACGCGCGCGACACGACCTCGCCGCTGGCCATGATCGACGACTACGAACGTCTCACCCTCGGCGACAGCCTCTCGCAAAGGGGCCGGGCGCAGCTTGTCGAGTGGCTGGTGGCCAACAAGACCGGCGACGACCGCATCAGGGCAGGATTGCCGAAAGACTGGAAATGCGGTGACAAGACCGGCACCGGCGCGCATGGCAGCACCAATGACGCGGCGGTCATCTGGCCGACGTCAGGCAGTCCAGTTCTGATGTCGGTCTACCTGACCGGCACCGAGCAAAGCCTGGCCAAGCGGAATGCAGTGATTGCCTCGGTCTCGCGGGCTTTGGTCGAAGCGATCGAGGCGTGAGCCTTTCGAGCAGCGCGGAGGTACCGCGCTGCATCTCCTCCCGGGTTTGACGCAATTCCCAAGGGAGAGCGCTACGTGCTTTTCCCGAGAAAACCGCGTCACACTTCTCCTGGAATTGCGTCACACGTGCTTGCGGCCGCCGGTCTCGCGGAACCAGCTGTCCGGGTAGGGGTACCACCAGTCCTGGATCGCCGGCTTGTGGTCGATGATGACCATTTTGGAGCGGCGGAAGGCGTCGAGCCCCTGGCGGCCGAGTTCGCGCCCGAGGCCTGAGGCTTTCCAGCCGCCGAAGGGCAGGGCGTCGTTGTCGATCAGTGGGTTGTTGACCCAGACCATGCCGGCCTCCAGCCGTTCGGCCGCCTCATGCGCTTCGGCGAGATCCGTGGTGAACACCGAGGCGCCGAGCCCGAACGGGCTGTCATTGGCCTGCCGGATCGCCTCGTCGAAATCCTTGACGCGGCAGATGGCGGCGACCGGGCCGAAGCACTCTTCGCGCACTATGGCCATGTCAGGGGTGACACTGGTCAGGATGGTGGGCTCGTAGAACCAGCCGGTGTTGTGCGCCGGCGGGATGCGCCCGCCGGTGACGGCCTTGGCGCCGTGCGCGATGGCATCGTCGACGAGACGCATGACCTTGGCACGAGCCGCCTCACTGACCAGCGGACCGATCTCGGTCCTGTCCATGCCATTGCCGATGCGCAACGCCCGCGTCTTCTCGGCGAACAACTCGACGAAGCGGTCATGCACGGCGTCGACGACGAAGAAGCGTTCCGCCGAGGTGCAGACCTGGCCGGTGAGGTGGAAGGCTGCGGTGACGCTGCCGGCCGCGGCGACGTCGAGCGGGGCGTGCTTGCTAATAATCAGCGGATCGCTGCCGCCGGCCTCGATGACGCAAGGCTTCATGCGCTCGGCGCAAGCGACCGCCACCGCCTTGCCGGCGGCAACCGAGCCGGTGAAGGCGACCGCATGGGTGCGATCGGAAGCTATCAGCGCCTGGGCGGTCGCGGCCGCGCCGGGCAGGCAGGAGACCAGGCCCTCAGGAAGCGAGCGGAACACCGCCATGTAATCCAGCGTCGACAGCGTCGTCGCTTCGGCCGGCTTGATGATGCAGGCATTGCCGGCGGCGAGCGAGGCCGCAACGGTCCAGCACATCAGCAGGATCGGAAAGTTGTAGGGCATGATGTGGACGGAGACGCCGTAGGGCTCGTAGCGCGCATATTGGAACGAGCCGGCCTGCGTCGTGCCGGCGACCTTGCCGGCATCGTCGCGCGCCATCTCGGCATAATAGCGGAAGATCGGCGCGCAATTGGCGATCTCGCCGATCGCTTCCGGATAGGGCTTGCCCATCTCGCGCACCATCAGCTCGGCGCAGCGGGTGAAGTCAGCCGTCTCGATGGCGTTGGCGACCGCATGCAGATGTTTTGCCCGGCTCTTGGCGTCGAGCTTTTTCCAGGCGACTTGCGCCTTGGTTGCCGCGGTGAGCACGGCGTCGATCTCGCCATCGCTAGCCGCCGCGATGGCGCCGACCGTTTCCAGCGTTGCCGGATCGATCACTGCTTTGCTTGCACTGGCCATCGGCCGGTAGTCCGGATTGACGAAGAAGGTCGGCCGGTCAGGGTCGAAATCCATGGTCGTCCTTTCAGGTCCGCTCAGCGGATCATGTAGACCTTCTTGATCGTCTCATGGACGGTGCAGATGCCCTTCCAATCCTGCGGGAAGAAGGCCGCCGTGTCCGGCTCGATCTCGATCACTTCGCCGGATTCGTGCACATAGGTGCAGCGGCCTTCGAGGAAGTGGCAGAACTCGTCGCGCGTGACGTGGCAGTGCCATTTGCCAGGGGTGCAGACCCACAGGCCGCATTCGGAGCGGCCTTCGGGTCCCTTGTGGAGCAGCTTGCCCGAAGTATGGGACTGCCCCTCGATCATGGTCGGGATGACGCCCCAGTCGACGAGGTCGGTGACGGCGAGAGGCGATTGCATGATTGGCGTGGTCATATCGAATTCCTTGAAAAGATGCTCACCGGCACATGAAGGCCTTGGTCAGCGTTTGCGTGATGACGGAGATGCCGGTCCAGCCGGCGGGGAAGAACACGAGCGTTCCGGCCGCGACCGGGATTTCTTCGCCATTGTCGTGGACATAGCTGCCGTGACCCGACAGGAAATGGCAGAACTCGTCGGCGGCGAAGGTGACCTTGCGGGTGCCCGGCGTGCAGGACCACAGGCCACACTCGCTCGATCCATCCGGGTTCTGCGACAGGATCTTGCCGGAGGCGCGCGGCGCGCCGGCAAGCGTGTTGCTGCCCGCGCCCCAATCCTCCAGTTCCACGGTCGAGGCCTGCAGCCAATGCGGTGTCGACATGTGATCCAGCTCCGTTGCTTTCAAGCCAGCATGTAGACGTTGCGCATGGTCTCGTGCACCGCGCATTCACCCGTCCAGCCGGCAGGGAACATGACCACGGTCCCGGCCGACACTTCTATCACTTCGCCGACATCCGAGCGGTAGGTCGCGCGGCCGGCGACGAAATGGCACAATTCATCGCGCGGGATCGAGAGCCGCCAGCGGCCCGGCGTGCACACCCAGATGCCGGATTCCGGCTGGTTGTTCGGCCCCTTATGCACCAGCCTGCCGGTGGAATGCGAGGCGCCTTCCAATGCGTCGGGCTGGGCGCCCCAGTCGACGAGATCGGTGCGGGTGGATGCGTGGTGGAGGTGCGGGGCGGAGGAGGTCACAGCAGCGCCTCCAGCAAACCCGCTGCCTTCTCAGGCCCGTTCTGCGCGTGCATCTGCGCCGATGTCTTCGCCAGCTTCGCCTTCATCTGGGGATCGGTCAGGCAGGTCTCGATCTTGGCGACCAGCTCGGCATCGCTCCAGTCATAGCGCGGCATGCCAAAGCCATGGCCGGTTTCCTCGACGCGGGTGGCGTTGTCGTGGCCGTCCCAGACATAGGGCATGATGATGGCGGGCTTGCCGAAATACAGGCACTCGGTGAACGAGTTGTTGCCGCCATGGTGGATGACGGCATCGACCTGCGGGATGACCGAAGGCTGCGGGAACCAGCTCTCGACGATGACGTTGCCGGGCGCGTCCGTATACTGGTCCTTGTAGCCGCCGACATTGACCAGCGCGCGGTAGCGCGTCTTGCCCAGAGTGGCGATGATGCGCTTCAACAGCTCGACATCGCCGGCGCCGAGGCTGCCGAAGGAGACGTAGAGCAGCGGGCCGTCATTATTCTCAGTGAAGGTGGGTACCGCAAAAGGCTTCTCCTGCCGCACGCAGCCTTCGAGATACTGGAATTGTCGGGGGGCGAGCGGATGGCGGCGCTTGAACTTTGCCGCTTCAGGGTAGAGCAGCAGATTGAGATAGGGCGACGCCTCGAAGAACTGGCCGACCGGGTAGGGCGCCTCGTTGTTGGCCTTCAGGAAGGCGTTGAAGTCGTCATGGATCGGCTTGATCACCGCGTTGAAATGGTCGCGGTAGCGCTGGTGCCCGGCATGGTCGTTCTCGCCGCAGCCGGAGAGATGCGGCGGGATGTCCTCGTCCTCGATCTCGTTTTCCGAGCAGGAGATGACGCGCACCCATGGCTTGCCGAACTGCTTGATGGCCGGAAACAGGATGACATTGTCGACGCAGATCACGTCGGGCTTGATGGCGGCCAGCACGCCCGGCAGGTCCTTCTGCGCCCATTTGGCGCTGTCGACGATCGCGGTCCAGCAATCCTTCACGTAATTGTCGACCTGGTCGTAGGGCGACTTGCGGAAATTCGGGATGTGGCCGTTGATGAAATCCTCCCAGAATTTCGCCATCTGCTCGGGCGGCATCGGTTCGGAGAGGTTCACCGGATGCGCCTCGAAGCCGTAGCCTCTATAAACCTCGACGAAGCCGGGATCGGACAGGAACACGGCCTTGTGGCCGCGCGCCTCGACGGCTTGCGCGATGCCGACGGAGTTGAGCGCCGGGCCGTAGGCTGCTTCCGGGAAAAACGCGATCGTCTTCTGCGCCATCAGGCTGCTCCTCTCATTCTGCGAAAATTCTGACATCGGCGGGATCCCAGCCGAGTTCGACCTGGTCGCCTGACGAAACCGGCCTGCGGTCGGCGGCATCGGCGGTGACACGCACCAGGAACGGTTTGGGCGACAGGGCAGTGCGGACATGCAGCTGCAGGTCGAGGCCATGATAGGCCAGCGCCTCGACCGTGCCGGTCGTGCGGTTGGCGGTCTCAGCCTCGGGAAACAGCCGGATACGTTCGGGCCGCACCGAGGCAACCGCGGATGCACCTGGGGAAAGTATGGCGGGAACCTTGCCGGTGATGCGCGCGCCGTTTGCCGCGACCACGCCGTCAGCGGCGGCCTTGCCGGGCACGAAATTCATCACGCCGATGAAGTCTGCGACGAAGCGGTCGGCGGGATGTTCATAGATCGCGTGCGGCGTGTCGCATTGCAGCAGCCTGCCGTCCTTGAGCACCGCCATGCGGTCAGCCATGACCAGCGATTCCTCCTGGTCGTGGGTGACGATGACGAAGGTGATGCCGACTTCATGCTGCAGGCGCTTCAGCTCAAGCTGCATGGCGCCGCGCAGCTTCTTGTCGAGGGCGCCGAGCGGTTCGTCGAGCAGCAGCAGCCGGGGCCGTTTGACCAGGGCACGGGCCAAGGCGACGCGCTGCTTCTGTCCGCCCGACAATTGCTCCGGCTTGCGGTCTGCGAAAGGGACGAGTTCTGTGGTCGCCAGGATGGCGTCGACGCGGGAGCGGATTTCCTTAGCCGGCAGACGTTCCATCTCCAGGCCGTAGGAGACATTGGCGCGCACGCTCATATGCGGGAACAGCGCGTAGGACTGGAACATCAGGTTCACCGGCCGCTTGTTGGGCGGGGTCCTGGCGATGTCCTTGTCGTCGAGCAGGATGCGGCCGTCGCTCGGCGTCTCGAAACCGGCCAGCATGCGCAAGAGCGTGGTCTTGCCGCAGCCCGAGGGGCCGAGCAGGGCGAAGAATTCGTTTTCCCTGATGTCGAGCGAGATGCCGTCGACGGCGGTGACCCGGCCGAAATTCTTCGACACATGGTCGATGGCCAGGAGCGTGCGCGGTTCGCTCATTGGCCGATCATTCCCCGGTTGAGCCGCTGCGACAGGGTCAGCGCGGTGATGGAGACCGCCATGACGATGGTCGCCAGCGCGTTGATCTCCGGCGTGATGCCGAAGCGGATCATGGCGTAGATCTGCATCGGCAGCGTGGTCGAGGCGCGGCCAGCGCCCGCGGTGAAGAAGGCAATGATGAACTCGTCGACCGACAGCGTGAAGGCGAGCAGCGCACCGGCGATCACCGCCGGCAGGATGACCGGCAAGGTCACGCGCCGGAACGTGGTGAGCGCGGAGGCGCCGAGATCGGCGGAGGCCTCGACGATCGACCAGTCGAAGCTCTTCAGCCGGGCACGCACCACCGAGCAGACGAAAGCGAGGTTGAAGACGACATGGGCGAGGATGATGGTGTGCAGGCCCATGGTCAGGTTGAGCATGGAGAAGAACGACAGCAATGCGATTGCCAACACGATGTCGGGAATGATCATCGGCGCGAAGATCAGCGCTTCCAACCCTCTGCCATATTGCCGGCGCATCTCGACGCCGATCGCCAGCAGCGTGCCGAGCAAGGTGGCGATGGCCGTGGAGACCAGCGCCACGATCAGCGTGTTGAGCGCGGCGGACAGGATCGCGGAATTGTGGGCCAGCGCGGCGTACCATTTCAGCGAAAAGCCCGACCACGCCGTCGGCAATCCGCCTTCGTTGAAGGAGAGTGCCACCAGCACGGCGATCGGGATGTAGAGGAAGGCGAAGACGAGGGTGAGCACAAGCCAGAGCGTGCGCCGCGTCGCCGGAGAGCGCTCAGCCATCTGTGTCTCCCGCAGCCTGCGCTGCCTGCCCCGAGGCGCGATTGGCGGCCATCGCTTGCGCCATCAGCACCAGCAGCATGATGGCGATCAGCGCCATGGCGAGCGCGGCGCCGAACGGCCAGTCATTGGCGGTCAGGAACTGGTCGTAGACGAGATTGCCGATCATCTGGAAACGGCCGCCGCCGAGCAGCGCCGGGGTGACGAAATTGCCGATCGACAGCACGAAGACGAAGACCGCGCCGGCGGCGATGCCGGGCACGGTCAGCGGCAGGATGACACGGCGGAAGGTGGTGGCGGCCGAGGCGCCGAGATCGCGCGAGGCTTCGGCGAGTTCCGGGTTGAGCCGCGACAGCGGCGCGTAGCAGGCGAGGATGACGAAGGGCAGATAGTTGTAGACCAGGCCGGCGATGACCGCGCCTTCGGTGTAGAGCATCGATGGCGGTTCGCCGGTATAGCCGAACCAGCGGAGGAGTTGGGTGATCAGGCCCTCGCGGTTGAGCAGCACGATCCAGGCATAGGTGCGGATCAGATAGTTGGACCAGAACGGCAGCACGGCGAAGAACAGGAACACGGGCTGCCAGCGGCGCGGTGCGGCTGCGATGGCGTAGGCGGCGGTATAGCCGATCACCACCGCGATCAGCGTGGCGGTGCCGGCGATGCGCGCGGATTTGAGGAAAATGCCGGCGTAGAGCGGGTCGAAGACCAGCCCGAAATTCTCCAGCGTGAAAGTGTAGTCGATGCCGCCATAGATGCCGCGCCGGAAGAAGGCGAGCGCCAGCACCAGCGCGCACGGCACCACCATCAGCGCGGTCAGCCAGACCAGCGCCGGGGCCATCAGCAGGGAGGAGCGGGATGGGCGCGTCAAGCGGCACCCTTGCCGATCATCTCAACGGCGTCGAAATGGTGTCTCGGCAGTCGCCCCCTCACCCGGATTGCCAACCGAATTGCGAAGAGCAATTCGGGGCAATCCGACCTCTCCCGGAGGGGAGAGGTCGTTGCTGACGCCAGCGCCTTCCTCTTCTCCCCCACGGGGAGAAGGTGGCCGCGGAGCGGCCGGATGAAGGGGTGTTGGGACAAGGAACGCAAGCTCAATTCCAAGATGCTGCTGGAACGCCGCCTACTGCGCGGCCTTGATCTCGCTGACGATCTTGGAATAGTCGCGCTGGGCTTCGCCGACGTCACGCAGCTGCTCGAACTTGACGAGATCGGCCACCGGCATCGCCATGTTGGGGAATTTGGCCAGGAAATCCGCCGGCAGGCTTTCCATAGCCGGCTTGTTCGGCACCTTGTAGTCGATGTTCTGCGCCGCCCAGGCGTGGTTCTTGGCGTCGAGCATGAAGTTGATGAACTTGAACGCGTCGTCCTTGTGCTCGGATGCCTTCATCACCACCATCGTGTCGACCCAGAGGTCCGAGCCTTCCTTCGGGATGACGTATTTGATCTCCGGCTTCTCGGCGATGCCGTAATTGCACCAGCCGTCCCAGGCCTGCACCATCAGCGCTTCGCCGGACACCAGCTTGGAATAGAAGGTGGTGTCGTCATAGGCGAGCAGGGTCTTCTTGGCCGAAATCAGCAGGTCCTTGACCTCGGCCATCTTGGCCGGATCGGTCTCGTTGACGGAAAAGCCCTTGTCGAGCTGGCCGGCGGCCAGCAGCCAGCGATCGGTCGCCAGCATGGTGGTCTTGCCCTTCAGCGCATCGGAAGGCGCGAGCAGGTCGCTCCAGCTCGTCGGCGCCGTCTTGACCAGGTCCGAGCGGTAGCAGAGGCCGGTCGTGCCCCAGGTGTAGGGCACGGAGAAAGCGTTGCCGACATCGTGCGGCAGCTTGGTCGCTTCCGGATAGAGGTTGGCGAGGTTGGGGATCTTGGCGTGGTCCATCGGCTCGGTCAGGCCGAGCTTGTTCAGCACTTCGGCGAAGGGCGAAGAGACGAAGACCACGTCGTAGCCCTTGCCGCCGGCAGCAATCAGCTTGCCCATGATCTCCTCATTGGTGGCGTGCACCACCACTTCGCCGGAGACGCCGGTGGCGGTCTTGAAGGCGGCCATGGCGTCGGGCGCCATGTAGCCGTCCCAGTTGGAGATGACGAGGTCGGCGGCGATTGCCGGCGCCGACAGCGCCAGGGCAAGGCCGAGAGCGATTGAAGAGACCTTGAGCGCACGGCGCCGCGGGCTGGTAGCGGTCATGGCAGACTCCCATTCCGGTTGATCGTCGAATTCTGTGCTGGATCGGGCGCGACCCTTGCCGCTGCCTTCGATCCTGTTCCCTCGGTCTTTTTATCGCCGATTGCGCAGACAGTACTATTGCAGAAAAAAGTACGTCAATCCATAATTTGTCGAGCGACCCAGGAATCTGGGCGACCGAGGAATCTGGCCGATTGCGTCCGCGAGGCCGATCGGCCAAAGCATATCGACCTACGTCCGTCCACCGAGACCACATATGCAAGCCGCAGCCCGACGACCTCGCACCAACCATCTCGACCTGGCGCAGCGCATCCTGGATGTGGCGCGCCAGCGCGGCTTCGAGCCCGGCGCGCGCCTGCCCGAACAGCAGATCGCCTCTTTGTGCAATGTCTCGCGCACGCCGGTGCGGGCCGCACTCAGTCTGCTCGCCGAACGGGGCGTCGTGCGCTGGGAGGCCGATACCGGCTATCATCTGGCCGTCGACCTCGCCGCGCAGCCGGCCATATCGGCCGAGCTTCCCAGCGCGGAGGAGGACGAACTGGCCGAGGCGATCCTGCGCGACCGCTCGGCGCGGCGATTGGATCAGACGGTTACCGCGGCCGGGCTGATGAGGCGGTACAGTGCCGAGCGAAAGACGGTACTAAAAGCGCTTAATAAACTGACCGACGAGAATCTACTGGACCGCGCGCCCGGCCAGTCCTGGCTTTTCCGCCGCACGCCCGACGATCCCGAGGCGCAAGGCGAAAGCTACGAGTTCCGCTTGCTGCTGGAGCCGGCGGCGATCCTGACGCCAGGCTTCCGGCTGGACGGCGCGCGGGCGGCCGCGTTGCGTCAAGGCATGGACGCTTTGTCGGCGCTGCCGGATGCTGCCTTCGACACGCGAGAGTTCCAGCGGCTGGACATGGATTTCCACGGCATGATCGCCGAGGGCTCAGCCAACCGCTTCATCGCCGACGCGCTGGCCGATCATCTCAGGCTGCGCCGGCTGCCGGGCATCTATGCCGGCGTCAACGTCTTCCGGCTGCGGCAATCCTTGCTGGAACATCTGAACATACTCGACCATCTCGAAAGCCGGCAGTATGAGGTGGCTGCCGATCTGCTTCGCATCCACCTGCGGCTCTCCCGCAACCAGCGACCGCAAGCGGCCAGCCGCGGGGCGCCCGCCCTGTTCGGCATGATCAGCCGGCCGGAATGAAGAGGATTAATTGACGCGCAAAGCCAGCCCGACCATCGCGCTGTTTCCCGAAGCCAGCTTCGGCGCCGCGTTGAATTGCGTCGGCATCGCGCAGGCCTTGCGTGCCAGGGGCGCCCGGCCCGTCTTCATCTGCCATGCCGGCTTCTCCGGCGTCTTTGCCGACTACGGCTTCCAGGAATACCAGCTGCCGACCGACGAGCCGCTCAGCGACAGCGAGCGCCAGAGCTACTGGCAGGCCTTCGTGCGCCGGCACCTGCCGCATTTCCGGCTGAGCCCGATCGACCAGCTCGAAACCTATGTCGCGCCGACCTGGCAGGCGATCGTCGACACGGCGGTCAATGCCGAGGCGCCGCTGCGGCAATTGCTGGCGCGGCTGAAGCCGGACGCGGTGGTGCTCGACAATGTCATCATGTTCCCGGCGATCGCCGCCGCCGGCTGTCCCTGGGTGCGCGTCGTCTCCTGCGCCGAGACGGAACTGCCGGACGCCGAAGTACCGCCCTACCTTTCAGGGATGGCTGCCGACGATCCGCAACGCGCGGCGTTCGAGGCGCGCTATCTCTTGGCCTCGGCGCCGGCGCATGACCGCTTCAACCGATTTCGAGTGGATGCCGGCCTGGCGCCATTGCCCAAGGGCCTGTTCCTGGAAAGCTCGCCAGACCTCAATCTGCTGCTGACGCCGGCGATCGTGCGGCGCGAGCGCGCCGAGCCGCTCGATCCGCAGCGCTTCGTCTATCTCGAAGGCTGCGTGCGTTCGGAAGGGCCGTTCGAGGTGCCGGTGTTTCCGCGCAACAAGGGACCGCTGGTCTATGTCGCCTTCGGCAGCCTCGGCGCCATGGATGTCGGGCTGATCGAGCGCATGCTTGCCGTCTTCGACAGGCTGCCGGCGCGTTTCATCGTCAATGTCGGCGGCCTGCGCGACGCCTATCGCAAGGTGCCGGACAATGTCTATCTCGACGCCTGGTTTCCGCAGCCTTCGGTGGTGGCGAAGTCGGACCTGTTCATCCACCATGGCGGCAACAACAGTTTTTGCGAAGCGCTGCGCTTCGGCGTGCCGTCGCTGATCATGCCCTATTGCTGGGACGGTCACGACAATGCGCGCCGCGCCGAAGAGACCGGCACCGGCGGCCATATCGGCCGTGACGGCTGGACCGAAGGAGTATTGGAGAGAGCCATTCTCGGCCTGCTGGCCGACGACGCCATGCGCGCCCGCCTCAGGGATAATGCAGCTGAGATGGCGCTGAAACCAGGAACGGACGTGGCCGCGCAAGCCATACTCTCTCTGATACGGACTTGAACGACATGCTTGATAAGAACACGAATACCGCGACCAACGACCCCAAGGCCTGGCTGGCCCAGCACGGCATCAACGAGGTCGAATGCCTGGTGCCCGACATGAACGGCGTGCTGCGCGGCAAGGCGCTGCCGACGGCGAAATTCCTCAAGGCGCTGGAAGACCGCGCGCTCTATCTGCCGAGCAGCGCTTTTCTCGTCAGCATCGACGGCCGCTATTCCGGCTCGATCGACGAGGGCTTTGCCTATTCCGACCCGGACATGCGCATGGTGCCTGACGTTTCGACGCTGTGCCTGGCACCGGGCGCGGGCGCTGGCAAAGCCTATGTCTTCGCCGACGCCTTCCACATGGACGGCAGGCCGTGGATGGCCTCGCCGCGCCATGTGCTGCGCGCCGTGCTCGATCTCTACCGCCAGCGCGGCTGGCGCGCGGTGGTGGCGCCGGAAGTCGAATTCTACCTCACCGCGCCCAACCCCGATCCGGACAGGCCATTGACCGCGCCGGTCGGCAGCAATGGCCGCGCGGAAACTGTGCAGCATCCCTATGACATGGTGGCACTGGAAGAATTCGAGCCGGTTATCCGCCGCGTCTATGATTATGCCGCGGCCGCCGGTCTGCCGCTCGATACGCTGATCCATGAATCGGGGACGGCACAGCTGGAGATCAATCTCCTGCATGGCGACGCGCTGCCGCTGGCCGACCAGGTGCTTTTGTTCAAGCGGCTGACGCGCCAGGCCGCGCAGCAATGCGGCATGCACGCCACTTTCATGGCCAAGCCGATCGCCGCGCAAGCGGGCAGCTCGATGCACCTGCACATGTCGGTCATCGACGAGGCGGGCAACGCGCTGTTTGCCAGCGACGATGATGCCGACACCGAGATGTTCGGCCATTTCATCGGCGGCCTGCAGACATACGTGCCGGAGATCATGCCGCTGTTCGCGCCCAACGTGAACTCGTTCCGCCGGATCCGGC